>CAXHZK010000037.1:0-2239 GCA_964021915.1 uncultured Roseobacteraceae bacterium | reverse complement strand
CAAAGGCCCTCCGTGCAGGGCGCGATGCTGATCTTTGATGATCGAACAGGAGCGCCGCTGGCCGTCGTCGATAGTGGCTTGGTGACCTATTGGAAAACGGCCGCGGATTCCGTTTATGGCGCGTCTCTTTTGGCGCGCCCTAATAGTAAGACACTTTTGATAGTGGGGTCGGGCATCGTGGCGGACAGTCTGGTAGGCGCATATTCTGCGCTTTTTCCGGGTTTGGAGCGCATTTTGTTATGGGGCCGAAATCCGGGAAAAAGCCGCGTGCTGGCAGGGCTACACGCGCATCAGAAAGCCGCCGTTGAAGCAATTGAGGATCTTGAAGCGGGCGTAAAACAGGCTGATATCATTTCAACAGCAACAATGAGCAAACAGCCTATTCTTGACGGAAAGCGGATCGCGCCCGGTACCCATGTCGACCTGATTGGTGCCTTCAAAGCTGACATGCGTGAAGCCAAGGACGCATTGTTGACGCGTGCAGAGATCTTTGTTGATAGTTTCGATACCACGCTTGGACATATTGGCGAACTGCTGATCCCTCTGAAAAAAGGCACCATAAGCCAGTCCGATGTGCGGGGCGATCTTTATGATCTGACGCAGCGCGCGACCGGTCGGAGCGCCCCTGACACCATCACCGTTTTCAAAAACGGCGGCGGTGCGCATCTTGACCTGATGACTGCCAAAGCGCTGTCGAAATGGGGTTCGTAAACCCGCAACCCTTAGCCCGCATTTCTGGCCATCGCGGCGGGTGCTTGTGCATGAGGGTTTTCTGTCAAAATAGCTGCTTGATGAGACTACAACATTGTTTCCTTAATTCGCTGCGGTGTACGTAGCGAAGAACCATATTTTCCTCCTTGCCGCATCGGACCTCTCATGATTTCAACCATTCTAACAGGTCATAAAGCGAACATGTTGGGTAGCATCTGGATGATCGCGTCAATGGCGATTTTTGCCATAGAGGACGCTTTTGTGAAAGCCGCGTCTAACGCGTTGCCCGTTGGTCAAATCCTGATTATCTTTGGCATGGGTGGTGCGGTGATGTTTGCCAGTATGGCCCGCTTAAATAATGAACCTTTGTTTATCAAAGACGTCGTTTCGCGGCCAATGCGCATTCGCGTGGTATTTGAGATCATTGGACGCCTGTTTTACGTTCTTGCCATTGCGGTGACACCATTGTCATCAGCAACTGTAATCTTACAAGCGACGCCTTTGGTTGTCGTGGCAGGTGCAGCCATGGTGTTTGGCGAAAGGGTTGGATGGCGCAGATGGTCTGCAATCTTTATTGGTCTGGTTGGTGTCATCGTTATTATTCAGCCCGGAACAGATAGCTTTTCAATGCTGTCGGTTTTGGCAATCATCGGCATGATCGGTTTTGCAGGCCGGGATCTGGCCAGCAGAGCAGCTCCAGCAACGCTCAGCACATCCATTCTTGGACTTTACGGGTTCTTGTCGATTGTGGTTGCTGGGTCGATATTCTCAATCTGGCAAGGTGCTTCATTTGTCCTTCCTGATGTATACACGTCCTTTAACTTAGCCGGTGCCATTCTGTCGGGCGTCGCTGCGTATTCGTGCCTTATGAAAGCGATGCGCACAGGCGAAGTATCTGCCGTGACCCCCTTTCGTTACACAAGGTTACTTTTTGGGATCACACTCGGTGTTGTGTTATTTGGGGAAAGCCTAAGTTCTACGATGCTGCTTGGATCCGGGATGGTCGTCTTTTCAGGCTTGTTCATTATCTGGCGGCGCAACTCAGTCGAATAACCATTGGTATTGAATCGCAGCGGGTTTGCCGGAGGCTCCAACTTATGAGTAGGATGGAGTATTATTTTCAAGACAACGAACAAGTATTCACCAGAAGTGCGCGAGCATGCTGTGCGGATGGTATGAAATGGCACAGGGCAGCGGGGCGGCACCACGACCGAACAAGCCGAGAAGGGGAAGGCCATTGGGATCGAAAGTGTTGTGCGCGGCAAGAAGCCAAAGACAAAGATCCCAGATAAGGCGCTGGCGTGCCCCTTGGACAAGGTGAACCGCCAATTCCATGCGCTAGCGCCAAACGTGCTCTAGATCAGCGACTTCACCTATGTCGCGACATGGCAAGGCTTTGTGTATGTGGCCTTCGTCAACAATGTTTATGCACGGCGGATTGTTGGTTGGCGCGCCAGCCGCACCGCCAATGCACGCTTCGTGTTGGATGCGTTGGAACAGGCCATTTATCAACACACGCCAGCTCAAG
>CAXHZK010000036.1:0-4952 GCA_964021915.1 uncultured Roseobacteraceae bacterium | reverse complement strand
TCCGTACAACTGACGTGACAGGCACAGTTGTTCTTCCTGAGGGCACAGAAATGGTGATGCCGGGCGACAACCTGAAGTTCAACGTCGAACTGATCGCTCCTATCGCTATGGAAGACGGCCTGCGCTTCGCGATCCGCGAAGGCGGCCGGACTGTCGGCGCTGGTGTTGTGTCCAAAATCGTCGAGTAATCGACGATCTTGGAACGGTGGGTGGCAGGGGTTTCTCTTGAGGAAACCCCGAGAACCCACACCGTGCCAATCTAGGTGCTGGAATTAAGAAGGCCGTCGCAGAAATGCGGCGGCCTTTTTGCTTGTTCATCAGCGATTAAGATCAATCAGTTAGCGTGATCAAAATGCTTGGAGCTGATGATGAATAATGAAAACATGCCACTGTTATTCCCTGACGATGATGGCGAGGCTGATATCATTGATATTGCGTTAAAAACTGTGCGGGAACATTTTGACATGGAAGTGGCGTATCTCTCCGAATTTGTCGATGATCGCGCTGTGTTTCGTGCAGTAAGCGCACCTGGGTTAGAGGACCTGATCGCCCCGGGGGGCACGCGAGATATTTCAGATATTTACTGCCAACACATATTGGAAGGCAGGCTTCCAAACGTCATGCCCGATACGCTCGACGAACCGTTGGCGGCTGCGCTTCCGATTACGCACACCGCTCCCATTCGCAGTCATGTCAGTGTGCCAGTCTACAGGGAGGACGGTTCCGTATATGGCATGTTTTGCTGCTTAAGTCCGCGCCCCAATGACACGTTAAACGAACGTGATTTGAGCGTAATGAAAACGTTTTCCGGCCTTGCGCAACGCGAAATTCACTCCAGTTTGGCAAAGCGCGGCAAGCGTGAAGCGGTGGAGTCGTCAATTGACGCAATTATAGAAGGCAACGGCCTCCAGATTGTCTTGCAGCCTATTTTTAAGGTTGGATCAGATACTCCATGTGGATTTGAGGCATTGAGCAGGTTTAAATCTGACCCCTATCGTCCTCCGAATGAGTGGTTCGATGATGCCCGATTGGTTAATCGACAGATAGAGCTTGAAGTGGCAGCCATACGAAAAGCAGTCGAGATTCTACCCTCCCTACCGGGGCACATATATGTTGCTGTCAATTCATCGCCGGCGACCATTGCGTCTGGTGCAATTTGGGAGGTGATGCAAAACACGCCTGTGACACGAGTTGTATTGGAAGTAACGGAACATGAAAACGCGGAGGGATTTGACAACTTTAATGCAGAACTGAAAAAGATCAGCGATCTGGGCATTAGAATAGCGATTGACGATGTCGGTGCTGGATATTCGGGATTAAGCCATATTCTCCGTACGTTGCCGCAAATCATAAAGCTCGATATGGAATTGGTTCGAAATATCGATCAAGATCCTGCACGGCGGTCGCTAACACGGGCGCTCGTTCATTTTAAAACTGGAATTAGTTGCGAAATAGTAGCCGAAGGCGTTGAAACGCGAGATGAATTAGAGTGCCTCGTCGAACTTGGTGTTGATATGGTGCAAGGATATTATTTAGGGAAACCTTCAGATATTGCATCAGCACGAAGTTGGTTTGAGGCACATGCAATGGCGAGCTGATAAACACGCTAAACACCTTAATAGGGATTGCCAAACGCCCCCGACTCCCTCTATACGCCCCATATCCAACTGGGTGCACTTCGCGTGTGCCCTTTTGCGTTGGACGAAAGTATCAAGAAGGTATGCGTACCTTCGGTACGACAAGACGCGATGAGGGCTGCCGATGAGCGGTTGTCTTCCTCTCCGATCTAGACCCTAATCTAGGGGTGATGAACATGGCAGCAAGCCAGAACATCCGTATTCGCCTGAAGGCGTTTGATTACCGGGTGCTTGATGCAAGCACAGCGGAAATCGTTTCCACAGCAAAGCGTACAGGGGCGTCCGTTCGCGGCCCGATCCCGCTTCCTAACAAGATTGAGAAGTTCACCGTTCTGCGTGGCCCACACGTTGACAAGAAATCCCGCGATCAGTTCGAGATCCGCACGCACAAGCGTCTGCTCGACATCGTTGACCCAACACCACAGACAGTGGACGCGCTGATGAAGCTCGACCTTGCTGCTGGCGTTGACGTCCAGATTTCCGTGTAAGGAGTAGAACATATGCTCCGTACAGGACTTATCGCAAAAAAGATGGGCATGACCCGTCTGTTCATGGAAGACGGCAAGCAGATCCCTGTGACCGTTCTTTCGCTCGAAAACCTGCAGGTTGTTGCGCAGCGCACTGTTGAGAAGGACGGCTATGTTGCTGTTCAGCTCGGTGCTGGTAACGCAAAAGCCAAGCGCACGTCACAAGCGATGCGCGGTCACTTCGCTGCGGCCAAAGTGGAACCAAAGCGCAAGGTCGCTGAATTCCGCGTTGCCGAAGAGAACATGATCAATGTTGGCGAAACACTGACGGCAGACCATTACTTTGAGGGCCAGTACGTTGACGTATCCGGCACATCAATCGGTAAAGGTTTCCAAGGTGCGATGAAGCGTCACAACTTTGGCGGCTTGCGCGCGACACACGGTGTTTCCGTGTCTCACCGTTCGCACGGTTCAACTGGTCAGTGTCAGGATCCGGGCAAGGTTTTCAAAGGCAAGAAAATGGCCGGCCACATGGGTAATGCCCGCGTGACCACACAGAACCTTCAGGTAATCAAGACTGACTTCGACCGTGGTGTTATCATGGTAAAAGGCGCCGTTCCTGGTTCCAAAGGTGGCTGGGTCACAATCAAAGATGCAGTGAAAAAGCCACTGTCATCTGACGTTGTATACCCCGCTGGTCTCTTGTCCGCTGCGACACCTGCAGCTGATCAAACAGATGCCCCAGTAGAGGGAGGCGACAACAATGAAAGCTGATGCAATCAAACTGGATGGCAAAGCTGCTGGTTCCGTCGATCTGAACGACGCAATCTTCGGCCTCGAGCCACGTGCAGACATCCTGCACCGCGTTGTTCGTTGGCAGCGTAATGGTGCCATGGCTGGTACGCACGACGTGAAGGGTCGTTCCGAAGTTAAGTATTCTACCAAGAAGATCTATCGCCAAAAGGGCACAGGTGGCGCACGTCACGGTTCCCGCGGTGCTCCGATTTTCCGCGGTGGTGGTACTTACAAAGGGCCGACACCTCGTAGCCACGCGCACGATCTGACCAAAAAGTTCCGTAAACTGGGCCTGCGCCACGCGCTGTCTGCCAAGGTTGCGGCTGGTGAGCTCGTGATCATCGAAAACATCGACATCAAAGACGCAAAGACTTCTGCATTGGCCAAAACGGTCGGCGCATTGGGTTGGAAGCGTGCATTGATCATCGACGGTTCCGAAGTGAACGCAGACTTCATGCTTGCGTCGCGCAACATCGAAACAATCAACGTTCTGCCGTCACAAGGCGCAAACGTTTATGACATCCTCAAGTCAGACACACTTGTCTTGACCAAAGCGGGCGTCGAAGCACTGGAGGCTCGTTTGTCATGAGCGCGAAAGCAGAACATTACGATGTGATCCGCAAGCCGATCATCACCGAAAAAGCCACAACAGCGTCTGAAAATAACGCCGTGGTTTTCGAAGTGGCAATCGACGCAAACAAACCAATGATCAAGCAGGCTGTAGAAGCCTTGTTTGATGTAAAGGTCAAAGCGGTCAACACCACAATCACCAAGGGTAAAGTGAAGCGCTTCCGCGGTCAGCTTGGCACCCGTAAGGACGTGAAGAAGGCTTACGTTACGCTCGTAGAGGGTAACACCATCGACGTGTCCACTGGTCTGTAAGACTGGTAAGATTTGAATTGAGGGGCCCCTGCGCAGAAATGCGTGGGGGTTTTTCACGTTTAAAAAGCCCAAGTGCTTTTTGAACGCGTGCGCAAAGCGCGTTTGCTCGCAAATGCGCAGCGGCACCCATCTGCTACCTGCAAGGCCAAAAGCGCAACGCCAGCAGGAAGAGCGGCGGCCCGTGGCCGTTTAAGGGCCCCAGTGCCCTTAAACGCGTGCGCAAAGCGCGTTTGCTTGCAAATGCGCAGCGGCACCCACTTGCTACCTGCAAAGGCCAAAAGCGCAACACCAGCAGGGCGGGCGGCGGACCGTGGGGTGACGCAGCACCAGATATTCAACAGCACTTTATCCCTGCCAAGCACATCTTCCAGTCATGCGGCACGCGCAGATGGCCAAAGCGTCGGCCCGTCGGGGCGGTCCGCCGCTCGCCCGGCGCCTGCGGCTTGATTCCGGGCGCGATGAGGCTCAATGGAATTACGCGAGCGTGTTGATCAGTGGGGTCTGACGCCTTCAGATTGTATTCTGGGCGTGTGCACTCTAGGAAGTAAATGTAAATTTGAGGAGAAAATAGATAATGTGTACATTTCAAGCCGCTGTTCAGTATGATGATTTTAGAGGTGAAGTAGCCTGTGATCGAAGCGATCACAAAAACCTAAGAGACATCCTTGCAGCAAGAGACCTTGTCAATGATGACGAATACGTAATGGGTTTTCGCATGGGGGCAAGTGGGCTGACCGGAGAAGCGATCGCAGAGGTTAGCATGGTAATATATCTTGCTGATCAACCATTTGAACAAGGTCTAACTGCGATTCGAGCGGTTGAGATCATAATGCCCCCCGCTGACGCACTGTCCTATTTTAAGCGCTTTGATCTGGTCGCCACCAATGGAGTAGACACTACTCAAGCTGTGGTTGATGGTCCGCACTACTAAATTCGAATAGCCAAGCTCCGGCCCTTGCCACCACCCCCACCCCCTGCTACATCGCATCAATCGTTTAGCCTCGGATTCGTCCGGGGCTTTGCGGTTGTGAACAAAGGGCACCTACGGGGGCCTCTAACATCAGGTTCCGCGCAAGTGGGACCGCCAAGCAAACGGAAGAAGCTAACATGGCACTCAAGTCGTACAAACCGACGACGCCGGGCCAGCGTGGGCTGGTGCTGATCGACCGTT
>CAXHZK010000035.1:0-6462 GCA_964021915.1 uncultured Roseobacteraceae bacterium | reverse complement strand
GTGGACGTTGTGTCATGATAGACCTCACATAAGTGGGGCCCAGATGTGCCGAACCCCGAAAGGTCCCGGCGTTCAGGACGAGGGGGTTTTCACCCCGAGCGGCAATTTGCCTGCGACGACGCCATCGTCGCGTGCTCGCGGGTTGTGTAGGACAGCTGTGCTCAATCTGGCAAGTGAAATATCTTGGTGTGCTTACCACCGTTTTGGCGGCTCAATGAGAAATTATTGGGTGACATCCGCCAGCGCCACGGGCAATCTGCCACCATGTCATTCCTGTCCCGCCTCATTAGCCTCTTTCGCGAAAACCCCGAACCGGAAATGCCCGCGCCGCTGCCGGCCGGAAAAATGAGGCTTCACCTGCTTACCGCCAATTTCGAGACACGCGAAAAAGCGCGGCATTACTGCCTTTACTCACGTGGCGACAGGCCCGAACGGCTAACATTGGAACAACCCAATGCGTTCATTGATACGACTTTTGTCGAAGTTACCTTTGGCGGCGCCCAAGAACGGCTAGACGAATTTCTTGATCCCAAGATCGTCAAAAAGATTGTCAAAAAAATGCGCGGCGAAAATACCCTGATCATTTTGACCGAAGATGCCTTTGGCGGCTTTCCTTATCGCCTCATCGACAATGATACCGTGCGTGTCATCGGCAGCTATATTGTCGATGTCTAATCCAGCCCGCAATTTGATTACTGATATACCCGGGTTGCTGGTCGGTAATGCCCATGATGCTGGGCTCAAATCAGGCTGCACGGTATTGACGGCTGCCGCACCGTTCACCTGTGGTGTGCACGTCATGGGCGGTGCACCAGGTACCCGCGAAACCGATCTGCTTGCCCCCGACAAACTGGTGCAACAGGTTGATGCTTTGGTTCTTTCCGGCGGTAGCGCCTTTGGGCTTGATGCGGCGTCCGGTGTCGCAGATGCGCTACGCGACCAAGGGCGCGGCTTTCGCGTCGGAGATCAGACTGTACCAATTGTGCCTGCTGCCATCCTGTTTGATCTACTGAATGGGGGCGACAAAAATTGGGGCCAAAACCCCTACAACGCTTTGGGTCGGGCGGCACTATCGCATGCAGGAACGTCATTTGAAATTGGCACCCATGGCGCGGGCTATGGTGCCACCACGGCAACACTCAAGGGCGGCCTCGGTTCTGCCAGCACCACGCTACCAGACGGCACAATCATTGGCGCACTCGTCGCGGTGAATGCTGTCGGGTCCGTGACCGTTGGCGATAGCCCACATTTCTGGGCCGCCCCGTTTGAGCAGAATGCTGAGTTTGGTAATCTTGGCCCATCCATCACCTATCCCCTTGGTCGACCCGCGACCAAGGGCGACGGGCAAAACACAACAATCGGGATCGTGGCGACCAACGCGCGTTTGACCCAAGCACAATGCACCCGCCTCGCCACTGCGGCGCACGATGGTATCGCGCGCGCGATTGTGCCGGCCCATACCCCCGTCGATGGCGATCTGATGTTTGCAGCCAGCACTGATGATCATGAATGCGATGATCTATTGCACCTTGGTCATGCTGCCGCGACATGCATGGCCCGTGCCATCGCCCGCGGTGTCTTTGCCGCGCGATCCACGCCCTTCGATGACCCGCCCTGCTATGCACGGATGTTTAGCTAAGCAGTTCAGCCACCAGAGCACTGTCGGGATCGGCCAGCGGCGCAATCACATCAAAATGGTGCCGCCCTTCAGCAATCCGCAAGTCGCAGGACCATTTTTCTGCCAACTCCTGCGATTGCTCAATGAAAACCGGTCTCTCGTTTGCACCAACCCATATAGTCACTGGCACATCTGGCTTTGGGCTATGTTGCGGGCTTTCGCGTTCAGCTTCTGCTTGATCCAACCCCAACGTGTCATTCATCGACGTCTGTAGCAGAGGCACCAAATCGGTCACCGCTGAAATTGGCACCACCTTTTGCAGCCGCCCGCCCCATTCCATACCCGCCAACCGCGCGACCAAATGACCGCCCGCAGAATGCCCCGTCAAACGTATTGGCCCAGCGATCAATCTGGCCGCATGTGCCACCGCCGCCTGCATTTGATGTGTGATTTCCGATATCCTGACATCGGGACATAAATCATATGATGGGATCGCGACGGCCCATCCCTGTTTCACAGCGCCCTCAGCCAGATGCGACCACGTGGATTTACCAAATGCTTTCCAATACCCACCGTGAATAAAGACAACCAATCCCTTCGGATAACCTCCGGGCAAAAACAGATCCAGCTTTTCCCTGTCACCGTCGCCATATGCAATGTCGCACGTGCATTCCGCACGATCGCGAAATGCTTTGGCCGCGGCCTCCCACATCGGAGGGTAGGTCGCTGCATCGGCAATATATTCACCATTGGCAAAGCGATCGTTCATATCCATTTCAGGGCCTTTCATGACTCCAGCGCCGGTTTTGCTCTTTACCTAGGGTATCGTGCTGGGCGACAAAGCCGCAAATGAAATTGGAGCCATGACCATGCTTGATGATACAACAAACCTCAAATCCATGTTGACCCGCCCTGATCTGGTCTGTGATCAAGCGTTCGTCGGCGGCGCATGGGTATCGGCAAAAAGCGGCAAAACATTTGACGTCACGAACCCCGCTCGTGGTGACGTCATCGCGACAGTCGCTGATCTGGATCGCAGCGAAGTGGCAACGGCAATCGCAGCTGCAGCCGCAAACCAAAAAGCATGGGCCGCCCGTGCTGCCAAAGAGCGCTCCAATATCCTTCGCAAATGGTTTGACCTGCTGATGGCCAACCAAGAAGACCTCGCGATCATCATGACCGCTGAGCAGGGCAAACCACTGGCAGAGGCCCGCGGCGAAGTCGCCTACGGCGCGTCATTCATTGAATGGTTCGGCGAAGAGGCCAAGCGCAATTACGGCGAAACAATCCCCGGCCACATGCCCGACAAACGCATCACGGTTATCAACCAGCCAATCGGCGTGGCCGCTGCCATCACGCCTTGGAACTTTCCCAACGCAATGATTGCCCGCAAGGTGGCCCCTGCGCTGGCGGCTGGCTGTTCCTTTGTCGTGCGCCCAGCGTCCCAAACCCCGCTTTCTGCGTTAGCGATGGCCAAATTGGCAGAAGAGGCCGGCCTACCCGCTGGCGTTCTATCGGTCGTGACATCCATGGATGCATCCGGCGTCGGTAAAGAATTTTGCGAAAACCCGACAGTGCGCAAATTGTCGTTCACCGGATCAACCGAAGTTGGCCGCATCTTGATGCGCCAAGCGGCCGACCAAGTGATGAAATGCAGCATGGAACTGGGCGGCAACGCCCCCTTCATTGTGTTTGATGACGCTGATTTGGACGATGCCGTGGTCGGCGCAATCGCCTGCAAGTTCCGCAACAACGGACAAACTTGTGTCTGTGCCAACCGAATCTATGTGCAGGCTGGTGTCTACGACGCATTCGCATCAAAGCTCAAAGCAGCGGTTGAAAAGCTGACGATTGGCGACGGCCTCAATGACGGGATCACCACTGGCCCGCTGATCGAACCTTCCGCTGTCACGAAGGTCCAAGAGCACCTCGATGATGCACTCGCCAAAGGCGGAACGATCCTGACAGGTGGTAAGCCGCATGACCTCGGCGGTTTGTTCTTTGAACCAACCATCGTCACTGGCGCGACAAAAGACATGATTGTCAGCACAGATGAAACATTTGGCCCCTTCGCCCCACTGTTCAAATTTGAAGACGAAGACGATGTTATCGCTCTGGCCAACGACACCATCTTTGGCCTCGCGTCGTATTTTTATGCCAAAGACCTGTCCCGCGTGACCAAAGTCGCGGAAGCACTGGAATACGGTATCGTTGGCGTGAACACTGGCATCATCTCAACCGAGGTCGCTCCGTTTGGCGGCGTCAAACAATCCGGCCTCGGCCGCGAAGGCAGCCGCCACGGAATGGATGACTACATGGAAATGAAATACATCTGCATGTCAGTGTAATTTTATCATATAAATAAGGGCTTTTGTGAGATCACAAAAGCCCTTATTAGGACAAAACTTCCTCACTATTGGGACATATCTGACGCTCATGCGACATTCGAAGTGACCCGTTCGGAAACGGGTCACTGATGTAACCGATCTTCGATCAGTGCAGTGTATTCTTTGACTTCAAACACTCTCGTCGGGTCTTCTTCCCATCGGCTTTGTTGAAGGCGGATCACGGCGACCACCGCTTCACGGATACGCTCGCGGCGCAGAAAGTGCTCCGAGAGCAAGAACTTTGATGCCCTCGCACAGCAAATAAAGCAGTCTTTCTTGCGGTCCGCAGCGAGAATCGAAATTCGGATTCACTGGTCGCTGGACATTGCGGTCAATCTTGCGAACCCGCAAGTTTCTTAGCTTGCCAGCATGATGTTAGACTTTCATCATCCCAGGGTGGCACGATTTTCTCGCCGCTATTAGGAATCCAATGCGAACTCTGCCTGAAACGGTAAGATTCCGCTACCAATCGCACGGGCATCTATGCCGTTTGTTCCGGCAACGATGTTAACATTGGCCAAACCTCGATCATCATAATTGGATCGGATACTTTCGCGAACAGCCGCGATAAGCGCAGACGTCAGTTCGGGGGACAAGCTGCTGTCGACGACAATCGCGTCGGGGTCTAGGATGGCTTGCGCAGCGACAGCCGCAAACGCAATGAGTGGTGCCGCGGTTTTAACCCAGTCATCAAAGATCGCCATTGCGCCCTGATTAACCGGTGCGGCATAGTAGAAGAAGTCTTCCTGCAAACCCGCAGCACGGGCGGCCTCTTCTAAGTAATGAAGCGATGCCCCCTCTAGAAGCTGGGGGGAAACACCGTGCGACATGGCACCGCTGGGTAACGACGCCATAGCGCCCGCAAGGTTATGTTGCCCGCCAAACAACTGACCCGCAAAAGCAATACCGCCGCCGATAAATGTGCCAACATAGAAATACGCAAAAGTTCTGTGGTGTTCGGAATTTCCAACGGCAATCTCGGCCAGACAAGCGGCGGAGGCGTCATTGAGCTGGCGAACAGGAAGCGCGAATTTCGCCGCCAGTTCGGAGGCCAGATCGACGCCTTTCCAATCGGCCATCGCCCCGCTTGGCGCGCCGACGGTGGCCTCCCATGCGCTAAGGTCATCGGGCAATGCAATGCCGATGCCGACGACCTTTTCACGTTTTGCGATGCTCATAGACGCGAATATATCGGTGATCGCCGTTACGACCTCGGCTCGGATTGATCCAAGGTGCGGAAAATCGTATCGCCGCACCACGCGTTCGATGATCCGATAGTCGAACGACATCACCGCCACCTCAAGTGACCGTCGCCCTACTTTCACGCCGATTGAATATGCGCCGTCCGGATCAAGCGCGTATGGAATTGATGGCTGACCGATCTTGCCTTTCACGGCATCTTGGGCCCTGAGCAATCCTTCTTCGACAAGCCGGTTTGCAATCACGGTTGCTGACTGCGCGCTTAAGCCAGATGCACGGGTTAGCTCTGCTTTGCTCATTTGCCCTTCGGTGCGGATCAGGTCCAAAAACAGGCGTTCATTGTGCGGTCGAAGCGCCGCCTTGCTTTGCACTGTTTCGCTGTCCTTCGGCATCAAATGTAACTGGCGTTCTCATGGACGTCTTGATCAACGCCGGTAATCATCGCCACAACCTCGTTGCCGCTTGCTGTTTTTGCGTCCAGCACGCCAGCAATCCGCCCCTGTCTGAACACCACGATCCGATCGACCAGATTAAACACCTGACGCAGGTTGTGAGACACGATAATAACAGGGACGCCACGTTCTTTTAGTCCACGAATGATGTTTTCGACACGCGTGGTTTCTTGAATGCCAAGTGCTGCCGTCGGTTCATCCATGATAATCAGCTTTGACCCCCAACCAGCAGCACGGCTAATGGCGACGCACTGGCGCTGACCACCTGACATGCCAGCCACAGATTGCTTGGTGTCAGGTATCTTGATGCCAGTTTCTTCCAGCAATTCATCCGCCCGTTTGACCATCGCCTTTTTCTTCAACCATGACAGCGGACCAAATTCGAAATAGACCTCTTCTCGGCCTAAAAAGATGTTGGCAGGCACGTCCAGATGATCCGCCAAAGCCAAGTTTTGATAAACTGTTTCGATCCCGTGGGCGCGGGCATCGTTGGGCGCTTTGAAGTTCACAGGCACACCATCAACAAACACTTCGCCCGATGTGCGCTGTTCAACTCCTGTGATATTGCGCACAAAGGTTGATTTGCCTGCGCCGTTGTCCCCAACAATCGCGATGTGTTCATCTGCGTACATTTTGAAATCAGCATCGTTCAGGGCTTGGACGCCCCCATAATGCTTTGTCAAACCACGTGCTTCCAATATGACCTTGCGTTCTTCAACCATCGTGCCTCTCCCAAAGCCGCCTCTGTTGCCGTCCAAACTGTATCCCGTCACGGCCTTTGAGACAGAGCGGTAGTTTTGCTTAA
>CAXHZK010000034.1:0-6531 GCA_964021915.1 uncultured Roseobacteraceae bacterium | reverse complement strand
TGAATCAGCGATTGACCATTCGATCAAGCAAGAGTTTTTCAACACAATCAGCCCAAAGGCACCGATGCTGCGACCTGAACCAATGTCGGCTTTGCTGATGCTTGGACGAGAGTTCCGCCAAAATTCAAGGGCCTCATAAACTTAACACTTGAGCCTTTTCGTTCCGCACGCTCTCGGCGGTCCACTGAACCTTACGCCAAAGCCGTCTTACCGAATTTGACTAATGGTCCTACAGTGCAGGCGAGATCCGCTACGATGCCAGTCACATCACCATTGAGCCATGAGGCCATCGCAACATCCGCGCGGATAATGAAGCTTTTCCGCTTGATGTCTTCCGCAAACGGGTGGTCCTCATATTCGCTAAATCCTTTTGGCATGCGCGTTAGGCGGTCCATATCCGCAAGTCCCGTTCCTGCATCGGACAACCCGTCTAGGACGGTTTGAAACGCATCAGGTTCGTCGATAATGCGTTGCCGGATCAGGCTAAGCTGCGCTGTTGGTAATTTATAGAATCCGCCAGCCACCCATCCGCCGCTGGCGTTCATTTCGACATAAACCATACCCGCCATTTCGGCTTTGGTTCCGCTGGGCGTTAAGACACCAGACACCGATGATTTATAAGGCGTTTTGTCTTTTGAGAACCGCACATCCCGATGCATCCGAAACATTGTTTTCGCGCTACCTTCAAGTGGGCGATCGCTGTCCATAAGGCGGTTCGATACATGTTCCAACATCTCGCCAAACGGGGCGAGGCAATGGGTTTTGATGTCGGCTTTATGCGCGTCATACCAGTCCTTGGTGTTGTTGCGCGCAAGCTGGTCCAGCAAGTCGAAGGACGTCTTTGAAATCAATGTCATGGTGATGCTCTTTTTTGATTACCTAACGGTATTAACGCGAAGTCGCATGCATCTTCAGGATCGTGTTCACCGCACGCGTAGTCCGTTCTTGGACATCTGGGTACGGCACTTTAATGACCCCCAACTGGACGCGCACCATGCCCAATCCTTCCAGCAACCCGATTAAATCCTCGGCAATATCCATCGGGCTTGTCAGATCCGACAGCACGCCCCGGTTTTGTGCGGCAGCGAACATTTTGGCAAAGTCGTTTTGCGTCTGACCATAGGCCGCATTAAAAAACGTCTCGCCGATATCGGGGTTTTCGCGCGCGCCTTCATGCATCAGGCGCGCAAATTCCAAGGTTTCCGCCTCGTTGAGGAAGGTCAGCAGCTTGGTTCCGTATTGTATCAGCGCCGTTTGTAGATCAGCGATCGTTTCTGTTTTCGGCGGTGTGATCTCGCGAAACCTCAAGGCCTCGGCCTCGGTCACGCACCGCAGAATATCAGCCATATTCTCAAAGTGGCGATAGATCGTGGCCTTTGACACAGCCGCCTCGCGTGCCAGCACGTCCGTCGATACTTGTCCGAAGCCATGCTCGAAAAACAACCGCCGAGCTGCATGTAAGATACGATCTTGAGATGTCGTTTTGCCCATACGACATACTTAGCAATCCTTTTGGAAAAGAAAAGTACTGCGCAGTACTCTTTCGGCTTGCCTAGTCTGCAACACGGCTTAAGTACCGCTTAGTACTGTTCAAGAAAGCGCTCGCATGAAACTGATCTTCCATATCGCAGCAGTCATGGCACTGGCCGCCCCCAGCTTTGCCCAAGATACTGATGTTCTGACACCGTCCGGCGATGTTGCCCCCATCCGCGCCGTCAAACTGATCCAAGCCGGTGGAGAGGCCGCAGCACTTGAACGGGTTTTCTTCGGTCAGGTCGCAGCGCGTGAAACGGTTGATCTATCGTTCGAGGTCGGTGGGCGACTGACTATGTTTGATGCACAAGAAGGGCAATTTCTGGATCAAGGCGTGCAAATCGCCGCGATGGATCTGGCACCTTTTGAGCGCGCGGTGGAACGTGCAACACTTCAACTAGCGCAGGCAAACCGCGATCTGACGCGCGCGCAAACCCTCGTTCAATCCAATGCGGCGTCGGCGACGCAGGCGGAAAACGCGGAAACTGTCCGCGATCTGGCAGCTGTTTCATTGCGCGAGGCCACGGATGCGCTTGCAGATGCCACGCTGGCCGCCCCTTTCCGTGCTCTCGTCGCATCGCGTCTTACACCAAATTTTGCCAATGTGACGCCTGGTCAGCCCATCGTACGTCTGCATGATATGTCCGAGGTGCGCGTTGAAATAGATGTGCCAGAGCGGTTGTTTCAAAGCCTGTCGGATGTCGACGCAATCAGCTTTGTCGGCACATCGCCGTTGTTTAAGGGTGAGGTGCCCTTGGTCCTTCGCGAATTCAATGCAGAGACGCAAAATATTGGCCAAAGCTATCGAGTGACGCTGGCGTTGCCATCAAATCAAGTCCCCGCCGCGATCATTCCCGGTGCGTCAATGACCGTAACGGCGCGGCTTGCGCCAACCGACGGAAAAGCAATTGAACTCTCACCATCTGCTGTGTCCATCGGTGAGGACGGTGCACAGGTAATGGTCTATATCCCCAATACGGACGGCGAGAACGGAACCGTCAATTGGGCCTCTGTCGAAGTTGAGTCTTCCAATGGAACCTCGATCACCGTGACCGGCCTTGACCCGACAAGTCTGGTGGTCGGTGCAGGCATACAGATGTTGCGAGAGGGCGAAACTGTGCGTCCTTTCACCGGTCTGAGCGTGGAATAAGCCCATGAAAATTGCACGTTTCTCGATAGAATACCCCATTTATACTTGGCTGTTTATGCTGTTCGCCCTTTTTGGCGGTGCCTTCGGCTATCTTTCCGTGGGCAAGCTAGAGGACCCGACGTTTACGTTGAAATCTGCGCTTGTCATCACGCCCTATCCCGGTGCGACTGCGTCAGAGGTTGCCGCAGAAATTTCCGAAGTTCTCGAGGCTGAAATCCAGCAGATGGACGAAATCAAGACCGTGTCATCACGCAATACCTTCGGCAGTTCGGTCATTGAGGTCGAGGTGGAGGATCAATTCGGCAGAGATGAGCTCCCCCAGATTTGGGATGATCTTCGTGATCGTGTCGCTGATGCGCAGCAAGGGCTGCCAGCAGGGGCCTTGCCGTCAATCGTAAATGACGACTTTGGTGACGTGTTCGGAATTCTTTACGCGGTGTCTGCGCCCGGATTTTCAGATGCTGAAATCTGGGATATCGCAACCTTCATGCGCCGCGATCTATTGACCGTTGAAGGGGTCGCCAATGTTGAAATCCAAGGGCTACCGGAAGAAGCGATTTTCGTAGAACCCTCGTCGCAGGTTGTATCCTCCTTGGGCATTGATCCCAATTTGATCATCGGCGCAATCAGTGCGTCGACGGCCATCAACCCCACTGGTTTTGTGGCGAATGGCAGCGCTAATTTAAGGATCCAAGGACCCTCTGCCGAGGATAGCGTCAGCGAAATCAGCGGCCTGACGTTCGGGTTTCAGGGCGAGGTTCTGAACCTTCTGGACATTGCCGAGGTTAGCCGGGGTCGTGTTGATGAACCTGAACACATCTTGCGCCACAACGGCCAAGAGGTGTTTACCCTCGGTGTGTCGGGGCTGTTGTCGGAAAACATTGTCACCGTCGGTCAGCGCGTTGAGGCGGAATTGGCGGTGCTAGAAGGCCTTCTCCCCGTCGGTGTGAGCGTCACGCCAATCTATGAGCAACACCGCGTCGTTGATGAGGCCAACAGCAGTTTCCTAATCTCGCTGGCGATGTCTGTCGGTGTGGTCATTGGCGTGCTTGCGATGTTTATGGGGCCGCGCGCCGCTGTGGTGGTGGGTGTTTCCCTGTTGCTCACTGTGACCTCGACCTTCTTTTTTATGTATTTGTTCGATGTCAAAGTTGAACGCATCAGCCTTGGTGCGCTGATCATCGCGATGGGCATGTTGGTCGACAATGGCATCGTCATTGCCGAAGGTATGCAACAGGAAATGCGCAAGGGGCGAAACTCGCGTGAGGCGGCAGACACGGCGTCCAAAAAGACACAAATTCCATTGTTAGGCGCGACAGTCATCGGGATTATGGCATTTGCGGGCATCGGTTTGTCGCCAGATGCCACGGGCGAGTTCATGTTCTCACTGTTTGCCGTTATCGCGATATCGCTGGCGTTATCATGGATTATCGCCGTAACGGTGACGCCTTTGTTGGGTCATTACCTGTTCAAAACCGGCGGGCTGGTGGGGGATGATACGGGCTATAATGGCCCCGTCTTTCGCGCATATGGCGGTTTGGTGCGTTGGGCGCTCAAGCTGCGTTGGTTGGTGATTGCGGGCCTGATCGGGACGACAGTTGCCTGCGTGATGGCATTTGGGCAGGTCAAACAGCAGTTCTTTCCACCCGCAACGACGCCGCTGTTCTATTTGGAATACAAGGCCGCTCAGGGAACGGCCATCGGGGAGGTGTCCAATGATCTGGCCGTGATCGAAGACTGGCTTTTGGCGCGCGATGACGTGGAAGCGGTGACAGCCACAATCGGGCAAGGCCTGACCCGTTTCATCCTGACCTACAATCCTGCGCGTCGCGACAGTTCCTATGGACAATTGGTTATCCGCGCCACAACGGACGCGGCAATCCCGGCACTGCGTGCTGACCTTGATCAGTTTGGGATTGAAGCCTTGCCATGGGCAGAGCTGCAAACAAAACGTATCATTTATGGCCCGCCCGTCAGCTCGGACATCGAGGCGCGTTTTTCTGGCCCTGATCCGCAGGTCTTGCGCGCATTGGCCGAACAAGCTGAGGGTATTTTGCGCGATGCAACGTCCCTGCTTCATTCGGAACACAGTGATTGGCGCGAACGCGAAATTGTCACCCGCCCAATCTATGCCGAAGATCGTGCCCAAGCGGCCGGAATTGCGCGCAGTGATTTGGCCAACGCCATCGCCCTTGCCACCAACGGTATCACCGCGGGGACATACCGCGAACGCGACCGCCTGATCGACATCATCGTGCGCACACCGCGCGCCGAAACTGCACGGGACGGCCAGCTTTTGGACCAAATCGTCTATTCAAATGCCATTGGTGGCTATCTGCCGCTGAGCCAAGTGATTGACGGCTTCATCATCGTCGCAGAAGATCCTGTGATCGAGCGGCGCAATCGTTTGGCGACGATCACAGTCCAAGCCAACGTCATTGACGGGCTGACCCCACCAACTGTCTTTGCCGAAGTCAGGCCGCTGATCGAAGCCATTGAGCTGCCGTTGGGCTATCGGTTTGAATGGGGTGGCGAGTTTGAAAGCGCGGGTGAAGCGCAGGCATCGCTTGGCCGCCAAATGCCGCTGGCCTTTGGGACAATGCTGCTGATTACCCTTTTGCTCTTTGGTAAGCTGCGCCAGACCGCCGTGATCTGGACCATTGTTCCGATGGCATTGAACGGGGTGGCGCTTGGGCTGCTATATACGAACCTTGCTTTCAGTTTTACCGCAATGCTGGGGCTGTTGTCGTTGTCGGGAATGTTGATCAAGAACGCGATTGTTCTTGTCGAAGAAATTGATGCCCAAAAGGCCGAAGGGTTGGCGCAGGATAAGGCGATCATCACCGCCAGCGTCAGTCGTCTGCGCCCCGTCGTCTTGGCCGCAGGCACGACAATTCTGGGCATGTTGCCACTGTTGGCCGACGGGTTCTTTGCCGCGATGGCGGTTACGATCATGGGCGGCTTGGGCTTTGCGTCCATTTTGACGTTGATTGGGGTTCCGGTCCTCTATCACACCTATCTGGGCAAAGAACGGCGCGCGGACAAACGCGCCGCTCTTGCGATGGCGACACCGTAATGGCCGGCATTCCGACAGAGCGGTTTGAAAAGGTGCAGGTGGCGTCCGTGTCAGAGCTGCGCGCGTGGCTTACGGCACATCACGCGCAGTCAGAAAACGTCTGGTTGGTGACGTTCAAGAAAAACGTACCCAACAAATTTGTATCCACCCAAGACATCTTGGACGAGGTGATCGCCTTCGGTTGGATCGACGGCATCCGGCGCAAGCTGGACGACGAGCGCACCATGCAGATCATCGGGCCGCGGCACACGCAAGCCTGGGCCAAAAGTTATAAGGAGCGTGCGGCAAAGCTGATCAAAGAGGGTCGCATGACCGACGCGGGCTTGCACTCAATCGAGGCGTCCAAAGCGAACGGATTGTGGGATTACTGGGCCGATGTGGATGCGCTGATCGTTCCTGACGATTTGCGCGCGGCACTCGATGCCTTGCCGCTCGCAGCCAAAAATTTTGACAAAAGCGCGCCATCGTACCGGCGCAATCTATTGCGCTGGGTGAAACAGGCCAAAACACCTCCGACCCGGGCCAAACGGATCGCTCAAATCGTGGACTTCGCCGCGCGGGACGAGAAAATTCCGCAGATGTAGCCAAATTTTGGCGGCGGGCTGACTTCAGCATTGTTATCAGGCGGCAGTTAAAAACAACCATGCTCTCGAGCATTAGGTATCATGTCTAGCTACGCCAGAGCAGACTTTGGCGCAGCTGCAGCGAAAGTCTGCAAAGTCCGCATAGCTGCCGTTAGTGCGAAGTGCAGCAAACGTCCGCATTCCGCGCA
>CAXHZK010000033.1:0-7029 GCA_964021915.1 uncultured Roseobacteraceae bacterium | reverse complement strand
CGATGACTCTTCAAAGTCAAAACGCCTACTGTCTCAAACTATATGATGACGGACACTTTATTCCTCTAATTGGTCAGTTTCTTGCAGGCCCGACTTTTGCCGTTACCACTGCGTATTTTTTCTTGGTCGCTAAGTTGAGTGCATTGCGAAAAAAGGAGGGTTAGTTCGGCCCTAGGCGGACATTGGAAGGCGACAGCCACGCCGCGTTGCAGCATCTCGGAAGCGAACATTGTTCGATTGCGCTGCACTTTGGCGGGACCGATGACCGCAACGCGGGACAAAACGGGCTTTCGATTTTTTGACTTCGCCCATGCAGCATTTATTCGCTGTTGAAGCATTTTTGAGCCGAGAAGCAGGGCATCTCGTCAAAGCAGCCGTCCAAAAAACGTTCAATTTGAATAAAACGCTATGTTATCTGTGGACTTTTGGGCGTTTTGGTAAGAGGGGTACGAGACTTTATTTCTAGGAAGAATTGCAACTATGTCTCCGGCTCAATCCCCAAAGAACCTCCAACGTGGATGGATCATCCCCATCGGTGGCGGTGACAGAAAAGTTCGGTCCTCCCCCATCCTGCAACGTCTGGTCGAGTTGAGCGGCGGTGCCGACGCGCGGATGGTGATTATTCCCACTGCATCCCAGCTGGAAACTGCAGGGCAACGGACGGCTGACGTGTTCAAAGAACTTGGCGTCAGCAATATTGAAATTGTCGATATCGAGACGCGGGCCGACTGCGAAGACCCCGAGATTCTAGCGAAACTGGATGCTGCGACCGGAGTCTTTATGACCGGCGGAAATCAGCTGCGATTGGCGACAACCATCGGGGGCACATCGGCTGCAAAGTCACTGCGCGCTGGCAACGCAAGGGGCGTTCATATCGCAGGAACATCCGCCGGTGCGGCGTTTGTATGCGAACATATGATTGCCATTGGTAAATCGGGCGGCACGCCGAAACGTGGCATGGCATCTTTGGCTCCGGGGTTGGGTTTGACCAATCGCGTGATTGTTGACCAGCATTTCCGTGAACGTGACAGGCTTGGCAGACTGATGACCGCATTGGCCTATAACCCCTTCGCGACGGGTGTTGGCGTTGATGAAGATACGGCCGCGTTTATTGGGCCAGATGACGTCATCGAAGTCTACGGCAGTGGCGGTTTGACTGTTGTTGATCCGTCCGGGATCGAGTTTTCGTCGATGGCTGACACGAACATGGGCGCACCCGTTGGACTTATTGGGGTAAAGCTGCATATCCTGCTCGCAGGAGATCGATATGATCTGAACACGCGCAAAGCGTATCCAAGCGGAAGCGAATAATCCGCGCCATTTCGAATGACCTAAAAAGGGGAACTGCATGAAAATTCTTGAAACGTCTATTTTTCGAGGTCCCAACATATATGCAAAATTCCCTGTCATCCGGCATGTCGTCGATATCGGCGTTTTAGAAGACTGGCCGTCCGCCAAAATTGGCGAAGATTTCATCGAAGAACTGCTCGACGCGTTACCGGGACTGCAAGAACACGGGTGCTCGTACCGTGAACACGGTGGCTTCGTGCGCCGCTTGCGCGAAGATGAAGGCACGTGGATGGCCCACATTTGGGAACACATGTCGATCGAATTGCAGAACGTCGCAGGTTCAGACGTCACCTTCGGGCGCACCCGCGATGGTGGCGAAACCGGCATTTACAACATGGTTTTCCAATACAAGCAGGAAGAGGTCGGCCTGCACGCCAGCCAGCTTGCACTTGATTTCATCCATAACCTGCTGCCCGATCATCTGGTCGAAACCGGCGAGCGGGTCGAAAATTTCGACTATGTCGCCGAACGCGAAGCGTTTATCAAAGCCGCCCAACGCAAGGCGCTTGGCCCGTCAACCGCGTCACTGGTCAACGCCGGTATCACGCGCGATATCCCGTGGATGCGGCTGAACGAATACAGTCTGATCCAGCTGGGTTATGGCAAATATCAAAAGCGCATTCAGGCGACGATCACCTCTGAAACAGATTACATCGCGACCGATCTTGCGTCAGACAAAAAGGCCACGAACCGCATCTTGGGCGACCTTGGCCTCCCGGTTCCGCGCCAGATTGCCGCCACCACTCCCGAAGATGCCGTCAAAGCCGCCAAACGCATCGGCTTTCCGGTCGTCGTCAAGCCGCTGGATGGCAACCACGGCAACGGCATTTCCATCAACCTGACCACCGAAGATGCAGTGACCGAGGCGTTCGACCTTGCGTTGGCCCATAACAAACGCGGCCGCACCATCATCGTTGAAACCTTCATCGAAGGCCTTGATCACCGCATGCTGGTCATTGATGGCAAGCTTGAGGCCGTCTCAAAACGCGTGCCCGGCCACATCGTGGGCGACGGCAAAAACACCGCCGCCGCCTTGATCGAGATCGTAAACTCCGACCCGCGGCGCGGCGTTGGCCACGAAAAGGTACTGACACGCCTAGAACTGGACAAGACCGCAAAAGATCATCTGGCCGAGGTCGGCTATGACGAAAACACCGTTCTGAAACAGGGCGAAGTTGTCTTCCTCCGCTCCACCGCGAACCTGTCAACGGGCGGCACGGCTGTCGATGTCACAGACATTGTTCACCCCGATAACCGCAATATGGCCGAACGCGCGATCAAGGCCATCGGGCTTGATATCGGCGGCGTCGATTTCCTGACAGCCGACATCTCGCAGTCCTACAAAGACATCCCCGCAGGCATCTGCGAGGTCAACGCAGCCCCCGGTTTCCGGATGCACGTCGCACCCAGCGAAGGCAAGCCGCGTGATGTTTCCGGTGCGGTGATGGACATGCTGTTCCCTGTTGGCACACCGAGCCGTGTTCCGATTGCATCAATCACCGGCACAAACGGCAAAACCACCGTGTCGCGGATGGTTGCGCATATTCACAAACTTAGTGGCAATACTGTCGGGCTTGCGACAACAGACGGTGTCTATATTGATGGTAACCTGACGGTCAAAGGTGATCTGACTGGCCCACGCGCGGCACAGATGATCCTGCGCGATCCGACCGTTGATGCCGCAATTCTGGAAACCGCACGCGGTGGTCTGCTGCGCAGTGGCATGGGGTACGAGCGTTGCGATGTTGGCGCCGTCATCAACGTTGACGCCGATCACCTTGGCCTGAAAGGTATTGAGACGGTCGAGGATCTGGCCCGCGTCAAACGCATTGTCGTCGAAGTCGCCACTGACACCGCCGTTTTGAATGCCGATGATGAACTTTGCCTGAAAATGGCAGGCCACACCCAAGCCGAAAACATCTGTTACGTGACGATGAACGCCAATCACCCCTTGGTGCGTGAACACGTCCGTCTTGGCGGCCGCGCGATTGTGCTGGAACAGGGCATGAACGGCCACATGATTACGATCTACGAAAAATCGTCGAATATCCAACTGATGTGGACGCATCTGATCCCCGCAACCATCGATGGCAAAGCCATGCACAACGTGCAGAATGCTATGTTCGCTGCGGCCATTTGTTTCTCGATGGGCAAGTCGCTTGAGGACATCAGACAAGGCTTGCGCACCTTTGCGACGTCCTATTTTCAAGCGCCGGGTCGCTTGAATGTCTTTGACGAACACCCGTTCAAAGTGATCCTCGACTACGCCCACAACCCCGCCGCAATCGAGGCGATGACAAAGCTTTGCATCCAACTGGCCCCGAAAGGCCGCAGGATCATCTGCTTCTCGATGCCCGGTGACAGACGCGACGAAGACATCATCGCTGCGGCGCAAATTGTTGCTGGCAAATTCGACCACTACATCTGCAAAGCCGATGATGGCAGACGCGGACGCGGCGATTCTGAAGTGCCCGACTTGCTGCGCAAAACCTTGATGGAAGAAGGCGTCACGGACGCACAGATCAGCGTCATCCCCAGCGAAGCCGCTGCCGTTGATGCCGCATTGAACATGGCAGAAGCAGATGACCTTTTGCTGATCTTTGGCGATAATATCTCGCGCACTTGGAAACAGGTGATCTACCTCAATCGCCCCGAAGACGCTGTGGCAGAGGCCGCAGATACCCGCCCCGAACCCGTCGTCGCACCCCAGACATTGGGCGCCCCTGACGGAACCTTGGACCCCCTCGCTGACGCAACTCCGGTTGAGGATGCACCCGATATTCCTGAAAATATGCTGCTTGGCGGGATGCGCATGATCCGCGATGCGCGCGGCGTACGTCTGGAAGACACAGGAGATGAAGACGGTGACTAAATTACAAAACCTGCGCCGTCTGACGGGCGCAAATTTCCTTATGTCCGATGTTGGTGCCGCCGCCGAGGCGCCGCTTGATGATGCAAACAAGCCCTTCGCAATGGCACTGTGGCGCACAGCAACCCGCAACCTTCTGGATGCGGTGGGCTGGTCCGATAGCAAAATCGCCATGCGCGCCTTTGATGGTGGGGCCACACTGCAAATCAGCGCGCCCACCGATGCGCTTCACGCTGCAACCGATCTGGTTGCCGCATCTTGGGCCGCGGCATCGGCACAACTGGCCGGCACCGCCTACGACACAGACGCCACAGCGAATGATCTGCGCACAAAAATCGCGGCAGAGCTTGCGCCGAAAGAAGTAGCCCTTGCGCAAGCAGCCTTTGACCACGGCGTGACCTACCTCGGCCATGACGACAAAATATCACTGGGGTTGGGGGTTGGCGCTGCGGTCTTTGACACCGCCGACTTGCCGGCACCCGACACGGTCAACTGGGACAAATTGCACGACGTTCCCGTCGCCATGGTGACAGGCACAAACGGCAAATCCACGACCGTGAGGTTGGCCGCCGCAATCGGTGCCGCGGCGGGCAATTGCGTCGGTCTGTCGTCCAGCGATTGGGTCCGCGTTGGCGGCGAGATTCTGGACGAAGGCGATTATTCGGGGCCCGCAGGTGCGCGCCTTGCCGTGCGCGACCCGCGTGTTGATTTTGCGATCATCGAAACAGCACGCGGCGGCCTGATGCGCCGCGGTTTGCCAGTACCCGCAGCCGATGTGTGCGTGCTGACCAATATCGCTGCCGATCACTTGGGCACCTATGGCATCATGGATGTCACCGCATTGGCCGATGCCAAATTCCAGCTTTCCGACGCTGTGCGTGCGGGTGGTCGACTGGTCCTGAATGCCGACGACCCTGAACTGGTGTCCAGAAGCCCGCAATTTGCGGGTGACATCACATGGTTCGGGCTTAATTTCGACCAAGCCAGCCTTGATGTCTGGATCGCGTCAGGTGGCCGCGCGGCCTTTGTCGCAGACGGGCAAATGATGCTGGCGCGAGACGGCAAAACCATGCCTGTGCTTGCCGTAGACGACTTCACTCCCGCCTTGGGAGGTGCCGCCAAATTTAACGTCTACAACGCGCTTGCCGCCATTTCCCTGTCCGACGCATTGGACCTGCCCGTGGCTGCGATGGCTAAAGGGCTTGCCGGTTTCACCGATTCACCCGACGAAAACCCCGGTCGGGGCAATTATATCAAGGTCGGTGGCCTGACCATTCTGATCGACTTTGCCCACAACCCGCACGGGGTGTCCGCCTTGGCCCCCGCGATCAAGTCGTTCCCGTCAAACCGGCGGTTGGTGATCGCTGGCCAAGCGGGTGATCGCAGCAACAAAGACACCTGCGACATGATCCAAGCCCTTTGGGAAATCGAACCCGATATGGTCGTCGTGACCGAACTGCCGCATCTGTTGCGCGGACGCGCTCCGGGCGAGCTGACCGAGGTTATCTCACATGAATTTCTGCGCCTCGGTGCCAGCGAAAGCAGCATCATTAAAACCGACGCCGAATATGCAGGCGTCATAAAGGCGCTCGAATGGGCGCAGCCGGGCGACTTTCTGGCGCTTCTGGTGCACGAAGACCGCATCAAAACGATGGACCTGCTTGATACCTTGCGACAGTCGGGCTGGCAGGCAGGCGATGCCTTGCCACCCCAAGACGCACCCTAGGGTTCGGGTTCAAACACACGCACAACGGGCTGCATCGTGCTGGACACAGCGGCCCGTTTCATTCCGTCGCTGTTGTAGGGCATGGAAATATTGCCGTGCGCATCAATCGCAATCAATCCGCCGTCACCATCATATTTCGCAACCTCATCGAGAACTTGGCGGGTCGCTTGATCGATCGGCGCATTGCCATACCGCATCCGTGCCGACACATCATAGGCCGCAGCGGTGCGCATGAACGCCTCGCCCAAACCTGTGCAAGACACCGCCACCGCGTCATCTGCCCATGTGCCCGACCCGATAATCGGTGTGTCGCCAACGCGTCCAACAAGCTTGCCAAAAGTGCCGCCCGTTGATGTGCCAGCCGCCAACGCGCCGTGAATGTCGAGCGCCACAGCCCCGACAGTTCCGTGGTTGGCGGTATCGCCGGATCCATGTGTTTCATGCTCTGTGTAATACGCTTGCGGGTCAGGCACCTCTTCCAAGCCAGCAGCTTTGGCCGCGCTTTGCGCACCATCACCCGCCAGCATAACATGACGCCCGTCTTCCAAGACGGCCCGCGCCGCTTTGATTGGGCTTTTGATGCCTTCTATTGCAGCAACTGCCCCCGCACGTCGGATCGGACCAGACATAAGCGAGGCATCAAGTTCAAAGCCACCTGTCGAATTGGGCGCAGATCCTTTGCCTGCAACATACAAACCCGAAGCTTCGAGCGCCTCGACAGCCCAAACAACGACGTCCAATGCCGATTGGCCGTTCTCGAGCATCGTTTTGCCCGAAACGATTAAATTTGACAGGTGTTCCCTCTGCTTTGTGTAGTCCGTCCCGGGCCGCGCTCCGGCCCCGCCGTGAAGTACCAATGCGTAAGTCATGTTTGATCCAATATTATGTGCTGCCAGCCACATACTCTAACGAATTGAGGGGGGGATGCCAGATGGAATCGCGGCTTGATTATAGGCCAACTTCTTTGACCCAACCCCTGACAGGCCGACCAAGTTGTCATATCGACATTTGTGGATGAATTTTGGTCCTTTGTCCGTCATCATATAGTTTGAGACAGTAGGCGTTTTGACTTTGAAGAGTCATC
>CAXHZK010000032.1:0-12603 GCA_964021915.1 uncultured Roseobacteraceae bacterium | reverse complement strand
AAACTCTCGTTAAGCAAAACTACCGCTCTGTCTCAAAGGCCGTGACGGGATACACAATGTTCATCAATTGCGCGGCGAACAGGCCCATGACCAGCGCGCCAACAGTTCCTGCGATAGTGTAATAGAGCGATGCCCAAAGCACCTGCCAAAAGTCTGACGCGTTGAACACCTTACGGAAGTTATCGAGGGTGAAATCGTCGTTCGTCAGGATGTTTTCGGGCACGAAATCAAACACCGATTTCGAGTCTTTCACATTTTCAGGCGCATCAATAAAGCCCTGTGTTGCGGCAACGCGGATGATGACATCTTCGCGTTTACCTGCCTCGTAGTCACCTAGATCACAGACTGCGGGTAGATATCGCCAAGCGGTGCCTTGCGGCCCACGCCCACGTCAAGGCCTGCCCAAGTCATCTCGAACGATGTGTCGCCAGCTTCGGTGCCGCGACGCACTGGGAACTTGCCCTCTGGTGCTTGGGACAACCACTGGCCGTAGCCTTCGGACATCACGTATTCGACGAATTGCTGCGCCACACCCGTGTTCGCATCAGCCGTGATGCCAAGGTAGCGCACGTCTGCATAAGCCGCGCCATCGGCGTTGCCTGGGCCAGAAATCACGGTCGAGAAACCTGTCGCTTCAGCCAGTGCTGTTGTGGTTGGGTCATCGTCGATAGTCACAGGTGCGCTGTCACGCAGTCCACCTAGCTCATCCAGAATAGAAGGAGACCAGATTACCATCGCTGCTTTGCCATCGAGGTAAAGCTCGCGCGATTGGGACCAGAATAAATCACCCTCAGGTGAGTTGGCAACAAGGCCTTGATACAGCTCAAGAAGTTGCACAAGGTTTGTTGTGTCCTCATTTACGGAACCGTCTGCGTTTACAGGCGAATAACCTGTCGCCAGCGACAGATGCTCGATCAACTGCATCATATAGCCTTCGTCGATTTTCGTTGCGGCGACGAAACCGTACATGGATGGTGGATTGTGCAGGGCTGTCATGGCTGCGTTCATTGCGTCGAATGTTGTTGGCACAGCGAGTCCAGCAGCCTCAAAGAGATCTGCGCGATAAACGACAAGCTGTGTCCAGCCGTCTGTTGGCACGGCGACGATTTCACCGTCAGACATCGCCATCGCAACAGGGCCTTCGGCAAAGCTGTCAACGCCAAGGTTGTCCATCACTTCACTTGCGGCACCCGCATCCAGAAGGCCAGCTTCGGAATAGGGCAGCACATGGTTCACGGTCAGGTTAATGACGTCAGGCAAATCGCCCGCTGCAAACGCAGCTGTCGCGCGCGTCTGGATGTCGGATTCTTCAACCGGGATCAACTCAACTGTGTGGCCAGTTGCGGCTTCAAAACCGGCAATCATCTCTTCTTAGACGGCCATACGCTCTGGCTGAACTTCCATTGTCCAGAACGAGATTTCGTCCGCCATTGCAGCCCCTGTAAGGACTGTAGAGGCCAGCAAGCCGGCCATCAGGTTTGTTGTGCGTTTCATGTGTGTTCCTCCCTAAATGAAACGGTGGTATGAGACGCTACGTTGAGCGGCCCGTCTGTCTTGCGACGCAGCAACTGCGCGCGCTGCAATTCTTGGTGTTTGGCAGGATCATCCCCGTCGATAATCGCAAGCAACATATCCCCCAAACGCCTGCCCGCATGGGCCTGTGGCTGTGCCATGCTGGTAAGTGGCGGATTGGAATGGATGCCGAATTTCAAGCCATCATATCCGATGACGGACACATCAACCCCCGGTATCAAGCCACGGGCGCGTATGGCAGCCATGGCGCCAAACGCCATCGTATCGGACACGCAGACAACAGCTGTGGGCGGGGATGGTAAATCCAGTAACATGTTCATAGCAATTTCGCCGCCATCGTCGCTGAAATCTGCGATTTGGATCAGATCCGCATCGACGTCTAGACCGTTCGCGCTGATTGCAATTTGGTATCCGTTCAAACGATCTTGGGCGAATTGATACTGCAACGGTGCCCCAATGAACGCTACGCGACTGTGCGCCAGCCCGACCAAATGGTTCACTGCTGTGATAAACGCGTCCTCACCGTCCACGTCATACCATGCGTAATCGTCGCAAGACGCTGTTCGCCCGTGAACGACAAAAGGGCATTTCAAATCTTGGATGAGGCGAATCCGCGGATCGTTCTTGAGTGGACGAGAGATAACAAGCCCGGCAACTCGACCCGAACGGACCATTCTTTCGATTTGATTCAGCTCGTCCTTGGATGAGTCCGCGTGAGTTACCAATAAGTCCCAACTGCGTTTGCTTAGAGCCTCTCCCAAACCCTGCAAAAGTTGGGCAACAAAAGGCTGCGCGATCGCGCTACTGAAACGTGGCATCAAATAGCCAACCGTTTCAGGCGTACCGAGCGACAGGCGCCGCGCGTTTTGATTGGCACGATATCCCAATTCATCCGCTGCGCGTTTCACTCGTTCGCGGGTTGAGGGGCTGATATCGGCATAATCGTTCAAGGCGCGACTGACCGTCGGCACCGTTAGGCCCAAATGGGCTGCCAAAACTTTAAGGCTGATTGGTTTACCCGACATCGATTCTCCCCCTAGTCAAAACGCTATCCGAAAGCGGTTTCGCAATGCAATAGTAAATACGAAAGCGGTTTCGTAAGGCGGCGGAATGCCCTAGATTAGAGCCATAAGATTCGCCATTTGCCGGAGACAGCCCATGAAACGCTCGCGTATCAACGACATTATTGCACAATCAGATGAGATGATGCGGAGCTTCGGTTTTATCATGCCACCATTTGCCTACTGGTCGCCGGATGAGTTTAAAGCGCGCAAGACTGTCGCTAAGAACGTGATTGATGCGCGTTGTGGGTGGGACATCACCGACTATGGCGCGGGGCGGTACGAAGAAATGGGATTGTTCCTGTTCACCCTGCGCAATGGACGGCTTGCCGATCTGCAGCGCGGGGGCGGCATGTGTTACGCGGAAAAACTGCTGATTTCCAAACAAGACCAACTGAGCCCGATGCACACCCATGCGCTGAAGGCCGAAGACATCATCAACCGTGGAGGCGCGACGCTGGTGGTTGAGTTGTTTGGCTCTGACGCGCAAGGCAACTTTGACGAAACCCGTGGCGGCACCGTATTTTGTGACGGCATCCAGCGCGACTTTGCTGCGGGCGAAAAGCTGCGCCTTGCTCCGGGTGAAAGTGTCACGCTGATGCCCGGTGATTGGCACGCGTTCTGGGGCGATGGCGGGGATGTGTTGATTGGCGAAGTTTCAACCGTGAATGATGACGAGACCGATAATATCTTTCGCGAACCGATTGGCCGCTTTGCCGAGATTGTCGAAGACGTCGATCCGGTGCATCTGTTAGTGAGCGACTATCGGACTTGGCTTGGATAGCACAATCAACATTGCGGCCCATTCGTCCAGTATGACAACAATCAGCTTTACCACGAGAGCCTGAACAACGTCACACCCGCAGACGCCGTTTTCGACATCAAAAACAAGCAGCATAAATAATCACGCAATCGAGCTAGCATCCTTGATGCTCAAGCCGCTCTGATGTCCAACTATTTATGACGACGGACGGAAAATGCCGACCAAGGCAGTTCCGCCTTTTACGCTAAGCTCGGTAGCCAAAGAACGATTGATGGGAACGCGACCAACAATGCGATCGTGGCGCCGTCTGCGATGAAGAACGGTGTGACGCCTTTGAACACATCTTGAACCGATAAGTCATCACGCACGCCGGCGACTACAAAACAGTTCAAACCGATGGGCGGTGTGATCAGGCAAAACTCTGCCATTTTCACAACCAAAATTCCGAACCAGATCGCGCACATCGAACCTGACATGCCGAATGTACTTTCGGCGGCACTCACCGCATCACCACCGTTTAAGGCCATGACAGCAGGGTAGACGACAGGCAAGGTCAACAGCAGCATACCAATCGCGTCCATAAACATCCCCAAAACAGCATAGGCCAGAAGGATGCAGATCAGGATCAACATTGGTGACATCGTAAGCGACACGATCCAATCGGAGAACGCGGTGGGCAGTTGAGCAAAGCCCAAGAAGCGAACATAGATCAACACACCCCAAATGATCGTGAAAATCATCACGCTCAGCTTTGCGGTTTCAAGCAGAGCGTCCTTTAGCTGGGACCAACGCATACCTTGGTACAAGGCCATAAGGAATACGACGAACGCGCCAATTGCACCGCCTTCAGTCGGGGTACCCCATGCATCGCCGCCAAACGGATTGTAGACAAAACAAATGATGGTCGCGACGACGAACACGATGGGCAGCGCGGGTGGAAGTGAGGCAAAGCGTTCGCGCCATGTGAAACCCGTGACTGGTGGGCCGACGGATTTAAAGATAACGGCAATACCGATAATCAGGCCCGCGTAAACGATTGCGGAAAATATGCCTGGGATAAAGCCTGCCAACAGCAACTTTCCGACGTCCTGCTCAACGATAATCGCATAGATCACGAGGATCGCGGATGGCGGGATCAGGGACGCAAGTGTGCCTCCGGCCGCGACGACGCCTGCTGCGAATTGCTTGTTATATCCGCTGGCAAGCATTTCAGGGATCGCAATACGTGCAAAGACGGCGGATGTAGCGACAGAGGCACCAGATACAGCTGCAAAACCCGCCGTCGCGAAAACGGTTGAGACAGCCAAACCACCGGGCACCCATGCGACCCAACGTTTGGCGGCTTCGAACAAAGCCTTCGTAAGGCCCGCATAATACGCAAGGTAGCCAATTAATATGAATGTCGGGATCAAGCTAAGAGCTTGGCTTGAAACCTTTGAGTGTGGGACTTGGCCTGCTGTTTTGGCAGCGACTGTCAGTGCCCAGCTGAATTCCTCTGGATCATAGCCCTTTTTTGCCCAAAAAATCCAAATCAAACCAACCATTCCGGCCATTGCAGCCGCAAACGCCACTCGCATGCCAAGGACGACCATGACAAGCATGCCCCCAGTGACCCAAAGACCAATCTCAATCGGTTCCATCAGTTTTGATCCTTCAATTGATCAGCTTCCATTTGGGCTTGTTTTGCAGCATTTGCGACCATCGGAACAGCAATGGCTTGTCCGGTTTTGATTGCCCGACCGTAAGCCCAGACTTGCAAACACAAGCGCAAACACAGCACACCAAAGGCCAATGGGGCCATCAATTTGGCGGGCCAAACCGGGAGGGCGATATCCATTGAACTGTCCCGGCTCCACATCGGAGCGGCGAAATCAAAACTGCGGGCGAAATGAGCCCAACTGCCCCAAACGAGCAACACCATAAGAGCGAGGACGGCGAGTGTTGTGATGAGTTCAATGACATAAAGCGTACGCCCCCGCAGGGCCCCAACCACGATATCCATCCGGATATGCGCCCCTTCGCGCATCACAAATGAAATCCCCATAAATGCGATAAGCGGCATCGCCTGTTCAATCCAGTCTACATATCCGGGCAAAGGGTTGTTGAACGCATTACGGCCACTAACGGAAATCACAGCCAATAACATGAGCGAGAAAACCGCCAGACCGCTGATGAGGGCGAAACCACGTTCAAGGCGCAAAAGCGCGTGGTCAATTTTGCTAAGCGTGGAATCGTCGCTTAGCACTAAGGAAGCGACCGCCATGGGACCCCCAATTCAATGCTAATTCTTAGATAAGTAGGCCCCGCGCACATGATGCACACGGGGCCGTTAGAAGGTTTATTTCGCGTCTGCGATCATGCCAGTTACCATGTCAAAGAGCTCCTGTGCAGGAAGACCCGCAGCTGTGTTTTGCTCAATCCATTCGGCCGCAGCTGGCCCTGCCGCTGCTTCTTTGAAGGCTTCGATTTCTGCATCTGCAAACGTCACTTGTGTGATGCCGCGCTCTGCCAGGGCAGGGCCCCAAGCGTCCATCGTCTCACCATTGTAGTTGGCGATGTAGTGATCAAGCGCCTCGTCAACAGAACCAAGCAACGCGTCACGGTGATCATCACTTAGGCCTGCAAGCGCGTCAGAGTTCACAACAACAGGGCAGTTCACAGTGCCCGGGTTAAGGTTTGTCGTCCACCATGTGGCATTTTCAATTGTGCCAAATGACATGTGTGCGTGTGGCGCAAAGCTAACCGCTTTGACAACACCAGAATCCATCGCCTGACGTACCTCAGTGGCGGACATCGATGTTGGCACGGCACCGACAGCTTCCATTGCAGCGCCGATACCGCCCGTTGCACGCACGCTTAGGCCTTCGAAATCAGCCAAGGTTTCAGGCGCATCACCTACACCGACGATGTTGTATTGTGGCAGCGGTGACGGCATCACCAATGTTGCATTCCAGCGCGCCAAATCTGCGACAGTCGCTGGGTGCTGGTAAACGGCCATAGACAAGGCGACCTCTTGCTCCAGCGATGTCACTCCGAGGAATGGCAATTCAAGAACGGTGATTGATGGGTTTTTGTCGCGGTGGTAACCTGCGCAAAATTGCGCCATCTCGAACGCGCCAATAGCAATACCATCAAGGTTTTCGCGGTTGGCAGACAGACCGCCATAGCTGATATTCAGTGTAAATTCGCCGTTGGTTTTTGCGCTCACAAGTTCAGCCAATTTTTCAACATGTGCCGTGAAAGCACGTGGCGATCCCCAAAGGGATACATTCCAATCTTCCGCGGCGGCTTGACCTGCGAAACCGATTGCAACAGCCGCAATAGCGGCATGGTTCAAATATTTGTTCATTGTAAAGTTCCTCCCAACTTTATGTGTGAACATATAACACACCAAAACAGAATGGAGGACACATGAAGAAATATGCGGGCGCCAAAGGGATTGCCCTGCGGATTTCCGCAGAGCTGAGCCGTTACAAAAGCGTGTCTTTATCGAGACCTAACTTGACAATCTTTTCGTTCAAAGTCCGTCGTCCGATATCCAGTGCGGCGGCGACGTCGTCCATGCGGCCCTCATGGGTCGCGATTGCTTTACCAATCATTTGACGTTCGAAAGCGGCAACGGCGGCCCGCAGACCAGACCGTTCAAGCTTGTCGATACTGACGCCGGCGATTGCGTCAGGCATCGCGCCAAACCCATGTTGCGCCATCATGACCCGCCGCTGTGCGACGTTGCGCAGTTCGCGTACATTTCCGGGCCAATCATGGGCCATCAGATCGCCCAAATCCGCGTCCAACAATTCCGGCGCATCGCATCCCAACTGGGCGGCGAATTGCTGCATAAAGCGCAAAATAAGCAGTGCTATATCATCACGGCGTGTGCGCAATGGGGGTAGATGTAGGCCAACCCCGTCCAATCGAAAAAGAAGGTCGGCGCGGAGGCGTCCGTCCTTCCTCGCGGCGTCTGTATCTTCGTTGGTGGCGGACACGACGCGGATATTCACTTTCTCTGGCGTGCCTTGGTCGGGATCCAACACTTCTTTGGTATCGATCAAACGCAAAAGCATCGGTTGTAATTCAAGCGGGCACGCGCAAATTTCATCAAGGAACAGGGTGCCGCCATTCGCACTACGCGCCACAAGCGGCAATTGATGCGCGTTAAGTTGGGCCGCATTCACCGCAATATAGGGGCCGTCACAACGCTCGGAAATATCGTGCAACGCGCGCGCGGCCAATTCTTTGCCAGTTCCCGTTTCACCATGCAACAGAACAGTGGCGTCGTTGGCCGCCAGCATCGCAATCATATCGCGCAGCCGCACCATTTCGGGGGTTTGACCCAAGATGACTTGGTCCAAGCCTGACAGTTGTTGCAGCCTGTCTTTCAGACGCTGGTTGCTTTCTCGCATTCGGTGCTGGTCCGCGGCATGTGACAAGATCGAGATGAGGCGTTTGGGGTTATACGGCTTTTCGACAAAACTATAGGCCCCTAGGTTCATGGCTTCGACAGCCATAGGGATGTCTCCATGGGCGGAAATCAAAACGACAGGGGGGGCAGCTTCAAGCGCGCGCAACAAATCAAGTCCCGACATTTCGGGCATACGCACATCAGATAGGATAACGTCTGGTTGGAATTGGGTGATCCATCGCTGTACATCCGTCGCGCGTGCGAGTGCCTTCACAGTCCAACCGACTGCTTCGAACAGATCGGCCAGCGACGAGCGCATCAAGCGGTCATCATCGATAACCAGTATGCGAAAATGGGTCATGCTCTAGCGTCCTTTGGTGCGCATGGCAGCTCAATCCTGAACGTCGCGCCGCCAGTTGGATTGTCCCATGCGGTAACTGTACCTCCGTGATCAGACACAATCCCGGCTGAAATTGTAAGGCCAAGCCCCATGCCTTGGCCACTTTCACGTGTTGTGGCGAAAGGTTCCCTTAGATCGTCGAGCGTGTAGTCGCCCAAACCGTGCCCCGTGTCGATCACATCAAGGTAAACGCGGTCTATGGCGGTGGTTATTGTAATTTTAATCTGACGTATCTCTGCACCGTCGACAGCATCAAGGGCGTTGCGAACAATGTTTGTGATGACCTGCTCAAGCCGCAAACGGTTGGCATGGACGACCACTGGCGCTTTCGGGTTTTGGACTTCAACCGCGGCCTCGGCCCGTGCAATACTGGGCACCAAAAGTTCAAGCGCATCGGCCAATACCTGTGCGATATCAATTTCCTCAAATTGATCACGACCTTTGCGAGAAAAGAACTTGAGCTGCTTGGTGATGTTTTCCATTCGCGCCACAAGTCCTTGCATTTTTTCACCCAACACAGACGGTCCTGTAGTCATTTCAGATGCAACGATCTGGTTGTGCATAGCTGCGATCGGCTGACCCAATTCATGGGTGACCGAGGACGCCAGTTGCCCAAGTGCTGCCAGACGGCCAGCGCGCTCCAAATCGGCTTGGGTCTTTTGCAGGGCTTGTTCTGCGCTGCGGCGTTCATCAATTTCTACAGCAAGCCGTTCATTGGCACGGCGCAACTGAACCTCTTCGTCTTCCGATTTTCGCAACGCTTCTCCCATCAACTGACCCCGGCGAATTTGAAAGGCAATTATTGCGAGAACAGCGGCTAAGACCATAGCCCCTGTGGTAAGCGCCGCCCGTGTTACGGCCTCGTCATCAGGAAGGAAGAAATGCAATTCCCAGCTGTTGGGTAGATCTTTTGTTGCGAGGTACAACAATTTTTGCCCACCAATATCCGCCGTTTGATTGATGCGGTCTGCCGACCATTCTAACGGATGAAGTGGCTCTTGTCCAAATTGGCGAAACGAGGCAATGAGCTCTCGTTGCTGTTGGGTTAGGGTATAAAGTGACCGATAACGCCATTCGGGTTCAGATGCCAAGAGCACAATACCATTCGCATCCGTCAACATTATGCGCTCGCCGGATGCCTGCCAACTGTCTTGTAGGGCTGACAAATTAACCTTGATCGCTATGACACCAGCAGGGCCATCGGGGGTGAAACCGACGGGCATTGCGTAAAAATAACCAGGTATGCCGGTAGTCGCGCCGATCCCATAGAATTCGGCCAGTTCGCCATTCACAGCATCCTGAAAGTACGGGCGAAATGAGTAGTTTTGCCCGACGAAACTGCTTGGGAGTTTCGCATTAGACGCTGCAATCGTATCCCCAGTTTGGTCCATAAGATAAATGGCATCCAGCCCCGCACTTTGCGCGAACCGCGCGAGGCGCACGTTGAGCACCTCTGGATCGCCATCCTCTAAGGTGCGTTGCACCACAGGATCAAGCGACAACAAAAACGGCAGGTGAGCGAAATGACGTAACTCGTTTTCGGCGGTGCTGCGATAAAGCGTCAGGCGTGCTGCTGCACGATCAAGCTCTTGGCCTTTGAAGTATGAATAGGATCCATAAAACAAACCTGTCGCACAGGTTACAAAAGCAGCAATTAAGACGAGATGTGTGCGGCGCATGCCGTTTCGTGCCCCGAACCGTGCTAAAAATCAACTGGTTCTAAGGTTGCTGTCGCGTATCGCGCAAAGCCAGCAGTAGATTTGAAGGCGCGAGACGTTTCAACGTTTCAGCTCAGAAAGAGGCATAATAAATGATCTGAACTTAGTGTTGACATGAATTGGTCCAAAATGTCGGCTACTTTGGTGTTGTTGGAGGACGTGCCAACCCGCTAAGCTGTCGTTAAACCACAAAATGTTGGGCAAAGAGCACATGATCACAGTCACGAATTTTAGCAAGCAGTACAAAAGCTTCACAGCCGTGAAGGACCTGAGCTTTTCAGTTGAACCTGGTCAAATCCTTGGGTTGCTCGGGCCGAATGGGGCGGGCAAGACCACGACCTTGCGTGCCTTGTGCGGCATTATTCCTCCCACTTCGGGGAGCCTCTTGGTTGCTGGCCATGACATTGTCCAAACGCCAATCGCTGCCAAACAGAACATTGGCTATATTCCTGACGATCCGCGGCTCTTTGATACGATGACGGTTTGGGAGCATCTGGCCTTCACTGCGGCGGCCTACAAACTCACAGATTTTGAGGAAAGCGCCGAAGCGCTTCTTTCGTCATTCGAACTGACACACAAACGCGATACGCTTGTCCACAATTTGTCTCGCGGTATGCGTCAAAAAGTGGCGATCGCTTGTGCCTTCTTGCACGATCCAAAGGTAATCTTGTTCGATGAGCCCCTGACGGGGCTTGATCCTCAGGGTATCCGGGGCATTCAGCAGGCGATCCGCGAACGTGCGGAGGCGGGTGCAGCCATTATCATAAGCTCGCACCTTCTGAGCCTGTTCGAGAATTTATGCACGCATATTATGGTGTTGAGCCTTGGCGAATGCCGTCTATTTGGCACGATGGACAACGTGCTGAGTGAATTTGGGCAAAACGACAAAAACTCGGCCCTTGAAGAGGCCTATTTCACAATCACGCAAGATAAAGAAAAGGGTAAGGTCTGAGCTATGGATCCAGCGCTTTTTCGCCTTCTTATGATGCAACTGCGTGGCAGCATTCGCTTGCGCCTGATCCGGTTGACCAGCTTGCGCGGCGCGCTTTTCTTTCTTGCGTTTGGCGCGATCATTTGGCTGTTGTTCGTTACTAACGGTTCATCCCCGGACACTGGAACGATGCCTGATACAGCACTGGATCGGCAAGCGCTAAGCACACAAATTAGCACGTTCATGCCGCTCGGCATGCTTGCGATGTCTCTGCTCACTATAGCGCTGACGACCGGTCCTACGTTTCATTTTTCGCCGACCGAGATCAATTTCCTTTTTACCGGGCCGTTCCGTCGGCGCGACCTGATAATCTACAAATTCAGCGCTTACGTCGCGGGCGTCATCTTGAGCAGCGCGCTTATCGCCCCTTTTGCGGAGGCGCAAACAGGCTCAGTCTTTTCTGCTTTCATCGCCTCACTCCTGACGCTTATATTCGTGCAGTTGAACAGCGCCGTCATCATCATGACAGGTCAAGCATTGGAAGGCGGCAGGTTCGCAAGGTTGCGATATCCCGCATTGGGGCTACTTTTTGCAGCTGCGGTCGCCACCATGCTTTACGCTTGGGCAGCGCCTGATCGCAGCTTTTTTGACCTACTGTCCGATTTTCGTCACTCATGGATCGGCACTATTATCCTCATACCCTACATTGTGTTCGCTGAACTCTTCGTGGCCTCTTCGCTTTTTCCACATCTGGCCTTTTGGGCCACTATCGCAGTACTTATCAACGCAGCATTGTTATGGGCGGCTATCATGCTCGATGCTCGCACAACCGATCGCGCCCTAAAGGAAAACGCCCGAAACAGCGACAGATGGGAGCGCATAAAACAGGGTGGATCATTCTGGGCAACAGAACGGACCGAGATACGCTCAATACGTCGTGCACCGATTTTGGGCGGCTTAGGGCCCATCGCCCTGCGGCAGACCACAAACGCTGCACGCAATTTGTTCAAGGTCATCGTCGTGTTCATTGGTATCGCCGCCTGCGTCGGGCCACTTGCGGCAATGACTGGAATATCGGTTACGGACACGCGAACTTTGACGATCATCTTCGTCTTTTTCGGTTTCATCCTGCCGCGCACACTTGTTTGCGATTTTCGTGGCGATTTAAGCCGGATGGAAATGTACAAGACCCTGCCCATCCCAGCGTGGCGGATCTGCGCGGGCCAGCTCGTGGTTCAGGTGTTTCTGGCCTACGTCGTTGCCTTGACGATGATCGTCAGCATTCTCGTCTTTGACGATGGTATCATCACCTCAGTCGCACTTGTCAGTGCGGCTTTTGCATTCCCTTTGACCGTTCTTATCTATGCGGTCGAGAACACAATACATCTGCTATTTCCGACAAAACTCGTTCCCATGGGACGGGCAGACTTCGAATTTCTCGGTCGTTCGCTTGTCGAGTTCATTGCGAAGACAATTCTCATTTTGGCTGCTATTGCGGCATCTGCTGCCGTTGGGGTATTCACCGTCACAAAGGTAAGTACGACCTTGGTCCTACCAGCGGTGGCCAGTTGGTTAACATTGACCTTGATTTGTCTAATTACGCTAGTTGTGATGCAAAGTGCTTTCCGTCGGTTCGCAGTGGCAGAAACCCTCGACTAAAGGGAATTATGAAGAACCCAAGCTGAGACGACCCGCCTACTTGAGCCCTTAACCATCAGAATGGCGGCAATCGCTGGGGTATGTATCCCGTCACGGCCTTTGAGACAGATCGGTAGTTTTGCTTAACGAGAGTTTT
>CAXHZK010000031.1:0-12782 GCA_964021915.1 uncultured Roseobacteraceae bacterium | reverse complement strand
GCGCCATAAATCACGTCTGTCCCGTGGCCCAAGGCGCTGTGCTGCGCGATTGCGCAGCCGCCCTGCAATCGCGGCCAGATCGCCCAGACGGGGTTCGAGAATCTGTTCCAAAGCTGTCTTGATCTGGCGGGCCAAAACAGGTGCCGTGCCTTCAGTGCCAATGGCCACAACAACAGGGCTGCGGTCCACAATCGACGGGGTCAAAGCATCGCACAGATGAGGTTGGTCAACCACATTGACCACAGCACCGCCCGCCTTGGCCAGCATATGCAGGCTCGCATCCAGACCCGGACAGCCCGTCGCGACAAAGACCAGACCGGTATCTGCAAAGCTGGTCGGTGTGATGGCCCCTTTGTCCCAAGTGATCCGCCCTTCGGCGTGCAGATCGGCCAATTCAGGGTCCAAAAATGGGGAAAGCACAGTAATTTGCGCCGGTGTTTTCAATATCAATCGACATTTTTGTGCGGCTTGTTCGCCGCCACCCGCGATCACCACACGGCGTCCTTGCATCTGCAAAAACATTGGGAAGGTGTTCATGATACTCTCCTTTGGCGGGGATGGCGGTCGGTCCACAGGTCGTGTGCCATTGCTTCGCACCGCGGAATTGTCTGGGCCGCCTTAAGTGTCCAAAGCGCGAGCGCCGCGGTCCCAATCACCGTTGCATAGGCAAAGTCATCTGATTGCTCACCTGCCCAGAATGCTGCCAGATCAATCGGCTGGGACGGCTCGTTCAGCTTGCGGTTTTCGTCAATCAACGCGGGTGCGACTGCGTCAAGGTCACTCCCGTCACGCAGCCCGAAAATGGCGGCTTGTTTCGCTGGGTTACGCTCAAATTCCCCGCCGCCACCTTTGATCACTGTCAGGTTCTGATCACCAAGCAGCTTCGCCGCACGGGATTGTAGGCCCCGATAGGATGGGTGGAATACCCCTTGGACAGAGGCCGCCGCATCGGAAGGGTTCCACATGCGCAGCACCGTATTGATGCATGACCGTAGCCCGAATGTGTCGCGCAACCCCAGCAGCTTGAACGCCATGGGGTGCAGTGTTTCAAGTGGAGCGTAATGCAACCCATCACCGCCTAGACCGCAGGTCTGCAAGGCACCGCGCAGATCGGCTGCAGTGCTTTGATGCGAATTCCAGCCATGCATCGACACGCGGTATCCCGCATCCGTAACAAGCCGCGCGGCAAGCAAGAACAGCGGTGCACCACGGGTTCGACCAGCCGCATAGCAAGGCCAATCCAAATCGGCGGCCGGCAAATCTATATTGGCTTGCCCACGCAATGCGGCCGTAAATCCAGCGATTTCTGCGTCCGTTTCCCCACGCAATCGCAATACCATCAGCAAGGCCCCTACGGCCTCTGGTGCCGCATGACCTGACAACATTAAGGTCATCGCCTCTTGCGCCTCTGCCATGGTCAGTGATCTTGCGCGACCTTTGCCTTGGGCCACGATGCGCACATAGGGGGCCAATGTCATTGCGCGGCCATCATAACGGTCATTGTGTTTAACAACGCCTCGATCTCGGGCTTGCAAGAGCCGCAATTTGTGCCCGCGCAGGTCGCGATACCCACCGCGTCTGTGGTCATTGCACCAGCGTTGATCGCATTGCGCACCGTATTAACCCCCACATTCATACAGGCGCAAAGCGTACGGCCCGGATCAGGTTGCCCCGCGCCAATGCGTCCAGCCATGGCGGTCAGTGTTGGTACCTCTGTCCCGATTAGCGATATCGCATGGGGCCGCGCCAGCCTGACGGGCTGGGCGCTTGCGAAGAACAATCCAATCAATCGCCCGCCATCATATTGCGCAAAACGGTAGGTGTGGCTGCTGCCATCATAGCTTGATGCCAACTCGGCTACGTCACAGCCCAAACAGTCTGCCGCCAATCTGGCCCAATCAGTGGGGGGCGTTTGTCCCGCGAACTCGCCCTGCCACCCCGATGTCGTGCGCGCAATCGCGGCGTACTCGCCCGTCAGATGCAGATCGTCGGCCGCCGCAGCGAAACCATACCATGCGGCGTTATATTTTTCGGCGGTGACTGGCCCCGCCTTCAAAGCGGGCTGACCCGATACCGGATCGGTGACAGCGGGTGTTACAGCGTTAACATGTCCACCAATGCTGCGCTGACGCGTCCAATGCATGGGCGCAAAAAACTGGCCATTGCTGACCTTCGTTGTCACGAGCACCCGCAAAATTGCGCGGTTATTGGCCGCCTCTATCTGTACCAGATCGCCTGTATCAACAGACAGATCACTTGCATCATCGGGGTGCATTTCGACATAGGGTTCGGCCAGATGCGCACCCAGTTTGGCCGATTTCCCTGTGCGGGTCATCGTGTGCCACTGGTCGCGATTGCGTCCTGTGTTCAACCTATAGCCGCCTGTTTGCACAGTTGGAGCCGTGACCGGCAACATCCGCGCCTTGCCATCAGGGTGGAAAAACTGACCATTGGCAAAGAAGCGTTTGTCGTCTTGCGGCCATTGGGTCGGGATCATTTTAGCGTAATCCGCATCGGCAAAAATGCTAAGGTCCAAATCTCGGCCAAAGTCACGTGTCGCGGTCGAAAGCCCGACGTATTCTGCGAAAATCTGCGCGGGCGCTTCATAGTCAAACGCATCGCCCCAGCCCATGCGCGTGGCAACGTCGCAGATGATTTTCCAGTCTGGCCGCGTGCCTTGCGGGGCAGGCAAAAACGCCCGCTGCCGCGAAATGCGTCGTTCGGAATTGGTGACAGTGCCGTCCTTTTCACCCCAGCCCGCAGCGGGCAAAAGCACATCGGCCAAATCGCCCGTATCTGTGCGCGCCATGATGTCGGATACTGCAACAAAGGGCACGTTCTTGATGGCTGCCGCCACACTGTTTGCATCCGGCATGCTGACGGCGGGATTAGTGGACATGACCCACAGCGCCTTGATCTTGCCCGCTTCACAGGCATCAAACAGATCAACGGCTTTTAGCCCCGCGGCGGCGCAGATTGTTGGACTGTTCCAGAACCCCTGCACGGCGGCACGGTGATCCGCATTCTCGATGTCCAAATGATTGGCCAGCATATTGGCGAGGCCACCGACCTCGCGGCCACCCATCGCATTGGGTTGGCCCGTGACCGAAAACGGCCCACAGCCAGTCTTGCCAATGCGCCCCGTGGCGAGGTGACAATTGAGGATCGCATTGACCTTGTCAGTACCGCAAATCGATTGGTTGACGCCTTGGGAATAGACGGTCACGACCTTTGGTGTGGTGGCCCATAGGGTGTAAAATGCGAACAACTCCTCCGCGCTTAGCCCACTGTCGTTGGGGTCCGTTGCCCGCGCCGCAGTTACGGCATCGAGGCAACCGTTTACGTGATCATGTAAATAAGGCAGATCAAGCGCGCCGGTGTCCGCCAAATGCGCCAGCAATCCGTTGAACAAGGCCACATCCCCATCAGGGGCAATCCGCAGATGTATGTCAGCAAGTTCAGACGTGGCGGTTTTGCGCGGATCAATGTTCACAACGCGCATGTCAGGACGCGCCGCTTTCGCCGCTGCGATGCGTTGGTGCAAAACAGGATGGCACCACGCAAGGTTCGATCCAACCAGCACGATCATGTCGGCCTGTTCCAGATCCGCATAGGTGCCCGGCACCGTGTCGGACCCAAAGGCCCGTTTGTGACCCGCCACGGATGACGCCATGCAAAGCCTTGAATTGGTGTCGATATTTGCAGAGCCGATGAACCCTTTCATCAGCTTATTGGCGACGTAATAGTCTTCGGTCAGCAGTTGACCCGAGACATAGAATGCCACGCTATCGGGGCCATGTTCGCGGATTGCGTCACTAAACATCGTCGCAACCAGATCAAGCGCATCATCCCAACTCGCGTCACATTTGCCGATCTGCGGGGCGAGAAGACGACCCTCGAGATCGAGGGTCTCGCCGAGCGCCGACCCCTTAGAGCACAAACGCCCAAAATTCGCTGGGTGATCAGGATCGCCTTTGATCGTCCCATCTGCGCCCGCCAGAACGCCACAGCCAACCCCGCAGTAGGGGCAGGTTGTTTTGGTTAGCGTCATGCCACGGCCCGCCCGCGCAAGAATGCAGCATCTAGACTGATCCGACCGTTTTCAACACGCGCCGGATAGGTGTTGACGCGGCCCTCATCGGCCCCTTGAACAAGACCCGTTTCCAATGAAATGACCCAATTGTGCAGCGGACAAGTCACCGAAGATCCATGGACGATCCCTTCTGCCAATGGTCCGTTTTTATGGGGGCAAGCGTTGTCGAGCGCATAGACCTCATCGGCGCCAGTGCGAAATACCGCGACACAGCCGTGCACCGTTTTGACCAGCCGCGCCCCGCGTTGTGGCACATCATCAAGGGCCGCGATATCAATCCAGTCGCTCATTCTGCGGCCTCCAGTGTTAGGTCTGCGACAGGGGCATATGTGGCCGCTTTCGTCGTGACGTGATCCGCCCAAGGGTCGCGGCGATAAATGGATTGCGACAACTCGAAGCGATCAACAAGGGCAGTGCGATTGTTCAGATCAGTCACCTGTTCAGTGATCCAATCCAACCCAACCTTGGCCATCCATTTATAGATGCGGTCCAGATATTTCGCGTTCTCACGGTATAGCTGTGTGACAGCTTTGATCACGGCAATTGCTTCATCCTCATTGGGGACTTGAAGCAGCAATTCGGTTTCACGCACGTCCATGCCTGCCGCGCCACCGATGCTGATCTGATAGCCGCTATCGACACAAACGATCCCGATATCTTTGCAGGTGGCCTCTGCGCAGTTGCGCGGGCAACCCGACACACCAAGCTTTAACTTATGCGGTGTCCATGATCCCCAAAGCGTTTTTTCCAGCTTGATCCCAAGGCCGGTGCTGTCTTGCGTCCCAAATCGGCAGTGATCCGTCCCAACACAGGTTTTCACGGTGCGCAGCCCTTTAGAATAGGCGTGACCTGATACCATGCCAGCATCATTGAGGTCTTTCCAAATGGCAGGCAAATCTTCGCCTTTAACGCCGAGCAAATCAATCCGCTGTCCGCCAGTCACCTTGACCGTTGGCACCATGTATTTGTCGGCGGCATCCGCGATGGCCCGCAATTCGTCCGGCGTGGTGATCCCGCCCCACATGCGCGGCACGACAGAGAATGTACCATCTTTTTGAATATTCGCGTGTTTACGTTCATTAATGAAACGCGACTGCGGGTCGTCTTGGTATTCAAGCGGACAATCGGCGAGCAAATAGAAGTTCAACGCAGGTCGACAAACGTGACAGCCGCAAGATGTCTTCCACCCACATTCCTGCCAAACGGCTGGCATCGATCTTAGTTTTTGGGATTTGATCATACGCCGCACGTCTTCGTGGGTCATATCCGTGCAGCCGCAAATTGATGCGGCCGCTGGGATCACAAAATCATCGCCCAAGGTTACCGCGAGGACTTGCTCCACCAATCCAGTGCACGTCCCGCAAGATCCCGACGCCTTGGTGACGCTGCGCACAGCACCAAGATCAGTCGCCCCTGCGGCGATTGCATCCTCAATCTGACCTTTACAAATGCCGTTGCACCCACAGATTTCCGCCTCACGCGGTAAGGCTGCAACGGCTAAGAGCGGGTCCGACGCACCGCCCCCCTGATACGCAGGGCCGAATATCAATGTTTCGCGCATGTCTGTGATATCGGTCTTGTCGCGGATCAGGCCAAAGAACCAATTGCTGTCGGCCGTGTCGCCATACATGACTGCGCCGATGACAATGTTGTTTTCCAAAACCAAGCGACGGTAAACGCCGCGTGCAGGATCACGAAAGACGATGTCTTCGCGGCCCTCCCCATCGGCAAAATCGCCCGCGCTGAACAGATCACAGCCTGTGACCTTCAGTTTGGTCGACAGCTCTTTTTGCACAAATTTACCAGCTTCGCCCAAAAGGGTTTGTGCGGCGACTTTCGCCTGATCATACAGCGGCGCGACAAGCCCAAAAATTGCCCCGTCGTGTTCCACACATTCACCGACGGCCAAGATGTCGGCATCCGATGTCACCATCTGGTCATCCACATGAATGCCTTTGCTAACGGCAAGCCCGCAGTCTTGGGCAAGTTTCACATTGGGTCGAATGCCCACGGCCATGACCAACAGGTCGCAAGGCAGTTCGGTGCCGTCATCCAGCAACAGCGCTTTCACCCGCCCATTTTCGCCAAGGATTTCTTTGGAATTGGCAGAGCATTTGACGGTGATGCCCTTGTCCACTAGCGCCTTGCGCAGCAAATATCCGGCCGCCTCGTCCAACTGCCGTTCCATCAAGTGGCCCATGATATGAACCACGGTCACATCCACTCCGCGCGCGGCCATGCCTGCGGCGGCTTCTAGTCCTAGCAAACCACCACCGATCACGACGCAGGTATTATCAGGGCCAAGGTCCATCATGGTTTGAGTGTCTTCCAGATCGCGGTATGCGATGACACCTTCCAAATCGTGGCCAGGCAGTGGGATCATAAACGGGTTCGATCCCGTGCCGAAAATCAATTTATCGTACGCCAGAACATCGCCGTTTTCGGCGGTCACTGTCTTGGCGGCGCGGTCGATGCTGGCGATGCGCTCGCCAAACCGACATGTCACATTATTGGCCGCATACCACGCATCGTCATGGGTCACGATTTCGGCGTAGGACTTATCCCCCGACAAAACAGGCGACAGCATGATGCGGTTATAATTGCCTCGTGGTTCCGCGTTAAACAGGGTCACATCGACATCCGCATTTGCGTCAAAAAGATGCTCTAACGCGCGGCCTGTTGCCATGCCTGCACCAATGACGATCAGTTTCTGGGTCATGAATTATTCCGCCGCAATTGGTTTGGGTTTTGGTTTTGCGCCATGTTCGTATTCCTCTAGGAAATCCAGAACCTCGGCGCGGTAATTATAATAATCGGGATGTTCTAGCAGCGCCTTGCGGGTGCGTGGACGCGGCAGCTTCACATCTGTGATCTTGCCGATGGTGGCTTGTGGTCCGTTGGTCATCATCACCACACGGTCCGCGAGCAGGATCGCCTCATCGACGTCATGTGTCACACAAACGGCAGTCACCTTGGTGCGCGACCAGACCTCCATCAGCACCTCTTGCAGCTCCCAACGGGTCAAACTGTCGAGCATGCCAAACGGTTCATCGAGCAAAAGCAATTTGGGCGATAAGGCAAAGGCGCGTGCGATGCCCACACGCTGTTTCATGCCGTTGGACATGGACGACGCTTGTTTATCCATCGCATCGGCCAGACCGACCCGTTCCAGATAATATTCGATCACGTCCTGCCGTTCAGCCTGCGATGCTTTTGGGTAAACTTTGTCCACACCAATGGCCACGTTTTCCTTGGCGCTGAGCCATGGAAACAGATTGGGCGATTGGAACACAACGGCGCGTTCAGGGTCAGCACCTTCGACGTTCCAGCCGTCCAGACGAATGGCCCCTTTTGAGATCGGGTTCAGTCCGGCGGCCATGGTTAGCACAGTGGATTTACCGCAGCCGGAGTGACCGATGAGGCTGATGAATTCGCCTTTGTTCACCTTGAGATCAAAATTTTCGACAACTGTCAGTGGACCTTTTGGCGTCGGGTAAACCTTGTCGAGCTGCGAAAAGTTCAAATAGCGTTCTGTGATGCCGCTCTCTTGGGCACTGGCCACAGCAGCAGGTACGGAATGGATCGGCGTAACCTTCGGCAGGTGTCGGGTTTCCTCGACCTTGGCGGCGATACCCACGTCCATTAGATAATTGGTGACGCGCATCCGCAGGGCTTTGAACGTTGTATCATCATTCATCGCAGCACGGTCGCGTGGACGCGGAATATTGACCGTCACAGCCTCGCCCAATGTTCCATCAGGGTTTAACGGAATGATCCGGTCGGCGAGCAAAATCGCCTCGTCCACATCATTGGTAATCAGGATGCAGGTTTTTTTGTCCTTCTCCCAAATATCCAAAATCTCATCCGCAAGATTTGCACGGGTCAACGCATCCAGCGCGCTAAGCGGTTCATCAAGCAGCAACATTTCAGGGTTCATCGCTAGCGCACGGGCAACTGACACACGTTGGCGCATGCCACCCGATAATTCCGAAGGGCGGCGCGATTTCGCGTGTGGTAGCCCGACCATGCCAACGTAGTGGTCGATCTTGGCTTCCCGTTCTTCCTTGGACAGCTTCGGGAACACTGCATCCACGGCAAGCCCAACATTTCCGCCCACGGTCAACCACGGCATCAGTGAATAGCTTTGAAACACCAAACCACGCTCTGGGCCTGGTCCTTTGATCGGGGCGCCCTTGAATGTGACGGTCCCGCTGTCTGGTGTATCCAGTCCTGCGATCAGGTTCATAAGTGTGGATTTACCGGTACCAGAAAATCCAAGGATGGCAACAAATTCGCCCTCCGCCACATCAAGGTTGATGTCATGCAACACGTCGTTGCGGTGAGTGCCTTGGCCAAAGCCTTTGAACACGTTTTGAAAACTCAGAATGCTCATGATGATTACCGGTTCTCTGTAAAGGTGAACATGGATTGCAGCGCATACATCACGCGGTCGAGCAAGAAGCCGATGATCCCGATGGTGAAGACAGCGACCATGATTTTGGCGAGTGATTGCGATGACCCGTTCTGGAATTCATCCCAGACGAATTTTCCAAGACCAGGGTTTTGCGCCAGCATTTCTGCCGCGATCAGCACCATCCAGCCCACACCCAGCGACAGGCGCAAACCCGTGAAGATCAACGGCAGGGCAGAAGGCAAAACCAGTTTGGTGATTTTGGAATAAGTCGACATTTTGAGAACTTTGGATACCGACACCAAGTCCTTGTCGATCGACGACACGCCGAGGGCTGTGTTGATCAATGTTGGCCAAAGCGAACACAGCGTCACAGTGATGGCCGATACAAGGAAGGATTTGGAAAACATCCCGTCATTGGTGGTGTAAAGCGCGGAGACGATCATCGTCACAATCGGCAACCACGCCAGTGGGCTAACCGGTTTGAAAATCTGGATCAGCGGGTTGATCGCGGCATTGGCCGTGGCCGACAGCCCCGCCATGATCCCCAATGGGATCGCGATAATTGACGCAATCAGAAAGCCGAAAAACACGGTGGTGATCGAGGTCCAGATTTGCGCGTAATATGTTGGACGGCCTGTATATTGACGTTCTTTGACATCATCTGCGCGACCATTGGCGATCAGATCAGCGTTGCGTTTGTCTTGGCGTTCATAAAATGCCGCCTCTTTCTCGCGCTCGCGCACCGCGTCATCATTCAGGTTAATGGCCTGTTCCCAGACTTGTGCCGGACCGGGGATCGCACCCAGTGAAGTTTGCACCTTTGGCGCCAACGTCCCCCAAGCGACAAGGAAAATCGCGATGGCCAACAGTGGCACACATAGCAGGCGCCAAATTTCGGACATTTGTGCGCGCGGATTATCGCCCGCTGCGGCCTTAAGCAGCGGCGTCAGCCACGCCAGACCAAACACTTGAAACCAAGCATCTGCTTTGTTGATCCGCGTAAAAAGCTTTGCGCGGCGGGCTTCGGCGGAGAGAGTTTCAGGATCAATTGCGGTCATTTGCTTTGGCCTTTTGGCTATCGAGAATAAGAAATGCGCCGCAGCTTATGCCGCGGCGCAAAGGGGTTATTCGGTGATCACACCGTCAACGAGTTTTTGGGAACCTTTCAGGCCGATTGGCAGGCTTTCCAGATATGCGTTTGGCGCACGTCCATCGAAAGGAATGCCATCGATGATGTCAGCCGCAGGGGTTGGCTCTTTGAAGCCGTCGCTATCCCATGGGAAGTCCGCTTCGTTTGCCATGCCGTCATCAACCAGCATGCGCGCGGCTTCGAGGTAGATGTCAGGACGGTAAACTTCTTTGGCTTTTTCGATGAACCATTCATCCGAAACAGGTTCAGCAATTTGACCCCAACGACGCATTTGCGTCAGATACCAGATCGCATCCGAATAGAACGGGTATGTCGCGTTATAGCGGAAGAACACGTTGAAGTCTGGTGCAGGACGCACATCGCCTTTTTCAAACTCGAAGAAGCCCGTCATGGAGTTCGCGATCACTTCGGAATCGGCGCCGACGTATTCAGAACGAGACAGGATTTCGACAGCTTCTTCGCGGTTCGCGTTGTCGTTTTCATCCAACCAGATCGCAGCGCGGATCAATGCCTTGGTCAAGGCGATGGTCGTGTTCGGGTTTTCTTCAGCAAACTGCTTGGTGATACCGAACACTTTTTCAGGGTTGTTCTTCCACATGTCATAGTCGGTGATGACTGGCACACCGATGCCTTTGAACACGGCTTGTTGGTTCCACGGTTCACCTACGGCGTAGCCGTTGATGGTGCCCGCTTCCATTGTGGATGGCATTTGTGGAGGTGGCGTCACCGACAGGAAGACGTCCGCACCAATCGTGCCGCTCACATCTTCTGGAGAGTAGTAGCCAGGCTCTAGCCCGCCAGCCGCCAACCAATAGCGGATTTCGTAGTTGTGTGTAGAGACCGGAAACACCATGCCCATGTTGAACGGCTCGCCGCGGTCCTGATAATCTTCAACCACTGGCGCAAGGGCTGCGGCGCTGATCGGATGCTGCGGGCGACCATCGTCCATCAACGGAACATTGGGTTTCATTTGGTCCCAGATGTCATTGGAAACGGTAATCGCGTTACCGTTCAGGTCCATCGAAAATGGTGTGATGATGTGGGCCTCTGTGCCGTAACCGATTGTAGCGGCGATAGGCTGACCGGCCAGCATATGGGCGCCGTCCAATTGACCATCGATGACGCCGTCAAGCAGCACCTTCCAGTTGGCTTGGGCTTCGATTGTGACGAACAGGCCTTCGTCTTCGAAATACCCCTGTTCATATGCGACGGCCAGCGGGGCCATATCTGTCAATTTGATAAAGCCGAATGTCAGTTCGTCTTTTTCTAGGTCCAGCATTTCTGCCATTGCCGGTGTCGCACAAAGTGCCGTGGACGCCAGTAGCCATTTAAACGTGTTCATTTTGTTATCCCTGTCGAAATGCAAAAAGCCGCGCGAATGAAACATGCGGGAGGAGGTGCATGCGACAATCGAGCGGCTTTGCTCTTAAACTTTGCGACCCACAGCATCGTGGATCGGTGGGGGCAGCGTTGCCCTTAAACTTAAAATCGATGAATCGGGAGACAGGGACAATATGATCCCTTGCCGGATTTCAAGAAACCTTGCTGCATTGCGGCATTGCCTATTTTTTAAGCGCAAATTCCGGAGTGATGGCAAAAGTGGCACCATCAAAAAAAGTATCCGGCGCCAGAATCATTTGCCCCTTTGTCGAAGCAACAACTGTTTCATGTGTCATTGCGCCTTCGACCTTGGCCGACGCGGCGGGCAGATCGATCCCAAGTGGGGCAAGAGCATCGCGGTAGACGTCGCTGCGAAAGCTTTGGGATTGATCGGGCACGCCCAATTGTTTGGATATCCATGCTGCTTGACTGCCCCATGGAAAATTCGCCGCGCGCTTATGGAATATCAGAAACTGTTCGATCCGCTGCGGGTCCGCAGAAAGGCCAGACCGGAGCTGCCCTGTTAAAGCTGGCTCGATAGCATGATCCGGTAAATCAAGATGTTCACTGCTGGCCAAAATCTCGACTGCCAATGGTGCGTTTTGTGGTTGCTCCAACCACAGTGCTGCGCGGTAGACGGCCCGTATCATCGCATGACAAATGGTCGGATTTTGTGCGACCCAATCGCGACGCACGCCCAGCACCTTTTCAGGCACGAAATTCCAAATCGCGCATGTCGGCAATACCAACACAGCATCACTATCGTGTACGGCCACGGACCCCCAAGGCTCGCCTACACAAAACATATCAATGCGCTCATCGCGCAAGGCCAGCGACATTTGCGATGGTGGCACGCTGATGATTTCAACACGGCTTTCATCAAAATTTGGATCCTGTCGGAGCCAGTAATCCACCAGCAACCGGTGCATCGAAAATGGAAACGGCACGCCGATCCGAAGGGTGGTCTGAGCTTGCGCCAAAACAGCCGCCGATGTGATGCGTGGGTCCGTAAAATCCGGCGTCCAGCCCTGTGCAGCCATGCGGGACGCCATCGCGGGGGACACCCCAATCACAGTGCCATTGACCGCAAGCACCATCAGAGCGTCAATCTGCGCTGGATAGCCGCTTTGCCCTGCTGACATTGCGATTGGCATCGGGGACAAAAGATGTGCAAAATCCAACTGCCCAAATGCAAGATGGTCCCTGATCGCAGACCACGACGGCTGTTTGACCAAGGTCAGATCAAGCCCTTCTTGGGCTGCAAATAACAGTTCCTTGGCGATAATAAGCGGGGCGCTATCCACCAATGGCAAATAGCCACATGTGACTGCGCCCATCATCCCAGCAAATCCGCAGATGTGACCAAGGCCTGCGCAACGTCCGCGACCTTGCGCCCTTGGCTCATGGCGGTGGTGCGCAACAGATTATAGGCTTCGTCCTCTGTCATAGCACGCGCGCGCATGATCAGGCCCTTGGCCCGATCAATCGTCTTTCTGTCGGACAATGCGCGCTTCGCCGCGACCAATTCAGTCTGCATTTTCTGGATCATATGGAACCGCGCAATCGCCGTTTCCAACACTGGTTTGATCCGGTCTGCATGCAAACCATTGACGACATAGGCACTGACACCCGCACGAATTGCAGCCTTGGTCATTGTATCATCAGAATGATCCACAAACATCGCAACTGGGCGCGATTGCGCCTGCGAGGTGATGCTCAGGTGCTCAAGCGTATCGCGATCCGGG
>CAXHZK010000030.1:0-15802 GCA_964021915.1 uncultured Roseobacteraceae bacterium | reverse complement strand
TTGCAGCTCCGCAAATTCCCAAGCCCAATGTGCCAAGCCCACAACAGGCTGCGCCAGACTCTGCAGTTAGCGGCATGCCCTCAGTTGCATCAACTGCAACATCGCAGGCGGATTACGATAGGCTCAAGCCGCAGGGCGCGCAGGGACCAATATCTGGCAGCTGAACATTGTGGGTGTCACACAGCGTCTGTGCGCGGGCTGTAAGCGGTGACTACGTTAGGTCTGCGCTCAGTGTAGCGAGCAACTAGGGTTACTGCGCTACGCTGCTTTTTGGATGGAAACAAACATATATTGAGTTCATGAAGACTTGTAATTTTTGGTTGAAGGTCTGGCAGAGAGGTATGCCTTAGAAGGTGACTTCTTAAACTTTTGCAAAGCGGTCGTTGGTCCAAGACGCAGCGAACGGCGAGAAAGAGCCCATTGTGTGAATTCGGTTTTCCCGCTGCATGCGCTCGCAGCGTGGAAAATGCTGCGTCAACGTAAAATTCGGTGCGGCCGCACGGCGGGAAAACCAGCCATTCGTGCAGAGTGCAGCAAGGATCAGAGGTCGAATTCACATCAGACTGCGGACTTTGCCGCCATTCGTGTTTTTGTTAATCCTTCACGGGAAGGAGCGCCCCAATGACCCCAGAGAAACTGCGAGAAATCTACGGCGACGTCTCACCTATTGCTGCGGCTAAGGTGATTTCAAGGTTTGATACACACTGTAGGGATTTCATTGCACATTCGACTTTCCTTGTGCTCGCGACCTCCGATGGAACCAATCTCGATGTATCTCCAAAAGGTGATCCCGCAGGATTTGTTACAGTAGAAACAGACAAGACGCTGCTCTTGCCTGATCGTCCCGGTAACAACCGCATTGATGGGCTGCTGAATATTTTGGCCCACCCCAAAGTTGCACTTATCTTTATGATTCCGACTGTTGGCGAAACGCTACGCGTCAACGGTGTTGCCGAGATCAGTGACGAGCAAGCACTTCGAGATCAGTTTCAGGTCAAGGGACGATGTCCAAAGACGGTATTGCGCATCACGGCGGAAGAGATATTTACCCATTGCGGCAAGGCCCCAATGCGGGCCGGTTTCTGGAAGCCAGATACATGGCCGCAGAACCGACCAGTGCCAACACTGCTCGAAATGCTTAGAGATCATACTGATACGGTTATTGGCAAGACTGATGATGCTTTGATTGAGGCACGCTATAGAGAAACGCTCTACTAGCGAGGCCGCGTTGCGCTGATCATCTTCCTTGCTAATCACACGCAATATGGGCTCCAGCAAACGATTCTTAGGGGATACACCATCTACAAGGAAATTCCGGCTGCACATGCGATCGCTTTTGTATTCGGGTTTGATCCACCACGCTCTTACCCCAACTGATCGGCGAACTTGGTCAACAGTTTATGTTTCAGGATTTTGCCAGTCGGAGCGGCGGGCAGTTCGATCGCTAGAATGATCTGCGAGGGTCGTTTGTAACCTGCAAGGCGCTCCTTCACGAAGGCCTTCAGTTCTTCGACGCTGACGGTATCGCCCTCAGCAATCTGCACGAACGCCAGAACCTGTTCGTCGCCACCCGCCATGTGCCCGATGACCGCAGACTGGATCACGCGCGGATGATCGTTCAGCGCGGCCTCAACTTCTGGGGGATAGACGTTAAATCCACCATGAATGATCAATTCCTTTGAGCGGCCCAGAATGTGCAGATGACCGTGGTCGTCGATCCGGCCCAGATCGCCCGTGCGCAACCAGCCGTCGTCGTCCAATACCTTGGCTGTTTCCTCAGGGTTCCGGTAATACCCTTTCATCACATGACCACCCCGCGTCAGCACTTCACCCGATCCTTCGGCCCCGCCCGGAACGGTGTCATCTATGCACACTTCAACGCCCGGCAGCGCAGGCCCAGTTGAGGTGTCAGTGGACCCGATAGTGTTGCGCGTGGCGCAGACGCCCGCGGTGGTTTCGGTCATACCGTAACCGTTCTGCAGTGCCACGCCATAGAACGCCTCGGCCTTGCGTTTCCAAGCCGGATCAAGCGGCGCCGCACCGGACGACACATAGCGCAAGTGGTCTGATCCCAAAGCAGTTAGCCCCTGTTCACGGGTGTACTGCATCAGCAGCGCGTGCATCTGTGGGACCGCCGACAGCAGCGTCACACCGTCCTGCAAAGCCGCGAACAGCTTGGCGGCTGAAAACCGCGTTTCAAGCCGCACGGCGGCACCTGCATAACAGGCGGCTGTGACCACCGATGCCAAGCCAAAAACATGGGTGATCGGCAGAACGCCGTAGATCAAATCCTCCGGCGTCATGTGACGCAAAGTGGCCGATGCCATGCCGCCAAAACGCACGTTATCATGGGTCAGCATCACCCCCTTGGGATCACCCGTGGTGCCCGTGGTATAAAGCAGTACGGCCACATCGTTCAGCGCTGCATCGGGGGCGCTATCGAAAGGTGTCGCGAGGTGGATGTCGCCAAACGACCCGCACACGGCCTTTCCGCTCAACCGCCCGGCATGGGTCGCTGCGTCCGCTGATGCCGCACTCGTCGTGACCACGACGGCAGGGGTTGCGTGATCAAGAATACGCGCGACCTCAGCGGCGGTTTGGCGGGCATTTACCGGAATGATCACCGCGTCGATCTTCCAGCAGGCGAAAAGCATCGCAACAGCGGTGGCACAGTTTTCCGACAGCATCATTACGCGGTCCCCCGCACACACGCCTGCCTCGGTCAACACCGCAGCGGCGGCTTCAGCGGCAAGGTTCAGCTCAGCGTACGTCCAACTGACCCCGATGCTGTCTTTCAGCGCCGGGGCTATGGGCCGCACCGCCACCTGATCATTCAAAAATGCCTCTACCCGTGCCATCACTCTGCCGCCTCCTGAAAGTGCATCACCTGTCCCGTTTTGCGATAGGCCGTCTCTGCCTCCGCTTCAATCCGCGCAATGATGTCTGCCATCGGTTCCACCTTGTCGGTCAGGCCAAGCGCATGCCCCGCGGACAACATGCCCCGGCTGACATCACCGGTTTGATAGGCCTTGCGCCCAATCTGTCCTGATACCAATGGCAGCAGCTCCTGAATGGTCACATCGGGGCTTTCCGCCTCCATCCGAGCCACCTCTACCGTCGTCTCATTTGCCAACGTGCGGATGGTGTTGCGCACTGATCCCATGGTTAGCACCGTATCGCGCTCAGTCGCATCGACCAGCGCCTGCTTGTACCTCGCATGCGCCGTCACCTCCTCGGCTACCAGCAGCCGCGTGCCCATGACCACACCGGATGCGCCCATCGCCAGCGCCGCGACCAGTTGGCTACCATGCCCGACGCCACCGCCGATCAGAAACGGGATGTGCAGATCGCGACCTGCCATGGCCCCGTTCACGAACGATCCGATCATGTCCATCCCGGGATGCCCGCCGCACTCTGCCCCGACAATTGACACCATGTCGACGCCAACACTTTGCGCCTTCACCGCATAACGCACGGCGGGCACCTTGTGGATGACGGTCAGGCCAAAGTCCTTGAGCAGTTTAATATAGGGTTCGGGGTTACGCCCCGAGGTCTCGATCACTGTCACCCCTTCGTCTGCGATCAGGCGAAAGACATCAGCGGTTTGATCATCGGGCACCAGCTTGGGCAACATCGACACGTTGACACCAAACGGCAGGGTTCCGCACATGTCGCGCGCCTTGCGGATTTCGGCGCGAAGGGCATCCATATCGCCACCAAAGCTCGCCGCTGTCACGAAACCCATAATCCCGGCATGTGCGGCCGCAGCTACATAAGGTGCATCACCCAGCCATTGCAGCCCCCCTGCCAAGATTGGCAAGCGAATGCCCAGACGGCGCGTGATTTCGGTGTCCCATATCATCATGCGAACTGCGCCTTGCGTTTTTCCAAGAACGCCGCAATGCCTTCTGCCGCTTCGTTTGTCCCTGCGGCATGGGCCATCGCGTCTCGTTCGGCGTCAAGTTGTGCGGCTTCGGACACCTCATAGGATTGCGCCACCAGTTGCCGAATTGCGCTTTGGGCGTTTCTTGGACCCGCGGCGAGCGTATCGGCAAGCAGTATAGCCTCACCCAAAGCGTTGCCTGTATCGCAAATTCGGCTGACGGCTCCTAGTTCTGCAAATCGGGTGGCCATTACGGGACGGCCCATCAGGCACATTTCCATCGCAAGTGGGCGCGGGATCATCCGCGCCAGCGATGCAGTCAGACCTGCATCTGGTACCAGCCCAGCCTTGACATAGGCGGCGGTAAATTTGGCATCTTTTGTCGCAACGATCAGGTCGCAAGCGAGCGCCAACGAGAGCCCCGCACCCGCCGCACCGCCCTCAACCGCGGCAATGATCGGCACGGGACAGGCACGCATTTTACGGACCAGATCGTGCAGCGTATCGACCTTGTCCCTCCGCTCCGCTTCGGTCAGCTTGCGCCGCTCAATCAACACGTTCATGTCACCGCCTGCGCAAAAGAAGTCACCGCGCGATGTCAGGATCACTGCCCGGATACGCGGCTCGGCTGCAAGATCCATTGCCTGCGCCAACGTAACGTAAAGCGCGGGCGACAGCGCGCCTCGTTTGTCAGCATTACCATTCCACACGATCAGACGATCACCTCTGTCCTCAATCTCTGCGGTCATTTTGATCCCCTCTTAAACACGCCGCTTGCGCGCGATAAAAGGCCTCCGTCCGCACTGTAGAGCATTGCCTCGGCGAACACGATTTTATGGCCACCGCCCGACACCCGCCCCCGCGCCATGACCGTCCCGGCAGAAATACTTGCAATGTAATCGGTGGTCAGCGACAGCGTCAGTACCGGGACGAAGGCCCCGTCCTGCGCCAGATGCCGTGCGCAGGCAAACCCGGCGGCCACGTCCAACAGCAGCGTGTGCAACCCGCCGTGCAACACGCCTGACACGTTCAGATGGTGCGCCTCCAGCGCCAGCGTGATCCGCGTGCTTCCATCGGGTGCGCTCAGATCAGACTGAAACCCGATCAGCCCCGCGACCCCGCTCGGGGGTGCGTCATGCGGCGGAAAGGGCAATGAAACGCTCCAGATGATGGTCAGTGTCGCCAAACCGATGGTCGGCCATGACGATGCGTTTGGCGATATGTGCAAGCTCATATTCCTGCGTCATCGCGATGCCGCCGTGCATCTGTATCGCGTCCTCTGCCACCAGACGCCCTGCGCGGCCCATCAGGTTCTTGACCGCCGCGATGTGGCGGTCGCGCGTTGGGGGATCACCGTCCAGATGCCCGGCCGCGTTGATCACGGCCGATCGCGCCTGCTCCATCTCGATCAGCAGGTCGGACATGCGGTGCGCCAGCGCCTGAAAACTGCCGATCGGCCGCCCAAACTGTTTGCGCGTCATCAAGTATTCGCGGGTCAAGGAACAGGCAGTTTCCATCGCGCCCAGCGTCTCGGCGCTTTGCGCGACACAGGCGGTGGCGATGCGCGCCTTGATGGCTTTAGCAGCCTTACCTGCCGCACCCAGTCGCGCGTCTGAGGACACCTTCACATCGTCCAATGTGACCTCTGCCGCACGGCCCCCCGCCAGCAGCGCATAGCCCTGAACGGTCAGCCCTTTGGCATCCTTGGGAACAAGGAACAGCGACAAGCCCTCCGTAGCATCAGCCTCCCCACTTTCACGGGCCGACACAACCAGCATGTCGGCAGCCTCCGCGTTCACCACAACGGCCTTGCGCCCGTTCAAAATGATGGTGTCACCGTCTGCCTTGGCAGTGGTCGCCACGCGCGTCAGGTCATAGCGGCTGTTTGGCTCACCATGGGCAAAGGCCAGATGCAACGTACCGCTGATAAGGTCCTCAATGTGCGGCAACTGAGCCGCGTTGCCCAGATCGGCAATCAGCCCACCCGCAAGTATCGCAGTGTCCATAAACGGCTCAACCACGCCCGCGCGACCCAATTCTTCAAACACCACCGCGATGTCAAAACCCGCGCCACCAAAGCCGCCCTGAGTTTCGGTAAAGAGCGCGCCGATGATACCAAGCTCCGCCAACTCCGACCAGATACCTGCGGACATACCGCTGTCGCTTTCGAGGATCTTGTTCCGCGTGGCGGTGTCGTATTTGTCGCGCAGAAAACGCCGCAGGCTGTCTTGCAGCATTTGACGTTCTTCGGTCAGCTCGAAATTCATTGCCCGCCTCCCAATGTAGTTTTTGCGATGATCTGGCGCTGGATTTCGTTTGAACCGCCAAAAATCGACAGCTTACGGTTGTTAAAATACTGCGACGCGACCGGGCCAGCGGCCAGCGGATCGGGCAAGACCGCATTCGATCCCTCAACCGCCTCGGACGCGAACGGCATCGCATAGACACCCGCCGCACGCCGCGCCAGATCGTTGATTTCCTGACGGATGATCGTGCCCTTGATCTTGAGCATCGAACTTTCCACGCCGGGGGCCGTGCCCGCTGCCGCCTTGGAGATGATCCGCAGGTTGGTGGTGGACATCGCCATCAGATCAATCTCGACTTGCGCCACACGAGCCGCAAAATGCGGGTTTTCGATCAGGGGTCTGCCGCCGGCCATTTCGGATTTGGCAATGCGTTTGACCGCCTGCAAGCCAGCCCGCGAAAACCCGACGCCCGCGATGTTCGTGCGCTCATGGGTCAGCAAATATTTGGCATAGGTCCAGCCTTTGTTTTCTTCGCCCACCAGATTTTCGGCAGGCACTTTCACATCTGTGAACCAGACCTCGTTCACCTCAGCCCCACCGTCCAGCAGCACAATCGGGCGCACTTCGATGCCCGGCGTATCCATGTCGATCAGCAGAAAGGAAATGCCTTCTTGTTGCTTGACGTCCTTGTCGGTGCGCACGAGGCAAAAAATCATGTTGGCGTGCTGGCCCAGAGTGGTCCAGGTCTTTTGTCCGTTGACGATGTAGTTATCGCCATCCTTGACAGCCGTAGTTTTCAGCGAGGCCAGATCGGACCCGGCACCGGGTTCGGAATACCCCTGACACCACCAATCCTCACCCGACAGAATGCGGGGCAGCCAGTGGTCCTGTTGTTCCTTTGAACCGAATTTCTGCAGCACTGGCGCCAACATCGCCAGCCCGAATGGCACGATGCGCGGCGCCGATGCGGCGGCGGCTTCTTCCTCAAAAATATGCCGTTGCACGGCGTTCCATTCCGCGCCACCAAATTTCTTTGGCCAATTCGGGGCCAGCCAGCCTTGTTCGTTCAGGATCGCGTGCCAACGCTCATGACCGTCCTTGCCCAACTCCTGCCCGTTCTTCACTTTGTCGCGCAGATCATCAGGCAATTTTTCATCCAGAAACGCCCGCACATCCTCGCGAAATGCCTTTTCCTCATCGGTATAGCTCAGGTCCATTTTGGCCCCCTTACGAATAGATTTCAAACAGACCCGCGGCACCCATGCCGCCGCCGATGCACATGCTGACCACGCCCAGTTTGGCACCGCGCCGTTTGCCTTCCAGCAATAGATGCCCGGTCATGCGTGCGCCGGTCATGCCAAACGGATGACCAATCGCGATGGAACCGCCGTTTACGTTGAATTTTTCAGGGTCGATCCCCAGCGTGTCGCGCGAATACAGGCATTGCGATGCGAACGCCTCGTTCAACTCCCACAGGTCGATGTCATCAACTTTCAGCCCGTGACGTTCCAACAGGCGGGGCACGGCAAAGACAGGGCCAATACCCATTTCATCGGGCGCGCAGCCTGCAACCGCAAAACCTTTGAAGGCACCCAAAGGCTCCAATCCCTGTTTCTCGGCGTCCGCACTGTCCATCAGAACCAAAGCTGCGGCACCATCCGACAACTGGCTGGCGTTGCCTGCGGTGACGAAATTACCATCGCCGCGCACAGGCTGCAGCCCAGCTAAGCCTTCAAGAGTGGTCGTAGGGCGGTTGCATTCGTCGCGCTCAACAGTGACCTCGTGGGTTGTGATTTCTTTGGTCTCTTTATCTTGCACCCCCATGACGGTCTGCATCGGCACAATTTCAGGGTCGAACTTTCCACTGTCCTGTGCTGCCGCGATCAACTGTTGCGAGCGCAGGGCATATTCGTCCTGATAATCGCGGCTGAGGCCATAGCGTTTGGCGACGATATCCGCCGTTTCGATCATCGCCATATAGATGGCGGGCTTGTGTTCCAGCAGCCACGCCTCTTTGACCGAGTTCACCTGCGGCTGCACCATTGAGATGCTTTCGACCCCGCCCGCGACCATCGGCCCGGCACCTTCTTGGCAGATGGCATTGGCGGCCATGGCGATGGTCTGTAGCCCGCTTGAACAGAAGCGGTTCACCGTGACCCCTGATGCGGTCACCGGCAGACCCGCGCGCAAGGCGATCTGGCGCGCGATGTTGCTGCCCGTGGCGTGTTCGGGATAGCCGCACCCGATCATCACGTCTTCGATCTGTGCAGGGTCAACACCAGCGCGCGCCACGGCGTGTTCCACAACATGACCGCCCATGGTCGCCCCGTGGGTCATGTTTAGAGACCCGCGAAAGGACTTGGCCAGCCCGGTGCGCGCAGTCGAGACGATAACAGCTTGTTTCATTGTGCAGCTTCCTTGTTCAGATCATCAAATGTGAGCCCTTCGGCCACAAGTTTTTTCAGCAGGGGTGCGGGTTGCCAGAACCACGCGTCACTTTGCGCAAAGTGTTCAATATCGGCCAGCACCGCGTCCAATCCTTGAATGTCAGCCCACTTCAGCGGCCCGCCCCAGTAGCGCGGGAAACCATAACCAAACAGCAGAACCATATCGACGTCGAGCGGACGGCGCGCGATGCCTTCCCCGACAACCTTGGCACCTTCGTTGACCATTGCGCACATGTAACGGCGCAAGATTTCATCATCGGAAAAGTCGCGCGGGGTGATGCCCAGTTCGCACTGTTCCTCTTCGATCAGTCGGTTGATTTCCGGGTTTGGCACCCGGCCCCGTTTGCCCTCTTCATAGATATAATAGCCTTGCCCGGTCTTCTGACCGAAATGACCCTGTTCGCAAAGGCGGTCGATATAGGTTGGCACCCTTTCGTCGGGGTGACGGTCCGGTGCCTTGCGTTCGCGGGTGGCCCAGCCAATGTCGAGCCCGGCAAGGTCGGCCACTGCAAACGGCCCCATGGCAAAGCCAAAATCGGTCAACGCCTTGTCGATCTGATAGGGCGACGCGCCGTCCAACACCATGTGATCCGCCGCCGTGCGGTAGGTCGCCAAAATGCGGTTGCCGATGAACCCATCACAAACACCCGCGCGCACGCTGATCTTGCCCAATGCCTTGCCAAGCGCAAAGCCGGTTGCGACAACATCGGGTGCCGTCTGATCCGCCACAACAACTTCCAGCAGCTTCATCACATGCGCGGGCGAGAAAAAATGCAGCCCGATCACATCCGCAGGCCGCGAGGTGCTGGCCGCAATTTCATTTACATCCAGATAGGAGGTGTTGGACGCCAGCACGCACCCCGGCTTGCACACGGCGTCCAGCTTGCCGAACACATCGCGCTTGACAGACATGTCTTCAAACACCGCTTCGATCACTAGGTCGGCATCCTTCAGACTGTCGTAACTCTGCGAAACTTCCAGCGCGATGGTGGTTAGGGCGTTGTATTTTTCTTCTGTAATCTTGCCGCGCTTCAATGCGCCTTTCAAATTTCCCGCAATGCGACCACACGCCGCTTCGCCCGCGTCCTCGGTCATCTCAATCAGCACCACGTTGAAACCCGACAACAGGCACGCCGTTCCAATGCCAGCGCCCATGGTGCCGCCCCCGATCACACCGATCGTTTGCAGGTCGCGCGGGTCTACCCCTTTTAACTCCGGCAGATTGCTCACCGCGCGTTCGTTGAAAAACGCATGGATCAAACCCCTACGTTGGTCGGTGTCCATCAATTCCATGAATAATTCACGTTCCCGCGCCAGCCCTTTGTCAAACGGCAGCTCAGAGGACGCTTGAATGGCGCGCACGGCAGTGGCCGGGCTGATCTGCCCTCGCCCCTTCTTGAGGACCGCATCATAAGTCGCGTCCCAATTAATCGCACCCGGTCCGGACATTTCGCTGACAGGTCTACGCGGCGCATCGCTATCCAGCAATTGCTGCGTGTAGGCCAAGCCAACTTCTTCCGGGTCGCCTTCGGTCACGCGGTCGACAATGCCCAGCTCAAGTGCCTCTTCCGCCTTGATGTGTCGGCCTGTCGTGATCGCCTCGACCGCCTTTTCCGCACCCGTCAGCCTCGGAAGCCGCTGCGTGCCACCGGCACCCGGCAGGATACCAAGATGCACTTCGGGCAATCCGACACGCGCCGTTGGTTGTGCCACACGGTAATGGCACCCCAGCGCCACTTCCAACCCACCACCAAGACTGACGCCATGCATTGAGGCAACAACCAGCAGCGGCGATGCCTCGATTCGGTTGCACAAATCCGGCAGGCCCGGTTTCTGCATCGGCTTTCCGAATTCCTTGATGTCTGCGCCCGCAATAAACGCGCGGCCGTCACCAACCAACAGAACCGCGCGAACGGCCTCATCGGCTTCTGCCCGGTCCATCGCGTCAGACAAGCCTTGCCGGACGGCATGCGACAGCGCGTTCACCAGCGGGTTTTGGATTCGCAAAACGGCAATATCATCGTGGCGGGTGTAAACAATCTTATCGGTCATCCATGTTTCCTCAAAATATCTTATCCGCGCCGGGTCAACGAGGGTGAGCGGCCCAGACGGTGTTCAATACCGCTGACAACGCCGCGCAGCGCCGGGCCAACCTCGTCCATGATCCGCGCGTCTGGCAAGTCTTCGGGCAGGGCGCCGCAGGTAAAGGCGACGGCCTCACCGAACTCCCCTGCATAATAGGGCACGCTGACGGCATTGACTGTCCGGGCATAGCGGGTGTCGGGCGGGGCCAAGACAAATCCGCGCCCCAGCAACTGGTCATATCCGTCACGGCGGTACTGCCGCAACGCGTCGTCCGGTGTCGTCGCCTCGAACCGTTCGTCGTCAAGGCTCGCCATCACTGCCAGACCCGAGGACGATCCGAAAACAGGGATACGGTGGCCCGGTTCCAGCCAGATGGTCGACCGGTCGGCGGGCCGCCACGTGCGCACCAACATCATCCGCATGCCGTCACGTACCGCGATCAGCGCCAGTGTCCCAGTGTCGTCGGCAAGCCGCTGCATCGCCTCCGCCGCCGCATCGACAAAGCTGACCGCGACCGACGCGACCGACCCCAGCGCAATCGCAGCCGGGCCCAGGCGAAACCGGTCATTGCGGCCGCCGTGGGTCAGATAACCAAGCTCGGCCAACGTGTAGGTCAGCCTTGAAACGGTGGGCTTGGGTAGGCCTGTTCGCTCTGCGATCTGGGCATGGGTCAGGCCGTTGTCACCGGCACGAAAGGCCCGCAGCACGCCCAGGCCCCGCGCCAGGGTGTTGGCGAATTTGCGGTCGGTTTGCGCTGTTTCGGTTTGATCGTTCATCGCGCTGCCATCGGGATCAGCAGCGAAATCGCCGGGAACGACATGATCAGGATTAGCACGATGAAATCTACCGACAGGAACCGGGTGATGCCCGCGAAAATCTTGTCGATGGGTGCCTCGCGCCCAACAACGTTGGCAATGACAAACACGTTCAGCCCAACAGGCGGCGTGATCAGCCCAATCTCAAGCAGCTTGATGACGACGACGCCAAACCAAATTAGGTTCAGGTCATAGCTTTCCACCAGCGGGATCATCAGCGGCAGCGTCAGCACCATGATCCCGATGGGGTCGAGAAACATACCGAGCAACAGGTAAATCACCGCGATGCATATCATGAGTACCACCACCGAAAGTTGCGCGTCTGTCACCATGCCAACGATCACACCTGCAACCCCGGTCAGGGCGATAAAGGCTACGAAAATCTTGGCAGCGGCGGCAATCAAAAAGATTGCCGAGGTCTGGATGCAGGTTTCCTTGACCGCGTCCCAAAGCCCCGCCAGCGTCAACTTGCGCTGCGCAAAACCGATCAGGGTGGCCGCGACGACACAGACTGCGGCGGCTTCGGTTGCGGTAAAGATACCGCCGTAAATGCCGCCGATGATCAGCACGAACAACAGCACGGCAGGCCAGCTGTCCAACGCCGCACGGAACCTTTCGGCGTGAGTATAGCGCGTGTCGGTAGACGGCGCGATGGACGGCGTCCACCAGACCCAAACCGCGATCACAAGGATGAACCCCGCCAGCGTCAGCAACCCCGGCAGTACCCCCGCAAGGAACAGTGACGAGATCGAGGTTTCGGTAAAGATGCCGTAGATAATGAACAGGACCGACGGAGGAATAAGCGACCCTAGCGTACCGCCCGCCGCAACCGACGCGGTGGCGAGCCGCGGGTCGTATCCCATGCGCAGCATTTCCGGCGTGCAGATCTTGCCCATGGTCGACGCGCAAGCAATGGACGATCCGGTGATTGCCGAAAACCCACCGCAGCCCATGACCGACGCCATCGCGACGCCCCCCGGCAAACGGGTCAGCCAGACCTTGGCCGCGTGATATATCTTGGTCGTGATATCGGCGCGGTACGCAATGTGACCAAGCGCCACGAACAGCGGGATCATCGATAGGTCGTAAGAATGGATCAGGTCAAAGGAGTTGGAAAACACCATCGAGGTGGTTGCCTTGATCGCGCGTTCGGGCATGAACGTGCCGGATCGGAACGCAAAGATGAAAAACGTGGCGACAGTGGCGACGGCGGCCAGAGTAAAGGCGATGGGCACACGCAACGCCAGCAGAATCAGCACTGCGGCGAATGCGATCATGCCTATGGTGGCGGCATCCATCAGCGTGTTCCTTCTTCGGTCAGCAGATCGCCAACATGGTGTTGCTCATCGGATACCGTCCCACCGGCAAGGATCGTGCGCGTGTCGCGCACTGCCAATTCCGCAAGACGCGCAAAGGTGGCACCGATGCCAATGACGAACAACAGTCGTCCCGGCCATTTCGGCAGGTTCAGGTCACCATAGAAAAAGCTGCCTTTTTCCCAGACAGACAGAAATTCGCGTCCACCTGCATAGATCAGCGGCGCCAGCGCGATCATCCCCACGATTGACCCTGTGACAATCAGCCACGACCGCAGATGGGTCCCGAACCTGTCAGAGATGAAGGCCACGGACACATGCGCCCGCGCCGCTGTGGCGGCAGCGATGGGCAGGGTGATGGCGGCAACCATGAGTTCGCGCACCATCGTCACGCTATCGGGCACATTGCCCGAAAATACTGTACGTGCCACCACGTTGGTGGTGATCAGCACACCCAACAGGATGACCGCAATCGCGCCCAGTCCCAACAGGATCTTTTCAAGATTGATCAGCATTGGCGGTCCCCTCCTTCAGATGTCGCTTTTCCTGGTCGAATGGCCACGTGCGCCCCAGATTATTTCCGGGGCGCACAGACCGGCAGGTTCAATTCGTCTTGGACGCCCAAGGATAGCCGCTTGCATCACGCTCATCAGTATATTTGGCAATCAGCGTCTGGTAATCCGCCAGCAGCTTTTCTCCCGGCAGGCCGAGGCCATCGGCGGTGGAAACCCATTCGTCGAGGAACTTCTTACCGGCATCAACCAGTTTCGCGCGCTCTTCGGCGGGTAGTTCGATCACTTCGACGCCCTGCTCCTTCATGGATACGATGGCCTTCTCGTTGGCATCGTTGATCATGCGGCCGAATTCATCGGCCATGTCGGAACCTGTCTGGTTGATGACGGCCTGCTGTTCAACGCTGAGAGAATCGTAGGTATCCTTGTTCATAAAGATGCCCAGACCTCCAACCTGACCCCAGTTCAGGATCGTGTAATTGTCCATCACTTCCGCCTGCTTGAGAGCCGCAACAGCGTAGGAATAGCCCTGCGAGCAGTCGATCAGACCCGTATCGAGACCCTGATAAGCGTCGTAGATCGACATGTTGACCATGTTCGCACCATTCTCGCCGAACACCTTGCCATAGGCACCCACACCGCGAACCTTCTTGCCCGAAATGTCGTCGGCGGTGCGGATCGGATCGCCCTTGCAGCCGATGTTGACTTGGCTCGTCGTCCAAGTGCCAATATAGACGAGGTTCTTTTCTGCCAGATCTTCTTGAATTTCGGGGCTGCCTCGCATCAACTCGTCCGTGGCGCGCATGCCGACCCAAGCGTCGGGATTGTTCAGTGGCAGATCGGCGATGCCGTATCCTGCCATTTCCTGCGGGTAGTAGACAGCGATGACCGACCCCATATCCGCTACGCCGTCGGCAATCGACTGTACTGCCGCCTGCGATTTGAACAGCGCGCCGCCCCATTGGATGTCGACTTTGATGTCACCACCCGAACGTTCGGTCAGCTGGTCGGCGAACCACTGGAGCGCATCAGCGCGCGCGCCGCGGTTTGGACCTGCTTCGCCGTGGATCAGTGTCGTTTCGGCGCTGGCGATGCCGCCTGCAACTGTCATCGCCGCAACCATGGACAGGGATTTCAGAAATGTCATGTGATCTCCTCCTCGAGACTTGTTTCGCATAGTGAAAGTTAGTTTCATTAATTCTTGTAGTACATTAGAGACACCAAATGAGTCGCGCAAGGGAAAGTCACTTCGCGGCAACAAGGTGCCGATCAAATGTCAGACAACATCTGATCCGGAAGGATCACGCCTCGGATCAATTCGGCACTTCCGCAATGGGCTCAAAGCCGCCTTTTGCTTTCGCAGAAACATTTGATGACGCGCCAGCGGCGAAGCTGACATTAGTTTTTAGGCAATAATACGTCGTCAGCGCTGTGTTGATTTTTGGGCAGGAGGGTTGGATGGAGGGCAAATCATGCCAAGGGTTCAACTTCCCGCTGTCACCCCAAAACGAAGAGCCTGGAATAAGGGTCGCTTCGTCGGGCAAAAGTGCCCGCTTCTATGGTGCCACCTAATACCGACTCTGAAATAGGCTCCGCACAATTCATCACCACAACGGTGAGAAAGACGTAACGTATTCAGTCTTGTTCCTATCAGGAAGGCGCCAACCGGATTGACCAAATTTCGAACGGTAGACATTGTAAAGAACATCGTCGTGTGACTGGCGACGTAGACAAACCAACCGTGCAGTTTTCTGCAACAACAGCAAGGGACCCGTTAATGGAAAACTGGAACATCACCATCAAAGCGCCAACGGGTGAATTCGATGCTACCCTGACTTTAGTTGATGAAGGCGGTGTTCTGGCTGGAGAGATGGCTGCTAAGGGTGGCAATGGTCCAATGCAAGATTTAATACTTGGCGAGGAAGCCATAGCTTGGTTCACAAAAGTTGAGCGTCCAATGCCGATGAAGCTGAAATTCAGAGGAACGCGCGACGGGGATACCATGAATGGAACGGTAAAATTCGGTCTCTTTGCTTCCGGAACATTTAGCGGGTCAAAAACCTGAACCACCTACCTTCCTTCGGTAATTCGGGCGTTGGTGAGGTCACGGAGCTATCGCATGAGCAGATTTCTGAGGTATTCGACTATACCAATAGTTTCGAATGCGACACTTATGTTGCCGCAGCGCTATGTAGCATGGTTCGCGAATGGGAAGGTGAGCACGGTAAAGACATTAGCGGCGACATGATCACCATCTAACTTACCGTTTCAAACTTCTACTGTGAGCATCTTGTGGCTGTCATCTTTGTGTTCCGCATACTGTTGCGAACATTGTGCTCAACACAGCGTTTCCGCCCTGCCCTCAAAATAACACCAAAAACACACTAATACGCACACCAAAAATATTGACCTGCAAGTCATTGACTATAAGTCAACAATTTACGCCACCTCCATTGAAAATCCTCGTGTCGGTGGTTCGATTCCGCCCCTGGGCACCA
>CAXHZK010000029.1:0-16238 GCA_964021915.1 uncultured Roseobacteraceae bacterium | reverse complement strand
AAATGTAAACGCTTGCAAGAATCATCTGTAAGCGCTTACATTTGAGTCTGAACCTATTAGAGTGGAGGCTCTTGGTGTTTCTGACTGGCTCATTCATTGTTTTTCTCGTTTTCTTTTCGAATGTCGCCTTGGGCGCGTTCGCGGACAGCGCGTTTCTGGGTGATGTCGGAGAAATGTTGGTTCTGTTTTTTGCGACGGTGCTTTTTGTCGTCGCAATTCTAAAAAAAGAAGCTGTTCGACGCAAAGACGACGGCTGAAATATCTTTTGGGAGGAGAACCATATGGACGATCAAGACCGTAAAGGGCTCGCGTCTGCAGAGCGCCGGAATTTTCTGAAAATAGCGTCGACCGCTGGCTTCACAGCGGCACTCGTCGCGGGTGCAGCAGGGACGCTTTGGTCAACTGAAGCAGCAGCTCAGTCGGCCACCGAAGAGCGAGACCGCGAGGCCGCCGCGGAGCACGTCATGACAATCGCCACGGCCTATGTGCTGGGCGCATCACGTAGCTACCCTATCATGCAGCTGGATCTGAAGGAAAACATCCAGAACGCCACAAATGGGAAGGTCTATGTCAAGCTTGCCCCTGGTGGTCAGCTTGGTGCGGGCGGTGCCTTGGTATCGGCGGTTCAGGGTGGCACCATTCAAGCGGCTCAGCACTCGCTGTCAAATTTCGCTCCGTTTGCGTCTACTGTTGATCTGATCAACATGCCGTATCTGTGCGGGTCAAACCAACGGTTTACGAACCTTGTGAACTCCGACTTCTGGGGCTCCAATGTGACGCCCAAGATCGAAGAGAACGGATTCAAGCCATTGTTCTACGTCAACATCGACCCGCGGGTTGTTGCTGTGCGTAAGGGTGGCGCTGGTGCAGTGATTACGCCGTCCGATCTTGCGGGCGTTAAGTTCCGCGTTCCTGGCTCTGCGATGCTACAGCAGTATTATCGAATGGTCGGTGCAAACCCAACGCCGGTAGCTTGGGGCGAAACGCCCTCTGCGATCCAGCAGGGTGTGGCTGACGCACTTGATCCCTCCGTGGGCGCGCTCTTTGTGTTTGGCTTCAAGGATATCTTGTCGCATGTAACTTTCACACAAGCCGTACCTGATTCCCAAGTCTATTCTTGTAATCTCGAGTGGTTCAATTCTATGCCGGCCGACGTTCAAGAGGGCATCATGTGGGGCTCTGAGATGACCGCACACCAGAACCTTGCGAAGGTTCCTTCGGCACGGTCCCACGCGATGGCTGAGCTGGCCAAAGCTGGGGTCGAGTTCCACTCTCTGAGTGACGACCAACTCGCCGAATGGAAAGACGCAGGCGGCTACCAGCGTTCCGAATGGGACAAGTTCAAGGTGGAGTTGGCTGGGTCCATGGATGCGTTTGCACAGATGGAAGAGGCCGCGGGAACGCAGGGCAAATACTACGTTCACGACGCCTAAAAGTAACCTTCGGGCGCCCTTGTGGAGCGCCCGAAACACCCACGCAACATGATTAAGAACCCTGCGCACTCTGTGCGAGGTTTTGTCATGGAACCCAGATGGACCACACCATGGAATTCCTGCGTAAATTAGATCAGAACGCTGAGCGCTGGCTGCTTTTGACGTTCTACGTGATGTTGGTCATCACGATGGCTGTCGAGGTGCTACGCCGCGAAATTTTTGCCTACTCGTCGATCTGGGGCGAGGAGATTGTACGCTATTCCTTTATCTATCTGGCGTGGATCGGGGCGGCTGCCGCAGTTAAGGAGCGCGCTCATATCCGTATCGATGTGATCATGCATTACCTTGGCCCACGACCCAAGGCGCTGCTCTATATGTTCGGCGATCTGGTGATGATGGTCGTTGCGCTGATCGCGCTTTACTGGTCGATGGAGGCCGTTCACGTTTCCTACAAATTCGGGTCCGTAACCCATGGGCTGCGCATCTCTCAGGTGTGGTTCCTGATGGCGGTGCCCAGCGGATTTGCTCTTATGATCTGGCGCCTTCTTCAGTCGCTTCGTCATGATTTCATCTCCCTCAAGACTGGCAAGCCAGTCTACGAGGGTGACACGTTATTTGATTAAGGAGCGGCACGATGCTTTGGAATACTGTCGCGCAAACTGTAGAGCTTGGTTGGGACTTTTACGTACCCGTCATTCTGTTTGTGGCGCTTATCGCCTTGGCTGTACCAGTCTGGGCCGCGATTGGCAGCTCTGCTATTTTGATGTTGCTGATGTCGGGCGATCTGCCTTTGAGCCTAGTCGGCGAACGGTTGTTTAGCGGCATTGATGCCTTTGCTCTGACAGCGATTCCCCTGTTTATCTTGACGGGTGACGTGTTGGTCCGAACGGGCCTGTCGCGAAAATTCCTCGATGTCGCCGAAGCGCTGACCTGCTTTACCAAGGGTGGGTTCGGATCAGCGACAGTGCTTGTCTGCGGTATGTTTGCTGCAATCTCCGGGTCTGACGCGGCAGGGGCTGCCGCTGTGGGCAGAATGACAATCGCCCGTTTGGTTGAGGCAGGATACCCGCGCCCCTATGCCTGCGCACTGGTCGCAGCAGGGGCCTGCACTGGAATTCTGATCCCACCGTCCATTGCATACATTATCATTGGGCTTGTGTTGGGAATTTCCGCTTCAACCTTGTTCTTGGCTGCTTTGATCCCGGGGCTGTGTATCCTGATCTCAATTTTGATCACGAACCTCGTTGTGAACCGCGTCTATGCTTATGAGGGTGGTGGCAACCTGACCTTTATGGAGTGGCTGAGCAATTTGGGACGCTCACTGCAATCGGGCTGGTATGCATTTATTGTTCCTGGAATTATCTTTTACGGTATTTTCTCGGGCCGCCTGACGCCAACTGAGGCAGGTGCCACCGCTGTTGTTGTCACCATCGGCATGGGCTTCTTTCTGAAAACACTGACCTTTGCGGACTTTCCAGCGATGCTGGTCAGCTCTGCCAAAGTGAATGGTGTAATTTTGCCGATCATCGCCTTCTCCGCCCCATTGGCTGAGGCTTTGGCTATAATGGGGGTGCCGCAGGGCTTTGTGACGTCGGTCACGGCGCTTACGGAAGAGCCTTGGATTCTCATACTGCTGATGATCGGTATTTTAATCGCCGCGGGCTGCGTCATGGAAACCACGCCCAATATCGTGATCCTTGCTCCGATCTTGCAACCTTTGGCCGAAAACATCGGCATGAACGAAATTCAGTTTTGTATCATGATGATCACCGCTTTGGGTGTTGGCTTCATCACGCCGCCCCTTGGACTGAACCTTTTTGTGGTTTCTGGAATAACAGGTGAATCGATCCTCAAGATCGCAGTGCGTGCTGTGCCCTTCGTGTTGTGCATGTTCGTCGTGGTTTTGTTCATTGCCTATGTCCCCGCTGTTTCCACAACTCTTTTGCCTGATATCTACAAATAGGATCTCTGCCTAATGACCCGTGAATACCTGAAAAAAGCAACTTTGACGGCCGCTTCTGGCGCATCTGATGTGCATGACACTGTGGTATCGATCCTCAAGGATATCGAAGAAGGTGGTGATGCCAAGGCGATGGAGTACGCCGCCAAGTTTGATAAATACGAAGGCAACGTCATCCTTACGCAAGCCGAAATTGAAGCGGCAAGCGCGTTGGTTCCTGAAAAGTTGAAGGCAGATATCCAATTCGCGCATGACAATGTGAAGCGCTTCGCGGAGCTGCAGAAAAGCACTGTCGCTGATGTCGAGATGGAAATTCAGCCGGGTTATGTCGCTGGCCAGAAAGCCATCCCCGTTGATGCGGCAGGCTGTTATGCCCCCGGTGGTCGCTACAGCCATATTGCGAGTGCTATCATGACAGTAACCACCGCCAAGGTGGCAGGATGTAAACACATTACGGCCTGTTCTCCTCCACGTCCTGGTGTTGGTGTGGCTCCCGCGATTATCTACGCAGCGCATATTTGCGGTGCAGATAAGATTATGGCGCTGGGTGGCGTTCAAGGCGTTGCGGCTATGGCGTTTGGTTTATTTGGCCTGCCAAAGGCCAATATTCTGGTTGGCCCTGGTAACCAGTTTGTGGCCGAGGCAAAGCGTATTTTGTTTGGCCGTGTGGGCATCGATATGATTGCGGGCCCAACGGATTCCTTGATCCTTGCCGATAAGGACGCAGATCCTCATATCGTTGCCACCGACTTAGTAAGTCAGGCTGAACATGGCTATAACTCGCCCGTATGGTTGGTGACAGATGATCGTGCTTTGGCCGAAGACGTTATGGCGCGGGTTCCTGTCCTGATCGACGATCTACCCGAACTGAACCGCGACAACGCTTTTGCTGCTTGGCGCGATTACGCAGAGGTGATTGTTTGCAAAGACCGCGAAGACATGGCCGCTTGCAGTGACGAATATGCACCTGAGCATTTGACTGTCCAAGCCAGCGACATTGATTGGTGGCTCGACCGTCTGACTTGTTATGGCTCGTTGTTTTTGGGCGAAGAAACCACGGTGTCTTATGGCGATAAGGCCTCGGGCACGAACCACGTGCTACCGACTTCTGGTGCCGCGGGCTACACAGGCGGTTTGTCAGTGCACAAATATATGAAAATCGTCACTTGGCAGCGAGCCACGAAAGAGGCCTCTAAGGATGTCGCGATTGCGACAGCGCGGATTTCACGTCTGGAAGGAATGGAGGGGCATGCCCGCGCAGCGGATGTGCGGCTTGCGAAGTACTTTCCAGGTGAAAACTTTGACCTAACGTCTGAAGGCTAGGAGACGTGACAGGCAATACACATCTATTCGATCTAAGCGGCAAAGTAGCCTGTATCACGGGCGCTAGCTCTGGACTTGGCCGTCGCGCAGCACTGACGCTTGCGGCCGCTGGCGCAAAAGTCGTGGGCGTTGCTCGTAGGGCTGATGCATTGGACAATCTGTGCGCTGAAATCGGACCTGCCGCTGCTGCCGTGGTGGCGGATGTAGCCAGCCGCGATGGTCTGGAAAGAACTGTCGCTGATATTTCCGCGCCATTCGGTGCGCCTGACATCTTGGTACATGCAGCTGGCGTCAACACCCGTGAGGCAGCCGATGATGTTACCTTCAACGGATGGGATCAGACGCTGGCTCTTAACTTGTCGGCACCGTTTTTTCTGTCACAGGCGTTTGTGCCAGAAATGCGTAAAAAGGGCTGGGGCCGTATCGTTAATTTTGCGTCCCTTCAAACGACCCGCGCATTTCCGGGCGGCATCGCCTACGGGGCAACGAAAGGTGGTATCGCGCAACTGACCCGCGCGATGGCTGAAGCATGGTCTCCCGATGGGATCACAGCAAATGCCATTGGTCCCGGTTTTTTCCCAACTGAATTGACGGCAGCGGTGTTCGAGGATGACGCGCGTGCTGCACGCAATGCAGCGCAAACCTGCATCGGACGCAATGGAACTCTTTCGGATATGGACGGACCAATTTTGTTCTTGTGCTCTGATGCCTCTGCCTATGTCACAGGACAGGTCCTTATGGTTGATGGGGGGTTTACGGCGAAATGAAAGCACTGGTTTATCAGGGTGTTGAATCCCTTGTTTATGGCGATATGCCGGACGTGATCACACAGGATGATGAACAGCTGATCAAGGTTGAAGCTGTCGGCATTTGTGGATCGGATATGCACGCCTATCTTGGTCATGACGAACGACGTCCCGCTCCGCTGATTTTAGGGCATGAGGCGGCTGGGACGATCCAGGGTGGCAAGAATGATGGAATGCGTGTGACAGTGAACCCGCTGGTGACCTGTCAGGTCTGTCCCGCTTGCAAAGCTGGGCGCGAAAATCTTTGCTCTAAAAGGCAGATCATTTCGATGATGCCGCGTCAGGGGGCTTTTGCTCAGTATATTGGAATGCCAATGCGCAATTTGGTCGAGGTGCCTGCCCATGTGGCGCTGGGCAAGGCGGCACTTGCCGAACCTTTGGCTGTCAGCTGGCACGCAGTACGGCTTGCGCTAGAGGCCTTGCACCCGAGCATGGAGCGCCGCGCGCTTGTGATTGGCGGGGGGGCGATTGGGCTGGCCGCCGCTTTGGCGCTTCGTGCCATGGATGTTAATGACGTCGTCATCGTTGAGCCGGATGAGAAACGCTGCGCATTTCTGGCGAACAGCTGTGACCAAGTCGCCGTGCACTCCACAACCAAATCATTCCCAATTGTGATCGACGCGGTTGGCTACGGGGTGACGCGCGCCTCTGCTTCCGCCATGGTCGAACCGGGCGGTGTTATTGCGCATGTAGGACTTGGTGACGATGCGCACGGCCTTGATGTGCGCCGTGCAACGTTGCAGGAAATCACGTTTATTGGCACCTACACCTACACTGCGACAGACTTTCGCGACACAGCAACAGCCCTTTTTGAAGGCCGATTGGGTGCGCTGGATTGGACACAAACACGCCCACTTTGTGACGGAGCAACTGCCTTTTCTGATCTGCGGTCAGGTCGTGTTGCCGCGCCGAAAATCATCTTGGACCCTTGGGCGTGACATCGCTGCAATCATCAAAGGAAAGAACATATGTATAAGAAAATACTTGTTCCTATGGCACTTGATCATGACATCTCACCGCGTACCCTTGCGATTGCACAGGCGCTGGCTGGCGATACAGGAACAATTACGGCGCTGCATGTTTATGAGGCTCCAAAGGGCTCGGTTAACGCTTATCTCGACGAAGAGGCCAAGAAAGACGGCATTGCACGTGCAAAGTCTGAGTTGCTCGCGAAAACTGAGCATCTGAGTAATGTTCAGCCTGTAATGGTGATTGGGCACACCTATCGTACCATTATCGCTTATGCTCGTGACAACGCGATCGATTGCATTGTGATGGGCTCCCACCGACCAGGGTTCAGTGATTATCTGCTTGGTTCTACGGCAGCACGCGTCGTCAGACACGCGCCTTGCGCCGTGCATGTCCAACGTAGCGATTAACATAAACAATCCAAAGACGACTTAACCAGAAAGGCTCTGTTCCAATGAACATCGACAAAAAGATCGTAGATGATCTTGTTGCCAACGATATCTCTTTCGTGACCACCGTACCCTGCAAACAGCTGGCTGGTGTGATCGAAGAGGTGGAGAACCGCGACGAGATTTTTCACATCCCCTCAAACAAAGAAGACGAAGGTATGGGGCTGTGTGCGGGCGCCTTCATGGGGGGGAAGCGTCCCATGATCATTATGCAAAATACTGCCCTTGGCGTGACGCTGAACACACTGGCGACACTTATCCAGTTCTATCGTATGCCGCTTCCGATGTTGATTTCATATCGTGGTGAGTTGCGCGAACCAGTGTCGTGTCAGGTTGAAATGGCTGTCCACACCAAGGCACTTTTGGCGCAGTTCCACATCCCGACATACCATTTCCATTGGCAAAAAGATGTCGAGGAATTCGACAACATCCTGAAATATACTTTCATGTCCAACAAACCTGTGGCGATCCTGACCGATGCCAACTTCTGGGGAGGCTACGGCGACCAATGATCCGCTCTGAAATCTTGCGCGAAATCGCGCCCATCCTGAACCCTCACCTTGTCGTTTGCAATATCGGCCTGCCCAGTCAGGAACTGCATATGATTGATGACAACGCTCGCAATTTTTACATGCTCGGCACCATGGGGCTGAGCTCTTCGATCGGCTTTGGCCTTGCGCTCGCGCAGGACAAACCTGTGATCTCGATTGATGGCGACGGGTCTGTCTTGACGAACCTTGGCACGTTGCCAACGATCGCTAACAACGCGACTGGCAACTATACATTGCTGATCATTGATAACGGATCTTATGGATCTACGGGTGACCAGCCGACCTACGCAGGCATGAAAACCAACCTGACAGATGTGGCGCGCGCCTGTGGCTGCGATACTGTGATCGAGGTGCAGGACAAAGACCTTGGCCCCGTGTTGCAATCGGCCATCGACAGCGACGAGATGACGATAATTGTCTGCAAATGTGACAGCGGGAATATCAAGTTGCCGGTCATTACTCTTGATCCGGTGGTTATCCGTCACCGCTTTATGGAAGCCGTGAAGTCCTGATGTCAGCAAGCGGCATTCATAGCGCAGAGGACGCACGGCGTATTGCCAAGCGTCGTCTGCCATGGATGGTGTTCGATTATATCGACGGGGCGGCAGGCCGTGAAACGGGGGCGGCGCGCAATCGGGCCGCCCTTGATGAGATAACCCTGCGGCCGCGTATTCTGCGCGATGTTTCCAGCCGTTCGCTTGCTGCGACCCTTTTTGGTGCAGCGACACAGCGCCCCTTTGGTATTGCACCGATGGGCATGTGCAACCTTTCAGCTCCTGGTGCAGATCTTATGCTTGCGCGCCTTGCGGCGCGATATGCAGTGCCCCACGGGGTCTCGACTGTTGCATCAACTCCGCTGGAAAAGATCATCGAGGTGGCTGAGGGCCATGCTTGGTTCCAGCTCTATTTCACGGGTGATGGGACTGGGACATTCAAGCTGGTCGATCGTGCAAAAGCAGCTGGTTACCAGACATTGGTGTTAACTGTGGATGTTCCAGAGGTTGGGCGCCGTCCTCGTGAATTGCGCCATGGTTTTAAAATGCCGTTCAAGATCGGCCCCAAACAATTCGTCGATTTTGCACTGCATCCGCGTTGGTCCCTGAATGCATTGCTGAAAGGCAAGCCGACGATGGCTAACTTTGAAATGCCTGGGTATGAATTCGATCGCACTGAAAGTCGCGCGCGCGCAACGTGGGACACATTGAATAAGCTACGCGAGATGTGGCCGGGCAAACTTGTTGTAAAAGGTGTGCTTGATGTGGAAGATGCGCTTACGCTTAAGGCGGCTGGTGTTGACGGTATTCAAGTGTCTAGTCACGGTGCACGCCAGCTTGAAAGCGCTCCTGTACCTATCGAAATGCTTGCTAAAATTCGGGAGCAGATCGGGGCTGATTATCCGCTGTTTTTTGACAGTGGCATCCGGTCGGGTGAAGATGTGTTGCGGGCATTTACCCAAGGCGCTGATTTCGTTTTTTTGGGGCGCATCCTCCAATATGCTTTGGCCGCTGGCCATGAACGAGGATTGCACAAACTGTGGGATGTCATTTCAGAAGAAATGAGCATCGCAATGGCCCAGACTGGACTGACGAGCCCGAAAGATATTACTGGTTTGCGCTAATTAGAGAACTATCGAACGTTGGGAAATTACGCCGTGGTTGCCCGCCAATCTTAATGGTAAAACCTGCCGCCTTGGCACTTGCACATCACTTTGCCGTCTGTGCGAACGTGGTCCATGATTTGAAACCTGTGCCCAACCTTTTGCCACAACAGCCTCATAAATAGCTTGCTTTGCTTTCAGCTTTGGCAGGAGATTCAAGCCGCCAATGCAGCAATTTATATTCAGTCTAAGTTTATGGATTTGCGGCCTCTGTGATATAATCTATGAATGAGGCATGACATTTGATCAGATCAAGACTTTCCTCTGGGTCGCTCGTTTGGGAGGCTTTCGCAAGGCTGCTGAACGCCTCAATCTTTCGCAGCCTGCCATCTCGACCCGAATTGCAAACCTCGAACAAGAACTGCGCGTGCCCCTTTTTGAACGTGGTCCGGGCGAACTTGTCTTAACAAAACACGGAACGCTTTTACTTTCGTATGCGGAGCAAATGTTGTTTGTCGAAGAAGAGATCAAGCAACGTGTTGCCAACCCATCCGAAGCAGAGGGTCTTTTTCGTGTCGGCGCCTCCGAGACGATCGCACAGGCATGGTTGCCTGACTTTTTAAAGGCTTTCAGTGAGCAGTATCCGCGTGTCAATGTTGACTTGACGGTGGATATCTCCTTGAATTTGCGCACGGATTTGCTTGAGAGGAAGCTTGATCTCGCACTTCTAATGGGTCCCGTGTCGGAGTTTTCTGTTGAAAACGTGGCCCTGCCGTCTTTTGATTTGCATTGGTATCGATCGACTGCAAATCCACAGACTGATTTGAGCAAAGTCCCAGTGATTTCCTATTCAAGCAAGACCCGACCGTATCGTGAATTAATGTCTGAGCTCACGCGTAGGATCGGACCAAAGGTGCGTGTCTATGCGTCGGCTTCCTTGTCGGCAAGTTTGAAGATGATCGCCGCAGGAATCGCCGTAGGTCCTTACCCGAGGGCGCTTGCCAACGATTTTCTTGAGGCGGGGCAAATTGTAGAGTTTGATCCGGGATTTCGCCCGCAGCCGCTCTCGTTCACGGCATCATATTTGTCAGAACCGCGCAGCTTTCTTGTTGAAAACAGTGCGCAAATTGCCCGCGCGGTTGCGAACACATGGGAACGAACCCAGCCAAGCTAAATCAATTAAATCTATCGGTTATGATATAAATTGATAATTTGATTGAGCGTTGCCGCCGTGTGATGCTTCTCACACAGCTGGAGGAGTTTCGAATAGTGCTAACAACAGTCTCACATTCCGACCTTGTTGCCTGTTCCGCAGGCGAGGTTAGGGCGGCAATCCGCAGCGGGTCTTACGACCAGCACACAGCGGGTCTCGCTGCTGGCAAACTGCAATGCAATCTTGCAATCTTGCCCGAGAAATTCGCCTTGGATTTCTTGCGCTTTTGTCAGCGGAACCCAAAGCCCTGCCCAATCGTAGGCGTGAGCGACAGTGGTGATCCGTTTTTACCGACACTTGGTCAGGACATCGATATTCGTAGCGATGTTTCAAAGTACCGTGTGTTTCGGGATGGCACGCTTCATGACGAGGTCACCAACATTGCTGATATCTGGGCTGACGACTTGGTTACGGTGGCTTTGGGGTGTTCGTTTACGTTTGAAAATGCACTGCTACGCAACGGCATTCCGGTCCGGCATATCGAAAGGGGCCTAAACGTTCCGATGTATCGAACCAATATTGGGCTCGTGCCGGCGGGGCGATTTGGTGGCCGGATGGTCGTTACGATGCGCCCAATCCCCGAAGCACAGGTCGACAAAGCCCGCGAGATCAGCCGTCGGTATCCGCAGGCACATGGGGCGCCAATTGCAGTGGGCGATCCTGCCGAGATCGGCATCAAAGATCTGGCACATCCAGATTGGGGAGACGCTGTCGAGATAAAACCCGGAGAAGTACCTGTCTACTGGGCCTGCGGTGTGACGCCACAAAACGTTCTTTTGGATGCGGGTCTTCCGATCTGCATCACGCATTCGCCGGGTCACATGCTGATCACCGATGTGGCGGAGGACGCAGAGACAACGATCTTAAGAAAAAACTAAAGCAATCCAACAAGGAGACAAAAAATGAAACAGACACTTGCTATTTTGGCTGCAACCACGGCCCTCGCCGCACCTGCCTTCGCAGAAGACTTATCCGTAGTGGGCAGCTGGTCCAGCTTGCCGCTGCACAAGAGCTATGAAGCGCCGTTCTGGGGTACAACTTTGCCCGCAGCGGGTGATTTCAATGTGGAACTGACCACACACAACCAGATGAGCCTTGGTTTGGGCGATATTTATCCGTTGCTGGGCCAAGGTGTCTATGATGTGGCAATGACTGTTGCTGACTATGCTGTGTCTGACGCGCCAGAGCTGGAAGGCCTCGATGTGCCACTGATTGCACTCAGTGCAGATGAAGCTCGTGCAATGGTTGACGCGGCGCGCCCCATGGTCTCAGAGATCTACCGCGACCGCTTCAACAGCCATGTTCTCGCGATTGCACCCTATCCGCCACAGGTCGTTTTCTGTAACGCTGAGATTTCTAGCCTAGCAGATCTTACAGGTCTCAAGGTCCGCGCCTCAGGCCGGATGACGGCCAAGCTACTCGAAGCTTTGGGTGCAGAAGGCGTGAATGTGTCCTTCTCAGAAGTGCCAGGTGCTTTGCAAAAAGGTGTGGTTGATTGCGCTGTGACAGGTGCCGGCTCGGGCTATTCAGCCGGTTGGTGGGAAGTATCCTCTCACTTGCTGCCGATCCCATTGGGGGGCTGGGACCCTGTTGTAACGGCAATCAACCTCGACAAGTGGAATGGCATGTCAGCCGAGAACCAAGCGCTTCTCACTGACCAGATCAAGACTGGCTTTGAAGATCTTGCATGGGCCAGCGCACAAGACGCGCTTGTCAATGACATCGCTTGCCTCACAGGGAACGGGGAATGCCCGTCTGGTGATGCACGTTCGATGACGCTTGTGGACGTCAGCGACGAAGATTTCGCACGGGCCCGTGATATCCTCACATCCGAGGTTTTGCCCGAGTGGGCAGAGCGTGCAGGCGGTGACTGGGCAACACGTTGGAACGACAGTGTTGGCAAAGTTGTCGGTGTCGAAATCAAGTAACCTGTTTCAAGGGGCGGACCGAACATGGAACTCAAGGTGATAGCAATCCTGCGCAGGCTGAACAAAGGGGTTGCCCTTTTTGTCGGCGCAGGGCTGCTGGTTTGCGCGACCTTCGTGTTAACAGATATCATCATGCGCCGGTTCGGTACGTCCCTTGGCGGTACCGAGGAGATTGCGGGCTACGCTATGGCGCTCGCGACCTCTTGGGGCATGGCATACACATTGTTAGAAATGGGCCATGTCCGCATAGACATCCTGCGCAGCCGCGCAGACAGTTTCAAACGCGCGCTGTTTGATGTCTTTTCAATGATCGTAATGTCGGGTGTCATCATCACTATCGCGCTCAAGGCATGGCCGGTATTGGAACGGTCGATCAAGAACGGCTCAACTGCCAATACACCACTTGAGACGCCGCTTGTCTGGGTTCACTTACCTTGGTTTGCGGGTTGGGTTTGGTTTGCCCTAATGGCGACCACCATCACCCTCTGCGCGCTCAGCTTGCTGATCAAGCGCCGCCACGGCGACACCGAGCAATTCATCGGCGCATTTGCCGAGCAGGAGACATTGCAATGATCGGGTATGTTTCCATCGGCCTTTTAGGCCTACTGGCCCTCTCGATCCCTGTGGGTATCGTGCTGTTCCTATTGGGCTTCGGTATTGATGCCTTTTTCTCCAATTTTCCGCTCACCAAAGGGCTTGGAAATATGGTCTGGTCCGCGTCCAATTCAGCGACGCTCATTGCGATTCCATTTTTTGTACTTCTGGGCGAAATTCTTGTGCGCAGTGGTGTTGCCACGCGCACCTACGCAGCCCTTGACCGCTGGGTAAGCTGGCTGCCGGGCGGGTTGGTCCACGCCAACATCGCGACTGCAACGATGTTTTCTGCCACCTCCGGCTCGTCCGTTGCCACAGCGGCTACTGTCGCCACTGTGGCGATGCCACAGGCCGAAAAACTTGGGTACGACCCCAAGCTATTCTCGGGTGCTATTGCCGCTGGAGGGACGCTTGGGATCATGATCCCGCCATCGATCAATCTCATCGTCTATGGCTTCCTCACCCAATCCTCGATTCCGCAGCTCTTTTTAGCGGGCCTCATCCCCGGCCTTGGCCTTGCGCTAATGTTCATGCTGATCACGGTTATCATTTGCCTGATCCGACCCGATTTGGGGGGGCTACGCCGCACGTTCCCGTTTCCGCAAATGCTGCGCGCGTTGATTGATCTGGTGCCGATCTTGATGCTTTTTGGGATGATCGTTGGCTCTATCTACGCGGGGTGGGCGACCCCAACCGAAGCGGCGGCTGTCGGCGTTGCTGGTGCCTTTCTTATAGCGCTCGCGTTTGGAGGTGTCTCATGGGACATGCTGACTCAAAGCCTGACGGGGACAGTTAAAATCACCTCTATGATTATGTTGATTGTGATCGGCGCATCGTTCCTGAATTTCACGCTGGCCTCGGCCGGTTTGGGCCGCGAATTGACCGAGTTCATGGATGGTCTCGGACTATCCCCGCTTGGCTTTATCCTTGTGGTTGTCGTGCTCTATATCGTTCTGGGCTTCTTTATCGAAACGCTATCGCTGATGGTTGTCACCATCCCTATCATCGTGCCGATGGTGCTGGTTCAAGGTTATGACGTGATCTGGTTTGGCATCCTGATGATCGTTCTGATCGAGATGGCATTGATCACGCCGCCCGTTGGGCTCAACCTGTATGTGGTTCAGGGCGCTCGCAAATCAGGCAACCTCAATGAGGTTATGTTGGGAGCGCTGCCCTATTGCCTGACGATGCTGGTGATGGCTTTTCTTTTGATCGCTTTCCCAAGCATCGCGCTCTTCTTACCAAATGCGCTTCAGTAGGCGGCTGAACTGATGACGTTAGACCTCAACTCTGACCTTGGCGAAGGGTTCGGCTCGTGGACCTTGGGCAATGAAGTTCAAATCTCCAGTTTTGTGAAGGCATAATCGCGCCCATGGAAGCTCAATTCAGTGCTATTGCGGATCACGCTTTATTGGTGACCTTTGCACAAGAACTCTCAGACGCTGCACACGCGCACGTCATTGCGCTGGATATGGCATTGGGTACTAATGTACCCGTTGGAGTGATCGAAACGGTCCCCGCTCTTGTGAATCTGTTGGTGTCTTTTGACCCCATGGCGACAGACCACTTGACCGTTCAAAAGCATGTAGGCGCATGTCTCGAAGAATTGAAACTACAGGAGATTGCGGGAGGCCGTCGTTGTGTCCAAGTGTGTTACGAGCCGCCGTTTGCACCCGATTTGGACGCCGTCGCCTCTGCCACTGGCCTCTCACGAGAGGCAGTGATCAATGCGCATTTGGAAGGCGACTATCGCGCGCTTATGTATGGCTTTGCTCCTGGCTATGCCTATCTTGCTGGGGTTCCCAATCAGATACAGGTACCTCGCAAAACAACGCCTGTCCGTGATGTCCCCGCAGGCAGTGTCATTATTGCGGGCCCACAATGCCTTGTCACAACCCTAACCATGCCAACAGGCTGGTCAAATATTGGGCGTTCGCCCACACCGATCTTCACGGGCGATCCTGAGCACCCTTTCTTGTTCGATGTCGGCGATAATGTGACGTTTGAGCGCATAGATTGCACAACGTATCAACGTCTGAGCCAAGGAGGGAATAATGTCTGAAGCCTCCTTTTCCGTTTCTTTCGCTGGTCCATTGGTGACGTTCCAAGATGCGGGACGTCCCAGAAATATGCGGTATGGCGTGGCAGCGTCAGGACCAATGGATAGGCTGGCGTTTGATGCCGCTCATGCAGCGCTAGGCAATGATCAGGGTGTGAACGCGATCGAAATATCGCTTGGCGGGTTGGTCTTGGAGTGCACAGATGGTGCTGTTTCTGTTGCCATTACGGGCGGAGACTTCGTACTGCAACATGGCGATCAGAAGTCCTCATCATGGACGATCTTGACGATCCGTGAGGGCGAGCGGTTGTCGATCAGCGCAGGTAGGGCAGGGAGTTGGGCATATCTTGCATTTGCGGGAGAGGTCGATGCTGTGGATTGGCTTGGCAGCCAAGCGACCCATTCGACATCGGGTTTCGGGGGGGGCTTTGTGCGTACAGGTGGTCAGATAAAGGTTTCCCATGCATCCATCCGCGATGACCGAGTGGGTGGAATTGTGCGCCCAGACTTTATCTCCCAAGGCCCGATACGTGTCGTTGCAGGGCCCCAAGATCACTGTTTTCTACAAGAGGCTTTGGAGCATTTTGGGACTGCAGTGTTTAGCGTCACAGAGGCCTATGATAGGATGGGGATGCGGTTGAGCGGACCGAAGCTAGAACTCGATGGCGCCTTGTCCATTCCCTCTGAGCCCATTGTGCGCGGATCTATTCAGGTGTCAGGTGACGGCGTTCCAACGGTTCTGCTCGCCGATCATCAAACCACTGGCGGATACCCTAAAATTGCAACGGTAATCTCTTGCGATACAGACAAATTGGTACAATGTCGTGCAGGCGAAAAACTACGCTTTCTTGTTATATCCAGTGAGCAAGCAACAGATCATGCCCGTGGGTATTTTGCGCAGAAAGCCAAATATCTTGACCAAATCTCTGTGGCGCGCGGATCGTTGACGACCCGACTTATGCGAGAAAACCTGAACCATGGTTGGATGTCTGACTAACGATAGACTCTGACGCGATAATTAAGCGTCGCGTGACGCTAAGGTATAACTTCTCGCGGCTTTGTCCTCTCGACAAAAATGGCCGCCAAGCAACACAAAGAACGCGATAGTTTGGGCGCGGGCCCGAAACTCTGCAAATACTGGTTTGCGATGCACCCACAGCCCACACCGTATGCAACTTAGCGAATCCGCCCAACAGGTGATCAGCGATACGGCAAAAAAAGCGTGGTTAAGCTGTGTTTGTGAATTCGCCACTCTAGGCGCGTAATATACCTAAATAAGCCATCTATTCTTCTGGTAAAAATGGTGCCCAGGGGCGGAATCGAACCACCGACACGAGGATTTTCAATGGAGGCGGT
>CAXHZK010000028.1:0-19818 GCA_964021915.1 uncultured Roseobacteraceae bacterium | reverse complement strand
ATGACTCTTCAAAGTCAAAACGCCTACTGTCTCAAACTATATGATGACGGACAATGCGCCAGTTCCAATAACCCTGCACAAATGCATGTGTCATCTCGTCCAGCTTCATAGTGCCAAAATATGGTAGCCAGTACCGCTGCGCGTGTTTTTCGTACCACGTCACGCGTTGTGAAATTCCGTTTCTGCCTTTTGCATGCTGCAAAGCTTCAAGCCGCTGCCGCTTATCAGCCCACCAAATCACGTATAAATCTTCAAATGTAAGCTGTTTGACAGGCTCCTTCTTCTTAGCACGCAAATGCAAGTCATCGTATTTGTCCAAAGCGTACCGTTTTGCTTCTTCTAAATCCGTTTCGCCCGTACTTTCCTGTACGTACGTGACCTTGTTTCCATAAACGTCCTGCATGCCACGTACGTGTATGCGCATGTGATAAATGGGCCGTTTTGCATGCTGACGATGAAAAAGAATGATTTGGCCGTCTTTAAGCTCGACTTTGTTCAAATAACTTTTGCTCATAGTAGTGCCGCCAGTATCATTTCCTTGTAAAACTACTGTAAAAGCAGCGGCACTATCTGTCTATCAAATGCTACATGTAAATAATCTGTCAAACCTGTAAACAAAGAAAAAGCGCAGTAAAAACTGCGCCCTTCCAATAACTTAGCATTTCTAGTGTAAGCGAAAATATTAACGCTTAGAGAACTGGAAGCTCTTACGGGCTTTGGCTTTACCGTATTTCTTACGCTCAACAACACGGCTGTCACGTGTGAGGAAGCCAGCAGCCTTCAGCGCAGGGCGCAAGGACGGATCATATAGCTGCAACGCCTTGGAAACGCCGTGCTTAACTGCACCAGCTTGACCAGACAGACCGCCGCCTTTGACAGTTGCAACAACGTCAAATTGACCAGTTACACCAGCAACTGAAAATGGCTGTGCCAAGATCATCTGCAAAACAGGGCGTGCAAAGTAAGCATTCATTTCTTTGCCGTTGACTGTGACCTTACCAGAACCTGGTTTGATCCAAACGCGAGCAACCGCATCTTTACGCTTACCAGTTGCATATGAACGGCCCAGCTCGTCACGAACAGGCTCACGGTTGATTTCGACCCGAACGGGCGCTTCAACTGTTTCAATGCCTTCGGCCACTTGGCCCAGCTCTTCAAGAGAGTTTACTTGATCAGACATTATGAAGTCCTCGTGTTCTTAGGGTTCATGGCTGCAACGTCCAGAACTTCTGGCTTTTGCGCTTCCATGCCGTGCTCTGTGCCTGCGAATACACGCAGGTGCGTCATCTGCTGGCGGGACAGTTTGCCGCCTGGCAACATGCGCTGAACAGCTTTCATGACAACACGCTCAGGGTGCTTGCCTTCAAGGATATCCGCTTTGGTTTTTTCCTTGATGCCACCGGGGTGGCCAGTGTGCCAGTAATACTTCTCTTCACGCTTCTTACCGGTCATCTGCACTTTTTCGCAGTTGATCACGATTATGTTGTCGCCCATGTCCATGTGCGGCGTGAAAGAGGCTTTGTGCTTGCCACGCAAGCGCATTGCGATGATCGAAGCAAGACGACCGAGAACAACGCCTTCAGCGTCGATCACAAACCATTTCTTGTCGATATCCGCAGGTGTCGCGGTAAAGGTTTTCATAACGTATCCGTCATTTATGGGGCCATAGCCTGGCCCGTCATTTCGATAGGTGGCTTATAAACAGCTACACGCACGGTTCAATCACTATTTACCCAATTAAATCGTTCAAAAACAATTACTTACAAATTAGGTATTAAAATACCCCATCACTTTGGCGGTATTGCATAGGTCAACGATGCGCGTGCGACGGGCGCATCCACACCAGTACTGTAAATCAAGCAATCACCAACGGCCAAAGCCCGACCAAGTTTCAGCAACCTCACGTCGCAATATAAATCAACGCCCGCGGCTGGCTTGCGCATGAAATCAATACTACAATTGGTGGTGACGGCCAGCGCCTGCGGCCCTATGCGCGACAACGTCGCCAAATACATACCTACATCGGCCAATGCAAACATCGTAGGGCCTGAAACCGTTCCACCGGGTCGCAGATGGCCATCATTCACGACCAGTCGGACGCGCACGCCGTCGTCGGTGACCTTTAAGACCTCGAAATCGGCGTGAACCTGGGGAAATTCCTCGACCAAAAACGCTTGCAGCTGTTCGGCTGTCATCTTGATCTGATCCATGTCTTTCCTCCGACGCTGTCCTGCCCTAGTCTTTTATCAAATCACAAAAAGGGGCAAGCAATGAGCCTGCTAAAAATTGAGAAATCCGAACACATCGCCCACATCACGCTCACATCGCCAGAACGCCTCAATGCTCTGAGCGATGATATGATTGCGACCCTTCATAATTCCCTTGATGGTTTAGCTGATGATGCCGACATCCGCGTCATCATCCTCTCTGGCGAAGGCAAGGCATTTTGCGCAGGTCATAATCTCAAGGAAATGCAATCCAAGCGGCAAGAACCCGATAATGGCGCAGCCTCACTCAAAGATCTATTTGATCGCTGCGCCGCTATGATGGCGCGTATCCAATCCATGCCTCAGCCCGTTATCGCGCAGGTCCATGGCATCGCAACGGCAGCTGGCTGCCAACTGGTAGCGACTTGTGATCTGGCCGTTGCTGCCAATACAACAAAATTTGGCGTGAACGGCGTCAATATCGGACTATTTTGCTCAACGCCAATGGTGGCCCTAACCCGCAACATTGGCCGTAAAGCCGCATTTGAAATGTTGACCACCGGTCGCTTTATTCCAGCATCAGAGGCCTTATCTTTAGGCCTTATCAACCGATCAGTTGAACCCGATGCTTTGGCCGATGAGACCAGATCTCTCGCCCTCACAATCGCGGCCAAGCTCTCAAGTGCTGTCAAAATTGGAAAGTCAGCGTTCTATGCCCAATCGCAAATGACAACGGCTGACGCATATGCCTTCACGGGGGACGTGATGGTCGAAAACATGGCCAATCCCGATACGGATGAAGGCATCAATGCATTTTTGGAAAAACGTGATCCAAACTGGACAGACTAGGTTTCTCTTGAGCAAAAATATGGCGGGGTCCGGGGCTGGCCCCGGCGCTCTCAAAGCTTGTAAATGTCCCTAAATTTGGTCTCGAGATAGACCAATAGCGGTGCTTCGGAGGCTAACTGCCCTGCAGCCCGTTCAATCAGCACCTTAGGCGCATATAGCCCGCCATGCTGTTGGACGTTCTCACAGAGCCAATTGGTTGCCTTTGTTGTCTTGCCTTGCGCCAACTCGTCATCAATACCTGTCACGTCTTTGCGCATCGCCTCATTCAGGCAACCTGCATAAACATTGCCCAGACTGTAGGTCGGGAAATAACCGATGAGGCCTTCGGACCAATGAACATCCTGCAAAACACCATTTGATGGGCGGTCTACTGCATAGCCAAAATCTGATGCAAACCGATCGTTCCATGCAGCCTCCAGATCATGAACCTGAAGTTCACCCGCCATCAGCGCGCGTTCAAGATCAAACCGCAACATGACGTGGAGGTTATATTGCACCTCATCAGCTTCGGTGCGGATAAACCCGTCGTTTACGCGGTTGACGCAGGCATAAAACGCATCCTCGTTTGCAATGCCAAAGTCACCGAACGCATCGCGCATTTGACCATATAGCCATCCTGTAAACGCGCGGCTACGCCCGAGTTGGTTTTCATAGATGCGGCTTTGGCTTTCATGCACACCCATCGATACGCCATTGCCCAGCGGAGACAAGAGATAGGCGTGGTCAATATTTTGCTCATAACAAGCATGACCAACTTCATGGATCGTGGAATAAAAACAATTGAAGGGATCAGCCTCGTTTGTGCGGGTAGTAATGCGCACATCGATACCCGAACCGCTGGAAAACGGATGCACAGCTTTATCGATGCGGCCCTTGTTGAGATCATATCCAAACGCTGTCGCGAGCTTTTGAGACAACGCCAGCTGCGCCGCCTCATCAAATGACCCTGTTAATTTTGCAGGGGGTTCTGACCCGAGACATGCTGCTCTCAGTGCGACCAACCTTGGCCTGAGGGCATCAAACATTGCTGCGATCTCTGCTCCGCTGGCACCGGGTTCATAATCGTCAAGCAGAGCATCATATAGATCTCCACCCTGCGCCAATGCAGCGGCCTCTTCTTTTCGCAAGGCAACCACTTCTTCTAGAACCGGAAGATAGCTTGCCACATCTTCATCCTCGCGGGCTTGCGCCCACACACGGTGTGCGAGTGATGTTTTCCGTGCCAAGGCAGCTGCCAAACTGGCCGGCACTTTTTTGGTCCGTTCATAGCTACGTTGAATGTGCCGCAGATTTGCCGCGGAGACATCGTCATGTGCCTCAGCCTTGGCCAACCAGTCACCGACACGCGGATCAATGCGCCGCGCATGTAAAACATTGGCCATCGCCGCGTGTTCTTCTGCCCTTTGCGGTGCAGCGCCAGACGGCATCATCGTTTCTTGATCCCACCCAAGCCGCCCAGCAACTTGTCCCAGTGCTTCTGTTTCCCGCTGATACGCAATCAGGTCTTCATATGCAGTCATTTTAACCTCGTACGGATTGTGGGAGCGGGTATTGCGCCAAGAAACGCGCACGCAAGATAAGCACCCAAAGCACGACAGCGCCAAGCTGGTGCGTAATCGCAATGTTCCATGGGGCCGAATACATCACCGTTATGATGCCAATCAGCACCTGCAAACACATAACGGCAAGCATGGCATTGAACGCAAACCGTGTGGTGACGTTCGCAGATTTGCGGGCCTGTGACCAAACATAAAAACCAAACCCAAACAGCAAATACCCAGCCATTCGGTGCATGAATTGAACCAAGCCATCATTCTCAAAGAAATTGCGCCACATCGGCTCGATCGCCAATGGATCCGGCGGCAGGAACCCACCCGCCATCAACGGCCAATCGGTGTAATTACGACCTGCATCAATACCTGCAACCAGCGCACCAAGGATGATCTGCACCGCGGCCAACGCCGCCAACAATGTCGTCATCCTCATCAGAGGCAAATCAGCCAGCCTGCGAGCCTGCAAAAGATCCGCCTCGCGGCGCGAAAGTCGCAGCATATACCATGCAATAAACCCAAAAATAACAAAGGCGAGCCCGAGATGGATTGCGAGACGATATGATGCAACGTCGAGCATGCCCTCGCGCAAACCCGATGACACCATCCACCAACCAATTGCCCCTTGCAAACCGCCTAGCCCACCTAAAAACAACAGTCTTGGCGTCCATCCCTTTGGGATTTGGCGGCGGATTGCGAAATACGCAAAACCAATTCCCCAGACCAACCCGATTACACGGCCCAGTTGCCGATGACCCCATTCCCACCAGTAAATGGCCTTGAATTCGGTCAGCGACATACCTTTGTTTTGCAACTGATATTCGGGGATCGCCTTGTATTTCTCAAACGCCTCATTCCAAGCCGTTTCTGACGTCGGCGGCACAGCACCGGCAATCGGCGCCCATTCGGTGATCGACAGACCGCTATCGGTCAATCGGGTCAATCCGCCCACAAGGATCATGACACCAACAAGCCCAAATAGAACCATCAGCCAGACGCGAATTGCACCTCGTGCGCCCTGCCCGCCCTGATCAATCGCTCCGGGGGCTGCGACCTGCTTTTGCGTGGTGCCAACCTCTTCAAAAATGCTGCGCTGTTTGTTTGCCATTCGCGTGGTCTCCTGCTCTTGATAGGCAATCTAGGTTTGCAACTGGCCAAGGGCAAGCGCGACCAATTGACTACTTTAGTCCTGCGATTTCCAACGCACCAGCTGGCGCATCATGCCATGTAACATCTGCGCATCTGCTTTGGTCAGTGGCAAGCGTGACCATAGGTTCCTGAGGTTCTGCTTCATATGGGCTGCTTTTGCAGTCGGGTAGAAAAATCCGGCCTCTTCCAGGCGTTCTTCGTAATGCGCTGCTAAGGCTGCAATATCCTTTTGTTCTGCCAAATCGCCCTGATGTGTAACGCGATACTCTATCGCCTCTGACGTAGCACGCTGCCATTCATAGGCCGTCAATAACACGCATTGCCCAAGATTGAGCGAGGCAAATTCTGGATTGACAGGAACAGAAACCAAGGCATTTGCCCGCACAATGTCATCATTCTCCAGCCCTGCCCGTTCAGGACCAAAGAGAACGGCAACTTTTTGACCTTGTGCGATGCGGCTATGCGCATCTTTCATCGCGGCCTCGGGGGTCAGGACTGGTTTGGTCAGGTCACGATCACGCGCCGTCGTTGCGTATACAAACGTGCAATCGGAAATTGCCTCATCTGTAGTGTCAAAAATCTGGGCTTCATCCAACAAACGCCCCGCCCCACTTGCCATAGCGACAGCACGCTGATTGGGCCAACCGTCACGCGGATTTGTGATCCGCATCCGATCAAGGCCGAAATTCCACATCGCCCGCGCTGCGGCACCAATGTTTTCCCCCATTTGGGGCCGGATCAGGATGAATGTCGGTTGCTGCTTTTCGGTAGGCATCAGGCTTCCTTTTGGTGATTGCCGCGTGATACGCTTGTCCAAATCAACACGCAAGGGAGCGCGAAATGCCTTACGATGATGGATATGCCGCATTGATGCGTGAGGCCTTGGGCACCGACGATAATTTCACCGAGCGCAAAATGTTTGGCGGACTATGTTTTATGCACAATGGCCATATGGTTTGCGGCGTTCATGCAGGTGGCGGCATGGCCCGTGTTGGCAAAGCAGCCGAAGCAGCCGCAATTGAGCTTGCCGGAATTGAACCCCTTAGCTTTACAGGGCGCAAAATGGGCGGCATGGTCGATGTGTCCGGAGATGTTCTGGCCGATGAAGCCCGATTATTGCAAATCGTCGCACTTGCATTGGAATACGTAAAAACCCTGCCTCCGAAGTAGCCAATCACCAAAATCACCGCTATAGCGGCGCAGAACCGTGAATATGAGGGCCAAAAAGATGGCAAACGATGCAGCACAACAGCCACAGATCTATCTGATCAGCCCGCCAGAAATTGAACTGATCGCATTTCCTGATCAGTTGGCAGCGTGCCTAGATGCACATCAAATTGCATGCTTCAGGCTCGCCATGGCAAGCCGCGACGAAGACCACATCGCAAGAGCGGCCGATACGCTTCGTGCTGTCACAGATGCGAGAGACGTTGCACTCGTCATTGAAAGCCATGTCCAGCTTGTGACCCGCCTTGGCCTTGATGGTGTGCATCTTACGGATGCGGCGCGGTCTGTTCGGCAGGTGCGCAAGGATTTGGGTGAAGATGCAATTGTCGGGACATTTTGCGGAAATAGCAGTCACGATGGCATGACTGCGGGCGAGCTTGGTGCGGATTACGTCGCATTCGGCCCTGTTGGTCAAACCGCGCTTGGGGATGGCCGGCACGCGCCGCTTGATCTGTTTCAATGGTGGTCACAGATGATCGAAGTGCCTGTTGTCGCCGAGGGTGACCTTGATGCCGAGCTGATGACCCAACTTGCACCACACACCGATTTCTTTGGTATTGGCGAGGAGATTTGGAACTCTGAAAACCCTAATGTCGCGCTTAAGGCGTTGTCACAGGCAATCGGCTAATCAACCCGTCGCGCACGGTCGTTTCGCAGGCTTTAGCCAGCTTTTTACGGTTATCAAAGTCGGTCAATTTAACGGGTTGGTGATACACGACAGTCACGCTACCTTGCCTGCGGGCGCCAAGCGTTGCAATTAAATGCGGCGCAAAATCCATATCGCCCCACCAGCCATAAAAACGCGCATCCTCATCTTGAGGCGCGCGATACACTAGCGTTACAGGTTGTATTTTCATTGTATCAGCAAGTGCTGGATCAAAAAACGCCGCAAAGAGTGTCGGTTTGAAGTCAAGAACCTGTCGGCCGTCAGTTGATGTGCCTTCCGGAAAAAACAACAATTTATGCCCCGCAGATAGACGGTCCTTGAAAACCGTTATTTGCTTGGTGGCTTCGCCGCGATCACGCTTGATAAATACCGTGCCAGTTGCCCGTGCGAGCCAGCCAATGCCGGGCCAGCCTGCGACCTCGGACTTGGACACAAAGTAGATCCGTTTTCCCGCGTTTAGTGCAAAAATGTCCAACCAAGACGAATGATTGGCAACAACCGCTCCTGCGCCACGCATCGGCGTGCCTTCTATTGCATATCCGATCCCAAGAATGGCGAATGATCCACGGCAAACAAACTGAGTGATATAAGGTGTCACTGGCCGCCGAAGGCCGAAAAATGGGCGTTCGATCATCCGAATGAGCAGCAAGACCAAAAGACCGCCAAACACTAATATTGCCAGTGGCAAGGCACGAATAACTGCCCTGCACCAACCAGCAGTATTTAATTTTAGATGTTCCGGATCATGGCCGTCGTTCCACGTGGTCAATTCAAGCCCCTAATCGAAAGTTTTGTATCGTGTCGTCGGTCAGCGCAGTCACATCCAATATCATACAGACATCAATTGTTCCGAATTCCCGATCAATATATGCGCCCTGGCCTATCCGCCCCCCTAAACGAAGGTATGCTTTGATAAGCGCGGGTGTTTGGCGCATTGCCGCAAGCCTATCAGTTTGGCACGTCGGGGCCAAAAACTGCGTGTCCTTCGATTGGACAAGCAATTCAGGAGCCGCCAAATAATGTTGCGAAAGGTAGGTCAGAGATCCTGCAATTTTTTCAATGTCAGAGGTCGGATAAGATGCGACACCAAAAAGTACCTCATATTCATTATCAAGCACATAACGAGCTAAAGCAGACCAAAGGTGATGCAACGCAGGCCCATTGCGATAATCGGCGTGCAAACACGATCTTCCCGCCTCTAGCAATCGTTTTCCAGATAATACCAACGGACCAAGATCAAATTCTGATTGGGAATAAAAGCCGTTTGTCTCGATAGATGATTTCTCGTCGAGCAGTCGGTAAACACCAACCAATTGATCATCTTTGGGGCGCGACAGGTCCAACAACATTAAATGTTCGGCATGTTTGTCAAACCGATCTTTTTCTTGCCGCGTGTTATGATCAATACCGCTGCCAGCAGCGCCCAGTTCTTCAACGAACACATTATAGCGCAGACGTTGCACCGCACCTAGATCGTCTTGCCCCACGGCAAGCCGAGTGACAAAGTTGTTTGTGTTCTTACCGGAATTCAATGGGTTCTCCGCCATTATTAACCATTTGTCAGTAAATTATAAGATAGGTTTAAGATCACTGCAGCGTAAAATGATAACTTTTATGAGTGGGCAAGTTCTAACGAAACGTGGCGGCAATCAATGACAACTTTGCCGGCATTGGGAAAATTTACTGTGACTTTACCGCCAATTTGCGATTGGATTTGCCCTATGCCCCACTCTCGATATTGGGGATGCATAACCAACGTACCTGGCGTCAAAATCGCATTCATATCCATTCGCCGCCCCTTTCTTGGACTGGAAATCAAACATGGCAAACGACCTAACTTACTTGATCGCATCTCGGATTTGTCATGATCTTATCAGCCCTCTGGGCGCGATAGGCAATGGTGTAGAGCTGCTAGAATTGTCAGGCAATGGTTCCGGCCCCGAAATGGAGCTGATCAAGGAAAGCGTAGAAAGCGCAAAAGCACGTATAAAGTTTTTCCGCGTCGCATTTGGGTCGGCAGGACCGGATCAGGTCATGACGCAGATGGAATGCAATTCCACACTGGCCGACATCAATGTTAACGGCCGTATCAAATTCACTTGGCGGGTTGAGGGCAGTGTCCCACGTGCTGATGTCCGGATGGCTTTCCTAACGCTCATATGTATCGAAAATGCCATGCCTCTTGGCGGTGAAATCAAGGTCGATAGAACCCAAGGTAGCTGGGTATTTGAGGCCATTGGGTCACGGTTTAGCTTTGTAACGGAGCTCTGGAATTCGCTTGGCGATCCGGCTGCCCATACCAATAGAAGGGCCGCAGACGTTCAATTCGCCTTGCTGGCACAGCACTTGGCCGATGCGGCAAAAACTGCCAAATGGACAGAAACTAACGATACGTTTCTATTGCGCTATTGATCAGCCACGCACTGTGCCGTCGCCAGTCACAAGATATTTAAAGCTGGTGAGCTGCATCGCCCCAACAGGACCACGTGCATGTAATTTCCCAGTCGCGATTCCAATCTCTGCGCCCATGCCAAATTCGCCGCCATCTGCGAATTGAGTGGATGCGTTCCGCATAAGGATCGCACTATCGAGCTGGTGGAAAAACGTGTTCGCGACGTCATCATCCTCTGCAACAATCGCGTCGGTGTGGTTACTGCCAAAGCTACGAATATGGCTGATCGCTCCCGAAACACCATCAACAACTTTCGCAGCAATGATCATATCGAGAAACTCTTTGCCAAAATCGGCTGCCGTTGCTTCTTTGGTGCCGTTAATCCCGGACAGCGCCCCGTCTGCGCGGACCTCAACACCTGCGTCAATCAATTGCCGCACAATGCTTTCACCATGTTGATCTACAAAACTTTGATCCAGCAATAGGCATTCCGCAGCGCCACAAATGCCGGTTCGACGGGTTTTTGCGTTTAATATAATGTCAGTCGCTTTTTTCACATCGGCGCTCGCGTCCACGTAAACGTGGCAAATGCCCTCAAGGTGAGCGAAAACAGGCACCCTCGCTTCGCTTTGCACAAGGCCGACCAGCCCCTTGCCGCCGCGTGGCACGATGACATCAATATGCTCAACCGCCTTTAGCATGGCAGTCACAGCAGCCCGATCGCGCGTCGGCACCAACTGAATTGCGGCTTCTGGCAAGCCTGCTTGCTTTAACCCTTCAACCAAACATTTATGGATAGCCTGCGACGAATGAAAACTCTCGGAACCACCGCGCAAAATAACGGCGTTGCCCGATTTCAGGCATAGTGCACCTGCATCTGCAGTCACGTTCGGGCGGCTTTCGTAAATTACGCCGATCACGCCGATTGGCGTTCGCACTTTTTGAATATGCAGACCGTTAGGGCGATCCCATTCCTCAGCCACTTGACCGACAGGATCATCTTGCGCGGCAACAGCACACAGCCCGTCATAAATCGACTGAATACGTTCCTCATTGAGCATGAGCCGATCCATCATCGCAGGCGACAAGCCCTTCTCAGCGCCAAAATCAAGATCTTGCGCATTTGCGGCTATAATTTCAGACCGCTGCGACCAGAGCGTTTTTGCTGCAATCTCTAGCGCGAGACGTTTGGCATCAGCCGAAGCAACCGCGAGTTCAATCGCTGCCGCGCGGGCACCTTCACCAATAGTTTGCATCATGTCATCGACCATTTTCACCACCTAAGAAAACCAAATCATCACGGTGTATAAGAGCGGCGCGCCCGTCATACCCCAATAGTTCAGCAATTTCAGCCGAACGCCGCCCTTTAATTTGCAGCGTTTCAGCACTTGTATATCGCGTCAATCCAAGACCGATCGCAGTTCCATTCTGGTTGCGGATTTCGACGGGCTCACCCCGCCCGAATTCACCCTCAACGCCAACAACACCAGCGGGCAACAGGCTATTTCCAGACGAAAGTGCCTTTGCTGCGCCAATGTCGAGCAAAAATGAGCCCCTCGGCTTCATTGTTGCAATCCACCGTTTACGGGCTGTCTGGGGGTCGGTTTGCGGTGCAAACCATGTCGCCCTACCGCCCTCCAATAGCTGATGAAGCGCATTCAATTCGGTGCCTGAGGCAATCGCCATGCTGCACCCGGATTCGGTTGCTATCCTCGCGGCGAGAATTTTGGTGCGCATCCCGCCCTTGGACAGGCCAGAGATCGCATCGCCAGCCATTGATTCCGTTTCGGCGCTTACTTTTTCCACCAAATCAATGTGTTGCGCATCATTATTCATGTTTGGATTTGACGTGTATAGCCCATCAACATCCGACAATAGGACAAGGCAATCAGCGCCAACCGTCACAGCAACCTGAGCAGCAAGGCGGTCATTATCACCATAGCGAATTTCATCAGTGGCGATTGTGTCATTCTCATTCACAATCGGGGTGACGCCGAGCCCCAGCAACGTTTCAAACGTGGCTCTGGAGTTCAAATACCGCCGGCGGTTTTCGGAATCCTCAAGCGTGACAAGAACCTGCGCCGCTTTGATACCATACGGGGCCAATGCATCTTGATATGCGCCAGCAAGCTGAATTTGACCCACCGCAGCAGCAGCTTGGGATTGTTCTAGAGGTAATGAACCTGATTCTAGCCCGAGCACGCCGCGCCCAAGCGCAATCGACCCCGATGAAACCAAAACAACGTCAGTGCCCCGCCCCTTAAGCAACGCGACATCGGAGGCAAGAGATTGGAGCCACTCTTGCTTTAACTTGCCACGTCCGTCGACCAGCAATGCCGAGCCGATTTTAACGACAATCCGCTTTGCATTGGCTAGGGTTGCCATGGCGCCTCGTCTTTAATTTGTTCTTCAGCTTTACGATGTCTTAACCGATCATCATCAATTTCGGATCGAAGTGCACGCAGCACGTCCTGTACGCCCTCGCGGCTAACGCCTGACATCAAATAAACGTTTGTGGCCCCTGCGGCCTCTAGCTCGTCTTTGATAAACTGGCGTTCTTCATCGTCGAGCGCGTCAATCTTGTTCAAGACTGTGACACGGTTTTTGTCGGCGAGAATATCGCCATAGGCTTCGACTTCGCCGATAATCGTCTTGTAATCCTGAATTGGGTCCCCCGAAGCACCATCAATCAGGTGAAGCAAAACAGCACAGCGTTCGACGTGCCCAAGAAACAGGTCGCCAAGACCACGGCCTTCGCTTGCGCCCTCAATTAACCCCGGAATATCCGCGACAACAAATTCAACCTCATCGATTCCAACAACGCCCAAGTTCGGTACAAGCGTCGTGAACGGATAATCGGCTACTTTTGGTCTGGCGTTGGAAGTGGCGGCAAGGAATGTGGATTTTCCGGCGTTGGGCATCCCCAACAGGCCGACATCGGCAATCAGCTTTAGCCGCAGCCAGATTGTCCGCTCAATTTCATCCTGACCGGGATTGGAGCGACGCGGCGCCTGATTTGTCGCCGATTTGAAGTGCAAGTTACCCCAACCGCCATTCCCGCCCTTGGCAATAATGACGCGTTGGCCGACTTCGGTCATATCCGCGATAACAGTTTCTTCATCCTCATCAAGGATTTCGGTGCCTACGGGTACACGCAGGACCTTGTCCTCACCGTCTTTACCGGTTCGTTGGCTGCCCATGCCCGCTTGGCCGTTCTGGGCAAAGAAGTGCTGCTGATAACGGAAATCGATCAGCGTATTCAAACCCTCAACCGCCTCAACAACCACGTCGCCACCACGGCCACCATCGCCACCGTCTGGGCCGCCATATTCAATGAACTTTTCGCGCCGAAAAGAGATACAGCCGTTCCCGCCGGCGCCGGACCGAATATAGACTTTGGCAAGATCGAGGAATTTCATCAGATTGCTTTCAATTGGTTGCGCTTGCGATAGTCTATCGCGCCGCTTGCTTCAAGCCGTCCAATCAGCACGCTGAAGACGGAAATAATGGCTTTGCACAGGAAATCCGCGTGCAAGCGCATGTTCAAACCGCGATTGCCAGTGTTGAAACCCAAGCTTGACCAACACACGCCGCGATGGCGCATTATCAAACCAGATACCGGCATTTAGGCAGGGAATATCCATCGTCGAAAATGCGTGTTCAACGGCATGATGCGTTGCTTGGGACATTATCCCTTGGTTCGCGACCGAAGGATCCAACGCATATCCCAATTCACGGCCAGTGACCGCAACAGACCCACAGACAGTTCCATCAAGGCAGATTGCCCAAACAAAGCCGCTGCCCTCATATGGTTTGCACCTGCTTTGCGTAAATGCGCGATCTGGCGGCCAAGGCCAACTACCGAGCTGACGGACAACACTCCAATGCGATCCAATCGCGTGGATTGCATCCAGATCGGTTTCATTTAAGTCGCGATAGCTAAGTTGGGGCATTTTGTAAGACCCACGCTGTATGTGTTAAGCGCATTTTCTGGACACTTACCAGTTCTTGCGTGGCTACTTGCAACTCATTCACACATTCAGAATCAACAAACCCAAGCTTTTGCAGAACCCTTCTAGAAGCATGATTTGCGGGAAAATGGCCGGATATCACATCCTGATCGCTGCGACTAAAATGCCAATTTATCAATGCGTTAGTGGCTTCTGACATAACGTGTTGCCCATGATATGTTGCCGCTAACCAATAACCAAGGTCGGGCTTGAGGCTTATCGCACCAATCATCCCTTCGCCTGCATCAATGGCCCAATATTCCTGATCGGGCCCAATCTGCGCCACGAAATCAGCTGCGTCTTTGCGAGCATAAGGGAATGGAACAGATGTGAGCCATTGCACGACATCCCAATCCTTCAAACCAGCCGCTATCGCGTCGATGTCGATTGACGTCACAGGCCGCAGCGAAAGCCGCGCCGTTCTGATCACAGGAACAGTCATTTGCGGGTCTTTATGGTGTAAGTCCAAGTCGCAACTGTCGCATCGCGAGCCACTGAAAATGCCTCTGCATCGCCCAGATAGTCGAAACCGCAATTGGTAAGCACACGCGCCGATGTGGGATTGTCTTGAAACACTTCTGCAAACAGACGATCCGCGCCGTGTGGGTTGGCATCAATCAAGGCTTGGACGGCTTGGGCCGCGATACCTGTGTTCCAAAACGCTGGGGCCACCCACCCGAAAAATTCGGACTGGTCACGATCCATGCGTTTTAGCGTGATCAGGCCGAGCACCTCCGCATGGTTATGCGCAGATCCGTCAATGACCCAAATATCCTCTTCCTTATTGTTGACATTGGCACGCGCAATCATCGCATCTACAGCGCCCGGCGGCAGTGGGTGGGGAATATGGCGGGTGCCGCGAGCAACCCGTTCATCGGATGCATACATCGCAATAAGGCCAGAATCAGATTTCTGCACCGGACGCATGACAAAACGCTCTGCGACAATAGTAGATTGTGTAGCTACAGTTTCATGCTTCATGGTTACCTCTCCCTGAGAAACCGGCTTGCTTGCCTCAAATAGAATGCTGAAAAATTCAAACGAAAAAGGGGGACCGGTTTGCACCGATCCCCCCTAAATTTCTAACCTTAGGTTATCGGCTTATTCAGCGGCCTCCGCAACTGGAAGAACCGAAATAAAGGTGCGGCCTTTCAGGCCCTTGTGGAACTGGACGTTGCCTTCAACAGTTGCAAAGATCGTGTGATCTTTGCCCATGCCAACGTTCATGCCTGGAAACATCTTTGTGCCACGCTGGCGCATGATGATGTTGCCCGGGATGACAGCTTCGCCACCGTATTTCTTAACGCCAAGACGACGACCAGCTGAGTCGCGTCCGTTACGGGATGAACCGCCTGCTTTTTTATGTGCCATTTGGTCTCTCCTTAGCCTTTAGCCAGCTCTGCAGCTTGCTCAAGCCAGTTATCACGATCGATGCGGCCTTTAAAGGACAGTTTTTCGTCCATGTCAGCTACATCTTCTGGTGTCCATGCTGCGATTTGCGCGAATGTTGTCACATCCAGTGCGTGCAGCTTCTTAACGATCACGGGACCAACACCGCTGATCTTCGTCAGATCATCGGCGCCGTCTGCGGCTTTTGCCTTTGGCGCGGCCTTAGGTGCTGCTGCCTTTTTAGGAGCTGCTGCCTTTTTAGGTTGTGATGCACGTTCTGCTGCGGCGGCTGCCTTCTTAGATGTTGGTGCACCTAGTGCCGCTGCGTATGATACGCCAGCACCAGACAATGCAGCCTTAACGCCCGATTTTTCAGCACCTTTTTCAAGGATGTCGCCAATGCGAACCAGTGTCAGTTGCTGACGGTGGCCCTTTTTACGTGCAGAAGAGTGCTTACGACGACGCTTAACAAAGTTAATTGTCTTTTCGCCTTTGATCTGGTCGATCACTTCGGCTTGAACGCCAGCACCTTCAACCAATGGTGCGCCAACAGTGTTGCCAACCATCAAGATGTCATTGAATTGAATTGTTTCGCCAGCAGAAGCATTCAGCTTCTCTACGCGCAGTACGTCGCCTGAGGCCACTTTATACTGCTTGCCGCCGGTCTTAAGAACCGCAAACATGGGTTATTCCTTTGTCTTCCGCGTCAGCTGAGGCCCCTGATTTAACAGGTGTTTGGTACCTTTGGACAGCGCGCCCTTTTGGGCGTCATTTTAAATCGTCCACAACAAGTCATTTGTCGGGATGGCGGCTTGTCTGATTTTTCACGTAATATGTCAAGGCCTATGGTGTTTTGTGAACTGAATATGGAAACAACTTGCAAAAATATTTTTCACAAAGTGGTGATGCTAAGCAATTTTTAGCATTTTCACATTGAGGACAGAACCAAAAGATCGATAATCAAATTCAAAATTTTCGGATGTATTTCTAAAGGTGGTTTTTAGAACAGTTTCTTCAACTAACTGTCGCTATTTCTAAACTCGCTCTATAGTCGCAATGTAGCATACACAGGCCAGGGTCAATGTTAATCAATAACCTCTATCATTTGACTGGCCTGACAGATGAAAACGGTGGCATCGAGAGCATTGTCGTTCAGGAGCACGCGGAAATATTTGTAATTCGCGTCAGCAAGGTTGATGGCGCACTTGTTTTGGGCGAAGAAATTACACTCGATAATCAACTTTTTAAATCTGGATCACAAGTCAGGGTATTGGATATCCTCCAATGCGCAACCGGCGATGCATCTGCGCTGGTTGGATTAGATGAAACACCAGTCGCCGTTTGTACAATCAGCCCTCTCAACCCTGATTTTGCATACCAGTTTAATAAATACATACCGAACGATGACTTAAACGAAAGAGCCTCATATCTGGCCATTGATACGCTCATAAAAACGGAAAATGGCGAAATCCCAATTGCAGACATAAAGTTAGGTGACCGCGTCATCACAAGGGATCACGGCTATCAGACTGTACGATGGATAAAAAATGACATTGTCCCGTCTAAAGGACCGTTTGCACCTCTAAAATTGAGCGCCGATATTTTGGGTATCTACAAAGACCTTGTTGTTACGCCTGGCCAAAGTCTCCTTATTAGCGGCGCACTGTCCGAACTATATCTCGGTGCTGACGAAACGTTGGTTACTGCGCAATTTCTAGAAAACGGACAAACCATTGCCCGCTGTGAGAGCGATTTCATAGAAGTCGCGCAGTTGATGTTCGACCAACATGAAATCATCTGGGCCAATGGATGCCTATGCGCTAGCCTGAAACCACCTGCGGCCGCTCAAATGGGCTCCTTCAATTCCAGCGGTTCAAAGGCAGGTTTTGATCGTCCCGAAAAGTCTACCAAACTTGTCGCAGCACGAAGTTCTTGCCGTCGATATGAAGGGCGAGTAATCGCTGCGGCGCTTCTCTAGAGGCAGCCAGTTTTGACCCGGATCTAACGCGCAATTATCAAGTCGGCCCTTAATCCACCGAGGCTTTCGCTCTTATCTAGCCGGAGTACGCCACCATGACTACGGGCAATATCAGTTACAATCGCCAACCCTAAACCAACGCCTCCCCCTGCGTTTTGATTGCGGGCGGGGTCTAATCGCACAAATGGGCTGACTGCCGCCTCTCGATCTTCGGGCGCAATTCCGGGACCGTCATCTTCCACAGTGTATCGAATTGTACGATCCGTAATTGTTAATGCGACATGAGCCACCGTTCCATACCGTAACGCGTTACCAATCAGATTTTCCAGCGCTCGTCTAATTGCCGCAGGTCGCAAATTCGACTCGATGATTGGGCCTGTTTGGTGAGACAGAACGACAGGCTGTTTCATACGGTGCGCGTCTTGAATAACTGCCGCTAGCACATCGCGAGGATCAGTCAGTTGCAAGGTGTCCAATGTATTGTCACGCGCAAATGCTAAAAACCCATCGAGCAATCGCTCCATATCAGCGACATCACGTTCCATTTCAGCAACGTCTTCCCCCTCCAACATAGAAAGGCCAAGGCGAAGCCTTGTCAGTGGTGTTCTAAGGTCATGACTCACACCAGACAGCATCATTGTCCTGCTTTGAGACTGGCGCTCAATGCGATTACGCATATCAAGAAATGCCGTACCTGCCGCACGCACTTCAATCGCACCTGTTGGCGTGAAGGGTACAACTCGCCCCCTACCGAATTCCGCAGCAGCGCGCGCCATCCGTTTGATGGGCCTAAGCTGATTACGCAAAAAGAAATATGCAATTGCGGTCATAAAGGCACCAATGACAACCATGATAACCAATAGTTGGTGAGGATTGGACGCGGAAACCCTTGCGCGGTTAAATTCAAGTCGCATTGGACCATAGTCTGTTCGGATCCAAATTCGAACCAGGTGGCGGTTCATCAAAGAAACGCCGACTATATTATCGACTTTTGTCCTCAGCGTTTCAATTACAAGCCTGCCCGTCAGATCGTCCCATCGCTTGTTGTCTACCGAAGGCACATCGGTTGCCGGCAAATCGAAGTTAATCTCAAGGGGGCGCGCTATTTCTTCCATTGCAGCAATAGTTAAGGATAAATCACCCAATTCATTTGCAATCTGCTGTAGGAAACGCACTTCAATGCTGACGGCACTTGTCATTGACCTTGTCACCCCATCAAAATGGCGCTGGATAAAGACAACAGAGACCAATAGTTGTAGCATGATCACTGGCAATACCAAGATCAATGCAGCACGTCCGTAAAGACCACGTGGAAGATATTTCTTGAACCAGCGCCAAAACATATGACTACGCTAACTTGCATACATCTGAGGTAAAGGTGAAATGACGACCCCTGCCCCCGTTGCCGGAAAAACGCAGCAGCTTGCGCCCGATTTGCAATGTATTCTCGCGCCAAATCCATCGCCGATGACCTATTGGGGAACGAATACTTACATTTTAGGCCGTGAAAATATCGCGATAATCGATCCAGGGCCCGACAGTGATGCCCACCTTAATGCCATACAAAACGCAATTGGTTCACGTAAGGTTAGCCATATTGTCGTGACGCATAATCACCTTGATCATTCCCCTCTCGCGCAGCGTTTGTCAAAATCAACCGGCGCGCCTGTTTTTGCATTTGGCACACATCTCGACGGGCGCAGCGAAATTATGGCTGAACTCGAAAATGGTGACCCTATCGGAGGCGGCGAAGGAATTGATAAAGCCTTCGCCTATGACCACCAATTGCAAGACGGTGACAATATCAAAGGCGATGCATGGCAATTGCGTGTCATTCATACACCCGGCCATATCGGAAATCACATCTGCTTGGCATACGGGGACATCATGTTCACGGGCGACCATGTGATGGGTTGGGCGAGCTCACTCGTCTCTCCGCCAGACGGCGACCTCACCGACTTTATGAACTCTTGTGAAAAACTAAAGCAATTCGACGCGCGTATTTACTATCCGGGACACGGCGCACCGGTCAAAGACCCTAAGGCGCGGCTCAATTGGTTGATCACCCACCGCCGCCAAAGAGAATCCCAAATTCTGGATGCCCTTAGAGATGCACCGAAAAACAAGTTCGATATCACACGTAAGATTTATGTCGATGCGCCTGACGGCTTGATGCAGGCTGCCGAGAGAAATGTATTCGCCCACCTGATTGACCTGCATCAAAGAGGCTATGTATTGGCCGAACCATGCCTGTCGCAAAACGCCATTTTCAAGTTGAACAATTAAAGTTCGTTTTCGTGAAAATGCCTCTGGACGCGCCCAAATCACATTGCTATATCGCCACTGTGTTCCGGCGTAGCTCAGTGGTAGAGCAGTTGACTGTTAATCAATTTGTCGTAG
>CAXHZK010000027.1:0-22431 GCA_964021915.1 uncultured Roseobacteraceae bacterium | reverse complement strand
CAGCGGTGCCACGTTCACGCAGAACGCCTATTTCAGCGGTGCCACGTTCACGCAGAACGCCTATTTCAGCGGTGCCACGTTCACGCAGGACGTCTATTTCAGCGGTGCCACGTTCGAAGGCGCTGCGAAATTCATTGATGCAAAGTTTGGTTTTCGCGAGGGCAGTAAAATCTGTGTGCCAGATTTTACCGAAGCCGCATTTGCAAAAGTTGTCAGTTTTCGAGAGGCGCATTTTGCGACCCATTACCCAGTGCTGGAAGGCACGCAGTTTCGCGAAGCATTGGTCGTAACGGCCAAGCCTGCGCATTGGCCAGATCAGCAACAGCAGCTATTGGATGTTGTCGATCCCAAGAAAGGATATGCCCCGACAAAGGAAGTGGCCAAGGAATCTTGTGCATCGTTGCGCCATGAATTGGCGAAACAAGGAATGCCGGAAGAAGAGCATTTCTTCTTTCGCCGCGAAATGCATTTTGCATCGCAGATTGACGGGTGGTGGCAGCGGTTGCCCTATCGGTTGTTTGGGGTGTTTTCGAATTATGGTGAGAGTATTGCAAAGCCGACCCGCGCGTTGGGCGAGCTTTATGTCATTGGTGCTGGTGCGTTTTTCGGCCACTTCTTGGCGACGAAAGGGTTGCTATCTGCGGTGACCCTGTCGCTTTCACTTAGCTTTTCGAACCTGTTGCCGCTCTTTGGGTTTGGCAGGACATTCCTCAAAGACGCGTTGTTTGGCTTGCCGCCCTATCTGCAAGTCATTTCGGCAGCGCAAACTGTGCTTGCGCTGCCTTTGCTCTTCTTCCTCGGCCTTGGCCTGCGGAAAAGGTTCCGGCTGCGTTAGGCCTGTTTCGTCTGCATATCGCGGACCATTTTGAGCTTCATCCTGTTGGGCATGAACGGCATGATCCAGTTGAGCAGGATGCTGAGCATACGCTCGTTGATCACGTTGTATTTGCCGGCCAGCATCGCGTCGTAGCCGATTTTGGCGACGGAGGAGGCGGTGGCTTTGGAGCCGCCGAGTTTGGTGCCGTGCAGGTCGGCGGTGTCGAAAAATTCGGTCTCAACGCCGCCGGGCTCGAGCGCTGTGACGGTCACGCCAGTGCCTTTGAATTCCTCGGCCAGAGCGATGGAAAAGCTGGACACAAACGCCTTGGTCGCGAAATACGTCGCCTGCAGCGGGCCGGGCATATAGCTGGCGGTGGAGGACACGTTGAGGATACGGCCAGAGCCTTGGGCGGCCATGTCACGGCCTACCAGATGGCACAGGGTAACAAGTGCGTTTACGTTCAGGTCGATCATGCCCAAGTCGGCGTCGAGGTCACGTTCGATGAATTTTCCGTGGCCGCCAAAGCCTGCGTTGTTGATCAACACATCGATGCGCGTGCCGCCGACTGCGGCATATAACGCGCGGGCCTGATCGGCTGAACCGAGGTCTTGGGCGATTGTCGTCACAGTGACGCCGTGGGCCGTTTCGAGTTCGGTCTTAAGCGCATCAAGTGCGTCTGCGCGGCGTGCGGTGATGATCAAATCGCCGCCTTTGGCTGCGTGATAGCGGGCAAATTCGCGGCCGATGCCGACGGATGCGCCGGTGATGAGGGCAGTGTTGGTCATGGAATGGCTCCTAGATGAGGTTTGCCCTCACCTAGGCGCTCTGTTCCCGATTGCCAAGGGCTAGCCCATCACCATCAATTCGCTGACTTGCATGGATGCGTTTTCCATCTCAAGGAACGGGCATTCTTTGGCTGATGCCATCGCGGCATCCATGTCAGCGGCGTTGATGATTGTGTAGCCCATCATCGGCACATGACCGTCACGTGCCACACCAAGCATTTGCGTGCCCTTAAGCGGCTGCTGCGGGTTCACGGCATCAAGGCCACCAATCCACGCCATGTAGCGTGCCATGTGGTCTTTGCCCTCTTCAGGTGTGCTGGGTTGTCCGCCGCCGTGATAGGTGAGGATGAATTGCGCCATGAAGTTTGTCCTTTTTATTGATTGGTTCAGCTTAGGTGAATGCGCAGGGCGGCGCAAAAGAAAACGGGCCGCCCAATAATGAGCGGCCCGTTTCAAATGCTTGGTCTTAGGTGGTGCAGGTCAGCGGCGACGATCGCGACGTGCTGACATTGGCTGGAACGCCACGCCAACATGGGCCTCGCAATAGGGCTTGCCTTGTTGCACGCCCAAACCGCAGAACCAAAAGTCATCGGTTGCAGGGTCACCAACTGGCCATTTGCACGTTTTCTCGGTCAATTCCATCAGGCCGATACGCTTGGCTGATTTTTCGATTTCACTGACTTTCGCCAATGCCTCGGGGGAAATTTCATTCGCGGAAGGCTGCGGCGGCAGCGGCTGACCAGCGGGGATAATCGCGCGACGAGCGGCGGAAATCGGAATGCCATTTTCATCGAGCTCCTGAACTTCAGGCTCGGCCGGCTTTGACGATGGCGCTGCTTTGGTTGTGGTCGCTGCCTTTGGCTTTGGTGCGGGCTTTGGCGTGGCCGGTTTTGACGGTGCCTTTTCCTTGGCCGCAGTTTTGCCAGCATTGCCGCCTGATCCGGCACGGTTTGATAGGCCCAAGCGGTGCACTTTGCCGATCACGGCATTACGGGTAACACCGCCCAATTCTTTGGCGATCTGGCTCGCGGATTGGCCTTCGCCCCACATCTTTTTGAGCGTCTCAACGCGCTCGTCAGTCCAAGACATAGATATTCCTTTGAATTTGCGGCTGTACGACAGCCCATGTCACATCTTTCAGCTTTCTATACTATGCACTCGCAACGCGGATGTGAAGTGGCGTGTTGCTTGGCTGCCTATATTGATGCCTATTCACCCTATTGGACCCAACGTAGCAGTCTATCATAAGGGTATCTGGTCGAACAGATCAGCCAGAATGGGGGAGCGATGCAATATTCAGCAACCACGCCAAGCGATTATATCGCGCAATTGGACGAGGATTGGCGGCGCCCGACATTGCTCGCTATCCGCGCGATCATTCAGACCCATGCGCCGGAATTAACCGAAGACATTCATCATAAGATGCTTGGCTATGCCGATGGTGACACGCATGTATTCCACCTGAATGCGCAAAAGGGCTATGTCAGCCTGTATGTTGGCAATGCCGCGAAAATTGATCCAACGGGTGAAATGTTGGCGGGATTGAACGTTGGCAAAGGGTGCATTCGGTTTTCAAAGACCAAAACAGTCGAAGGTTCACAGATCGACGCATTTATTGCCCGCGCAATTGAAATTTGGCGGTCAGGCGAAGACATCGCATGTTAACCCGCCTTGTAAAATGAGGCCTCATTCGACATGAGGTGATCAACCAAGGCGAGGGCAGAATATGGAATACAACAATGATATGGGCGTGCGGCGGTTTGGGCGCGTCAACTGGCTTGGCACTGCGACCCTCGCGCGGCGCGAGGTTAAACGCTTCATGAATGTATGGTCGCAAACGGTTATGGCGCCATTGATCAACGCAGGTTTGTTCCTGATGATCTTTACCATCGCGATTGGCCCGCAACGCGGTGATGTGATGGGCGTGCCGTTCATGACATTCCTTGCCCCTGGAATTTTGACGATGACCGTGATCCAGAACGCATTTGCCAACACTTCGTCATCGCTGGCCTCGGCTAAGGTGCAGGGCAATATCGTCGATACGCTAATGCCGCCACTGTCGGCTGCCGAATTGGTGACAGGCTATATTGCGGGTGCGGTTGCACGCGGGGCATTGGTCGCGGTTGTGATTGCCACAGGCTCGATCCTGTTTTTGGACGTTGGCCTGCAAAACCCGGCTTGGGTTATGACATTTGTGATCCTAGGCTCTGTCCTCATGGGCGGTTTGGGCATGATTGCGGGCATCTATGCCAATAAGTTTGACCAGCTATCGGCGATATCTAACTTTCTCGTGACGCCATTGGCGTTTTTGTCAGGCACGTTCTATTCGATCGACGCCTTGCCCGCATTTTTGCAAACGCTCAGCCATGCCAATCCGTTTTTCTATATCATTGACGGGGTGCGCCACGGGATGATCGGCGTCAGCGATAGCAGCCCATGGATCGGCCTTGGGGTTGTTGGCATTGCCTGCATCATAGTGCTGTCGATTTGCTGGAACTGGATGAACCGCGGCTACCGGCTCAAGTCCTAATCCGCCCCTCTCGCCACGCCAATAGGGCGGCACCCGCCAGAATGATGACCGCGCCAAGCCAGCTAATCGCATCAGGCCAAACGTCAAATATGAGCAGATCATAGATCGCTGCGAAAATGAGCGTGACATAGCTGAACGGCGTGACAAAGCTGGCATCAGCCCGCGCCATCGCGTTGATAAAACAGGTCTGCGCCGTTGCCATCAACACGCCGATCCCCGCAAGTGCAGCCCATTGCGCGCCCGTGGGCATCACCCACACAGGCGCCACCGCCGCCGTCGCAATCACCAGCCCAAGCACGTTGTTGACAAGCAAGATTTGAAACGGCCGTTCCCTGCCTGCCAGCTTTTTGATCAAAATCAGCTCGCAGCCCATTAAAACCGCCGCCGCAAGCGCCAAAAGTGCCGCAAATTCGAATGTCGCAGGACCAGGGCGCAGCAGGATCACCGCACCAATCATGGCCATGCCAGCGGCCAACCAACGCCACGGGCCGACACGTTCGCCAAGCAGCGGTATCGCGAGCAACATCCCAAACACAGGGTTGAGAAAGCTAATCGCCGTGGCATCCGACAAGGGGATGAACGCAACAGCGGCAAACATCAGCGTCACACCGCCCCAGCCAAACATCGTGCGCCCGATATGCAACCGCAGATTGGGCCGCGTAAACGTAGGCCGCATCACAATGGCCGCCGACCCAAGTGCGATAAATGCAAATAAAAATCGCCCATGGCTTATCTGCAGCGGATGCAGCGGCGGACCGGCCGTGCCCGTGCCGATGGTCTTGGCCAATAGCGTGGTGCCGGCAATAAACGCGGTCGCAGTCAAAATAAGTGTCACAGCCAAAGGCGGGTTTTGCTTCATCGTTTCTGCCAGTGTCAGATTTCATCTTCCCCTCGCAGGGCCGCTGATGTAAGTCAATGACATGATGAATTGCAGCACACCCCTGATCCGACGCCGACGCTAATTGCGTCTGCCGTCCTCGCTCGTCCATCATTCACCCATAACATCGTTGACATGCCCCGCCTGAATTGGCACCAAACGGGCTTCTTAATTTGCAAAGGTTGATCCCATGATCGCATCCGTCTTGCCCACCTATTCACGTGCTCCTCTGACCTTCGTCAAAGGGAGCGGAAGCTGGCTGGAAGAGGCAGATGGCCGACGTTTTCTCGATCTGGGCGCCGGCATTGCGGTCAATTCATTGGGCCACGCGCATCCTGCATTGGTGGCCGCATTGACCGAGCAGGCAAATGCGCTTTGGCATGTCTCCAACCTCTACCACATCCCTGCGCAACAGGCGCTTGCCGATCAACTGGTCGACAAAACCTTTGCCGATACGGTGTTTTTCACCAACTCCGGCACTGAGGCCTGCGAGCTGGCCGTCAAAATGGCGCGCAAGCATTTCTATGACGCAGGCACACCCGAACGCACTGATATCATCACATTCTCCGGCTCATTCCATGGCCGGTCCGCCGCAGGGATCGCGGCCGCCGGATCCGAAAAGATGACAAAGGGCTTTGGCCCATTGCTCCCTGGTTTCATTCACCTCGATTTTGGTGACCACGATGCGCTGACAGCCGCCGCAAGCGCAGACACCGTTGCCGCGATCATGATTGAACCTGTGCAAGGCGAGGGCGGCATTCGCCCCGTGCCTGATCAATGCCTCAAAGGGCTGCGCGACCTGTGTGACGCGCACGGCATTTTGCTGATCTTGGACGAGGTCCAATGCGGTGTTGGCCGCACGGGCAAATTGTTTGCGCATGAATGGGCTGGCATTGCGCCCGATATCATGATGGTCGCCAAAGGTATTGGCGGCGGCTTCCCCCTTGGCGCGGTGCTTGCGACTGAGCGCGCCGCATCTGGCATGACGGCAGGTACACACGGCTCGACCTACGGCGGCAACCCGATGGCTTGTGCCGTGGGCAACGCTGTGATGACCACAATCGCCGACGATGATTTCTTGGCCGAGGTCAACCGCAAGGCGGGCCTTATGCGCCAAAAGCTCGAAGGCCTTGTGGCCGACAATCCAGACGTGTTCGATGCCGTGCGCGGCTCTGGTCTAATGCTTGGCCTCAAATGCAAGGCCACCAACATTGATATCGTGGCAGCCGGATATGATCAAAACGTCCTGACCGTGCCCGCTGCCGATAACGTAATCCGGCTTTTGCCTGCGCTTAACATCACTGACGATGATATCGCTGCTGCTGTCACCCGCCTCGACAAGGCTGCGAAATCCCTCGCATAGCTTTCTCTTGAGTTAAAATATGGCGGGGGTTTGGGGGCTGGCCCCCAAGGACACCCGCCAAGAAAGACAACAATGACCCATTTTCTCGACATTCACAAAACTGACCCCGCCGCTTTGCGTGCCATCATCGACGACGCGCGCTCAATGAAAGACGCCCGCGCAGGTCAGCCCAAAGGGACCAAGGACGCAGAACAACCGCTCGCGGGTCACATGGTTGCGCTCATATTTGAAAAACCATCGACCCGCACACGCATCAGCTTTGACGTGGGCGTGCGCCAAATGGGTGGTGAAACCATGGTCCTGTCGGGCGCCGACATGCAGCTGGGCCACGGCGAAACTATCGCCGACACGGCGCGCGTTTTGTCGCGCTACGTTGATCTGATCATGATGCGCACCTTTGAAGAGGACACGCTCTTGGAAATGGCCGAATATGCAACCGTGCCTGTGATCAACGGTCTGACTGACCGCACACATCCGTGCCAGATCATGGCCGACATCATGACATTCGAGGAACATTCCGGCCCGATCAAAGGCCGCAAGGTCGTCTGGTCCGGCGACGGCAATAACGTCTTCGCCAGCTTTGCCCATGCTGCCAAACAGTTCGACTTTGATTTGGTGTTTACTGGCCCAGAAACGCTTGATCCAGAGCCTGCACTCGACGGGCTTTATAGGGTTGAACGTAACCCCGACATCGCCGTGCAGGGTGCTGATCTGGTGGTGACCGATACTTGGGTTTCCATGCATGATCCGCAATCAGCGCGTGAGCGTCGCCACAATCAATTGCGTGGATATCAGGTCAATGACGAACTGATGTCTCGGGCAAAGGACGATGCATTATTCATGCACTGCCTGCCTGCCCACCGCGACGATGAAGCCACATCCGCCGTCATGGATGGCAAGCATTCGGTGATTTTTGATGAAGCCGAAAACCGTCTGCACGCACAAAAGGCGATCATGCGCCATTGCCTTGGACGTTAGCGGCATCTCTTATTCGTGGCTTAGTGTAACTCGCTTTTGATCGGCTTGCCGACCTGCAGTGGTGTTCGCTCGGCGCCCGGACGGGTCGCTTGACTGCTAGGGCCCAATTTTCGCCAGACCTTCGCGGTTTCTGCGTGGTCGGCGCATTGTCGCTGGTTGTCAGCATGGGGCTGGATTTCACAACTCCAGCGCTTGACCCTCCACTGACTGGAGGGTGTAGCCATATTGAAAACCAATAAGAATCAGGAACACTCATGAGACAGATTTTACTTGCGGGCATGCTCGGGCTTTGGGCCACAACAGCCATGGCGCATTCCCCCCTGAGCGCGTCCGTTCCGGCCAACGAAGAAATTGTTGCAGAACTCCCGGAACAACTGCTCCTCGCATTCAAGGCCAAGATGCGGCTTACCCGCCTGACAATGACCCACGCGGATCATGATAGCGTGGATATGGACCTGTCCGGCGCCAAAGGCTTTGTCACCCAATATGCCGTGCCGTTGCAGTCAATGGGCAGCGGAATTTACGTGATCGATTGGCGCGGGCTTGGTGATGACGGGCATGCCGCCAACGGCACATTCAGCTTTACGGTTCAGTAACATGCCAGATGTTTGGGTGTTTGCTGCGATTGCCACGAAATTCACGCTATATCTTGGAATACTGACAGCATCGGGCACGGTGTTTGCGCAACTGATGTTTCAATTGGATCGTCTGCGCAATCTGGCGGCAGCCTTCGCAGTGGTGGGCCTCCTCGCTGCCGCGTTGTCATTCTCGTTGCGCGGCGCCAACCTGACGGGTGATGCCAGCGGCATGACTGATCCCGAAATGCTTGGCCTGTTGTGGGATACGGCGGCTGGTACTGCACTGATGTATCGCGCCATCGGGCTTGGCCTGTTGATTGCGGGGTTGTTCATGGGCCGTTTAGGGCAATGGGTATCCGTGTTTGGCGGGATATTGGCGGTTTGGTCGTTTGATCATATCGGCCATGTTGCGGGGCGTGAAACGGCGCTTCTCGACATTGCGCTGACATTCCATTTGATGGCTGTCGCACTTTGGATCGGCATCCTGACCCCGCTCAAGCGATTGGCGTCCACAGTTCCGACATTCGATGTGGCGATCAGTGTTGGGCACCGTTTTGGCATTGTGGCCATGGTCACTGTTCCTGCATTGATCGTTGCCGGCGCCTATATGAGCTACGCGCTGGTGGGGACGATTCCGCTGCTTTTCACCACGGATTATGGCCAGGCACTGTTGATCAAAGTGTTGCTGGTCGGCGCGTTACTGGGGCTGGCTGCTGTCAATAAACTGCGGTTCATTCCCAGACTTCGCGCAGGGGATATGACCGCTGCGGGTCATTTGGCCAAATCCATTTCAGTTGAATGGGCCGTGTTCATAGCGATCCTTGCGACCACTGCGGTCCTGACCACCAACCTAACCCTGCCGACATGAGGCCACAGATGAACAGACGCCAATTTATGGCCACCGCTTCTGCTGCGGCCATCATGCCGATCCCCGCATTTGCTGCACAATCTGATTGGCACCTGCGGGCCGAGGACGTGACACAACAGCTGCTGCCAGCTGGCAGCAACGCGACCAAGATGCTTGGTTTTAACGGATCAATGCCCGGGCCGGAATTGCGTGTTCAACGCGGTGCGCGGGTGACGATCGACGTTGAAAACGGCCTTGATGAGGGCACAGCCGTCCATTGGCACGGCATCCGGCTGGAAAACAAAATGGACGGGGTTCCGATGCTGACCCAAGATATTATTGAACCAACCGCGACCCAAACCTATAGCTTTGTGCCGCCCGACGAGGGCACGTTTTGGTATCATTCCCATTACATTTCCCACGAACAGGTCGCGCGGGGCATGATGGGCGCGTTGATCGTTGAGGATGAAACGCCCCCCGACGTTGATCACGATATCACCGTTCTGATGTCCGATTGGGAGATCGAAAAAGACGGCAGCCTGTCGAATAATTTCTCGGATATGCACAGCATTACACATGGCGGGTATATGGGTAATTTCGCCCGTGCGTTCTTGTCCCAAAATGAAGTGAAAACAGGGGATCGGGTGCGGTTCCGGCTGATCAACGCGGCCACAAACCGTGTGTTCCAGATTTCTGTCGGCGGTGTATCCGGTGCTATCGTGGCATTGGACGGTATGGCGCTTGCTGTGCCTCGGCCCTTGGATGACATCGATATGGCACCTGCGCAACGGGCCGACATCATCGTCGATATTACAGGGCCGGTCCGGTTTGATATGCGGGGCCGTTTGCGCAAATATCGCATCGCGGATTTGGCAACCGTGGGCACCAACACTGATCGTCAGGCCGGACCAATCGCCGCTTTGACGCCCCCCGATCTTCCGCGCCCCGCTGATGCAGCCAGCCAGCATTTGACACTGTCGATGATGGGCGGTGCGATGGCGCGGGGGCATGATGGTGACAATATCTGGGCGTTCAACAACGTGTCAGATTTGCAGGCCGAACCGTTTGGGTCGTTCCAGCGTGGCGAAACCGTGCGGATCACCTTGAAAAACGATACCGCATTTCCGCATGGCATCCATTTGCACGGACACCACTTTTACGAAGTCGACGCATCGGGCAATTTGGGCGACCTGCGTGATACAACGTTGGTTGACGCAGGTGAGAGCCGCGACATCATCTGCGTGTTCGACAATCCGGGTCGCTGGCTGTTGCACTGCCATATGCTAAGCCACGCTGTTGGCGGCATGCGCACTTGGGTTAATGTCGCATGAGGTGGCTTGTCGCAGCGTTCGCCCTAACGGCAACATCGGTCGCCGCTGATCACAACTGGGATCACCGCGACATTGAAACCGGTCGTGTGCTTTATGCCAATAACTGTGCTTCTTGCCATGGTGCAAATCTTGAGGGGCAGCCAAACTGGCGCACGCCAGACGAAAATGGCGTACTGCCTGCACCGCCCCATGACGGAACAGGTCACACTTGGCATCACGACGATGACCTTTTGTTTGAATACACCAAGCTAGGCGGGCAGGGGGCATTGGCGCTACGGGGGATGTCCGGTTTTGCCAGTGGCATGCCCGCGTTTGAGCAGACGCTATCGGATGATGAAATATGGGATGTACTTGCCTATATCAGATCCACTTGGACCGACCGCGAACGTGACGTCCAAGCCAGCCGCACGCCGCCCCACGAATGACGGATCACCAGCATCAGTGCCTGCACAGCTCCGTGCTTGCGACCCATACGGTCCCTGCATTTAGTATCATTAGCTTTGGGTCGTTGGCCGTTCACCTATTGCTGCCGTCGATGGCTTCGCATGTTCTTGCCGCGACGCTGCTGACGCTGATCGCCGGTATTTACATCGGTTTTGCGGTAATCGACGGGCGGTTGAGCCGGATTTTGGTTGAAAGCATAGTTGCCTGCCTGTTTGTCGCATTTGCAACATGGTCACTGATGAATGCACCCCACCTGATCCCGTTTGGGTATTTGGCACATGCAGCGTGGGATTTCTTGCATCACACGCCGATTTTCAAGGTCCAAATGCCACAATGGTATATCCCCGCCTGTGTCGTTGTTGACGTGTTCGTTGGCCTTGGACTATGGCTGATCTGGGCGCTTTAACCGATAGCGCAACCTCGTTTAACAAGTGATACAAATGATCCAGTTTTTAATACGAAGAACTCCACCTCTTATACAGATGATCATTGCTGTCGGGCTCATTTTGGTGATGGCTGTCATCATCGATGAACCTGAAGTGCATGTTGCAGTACGCGTCGTTGTTGGCACAGCCACTGGCGTTGCGGGTGCCATTCTCATGGTCTTGGCGACCACACGTTTTCGCAGGGCTGCGACGACGGTGGACCCTGTCAATCCGGCCAAGACCGAAGCGCTGGTCACATCAGGCGTATTTGGCCACACGCGCAACCCGATGTATGTGGCAATGGCGCTTTGGTTGGTGATGGTTTGCATGGTCGCGCAAAGCATGGTTGGCCTTTTGGTAGTGCCGCTGTTCGTGCTGAGCTTGACCCGCAATCAAATCCGAAGAGAAGAGGCCGCCCTGACCAAATTATTCGGTGAAGACTATATTGAATATCAGCGGACAACGCCGCGCTGGCTGCTTGGATCATGATCGCGGCGCTTTGGGGCGTGTCACAATAAGCGGTAGGCCCCTCTGCCAACTCGCATCATGCGGCCATCGTCACACAACGCTCGTAGCCCGCGATAGCAGGCCTCATGGGTCAGGTTGATCCGCGTCGCAAGCTCTTTGACTGGTGCATCAAGATACCCGGCCTGCACCGCAGCGAGAATGCGTTCTTTGGCAGAGGGGATCGCCAGCAGTTCGATATGTGCGCGGTAATTTTGGACCTGCCGCGCGAGCAATCCGGTAAAGCCAACGGCAAACACCGGATCAGATTGCATTGTTGATAGGATGTCGGTCTTGGCGATTTTCACCACGCTGCCTGCGTCGGTGCAAATCGCATCACAATGGTAGGTTTCGGAAAACACTGACGCCTCGGCGAAAAACCCGCCCGCGACCGCCCGATGCAGGGTGAGGGTTTCACCACTCATACCCGCCCGCTGCAACGTCACACTGCCTGAAACGACACGGTATAATCCTGATGTTGGGTGGTTCTGGCGGAACAATACATCACCCTTTTGCATGGCAATCGTGCGACGGGCACGGGCGGCGAGATGTGAGAAAGGATCTGTTTTCATGTGATCTCGATCATATGCGACATTTGACCCATTGCATAGTCTGCCTGTGAAACAGGAGAAACCGATGAAACACTACCTTTTGACAGCCGCCATAGCGTTTGCCGCAACTGCTGGACAGGCCCAGCACGCCCATCAGTCCAGCCTGCCGATGGAAACGGGGCAATCCCAATTCGCGGCCATCGCCGAGATCGTGATATTGCTGCGCGACGATCCGCACACCGATTGGGCGCAGGTTAATATCAAGGCCCTGCGCGATCACCTTGTTGACATGGACAATGTCACCACACGCGCCGCTGTGGAACGTCAGGTGAACGGGCTGAGCGTGACATTTGTTGTGACTGGTGACGAAGTGGTTGCGACATCAATCGGGCGTATGGTGTTGGCCCATAACCCCATGTTGCAACAATCGTCCGGTTGGGCCGTGACGGCCGAAAAACGCGCGAACGGGGCTGCGATGACCTTGCAGGTCAAGACGTCAGCGGAATTGGAACAGGTATTGGGATTGGGGTTCTTTGGTGTGATGACCGTCGGTGCGCATCATCAGCAGCATCATATGATGATCGCTGCGGGCCAGTCGCCTCATTGATCAATCGCTGATCAGTGCCGAAAGGGTAGGGATGCGGACGCCCCGTTTGGGGCGCCCGCAAATCATTTAGACAAACGCGGCTTGCAGTGCCAAGAATATCACACCTGACAGGATCGCAGCAGCAGGCACTGTGATAACCCATGCAGCGATAATCGTCATAAAGTGTGAACGGCGCACCAGTTTGCGGCGGCGGCGTTCTGCGGATGGCAGCGCCTTTGTTTCGGCCCGCTTGGCGCTGGATTGCTTGTTACGGCGCTCCATGTGCCATTCGCGGAAGAAGCCCACACCAAACACACCGCCGACGGCGATGTGCGTGGATGAAACTGGCAGTCCCAACCAGCTGGCGATGATCACTGTAATCGCTGCTGACAGTGCCACACAATAGGCGCGCATCGGGTTCAACTTGGTGATCTGGCTGCCAACCATCTTGATCAGCTTTGGGCCAAACAAGATCAAACCAAACGAGATACCGAATGCGCCAATGACCATGACCCAGACGGGGATATTTACCTTGCCAGCGAATTCGCCAAACTGTTCGGCGTGCACGATGGCCGCCAATGGGCCAACCGCGTTCGCCACATCGTTCGCACCGTGGGCAAATGACAGCAACGCGGCTGACAATACCAATGGAAACCCGAACAGAACTTTGAGCGACTTGTTACGGTTCTCAAGGCCCGCAGACTGGCGTTTGATCAATGGCGCCGCGATCACATAGATAACCGCACCCGCCAGAACACCAATCAACAGCGCCGTCGGCAGGTCAATCTTGATGATCTTCTTAAGGCCCTTGATCGACAGATAAACTGCGAAAACACCGCCCATAAGGCCAACAAGGATCGGCACCCATTTGCGTGCAGCCGCGATTTTGTCATCCTGATAGATGATGAAGTGTTTGATAAAGGCGAGGAACGCTGCCGCAACCACACCGCCAAGCAGCGGTGAAATCACCCAAGACGCAGCAATTAGGCCCATGTTAGGCCAGTTCACCGCGGCAAAGCCAGCCGCTGCAATACCTGCACCCATGACGCCACCCACAACAGAGTGTGTCGTCGATACCGGTGCGCCAACCCAAGTGGCCAAGTTCACCCAAACCGCCGCAGAAATCAGAGCCGCCATCATCGCCCAAATGAAAACCTGACTGTCTGATACCGAGCTGGGGTCAATGATTCCCTTGGAAATGGTCGACACAACGTCGCCACCCGCCAAAAGCGCGCCAGCAGTTTCACAAAGCGCTGCGATAACAATCGCGCCACCCATGGTCAGTGCATTTGCACCCACCGCAGGGCCCATGTTGTTGGCCACATCGTTGGCACCGATATTCACGGCCATGTAGGCCCCGATCGCTGCTGCCGCTACAACGACATAAGATGTGCCTTCGAAAAAGAATGAAGATGCAATGCCCGCGATAATGATGAAAGCGAATGCGGTTGCCAGCCCGACGAGCGGATTGGCCATAGCCGTTGTGGCCGTCTCGAGATGGGCAAGTCGGCCCAGGTCGCGGTCAAGCGTTTTCCATTGATTATTGTTGGGGGTATTTGAAGCCATAATGATTTTCCTCATGTTGGCAGTTCATTTGCGTCGCCCGATAGGTCGGTTTTCGATTCTAAGCAACCTTTTTTAAGCTATATATCAGATTATTTTCCGCGTGGTTTTGCCCTTAATGTGGGGTCTGCCTGCGTAGGGTCCTCTGGCCATGGGTGGCGTGGGTATCTGCCGCGCATATCGCGGCGGACATCGGCATATGATGTTGCCCAAAAGCCCACAATATCTTGGGTGGTTTGAACCGGTTTTTGCCCCGGTGACAACAACGTGACCCTCAGCGGCGTTTGCCCGACCATCGGATGGCGGGTTTGGCCAAACATTTCTTGCAAGCGCAATGTGATCTGCGGCGCGTCACCGTCATAATCAATCGGGATTTTGCGCCCAAGCGGCGTGATGAAATGCGCAGGGGCTACGCGGTCCAACGTTTGTTGATCGCCCCAGCTCAGCATCGCCTTGAGGGCAGGGATCATATCAAACGCGTTCCAGTCAGCGGCACTTCTCGCGTTGCCCAAATGCGGCAACAGCCAATCGTCGACGGTGTCGAGCAACGATTGATCATCCATCGCCGGAAACCCATCCACCAACGCGATCCTCGCCATGAGCCGTTTGGCCGCCTTGCTCGGGCGCAACCCGATCTGGCGCACACCATCCAGCATCGCGACGGCCACATCTTCTTGGGGGGCATCGGGCCACGGGTGGTCCTCGAGCACGAGCTGGCCCAACCTGCGCTGCCTGCGCGCCAAAACGCGCCCCTCGCGGCGCGACCATGCGCATTGGTTCTGCTCGGTAATGCCGTCGGCAAAATGCTCTTCTATCTGCGCAAGCGTGATCGCGGCGGCCTGCCTGATTTTTGCGTCGGTGTTGTCGCCGTCCAGATCGGTCGCCACCAAAAATGGTGACGCCGCCAGCGGATCAGACTCGTCCAGCACCGCCCCTTTGCCCCCTGACAATAGATAGCGGGATGGCTTACCTTTGCGCCGCATCGCAATCCGGTCAGGATAGGCCAGTGCCGCAATTACCCCCAGCTCAAGATGAGGGACATCACGTGACCCTTTGGAAAGACGCGGAATATCGGCCTTGATTTGCGCCAGTGCCGCGTGGTTCACCTCGCCCTGTCCGCGATATGCGCCTTTGATTGCCTTCATCCGCAGGGCCAGATCAACGGGCGCACCACGCAGGGGGTCGCGCGCTGATAATAGTGCGGCCAGTGGTGCAGCCTGCTTGCCCGCTGTGGTCACCATATGGGCCAATCGCGGGTGCAGGGGCAGGGCAGCCAATGCGCGGCCATGGTCTGTCGGCTTGCCTGCCTCATCCAACGCGCCCAATGCCCGCAGCAAATCCTGCGCTGTTTGCATCGCGCCCTTGGGGGGCTGCGACAGAAATGATAAATCCCCGCTGCCCCACATCGCGACCTCCAGCGCAAAGCCCGCCAGATCGGCAATCTCCACCTCTGCAGGGGCAAAGGCGGGTAATGCGCCATCTTCGCCTCGGGTCCACAGCTTATAGCACACGCCTGCCTCAACGCGGCCTGCTCGGCCTGCGCGCTGGGTGGCTTCCGCACGACTTACGGGTTCGGTGACCAATCGCGACATGCCTGAATTGGGGTCATATCGCGCACGTCTCGCGAGCCCCGCATCCACAACAATCTTGACGCCCTCGATCGTCAGCGATGTCTCGGCTATTGCCGTGGCCAGCACGATCTTGCGGCCTTCAGTTGCAGGCGCAATTGCGGCGCGTTGCTGCTTGAACGGCAATGCCCCATAGAGCGGATGCACATGGCAATCGTCGGGTATCTGCCCCTGCAGGCGCGCTGCGACATCCCTGATTTCCCTCTCACCAGGTAAAAACGCAAGCAAACTGCCTTGGCTTTGGTTGACAGCAGCCTTGATCAAATCCGCAACCGCATCTCCGACCCTTCGCTTTTTGTCCCTCGGTTTGTCCAAAAACCTCGTTTCCACTTCAAACGCGCGGCCCAGCGATGTAACCAGCGGCGCCTGATCCAACAACGTGGCCACTGGCCCCGCATCCAGCGTGGCGGACATGACAACAATCTGCAAATCAGGGCGCAGCACTTGCGCAATTTCCCACACCAACGCCAGCCCAAGATCCGCATTTAACGAGCGCTCGTGAAATTCATCAAAAATAACGGCCCCGACATCTTTCAACTCGGGATCGTTCTGGATCATCCTTGTCAGGATGCCCTCGGTCACAACCTCGATCCTCGTCTGCGCGCTGACTTTCGTCTCGCCTCTCATCCGGTAACCGACCCTGTGGCCAACACTTTCCCCGAGGTTCTGGGCCAATCTTTCCGCAGACGCGCGGGTGGCAAGCCTGCGTGGCTCCAACATCACAATGCGCCCCTGCACATCGCCCGCCTGTAACATGGCAATTGGCACTCTGGTCGTCTTGCCCGCACCCGGCGGCGCTTGCAGCACGACGCGCCCATGCTCTTGCAGCGCGGCAATCACTTGGGGCAGAACATCATCAATTGGCAGCGTTTGAACCATAGACCCTGCCAACACCAGTCAGCGGCACTGGTCAAGCCATGGCTGACAACATCATGGTTTTCTGTGTCCCGCAAACTCCCGCCGGAGGCGCAGATCAGCCAGCATCACACCCGCTGGCATCGGCGCACGAAAAAGCCCGGCTGGAAAACCAACCGGGCGTTTTGAATTTTCGAAAACGATCTAAGGCTTACGCGCTTACTGCTTTCGCGATTTCTTTTTTCACTTTCAATGCCGCATCAGAAAGCTCAGCGTCTTTCGCCTTTGCCATGAACGCGTCCAAACCACCACGGTGGTCAACTGTGCGCAGGGCAGCATTTGAAATGCGGAATTTGAATGCACGGCCGAGGCTCTCGGACAACAGTGTCACGTCCTGCAAGTTTGGCAGGAACCGACGGCGTGTACGGTTTTTGGCGTGGCTGACATTGTTGCCAGACATCGGGCCTTTTCCAGTGAGTTCGCAACGGCGCGCCATGGTATATTCCTCGTCTTTTGGGTCAAACCTGCGGATCGGCCGCAGTCCCCTGTTCATTAGCTATGGCCCCGTATTAAACGAGACCGTGAATTCTGTCAGCGCCAGATAGGTGGAATCGCCAACCCCGTCAACCCGCAACCCTAGGCTCAATGGCAAAAAGGCCCGATTTAGCACGCCAGATCGACAATCGTCGGAATTCTACGTCTCTTGCACTTATATTCACAGATGCTGGGCAATCATACGTTGCTAATTATTGTTTCCAGATCGAATACAATGCAGCGCGCAACAACACGGATCAGGCGTGAACAAAGGCTCAAGCTGTATGCTCGCCGTTTAATTAGGTTTCCGAGACAATTGTTCTGGCGGCGGCAGATGGTGAAATTTTTCCCTTCATTACAGTGTCGCATAATGCATCCATTCTTTGCTTCAGCGCGGTGTCGCCTGTGATCCTTGCCATTAGCTGCTGCTGCACTTCTTCCCTAAACCAATAACCCGCCTGATCTGCTCGGTTTGTGTCCCAGATGCCGGTGTCCCGGCGCCATGCGATCAGATTGCTGATCTCGTTCCATGCGGCCTCAATCCCGATTGTTTCCAATGCGGAAACAGTAAGTGCCTTGGGGAAGCCATCGGGGTCTTGCTCTCGTTTGCGCAACAGGCGCAGCGCGCCGCTGTAATCGGCGCAGGTGCGCGTGGCTTGTGGTTTTAGATCGCCATCAGCCTTGTTGACCAATATTAGATCGGCGATTTCCATGATCCCGCGTTTGACGCCCTGCAGCTCATCACCACCAGCAGGGGCCAGCAACAGCAGGAACAGATCGGACATTTGCGCAACAACCGTCTCCGATTGCCCTACGCCAACTGTTTCAATCAAAACAACGTCGAACCCAGCAGCTTCGCAGACGGCAATAGCCTCTCTTGTGCGTCTGGCTACCCCGCCGAGTTGGGTTTGACTGGGCGACGGTCGGATAAATGCCTTGGGATCGCGCGACAGCAGGTCCATCCGCGTTTTGTCCCCAAGGATCGAACCGCCCGACCGTGCTGATGACGGATCAACCGCCAGCACCGCCACACGCTTGCCCATGGCGGTCAACATCAGGCCAAAGCTTTCGATGAACGTCGATTTGCCCACCCCGGGTGTGCCGGACAATCCGATGCGCAAGGCTTGCCGCCCAGTGCCCAAACGGCCCAGCAGCGCAAGCGCATCCTCTCGGTCGTCATCCCTTGCGCTTTCGACCAATGTGATCGCCCGCGCCAAGGCCCGCCGTTCGCCCATGGCCACACCGTCGGCCAGCTCTGCAATGTCGATTTTCCGTCTCATGGTGATGTTCTAGGCTGCCATCAGGGCAACCGCAACGCCCAAGCCTTGTCTCGGATAGAGGTGCAATGCTAGCATTTTGCAACTCAGACCGGAGGATGCGATTATGAAAACCCCTGTTCACCTTTGGATCGTTGGCGTCCTGTCGTTGTTATGGAACGCGGGCGGTGCTTATGACTATCTCATGTCGCAACTTGGCAACGAACAATACTTGTCCATGCTCACTGATGCCCAACGTGCCTATATCGAAGGTGTCCCCACGTGGTTCGAGGCCGTTTGGGCCATTGGCGTGTGGTTCTCGGTGTTCGGGTCGATCCTGTTGCTGCTTCGCTCGCGTATCGCGGGGTCGGCATTCGCGATCTCGCTTGGCGGGCTGCTTGCCTCGTCGGTTTACAGCTATGGCATCGCCGATCCTTCGGCACTTGCGATTTCGGGCACATTTGCTTTGGTCTTTTCTGCTGCGATTGTCGTGGTTCTTATCCTGTTGTGGATTTACGCGCGCACCATGACCCGTCGGGGCGTTTTGCGTTAAATGCGCGTTCTTCTGGTGTGTTTGGGCAATATCTGCCGGTCTGCCGCCGCCCAAGGCGTGCTGCAAGCCCATGCGCCCGATTGGCATATTGCAAGCGCGGGGACAGGGGGCTGGCATGTGGGCGAGCCACCTTACCCACCCATGCAGGCGGCGGCCCTGTCACGTGGGTATGACATCAGCGCACAGCGTGCAGCCCAAGTCACACCTGCTGATTTTATGCGCTACGATCTGATCCTCGCGATGGACGCACAGAACTTGGCCGATTTGCGTGCGATCAGGCCAGCGGATGCCACGGCCACATTGCGCCAGTTTGCGCATTCTGACGTGCCGGACCCGTATTACACCCGCGATTTTGACGGCTGTTTGTCAATGATAGAGGCTGAAGTGCCCGCCGTGATCAACGACACATCTGCTCTGCTCTCTCGCTAAACGCCTTGTAGCGCTGCCAGAAGCGTTCATTGCTACCGCTGTTTGAAATGCGCGTATCATGGGCCGCTTGGGGATCACCAAAAAACACCGCCGCCTTGGATTGATCGCCGCCGCTCAGCGTATCATTGGCGGCCCTTTGCACACACGAACATAACGTCGGGCTGGCGTCTTTTCTGTCGGCCGCAATGCAAGCCTCGCCAATGGCACCAGACACACGGCTACCACAACCCGTCATGACCAACATCGCCGCCGCCGCCAAAATCACCGTCTTCATCCGCTCAACCCTCATCACTGGTTTTCCCGAATTATGCAGATGGTGCTACGAAGTTGCAAATCAAAGCTAAGGGGCTAGGCGGTTCTGCTCCCGCATAGGGCGCTGCCAAAGCACGAACACGCCGGAAATTACGATCAATATGGACCCAAGTACCATGTTCGGGGTCACAGTTTCGCCAAACACAATTGCCCCAGCGCAAACGCCGAATATCAACCTTGTATACCGAAGGGGCGTTACCGCTGAAACATCACCCATCCGCATTGCTTTCATCAAACACGCATAGGCGCTGACACCCGCGATGACGGCACCGCAAATGATGATTGCCACTATCTGGGTCGGCCACACGAATGCGTTTCCCTGCCAAACAGCGTAACCGATGCCCGCGACGATGACGGTCAAAAACCCATAAAACCCAAGCGTCGCCGTCCCCAATGTCGCAGGCGCCGCGCGGCTGGCAAGATCGCGGCCCGCAAGGCCAAGCATTCCAACAACGGCCAATAGTGACAGCGTGCTAAAACCGTCGCCCCCCGGGCGCAGCACGATAAGAACGCCGATCAGACCAACGATGATCGCGCACCACCGCTGCCAGCTTACATGCTCTTGGAAATACCATGCGGCCCCGATCACAACGACAAGCGGCGTGGCCTGCAAAATGACAGTCGCAGATGAAAGCGGGGTCAGTGTGATCGCCAAAAAATAGAACAGCCGCCCCGTGGTCTCGAATGCGGCCCTGATCTTCATCACCCGCGTATTTACCTCGGGCGCGCGCAGGTTTTCACCGACCACAGCCGCGATGGTGCCAAAACACACCATGCCGCCAATACCGAAAAGAACCAAAACTTGGCCCAATGGCATGGTTTTCCCTGCCATTTTCATGAGAGTGTCTTCAACGGCGAATGCGGCCATAGCGGCAATCATCCAACAGATCCCGATCAGGTTATCACGGCGATTTGTCATGTCTTTTCCCCGCTGATGATCGTGCTGGCTGTTTTGTGGTGGCGTGTTGATCGGTGGTCAACGGAAAATGCAGGTTAAGGCCACGGCAATTCACCGCGCCCCCTTGCAAAATTGCCCCCGCCACGCCATTGACAGTCAACCCAATTTGACAGGCGTTTGACCGCAATGACTGATACCAAAAACATCCGCAACTTCTCTATTGTTGCCCATATTGACCACGGTAAATCGACGCTCGCGGATCGCTTGATCCAAGAGACGAACACCGTCGCCGACCGTGATATGAAGGCGCAATTGTTGGACAGCATGGATATCGAGCGCGAGCGCGGCATCACGATCAAGGCCAACACTGTGCGGATCGATTACACCGCCGACAACGGTGAGGACTATGTTCTCAACCTGATCGACACCCCCGGTCACGTCGATTTCGCCTATGAAGTGTCGCGTTCCATGCAAGCCGTAGAAGGCTCTTTGCTGGTTGTCGATAGCACCCAAGGTGTCGAGGCACAGACCCTTGCAAACGTGTATCAAGCGATCGACGCTGACCACGAAATCGTGCCGGTCCTCAACAAGATCGACTTGCCCGCCACCGATTGCGAGGCTGTCGCCGCCCAAATCGAAGATGTGATCGGCATTGATGCCTCCGAGGCGCTGCGCGTTTCCGCCAAATCCGGCGTTGGTATCCATGACACGCTCGAGGCGATTGTGCATAAATTGCCCGCGCCCGCAGGCGATGTTGATGCGCCGCTCAAGGCGATGCTGGTTGATAGCTGGTATGACAGCTATCTCGGTGTGATCGTTCTGGTGCGGATCATCGACGGACAGATGCGCAAGAATGACCGCGTGAAATTTATGTCCAACGGCACAATCCACCAGATTGACCGCATCGGCGTGTTCCGCCCTGAAATGCAAAACGTCGATGTGCTTGGCCCCGGTGAAATCGGCTTTATCACGGCGTCGATCAAACAGGTTCGCGACACCCGCGTTGGTGACACGATCACATCCGAGAAAAAGGGCATCGAAGTAGCCTTGCCTGGTTTTAAACCTGCTCAGCCGGTTGTGTTCTGCGGCCTTTTCCCCGTCGATAGCGCCGAATTCGAAGACCTGCGCGACGCGATTGAAAAGCTGGCCCTGAACGACGCGTCGTTTAGCCATGAGATGGAAACATCCGCCGCCCTCGGCTTTGGTTTCCGCTGCGGTTTCCTTGGGCTTTTGCACCTTGAGGTGATCCGCGACCGGATCGAGCGTGAATATAACATTGAGCTGATCACCACCGCGCCATCCGTGATCTATCACATCTACATGCGCGACGGCACGAAATCAGATTTGCATAACCCCGCCGATATGCCCGACCTGACCCATGTGGACCATGTTGAAGAACCGCGGATCAAGGCCACGATCCTTGTGCCTGATGACTACCTCGGCGACGTGCTAAAACTATGCCAAGATCGCCGTGGCGTGCAGCTTGACCTGACCTATGCCGGTTCACGTGCGATGGTTGTTTATGACCTGCCGCTGAACGAAGTGGTGTTTGATTTCTACGACCGCCTCAAATCCGTGACCAAAGGCTATGCGTCGTTTGACTATCAGATGACCGGTTACCAAACTGATAACCTCGTCAAAATGTCCGTGCTGGTGAACGATGAACCGGTCGACGCACTATCGATGATGGTGCACCGTGACCGCGCCGACATGCGGGGCCGCGCGATGGTCGAAAAGCTCAAAGACCTGATCCCGCGCCACATGTTCAAAATCCCGATCCAAGC
>CAXHZK010000026.1:0-22744 GCA_964021915.1 uncultured Roseobacteraceae bacterium | reverse complement strand
GTTGGCCGTCTGATGCGCCAGAATGGCATATCCGTTGTGCGAACCCGTAAACACAAGGTCACAACCGACAGCGATCATAAGTTCAACATCCCGCCGAACTTGCTGGGTCGTGACTTCATGGCAGATGCGCCAAATCAAAAATGGGCTGGCGACATCAGTTATGTCTGGACGCGAGAGGGGTGGTTATATTTGGCTGTGATCCTGGACCTGCATTCACGGCGTGTGATCGGCTGGGCCGTCAGCAACCGCATGAAGCGCGACCTGGCGATCCGCGCGTTGAACATGGCGATAGCATTCCGCTCACCGCCCAAAGGCTGCATTCATCACACCGACCGTGGTAGCCAATACTGCTCGCACGATTACCAGAAAATCCTGCGCCAGCACGGCTTCAAAGCATCGATGAGCGGCAAGGGCAATTGTTACGACAACGCCGCTGTCGAGACGTTCTTCAAGACCATCAAAGCTGAACTGATCTGGCGACGGTCATGGGAAACACGAAGGCAGACTGAGATGGCAATCTTTGAATACATCAACGGCTTCTACAATCCGTGACGCCGCCACTCAGCCCTGGGCTGGAAAAGCCCCGTCGCTTTTGAACGGAAGGTGGCTTAAACGAGCACTTGGGGCGGCACTAAAGCGTGACAGGTCCACTCCTTGGTTCCAAAATTACCAAGCAAACCGTTTACAAATCTAGGGACACCTCACTTTATCGACCGAGAGTTTTTTCCGTTCGCCTCAGGTTCGACAGGTTCGAACAAGCCATGTCGCAATACTTGCGGTCGAAATTCACTTCAGACCGGGCATAAACACTAGGGCAATCCTAGTGCCTTTTTCTTATCCGCAGCCCACTTCATGATGACCAAATCGAACGTCAGAGCCATCAATGACACGCAGATCCCAAGCACAAAGTTCTTACCCAAATCGGTGCCAGCCAGTGTCCGTTGTAGTTCTTGGCCCAAATCTTGCGTCCCAATAAAGGCGGCGATGATGACCATGAAAAACGCGAACATGATGGCTTGGTTGAAACCAACAGCCATTGTCGGCAACGCCAACGGCAGCTGCACGTTTACTAATTTCTGAAGACGCGTCGCCCCTGACATGTCAGCGGCTTCGGTCATTTCAGGTGGCACGGTGCGCAGCCCTTCAATGGTGTAGCGCGTCAATGGGACCATAGCGAATATCAGGATCGAACCAACCACAGCCGTCGCCGTGATCCCGAACAGCATGATCGCTGGGATCAGATAGATGAAGCTTGGGAATGTCTGCGCCGTGTCACATGCCAACAACACGCGGCGCGACCATTTATCAGACCGCGACGCTGCGATACCCAAAGGAATGCCCAGCAACATTGCGATCGCCACAGCTGCCAACACAGAATAGAGCGTGATCATCGAGCGGTCCCACCAGCCCGAAAACGCCACAAGCGAAAAGAAGACTGCGGCGATGACGCCTTCCCGCTTGCCGGCTAGCGCAACCGCAAAGGCCACGACAAACATGATCATCGCCGGTGTCGGGATCGACAGAAGAAAGTCACGGAATGGGTTCAATATCCACACGTTCAACACATAACGAATGCTGTTGGTAATTGCCTGAACTGCATCAATTGCAAGAAAGCCTTTGATTAGGTTGTCCAGCTCTTTGCCCATGCTGAAGTCTTGCCCCCGACCAATCTGAGAGGCAATTGGCAGGACTTGCGCCAGCAAAATGAACCCGATGAAAACACCAAGTCCAAGCACAAGTGTTTTGTGCCGTTTGACCCAAGACGTGCCCTTCTCAAAATGCTCAGGCTGCTTCACAACCCAAGCCTTGGACATCCGATCCAGCGTCACTGCAAGCAGAACAATTGTCACGCCAATCTCGAACGAGCGGCCCAGTTTAAAGCTGCCCATCATCGCCAGCAACTTGGCCCCAAGACCCGGCATCCCAATAAACGCGGTTAGAACGACCATGGCCAAACACAGCATAATGACTTGGTTCACGCCGACCAAGATCTCTGTGCGTGCGGACGGGATATAAACGTGGCGCAGCATTTGGAATTTGGAACAGCCCGACATTTTGCCCGCCTCGACCACTTCCGGTGAAACTTTTTGCAAGCCCAACGTCGTCATCAAAATCATCGGCGGGATCGCATAGATTGTGGTCGCCACAGCACCTGCCGTCGGGCCCACTTTGAAAAAGATTACGGCGGGCAACAGGTAGGTAAAGAACGGCAATGTTTGCAGCACGGATAGAACCGGTTTGATTGTTTTATCAACCCACGCGTATTTCCACGCAGCGATGCCCAGTGACAGGCCAATGACGAAAGCCAATGGTGCGGCCACGGCCAACACAGACATGGTTTCCATCGCGATTTTCCATTGCCCGATCAGCGCGGTCCACACAAATGTGCCGCCACCCAGCAGGGCCAAACGCCAACCGCCAAGGTAATAACCGATAACAGCCGCCACGCCCGCAACTGCTGTCCATGGTATCGGCCCAATATTGGGCCAGCGCCGTTTGCCATAAAAAATATTGCCTGACGCATCGAGCACATTTTCCAATCCCCCGGTCAACATACGCGTAAATGTCAGCAACCCAAGGTCGTCTTTCACAAAGTTAAAAAAGGCATCCAACCAAATTGCAAAAGGTGGGATCATGCCTTCGGGAAGTCGGTGCAACCACGCAGGTAACAGCCCCGCATATTGCAGAAGCGTGGTTAGGATCGCCACGCAAAGAAAGAGAAGCGCAATCCGACTGCGCGGCATTGTGGACAAGGAGACGGCGGGGATCGCGGTCATTATTCCGCCCCCAGCAAGATGTCCAACGCCGCGGCACGCGACATGGCACCAATGGGCGCACCTTCATGTGTCACGGGGATCAGCTTGCGTTTATCATTGATCAACATCCGCGCCATTTGCTTGACAGTCATTGCGGCATCAATTGCGTCGCCGGTGCCTTTGGCGGCGGCATCCGCCAGAACGCCAGCGTGCACGACGCGGGCTTTATCAACCTCTTCGGTGAACTTTCGCACGTATTCAGTCGCGGGATTCAGCACGATTTGATCGGGGGTATCACATTGTTCAATCGCACCGTCCTTCATGATTGCGATGCGGTCGGCAAGGCGGAGGGCCTCGTCAAAATCATGGGTGATAAACACGATGGTCTTGTTCAACAGCTGCTGAAGGCGCAGAAACTCATCCTGCATTTCGCGGCGGATCAATGGGTCAAGCGCAGAAAATGGCTCGTCCAGGAACCAGATGTCTGGCTCAATCGCCAAGGACCGTGCGATGCCCACACGTTGCTGTTGACCACCCGACAATTCGCGGGGGAAATAGTCTTCGCGGCCTTCAAGGCCGACGAGTTTGATCACCTCAAGGGCGCGGGCGCGGCGAGTGTGCTTGTCTTGGCCGCGCATTTCCAATGGGAACGCCACGTTATCCAAAACGGAGCGGTGCGGCAGCAATCCGAACGATTGAAACACCATACCCATCTTGGACCGGCGCAGATCAATCAGATCTCTTTCAGCCAGCGACATGATGTCCTGCCCGTCGACTTCAATCGTGCCGCCTGTGATTTCGTGTAGGCGGGAAAAACAGCGCACCAATGTCGATTTACCAGAGCCAGACAGCCCCATGATCACCAACATTTCACCCTTATGCACGTCAACCGATACGTCCTTCACGCCCGCGATATAGCCGTCTTCGCGCATGTCATCGAATGACATTCCGTCCGCCATTTTAGCCAAGTAGCCTTCGGGGTCGGCCCCAAATAGTTTCCAAACATTCTTGCACGAAATGACGGGGCGTTCAGTCGACATAAGTAGTCCTTTAGAGTTAGTGAACCCCGCCCAACGCGCATGGCTGGACGGGGCAAAGTCAGTGGTTAGTGGGCTCAGTTAACCCAAGCACCCCAAACGTCTTCGTTTGCTTCCAACCATGCTTCGGCTGCTTCTTCAGGCTCCATTTCGTCGATGTCGACGAGCTTGGCCATTTCAGCAATCTGTGGGTTGGTAAAGGAGATTTTCTCCAGCGTTGCATAAGCGGCAGGCCACTTTGCTTCCATGCCTTCCCATGCTGCTTTCTTCAGGTAGCCCGTAGCTGGGTTACCACAGTCATATAGCGCATCTGGGTTTGGACCGACGGCTGGGTCTTTGTCACAGCCATCTTCCCAAGCTGGGAATTCAACAAATTCACCAGGCCATACGGCTTCGGCAAAGTTTGGTGTCCAGTTAAACACAACAATTGGTGTTTTGTCTGCTTCGGCGGCACCGATGGCAGCCCAAAGAGCAGCAGCAGAACCAGCATTCACAACAGTGAAGTTCATGTCCAAAGCAGCAACACGTTCCTGACCGTGCTTGAGCCAGTCAACTGGACCGTCAAGGTACATACCCTTGTCACCAGTTTCCGGAGTCGCAAACAATGCTGCACAGTCGTTCAGTGCTTCCCATGATGGCAGGCCTGGGCATGCATCTTTGGTCCACATTGGATACCACCAATCTTCGCGGGTCACGGCATTGTGGTCACCCACATCAACAATACCGCCTTTTTCCAAGGCAGCACGGAAAGATGCGCCAAATGCGCCTTCCCAGACTTCCAGCTCCATGGTCACATCGCCCAGACGCACGGATTCATAAACCGCTTGGCTGTCTGTTGTGACGTATTCAACGTTGTTGCCGGCACCCTCTAAGATCTGGCCAACCACGTTGGACATCACGATCTGGCTAGACCAGTTGTGGATTGGAATAACAATCGGATCGCTGCTGTCTTGCGCAAATGCAGTCAACGGAGCCAGCGCCAAAACGCCCGCCGTCAATGCTGTTGTCATCTTTTTCATATTTAGTCTCCCATTTTTGACGCGCGGAATACACCGCGCACTATGGCCCCCAATGCGTTAGGCGGCGTCGGATCTGTTGATTCAGCGATTCTTTGATGTCGCTTGAAAGCATCCGTATGCAGTGTCGCAGGATTTTCCTACCAATCAAGTTTTTTTCTTGCCATTACTTTAATCGACCATGCTTCATCGAGGCACTAGAGCCAATTTAGGCAGACGGAACGATGGCGTTTTCGCGCACGCGGAACATATTGACCTTCGCGCGATCATCCTTGGGACTGACCCCGAACACCTCAAAATAGCTTTTATTTAAGGTGGATGGTGACGTGTAACCGACCGCAAAGGCGATCTCGGTCATCGTGTTCTTGCTATATAGCAAGAGCTGCCGCGCTTTTTTCATGCGCACCAATTTGTAATAACCGTGCGGGGAGTTTCCTGTCGCTTTCTGAAACATGCGTTCTAGTTGGCGAACGGATATACCGATCTCAGCTGCGACATCTGCAATGTTAATCGTTTCTTCGATATGATCCGTAAAAATGGTGACAGCTTGGCGCACCAGATCGGGCAACATATCGTCCGTGCTGGCAGTATCCACTGCAGGCTTGCGTTGTGTTACCCCCTGCCCGCGCACCAGCGGATGCTGGAACCAACAGGCGACTTCTGTCGCGATGCTTGCATCCAACTGTTCTTCGATCAGCAGCAGAGACAAGTCAAACGCCGCCGCCGCGCCAGAAGCGGTCAAACAGCGCCTGTCCTTTACAATCACATCTTGTGTGGCAGCCAGATTTGGAAACTCCGCCGCAAACGCCGCCTCGTAGCACCAATGAACCGAAGATGTATGCCCTTCGAGCAGTCCCGCGCGGGCAAGCGGGAACACCCCGCCGCTGACGGCCCCCATCACCACGCCAAAGCGTGCCAATTTGCGCAAAATTCCGTTCGATGAAACCGCATTTTCGAATTTGCTGGACGGGCCGCTTAGCAGAAAAATCTGATCGAGATGCGCGCAATCCGACAACGCCCTATCAGGATCAAACCAGACATTTGCGCTCGCCTGCACTCGGTCCCCTTGCTCGGAAACAAGGGTCCATTCGAACATTGTCCGCCCGCTGATTTCATTCGCGGCACGCAATGGCTCGATCATCGATGTCAAACATGCCATCGGAAACCCAGGAAAAATGAGAAAGCCGATCTGGATTATTTTATTATCAATCATAAAAATATCCTAACAGGAATAATTCATGCTAAGCTAGCCCCGATTACCGCAAAAAACGGGTGGGTCACTTGCATGAATTACCCATTACGATAAGAGATTTCCCGACCCACGCATTGGATTTCACCATGACTGCTGCACCGCTTAACCAAAACCCACACAGTACCAGAGAAACCCGCGAAAAGGTTCTTGAGGTCGCGATTGGACGTGAGGTCAAAGCCTACCGCCGCCAACAGGGCATGACGGTCGCAGAATTGTCGCAGACGACGGGCCTATCAATCGGGATGTTGTCCAAGATTGAAAACGGAAATACATCCCCATCGCTGACGACATTGCAGACATTGGCGGACGCGCTGTCGGTATCAATCACTGCCTTCTTTCGCGGGTTCGAAGAGACGCGCGTTGCTGTCCACACCAAAGCAGATGAAGGCGTCGAACTTGAACGCGAAGGCACACGGGCGAACCATCAATACGCATTGCTCGGGCACATTGGTGCAAACACCAGTGGCGTGATTGTGGAACCCTATATGATCACGCTGACTGACGAATCTGATATTTTCCCCACGTTTCAGCACGGCGGGATTGAGACGATCTATATGTTAGAGGGTGAAGTTGATTATCGACACGGCGAAGAAACCTATCCATTGAAACCGGGTGACACGCTGTTTTTCGACGCCGATGCGCCGCACGGGCCGCAAGTCCTTGTAAAACTTCCAGCCCGCTATTTGTCGATCATCAGCTACCCGCAAAAGACCTAGGTTTTCAGCGCTGGCTCTGTGTCAAAGTCCGGCCAAATGCCATCAGACGTCGGTAGACCGTCGTCAAATTTGCTAAGGTAATCCAGCATCATCGGACGGTTATCGATGAACCCTTTGTAGGTCGCCAATTCCTCTGGCAGGTCACGAATGACACGGTGCAACCGACGCCCCCACTTTGGTGCTGTCATCAGGTCTTGGAAACTGCACAGATAGCAGCGGATTGGGAACACCAATGCGTTTGATCGTGGCAGACGGAAGAACGTTTGCAATTCAACACGCAGATGTTGTTTCGCGCCGATGTTTTCTGGCGTGATCGTTGTCTTTTGGATGCCCCATTTGTGATAGTTCTCGGGTGAGGTATCCAAAAGCGGATTTACCGTCATGGTCCAATTCAAACGACGCGCGGGCGCGCCCTGCTGAATGTTCATCAGGAATTTCAACGCGCGGACGAAAATACCCTTTTCATGGGCCAACGGCACCGGCGCGTGCCATTCGAAAAAGTTCATGCCGAGATCGAAATCCAACGACCAATCCGCTTGCGTCGTGATCATGCCCGCGTCCATCCAAAGATTATCGTCGCGCTGATCCAGCACACAGAAATCACCCTGTGTTTGGCGGGTAATATATTCCATCGGACCATAAGGCAGCGTGGCTTCGTCAAGGAATGCGAACGTATCATCGATGCCCAGCGGCTTGTTCACCCAACGCCAAGTGTCACCATCGCGGTGGAGTTCGAACAGGTCGGGATAATCCTCGGACTTGGACACCATGATCAGTTCCAACAGATCCCACCCCGCCAGCGTCATATGCGGCAAGGATTGGCAGCGCAGCGGATCATCCGCCAGTACCATCGCGCGGTCACGCATCTCAGACACATAGTGTTCGTCGACGTCAAAACGCTTTTCATAAACGCTATCTGCGGGGCCACCTTGGTGCTGTTCCATGTTGACCGAATACATGTAGCTGTCTTCGTGAAACGGAAACGGGAACCGCTTGATTGCGCGCTCAGAGTTGTGAAACGAATAATCGTCGCGGAAGGTTTCGTCGTTGAACTGAATGCTCATTTTATCGATCCAATACCAATGTTTTGCCTTCAAAGCGGGACACGCAAGGCATGATCTTTTCACCGCTTTTGTGTTCGTCGTCTTCCAACCAATGATCGTGGTGGATGAAGTTGCCCGTGTAGTCGATCACCCGCGTTTCGCATTGCCCACAGGCACCGCCACGGCACAGATATGGCGCATCAACGCCCTCGCGCTCCATTGCTTCCAGCAGGCTTTCTTGTTCGCCTACTTGGATGACCTTGTTGGAAACCGCGAGTTTCACCTCGAACGGTTTGCCCGGTTGCGGCGCAAGGAACTCTTCATAATGAATCCCTTCAAGTGGCCAGCCCTTAGCCACCGCGGTCGAACGCACAGCATCAATCAGGCCCTTTGGTCCGCAAACATAGATATGCGTGCCTATTGGCTGACCATCAAGAAGTGCTGCAAGATTGATCCGATTTTCTTGGTCGCTGAAGTAAATGTGGGTCTCATTTGGATGCTTTATTTGCAGGTCATCAGCATAGGCGCCCAGCGCTTTCGACTTACTCGCATAGTGCAATTCCCAACGCCCTCCCAAACGCTCCATCTGTTTAATCTGCGCGATGAACGGCGTAATCCCAATACCGCCCGCAATGAACAGCTGCTTTTTCGCACGTAGATCAAGGCTGAACAGATTCACAGGATTGGACAGGACCATCTGATCCCCAACCTTTACATTGTTATGCATGAACAACGACCCACCGCGGCCTTCGTCATCGCGGCGGACAGAAATAGCATAGGTGTTTTGATCCATTGGATCAGACATCAGCGAATAGGGGTTCATCCGCGTCAGATCACCGTCGCGCATTTCCACCACCGTATGCGCCCCGCCAGAAAACGTTGGCAGCAGGCCACCATCCGTGCGTTGGAATTCAAAACGCGTGACAAGATCGTTGAGTAGCACGACGGCGGTGACAGTGACGTCAATTTTCTGTGCGCCGCTCATTCGTAAATCCCCTTGGATGGCGGGACATTGCCCGGATCTTCGGCGTCGATGCAGACCCCTTGATAAGCGGCCAATCGGCGTGAATAGTGATCGCGCACAAACAGATTCACCCCGCAATGGCTACATTCGAACGGATCAATCGCCACGTCTTCGGTGATGCCTTTGCAATGCACACATTGCATGCGCCGCGCCGTGGACCCGCGATGTTCGGTCTGGATCGCCGTGTGGGGAACACCTGCTTGCATCGCGGCATGCTGAGCTTGGCCCATCACACCTTCGGTGCCTGACAAATACACCTGCAAACCCATTTTGGCGTCGGCAAAAGCCTTGGCAATCCGCTGTTCGGCGGCGGCGTAGCTGGGGCCTTCGTAATACTGCGCGGGGTTCAAATCGCGCAGCTGATCGCCAAAGTCAGCGCCCTTGGGAATATAGATGATATGCGTCTTGGCCATCATGTCGGGCGTCGCGACATCGATGATCGCTTGGGCGCCTTCGGCGTCGACGATCATCAAATGGGCGGACCCGTCACGCGGTTCCAACGTGCCATAAACAGGGCGGCTGCGGATGCTTGGAGGGAAGTCGAACTTAGACATCTTAGCCCTTTGCAGTGCGGACAGATTTGTCCTTGTCATAGAATGGCATCTCTTCCGCCGTGGCCGCCAGTTTGGTGCCATCAAGTTGCACAACGGTCAGCTTCGTGCCTACCTTCGCCACATTCGGCGACAAACGCGCGATTGCGACAGAATAGTTGTTCAGCTCTGATGACAAGCCGTAGGTGATGACGCCCACGTCCGTGTCGCCGTCCATGACCCGTGCGCCCATGTCCATTTGGACCATGCTATCGGCCAATTGCACACCGTAGATTTTGAACCGCTCTTTGCCTTCAGAAGCATAGTGGTTTTCAGACCCGACAAAGCCGATCTTGTCTGGGGATACCGTGAATTCCAGCCCCAATTCCCACAGCGTATCGCCGCAGGTTTCGTTTTCAAACGGGAAGGTTTCAGAGTTATCACCGGGGTAGAACAGCAGATAAGATTCAATCCGCAGCATATCGAGCGTCGAGAATTGCACAGGGCGGACACCCATGTCCTTGCCTGCAACCAAGATGTTATCCCACAGATGCACCGCATCCTTTGCGCGGCAGAAAATCTCATAGCCACGCTCGCCAGTATAACCTGTGCGGCTGATCATAACGTCGCGCCCATACAGACGGGTTTGCATGATACCAAAATACGCCAAGTCGCGAATTGCAGGGATTTCTTTTGCCAGCAAGTCCACTGATACGGGGCCTTGCAGCGACATATCATGCAGATCGTCATCAAACAGCACAGCGCAGTTTTTGCCAGCGGCGGCAGATGTCAGCGATTCCATGCCTGTGCCGGTCCCGATCACAACCATCCAAGTGTTCACCGCAAGGTGGTAGATAACGCAATCGTCGATGAACTTACCTTCAGGATTCAACATCGCCGCATAGACGGCACGACCCGGCGCGATTTTCTCCACGTTACGTGTTGTGCAACGGTCAATGACATAGGCCGCATCAGCACCCGTGATGTGGATCTTCTTCAAGCCAGACACATCCATCAGGCCCGCCTTGGTGCGGATCGCCTCGTAATCGGCCTTGGCACGTTCCGGCGTGTGGTCATAGAACCACGCGGTACCCATCCCGTTCCAATCCTCTAACTCGCCCCCGATTTCAGCGTGACGATGTGCAAGTGCGGAGTGTCTCCAAAGAATGGCCATGTGTCTGTTCCCTGTCGTGTTGTTTTTCAGTTGGGACGATTGAGACTCATGCGCGCCCCAAAAGCAAGACTGTTAGTCAAAAAAGTTTCCTGTCAGGGGGGTATTGGAATTTCAAAATTGCTATTGTGGTAAAGTTCAATCACGGATGACATCTTGATCTCAACCAATTTGGAGAAAAAATGCTCCCAGAACCAAGCGAAACTGAAATTGCAACTGCAAGCCGTCTTTTGGCACCAAATGACTACTAAGCTATCGGACTTGCAGTGACTGAATTTTATTGGCTAGAAGGACCTTAGCTCAGATAAATCTTATTGAAGAAGTTGGGTTTGGCGTTAGGCCCAACGAAAGCGATCATAAAGACGCCCACAGAGATACTGTTAAGAGGACTTTCGCCAAGCGCGCGGAAGCGGTGTCAAAAAGCTTAGAACGCAAAGCAGGTTCAGATGAGACTTATACTTCTGTTGCTGCCAATTTGAAGGTCATCATTTCATGGCGTAACTTCATTTGCCACGGAACCTTTAAAAAAATGCCCGATGGAAGGCTTCATTGTAAGTTTTACGATAGAAAATCATTTGATGATGACAGTGGAGTACTGACAAAAACCTTCAATTTCGATGAATTAAATCAACTGGCTAAATCTGCGATGGAATTATCGCTATGGCTTTATATAGAGTTCAACTTAGAACAGCATATGAAACTCTATTTACAAAACAAATAGAGGGGCCACCCAAAGGCGGCCCCTTTCCCGTCATTTACAATCCGATCTACTTATCGAACCGTTTTGCTTTTTCCGTCTCGGTGCGCTGCCCTGCAATCAAGACAACCACACAGATGATTGCCGCGATCAGGGTAAATACGCCCGGTGCTGATGTGTTGGCCAACATATACATGGGGCCATCAACGACACTCCAAGAGGCTTCTTCATATGGAAACATGATGTTTTTCCTTTTGTCTAAGTGTCATTATTCAGCAGGTGTGCCGGACCATTCCGGATACCCGTCGGCAGGAACCTTCACTGCGTCCATACCAGCAAGCTCTGCACCTTCACGCACACGCAGCATGTCGAACATCTTCAGAATGTAAGACACGACGTAGCCCGGTACGAAACCGCAAAGGAAGAACACGATCGCGCCGACCACTTGGCCGATGAAGTTGATAGTCGGTACTTCGCCAGCAGCCCCTTGAAGCGCTGGGAAACCAGATCCCCAAATGCCCAGCATGATCACACCATAAAGGCCGATTGTGCCGTGCACGGTGACTGCGCCCACCGCATCGTCGATGCCGCGGTTTTCAAGCCAATCTGCGCACATCTTCAGGATCAGACCTGCAGAGAATGCGATGATGAACGTCAGCGCTGGGAAGTAGATGTCCAGACCAGACGCCGTCGAAATGATCCCAGCAAGTGCGCCGGACATCATCCAGAACGGATCGCGCGTCATCAACCATGCGCCGATGATACCGCCAGCAACAGCCATCAGGATGTTGAATGACAGTGCGGACAAGGTGATTGGCGTGCCGTAGATCGTAGAGAACTTATCCCCGAACCATGACCAGCCTTCGCCCGGCACGATTACGCAGGCCATCAAGAAGCCCCAGAAACCGACAATGATCAGCATCAGACCAACAACCGTCAGTGGCATGTTATGCCCCGCGATGTGGTTTGCTGTGCCATCCGCGTTGAACTTGCCAATGCGTGGTCCAAGGTTGATCAAAACGCCCAGCGCAAAGAAACCAGCGACAGCATGCACAAGGCCTGCAGCACCAAAGTCATGGACGCCCCATTTCGTGACCAACCAGCCATCTGCGTGCCAACCCCAAGCAGCTGCGACAACCCAAGCAAATGAGCCAAGCACAACAGCAAGAATGATAAAGCCGACAGTCTGGATGCGTTCAATCACAGCTCCCGACATGATGGATGCAGTTGTTGCGGCGAACAATGCAAAGGCACCAAAGAACACGCCAGATGCGTTATCTGCGATGTTTGGTCCCATGTATTGCGCGCTTTCACCCCAACCCCATGCGATGGCATTGGCATATTCAATGCCCGAAATGCCCGCAGGACCAGGCGCGCCCGGAATTCCAGTTGGGAAACCCCAATAGACCCACCAGCCAAAGAAATAGAAGGTCGGGATCATAAACGCGAATGCGAGGATGTTTTTCACACCCGACGACAATACGTTCTTGAGCCGCGATGCGCCCATTTCATATGCAAGAAAACCCGCGTGGATGATAATCATCAGCGGGATTGTTAGGTAATAGAATGTTTCAGCGAACATTGTGTTGGTGACTGAACCACCGCCACTTGCCGCCTCGAGTGCGGCAACTTGTGCCACCAGCTCTGCGATTTGATCTTCCACGGTTTTGACCCCCATGTCGTCGTTTCATTTGTATGCGACGGCATTCAGTGTCCCTCGCTGACGCAAAGGAAACACGAGTTGTCGTATTCGCAAAGCATTTTTTGCCCTTAGTGAAAAAAAGTTTCCTTAGAGTTGATCGCAGATTTTTTGGGTGCTAGCTTCAGATTCGACACCCATTCGAAATGGGGCAGTAACTTCCGGGGATATAAATATGTGTGGAATTGTAGGCCTGTTCCTTAAAGACAAGTCGCTCGAACCCAAGCTTGGCGAAATGTTGACGTCAATGCTGATTACAATGACGGACCGTGGTCCAGACAGCGCGGGCATCGCGATTTATGGCGACGAAACAAGTAGTAAGACAAAATTGGTTGTCCAGTCCGACACGCCTGATGTCGCCTTTGATGGGCTTGATGCCAAACTGACGAAGGTTGTTGGCGCCAAGGTTTCTATGGCTGTCAAAAGTACCCACGCTGTTCTGGTTTTGCCAGCAGGCACCACCGCAGCGGCCCGCGCCGCGCTGCCCGAAATTGACGCCAGTTTGCGCGTCATGAGCCGTGGTGACAGCCTTGAAATTTACAAAGAGGTCGGCCTGCCAAAAGACGTCGCCGCACAGTTTGACGTGTCAAACATGTCAGGCACACACGGTATCGGCCACACTCGCATGGCGACGGAATCAGCCGTGACAACCATGGGCGCTCACCCGTTCAACACCGGCGATGATCAGTGCCTTGTACATAACGGGTCACTGTCCAATCACAATTCACTGCGCCGCAAATTGCGCCGTGACGGTGTGCATATTGAGACTGAAAACGACACCGAAGTTGGCGCGGCCTACCTCACTTGGCAAATGCAAAACGGCATGTCGCTTGGTGAGGCATTGGAAGCATCGCTCGACGATCTCGACGGCTTTTTCACGTTTCTGGTGGGCACCAAAGACGGCTTTGGCGTGGTCCGCGACCCAATCGCATGCAAGCCCGCTGTGATGGCCGAAACGGATCAATATGTGGCGTTCGGTTCTGAATACCGCGCCCTCGTCGACCTGCCTGGGATCGAAGACGCCCGCGTTTGGGAACCGGAACCCGCAACTGTCTATTTCTGGAGCCACGACAGCGCCCCAACTTCTTCTGAAAAGGCCGCATAATGCAGACACTCGACCTAACGAAACTCGGCCTGCGCGAAGTGAATAAGACACTTCATGCTCAAGCGGCTGACACGAACCAAACCAGCTGGACGATTGAAAATGCCAAGGGCAGTCATGCGATTGCTTGCGGTCTTGATGCGCCCATCGAGGTGACCGTCAAGGGATCCACCGGCTATTACTGCGGCGGCATGAACCAGCAAGCTACGATTAACATCGACGGCTCCGCTGGTCCCGGTACGGGCGAAAACATGATGTCCGGCAAGATCGTGATCGAAGGTGACGCCAGCCAATATCTCGGTGCTACAGCCCACGGCGGCATGATCGTCGTGAAAGGCAACGCATCGTCCCGCTGCGGAATTTCCATGAAAGGCGTGAATATCGTTGTCGCTGGCAACATTGGCCACATGTCCGCGTTCATGGGTCAATCTGGCAACCTTGTGGTGCTTGGCGATGCAGGCGACGCCTTGGGCGACAGTTGCTACGAGGCGCGCTTCTTCGTGCGCGGGTCAGTTAAGTCACTGGGCGCTGATTGCGAGAAAAAGGAAATGCGCGACGAGCACATCGCCTTGCTGCAAGGGCTTCTGGACGAGGCCGGCATCGAGGCCGACCCCAAGGATTTCACCCGCTACGGCTCTGCCCGTACGCTTTATAATTTCGACGTTGATAACGCTGGCGCGTATTAAGGGACCCTGACTATGACTGATCCAAAAATCCCGACAACTACGCCACGCCAATCGGCGACGTTCACCCAAGACGTCAACAGCGACATTCGGCGCGCGGCGGCCACGGGCATCTACGACATTCGCGGTGGCGGCGCCAAACGCAAGGTTCCGTCTTTCGACGACCTGTTGTTCATGGGCGCATCCATTTCGCGCTATCCTTTGGAAGGCTACCGCGAGAAATGCGAAACTTCGGTGACCATTGGCGGCTTGCATGCCTCCAATCCGATCCACCTCGATATCCCGGTGACCATCGCGGGCATGTCGTTTGGTGCGTTGTCTGGCCCCGCAAAAGAGGCCTTGGGCCGTGGCGCGTCCATGGCGGGCACATCCACGACGACAGGCGACGGCGGCATGACGCCCGAAGAACGCGGTCATTCCGACAAGCTGGTTTATCAGTACCTACCATCACGCTACGGCATGAACCCTGATGATCTGCGCAAGGCTGATGCGATTGAAATCGTTGTGGGCCAAGGCGCAAAGCCCGGCGGCGGGGGCATGCTGCTTGGTCAAAAAATCAGTGACCGCGTAGCCCATATGCGCAACCTGCCCAAAGGGATCGATCAGCGTTCTGCTTGTCGTCACCCTGATTGGACCGGTCCAGACGACCTTGAAATCAAAATTCTTGAGCTGCGCGAAATCACAGGTTGGAAAGTGCCAATCTACGTCAAGGTCGCGGGCGCACGTCCTTACTATGACGTGACCTTGGCGGTCAAAGCGGGCGCTGACGCCATCGTTCTGGACGGCATGCAAGGCGGCACGGCGGCGACCCAAGACGTGTTCATCGAGCACGTGGGCCAACCGACGCTGGCAATCATCCGCCCAGCAGTGCAGGCCCTACAAGACCTTGGTATGCACCGCAAAGTGCAGCTAATCCTGTCGGGCGGTATTCGGTCCGGCGCGGATGTGGCCAAGGCCATGGCGCTGGGTGCGGACGCGGTTGCCATCGGCACTGCCGCGCTGATCGCGCTTGGTGACAATGATCCAAAGTATGAGGCCGAGTATAACGCGCTTGGCACAACTGCGGGGGCCTATGACGATTGGCACGAAGGCCGCGACCCTGCCGGCATCACAACCCAAGACCCCGAACTGATGGCGCGTTTCGACCCCATCGAAGGTGGCCGTCGTTTGAAAAACTACCTCAAGGTCATGACCCTCGAGGCGCAAACGATTGCGCGGGCTTGTGGCAAGAACCATCTGCACAACTTGGAGCCCGAAGACCTTGTGGCGCTGACGATGGAAGCCGCCGCAATGGCGCGCGTCCCGCTGTGCGGCACCGATTGGTATCCGGGCAAACCCAATACTTCTTACTAACTCAAAACGAGGGCGCGGCTGGCAACAGACCGCGCCCCATTTCGACCAACAATAGGGAATTCAACCATGGCTACTGATCTTGCCAAATTTGCCAAAGACAATGGCGTCAAATACTTCATGATCTCTTATACCGACCTGTTTGGCGGCCAGCGGGCCAAGCTTGTCCCTGCCCGTGCGATAGCGGATATGCAGGAAGACGGCGCAGGGTTTGCGGGTTTCGCCACTTGGCTCGACCTGACGCCAGCGCACCCCGACATGCTTGCCGTGCCAGACCCAGAAGCAGTGATCATCCTGCCGTGGAACCGCGAAATCGCTTGGGTCCCTTCCAACTGCGTTATGGAAGGCGAGGACGTCGCCCAAGCCCCGCGCAACGTTTTGCGCAAACTGATCGACGAAGCCGCAGATATGGGCATGCACGTCAAAACCGGCATCGAGGCCGAATTCTTTTTGCTCACCCCTGCGGGCGATCAAATCTCTGATCCATTCGATACGGCGGCCAAGCCGTGTTACGATCAACAGGCGTTTATGCGCCGTCTTGATGTGATCCGCGAAATTTCCGATTACATGCTGGAACTTGGCTGGAACCCTTATCAAAACGACCACGAAGACGCGAACGGCCAGTGGGAAATGAACTGGGACTTCGACGATGCACTAAAGACTGCGGATAAGCATTCGTTCTTTAAGTTCATGGTCAAAACCGTCGCGGAAAAGCATGGCTACCGCGCGACGTTCATGCCCAAGCCGATCGAAGGGCTGACCGGCAACGGCTGCCACGCGCATATCTCTGTCTGGGATGCGCCGGGGGCTGCGTCAAAGACCAACGTCTTCGCAGGAGAAGGCGAAGGCCAAACCGGCGAAGTGGGCTTGTCTGAGCAAGGCAAACACTTCCTTGGTGGGATCATGAAACACGCGTCCGCCTTGGCCGCGATCACCAACCCAACGGTGAACAGCTACAAACGCATCAACGCGCCGCGCACAATGTCGGGGGCCACTTGGGCGCCAAACACGGTGACATGGACGGGCAACAACCGCACACACATGGTTCGCGTGCCCGGCCCTGGCCGGTTCGAGCTGCGCCTGCCAGACGGCGCGGTGAACCCTTACCTGCTGCAGGCCATCATCATTGCGGCGGGCCTGTCCGGCATCAAATCCAAGGCCGATCCAGGCAAGCGTCACGACATCGATATGTATGCCGAAGGTCATACCGTCACGGACGCACCCAAGCTGCCGCTGAACATGCTCGACGCACTTCGTGCCTATGACGAAGATGCGGGCCTTAAGGCCGCAATGGGCGAAGAATTTTCCAACGCCTACATGAAGATGAAAATGCAGGAATGGAACGATTTTTGTGGTCACTTCTCTGATTGGGAAAAGACCAACACGATGGATATCTAATCATCCATGGCAATCGAAAAAGCCGCGGCTGCTGTCCAGTCGCGGCTTTTTCATCTGATACCTTAGCCCAGCCAGCCCTTGCGACGTGCAATGGAGGCATACCAAAGCAAAGCGCCACCAACCAAAACGGACATCGCACTGCTTGGCGCGAACCCCGCCAGCATCGTAGCATGCGCGACCGTCAGCACGATCCCCGCCAATGACAGCACGAAAACCGGCACGGCCACATTGCGACGCAAGATCAGCAAAATACACCCGACGGCCCCGCCAAATACGCCAATCGCAAATCCGGCTGTCGCCCACGACGGACGACCTTTGATGATCGTTTGATAGACTTCTGGCATTGTCGCCACGGTATCGGGATTGGTCTGCATAATATAATTCATGCAACCACCTAAGTTCCAAAGCAGGCCGAGCGCTGCTGCCACCCAAAAACTGAAATGCGGTTTTGTCATTCTGAATCTCTCCTATTGTTTCAGAGCTTAAGCTCAAGCACGTCAAATTCGCCAGAAAAAAGCGTACGCAAATTTCATTACAGTAAAAAATATTGACTTACAGTGTTCATCATAGTCGAATTGAGGAAACCAAAACTTGAACCGGAGATGACACATGACGAAACGTATCGCCGTAATTGGCGCGGGCCCATCTGGGCTGGCACAGCTTCGCGCATTTCAATCGGCCGCTGCCCAAGGCGCGGACATCCCTGAAATCGTGTGTTTTGAAAAGCAGTCGAATTGGGGCGGCCTGTGGAACTATACTTGGCGCACGGGATTGGACGAATACGGCGAACCTGTGCATGGATCAATGTATCGCTATCTGTGGTCGAATGGTCCCAAAGAGGGCCTCGAATTCGCTGACTATTCGTTCGAAGAACATTTCGGCAAACAGATCGCATCCTATCCGCCCCGCGCCGTCCTGTTCGATTATATCCAAGGCCGTGTAGACAAGGCGGGCGTACGCGATTGGATCAAGTTTGAAACAGCGGTGCGTTGGGTCGAAAAGGATGGGGACAAGTTCATTGTCACAGCGTGTGACCTGCCAAACGACCACACCTATACCGAAAGCTTCGACCATGTGATCGTCTGCTCCGGCCACTTCAGCACGCCCAATGTGCCACAGTTCGATGGGTTCGAAAGTTTCAAAGGCCGTGTTCTACACGCCCATGATTTCCGCGACGCGATGGAGTTTGCGGGCAAAGACATCCTGATCGTTGGCACCAGCTATTCCGCCGAAGACATCGGATCGCAATGCTGGAAATACGGCGCCAAAACGATCACCGTTAGCCACCGAACGGCGGCGATGGGATACGACTGGCCGGACAACTGGAACGAGGTGCCACTGCTGACCCATGTCGATGGCAACACCGCACATTTCAAGGATGGCACCAGCAAAGACGTTGACGCCGTGATCCTATGTACGGGTTACAAGCACCACTTCCCGTTCCTGCCTGACAGCCTGCGTCTGAAAACCGCGAACCGCCTGGCTTCTGCTGACCTGTATAAGGGCGTGGCTTACGTCCATGACCCCGACCTGTTTTACATCGGGATGCAGGACCAGTGGTTCACCTTCAACATGTTCGACGCCCAAGCTTGGTGGATCCGTGACGTGATTATGGACCGGATCACATTGCCCGATCATGCTGCAATGCTGGCCGATGTCGCGGACCGCATCGCACGCGAAGATGCGGGCGAGGATGACTATGACGCGATTTGGTATCAGGGCGATTACATCAAGGAATTGATCACCGAGACCGACTATCCGACCTTCGACGTTGAAGGTGCATGTCAGGCGTTCAAGGCGTGGAAAGGCCACAAGAAGGCCGGCATCATGACGTTCCGCGATAATGGCTATAAGTCAGTCATCACAGGCACGATGGCGCCCAAGCACCATACACCATGGAAAGATGCGCTTGATGACAGCCTCGAGGTTTATCTTCAGAACTAAAACGCGTGCTTACTGTGTCACGCTTAAGAATATATAGGTTTCATCCAACGCCGATTTGTCCTTGAGCGCGACACTTACGATCTGGTTGCCCACCTGAAATAGACGCTGATCGTAGCTGTCGGGGTGCGACACGGTCGACTGCTCCCCTTCAATCTTGGCTCCGCAAGCAGAGACTTGATCCAGCATGTCTGCAAATGCTGATTGTGATGCGTCACTGCGGTAAGCAAACGGCCAAGAGCAGTGCATTCCCGTCTTTCCATCCAACTGGTGCGAAAGGTTGCACGACACTGGTGGCAACCCTGACACGTCGGCGACTCCAGTCTGCCCCAGAGTTTCCAGAGCTTCGCAAAGTGGTTGCGCATGCAGCGGTGTGGCGAATGCCGTCAACACCGCGGCGATACGTATCATGACCGGGGGCGGTCCTTTTTCGGGTCAAAGGCCGCAAGATCGGCACGCACTGTCGCGGGCAACCGTTTTTGATGACCATCCAGCTTCCCAATTTCCACCTCGGTTCCGGCAGCGGCATGCGCCACATCAATGCGCGCCATCGCAATGTTTTTACCAAGTAATGGCGACCGGATCGCAGATGTGATTTCGCCCACTTGCGCACGTCCGATGTGGATGCAGTCGCCGTGGTCGATCTCTACCTCGCTGCCCACATCAATCCCGACAAGTTTGCGCATCGGGTTTTCCTTGCGGCGGATCAAGGCATCACGGCCAATGAAATCATCCGGTTTAGATTTCAAAGGCACGGTAAACCCAATGCCCGCCTCGAACGGATCGGTCTGGTCGGAAAAATCGTATCCGGCAAAAATCAAGCCCGCTTCCGTTCGCACCATGTCTAGCGCCTCTAGGCCCATTGGGGTCAGCCCGTGGTCTTGGCCCGCCTCCCAAATGGCGTCAAAAATCTCTTCGCAGTCTTTGGGGTGGCACATAACCTCATAGCCCAGCTCGCCTGTGTAACCTGTACGAGACAACACAAACGGCGCCCCTGCTTCGTCGTTCAGTCGCGCAGGGGTGAACCGGAACCAGCCAAGCTGATCCATCGTTGGGTTATGCGGCGCTGTCCAAGCGACCTTGCGCAGTAAATCTCGACTTTCGGGGCCTTGCACCGCCACATTATGAAGCTGATCTGTAGAGGACCTTACAAGGACCTTTAGCCCCAGCTTTTGCGCCTGCTCTCGCAGCCATTCGCCACCATAATCATTACCACCAATCCAACGGAAATTGTCGCGCCCAAGTCGGAAGACTGTGCCATCGTCAATCATGCCGCCATGCTCGTAACACATTGCGGTGTAGACGACGCCGCCTATGGCCAGTGTCTTCATGTTGCGTGTGAACACATATTGGCAAAGGGCCTCTGCGTCGGGACCTGTGATCTCAAACTTGCGCAGCGGCGACAGATCCATGATCACAGATTTCTGGCGGCATGCATGGTATTCGTCGATCGGACCGTGGGCTGCAAAACAATTGGCCAGCCAATAGCCGTTATATTCGACAAAATTGCGCGTGTGCTTGGCAAAGCTGTCATGGAACCCTGTTTGTTTGGTCATCTGCGCCTCTGATTCTGGTGTCGCGCGGAACGCGATTGCTTTGCTGAATGTTTCTTTGCCGCTGTAGGTGCGGATATGGATATCGGTGGGGTTCCAACCGTTTGCAGCGCTCGTGTCATCGGGGCATGCACTGGACACACAAACGATATCAGTAAGGGCGCGCAGCAGAACGTAATCGCCCGGTCGCGACCACGGTTCGTCCGCATACATCACCCCATGGTCGTCGATGGCGGTGTTAAAAAAGAAGTTGATCGCCATCCAACCGCGCCGCGGGGCCACACCATATTCATGCAGCGCCGTGTTGAAATTGGTCGAGCAATTAACGTGCCCCGGATAGCCGATGTCGTTGTAGTATTTTTCAGTGCAGGCCATTGCAAAGGCATCGTGGCGACCGCAGGTATCCTGAACGACCTCAACCAAGGGCAGCATCTCTTGGTCATAGTATTTCGCATGCACGCCAGGCATCGGATAGGCATGCCCCATCAAGGTACGCGTGGTCGTCACATCAAGGGCGTGTTCAATTCCCTTGTCCAGTTTGCGCGCATCAAAACACTCGAAGTCCGTACATTGGCGCCCGTCTACATCGATAATCTGAATGTAATCGCCCGCCTTCACAAAATAGGATTCAGCTGTCTGCGTATGCACCCGAATGTCAGCCATGGGATCAGCCAACGGATCCGGCAATTCAAACTTCACGGTCGATTTAATCACGGCACGTTTGACCATAACAGTCAGCGTTGTGGCTGTATTCTGGGCCTCAAGATCCATCTGGCCACCCGGTGCGGCAATGATGATCGTGCCATCTCTTTGCGCCCAATAGATTTGGTCTGCCCCTGCTGGGGTTGTGGCTTCAAACAGGTGGATGGCATCGGGGCTCGCCAAGTCAATTTCACGGGCGGTTATTCCCATATGTAAACTGCGCAGCGACGTTTCCCCGCTGGACACCAATGCTTGCAAGCCCTTGGCTGGACCTTGGCCCGTTGCCCCAATCAAGGTTGGGTCGACTTTGCCCGTTTTGTCACAGACGACAATCTCGCAAACTTGACCACCTTCGTCATTGGTGATCGCGATGCTATCGCCCGCTTCAAACGCAATCAGGATCGCCCCGTTTCCTTCGACGACGTAGCGTTCCGTACCGGGGGGTAACGAAAAGATGCGTGGTTCATGAATGATACTTGGCTTGGGCGGTCCAGCGTGAACCAGAGGGTAGTTATCAAGCATCCGCAAACTCCCGTTTTGCATGGACGGAATAAATATTTATTAAGAAGAATATTCACGATTCCTGCAAAACGGCAAATGAAATTCATCCAAGCATCAAAATTACTTGGCTCCGACTTAAAATCAGTGCGGTTTGATTTTACTTCTTTTAGTCCTGAATCCTGACATCCAAGCTCACGTTTTTGTCCGCGCATTGTATTTTAGTTTTTGCCACTCCGCTTCCGTTGCGTTAGCTGGCTGAAACCCGCGTTAGCGCGTTTTGTTAAATGCACTTATAAGAGCATCGAATGCCTTGGCCTTGTCAGACTCAGTCATGTTTTGGGGATCAAAGGTTTTCTTGTTTCCAATGTTATCTAGCACTTCAAAACGCTTATCATCCGACATCTGTCCATAGTATTGATCGGTAGTTTGTTCGCTTTCGTGCCCCATGTTCAATGACCAAGCTTTGCGTTCTTCGTTAGTGTCCGTCGTCAGGGTTTTTGGCACCAATGGCAGCTTAGTATAAGAGAGAGTCTGGCTCATCTGGTTGGTTTCATTATGCGGCGCGTTGTCTGT
>CAXHZK010000025.1:0-23316 GCA_964021915.1 uncultured Roseobacteraceae bacterium | reverse complement strand
ATCATGTTTTCCAAACGAGACACACCATCACGCGCCGAGTTGGCGTGAATTGTGGTCATAGACCCATCGTGACCCGTGTTCATGGCCTGCAACATGTCGATAACTTCTTCGCCACGTGTTTCACCCACGATAATGCGGTCAGGGCGCATACGCAGTGCGTTTTTCAGACAGTCGCGTTGGGATACTTCGCCTTTGCCTTCGACGTTGGCAGGGCGGCTTTCCATGCGGCCGACATGTGTCTGTTGTAGCTGAAGTTCGGCCGTATCCTCGATCGTTAGAATACGTTCGGCATCGTCAATAAAGGATGACAAAGCGTTGAGCGTTGTCGTTTTACCAGAACCGGTACCGCCAGATACAATAACATTGAGGCGGGTCGACACGGCAGCCTGAAGGTAGGCAGCCATTTCTTCACTAAATGCGCCAAAGCCCACCAGATCTTCGATGCCGAGCTTTTCTTTCTTAAACTTACGAATTGAAACGAGGCTACCATCAACAGCAACTGGCGGGACCATCGCGTTGAAGCGAGAACCATCAGCAAGGCGCGCATCGACGTAGGGGTTGGATTCGTCAACGCGACGACCCACAGCAGATACGATCTTGTCGATGATCCGCATCAGGTGACGTTCGTCCTTGAACGTAATGTCGGTCAGTTGAAGCTTACCGTCGCGTTCAACAAAAATCTGTTGCGGCCCGTTCACCAAGATATCGTTAACGCTTTCGTCTTTGAGCAATGTCTCAAGTGGGCCGAGGCCTGTAACCTCAAAGAACAAATCCTGAGAGAGAGTTTGGCGTTCATCACGGTTGAGAACGATTCCCATTTTTTCCAAGGATTCTTGGGTAATCGCGTTAATCTCTGCGCGCAAATCCTGTTCAGTCGCCGTTTCCAACGCCGCCAAATTCAAATTATCGAGCAGCGATTTATGCAGCTCGAGTTTGATTTCGAACAATCGTTCCTTGCGGCGTTTTTCTTTGTCGCCAGACGTCGCCTCGGCGGCACGTTTTGGCATGTCGCGCATTAATGATTTGCGTTCTGGTGCGGCCTCGACTGGGGCTTCGCTTGGAACGACAGAAATCGGTGCTTTTTTTGATGTGGTCGCCGCCGCGCTGGCATTTTTTTTATATTTTGAAAACATAGTTTATTCCCGACCTGTTGATTCGTCAGCTTGATTTACTTCATGAACAGATAACGCGAGCTTTACGATTTCTTTGCGTAAAGGGTTCTTGGGAATTGCAAGAGCCAACGGGCATCCGTGGTCATTTGTCTGTGCAATTGGCTTACCGCCATCAGGCATCATCACATCAATGGAAATCCCAAGGCTATCGGCAAGCCGTTTGACGCGGGATTTGGCACTGAGGTCCGTAAACCCAGGAGCGTTATTCAAGATAAACCGCAGTTTCTCGAACGGTAACTCTTCTGATTGAAGAGCACGTTTGAGCCGCAGCGTGTTTTGAGCACACCGCATATCCAATTCGATCATGGCAAAGTAAACGTGCGCCGCCTCGAGAACAGTTTGGGACCATTCAACCATCGTTGGAGGCATATCAATGATGACATAGTCAAATTGAGATTGTGCGATGTCAATGATCCGAGAGATGTCCTCTGGTGTGATCATTTCCAATGGGATCATGTCCAATGGCGACGTCAAAACAAATAGCTTGTCCTGATATGTCATCAGCGCCTGCATAAAGCTTTCAGCGTCCATTGTCTCGGTTTCAGTCAACATCTCGAGAACGGTTTCGCGACGCGGCAGGTCAAGATATGTCGAGGTCGTGCCAAATTGAAGATCAAAATCGAGCAAGCAAACCTTTGGAGGTTCTTTCTTGGAAATATTCGCAAGTTCCCATGCAAGGTTAACGGCAAATGTTGTCGAGCCGACACCCCCTGCCATGCCTTGAACCGGAATAACGGCGCCGTGACGCCCGCCACCATCAGCGAGACTTGGAGCCTGAGACGATTGGATCAAATTTTCTTGGGCTGACGCCGCGGCCATACGGTCGATCGCATCCGACAGCTCGCCTTCTGGCAACGGGTAGGGGAGGAACTCATCGCCACCTTCGCGCAACAGGCGGTGCAGTGCAGATGCGCTCACCTCTTCGGTTATCAAAATAACTTTGATGTCTTTGGCTTTGGCGGCTGCCACAATATTGGTGAGCGTGGACAAATCAGCAGTGTCAGAGTCGTCAATAGCGAGCGCGACGAATTGCAAATGGTCGGCCTGCGAAGACTGTAGAAACTGCTGAGCCTCGGAGATGGATACATCGCCCCAGTTTTCACCAAGTGCAGTTTCCATATCTTCTATCAGAAGGTCAAATATCTGGACATCTCGGCTAATTGTGCACGCCACGATGCTTTGGGGCTGACCTACGGGGGCTGCGCTGCTCATCTTTTTCGTCCTTCTGTATGCACTTCCCATAAGTGATGATTAAATCATCGGCCACTTACGGGTGTATAGCCTTTGGGGGCCATGGCAATTAACGCTTTTGTCATGTTTGGTATGCAAAAGTGGCCAGAATGGGACTAAATAATCGTCATTTTGGGGTGTTTATCTGAAATGAATAAGACCGATTAAACCAAATTAGGCATAAAGTTCATATTAAGTCGAATGACAAGGTCTATTCAGAATCACCAACATAGGAACGAAATACGACACTTGCATATTCTCCGTTCAATGCATTTGCGTGGTTGCCTACAAAACCAATCACTTCTGTGACTGTCCGACGGTTCTGCCGTGATTCATTGTTTGTCGCAATCACAGGGCGTGTTTCGCCAAGTGTAACGACGGCTTCGAGGCGAGACTTATCGATGCCTTGATTGGTAAGGAACTTCACTACGGCCTCTGCCCGGGCAAGACCGAGGCGTTCGTTATATGCGGCGCTGCCAACAAGGTCAGTATGACCGTAAACTTTAAAGCGCACTTCGGGGAACTGCTTTATCCACGATGCCTGTTGGCGCAAAGTGGATTTTGCATTGGCATTGAGGACAGTGCTATTGAACGCAAAATTAACGGTTGGATTGACTTCATTGGCAAACCGTTCCCCCAACTTATTCGTTGCTTCACGTTCGCCTGTTTGAACTTTCAAGTTGTTCAACGTGGCATGACCGAATGTGTCGTCTTCTATAATCACGCCTGCAGAGCGAAAGAAGTAACCGCCGTCGTTCGGCGTTCTGTCACAAGCTGAAAGCGCCAAAATGGACAGTGATATCAAAGTAGCGGGTGTTTTGTTGATCATCTTATTAATCATCTAATACGTATCCATATGAGCCGCTGAAATCTTGTTTCGCGACTTCGCTCGCTCCACCGCTCTTAGGGGCGGTATCCGCAGTAACGCGACCAAACAAGAACAGATCTTTCTCGGTCGGGGGGCGTACACGGTCAGTTGGCAATGCCAAAACCTCGCCGCGCGTCGGCGTTACCAGGTGAGCGGTGACAATAATCACAAGTTCGGTTTGGTTACGGGCATATTCTGCACTGCGGAAAAGCGCGCCAAGGACTGGAATATCGCCAACCCACGGCACCTGGCCATTGATGTCGGTAAAATCATCCGACAATAAGCCGGCAATTGCAAAGCTCTCGCCATCGCCCATCTCAACGGTGGTGGATGTTTCACGCTTCGTGAACGCATCGATGTTGAAACCGTTGATTGCAACGCCTTTTGATGGGTCAATGGCCGACACAGCAGCCCGCAGATCAAGATTGATACGATTGTTGTCGATAACCTTTGGTGTGAAATCGAGTTCGATACCAAAGGGTTTGTATGAAATTGAAACGCCGCCGCCATCGTTGACCGGAACAGGGTATTCACCACCCGCTAAAAATTTTGCCGATTTTCCGCTCAAGGCTGTCAAATTCGGCTCTGCCAATGTTCGCACAACACCGCGGGATTCGAGTGCCTCGATAAGCATGCCGACTTCGACACCACCAGCATTGAAGCCAAAGAGAAACGCGCCATTTTTGTCGCTAGCCTCGGGAATTGAACCCGTGAATGTGGAACCAACTGCGCTGGCGGTGTTCAAAGAGTTTGTTCCGGCTTGCAGTCCCAGATCGCCGCCAATAGTCGAGCCTTGAAGCGCGATGGACGAAGATAGGGATTTGCTGACAGAGCGCTGCATTTCGGCAAAGCGAACTTTGAGCATGACCTGATGTGTGCCACCAACTGACATAAGATTGGACACGCGGTCGGGGGCATAGCGCTCGGCCAATGCCAAAGCGCGATCAAGGCGTTCGATTGAACTGACCGTGCCTGATAAAACAATTCCGTTATTCGCTGTGCGAATTTCGATGCTTTCGCCTGGAAGAATTTGTTGAACACGTTCCTTGAACTCAGCGATGTCGGGCGTAACATGCACCTCGACATTGGTAATCAAACGCCCATCTTGGCCCAATAATGTTAACGTGGTGCGGCCTGGTTCTTTGCCCAGCACATAAATGGTACGGTCAGACAAAGTCGAAATGTCGGCAATTCCAGGATTTGCAATTGATAATTCGGCAAATGGAACGTCACTTTCAACGACCACCGCACGGTTCATCGGCACGTTCAATGCCTTTGTTTTGGCGCCGCGCAGCACTTTTAAGGTTTCAGCTGCCGTCGTAACCGGCACGGAAATACTTATTAAAGCGAAGCTTGCAGCGACCGCTTTTAAAAAGGTTTTAGATATCATTGTGACCTGCCTCTCCGATCACGCCTCATTGGTGGGGTCTTTTTGCCCCGTATTTTTGCCACACTGCCCTTTATTGCGAATCAATGCAAGAATCATTGTTCATGTTCAGTGAGGCAGCCGAAAAAGCGTTGCTTTACAGTCAACAAATCGCACTATTGATTTGGGCAAGGAATAGGGATTTCGAGCACTTCAGCCCCGCGGCGGGTCCGAATTGTGCAAATCTCTTCTGTAACGGAAACGGATTCCGCTTCGACAAGGCCAAGAAGTTTTTTCTGGTCAAACAGAATTTCTTCGAGAACGCTCTCATCACCAGCGCCAACCAAAGCCAAAGAGAGACGCCCTGTTGTTTGAGCTTGTGCCAGTGCGGCCACATCTTGGGGCGATACCTGTACTGTTACAGTGCGTGCCACAAGTGCCCCGGAAAGATTTGTATCAGAAACCTGATCAACCGCGATAATTTCGATTGAGGTGCGGATCAATTGCGTGACGCTTTGGGCGCGACCGCCATTTTCGTCGCGGATAGTTCCAGTCCAGTAGACATCAACATAGTCGCCAGGACGCAAGAAGCCCGAAACACCTGTGGCTACATTGACGTTAATAGTGAATGCGCGTTGACCTGGTTCTAGTAGGGATGAAATCCCAGCGCTTTCGCCAGGTAAGGTAACTTTTGCGGCAGTAATCGGCTCATTGATGTCGAGCTGGCGTACTGTCATTCGCGGCTTGGTCGGACCAGATGGCATGAGATCTTCGATAGATGCAATCGCACCAACAGGCAGATATTCAACGGCGTAATCAATTAAATGTACGTCGGCCTCTGTGATCGTTTCACCATATTGAAGAGTGCGTAGGGGGGCCAATACTTTGGTTGTCGGAACAATAGCAGCGTTCGCGGCTCTCGCACGGGCGAGATTCCTGTCCTGTTCGCTCATGAAATCTTGCACCATGTACACGGCAAACGCAGCCAGCGCCATCCCGAGCACAAGAACCAGACCAAATACTGCTCGCATTGAAGACCTCTTTCGGGTTCATTATTCGCAATTCTTACGAAATTGCTTTTCTTAATTAGACCTGCTTTTGCCAATGATCAAGGATTGAGTGCGTCGCCCTTTGCTTCTAAGGCTGCTTTGATTGAAATACTGGCATTTTCCGCGCCAGAGCTAACATTGTAAATGACGACAGAGACAAGCAATACCAATATTGCGGTAATTGCGACCCAATCGACCGTTACTGCACCTGTTTCATCAGCAAGAAAACTTTCTATTTTCGACTTTGACATAGCGTCCTCATTATCGATTAAATAGCTGGAAGGTGTGGATGAAAGATGAATATTGCAGGCAACGATGCATTTTTTATCCGGTTAACGAAAAAGGGCTATGCTGAATAAACAACATAGCCCTTTGATCAAGCATGAGCTCGATGCGTGATCATTATGGGTTGATCGCGTCGCCCTGAGCTTCCAGGTTTGCTTTGATGTCTTGTGCGATTGCACTTGCACCGGAGCTTACATAGCCAAGTACCAGGCCGCCCAAAAGAACGATTGCTGCTGTCAGAACTACGAAGTCAACTGTTACGGCGCCGTCTTCGTCTGCGATGAAGTTAGTGATGAAGTTAGTCATGTGGTTTCCCTCCTCAGGGTTTCGCTAGTAAATTTATTCCCTCGCCGGATTTCGGTGTCGGCCTCTTGTGACCCCGTTCCGTCTTGGATGAATACTTATACACCGCACAATGGGGCAGGAGTTTGACGGAAATCGGCTCAATTGGGGCAGACTGAAAATAAGCGGTATTTTCTTCGTAATGCTATGAAACTAAACAATTTAATATTTAATTAATTTTTCTGGTGGCGATTGGTTAACTCCAATTGTGTCAAAACCGCCCCAAAGTTTAGTCAAATTTGGCGTTACGATAGGCATTTGATGTCGAATCTGAAAAACTGAGGCCGATTCATAATACAGGCACAAGTGATGGTTCGGTTTCAAAAGCTTTCTTTGATGGCGATTCTTTCGGTTACGATCCAATCCGCACCACTTTGGGCGCAGGAGGATCGGCTTCAGCCTGATTTCACATTCAAACGTGTGACAGTCCCAACCAAAGATTCGAAAGCGCCGCGTATCACTGTGCAGACTGGGACCGAGCAGTCGGTGGCTACACCGGCGCCAACCGGCGGGCCGGTTACAATCCCAAAGGCGACGGGGCTGGAGTGGTTCTGGCTTGCTGTCTCGGCAGATCAGTCTGCCGCCGTTCCTGGAAGGTTGAGCGAGGCGCTTTCCGCTATTGATCAGGCACCGGATGGCAAGGATGTTCCGACACCGCGATTGCAGACCTTACAGACGATTGCGAATGCGTATGGTTTGGACATCTTGCGGGCCACGGTGGGAACGGATGTATCGCCAGCGTTGGTATTGTCGATTATTGCGATAGAAAGCAGCGGGCAGGTTGCGGCGGAAAGTAGCGCGGGTGCGAGAGGGCTCATGCAATTGATGCCTGCAACCGCCGCGCGGTTTGATGTCACTGATCGCGATGATCCGGCGCAGAACATTCAAGGTGGCGTCGCCTATCTTGATTGGCTGATGAACCATTTTGACAAGGATCCGATCCTTGTTCTGGCGGGCTATAACGCGGGTGAGGGGGCAGTGCGCGACAATAATGGTGTGCCACCATTCGCAGAAACGAGGGCATATGTGCCCAAGGTGCTTGCCACGTGGAAAACGGCAAGGGGATTATGCATCACGCCGCCGGAACTGATCACTGACGGATGTGTGTTCCATAATAATGGGGCGTGATGCGTTATTACTTAGACGATTGTGGCCTCGGTCGCTGCGCGAATTTCATCTTCGCTAACGCCCGTCGCGGTCTCGACGATCTTTAGGCCGCCATCAACGACGTCCAGAACACCTAGGTTGGTGATGATGCGAGACACGACTGCTTTACCAGTTAAAGGCAAAGTGCAAGATTTTAGAACTTTGCTCTCGCCATGTTTGTTGGTGTGGTCCATGACGACGATCACACGGCCAACGCCAGCGACCAGATCCATAGCACCGCCCATGCCCTTGACCAGTTTGCCGGGGATCATCCAGTTTGCCAGATCACCGTTTTCATCGACTTCCATAGCGCCCAGAATAGCGGCGGCGATTTTGCCACCACGGATCATGCCAAATGATGTGGCGCTATCGAAGTAGGCGGTACGGTCCATCTCGGTTATGGTTTGCTTGCCTGCATTGATCAGGTCGGCGTCCTCATCGCCTTCGATCGGAAAGGGGCCCATGCCCAGCATGCCGTTCTCAGACTGCAGCGTGATGTCTTTATCACCCACATAGTTGGCGACCAGCGTCGGAATCCCGATGCCAAGGTTCACATACATACCGTCTTCGAGTTCTTGCGCGGCGCGTTCGGCCATTTGATTACGATCCCACATCTTATGCGCTCCTCACTGTGCGTTGTTCGATACGCTTTTCATGTGTGCCTTGCACGATGCGGTTCACGTAGATGCCGGGCAGGTGGATATTGTCGGGGTCAAGGCTGCCTGTTGGCACGATCTCTTCGACCTCAACCACACAGGTTTTGCCGCACATTGCGGCTGGCGGGTTAAAGTTGCGTGCGGTTTTGCGGAAGATCAGGTTGCCCGTTTCATCCGCCTTCCATGCCTTAACAATGGAGAGATCGGCAAAGATGCCTTCTTCCATGATGTAGGTTTCACCGTTGAAGTCCTTATGCTCTTTGCCATCAGCGATCACCGTGCCAACACCTGTTTTCGTATAAAAGCCGGGGATGCCACAGCCACCGGAACGCATACGTTCGGCCAATGTGCCTTGTGGGTTGAATTCCAACTCCAGCTCACCTGACAAATACTGGCGCATGAATTCTGCGTTTTCACCGACGTAAGAGCTGATCATCTTTTTGACCTGCTTGGTCTGCAGCAAAATGCCGATACCGAAATCATCAACGCCTGCATTGTTGGATGCGAAGGTCAAATCCTTGGTGCCTGCATTTTTGATGGCTTCTAGGCAAAGTTCAGGGATGCCGCAGAGGCCAAAGCCGCCAGCCGCGATAAACATGCCGTCGTGCAATAGCCCATCAAGGGCAGCCGCGGCAGTGGGGTAGATTTTGTTCATGAGGTTCTCCGGTTGTTGCGCGATTGTTGCCGCGCTCAAACCGGAGAGTCAAATGAGTTGCTGCACTGCGGCGAACTATTTCTTTGCCGCAGGCTTCTTTTTCGCGGCTGGCTTCTTCTTGGCCGCAGCTTTTTTCTTGGCTGGCGCCTTCTTCTTGGCGACCTTCTTGCCCGTCTTGGCCGCGCGTTCGGCGATGAGGTCAACCGCCTGTGCAAGCGTCAGATCAGCAGGTTCAATCGTGTCGGGGATCGTGGCGTTGATCTTTTCCCACTTCACATAGGGGCCATATTTACCGTCAAACACATTGACCGAACCGCCCGCATCGGGGTGTTCGCCAAGTTCGTGGATTGGGGTTGCAGCCTTGCCACGATTGCCGCGGCTGGCAACTTTTTCGGCCAGCAATTGCACCGCGTGGTTCATGCCGACGGTCCAGACATCCTCGATCCCTGGTAGGTTGGCGTTTGTGCCGCCCTTAAAGGATGTGTTTTCCGCGTGCTTTAGATAAGGCCCATAACGCCCAAGGTTTGCCCAGACGTTGATGCCATCCTCGGGGTGGGTGCCGATCAAGCGCGGCAGTTCGAGCAGTTTAAGTGCCTCTTCAATGCCGATCTCTTCGGGGTTCCAGCCTTCTGGGACACCTGTACGCGGTGGTTTCTTGTTGTCTTCGGTCACTTCGCCGCGCTGCACGTAGGGGCCAAAGCGGCCCTTGAAGACACGGATGTTATCGCCTGCATCTTCGCCCAGTAGCTTGCCCTCTGGCGGGATGGCGGATGCCTCGGCCTCGGGGTTGGGTGGGCCGAACGCGCGTGTATAGCGGCATTCAGGGTAGTTAGAGCAGCCGATAAACGCGCCACCAGACCGTGCAGTGCGCATGGACAAACGCCCCACACCGCAGTTTTGGCATAGCCGTGGGTCGCCGCCGCCTTCTAATGGTGGGAAAAGGTGCGGTTCCAACACATCGTTGATCTTTTCCAGCACCTCTGTGATGCGCAATTCAGATGTTTCGCCAATCGCGGCAGAGAAGTCGCGCCAAAAGTTGTTAAGCACCTTCTTATAGTCGGCGTTTCCTGCGCTGACCTCATCAAGCTGGTTTTCCAGATCGGCAGTGAAATCATAGCCGATGTATTTGCGGAAATAGTTGGTGAGGAACGCGGTGACCAAACGCCCTTTATCCTGCGGGATCAGGCGGTTTTTCTCTTTGTCGACATAGCCGCGATCTTGGATCGTGGTGACGATGGACGCATAGGTGGACGGGCGTCCAATGCCCAATTCTTCCATGCGTTTGACAAGTGTCGCCTCGGTGTAGCGCGGGGGCGGTTGCGTGAAATGCTGTTCTGGATCAACAGTTTGCTTGGTCGCAACCTCGCCTTGGGCCAGTTGCGGCAGGCGCTTGTCATCGTCATCAACAACAGTATCGTCGCGGCCTTCTTCGTAGACGCCAAGGAAGCCATCAAACAACATGACCTGACCATTTGCGCGCAGCACGACTTGGCCGTCAGCAGACCCGATATCAACGGACGTGCGTTCAAAACGTGCGGCGGCCATTTGGCTGGCGATGGTGCGTTTATAGATAAGATCGTAAAGCTTACGCTGATCGGCATCGCTGATTTTTGCATCCTCGGCCCCGATCATCAGGTCGGTAGGGCGCACACATTCGTGGGCTTCTTGAGCGTTTTTCGCCTTGTTTTTATAAACGCGCGGGCTGTCGGGGAGGTATTTGTCGCCAAATTTGACCTTGATCGCGTCACGCGCGGCGGTCACGGCCTCTGGTGCCATGTCGATGCCGTCGGTCCGCATGTAGGTGATCAGGCCAGCCTCGTATAAACGCTGTGCCACGGACATGGTTTGCCGTGCGCCAAAGCCAAACTTGCGGCTCGCCTCTTGTTGCAAGGTCGAGGTCATGAAGGGTGGGGACGGGTTGCGTGTGCCCGGCTTCGCCTCGACGGCATGAATAGTCAGGTCGCGGCTATTGATCGCCTGCACGGCCATTTCGGCCTGTGTCTGGTTTTCAATGCTGAATTTGTCGAGCTTATCGCCCGCAAGCGTTGTTAAACGTGCCTCAAATGTTTGCCCGCGCGGAGATTGCAGCAGTGCCTTCACAGACCAATATTCGCGGTTACGGAATGCTTCGATTTCCATCTCGCGCTCAACAATGATGCGCAGTGTAACAGATTGAACGCGGCCAGCGGAGCGTGAACCGGGCAATTTGCGCCACAAAACGGGCGACAGGTTGAAGCCGACAAGATAATCGAGCGCGCGGCGGGCGAGGTAGGCATCAACAAGTGGCACGTCGACCTGACGCGGATTTTTCATCGCCTCTGTCACGGCTGCTTTGGTGATCGCGTTGAACACGACGCGGCTGACGGGCGTGTCTTTTTTGATCGCTTTTTTGGCGGTCAAGGCCTCGGTCAGGTGCCAGCTAATGGCTTCGCCTTCGCGGTCAGGGTCGGTCGCGAGGATCAGTTCGTTGTCGTCCTTGAGCGCGTCAACAATCGCCTTGATATGCTTTTTGCTGTCGGATGCGATTTCCCATTTCATGGAAAAATCATCATCTGGCAGGACAGAACCATCCTTGGGCGGCAGGTCACGAACGTGACCAAATGAAGCTAGAACGGTGTAATCGCTTCCCAAATATTTGTTTATTGTCTTGGCTTTAGCAGGGGATTCAACGACGACGACTGGCATGGGAATCCTTCATTGACAAAAAATATGATCTTGGGTGGGCAAGATGTGTCTCTGCCTTAAAGAATGTCAATCCGCTGATTTGTCAAAGGGGAAATTGGTGAATAGCGCACCATTTTAGCTATGCAAGCGAGAGATCATGCCACCGGTTTGGCGCACGATTGCACCGTCCAGTTCCAAATCGATCAGGGCCGGAGCGGCGTCATGTGGGGCTACCCCGAGATCACGAAGTAATTGATCTTCGGCCACGGGCGATGGGCCGAGCTGTTCCAGTATTTTTGAATGCAGGGCAGCGACATCGCGCAGGGATGTTTGGGCCTTTGGCGCGGGGAGTGGTAATGCGGGCGCACTTTCGTCGCGAATGAACGGAGCGAGGGCCGCGATCACGTCATCGGCGTTGCGGACCAATGCCGCGCCATCGCGGATCAACATGTTGCAACCAGATGCACGGGCATCAAACGGGTGGCCGGGTATGGCAAATACGTCGCGCGATTGATCAAGAGCGTTACGGGCGGTGATGAGGCTGCCGGATTTGGTCGCGGCCTCGACCACCACGACCGCTTTGGCGAGGCCCGATATGATCCGGTTTCGGGCGGGAAAATGCCGCGCAACGGGCGACATGCCCATCGGCATTTCGGAAATACGCAGGCAATCGGCACCTATTTGGTCAAACAGGGCCATGTTTTCCGCGGGGTAACAGACGTCGACGCCACCAGCCATCACTGCAACGGTGCTATTGTCGATTGCGGCAAGGTGGGCTGCGGTATCAACACCGCGCGCAAGGCCCGACACTATACAATAGCCGGCATCGGACAGATCACCGGCCAGCTTTTTCGCCATGCGCGTGCCGAGCGATGACGCGTTTCGCGCACCAACCAGAGCAATCATTGGTTTTTGCAACAGCGATGCGTCGCCAATTGACCAAAGCAAGGGCGGCGCATCGTCAATGTTCCCAAGGTCAGTTGGGTAGGCCGCAGTGCCGTGAACCAACAAAACCGCCCCTTTACGGCGCGCGATTGCCATCTCAGCCTCGACCACGCCATGGGGGCAAATCTGATAATCGGATACGCCAGCGGCACGGGCAACATCAGGCAGGGCATCTAGGGCCGCCTGAGCGGAGCCATGTTCGGCGATCATGCGGCGATATGTGGCTGGCCCGACCCTGCGAGAACGTAGAAGACGAAGGCAGGCGAAGATGTCGCCTTCCGAGGGGGGGGGAACGGTGGGGTGAGTGGAAGTCATTGCTAATCCAGATATCCCTGCGCTTCGCCTTGCTACGCGCTCACTGTAGAATCAGGATTGTTAATGATGTGTGAATCATTTGCCGAAAATTTTAGACGACATGGCCTTAAGTTGCGGCCCCGCCAATGGTGAGCCCCCCAATCTTAAGGCTTGGTTGCCCAACCCCGACAGGCACCCATTGCCCCGCCTTGCCGCAATTGCCGATGCCAGGGTCAAGTTCCAGATCATTGCCGATACCTTGGATGTGTTTCAGTGCAGTGGCCCCATCACCGATCAATGTGGCCCCTTTGACCGGAGCGCCGATTTTACCGTCTTTGACGCGGTAGGCTTCTGTGCAGCTAAAGACGAATTTACCGTTGGTGATATCCACCTGACCGCCACCAAAGCCGACAGCGTAAATCCCGTCCTTGAGATCAGCGACCAGCGCCTCTGGGGCCGCATCTCCGGCCAGCATGTAGGTATTTGTCATGCGCGGCATCGGCGCGTGTTCAAAGCTTTGCCTGCGGCCATTTCCAGTGGGCGAAACCCCCATAAGGCGGGCGTTTTGGCGGTCTTGCATGTAACCGACCAATACGCCGTCCTCGATCAATGTGTTCTTGGCGCTTGGTGTGCCTTCGTCATCGATGGTGATCGAACCACGCCTGTCGGGGATCGTGCCGTCGTCAAGCACGGTGACACCCTTGGCCGCGATCTGTTGACCCATCAGGCCTGCAAATGCAGAGGAACCCTTGCGATTGAAATCACCCTCAAGGCCGTGGCCAATCGCCTCGTGCAACAAAATACCGGGCCAACCGGGGCCAAGCACGACATCCATCACGCCAGCGGGTGCCGGTTCAGCGTCAAGGTTCACAAGGGCGATGCGCAGCGCCTCTTTGACAGCAGGTTGCCAGTGGTCCGCCGCAATCAGGCCGGTTAGCCCACTGCGCCCACCTGCACCTGCGCCACCGCTTTCGCGACGACCGTCCTGTTCGACGATCAGTGAAATGTTGAGGCGGCTCATCGGACGGGTATCCGTGAACAGCGTGCCCTCGGGTCGTAGGATCGCCACCTCTTGGAGTGACGCGGCAAGGCTAATGGACACCTGCACGACACGACCATCAAGTTCGCGTGCGTAGGCGTCAATCTGGCGCAAGATGTCGATCTTGGCCGGGAATGTCGCATCCATCATTGGATCGGCGTCGGTATACAGCTTTTGATTGGTACCTGCGGGGGTAGGGGCCATCGTGCCGCCGCCATCACCCACAGCCAGCCGCGCCGTGCCGACCGCACGTTTGAGAGCATGTTCGTTTAGAGTAGTGGAATGGGCGTAACCAGCCGTTTCACCGCGCACGGCACGCAGGCCGAAACCCTCGGATGCATCATAGGCCGCATTTTTGACCCGCCCGTCATCAAATGACAGCACTTCGGATTTGCGACGTTCAATAAACAGCTCACCATCATCAGCGCCATGTGTGGCAGTTTGTAGCAGTGAAAGCGCGGTATCGCGATCTAGATGGGAATCGAACGGACGAAAAGGATCAGTGGACATGCGCGTTCCTTGGGCAAAGTGTGGTTTTATATGCAAAAGCGGCCGTTTGCCGCAACACCAGTTCTTGAGTTGTTCATCAAGATATGGGACACGGGCGCGATGATACAACGGGAATCCGCATTTGTTGTGGTTCTTGTCGATAGAAGAAGCGCCAATGTGCGCGATAAGAAACAGGTTTTGATATGCGACTGAACACTTTGATGACATCCCTGTGGACCGCTGGTGCGCTTGCTTTTGCAGGTGCCGCAGCCAAGGCGCAGGACGTAGCGCAAGAGCTTGAAATCATTGGTAAACCAATCCCCAATGGTATCGATTTCCAGCCAGCCGCGACAGAGTTGGCGCGCGATGTGCAATGGCTCGACAACTTGCTTTTGATCATCATCACAGTCATTTCGTTGTTTGTGACGGGTTTGATGGCTTGGGTTGTGATCCGGTTTAACCGCAAAGCGAATCCAACACCGCGCACATTCACACACAATTCCCCGCTTGAAGTTGCTTGGACGGTTCTGCCGATTGTCATTTTGGTGTTCATCGGCGCATTTTCATTGCCTGTTTTGTTCAAACAGCAAGAAATTCCTGAAGGCGACATCACAATCAAAGTCACTGGTTACCAGTGGTATTGGGGTTATGAGTATGTTGACGAAGGCGTCGCATTCGAAGGCTTCATGCTGCAGCGCGACGAGTTGGAAGAAGCTGGCTATAGCCAAGATGAATATCTGCTTGCGACTGATACGGCTGTTGTTATCCCCGTTGGTGCAACTATCGTCATGCAGTTGACTGGTGCTGATGTGATCCACTCTTGGACGATCCCAGCATTTGGCGTGAAGCAGGATGCGGTTCCTGGCCGTTTGTCACAGCTTTGGTTCGCCGCTGAAAAAGAAGGTATCTACTTTGGTCAGTGTTCCGAGCTTTGCGGCAAAGATCACGCCTACATGCCGATCACTGTTAAAGTCGTAAGCCAAGACACATATGATGCTTGGTTGGCTGAAGCCAAAATCGAAAACGGCGTCTAAACCTGAATATCGGCGAGCGTTCAGACGCTCGTCACCTTTCAAATAGTAACCTCGGGCCTTGGCCCTTGGCCTGCCATGGGTAAATGATGACTGATATGACAGCACCAGACAGCACATACGAGGCCAGCATGGGCGACTATTTCGCGCTGCTAAAGCCACGTGTCATGTCGTTGGTAATTTTCACCGCATTGGTCGGATTGATCGTCGCTCCAGTACCCGTCCATCCGTTTATCGGGTTTGTTGGCGTGCTTTGCATTGCGGTCGGCGCGGGCGCGTCGGGCGCGTTGAATATGTGGTGGGACGCAGACATCGACGCGATCATGAAGCGCACGGCTGGCCGGCCGATCCCCGCAGGCAAGGTGCAGCCGGGTGAGGCGCTGGGCATCGGCCTGACGCTATCTGCGTTTTCAGTTGTCTTGTTGGCGCTTGCGACAAACTTTCTTGCTGCTGGTCTGCTGGCATTCACGATCTTCTTTTATGCGGTTGTCTATTCTATGTGGCTCAAGCGGAGCACGCCGCAAAACATCGTTATTGGTGGTGCTGCTGGTGCGTTTCCCCCGATGGTGGGTTGGGCCGTGGCGACGGGCAATGTGACGATTGAATCGGTGCTGATGTTCGCGCTTATCTTTATGTGGACGCCGCCGCATTTCTGGGCGTTGGCCCTGTTTGTAAAGTCAGATTATGGCCGCGCTGGCGTGCCGATGCTGACGGAAACCCATGGCCGTGATGTGACCCGCAAACATGTGTTGGTTTACACCGTGCTGCTGGTGCCGGTTGCCATAGCACTTGGGTTCACATCCATTGGTGGTCCTGTTTATCTCGCGATTTCTGTGCTTCTCAACATCTGGTTTCTTAAGGGTGCCTATGACATCTATCGTCGTGATGATGCCGCAGCTGATGCGGATGATTACGGGGTCGAGAAGAAGGTCTTTAAGATCTCGCTTTACTATCTTTTCCTTCACTTTGGCGCGCTTCTGATCGAAGCAGCGATACGCGGGGCATAGGCACATGGCGATCAAGGTTGAGCATGAAATCCACCAGCGCCGTAAAGGCCGCAATTTTGGCGTAGGGCTATTACTGGCGTCATTTATCGGACTGATTTTCGCGCTGACGGTTGTCAAAGTTCTGCAGCTTGGCGATGCGCGTCAGTTCGAAAACTTTGACCATGTCGCGCGCCCTGCGATTGTCCCAGAGGAGGCTGCATCAGAATGAAGCTGTTTCCTAAGCTTGTCGGTCCAAACCGCACGCTTGCGCAAACGCTGAGCGTTGTGTTCGTGATGGGCGCATTGGCGTGGGCTTCGGTGCCATTTTACGACTGGTTCTGCCGGGTCACGGGATTCGGTGGGATCACCAATGTTGCGGACGCCGGTTCCGATGTGATCCTCGACCAAACCATCAAGGTCCGTTTTGATGCGTCAATTGAGCGCGATATGCCGTGGACATTTAAGCCTGTGCAGCGCGAGATGGAGCTTCGTATCGGTGAAACCGGCCTTGCATTCTATGAGGCGCACAACCCGACAGATCGCCCCGTTGCAGGGCAGGCTGCCTATAATGTGACGCCTTATGAAGCAGGTGTATTTTTCGATAAAATCGATTGTTTTTGCTTTGTTGAACAGGTTTTGCAACCCGGTGAGACGGTCATGATGCCCGTGTCGTTTTTTGTTGATCCGGCGATTGTGGATGATCGTGAGGGGCAATATGTCCACACAATCACACTTGGTTATACATTTTATGAAATTGATCTGCCTGAAGAAGAGCTTCAGGCGTCAATTGACCCCGCTCAGACTTTGACATTGGCGCCGCAAGTCGCCATAGACAGCAATAATACCACAAGCCGATAGGGAACGATTAGCTATGGCGCACGAAAAGAACCACGATTACCACATTCTCCCCCCGTCAATCTGGCCATTGGCTGGTGCGCTGGGCGCATTCATCATGCTGTTTGGCGCCGTGCTTTGGATGCCAAAGCAGGGCGGCAGCCCATATATGTTCCTGATCGGTCTCGCGATGGTTCTGTATGTTATGTACGCATGGTGGGCTGACGTTGTGACAGAAAGCCACGTCGGCGATCATACACCTGTTGTTCAGATTGGCCTGCGCTACGGCTTTATCATGTTCATCATGTCCGAAGTTATGTTCTTTGCGGCATGGTTCTGGTCGTTCTTTAAGCACGCGATGTACCCGATGAACCCTGATGGCACATCCCCGATGGTTGATGGCGTTTGGCCGCCAGTGGGCATTGAAACGTTTGATCCATGGCACCTGCCGTTGATTAACACGCTGATCCTGCTGTGTTCTGGTATGGCTGCAACCTGGGCGCACCACGCGCTTGCACATGAAAACAACCGCCAAGACATGAAGTGGGGCTTGATCCTCGCGGTTGCGCTTGGTGCGATCTTTACCGTGTTCCAAGCCTATGAATATAGCCACGCGGCGTTTGGTTTCTCTGGCAACATCTATGGCGCTAACTTCTTTATGGCGACGGGTTTCCACGGGTTCCACGTTTTGATCGGTACAATCTTCTTGTTGATCTGCCTGATGCGTCTGAACCGCGGTCACTTTACACCTGAGCGTCACGTCGGGTTTGAGGCTGCTGCATGGTACTGGCACTTTGTTGATGTTGTCTGGCTCTTCTTGTTTGGCGCCGTTTACATCTGGGGCGGCTAATCCCGCTGCCATGCAGGTGCATGGCACATAGCAATACAATAAGGCGCGCGTAGGGATCTGCGCGCGCCGTTTTCTTTTTTACGGGCCCGCACATGCGTCGCATTATCTTTCCTCTCTTGCTTGGCATCGCGGGTGTCGCGGTTTTGGTCAGCCTTGGCAGTTGGCAGGTGCAACGCCTGTCTTGGAAAGAGGGGATATTGACGGAAATTAACAATCGCATTGCCGCCGCGCCCGTCGCCATGCCTGCGGCCCCGACCGAAGACGCCGACGAGTACCGACCCGTCACTTTATCCGGCCTGATTGGCGCGGTTGAATTGCATGTGCTGACATCAGGCACCAAGGGCGGCACAGGTTACCGCGCGATCGCGCCGATGGTGCTAGACGATGGCCGCCGTATTCTGCTTGATCAAGGTTTGCTTGCACTGAATGGTAAGGACCAACCCGCCACTGCGCGCCAAGCCAGTGTCACAGGCACCTTGCTTTGGCCTGATGATGTGAACAGTTCTACCCCTGATCCCGATCTGGGCCGCAATATCTGGTTTGGCCGCGATGTTACCGCAATGAGTAAGGCGCTAGAAACGGAGCCGTTGATGGTTGTGGCATCCACGATCGCCCCGCTTGACCCGCGCCTGACGCTGTTGCCAATTGACACCGCACAGATCAAAAACGATCACCTTGAATATGCGATTACTTGGTTTAGCCTCGCGCTGGTCTGGGCAATCATGTCTATCGTTCTCATTCTCCGCACGTTGCGACCTAAGGAAAACTAATGCGTTATATCTCGACCCGTGGATCGGCCCCTGCGCTGACATTTGAACAGGCAATGATGACTGGCCTTGCCCGTGATGGCGGCCTTTATGTGCCCGAAACCGTGCCGACGCTGACCCGTGATCAGATCGCCGATATGGCAGGCAAGTCCTACGAGGATATCGCATTCGACGTCATGCGCCCATTCATCGGCGACACGTTTACAGATGCAGAATTCAAAGCCCTGATTGATCAAGCCTATGCCGGTTTTGGCCACGCGGCCCGCGCACCGTTGGTGCAGCTTGCACCCAATCATTTCCTGCTCGAATTATTCCACGGCCCGACGCTCGCGTTCAAAGATTTTGCGATGCAGTTGATCGGCCAAATGTTCCAAGCTTCGCTGACCCGTTCTGGCGACCGTATTACGATTGTTGGTGCCACATCCGGCGATACAGGGTCCGCCGCGATTGAGGCGTTCAAGGGTTTGTCGAATGTCGACGTGTTCATCCTGTTCCCGCATGGCCGCGTGTCAGAAGTGCAGCGCCGCCAGATGACAACGCCGTCCGAGGCGAACATCCACGCGCTCGCCGTTGATGGCGATTTTGACGACTGCCAAGCTGCGCTGAAGGATATGTTCAACGATTTCGAGTTTCGCGAAGACGTCCGCCTTGCGGGTGTAAATAGCATCAACTGGGGCAGGGTGCTGGCGCAGGTCGTCTATTATTTCAGCAGCGCTGTCAGCCTTGGTGCGCCACACCGCGAGGTATCGTTCACCGTGCCAACGGGCAATTTCGGAGACATCTTCGCAGGCTACATCGCCCAGAAAATGGGCCTGCCGATCAAAGACCTTGTTGTCGCGACAAACCAAAACGACATCCTGCACCGTACGCTGGAAACTGGCGCTTATACGAAAGAAGGTGTGACACCATCGATCAGCCCGTCGATGGACATTCAAGTATCATCCAACTTTGAGCGTGCGCTGTTCGACGCTTATGGCCGCGATGGTGCCGCCGTGTCCGCACAAATGGACGACCTGAAAAACGGCGGATTTGAGATCAGCCAAGGGGCGATCAATATGCTGCGCGAGACATTCAAATCGGGCCGCGCGTCCGAGGGGGAAACATCAGCCGCGATCAAAACCTACCTTGCCAACCACGGCGAATTGCTCTGCCCACATTCCGCCGTTGGCGTGCATGTGGCCGAGGACCATTTGGGCGCGACCCCGATGATCACGCTGGCCACCGCACACCCCGCGAAATTCCCCGATGCTGTGCAGGCCGCCAGTGGCGTATCTGCGCCACTCCCTCCACGTATGGCCGACCTTTTTGAGCGCGAAGAACGCGTGACCCGCGTGCCCAACGACCTTGCCGCGCTGAAATCCCTCATCAAAGAACGGATCTGATTTTGACAATCCAACTTCATACGTTGCCGAACGGTTTTCAGATCATCACAGAACATATGCCGGGCCTCAAATCGGCGAGCGTTGGCGTTTGGGTCGATGTTGGTGGACGGCATGAACGGATTGAACAAAACGGCATTGCGCATTTCCTCGAACATATGGCGTTCAAGGGGACGCCGACCCGCACTGCCTTGCAAATCGCTGAGGCGATTGAGGACGTGGGCGGATTTATCAACGCCTATACAAGCCGTGAAAACACCGCTTATTACGCCCGCGTCCTGCAAGAAGACGTGCCGCTGGCGATGGATGTTATCGGCGATATCCTGTTGAACCCTGTGTTCAATCCGTCCGATATCGACATTGAACGCGGCGTGATCTTGCAAGAAATCGGCATGACATTGGACACGCCCGACGACATCGTTTTTGATTGGCTGCAAGAGGTGGCCTATCCTGATCAGGCGCTTGGCCGCACGATCCTTGGGCCTGAGGAACGCGTGAGCGCGTTTAACCGTAACGATCTGCAAACTTTTGTGGGCGAGCATTATGGCCCGGGCCAAATGGTTCTGGCCGCGGCCGGTGCTGTGGATCACGATGCGCTGGTGGCGCAAGCCACTGCGATATTTGGCGGCATGTCCCCGATTACGCGGCCCGCGACATTGATTGAGCCGGCCAAGTTTGGCGGCGGTGAAATGCGCCGCGACAAGGACCTTGAGCAGGTGCATTTTGCCTTGGCGCTTGAGGGGCCAACATACACCGACCCTGAAATTTACACTGCGCAAATCTATGCCTCGATCATGGGCGGCGGCGTGGCGTCGCGCTTGTTCCAAGAGGTGCGCGAGCATCGCGGCCTGTGCTATTCCGTCTTTGCCCAAGCGGGTGCCTATGAGGATACTGGCCTGACGACATTTTACGCGGGCACCAGCAGCGACCAAATCGCAGAGCTGGCCAATGTGACTGTCGATGAAATGAAGCGTGCCGCTGACGACATCAATGATATTGAGGTTGCGCGCGCGCGTTCGCAGATGAAAGCTGGGCTTTTGATGGGGCTTGAAAGCCCGTCAAACCGTGCCGAACGCCTCGCGCGGCTGTGGTCTGTTTGGGGGCGCATCCCGTCGTTAGAAGAAACCATTGAACGGATCGAGGACGTGGATACGCGTAAAGTGCGTGATTTTGCGGGTAAAATGGCAGGCAATTCCGGTGCTGCAATGGCGCTTTATGGTCCTGCTGATGCGGCGCCGACACTCGATGAGCTGAAGGCGCGGTTGGTGGCATAATGCTGCGGAGCCGCAAGAAAATCAGGCTGGAGACCGAGCGCTTGACGCTGCGCCCACCGATGCATGGCGATTACCGCGCATGGGCCGCCTTGCGCCATACCAGCGTTGATTTTTTGACCCCATGGGAACCAACTTGGTCCGCCGACCACCTTACGCGTAAGGCATTCACAAATCGCGTCTATTGGGCGCAGCGATCCATTCAAAACGGCAACGCTGTGCCGCTGTTCCTGTTTCGACGCAGCGATGATGCCCTGCTTGGGGCGATCACGCTCGACAATATCCGTCGCGGCCCTGCACAGGCGGGCACCACGGGGTATTGGATAGGGGAGCCGTTTGCACGCCAAGGGTATATGCGCGAAGCAATCCAAGCGGTGGTTTATTACGCTTTCCAAACCCTCGACCTGAGCCGGATCGAGGCCGGATGCCTGCCCGAAAACACACCGTCGCGCCGTATTCTTGAACAATGCGGCTACAAATACGAAGGCGTCGCCCAAAGTTATTTGCAAATCAACGGTCGCTGGCGGAACCATGTTCTTTACGCCAACTTGCGCCATGATCGCCGTGGAAAATCAGACGCACATTAAGACGCGAAGTTTTTCACCTCTCTTTGGTTGACACCCCCCGTTTCCCTCCTTACCTATCCGTCGTTATCACTCGCACCCTGTGAGTGATAAGCGAATTGAAACTTGAACCGGAGAAGCTCTGAAATGGCATTTACACCACTTCACGACCGTGTCCTCGTTCGCCGTATCGAAGGCGAAGAGAAAACTATGGGTGGCTTGATCATCCCTGATAGCGCAAAAGAAAAGCCTGCTGAAGGCGAAGTCGTTTCTTGCGGCACTGGCGCACGCAAAGACAGCGGTGAGCTGATTGCAATGGACGTTAAAGCTGGCGACAAAGTTCTGTTCGGCAAATGGTCCGGCACAGAAGTAAAGATCGACGGCGAAGACCTGCTGATCATGAAAGAAAGCGACATTCTGGGCATCATGTAAGCCTGCGACTGTCCTATCTGAAATTCTAATTTAAGGAGCTAATCAATGGCTGCTAAAGACGTAAAATTCGGCACCGATGCCCGCAACCGTATGTTGAACGGTGTGAACATCCTTGCAGACGCTGTTAAAGTAACGCTGGGCCCAAAGGGTCGTAACGTTGTCTTGGACAAATCATTCGGCGCACCGCGCATCACCAAAGATGGTGTATCTGTTGCAAAAGAGATCGAGCTTGAAGACAAGTTCGAAAACATGGGCGCACAGATGGTCAAAGAAGTTGCATCGCGCACCAATGACGAAGCTGGCGACGGCACAACAACAGCAACAGTTCTGGCTCAGGCAATCGTTCGCGAAGGCATGAAATCAGTTGCTGCTGGCATGAACCCAATGGACCTTAAGCGCGGCATCGATCTTGCAACATCTACTGTTGTTGAAGCGATCAAATCTGCTGCTCGTCCCGTATCCGACAGCGACGAAGTTGCGCAGGTTGGTACAATCTCTGCAAACGGCGAAGCGGAAATCGGTCGTCAGATCGCAGACGCAATGCAGCGCGTTGGCAACGAAGGCGTGATCACTGTTGAAGAAAACAAAGGTCTGGAAACAGAAACAGACGTTGTTGAGGGCATGCAGTTCGACCGCGGTTACCTGTCACCTTACTTTGTGACCAACACAGAGAAAATGACAACAGAGCTGGAAGATGCGATCATCTTGCTCCATGAAAAGAAGCTGTCTTCGCTTCAGCCAATGGTTCCACTTCTCGAATCTGTGATTCAGTCTGGTAAGCCACTTTTGATCATCGCAGAAGATGTTGAAGGCGAAGCGCTTGCGACACTCGTTGTCAACAAACTGCGCGGCGGCTTGAAAATCGCTGCTGTTAAGGCACCTGGTTTCGGTGATCGTCGTAAGGCGATGCTGCAGGATATCGCTATCTTGACTGGTGGTCAGGTTATTTCCGAAGACCTCGGCATGAAGCTTGAGAACGTCACAATCGACATGCTGGGTTCTG
>CAXHZK010000024.1:0-26112 GCA_964021915.1 uncultured Roseobacteraceae bacterium | reverse complement strand
GCCCAGTCTTCGTTCTCATCTCGTATCCTTTCAAGGATTACGATGAACCGAAAACCCTCGTTAAGCAAAACTACCGCTCTGTCTCAAAGGCCGTGACGGGATACATCATCTGTACACAAATCGGTACACACATTGAAAATGGAGAGAAAATCACCTTATTTTATTGGTAATTATTTGATGTAGGCGAATTGCAAATCCGTGAACACGAGTTCGATTCTCGTACTCGCCTCCAAATCTTTTCAAGAACTTAACAAAATAGGCCCACTGCGCGAGCGGGCCATTTGGAGAGGCAAACGCGTTCAGCGTTGTTTTGAGCGCCCTGCAATCAATAAGGCGGAATTCACTCGAAACCAAAATTACGCAACCGCGTCAACGCCCGGTAAGGACAGTCCACCACGGCATTTTGTGGGCTTTCTGTGCGACCCACCACGTTATGCAAAACAGCATAATTTGGGAAATCAAGAAAGCGTATCCGGCCCCAGCCAAACCCCAATTGGATATAAATGCATAGGATAGGACAACACTCGTCAGGCCAACAGCCACCGTAATCATCGATAGCCAGCCCGTCCGGTTTGCGTAAAAAATGTAGTTGGTGACCACAAAATACGCGCCGGTAAAAACATTACCAAATATGATCGGGTAAATAATGCGTTGAGCCTCTGCATATGCTGGGGGCAAAATGAGATTTAGCGCAAAATAGCACAACGCGCACATGAGCAGTCCCAGCCCAATGAGGCATAGGAAATACAGGTATGACAGGCGAACAATCCTTCGTTCAGCGGTTTGATCGTTCCGAGATAACGACCTGAGAAGCCAAGGCGAAAACGCCCTATTCATAGAGACAACAACCAAGTTCAGACCGAGCCCGATTTGTGCCGCAGCCATATAGACACCGCCAGTCTCGAGCCCGAGCAAGTTCGTCACGATCAATCGATCGGACATAAACATGACCTGTGACCCGAGCAAATGCGGCAACAGCGGGACGCCAAACCCCAGCGCATTTTTCACGTAATCACGTTCCATACGAGGCTTTAAAAACCCTTCGTGCCAAAGCAAAATTAGGCTAAATCCACCCATCGCAATAAACGCAGCAAAGACACCATAGCCGCGCCCCTGCCAACCAAGGTGCAAGACATAGATAAAAACCAATGTGGTTGTTAGATCCACAAGCGCTTGAACGACGCGAGTGGTTGCAAATAGCCCAGCGCGCCGTTGGGCCTGCCAAATCGCCAACCGGATCAGTAAGACCCCGTTCGCAAGGGCCGCAAACAAGGCGAAATACAACCATTGTGGGGGCAATTCCGTTAAGCGCACCAATGGCGTCTGAGCAAACAACATCAGAACGCCAACAATGCATGCCGAAATCAACGTGAGCCAAATTGACGTTGATACAAAATCAGAAAATGAAATGGATTTGTCGACGTAACGAACATTGATCGCACCATGCAGCCCCATGCCACATAGTGCGGACAGCGCATTCACGCAGATCACAAAAAGCGACATCAATGCAAAATCTTCTGGCGAGAAGGCGCGGGTCAAGATTGGTAGTAAACCGACTGAAATCCCTGATACGAGCGCACTCGATCCTGCATAAAGCAAGGTCGCCCGTATTAATTTTCCACCCTCATTGGTCGTCATTTCAAAAGAAACCCATCAAATAATTGCGGCCACATAATGCGCCTCAGGGCATAACCCGTGGCCGTTTCATTTGTATAAGCGAAATTCAAAGGTGGTAACATCTCATTCGGTTTTGCCCATTACGGAAGGCAATTCATGTCATTGTTGTTTTGGAGCTTTAAGCCGCTCAACATCCGCCCAAAACGCTGGTCCTGAAACAATGGAATGTGCAAATCCGAGCCGACGCTCTTGCGCATACAAATCTTCGCGTTGGGTCAGCATCAAGGAATTCATCCCCACCAATGATGCTTCGGTCACTACCGACGAATAATCTGTGATATGCAAATCACAACTACGCAGCTGGCCAATGAGCGGGGCATTTGAGCTCACATCAACGGGTAAGACCATTTCAAAGGGGTCAAGCAACTCTGATAGCGCACCAAGTTGATTTTGATTTCCCGGATGATTTCGCACAACCCATGTGTAATTTTTGGCTTCTGGTTGCATTAAGATTTCGCTTAACCAAACGATGAATTCTGGACGGTTAGGCTGAAGGCTAACCAAGATAACTCCATTACGATCGTGTGCGGCAAGTGCCCGTTCATAGGCCTGTTGTTGAGCGTTTTCACCGATTTTTTCTTGACTGACATTGTGCCACGGTATGCCGGTCACTTCAGCTACCCGGTTTGGCCCAATCCATGTATCCAGCCACTCTTTGTCACCCTCTGTCCAAACAAAAAATTGCTGGGGAAATAGCAGGCTATCCAAACAGAACGCAGGCCAGCGTGAATATGCCGCGTGGAGCGGCCCCTGTACGCCATGTTGGCAATCGATAGTGCGCAGCCCAAGCCGGTTGGCCGCCAGCATCATCGCCATATTTATCTGTCCATACCAAGGATATGTCACAACAACCTTGCATTGCATTTTACGCAGTTGCGTTTCAAAGACGTCGGAACGGTCGTGAAGGTATCTGTAGGCACGCGCAAATGCCCCAACCTCTAATGTTCGCGCAGTCAAGCCTTGGGCCTCAACCAGTGTCTTGAAACGCGCGACGTCTTGCAACAGGGCGTTAGGTACAGGGCGCCGCGCTACAAAAAACTTGCTCATGCCACGGTAAAAGACTTCTGGCAGGCCCAAATAGAAACTTGGTCGCGCTTTACGGTCACGATACGTACCAAAGGCGGGCACTTCGTAGCAAAAGCTATTGCCGCTCACGTCATCGTTCGCAATCGCTTCTACTGTCGCATCATACCAACCAGTTGCCCCTTTGAATCGTCGGCCTGTGCTTGGGGTCAAAAAAACGGTTTGGTGAATTGTCATTTTGGCGCGCTGCCGGTCAAACAATTCGTACCGCAGTATTTGGAAAATATATCGTAGTCGAACACGCCACCCATTGCGGTTTTCGGACCCACCTACCGCGACAAAGTTCTCGTTATAAACAGCTCGTTGGATCATGGGGTAATCATCAGCGAAGTCAGCACTGATTGAATTGCGTTGATCTAAAAATGCCTCCTCGGCGGCCCTGATTTTTTCAACGATCTTGAATGTATCAGTCATAAAAAATCTCGAAAAGCATCAGTGATACGCTTGGGCTTGATCGAGCCGATTGTAATGCTCTTTATCCCGTTGCGCAAAAACACGGGCCGGGTGCCCACCTGCGATCGACATCGCCGGTATATCGTTCACGACAACGCTGTTGGTTTGAATAATTGCGCCATCACCTATCGTAACTTGGCCCAATATGCACACGCCATCACCGAACCACACGTTTTTGCCGATTGTGACATCGCTATTCACAACCGTGGAATCGTAAGGCAGATGCGTGCCGTTGTAATTGTGCATGCTTGTGTAAATGCGACACCCTTTTCCCGAATGGAAATTGTCGCCGAATTTCACGGCCCCCTGCCCTAAAACACGCATTCCATTGAAGTTCACATTGCGGCCCAGCACTGTTTTACCTGTCACGCGACTGGTGCCATTCACCCGTAATTCTGTGCCCGCCAATTGGCAGCTTGTTCGGACCCTCCAAGTCCAAAAAATCCGCAAAATCAACCGCAATACAAGCATCAGACTAAACCTCGGTTCTTTCATCAAGCGGCGGCAGCACCAATTGGTCGCCCGTCTTGGCCATTAGGTTTTCACCACTCGGTTCTGTTTTTAACAATGCGCGATGCCTTGTCGAAACGGCAACATTAAGCGCCTCTAAATACCGTTCTGCCTGAATAGTGCGCGTATGCGAAGAGGCGTTCTTAATGCAATTCTCACGGTACCCAACCAATGCTTGGGGGTCATTCGCTAATGCCAACGCACCCAATGCGAATTTTTCAGGTGATCCAGCGGGCACATGGAGCCCGATTTCCAGGGCTTTTAGAATTTGCGCGCCTTCGCCGTTAGGAGACACGAGCATGACTGGTTTTCCAATACCCATCGCCTCGAATACTTTGGAGGGAATAACAGTCTCATTGGACGCGGAGTCCTTTAGATGACTAAGGCTAACGTCACAAACCGACAGGTAGCGTGACATTTCCGAGCGCGGGATCGCGTCGACAAAAACGACGTTAGACATTGTCTTAATTTTGGCCTGCAGTGCCTCTGCTTCAGCACCTGCCCCGATAATTAGCAGCGCAACTTGATTGTACCCATCACGCTCTAGTTTTTCCATTCCCTCAACGGCGTTCATCAAATTCTGCGCGATCCCGAGTGTACCCGCATATCCAATGACAAATTTATCGTTGAGACCAAGTTCGTTTTTCAGCTCAATGTCAGTAGGGATATCCTTAACCATGCGTTGGTCAGCGCCGTTACGAATAATCGCGATCTTTCGATCATCAACATTACGCGCTAAAAGATTGCGGCGGTAGGCTTCGGTCAGCAAAATGATGCCGCTCGCATGAGCATATAACCGACGTTCGATCCAAAAGAATGGCGCCAAAAGCTTTCGGTTTTTCACAACACCCAATTGCGCAACCGCGTCTGGCCAAAGATCGCTGACCTCCATCACAAACGGCACCCGCCGCAAGAACGATCCGACACCCGCAGCAACGGCGCAAAAAAATTGGGGCGACGTGCACGCGACAACATCAGGCTTTTCAATGCGAAACATGAACGTAAAGAACGCTGAAAACATGTAGCTGAGAAAATCAATCACGCGGAAAACGCGGCCTTTGTTTGGTGCAATAAACGTCCAGACACGCACAACCTCGACGCCCTCAATTTCCTCACGGGCGCCAAAAAACCGGTTTTTGTAGCCGTCAAATACTTTGCCCTTCGGGAAGTTGGGAAAACTGGTAATGACCGTCACCCTGTGCCCTTTTTGGACCCACAAACGTGCACGTTCACTGACGCGGTTCGCGCTTGGATTGGTTTCGGGGATGTAGTTATCCGTGAAAAAAACTATGTGCATAAGCGGCCTTATACCCGATCAATCGTTTTTGGGCCAATGCAAGCTGTCGCTTTATGCCGCAGCCCGCATCATCAAATTGCTATAGCTTCGGCTTTTGTTGCAGCAATGGCATAACATCCGACATTTCAGGGCCATTTGCGCGACCTGTGACGGCCTTGCGCAATGGCATGAACAGGCCCTTACCTTTGCGACCAGTTGCCTCTTTCACCGCCGAGGTCCAAGTGGACCAAGCGTCGGCCGCGTATGGTGGATTACCTAGCATATCAAAGGCTTGTGCGACAAATTCGCGGTCTTCGTCATCGACCAACGGCGTTGCGCCATTTTGGAAAAATGCCCACCAGCCGGCAATATCATCAACCGTATTGATGTTGCCTTTGATCGCATTCCAGAACAGTTCTTGTTGGTCATTTGGCACGGCGGCCAAGTGGTCAGCAACATCACCAACAGCGAGCGTGGACAGATAGCGTGCCGTTAATGGTTTAAGGTCTTCAGCATCAAATTTCGTCGGTGCAGAGCCAAATTTTGAAACGTCAAATCCGTCAACAATCTCTTGGACATTTGCACGAAGCTCAACGGGATCCGAAGAACCCAATCTGGCCATCAGGGATAAGATTGCCTGAGGTGCGATGCCCTGCGCACGCAGATCACGAAGCGCCAATGTGCCCAAACGTTTTGAAAGCGCCTCACCTTGTGGGCCAGTCAGTAGCGAGTGGTGGGCGAATGTTGGCACCGCGCCGCCCAGCGCCTGCATGATCTGAATCTGTGTAGCCGTGTTTGTAATATGATCCGACCCGCGAACGACGTGGGTCATACCCATTTCAGTGTCATCAACAACCGACGCCAGCGTATAAAGGATTTGCCCGTCATTCTTGAACAATACAGGATCAGACACAGAGGCCGCATCGATCGAAATCGTGCCAACAATCTGATCATTCCATTCGATCCGCTCGTGGTCCAGCTTAAACCGCCAATGGGAACCGCGTTCATTGCGCAGCGTGTTCTTCTCTTCCTCAGACAGGTCCAAGGCCGCACGGTCATAAACTGGCGGCTTGCCCATATTTAGCTGCTTTTTACGCTTTAGATCCAACTCGACCGGTGTTTCAAAGCACTCGTAAAGGCGGCCCATATCAATTAGTTTTTGCTTTGCATCCAGATACTTATCCATGCGAGTGGATTGATGTTCAACGCGATCCCAATCCAAACCGAGCCAAGTCAGATCATCTTTGATCCCTTGGATATATTCGTCCTTTGATCGCTCCTGATCAGTGTCATCAATCCGCAAGACAAAAGTGCCTCCAGTTTGGCGAGCGATTGCGTAATTAAACAATGCGGCACGTAGGTTGCCGATGTGAAGGTATCCGGTGGGCGATGGAGCGAAGCGCGTGGTAGTCATGGGGTCATCCTTTGGTTGGGGATGCTTTGTCAGACCGTTGGACAATTGTCTAGGTCAGGCAGTTACGGGCCACATCTTGCTGAGGTCATCAAGCCCCGTGCGCACAAGCTCTTCCAACACGTTCATATCAATGTCCGCGAGCTTGTTTATATACAAACATGATTTGCCGATTTTATGCTTGCCCAAGCGACCCAGTATTTCAGAGTAGTCCTGATAACCCGGCATGATATATATAGATAAGCTCGCCTTACGAGGGCTAAACCCTGTCGCATTACAGTCGCCTTCGCGGCCGCTTTCATAGATATAATGGTATTGCCCATAGCCAATGATCGTTGGTCCCCACATCCGCGGCTCATAACCAGTGACGCGCCGGAACATTTGATCAAGCTGTTCGGCATCCGACCGGCGTGTGGGGTGGTCGACCGCTGCAATGAAATCAGTGGCGGATTGTGTAGATGACATTGGCTACTCCTTTTCAGGGTAACCATAGCACAGATTGGCCGTTCACATACCCTGCGGAAAGGTCGTCAGCTCTGGTCGCGAAAACGGTTCACAATCGGATATCGCCGATCCAACCAGAACGCAGCGCGAGACAGACGCGTACCGGGCGCTGATTGGAAGCGCTTGTATTCCGAGATATAAAGCAAATGTTCCACACGTTTTACCGTGTCCCGCTCATAACCCTGCGCGATGCAATCGGCGACGGATGCCTCTTGATCGACAAGCATTTCCAAAATGCCGTCAAGGATGTCGTAGGGCGGCAGGCTATCGCTGTCCTTTTGATCGGGGCGCAGTTCGGCTGTTGGCGGCTTGTCGATGATAGCCTCGGGGATCATTTCACCCGCTGGCGCCATCATCCAACTGGCGTGGTTTTCATTGCGCCAACGACAAGCCGCGAATACCCGCGTCTTATACATGTCCTTAATGGGGTTGTAGCCGCCTGACATGTCGCCATAGATCGTGGCGTAACCGACAGCGACCTCTGACTTATTCCCTGTGGTCAAAAGCATTTCACCAAATTTGTTTGACTGCGCCATGAGCAACAAGCCACGCAGGCGCGACTGGATGTTTTCTTCGGTTAGGCCCTCGTCCAAGCCTTCAAAAAGGGGGGCCAATGCTTCGGATACTGCGGCCCGTGGGCCTGCAATGGAAACGGTATCATACTTGCAGCCCAGCGCATCGACGACGGCCTGCGCATCATCAAGCGAGGCCTGAGACGTATATTCAGAAGGCAACATCACGCAGCGCACATTTTCAGGGCCCAAAGCATCCGCAGCAATGGTTGCAACGATCGCACTATCGATTCCCCCCGACAGGCCAAGCAACGCCGTTTTGAAACCTGTTTTACCGAAATAATCCCGAAGGCTTTCGACCATTGCACGGTAGTCCTGACCAATTTCGCTAGCGTGGGACACTTTATCACCTGCCCGCGCGACCCAGCCAATATCGGTTCGGTCAAAGTCGACATGCGCGATGACGCTATCGAATAGGGGCAACTGCATAGCCAGTTCGCCGCCACGATTGAGCACGAATGAGCCGCCATCAAAAACCTGATCATCCTGTCCGCCGATCATATTCAGATAGACCAGCGGCACATCATTTTCGATCACACGAGCGACCATTTTGTTCATGCGATACTCAGATTTTCCGCGAAAGTAAGGTGAGCCATTGGGAACGACGAGAATTTCAGCACCGCTTTCAACCATCGCCTCGGCGACGTCTTCATACCATGCATCTTCGCAGATCGGGCTGCCGATACGGGGGCCGTTGGGGACCGCATATGGGCCCTGAATTGCGCCGCGATTGAATTGGCGCACTTCGTCAAAGACGTTATAATTAGGTAAAAAGTGCTTAAGCTGTCGCGATACGACCTTACCGCCGCGACAAATGTGATAGGCATTATAGAGCCGCCCGTCCTGCGCAAAAGGACCACCAATCGCCAGCGTGGGACCATCCGCGCAATTGGCGGCCAATGCATCAATCGCATCGATCGCTGCCTGATGAAACGCAGGTTTACGCACCAAATCCTGCGTCGAATACCCAGTGATAAACATTTCTGGCAGCGCGACCATATCGGCGCCAGCGGCCTTGCCCTGCGCCCAAGCATCCAGCGCCAATGCAGCGTTGCCCGCGATGTCACCCAAGGTGGGATTTAGCTGCGCAATTGTCAGGCGGAAATGATCGGTCATGGTCTGGTCCTCGTGCAATCACCACAGATGTAACAGAACCATTGGCAAGGGAAAGCCGATTGCATTGCAAAGCACCGTTGTCAGGGCAAGATTGCTGAATTAGGCTATGGCGAAACGGACGGGTGGGATCACATATTATGACTGGCACGAAACTGCATCACTTCGCTTGCGCGGCACTGATCACATTGGCTGCGACGCAAATATCCGCGCAGACCGTTCAGACAAAGCAATATGACGATGGCGGCGTTTATGAAGGCGCATTCCTCAATGGGAAGCAGCACGGAATCGGTACATATCAATTGCCCAACGGTTACGAATATTCGGGTAGCTGGGTCGAAGGTGAAATTCGCGGCGAAGGCGTTGCCAAATTTCCAAATGGGTCAATCTACGAAGGCACATTCGCCGCTGGCAAACCATCAGGCACAGGTAAGATCACATTTGCAGATGGCGGCACATACGAAGGTGATTGGGTCGAAGGCAACATCACCGGACGTGGACTGGCCAGTTACGCCAATGGCGTGATCTATGAGGGCGAGTTTAGAAACGCGATGCACCACGGCAATGGCACAATGAAAAGCGCCAATGGCTATATTTACGAAGGTCCATGGATAAATGGCGTCAAAGAGGGTGAAGGCCGCATCACCTACCCAGACGGCGGCATCTACGAAGGCCAGCTAAAGTCAGGTGAACGCGACGGCACGGGAACGCTGACAATGGCCGACGGCCTGATCTATTCAGGAACTTGGGTCAACGGCCAGATAGAGGGCGAAGGCCGGTTAGAGCAGCCAAACGGTGATGTTTATGTCGGCAATCTTGTAGCAGGTCGCAGACAGGGTGAAGGCCTTGTAACCTATGCAAATGGCGACACGTATCAAGGTCAGTTTGTTGATGATCGCAGACAAGGCCAAGGCAAATTTGTTGGCACGGACGGTTACCGCTACGAGGGTGAATGGAACAACGGACAGATCGAAGGACAGGGCCAAGTCACCTATCCCGACGGATCAATCTACACTGGCACTTTTGTGTCCGACCTTGCCGATGGCACCGGTGAAATCGTTTATGCCGATGGATCACGGTATGTTGGGGAATGGTCAAACGGCGTGATTAACGGCGCTGGTATTGCCACCTATGCCAATGGATTGGTTTATGAGGGCGAGTTCTTGAACGCCAAAAACCATGGCCAAGGGACAATGACCTATGCGGATGGCTATACATATAGCGGTGCATGGTCTGATGGTCAGCGAAATGGTTTGGGCAAGGCCACATATGCAGATGGCACCATCTACGAAGGCACCTTTAATGACGGTCAGCGGGATGGTGAGGGTGTGATCACGCTACCTGACGGGTTTGTTTACCAAGGCGATTGGGACATGGGTGAAATCAGCGGCCAAGGCATAGCGACCTATGCCAATGGCGATGTCTATGAGGGCACGTTTGTGCGTGGTCGTAGGCAAGGCCCAGGCACAATGCGGTATGCTACAGGCCAACAGGCAACGGGTGAATGGGAAAACGGTGCATTGAATGAAGACGATGCAACAGTAACGCAGGCACCTGCCAACGACGGCTAAACTTCAATTACGCCCTGCCAGGTGGCCATACAGCCATCGGCTTCACCATGGAATTGCCTCACCCGAATAATCAAAAAATTGGCCTGTTTGTTCGGGCCGAGTACCTGCCATCACTTTGAGCAGGTTTCGCGCCGCTACATCCGGTAAAACTGTCTTATGGCGGGCCGCATATTTCGAAGTAAAGGCTGTGGCCACAGTGCCCGGATGCAGTGCAATACAAACCGATTGTTTGTGAGTGCGGGACAATTCAATTGCCGCGCCGTGCACGATTTGGTTCAGTGCCGCCTTTGACGCGCGATAGCTATGCCAACCACCAATGCGATTGTCGCCGATTGATCCGACGCGGGCAGATAAGACCCCTATCTTGCCATTTTTTGCCAAAAGGCGCGGCACGTGACGCAGAATGAGCGCGGGGCCGATTGTGTTGACTGCGAATACATCGGCCATCGCTGCAGCATCAATCGCATCAAGTGACTTTTCAGGCGTTCCCAGAACGCCGAGCGCCACAAGTATCAAATCAAACGGCCCGACAAGCCGTGACATAACTTGATCGACGAGCACTGGATCGCGAACATCAAAACCGTCGACTGCACGTGAAAGTGTCGTGACATCGCAATCGGGCAACGCATTTACGATTGCCGATCCAATCCCGCCGGATGCACCGATGATTAATGTTTTGTTCATACTGGGAGAAACTAGACCACAATACCGTCAAGACCACCCGCCAACCGGACAAAAACACCAAATGTTCGGCGCAAGCGGCCAATTCAGGGGTTTTCAAGAGCGTCAAGCGCAGTATAGTCGCGCACATGAAAACGCATGCAGACATATCATTCTTAGCCAGCACACCGCTCGGCCTATCTGCTTTGCTACTTCTTAGCTGCCTCTGAGCGTGCCTTTCGGTGCGACCGCTCAGAGGGAAAAACGCACCAAATACAATCACAGCTAAGACCAAAGGAATACTGACATGACTGACCAAGTGTTGATCTTCGACACCACATTGCGCGATGGCGAACAGTCGCCGGGCGCAACAATGACCCACGCCGAAAAGCTGGAGATCGCGGAACTGCTGGATGAAATGGGCGTTGATATTATCGAGGCCGGTTTTCCCATCGCATCCGAAGGCGACTTTAATGCCGTGTCCGAAATTGCGGCCCGCGCGAAATCATCCACAATCTGTGGCCTCGCTCGCGCAAATTACAAAGACATCGACCGCTGCTGGGATGCTGTAAAGCACGCGAAATCGCCGCGTATTCATACATTTATTGGCACGTCCGAACTGCACCGCGCTATTCCGAACCTGACAATGGATGAGATGGCCGAGCGCATCCATGACACAGTCACCCACGCCCGCAACCTGTGTGATAACGTGCAATGGTCACCGATGGACGCGACCCGCACGGAGTGGGATTATCTGTGTCGTGTGGTCGAAATAGCGATCAACGCAGGCGCCACGACAATCAACATCCCTGATACGGTTGGCTATACCGCCCCCGCGGAAAGCGCCGATTTGATCCGCCGTTTGATCCAAACCGTGCCACGCGCGGACGAGATTATATTTGCCACGCATTGCCACAATGATCTGGGCATGGCGACAGCGAATTCGCTAGCCGCTGTTGACGGTGGTGCGCGACAAATCGAGTGCACAATCAATGGCTTGGGCGAACGCGCGGGCAATACAGCGCTGGAAGAGGTCGTAATGGCCCTAAAGGTGCGCGGGGATATTATGCCCTATACCACGGGTATCGATACCACAAAAATCATGAACATCAGCCGCCGCGTGGCGACGGTGTCCGGATTCCCTGTGCAGTTTAACAAGGCCATCGTTGGTAAAAACGCATTCGCACATGAAAGCGGCATCCACCAAGACGGCATGCTGAAGAACAAAGAAACGTTCGAGATTATGCGCCCTGAGGATGTGGGCCTGTCAGGCACGTCATTGCCGCTGGGCAAGCATTCGGGCCGTGCGGCTCTTCGTGCCAAGCTGGATGAGCTGGGCTACGAGATGGCGGACAATCAGCTCAAGGATGTCTTTGTCCGGTTCAAGGATCTGGCTGACCGCAAGAAAGAAGTGTTCGACGACGATCTGATCGCACTTATCCGTCAAAACGATGGTGAGGCAGATCATATCCGCCTGAAATCACTGCGTGTTGTTTGCGGCACCGACGGACCGCAAACGGCAGAAATGGTGCTGGAAATGGACGGTGAAGTTGTGGAAACAACGGCCACTGGTGACGGCCCGGTCGATGCGACGTTTAATGCCGTCAAAGCATTGTTTGATCATACGGCAAGGTTGCAACTCTATCAGGTTAGCGCTGTGACCGAGGGCACCGATGCGCAGGCAACTGTTTCCGTTCGACTGGAAGAAGACGGCCGCATCGCGACGGGGCAATCTGCCGATACTGATACCGTCGTGGCCAGTGCCAAGGCCTATATCAATGCGTTGAACCGCCTGATTGTGCGCCGCCAACAAGGTCAACTTGGGTATGACACCAAGGACGTCAGCTACAAAGATAGCTAAAGCCGTGACGCCAAGCGAAAACCTGCTGAAAGGGGCTGTGATTGCCCCTTTCACTGATTGTCTGCGTTTCCTATAAGGTAAGCCACGCGATTGGTGGAATCGCATCCATCATTTTGACGCAAGGGTTGGCCAACACATGGCAATTTTCGGAAGTTTGTTTTCGTCTGATATGGCGATCGACCTCGGCACAGCGAATACGCTGGTCTATGTAAAGGGTAAGGGCATTATTTTGTCCGAGCCTTCCGTGGTTGCCTATCACGTCAAAGACGGTGTCAAAAAAGTGCTGGCCGTTGGTGAAGACGCCAAACTGATGCTGGGCCGCACACCTGGTTCCATTGAGGCAATTCGCCCGATGCGCGATGGTGTGATTGCCGATTTTGATACAGCCGAAGAAATGATTAAACATTTCATTCGCAAGGTCGCAAAACGCTCCACGTTCTCCAAGCCTAAGATCATCGTTTGTGTGCCGCATGGTGCAACGCCTGTTGAAAAACGTGCTATTCGTCAGTCTGTATTGTCCGCGGGCGCACGTCGCGCTGGTCTGATTGCAGAACCGATTGCCGCGGCGATTGGCGCAGGGATGCCGATTACGGATCCTACGGGCAACATGGTTGTCGATATCGGTGGCGGCACAACCGAGGTGGCTGTTCTGTCACTTGGTGATATTGTTTACGCGCGCTCTGTGCGTGTCGGCGGTGACCGCATGGATGAAGCCATCATCAGCTATCTGCGCCGCCAACATAACCTGCTGATCGGCGAAAGCACGGCGGAACGTATTAAAACAACAATCGGCACCGCGAGAATGCCTGACGATGGGCGAGGCCAATCACTGATGATCCGCGGACGTGACTTACTCAATGGTGTGCCGAAAGAAACTGAAATTTCACAAGCCCAAGTCGCAGAAGCATTGGCCGAGCCTGTGCAACAAATTTGCGAAGCTGTGATGACTGCGCTTGAAGCAACGCCGCCGGATTTGGCAGCTGATATTGTCGACCGTGGCGTCATGTTGACAGGTGGCGGTGCATTGCTCGGCCTGCTTGACCTTGCATTGCGCGAACAGACTGGCCTTGCGATTTCGGTCGCGGATGAATCACTCAATTGTGTAGCATTGGGCACGGGCAAAGCGCTTGAGTATGAAAAGCAGCTGCGCCATGTGATTGACTACGACAGCTAACCTTTGACGGGGGACCGCAAGACCCTTGGCACGTGATCGTAACACAGACGACTTTTTTGGCCCGATCCGCAAGCTGCTGGTCGGGGTAATTGTTGTGGCACTGTTGGCCATTTTCCTTGTTTGGCGGATTGATAGCCCTAGGGTCGAACGATTTCGTGTGATGATTGTGGATCGGTTTGTGCCCTCATTTGAATGGGCATTAGCGCCTGTGACAGGTGTGGCCAATTTGGTTGCCGATTTCCAATCTTACTCACAACTTGCCGCGCAAAATAGCGACCTACGGCGTGAGCTACAGCAGATGAAGGCTTGGAAAGAAGCCGCACTTCAACTCGAGCAGGAAAATGCAAAACTACTGGGGCTGAACAACGTACGGCTCGATCCCAAATTGACATATGTGACCGGTGTAGTGCTAACCGATAGTGGGTCGCCCTTTCGCCAATCCGTATTGCTCAACGTTGGCGCACGCGACGGCATTGTTGACGGCTGGCCCGCAATGGATGGCATTGGACTGGTTGGCCGGATTTCGGGCGTGGGTCAGAAAACATCACGCGTAATCCTGCTTGCGGACACGTCGAGCCGCATTCCGGTCTTAATCCAGCCATCGGGCCAAAGGGCCATTTTAGCAGGCGACAATACCTTGAACCCGCCGATTGAGTTCCTTGAAAACCCTGAAGAAGTACGCCCCGGTGACCGTGTTGTCACATCCGGCGATGGCGAAGTTTTCCCGCCCGATTTACAGGTTGGTCAGGTGGCATTGGGCAATGATCGCAGGCTCCGCGTTCGCCTTTCCGCCGATATTGAACGGCTGGAATTCCTGCGCGTTCTGCGCGCCCAACCGATTGAAGAGGTAACGGACCCAGGCGGATTGCTAACACCCGAAAACTTGGAGGTTATGGCCAATGGCAACTGATCTTCAATCGCGTGTTTGGTTTGGCATTTGCATATATTTGGTTGCATCAACCGCGTTGATTTACGTGGCCTTGCTTCCGATCAATATGGGCCCCGCCAGTTGGGCCGGACCGGATTGGTTGCTCTTGCTTGCGCTTGTTGTTGTCATTCGCAGGCCCAAATATGCACCTGTCCTTGCGATTGCTTTGGTCTTCTTGCTGGCTGATTTTATTTTCCAACGGCCGCCCGCGCTATGGACGGTCTTGGTGGTGTGGCTGACAGAACTTTTGCGCAAGCGAGCGCCCGGCTTTCGCTCAATGCCATTTAGCGTGGAATGGACCACAGTTGCCGGCATGATATTGGCTGTTTTTGCGGTGAACCGCCTGTTTTTAGCGATATTGATAATGCCATTGCCGCCCCTTGGCTTGGTCGTCATGCAAGCGGTGGCAACGGCACTCGCCTACCCTATTGTCAGCGTGCTTTCGCGCCTTGTTATGGGCCTGCGGCGCACATCAGTCGGTGAGTTGGACGCAAGGGGGCAACGCCTATGAAGCGCCCCAATCAAGATAACGGCAAGATTTCGCGGCGGTTACCGCGGCGCGCATTTATCGTGGGTGCCGTGCAGCTAGGGATTGTCGGCGCATTGGGTGCGAGAATGCAATCAATGCAAGTTGAACAGGCCGATCAATATCGCCTGCTTGCCGAAGAGAACCGTATCAACATTCGTCTTCTCCCCCCTGCCAGAGGTCTCATATTCGATATCAATGGCCGACCATTGGCCCAAAACGAACAGAATTATCGCGTCGTGATGGTGCGTGAGGACGCAGGAGACGTCGCAGAGGTGCTTCATCGGCTGACGCAATTGGTCAACATTTCGACCGAAGACCTTGACCGCGCTTATGAAGAAATCAAGCGTCGATCACCTTTTGTACCTGTCACCATTGCTGACCGTCTGAATTGGGAAGACGTGGCAAGAATAAACGTCAATGCCCCCGCCCTGCCCGGCATCACTGCTGAGGTCGGACTGAGCCGAACATACCCGTGGGGTGCGGATATGGGTCATGTCGTGGGCTATGTTGGCCCTGTTAGCGACTATGATCTCGCGCGGATTGACGACCAAGATCCGCTCCTTCAAATCCCCAAGTTCCAGATTGGTAAAACCGGCGCGGAAAACAAGCTGGAGCGAAAATTGCGCGGTTCTGCCGGCACCAAGCGCATCGAAGTCAACGCGCTTGGCCGCGTGATGAGAGAGCTTGACCGCGAAGAAGGCCAAACAGGTGCTGACGTCCAGCTAACGATTGATGCTCGGTTGCAAACCTATGTTCAAGCAAGGTTAGATGGCCAATCGGCAGGCGCCGTGGTTCTTGATCTTGAAAATGGCGATCTGAGGGCCGTTGCTTCGGCACCAACGTTTGATCCCAACAAGTTTGTGCGCGGCATTTCGGTCCCTGACTGGCGTGAGTTGAACGAAAACAAGTTCCGTCCGCTTGCTGCGAAGGCGGTTCAAGGCACCTACCCCCCCGGATCGACGTTCAAGATGGTGACAGCGCTCGCTGCACTTGAAGATGGCAAGATCACGCCAGATGAAACCATCAAGTGCACGGGCTGGGTCGAAGTATTTGGCACACGCTTTCACTGTTGGAAACGTGCAGGCCACGGCAATGTGGATATGCATGAGAGCCTCAAGCAATCATGCGACTGCTATTATTACGAAGTCAGCCAACGCGTTGGTATTGATAAAATATCGGCAATGGCCAAAAAACTTGGGCTTGGGATCCGTCACGATTTACCATTGTCCGCCGTTGCCGCAGGCCTTGCGCCGGACAAGGCATGGAAACGCCGTGTAAAAAATGCTGATTGGCGGATCGGGGACACGGTCAACGCATCGATTGGTCAAGGCTATGTTTTGTCGTCGCCTTTGCAGCTTGCCGTGATGTCAGCAAGGATCGCAACTGGCAAGGAAATCACGCCCCGCCTGATCAAGACAATCGGCGGGGTTGAACAGCCTTCGGGCATGGGCGAACCGCTTGGCATTAATGAAAACATGTTGCGGCGGGTTCGGGCCGCTATGTCGGCCGTAAACAATCATTCAAGGGGAACGGCATACCGATCGCGCATAACGCAAGATGGGTTTGAGATGGCAGGAAAAACCGGCACAAGTCAGGTGCGCCGGATCACTGCCGAAGAACGCGCAAATGGCGTGACGCGCAACGAAGACTTACCATGGGAGCGCCGTGACCACGCGTTATACGTCAGCTTCGCGCCCGTTGAAAACCCGCGCTTTGCGGTCGCCGTTGTTGTTGAACATGGCGGCGGCGGGTCGACGGCAGCTGCACCGATTGCGCGCGATATTATGCTTCAGGCGCTTTATGATGGAGAGCCGCCCCTGTCGGCCTATCCTGCCAATGTGCGCGGCCAGATTGCAGAACAACAAAGCAAGATTCGTGACCGCGTTCCCCCTGGCTCCGATTTGGACGGTCAGATAAAATCATGAGTTATCTTGAGTATAACACCAAATATGTGCCGACGGGGCTGCGCAAAATTCTCTACCTTAACTGGCCCCTGATTGTGCTCATCATTGCCGTTACGGCTTGCGGCTTGGTCATGCTTTATTCAGTTGCCGGAGGGTCGGCTGACCCTTGGATGTCCGCACAGGCCAAACGCTTTGGTTTGGGAATGGTCATGTTGTTGGTCGTCGCAATGGTGCCGATCTGGTTTTGGCGCAACATTTCAGCGTTGGCCTACGGCGTGTCAGTTCTATTGTTGATCGCGGTGTCGTTTTTCGGTGTTGAACGCAACGGATCACAACGATGGCTGGACCTTGGTCCGATGGATTTGCAGCCCTCCGAATTGATGAAAATCACGCTGATCATGTTGCTTGCGGCTTATTACGACTGGTTGCCTGCCAACAAAACATCGCGACCGTTTTGGGTGCTTATCCCTGTTCTAATGATTGTTTTGCCAACCTATTTGGTGTTGAGCCAACCTGATCTTGGCACCTCGCTGCTGCTGTTGATCGGCGGGGCGACTGTTATGTTTTTGGCAGGTGTGCATTGGGCGTATTTTGCGACCGTTATATCGGGCGGTGTTGGCGTTATTATCGCCGTTTTTCAAACGCGGGGCACGGAATTTCAGTTCCTCAAAGATTACCAATACCGCAGGATTGATACGTTTATTGATCCGTCCAATGACCCGCTCGGCGCGGGCTATCATATTACACAGGCCAAAATTGCGTTCGGTTCCGGCGGCTGGACAGGACGAGGATTTATGCAAGGCACCCAAAGCCGCCTGAATTTCCTACCCGAAAAACATACCGATTTTATTTTCACAACATTGGCAGAAGAGTTCGGGTTTCTGGGCGCAGGTGCGCTGCTGCTATTATATGTCTTGATCATCGTATTTTGCGTCACCTCTGCACTGTTGAACAAAGATAGGTTTTCCCAACTTTTGACGATGGGCGTTGCGACGGCATTCTTTCTTTACTTTGCGGTGAACATGGCGATGGTGACCGGACTGGCGCCCGTTGTTGGCGTCCCACTTCCATTGGTAAGCTATGGTGGCTCTGCCATGATTGTTCTTCTTATCGGCTTTGGTCTGATCCAAAGCGCACATGTTCATAGGCCCAGATAATGCTCAACGTTCTTTTTTCTGCAAAACCTTACCGCTGGGATGAATATGAAAAACCGCTGCGTACCGCATTTGAGCAGGCGGGTTTGGATGTCAATCTATCCACCCAACATCGGGCGGAGGATGTCGATTATATCGTTTTTGCACCAAATGGTCCTGTTCAGGATTTTTCGCCATATATAAAAACCCGCGCAGTGATGAGCCTTTGGGCCGGCGTAGAGACAGTTGTTGGGAACAAGACATTAACCCAACCACTTGTGCGGATGGTCGATGATGGGCTGACGCAAGGCATGGTGGAATGGGTTGTTGGGCATGTGATGCGGCACCATTTGGGAATTGATGGCCATATTCACGGGCAAGATGGTGTGTGGCGCGAGCTGACCTATCCGCCACTTGCCAAGGATCGCGTCGTCACGATTCTGGGCGTTGGTGCGTTAGGTGCAGCTTGTGGTCAGGCTATTAGTACATTGGGGTTTCAGGTGCGCGGTTGGTCGAGGTCCGCAAAACAGATTGACGGCGTCCAGTGTTTTCACGGCAGCGACGGGTTACGCGCAGCGCTGGATCAGGCTGAAATCGTTGTCGCGCTGCTTCCACAAACCGACGATACAGAAAATACCCTAGACGCCGATAGGATTGGCCTGATGGCGAAGGGGGGATTTATCATCAACCCCGGACGCGGCCCATTAATTGACGACAAAGCATTGTTAGATGCACTTGAGAGCGGGCAAATCGCACATGCAACGCTGGACGTTTTCCGCATTGAGCCACTGCCTGTAGAACACCCGTTTTGGGCGCATCCCAATGTCACGGTAACCCCGCATATCGCATCATTTACTCGGCCGGATACGGCCGCACAAATCATCGCGAAAAATATCAAGACCGACCAAGCAGGAATGCCGTTACCGAATGTCGTCGACAGGCAAAGCGGGTATTAATTAGCGAAGACGTGGCGGTTTGTCAGGGTCCATTCCCGGTGCGCCCGGTGCCTTTGGATCGTGCAGGTCCGGCAAATCGAACCTCAGTCCAACCTGCGCCAGATGCGCGGCCAGCGGATCGTCTGCTCGTGCGAACAAAACATCCATTGTGCCAGCTTCAATACCAGAAAATGTAAGCGCTTCGCCCGCGGCTTTGGCAAGCGCGTCCTCTGCACCCGGAACGGCGTCGATAAACGCCAACACATGCCCTAGAGAATTGTCCTCATATGTCGCGGCTGCCAGATAGGCGTAACGGGCAAGCCCTGCTGCAATTGCCAACTTGCGATCAAGTCCAGTGATGACAGCTTCGGGCAGGCCTTTTGGCGCAGACACTTCTTTGAGGCGTGCCTGTGCCTCCTCTGGTGTGTTTTGCAATGTGGTGTTTAACCATTCGACAGCGTCGGCAGAAATCAACATCGCAGATGGCGCAACTTCAAGATTGAGTGCCAAGCCGATCCGTTGTCCCATGAGCATTTGGGCCAGCAAGCGACCTGACAGACCTGCATAAGGGACTTCGCGGCCAACAAAGGACGTGAGCCGCTCTTCGCGATCGAAAATAAGAACGAATTGTTGGTCTTCGATATCAAAAAGTTCGGGCGACAGTTGATCGCCTTCGGCTTCGGTGCCGAGCAACATGAACAGTTCCGTATCGGCAAGCCGCTCGTAAAATTGCAGCCGCTTTGCGTCGTCCTCGGGGGCGTTCTCCATGGCCGCATGGGCCAGATCAAGATCAGTATTAGTCATTGAGCACCTCTTGCACCCTTGCTCGTAACACGGGCAATACGTCCGCCTCGAACCAGGGATTTTTCTTTAACCATCCGGTATTGCGCCAAGACGGGTGAGGCAAGCAAAAGATTGCAGGAGCAGTGGTGCGCCAATCGGCTACCCGTGCAGTTACCCCGACATTGCCCCCAAGGTGCCATTTCTGGGCATAACCACCGATCAATAGGGTCAGCGGCACGGGGCCAAGATGATCCATGACCTTTTCGCGCCATGTCGCGGCACAAATGGATGGTGGTGGCAGATCACTGCCCGAAACGTTGTAACCGGGGAAGCAGAATGCCATCGGGACAACAGCAAGCTGGCTGCGATCATAAAACGTCTCATGGTCGATCCCAAGCCATTCTCTCAGGCGATCACCGGACCGGTCCCAGAATGGTTTTTGGGCTTCATGAACGCGGGCACCTGGCGCCTGCCCCGCAATGAGAATTTTGGGTTTGCCCGCAAACCACGGGACAGGCCGCGGAGAATGGCGGGTTGCCGTTGCCGCAAACCGATCAACGCATAGCCTGCAGGCATGAATGTCACGAAGCAATGTCATGCAAAGATACCTAGCCTATTCACTGGCAACTTGAAGCCTCAATTGCTTTGGTTTAACCCCTTTCCAAACACTAATCAGAGGGTCGCCCATGTATCGCGTATGGAACTTCGTTACCAACTATTCGCTATTGCTGATCATCGGCGCTTTGATCGCATTAGGATGGGCCAACCTGAACCCTGATAGTTATCACGACTTTGTCGAATTCGTTATCGTCGATCACTTTATCATCGGTCATCCGCATTACGACGCAGCCGGTCAGGTCGAATACCGGACATTAACGCTACACTACTTGGTGAATGACGTCTTGATGGCGTTCTTCTTTGCCATTGCCGCCAAAGAAGTCTGGGAGGCTGTGATCCTCAAAAATGGGTCCCTCCGCGGCAAAAAGGCGGCGACGCCGCTGGTTGCGACAGTGGGCGGCATGGTTGGGCCGATTGCGGTCTACCTTGGCCTTGCACTGTTTCTTGGCTCCGAAACCTATGACGCGGTTGCACGAGGTTGGGCCATTCCGACAGCGACTGATATTGCGTTTAGCTATCTCGTGGGTCGCATGGTGTTTGGTGCGGGTCACCCTGCAGTGCGTTTCTTGCTGCTGCTGGCGATTGCAGATGACGCTGCTGGTCTGATCATCCTTGCGATTTTCTATCCTTCGGGTGAATTGGCGCCAGAATGGTTACTGTTGTCATTGGGGGCCGCAATTGCTGTATTTTACCTATTCAACCGCCTGCCCCGCCAGCTTGATCGCGGAAATGAAGCACGCCCAAAATCAACATGGGTCCGCAACAAACTGTCATTCTGGCCATACCTGATAGCCGGCGCGCTAAGCTGGTACGGTTTCCAAGAGGCAGGTATTCACCCGGCGCTTGGCCTGTTGCCGATTGTTGTCACCCTGCCCCATGCTGACCGCGCATTCGGTATCTTTAGCGAAGCTGAACAGTATCTCACGGACCTGCTGAACCACACAGAACACCTGTTGAAGCACCCTGTCGAAGTCGTATTGTTCTTCTTTGGGTTACTCAATGCAGGCGTCGAATTCTCATCCATCGGTTCACCGACTTGGCTGGTGCTCGCTGGTCTTATTATTGGCAAACCGTTTGGCATTTTGTTGTTTGGCTGGATCGCTGCACGACCACTGAACCTTGGGCTGCCCGAGGGAATGCGTATCGTTGACCTATTTGTCATCGGTTGTGTTGCGGCGATTGGGTTTACCGTATCGCTATTCATCGCGTCAGTTGCGTTTGATAGCAGCCAAATGCTTGGTGATGTGAACGTAAAAGACGCCGCTAAAATGGGCGCATTGTTCAGCTTCTTTGCCGCCATTATCTCTATCGCTGCAGGTAAATTAACAGGCGTGCAAAAACAGAACGGTTAATGAAAAAGGGCGGTGTTTTGCTGCCCATTTTCACCACTGCTCTATATTTCGTGCATGGGTTTTGGCATAGTCACGAAAAAGGGATGTGCCAAGCCATGGCATTATAACCTATTGTCGTCATAATTGGCGTGCCTGAATTTGGGCAAAGAGCAGGTCTTGAATGTTAGAGTTTGTGAACGTGAGTAAGTCCTTTTGGACTGGAACACAGCGCAAGGTTATCCTTGATCGCGCTTCATTTCGTGTGGAACTCGGGCAATCGATGGGCATTTTGGCCCCCAATGGCACGGGTAAGTCTACGTTGATCAAGATGATGTCGGGCCTAGAGAAGCCAGATGAAGGCGAAATCTACCGCGGCTGCCGTATTTCGTTTCCACTTGGGTTCATGGGCGGGGTTGCAAGCAACCATACCGCAAGAGAAAATTGCCGTTATATTGCGCGACTATACGGACTTGATCCTGATTATGTCGAGGCATTTTGCAGGTGGGTATGCGGGCTCGAAGAATACTTCGACATGCCAATCGGAACCTATAGTAGTGGAATGAGAGCACGTTTCACGTTTTCTCTCCTTCTTGCCTTGGAATTTGATATCTATCTCATTGATGAGGGCATGCCGCAAACAACGGATGTTGAGTTTAATCGTAAAGCAGGAGACATCTTGCGCGAACGCCTAAAAACATCGACGGTAATTATTGTATCTCACCAACCCGAGGTACTTGAACGTTATGCAAAATCTGCCGCAGTCCTATTAGACGGCCAACTGCATGTTTTTGACACCTTGGAGGAGGCGAAAGAGCTTTATGACTACAACACCCAAAGCTAAGAAATTTCGCATCCGCAAGGACGATAAAAAAGTGCGTAGCGAACCACAGGCACCTGAGCAAACAGCTGCTGCAGACGCACCAAGTGAACCGGTTGGGCAATCGTTCAGTTTTGATGAAGAAATTGATGCGATACGAAGAGAAGGTCTAACAGGTCGGCAACTCCGCATGGCCCGCCGCGTTGCGACCAAACAAGGGCTTGCTGTAACATCAGATTTTGACGCAGTTCGACAGCTTCGTGGGATGGGCATTGATCCACTGCAACGCGACGCGGTGCTCGAACTTGTCGCGCCCAAGCAACCACAACAAAACATCAAACCCGGCGGTCATCAGCAGATGGGGCGGATCCAACTGCCTCAAACTGTACCAAAAGGTGAACAAAGTTTGCAGGCTAGATCACAACAAGATGCCTCTGACAATCGGACAATGCAGATATCCAAGATGCAGCAGGATATTGTGCGCCGCAGACGTCGAAAGCTTGTATTACTTTTTGCACGCCTGTCATTCTTTGTTCTGCTGCCGACCATCATAGTCGGCTATTATTTCTCTACATTAGCGACACCAATGTATGCGACGAAATCCGAATATGTTATTCAACAATCAGACCCAAGCACAGCCGGTACAGGTCTAGGCGGACTATTTGCAGGCACGTCGATGGCCACGCAACAAGACAGCATAACGGTACAATCTTATTTAACGTCCAGAGCTGCGCTGGCTCGTCTGGATCAAGAAATTGGATTCCGCGACCACTTTAGCCAGGAATTCATTGACCCAATTCAGCGGCTAGAACCAGACGCGTCGGCCGAAGACATGTTCGCGCTATATCAAGATCAAGTTCAAATCAGCTATGATCCAAGCGAAGGGATCGTTCGAATGGAAGTCATCGCGGCCGATCCGCAAGTCAGTCAACAATTTTCCCAAGCATTAATAAATTATGCGGAAGAACAGGTCGACCAACTGACGCTCAGGCTTCGCGAAGATCAGATGGCAGGTGCGCGATCCAGCTATCTGGCTGCCGAAGAACGAAGAGAAGAAGCGCTCGCGACTTGGCTCCAGCTTCAAGAGCAAGGGGAAACGCTTGATCCGATCGGCGAAACCGCCGCGCTAACCGCTCAGATCGCGAGTCTTGAGCAGCGGCGACAAAATTTGGGACTGTCGCTCAATGAAAAATTAAGTGTCGCCACGCCAGTAAAATCACAGGTTGATTCACTACGGGCACAGATTGCGAATATCGATTCACTTATTGATGATTTGAGGCAAAAAGCTACTGCTGGCTTATCAGGTGTAGCGTCCATGGCAGAAAATAATTTTGCCCTTCGACAAGCAGAAGAAAACTACACATTCCAGACAATGCTTGTCCAACAAGCACTGGCACAGATGGAAACAGCGCAAGTCGAAGCGGGCCGTCAGGTCAGATATCTTTCGGTTGGTGTAGAACCTATTGCACCAGATGAACCCACCTATCCCCGTGTGTTTGAGAATACGTTTCTGGCCGCGGTCATCTTCTCGGGCATTTACTTAATGTTGTCACTGACAGCATCCATCCTTCGCGAACAGGTAACATCATAATGCTCGACGTTAAAATCGGCCCGATCACCGTTGGTAATGACCGCCCTCTGACCGTAATTGCGGGGCCTTGTCAGCTTGAAAGCCTTGACCATGCACAGATGATCGCTGGTCAAATGGCAGAAGTATGTGCCCGCCACGGTGCGCAGTTTGTGTTCAAAGGAAGCTTTGACAAGGCGAACCGAACATCGGTTTCTGGGCAACGCGGGTTAGGCATAGATTCTGGACTTGCTGTTCTACAGGCGGTGAAAGCGGCAGTTGGCTGCCCCGTTATCACTGACATTCACACAGCAGACCAATGCGTTGACGTTGCCTCGGTTGTCGACATCATGCAGATCCCCGCATTTTTGTGCCGTCAAACGGACCTGCTCATCGCTGCGGGCGAAACGGGTGCAGCCATCAATATCAAAAAAGGCCAGTTTCTCGCACCATGGGATATGGCAAACGTTGTCGCAAAAGTTGAAAGCACCGGTAACAAACGAATTTTGCTGACCGAGCGCGGAACATCCTTTGGCTATAACACGCTGGTTGCGGATATGCGGTCTCTGCCGACAATGGCAAAAACAGGCTATCCCGTCGTTATGGATGCGACCCATTCGGTTCAACAACCAGGCGGCATGGGCGGCTCTAGCGGTGGTCAGCGAGAGTTTGCACCCGTAATGGCCCGTGCAGCTGTGGCCATCGGCGTCGCTGCTGTATTTATTGAAACACACGAAGCGCCAGACACGGCCCCGTCTGACGGGCCAAACATGATTCCACTGGATCAAATGGATAGTCTTGTTTCCAGCTTGATGAAATTTGACGCGTTGGCCAAAGTAGACCCCCTACGCGTTTGACGCCGTCATCATGTCGCTTGCAGGCAGATGAAATTTTCGCGTCTTCCGGTATTTTTCAGAACTAATGAAACAGGAAAACCGCGCAGTACAGTCCTCTTTTTCTATGAAAATAGCAGACTTAAGGAATAAATGCCGCCAGTCAGAGATGAACAAAGCAATACCAAAATTAATCTACTGACTTTTCCTCATTTGGGGCTTGAACCACTGCCCGCTTCGTCGTATTCACCGCCTCGCTGCTGGGATGTAGCCAAGTGGTAAGGCAACTGTTTTTGGTACAGTGTACCGTAGGTTCGAATCCTACCATCCCAGCCAGCGATTTCCCCCAAACTAGACGGTGCAATGTTGCGCGGCTTTAGTGTCGCAAGTTCAAAAGCTTGTGCATTGGTTTGACCTAAGCAGACACCTTCATGTTGCCAGATGTGGCCGGATTCAGGCCAAAGTCTGCGCATGCTTATTGCGCGGTAGCAGTTTGCGGGGCTGCATTGTGAACTGTGGAAGGTCTGGTGGGCTTCAAGGACCATGCCAAGCGTTCAGATCGGCCGGCTGAACAACCCGATCTCTATGACTGGAGGCGATATCATAGGGTTTGCAGGAGCGCCCGTTGATCATTCCAATCACTCGGTAAACTATGTTGCTTGCACCAATCGGATGTGAAGCCGGTTGGCTGTTTGCCTTCGAGCACATCTCGCACAATATCCGGCGCCAAGAACGCGAGACCGATCATTTGCTGAACGCGGCGTTTGGATGTCTTCTCGGCATCCGCAATCTGAGCAAACGTCTTGCCCGTTTTTGTCCGTCATCATATAGTTTGGGACAGTAGGCGTTTTGACTTTGAAGAGTCATCG
>CAXHZK010000023.1:0-32215 GCA_964021915.1 uncultured Roseobacteraceae bacterium | reverse complement strand
TCTCGTTAAGCAAAACTACCGCTCTGTCTCAAAGGCCGTGACGGGATACAGTTTGCTCTTCTGTCGGATCGGTTGCGGTCATGATCTGAGGCCTGCGGCTTGGATTTGGGCCTGTGTTACAAGCTTTGAGGCGAGCAACGCTGTGACTTGATGGGCGGTAATGTGTTTGCACATCGGGCTGCGGTCACTGATCCAACAAGCTAACCGCGCATGGTGGTCAGCCGCCAAAGCCGCAGTCTTTTTGCGGTCTGCCGCTTGCTTCTCGACATAGGCCTGCCAGCGCCGAGACTGAAACCAGTTGTCGGAAAAGCAGACCTTGGCACGGGTGAAACCGGCGCTGTCGGTCGCATAGGCTTGGACGGCCTGCTGTAATTCCTCCGGCCTGATCCCTTCCTTCATGGCCTCTTCGATCTGGTCAAGGCAGGCCGCTCTGCCGCGAAGCCGGTCCGATGGATAGGCCGCCAAAATCTTCTAAGCTTCTTCATCCGCCACTGCCTCGCGCCTGCGCGTAGGTGGTTTATGGATGGTTTTAGGATGGTTTGGGGGCCGTGGTGGCCCCGGTACCCCGGCCACAGTGGCCCCCGTACCGGGTCCAGTCTGGACGGGGGCCACTGTGGACCCCGTCTCAATCTCGGGCTCTAGTGTGGGTTCCAGCGCCTCGACCTTGGTCAGATCGATCCGGTACACGACGGTGAATCCGTTCTTACAGGTGCGTGCGCCAGTCTCGACGAGGATGCCTTCTTTCAAAAACTCGCGCACCGTCCGCTTGACCGTGGTCTCCCCCAGCTCGGTGTGGCGCTGGATCGTACCCTTGGAGCACCAGATGCCAGAGCCGTCGTCGCTGGCTTTGTCGGCCAAGAACATGATGATCTGCTTGCGCGTTGCGCTGCCGAACTTTCGTTCCGCGCATGTGTTTGCAACCCGCCAGCTCATTGGAAGGCCCCCAAAGGCGCAAGGACGTGCGAATTTTGTACAGGTTTTGTACGAGATTTCCGCCGTTTCAGCAGAATTCGGCGCGAAAGCTCGCGGGACTTTCTGCAAGCTCCTGCACAAAGCCCTGTAAATAAGCCATATTTTTCAGGTGTTTTTGGTGACCCCGGCAGGATTCGAACCTGCAACCTGCCCCTTAGGAGGGGGCTGCTCTATCCAGTTGAGCCACGGGGCCGCTCGCGCGGTTTTTGCACAAGAACGCAAGGGGGGTCAACGTAAGACGGGGCATGGACAACGGTGAGCGGCGCGTTAGGGTGGTAGCAACGAAATAACGGCGGGATCGTGCAAGTGACAGGAGCGAACAAGCGACCATTGACGCTAAGAGATGTGTCTGAGGCGTCAGGGGTCAGTGAAATGACGGTGAGCCGCGTGTTGCGAAACAAGGGCGATGTTTCACAAGTTACGCGCGATAAAGTGCGAGAAGCGGCGAAACGTCTGGGCTATGTGCCCAATAAAATCGCTGGGGCACTGGCATCGCAGCGCGTTAATTTGGTTGCTGTGATTATCCCGTCATTCGGGAACATGGTTTTTCCTGAGGTGCTTTCTGGAATTTCAGAGGCGCTGGAAGAGACAGGATTGCAGCCCGTCGTTGGTGTGACCGATTATTTGCCGGAAAAAGAAGAGAAGGTTCTGTTTGAGATGCTTTCCTGGCGTCCGAGCGGTGTTATTATTGCAGGGTTGGAGCATTCGGAAGCGTCGCGGGCGATGTTGCGGCAGGCGAATATTCCGGTGGTCGAAATTATGGACACAGATGGTATTCCGATTGATTGTGCCGTGGGTATTTCGCATCGGCGTGCTGGTCGGAAGATGGCCGAAGAGATTATCCAAGCTGGATACCGCAAGATAGGATTTATGGGCACAAAAATGCCGCTCGACCACCGTGCCAGAAAACGGTTCGAAGGATTTACCAGAACGCTGGCGAAATCGGGTATCGAGATTGCCGATCAGGAATTTTATTCAGGTGGGTCTGCATTGGCCAAGGGGCGTGAGATGACAGCCGCGATGCTTGAGCGAACGCCGGATTTGGATTTTCTATACTATTCCAATGACATGATTGGGGCAGGTGGGCTTCTTTATTTGTTGGAACAGGGGATCGATGTCCCGGGGCAAATCGGGCTGGCTGGATTTAACGGCGTTGAGCTTCTTGCCGGTCTGCCAAGCCAATTGGCAACCATGGATGCTTGCCGGAAGGACATCGGCATTCAGGCAGCGCAGTTCATTGCGGAGCGCAACATTAGTGATGATAATATGCAGCTTGAGAGCGAGATTATCGAGCTTACGCCAACACTTGACCGGGGCGACACGCTGCGGCCGGCAGGCGACGCATCGTAGCAGCGACCCAGCCGCGCAATTGCACCAATGGCATGGGGCGCGCGTGCAGGTAGCCCTGCGCGCATTCGCACCCAAGGGATATAAGCTGTTGTTGCTCTTCGATGGTTTCGACGCCTTCTGCTAATGCTTTGACGCCAAGCCGGTCAGCCAATTCGATGATCGCACCGGTGATGACCTGTAATTCGCTGTCTGAATCGATGTTTTCGATGAGGCTGCGATCAATCTTGATCCGCGATACCGCGAATTTACGCAGGCTTGCGATAGCCGCGTGACCAGTGCCAAAATCATCAAGCTCAATCCGGAAACCATGCTCGATAAACCTGTGCACATTTTCAATGATCGTCGCTGACCTGTCATCCAAGAGCACGGATTCCAACAGTTCGATCCGTAAGCGAGAAGGGCAGATGCCGTAGGCTTGGGTATGGTCTAGTAAACGCTTCAATATTTTGGGGTCGCGGAGTTGTGGCATCGACATGTTAATACTGACACAGGATTCCGGCACGCCCCAATTCGCCAACTGGCTTGCTGCAAAACAGGCGCGGTCCATAACCAACGCATCAATCTCATCCATCAATCCTGCGCGTTCTGCCGCTGTGAGAAATAAGAATGCAGGGACTAGTCCTTTTTCAGGATGGCGCCACCGGATCAGAGCCTCGAACCCCACGATAGCACCGCTCCGTGCGTTGATTTGAGGCTGAAAGAAGGGCTCAAACTGACCTTGTTGCAGGCCGACCCGAATTTCTTGGGCCATTTCGATGAAGCGAAGTGCTTCATGGCGCATTTCTTCTTTGAAAGTATAGCAGAGGCCACGGCCATCGCGCTTGGCCTCGTTTAACGCGATATCGGCGGCACTTAGTGCACTGGTCAGATTGTCGGGGCCATCGCAGCAAAACATCGAAATACCGATGCTGGCGCCAATGTTGCAAACACGATTGCGAAAGCTGACGGGACGAGACAACAGTTTGATCAGCAATTGCCCGAATTTCTGAATGTCGTCATCGTCGTCTTCGGTCCGCAGAAGAACAATGAATTCATCGCCGCCCGCCCGCGCAACAACGTTGTCGCAGCCATCGACTTGGCTCTTTAGGAGATCGGCGCAATGACGAAGAACGTGGTCACCCGCATCGTGACCTTGTGCGTCATTCACCGCCTTAAACTTATCAAGGTCGACGTGTAGCAGCGCGATCCGTTCATCGAACCCAAGATCGGATGCCAAATGCTCAAGGTGTTCGGAGATGCCCCTGCGATTCAACAGCCCTGTCAGAAAATCCGTGCGGGCGGCGTGACGCAGACGTTCCTGCTGGCCCTTGAGCTCAGTGATGTCCATACGAAGCCCGACACGACCGCCGTCGCGCGTTGGCCGTTCAACGATATGCAGCCAAGTGCCATCTGAAAGCTGTTGTTCGACGGTTGAATTGGATTGTTTGTGCGCGCTGAGCCGTTCGGCGAGCCATTCATCTTCGCGGCCAATGGCATCGGCGTATTGCCCGTTATCAAGACCAAACTGAATAATCTCTTTGAAACTTGCCCCCTTTTGCATGGCTTGGCTGCTTTGGTGATACACCTCGCGGTAGCGGTCGTTGCACAAAACCAATTGATCGTTGCGATCATACAAAACAAAGCCATCTGGCAGGGCGTTAATTGCCGTGCTCAAGATATCTTCGGCCTGAATGGCGGCTATTTTTGCATCCTTGTAGCCCGTCATATTTTGCAAAAAAATGAAATATGAGGGTCTTGCACCATCAATAAAGCGGATTGTGATCCGGCAAAGCCGCTGACCGCCGTGATTGTCGGGTTGCATGGCACGGAAAGTTACCGCCTTGCCTGCACGTTTGCGCACCTTTGCCAATAACCTGCGCACCTTGCTTGTATCGCTGTCCGGCAACAGATCCCAAATATGAAGGTGGAGAAAGTCGCGAAGCGATTTATTATGAAACGCCAGCGCAGGCCCGTTCGCTGCGACGAACCGTAATGTTTCGGCATCAACGCCGTAATTTTCCGCCTCTGACACATCAAACGCTGCTTGATGCAAGCTACGAGCCTCCAAAGCATGCTGCATTGCGAATGCGGCTGTTTGATGCGGGTTGGTTTCCATAACGGGGTGTTTGCCTACACATTTTCGATTCTCGATTGGTATGCAAGATGAATGTAAAATATATCTAAAGTGGAGTCATTTACCCGAAGTCACGCAACACCAACCGTGCGTTGCATGGCCAAACTCCATAGAAAAAGGGCCGCCCCGAAGATGGAGCGGCCCTTTCCTGAATTACGGAGGTGGTGCGGTTAGGTTGCCCACCTTGAGGATCGTAAACCTAAGGATTGCCCTAGTATTTCGCGCCCCAAGTTGTCCCGTCCAATTTCTCCAATACCTCATGATGCACTGGGTCACCTCCTTTCAAATGTTTCGCCTGAAACGGAGGGTGGCATAGATTTAGTGTAAGTCAAACAAAATCTATCCAGATGTCGTTATGTGCTGCGATGTTGCATCACTGCTGAAACGATAAGCCGGAACGGTATGAGGGTAATGAGAGCGATAGCGAGCTTGACGCCCCAATCCGCAATGGCAAGCGAGATCCACAAGGGAACAAGCGGGCCGGCATTCAGCAAAGGCACAGCATCCTGTGCCCACATGATCTGATCCGCCGCCATCGGTGACAGGGCGTTAAACGCCGCTGAAAACGCGATGCCAAAGAAGATTATGGTATCGACTGCAGAGCTGATCACGGTAGAGACGAGGGGTGCCTGCCACCATGTGCCGTCACGCAAGCGGTTAAACACAGAGATGTCGAGCAGCTGCGCAACCGCAAAGGCAGTGGCCGATCCAATGGCCACACGTAGTGGAACAGCTGGACCGAATTCCAGCATAATTTGGCTGCCAATGAGCGAGCAGATGATCCCAACCACCAGACCAGCAAACACAACGCGGCGGGCAGGACCCGCGCCATAAACGCGGTTCATCACATCTGTTACAAGAAAGGCGAGGGGGTAGGTAAAGGCACCCCATGTCAGTAATCCATCAAGAATGAGGAACTGCACGAGGATATTGGAAGCGACCACAACTGTGGCCATGGCGATAACGCCAATGATCAGGTTTTTCATTTTATTACATTTTCCGTTTTAGCAAGGGTGCGGCACTTGGCCCGTCGGGGTATTCCGGCGGACGAGCCCATCTAGCGACCACAAGCGCAGGCGTCAATCGGCAACGGGATATTCGACAAGCTCGGTTTGCTGAAAGAATTTGAAGTTGTCGTCTGAGATAAGCGTCATCATCATTTGCGCGCCGTCGCGCCAAATACTAATGCCCTCGTGATTGTCATGCTGGCCGACGTCGGTTGTCAGCAGTATCTCTTCGTCAGTGCCAGAGAGTGAGAACCGCCGGACCCGAGATTGGAACCCAAATCCGGTGAAGTGGCGTTCCAATATATAAAGACGATTGTCCGGCCCGATATCGGCACCGACCACGAGAAATGCCCCGCGACGGGCAATGGTGAACGGGATCGACCAGCCTGTCCCATCAAATTTGTAAACCGGAAACGGTCGCGTTTTTCTGCCTGACCTTTCGGGAATGGTATAAAGGTTTCCCTGCCGATCAATCGCCAAGGCCTCGAGCGAGCTGTTTTCCTGAAGGTGGGCAAAATCAAGGTGAGCGGGAAGGAAAGCAGCCGACCGTCGTTTGTCATCGACGACGATGACCTGATGCTTGCGCTCAACCGATATATAGAATGATCCGTTTGGCCCAATGGCTAGCCCTTCTGTATCGAACGGAATTGGCCGCTTTTCGGGATAGGGGGTGCGAACAATGCGGACATCATCAACCTTTGCGATGCGGCCAGCCTGACGCGTAATGTTGGCCGTGATGATCCGACCGCGGTCGTTGATGGCCGTAAAACCTGCCCCGTCGTCGGCCATTTCCAATCCCGACAGGCCGCCGAATTTTCGATCGTCGTGTTGCCACACAAATTCTGCACCCTCAGGCGATGATTGCGCGATTGCGGGCCCGCAAAATGCGAGCATTAGAAAAACGGTAAGAAAGCGCATCTTAGTTGTTCAAAACCTCTGCGCATTGAGCAGGCAATTGGGCCATCGTAACCGGGCCGCGTGGTGGCGCAGGATTTGGATCGGGCGGCGGTGGGTTCAAAATACGATCTACCCAACCCTGTGCTTCTTCGCAGCCGTCACCAGGTGGGGGTGGCAACTGATTTGTGCATGTCGCGTCATCAGCGGGGCAATTGAGGCGCACATGAAAATGATAATAGTGTCCCCACCAAGGGCGAATTTTGTTGAGCCAGCTACGGTCGCCCGTGGCGTTCTTGCACATTTCAACCTTGGCGCCAGGAAACACAAAAATGCGCGCGACACGCGGATCGGACCCAGCGCGGCGTAAAATGGCCTCGTGCTGGGGTGTCCAATCATCATTGGTAAAGGCGCCGTTTTGTTTGCGCATGGAGATTGATGACAGGCTTTCGCGCTCTGCCGCTGATAGATCCAAGCGACTGGGCGGCAACATCCAAATGTCGATATCAAGGCCGGATTGGTGGCTGGCATGACCCGTCAGCATCGGCCCGCCGCGTGGTTGGCTCATGTCGCCGACATAAAGCCCGTTCCAACCGGGTTGTGTTGCGGCAAAACCAGACAGGTCTTTTACAAATTCAACTGTCTCGGGTTGGGCCCAATTGCGATTACGAGACAGGCGCATCGCTTGCCAAGTTTCGCCGGTTTCGGGGAGCTGTGCAGCCCCTGCTTGGCACCCGTCGGCATAGCCGCCAAACGCCTCTGACCGGTGAGCAGAAGGTGTGGCCTTGATCCCAAATAGTTGCTTGGCCACGCGCGTATCGGCAGCATTCTGTGTGCTGACTGTTGCGACCGGTGCAGACGTTGTTTCATCGCCGCCGCAAGCAGATAGGGCAGCGATGAGAGCGATTGCTAGGTTGATGCGGACCATTCGGGCGTGTCTCCATCCTTATTGGTCCATCGTAGCATGAACAGACCAAGAAGGAAGAGGGCGATCACAGGCACAAAGCCCATCTGCACGTTGCCCGTCAGCGCCGTGACCGTGCCGATCAGGAATGGCGCAAGGAACGCCGTCGCCTTGCCCGAAAGCGCAAACAAACCAAAGGTTTGCGTCGCTGTTTCAGGTTCCGTGTGGCGCACCATCAATGAGCGGGAAGCCGCGTAAAGCGAGCCACCTGCGCCGCCGATGACAACACCACAGGAAAAGAAGATGATGTCGGGCAGTGAAGATGAGGGATCGAGCGGGATGCCAAAGAACTGCGTCCGCGACATGCCAACGATGATCGTGCTGACCGTGATCAGGAACAAGATCGCACCGATGATCACCGGCTTTGGCCCGAACCGCGCATCGCAACGGCCACCGACATAGGTGAACACGGCTGCGGCAATTGCGCTGACCACCCCAAACACACCGATGCTGAACGGATTGAAACCGTCTTGGATAGGCCAGCCCAGAACGAGGCCCGCGTAAACGCCGCCGAACGCATAAAGCGCGTTCAAGGCGTCACGATAGAACATGCCGCCCAGTAGGAATGACCCAAGGCTCTTGCGTTTCGCCACGGCTGAAATGGTGGATTTCAGTTCGTTCCAGACTTCGGCCATTTTGGGTGAGGGCGCCCGGAGCGATGGATCATCTTTCACGAAAAGGAAAAACGGTATGATGAAGATCAGATACCAAAGCGACATGAACGGCCCGACGGCGCGTGTGCCTTCTCGGGCGGCGGCATCAAGGCCAAAGATCGGATCAAGGCCAATCATCGTTTTGCCCGATGTCGGGCTTTCGGCGAAAAGCGCCAACATAATGATCAGTGACAGAACGCCACCCCAATAGCCGAAAGCGGCTCCAGATCCTGAAATACGCCCAACCTGTTTGTTGTCACCAAGCGAAGGCAGGATGGCGTTGATAAAGTTAAGCGCGGATTCAGCGGCGACAAATCCGACATAGAAGATGAGAAGTATCAGCATCAGGTTCGAGCCGTCGACATTGATATACCAAAGCGACCAAGTGGCGATGATGTAGATGATTGAAAACAGCGCAATCCAAGGGATTTTACGCCCAGCCGCGTCGGCGAACGCACCAAGGAACGGCGCAGACAGGGCGATGACAAATCCTGCGGCCATTTGACCAAATGCCCACGTTGATTGGGCTTGCGCATCCGCGGCGTCCGCCGACAGACCTGTTCCGAGGTAGTATTCAGCAGCAATCGCAGCAAAGAACGGGCCAAAGATGAACGTCAGGCCAAGCGTATATAATGGTTGTGACGCCCAATCGAATGTCATCCACCCCCAGATGCGTCTCTTTGTTGCTGCGATCATGGCCCGTCCCCTTGTGCATTTTCAGGGATAAGACACTGCAATGGTGCGTTCTGGCAACCGTTCGTTTGATGTTGCCGCTACGTTACTCTTCCGACACTTCAGGTGGCCAAGGGCGAGTGCCTTCGGCGTCGATCCAGTTTTTGACCCATTCAGGGGCAAGGGGCGGGTCGCCCTCGTAACCCATCGCACGGAATACTTTGTCGGGCTCAATCAATTTATTGCGCTCAGTGACGGCAGACCGATAAAGCGCTTGGGCGGCGCAAGTGTCACCGATCCAAATGGATTGATCGAGATAGACAAAGCGGCTGTCCCAGGTCACTGCGCGGCTGACCAGCCGGAATTTGGTGAAGGGCGTGATGCGTTTGCGGTAGCGCACGGAAACGCCCGCCATTGTCAGGCTCCACTTGTTTTTGCTAAGTGCATCGAGCAGGCCGACACGTTTTCCCAATACCGTGCGACCAAGATCCATGATCGTCAGGATTCGCCCATTATTCATCTCCATGAACACGTCGATATCTTGGGGCCAGCAGCGGTGATGCGACACATGCACACCAAGTGGCGCTAGCTTGGGCGCGTTGCGGTGAATGACGAATTCTTTGATCATGCGAACGATCGGATACATGGGGCGCCCTTCTATTTGGGGCGGACATATGGTTGGGTGGGGTTAGCGTCAATTGATGACTTGGGGGTAAGCCCTTGTTTACTGCAGCTTGTCAGATTAACTGCTATTGAGCTGATCAAGGAGCCAAGCAGATGACGTCACTTTTCCAAATCCTCATGTTGTTACTCGGCGTTGCGCGCTTCTTTATTTTTGCGCATTTCATCATGAGTTGGTTGTTGAGCTTTAACGTGTTGAACGCACGACAGCCGTTGGTGGCGCAAGTTTGGTATACGTTGCAGCGCATTTTGGAGCCGATTTACGGGCCATTGCGCCGCGTGTTGCCAAATATGGGCGGCATTGACCTGTCACCAATTGCCGCATTGATCGGGATCGAGATCATCCGAATTGTCCTGATAAATAACATCGGCCTGTTCGTATAATTTGTGAATTGTCATGAAATTTACAATTAACTGAACGCTTGTTCAAAAAATGAATTGACGCAACGGCGACCCCCGCGACAGTATGCTTGCAGGGGATGCGTCGCGAGGAGGCGATTCATTACCCATTAACTGGCCTAGCCCAGTGTGGGAGGACATGACGACATGACAACGGGTGCGTTGCAATCAATTCCTGCGTTACTGGCGCGAAATGTAGCGGCGTTTGGCGACAAGCCGGCGTATCGCGAAAAAGAATTCGGCATTTGGCAAAGTTGGACCTGGGCACAAGCGGCCGCCGAGGTTGATGCTCTGGCCATGGGATTGCTAACGCTTGGCGCCAGTGAGGGTGATTACATCGCGATCAGTGGCCGGAACCGTCCGGCGCTGTATTGGGGGATGATTGCCGCACAGCGGATCGGTTGTGTGCCGGTTCCAATGTATCAAGATGCTGCCGCAGACGAGATGGCCTATGCGCTGGATCATTGCGGCGCGCGCTTTGCGATTGTCGGTGATCAGGAGCAAGTCGATAAAATTGCCGATGTCCGCGACCAACTGTCCGAACTGGAACACGTGATCTATCTCGATGGGCGTGGTTTGCGGAAGTATGATCATGCCGCGATGTCGAGTTATGCGGACGTGCAGGATGCGGGCCGCTCTTCGGGCCTGACAGCCCGTCTCGCGGAAATTACCGAAAAGCAGACATATGATGATACATGTGTGATGCTTTACACATCTGGTACGACTGGGCGGCCCAAGGGGGTGGTTCTGTCTAACCGTAACGTGATTGAGACCTCCAAAAATTCGTCCGATTTTGACCACCTGAAAGAAGGTGATGAAGTGCTTGCCTATTTGCCGATGGCATGGGTCGGCGATTTCATCTTTTCCATCGGGCAAGCGATGTGGACAGGGTTTTGTGTGAACTGCCCAGAATCCGAACAGACGATGATGACCGATTTGCGAGAGATTGGACCAACTTATTATTTTGCACCGCCGCGTGTGTTCGAAAACCAATTGACCCAAGTGATGATCCGCATGGAGGATGCGAGCCGGTTTAAGAAACGCCTGTTCGATCATTACATGAAAGTCGCGCGCAAAGTTGGGCCTGCGATCCTCGATGGTCATGAGGTCAGTGCAATGGATAGGTTGCGTTACGCGCTGGGCAATCTGTTTGTTTACGGGCCGCTGAAAAATACGCTCGGCTTTAGCCGCGTGCGTGTTGGTTATACAGCAGGCGAGGCGATTGGGCCGGAAATTTTCGATTTCTATCGCTCGCTCGGGATCAACCTTAAGCAACTCTACGGTCAGACTGAAGCGACGGTCTATATCACACAACAGCCTGATGGCGAAGTGCGGTCAGATACGGTTGGGGTGCCAAGCCCTGATGTGGAGATTAAAATCGGGGATAGCGGCGAAGTATTTTACCGCTCACCTGGTACGTTTGTTGAATATTATAAAAACGCCGAAAGCACCGCATCGACCAAAGATGCCGAGGGCTGGGTTGCGACCGGGGACGCTGGTTTCATAGAGGAAAGCAGCGGGCATCTGCGGATTATTGATCGGGCCAAGGACGTGGGCAAGATGGCGGATGGCAATCTGTTTGCGCCAAAATACGTTGAGAATAAGCTGAAATTTTTCCCAAATATCCTTGAAGCAGTTGTGTTCGGCGCGGGCCGTGACCGGTGCATGGCATTTATCAATATTGATCTGACGGCGGTAGGCAATTGGGCGGAACGGAACAATATTGCCTATTCATCCTATCAGGAGTTGTCGCAGCATCCGCAGGTGCTGGACCAGATCTCGGCGCATGTAGCCGAAGTAAATGCCTCTGTCGCCCAGGACCCGATGTTGGCGGGTTGTCAGGTCTATCGGTTCCTCGTTCTGCACAAAGAGCTGGATGCGGATGATGGTGAGATGACGCGCACGCGTAAAGTGCGCCGCGCGGTGATTGCCGAAAAATTCGACGATTTGATTGCCGCACTTTATGGCGACGCTGCAGAAATTTATACCGAGACCGAAGTGACCTATGAAGATGGACGCAAGGGTAAGATCACGGCGACGCTTGATTTGCGTGACGCGATTGTTGCCCCCGCGAAGGTGGCGGCATGACGGTGTGTCGCGCGTGCAAGCACGACGCCCCACCCGCCATCCCGATGCCTCCGGCGGCCATATTTATGCTCGGAAGAATGGAGTGTGACGCATGAAGGACCATGTGGACGGTTATGTAACTGAGGATGGCCGCCAGATTGGTGATGTCATGATGGATATGCGCGGTATCACGCTACGATTTGGCGGTGTTGAGGCGATCAAAAACATCAGCTTTGATATTCGTGAGGGTGAAATTCGCGCAATCATCGGACCCAATGGTGCTGGCAAATCGTCAATGCTGAACGTGATTTCCGGTTTTTATAACCCGCAGGACGGGGAAGTTTGGTTTCACGGGGAAAAACGCCCACCGATGAAGCCCTTTCAAGTGGCGCGGCAGGGGATTGCGCGGACGTTCCAGAACATTGCGCTGTTTGAGGGCATGTCCGTGCTTGATAACGTGATGTGTGGGCGATTGACCCAGATGAATACCGGATTGCTGTCCCAGGCGATTTGGAAAGGGAAAGCCGAGCGCGAGGAAGTCGAAAACCGCGAGTTGGTCGAGAAGATCATCGATTTTCTCGAAATTCAGGCCATTCGTAAAACACCCGTTGGCCGCCTGCCTTATGGTTTGAAAAAGCGGGTCGAACTGGCGCGCGCGCTGGCAGCTGAACCCAAGTTGTTGCTGCTCGATGAGCCAATGGCAGGGATGAACGTGGAGGAAAAAGAGGACATGAGCCGCTTTATCCTTGATGTGAATGATGAATTTGGCACCACGATTGCGCTGATCGAACACGACATGGGCGTTGTGATGGATATTTCTGACCGTGTTGTTGTGATGGATTACGGGCGTAAGATTGGTGACGGCACGCCGCATGAGGTGCGCAATAATCAAGAGGTGATTGATGCCTATTTGGGAGTGGCCCATGATTAAGGGGATAAATGATGTCGGCTGATTTTCTTTATGGGATTGAGGTTGTTCTCAACGGTCTGATGGCTGGTGTGCTTTATGCACTGGTGGCACTTGGCTTTGTGTTGATCTTTAAGGCCTCTGGCATTTTCAATTATGCCCAAGGTGTTATGGCGCTGTTTGCCGCGCTGACGTTGGTTGGAATCATGGAAGGACAGGTGCCGTTTGCCCATATGATCAACGCAATTTTCGGGACCGAGGTGCATCATTTTGGCTGGCACGTGCCGGCATTTGCAGCGATCATCATGACGCTGGGCGTGATGGTACTATTCGCATGGGCGGTGCAGCAATTCATATTCAAGCACCTTGTGGGGCAAGAGCCGATCATCTTGTTCATGGCGACAATCGGATTGGCCTATTTCCTAGAAGGCGTGGGAGATTTGATGTGGGGTTCCAACATTAAGACGCTTGATGTCGGGCTGCCGCAGGGTGGATCGCGCTGGATCGAGGATATGACAGCAAGCCTTGGCGACGACAGCTTCTATGGCTTCTTTATTGATAAGCTGGATATGGTGGCGACGGTTGTGGCGGCGATCCTTGTGTTATCGCTGATTGCCTTTGCACAATATTCCAAGCAAGGCCGCGCGATGCGTGCGGTTGCTGATGACCACCAAGCGGCCCTGTCGGTTGGAATCTCCCTCAACTTTATCTGGGTGCTTGTGTGGTCGCTTGCGGGGCTTGTTGCCCTTGTCGCGGGGATCATGTGGGGCGCGAAATCCGGTGTGCAATTCTCGCTGTCACTCATCGCGCTCAAGGCGCTGCCGGTGCTGATGCTGGGCGGGTTCACGTCGATCCCGGGTGCCATCGTTGGTGGGTTGATCATCGGCGTCGGTGAGAAGCTGTTTGAATATACGATTGGCGGAATGATGGGCGGGGCCACGGAAAACTGGTTCGCTTATGTGCTGGCGCTGATTTTCCTCGTGTTCCGTCCGCAGGGCCTGTTTGGGGAGAAGATCATTGAGCGTGTTTAAGGCCTATTCCGCTGGTTTGAAGGGAATGCAATATGTTCTACCGTGAAGCCGGAGATTTTAAGACCTCTTATGAGGCGGACAACCAGACGTTCCCGATTGCGTTTGATCGTTATCGGTATTGGGCGGTGTTGGCAGTGGCCTATCTCGTCATTCCGTTCATCATCAATGACTACTGGGCCTCGGCGATTTTTGTGCCGTTCCTGATCTATGCGATTGCGGCGATTGGGTTGAATATCCTGACGGGGTATTGCGGGCAGGTGTCATTGGGGACGGGTGGTTTCATGGCTGTGGGGGCTTATGCCTGTTACAAGCTGATGACGGCGTTTCCGGATGTATCCATCGTGATCAATGTGATCCTAGCGGGTGGAATTACCGCGATAGTGGGGGCCGCGTTTGGATTGCCAAGCTTGCGGATCAAGGGATTTTATCTGGCGGTGGCGACATTGGCTGCGCAATTCTTCCTTGTGTGGTTGTTCAACAAGGTCGAGTGGTTTTACAACTATTCTGCATCCGGCCAGATCAACGCGCCAGAGCGCACCGTGTTTAGCATACCCGTGACCGGCCCTAACACCGAAGCGTGGGCGCAGTATCTGATTTGCCTCGTGTTTGTAACCGTAAGTGCGATCATCGCGCGGAACCTGACGCGCGGCACGGTGGGGCGCAAATGGATGGCTATTCGGGACATGGATATCGCTGCCGAGATTATCGGCGTGAACCCGTTGCGGGCGAAACTCAGCGCCTTTGCAATCTCGTCCTTCTTTATCGGCATCTCGGGCGCATTGTTCTTTGCGGTGTATTTGGGTGCTGTCGAGGTCGGTGAAGCCTTTGGCATTCAGAAATCATTCCTTGTGCTGTTTATGGTGATTATCGGCGGGCTTGGGTCAATCTTTGGTGCCTTTGCAGGGGCTGCGTTCTTAGTGCTTTTGCCTGTTGCGCTGAAGGTAGTTGGCGTGGACCTGCTTGGGTGGCCCACGGATATGGTGGCGCATTTGCAATTGGTGATCGTGGGGGCGTTGATCATGTTCTTCTTGATCAAGGAACCACACGGATTGGCGCAGCTTTGGCGCGTCGCGAAAGAGAAATTAAGACTTTGGCCGTTTCCATATTAGCGGACCATGACAATGATCGAGGCTTAACCTCGGCATACGACCAACAATCGGAAAACCAAGGGAGGAAACCCGATGAAAATGAAGACTTTTGCAGCTGCAGCCCTCGCAGGGCTATTGGCATCCGGACCGGCACTGGCCGAGCTGGTTATACCTGACCTGAGCTATCGCACCGGCCCATATGCCGCAGGCGGCACGCCGTTCTCAGACGGCTATCAGGACTATTTTAATATGCTGAACGCCCGCGATGGCGGCATTGGCGGTGAAGCTGTGCGCATTATCGAATGCGAAACAGGATATAACACCGAAAAAGGCGTGGAATGCTATGAAAGCACCAAGGGAGAAGGCGCGTTGGTCTATCAACCGCTATCGACTGGTATCACGTATCAGCTAATCCCAAAGGCCACCGCTGATAACATTCCGCTGCACACAATGGGCTATGGCCGGACGTCTGCGGCGAACGGCGAAGTGTTCAACTGGGTATTCAACTATCCTGCGAACTACTGGGATGCTGCATCCGTGATGGTGAACTACCTGCTGTCCGAAAATGACGGCTCGCTCGATGGTAAGAAAATCGCGCTAGTTTATCACAACTCTGCATATGGCAAAGAGCCTATCCGCACGTTGGAAAACTTGTCCGAGCAGCACGGCTTTGCGCTTGACCTGTTGGCCGTTGACCACCCAGGGCAGGAGCAAAAATCACAGTGGCTTCAAATCCGCCGTACACGTCCTGACTATGTCTTGATGTGGGGTTGGGGTGTAATGAACCAAGTGGCTGTTCAAGAAGCCGCGAATATTGGTTTCCCGATGGAAAACTTCATTGGTAACTGGTGGGCCGGAGCGGAGCATGACGTGACACCTGCAGGCGCTGCGGCGAACGGCTACAAGTCGCTCAACATGAACCGTATTGATGCGAACCTGCCTGTATTTGACGACATTCGTAGCCTTGTCCATGACGCGGGCAATGCGGCTGGTGACGGCAGCAACGTTGGCAAAGTGCTTTACACACGTGGCATGTATGCGGCGATGTTGGCAGCCGAGGCGATTGCTAAGGCGCAGGACATCCATGGTGTAGCGAACATCACGCCGGCGATGATGCGCGACGGTATGGAAGCGCTCGAGCTGACAAACGCCCGTATGGCAGAGCTGGGCATGGCCAATATTGGTCCTGAATTCGGCGTGTCCTGTCAGGATCACGGCGGCACAGGCCTTGGCATCGTGCAAGAGTGGGATGCAGCGGCTGGTCAGTGGAACGCGCTGACCGACTACATCGCACCTGATGACGCGGTGACACAGCCCTTGATCATGGAAGACAGTGCTGCGTTTGCTGCTGAAAGCGGCATCGAAGCTGGCTGCATGTAAGTGAAATACTCCCGGGGGCGGCCCGATGCGCCGCCCCCGCGGTTTTGAGTTTTTGACCAAGATGAAGATGGAACGGGACGCATAAGATGCTGGACGACACAAAAGTTGAGACGCTGTTGGACGTCAACAATATCGAAGTGATCTATAACCACGTCATTTTGGTGCTAAAGGGCGTGTCTCTGACCGTGCCCAAGGGCGGTATTACCGCGCTTCTGGGTGGCAACGGTGCTGGTAAGACGACCACGCTCAAGGCGATTTCGAACCTGCTGCATTCCGAACGTGGTGAAGTGACAAAAGGGTCGATCTCATATCGTGGTGAGCGCATTCAGGATCAATCACCTTCTGAGCTGGTGAAAAAAGGGGTCATCCAAGTCATGGAAGGCCGTCATTGTTTCGAACACCTCACGATTGAAGAAAACCTTTTAACAGGGTCCTACACACGGACCCAAGGTGCCGCTGCGATCGCCAAGGACTTGGAAATGGTCTACGACTATTTCCCGCGCTTACGCGAACGCCGCAAATCGCAGGCTGGTTATACGTCGGGTGGCGAACAACAGATGTGCGCAATTGGGCGTGCCTTGATGTCACGGCCTGAAACGATCTTGTTGGATGAGCCGTCAATGGGCCTTGCGCCGCAATTGGTCGAAGAGATTTTCGGCATTGTAAGGGATTTGAACGAAAAGGAAGGCGTGTCGTTTCTACTGGCTGAGCAGAACACCAACGTCGCCCTGCGGTTCGCGCATCATGGGTATATCCTAGAGAGTGGGCGTGTCGTGATGGAAGGACCAGCAGCGGAATTGCGCGAAAACCCCGACGTCAAAGAATTCTACCTTGGCATGTCTGATGAGGGCCGCAAATCATTCCGCGATGTGCGCAGTTATCGTAGGCGCAAACGCTGGTTGGCATAGGGCGTGGCCTACAACTACGACGCACTTTATCGCAAGCAACCGAATGCGTTAGGGGCGCCGACACCTGCATTCGTGACGTTTTTCAGTGACATTGATGTGGCAAACTTGCGCGTGCTTGATATCGGTTGTGGGCAGGGACGCGATGCGGTGTTTATCGCCAAGTCGGGTCACTGCGTTGTGGGCGTTGATATGTCAGCTGCGGGAATCGAGGCGGTCAATGACACGGCCGCGCGGGATGGTTTGGACATCACCGGCGTTGTTGAGGACATCACCAAATTTACACCCGAAGGTATGTTCGACGTGCTGTTGATTGATCGCACGTTACATATGTTGGGCGAAGATGACCGCCATGCTGTCTTGGCGAAATTGCTGAAACACTTGCGACCGCTCGGTTATTTGCTGATCGCTGATGAGGCATCGAATATATCCGGATTTAAGAGGGTAATTGCCCACCTAAACTGGCGCATGATCAAAGATAAGGGCGGTTATCTATTTGCCCAAATGATTGCTTAACACACACCACAGGAGATACGCCCATGCATTTTGATACCTTGGAAACGCGAAACCAAGAAGAGCGTGACGCTGCGCAAATGCTGGCGTTGTTGGCACAGATCAAGACCGTGGAGTCGCAGCAAGGATCGTGCTTGCAGGGTGGTGATCAGGTGAAAACCTTGGCCGATTTGAAGAATTTGCCTGTTTTGCGTAAATCTGACCTTGTGAAATGGCAGGCGGAAAAACCACCGTTCGGTGGCATGGCCGTGTCAAACGCCACCCATGTATTTCAGTCCCCTGGTCCGATATATGAACCGGGTGGCAGCAGCCATGATTGGTGGCGGTTCGGGCGGTTCTTGACGGCTTGTGGCATCGGCGTTGACGATATCGTTCACAATTGCTTTGGGTATCATCTGACACCTGCAGGCACGATGTTTGAAAATGGTGCTCGGGCCATCGGTGCCACGGTATTACCAGCAGGAACGGGGCAGACCGAGCTTCAGGTCAGGGCGGCGCATGACATTGGCACCACGGCTTATGCTGGTACGCCAGATTACCTCAAGGTGATCTTGGAAAAGGCAGATGAAATGGGTGTCACTCTCCAGATCAACAAAGCGGCCGTATCTGGCGGGGCGCTGTTTCCACAGTTGCGGCAATATTATGCGGATCGCGGGATCGCTTGTTTGCAATGCTATGCGACCGCTGATTTGGGGCAGATTGCCTATGAGAGCAGCCCGACAAGCGGGATGATCGTGGATGAGGGTGTGATCGTCGAAATCGTCACCCCCGGCACTGGTGATCCTGTTGCGCATGGTGAAGTGGGAGAGGTGGTCGTGACATCGCTGAACCCTGATTACCCACTTATCCGTTTTGCGACTGGCGATCTAAGCGCCGTGATGGAAGGGACCAGCGGTTGTGGCCGTACCAATATGCGGATCAAGGGCTGGATGGGTCGTGCGGACCAAACAACCAAGATCAAGGGGATGTTCGTTCGTCCTGAACAGGTTGCTGATTTGGTTGCGCGAATTGAGGGCGCGACCAAAGCCCGTGTGATTGCTGATCGCGACGGCGATAGCGACACGATGCTGGTCCAAATTGAGGGGGCGGGGATTAATGCCGATGCCGCTGCAAGCGCGGTCAAGGATGTTTTAAAACTGCGTGCTGACGTGCAATGCTATGACGACGGGGCGTTGCCGCGGGACGGAATTGTGATTGAAGACCGCCGGACCTACGACACCGCCTGAAAAAACTGTAAGGGGGCCGACGATGCGGCGCATTTGTTTCACAGTGATCATCGCTCTTTTTGCGGGGCAGGCATTTGCACAGGATGCTGCGGTATTGATCGGCACCGAGCGATACCGCAACTTTGATCATGTCGAGAACGGCTCGGCTGTGGTGCAATCGAAATCGGCAATGGAAGATGCGGGCTACGCGGTTTCTGTTTTACGCGATGATAGCATCGGTAAAATTCACGATGCGCTGGGCATGTTCCTAACCAAAGGCCAGACAGCAGACAGGCTCGTGGTGGCGATGTCAGGTCGATTTGTGACCGATGGACTGCGCACATGGTATTTGCCTGCCAAGGCAAAGAAACCAACGCTATTCAGTATCGGCACAGAGGGCGTTTCTGTTGATAGTGTGATGGATGCCCTTGCGCAGACACCTGAGCAGGCCTTGTTGCTGTTGGGCTCTTCGCCGCTCGACCTTGGGGATGACTATGATCAGGTGCTGCGCTCGGGCGTTGGTAAACTGAATGTGCCGGATGGTGTCACGGTGATGTCACTGCGACCCAATGACCTGCGCGATGTAATCGAAAAGATCGTTACCCGCCCTGGTGGCGACGTGATGGATGTCGCGAACCGCAATCGCCGCGTGACTGTTATGGGGTTTGCTCCCGACAAACTCATCCTCCAAAACGAACCTACGGCAAGTTCTGCTGCGGCGCGTGCGCTGGAACTGCTGCAATGGGAAACTGCGAGAGAAATCGATACGGTGGATGAGTATCAAAGCTATATTGTGCGTTATCCCTACGGCAAGTTTGTGCCACAAGCGCGCGTGTTGATCGAGGAAATCCGCACTGAACCGTATCGCAGTGAACGATTAGCCGAAGAAGAGATGGAGCTGAGCCGCGATGAGCGGCGGCAGGTGCAGTCAAATCTATCCGTGTTGGGATATGATACGCGTGGGATCGATGGCATTTGGGGCAAAGGATCGCGCCGCGCTATCGTGAATTGGCAGCAAAAAAACGGCTTTCGGCAAACCAGCTACGTGAATGACGAACAATTGCTGCGTATTGATGCGCAAGCAATGCGCCGCACAGCGCAAATTGAGGCAGAGGCCGAAAGACAGCAAGAAATCGAAGCGCGTCGCGATCGCATTTTTTGGGAAGAGACCGGCGACACTGGCGGTGAGGCCGGATTGCGTGCCTATCTTGATCGGTTCCCTGACGGCATTTTCGCGGATCAGGCAAAGTTGGCGCTCAAGCAGCTTGAAAACAGCAAACTACGGCAGGCGGCTGATGTTGACCGAGATGCGTGGAACGCGGCGCGCCTGCAAAATTCAGAAACCGCCTATCTGGATTACCTCAGGGAGCAGCCAACTGGCGCCTTTCGCAAAGAAGCGGCCGAGCGTATCGAGGCAATTCGCAAATCCAATGATCGTGGATCAGATGACAAGGTTGCTATCGCCGCTGAAAATGCACTTGGGCTGACCAATTTGGCCCGTCGATTGATCGAAGCCCGCTTGACAGTGTTGGGGCATGATCCGGGATTGGTGGATGGTTCATTTGATAGTGAAGCCCGGCGCGCAATCCGTCGTTTTCAGCAAAGTCGTGGAATGCCCGCGACAGGTTACCTTGATCAAATTGCTGTCGTGCAGCTGCTTGTGAAGAACTAGACGTCAGCCGCTCATGGACATGGGTGGGCTATGTGCACAAAAGAAAAAGGGCCACTTCTTGCGAAGCGACCCTTTTCAAACTCAATGATCGGGGAATTAACCCTGACGTGCCTTAAAGCGGCGCTGCGTTTTGTTGATCACATAAACGCGGCCCTTACGGCGCACGACGCGGCAATCGCGGTGGCGCTGCTTGAGCGAGCGGAGGGAGTTGCGAACTTTCATAGGTTCTATCCTTCTTTGTCGCGGCGCGGCGATTGCGCCTTAGGTTGCAGTTACGGCACGCGGATGTGCCGGTGAATTCATGGTGGACGATACTGGGATCGAACCAGTGACCCCTTCGATGTCAACGAAGTGCTCTACCGCTGAGCTAATCATCCAATGTCCTTGGCAATCTGTCCATACGTCCCATAACGAAATAGGACGCGGGCAAACCGCGTCAGTCGAGCGGTCTATAAAAGGAGTCGCGCGAGGTATCAAGCGCTTTTGAAAAATTCCTTGGGCAATCGATGTTTAGGTTCCTGACCGCACAAAAAATTAAAGGCATTCGCACGATTTCAAAATGCGCTATGCAGTACGGAACTGGATTGTGAAATGCGAAATACTGTTTTTGACCTGCATCGACCTCATTCGCGCGATACCAGCGTGATTTTTGCCTCACCCCATAGTGGGCGGGACTATGCGGGCACGGTCGCGGGTCAATCGATTCTCAATGATGACCAACTTCGCAGTTCGGAGGACGCATTTGTTGACCTGCTGTTCGACCGCGTGCCGGAATTTGGTGCGCCCTTGATCACGGCAACAGCGCCGCGTGCTTTCGTGGATCTAAACCGTGATGAGACAGAGCTGGATTCAGCCTTGATTGTGGGCGTCAAGCGTAACGCAGGCAATCCGCGCGTGGCCAGCGGGCTTGGCGTGATCCCTCGGGTTGTGGCAAATGCCATGCCGATTTACGTTGGCAAGATGCAACTGACTGAGGCCCAAAGCAGGATTTCCAACTATTGGAGGCCCTATCACACCGCATTGCAAACCCTGATGGCCGAAAGCAGTGAGCAATTTGGTCAGGCGATATTGATTGATTGCCATTCGATGCCGACGGCGGCGCTAGGCGGTCTGCGTGATGATCGCTCTGATGTGGTGTTGGGGGACCGGTTTGGCGCGGGCGCGTCGTCCCATATTGTCGATCAAATTGAAGCTGCGTTTACTGACGCGGGATTTCGGGTCGCTCGCAATATCCCGTTTGCAGGGGCCTATATCGTCGGGCGGTATGGGCGGCCCTCTCGCAATTGCCATGCAATTCAAGTCGAAATTGACCGCTCGCTGTATATGGATGAGTTCAGTTTGACGCCGCATGATGGCTATGCCGATACGCGTGAACGCCTGATGCGTGTCGCAGGCAAAATTACCGAGATTGGGCGCACAGGTGCGGTGAAATTAGCCGCTGAGTAGCTGGCGTAGGTTCACACCTTCAGCGCAGCGCGCGTCCTTTGATGATTGCCTTGTCGCCGTAACGCTCTCGAATTTTATCGGCCGCTTCTTCTGCCGCGGCGCGTTTGCTGGCGTCTGGATCGAGCAAATCACCCGTCCGATCGGCGTCAGCGGCTGGGGTCAGTTGGCTGATCCCAACACCAATAAGGCGATAGGGGCCCTGATTGCCCACTTGATCAAACAACCCACGCGCGGTCCGGTAAACAACATCGGCCAGTTGCGTCGGGCTATGTAATGAAACCCGCCGCGTCAGCGATTTATGGTCGGATTTTTTCAACTTGAGCGTCACGACATGGCCCGCCATATCCTTGGCCTTAGCGCGAGAGCTGACCTTTTCTGCCATGCGCCAGATATGACCATCAAGAATATCGGGATCGTTGGTATCCTCAAAAAATGTCGTTTCGTTCGAGATACCTTTGACAGGGGCGTGTGATGATATTTTGCGGCCATCCTCACCGCGTGCGAGGGAATAAAGCCGCTCACCCATGCCGCCAAAACGATCATGCAGATCGCGCCGGTCCCAGCGCAGCAGATCGTCAAAGGTGCGAATGCCGGCACGAGCCATGCTATCTTGGGCGACGGGGCCGATGCCCCATATCAAGCGCACCGGCTTGGGGCGCAGGAATGCAGTCGTTTCCTCTTTGCCAATGATTGAAAAACCGCGAGGCTTATCAAGATCGGATGCGACTTTGGCCAAAAATTTATTGTGGCTTAGCCCGATGGACCCTGTCAGGCCCAGCTCGTTTTTCATGCGCAATATCAGCTTGGCGAGCATCACCGCAGGCGGCGCACCATGCAGCCGTTCAGTGCCTGTCATATCCATGAATGCCTCGTCCAGTGAAAGCGGCTCAACGACTGGTGTTAGTTCGTCCATCATTTTGCGAATTGCGCGAGAGGCCTCGGCATAGGCGTCCATCCGAGGGCGCACGATGACCGCTTCGGGGCAAAGTTTTAACGCCTGAAACATTGGCATGGCGGATTTCACGCCCTTGATCCGTGCCACGTAGCAAGCGGTCGAAACCACGCCTCGCCGGCCGCCGCCGATGATGACGGGTTTATCGGCCAATTCAGGATTGTCGCGCTTTTCAACGGAGGCATAAAACGCATCACAATCCATATGGGCAATCGAAAGGCTGTGAAGTTCGGGGTGAGAAATATGCCTGGGGCTACGGCAAGCCGGACACCGAGAGGCATCATCATATTGGGTCAGGCAGTCTCGGCAGAGTGTGGGCATGACCTCAGGATAGGCGCTGCCGTGACAAGCAACAATGGGGGTGTTGATTGAAAGCAAGGAGCCTCCGGCGGGAGTTTATGAGACACAGAAAGCGAATTCGATAAAGAGCGGGCAGTGCTGTAGCGGGCGGAGATGATGATTTGTTGTGAAATGGTTGGGAAATACCTATGTATTTGCACAAGCATATTTATTGAGGAGCAGTGTCTTGGACCAAGCTATTGAAATTGGCGGTAGTAACATCGTTATGATCGCCGCCGCATTTTTTATTGTCATTTGTATTTTGGCGGGTGTGCGGATCGTGCCGCAGAGTGAAAAACACGTGGTCGAGCGTTTTGGCCGTTTGCGCGCTGTCCTTGGGCCAGGTATCAATTTTATCGTGCCGTTTTTGGACAAAATCCGCCATCAGGTATCGGTGCTGGAACGTCAGCTGCCGTCGATGACGCAAGATGCGATCACGTCTGACAACGTATTGGTGCAGGTTGAAACGTCAGTGTTCTATCGCATCATTGAACCCGAAAAGACAGTTTACCGCATTCGTGATGTTGATGCGGCGATTTCTACCACTGTGGCCGGTATTGTCAGGTCTGAAATTGGCCGGATGGAGCTGGACCAAGTGCAGGCGAACCGTTCGACCCTGATCGATGCTGTGCGCAGCCAAGTGGCCCAGCAGGTTGATGATTGGGGGATCGAGGTCACTCGCGCGGAAATCCTCGATGTGAACCTTGATGAGGCGACACGTGCGGCGATGTTGCAGCAATTGAACGCAGAACGTGCGCGCCGTGCGCAAGTGACCGAAGCGGAAGGCACAAAGCGTTCGGTCGAATTGCAGGCGGATGCTGATCTATATGCGGCGCAAAAAGCGGCGGAAGCACGTAAAGTTTCAGCGGATGCAGAAGCATACGCAACCCGCGCCGTTGCGGCGGCAATTGCAGAAAACGGGTTGGAGGCAGCACAGTATCAGGTTGCCTTGAAACAGGTTGAGGCCTTGAACAAGCTGGGTTCTGGCGGTGGTAATCAAACTGTCGTCCTTCCTGCGAACGCCGTGGACGCGTTTGGAGATGCATTCAAGATGTTCAAGGGGCGTTCATAATGGCACTTTGGCAGCTTTGGTGGGTTTGGGTTACGGCCGCGGTGGCCTTGGCGACGCTTGAGGTTTTTGCGCCCGGCTACATTTTTTTCGGGTTTGCGATTGGCGCGTTGGCTGTCGGCGTGGCCCTCGTTGCTGGGATCACGATGAACAGCTTGCCCGTTGTCATGTTGGCGTTCGCGGTGTTTTCATTGATTGCTTACGTGCTGATGCGCCGCATTTTTGGTGTGAAAAACGGGAGCGCCAAAATCTGGGATCGGGACATTAACGACAACTAAAAAAGTGGCCCGCTGCAGGGGAATGCAACGGGCCAGTTTGTGATCAAGAAGGGGACAGAAGCGTCGGGGGACAGGTGACGCTCAAATCTTGATCGGCAGATAACAGTTAAATGTGCGACATCAGCGGTGAACCGCGCTGTGCCTGGCGTTGCGCATCCTTGCGCAGCCCCGCTTTGACCACATCAATGTCCATGGTGACGGGGCCAACAACCTGACACGGAAATCGCAGGGTTTTACCGCTTTTTACCAAATCAACACAGGCTTCAAACGCGCTTGTCGATGCATTGTAATGGACGGTCCGGCAGGTGAAGGAAGACATTGCAGCGACCCCTTAAACGCGAAGCGTGTCGGACATGCGAAATGCACGTTCGGCCAGACCAGCGGTCACTGTAGCAGGATCAAGCGATTGCGGCCCATGAAATTCACAAGGATAGCGAAATGTCCGTCCATCACGGTAAATATCAACAGAGGCCTGAAATGAACCGGCCCGCGCATCGTAGCGTAGATTGTTGATCTTCATGTGGTTTCCCTTTCCGTCCGGTGTGTCTTGTTCAAACACATATGGACGAAAAAGGTTTCACAAATAGTAAATCACGAGCTTGTGAAAATCAGGAGTTTGGTGATGTCGCTTGCGCTGACTTCATTTCGGCTTGGATCGCCAGTGCTGCGGCCCGTGGGTTGTCGGATTGCCAGATCGGGCGGCCGACGACGATGTGGTCAACGCCGTTCGCAATCGCCTGTGCAGGGGTCGCGACACGTTTCTGATCACCCAATGCGGCACCTGCGGGGCGCACACCGGGCGTGATGATTAGCTTTCCCTCGGCCTCTGGCAATGCGCGGATCATGGCAGCCTCTTGTGGTGATGCGATCACGCCGTCAGCGCCAGCGGATAGGGCGAGGCCAGCGCGCTCTTGCACAAGATCGGTGATGTCGCCGGTTTTGATCAGTGAGGCATCCAGATCATCCCGATCAAGCGATGTCAGGATTGTCACCGCCAGAATTTTGGTGTCGGTGCCTGATGCGCCCTCTTTTGCTGCGCGAACAACATGCGGGTCGCCGTGCACTGTCAGCAGATCAAGATTGAACTGCGCCACGCCGCGCACTGCGGCCTCAACGGTTGCGCCAATGTCAAAGAATTTCATATCAAGGAAAATCTGTTTGCCGTGATCTTGCTTGAGCTCATTGGCAAGTGCGAGACCGCCTCCTGTCAGCATGCCCAAACCGATTTTGTAAAAGCTGGCTGCGTCGCCGATACGTTCGGCCATTGCCAAACCATCAAGAACATTTGGCACGTCTAGTGCTACGATGAGGCGATCATCAGTCATGGGGACACTCCTAATATTGAAACTGCGCGGGGTGTAACAGACGTAGGCGCAATTGCAATCGTTGGGCCGGACAAGCAAAAGGCGCAACCGGCTTGGGGAAGGTTGCGCCTCTCGGTTCCGCGCGGGTGCATCGGAACGCTCCGGTGGCCAACTGGGGAAGACAGCCAGCCAGAGTGATGGAACCATCTACGTTTTCACACCAAACAATTTGTAGCTGTTGGTGTGTTGGTAATCATATGGCACCGTCCCATTTTTTTCTTGGGGAACTATTGTTTGGTATTCCCCCTCAACCTTACGGCGAGGAGAAAGCTGACTGCTTTGTTTCATCTCGCAACGGGTTTCATCACAACCACTTGCAAGATGTAACACAGACACCCATTTATCTATTGAGGCCCAGACATTTCGTGCCGCCAAGCGGGCGAAGACATTATGGGCGCTTATGCGAAGGAGAAAGACATGAACTTAGAAAAGTTCACCGAACGGTCGCGCGGTTTTGTTCAGGCGGCCCAGACCATTGCAATGCGCGAAAGCCATCAGCGGCTCGCGCCGGAACACCTGCTCAAGGCATTGATGGATGATGATCAGGGCCTTGCGGCCAATTTGATCACGCGAAGTGGCGGCGATGCTGCTGCGGTGCGCCGTGACATTGATATAGCCGTCGATAAAATCGCCAAAGTGACTGGCGACGGTGCACAGGTCTATATGGATGGGGCCACAGGCAAGGTTTTGGCAGAGGCTGAAAAGCTTGCGCAAAAGGCAGGCGATAGTTTTGTGCCTGTTGAGCGCCTGTTGATGGCGCTTGTTATGGTGAAATCCAAGGCCAAGGTTGCGCTTGATGCTGGCCACGTTACGGCCCAAAACCTGAACGCGGCGATCAATGACATCCGCAAGGGGCGCACAGCTGATAGTGCCAGCGCCGAGGATAGTTATGAAGCGCTTGCAAAATATGCGCGTGACCTGACCGAGGCCGCGAGCGAAGGCAAAATTGATCCGATCATTGGCCGCGACGAGGAAATTCGCCGCGCCATGCAGGTGCTATCGCGCCGGACCAAGAATAATCCCGTGCTCATTGGTGAACCAGGTGTTGGTAAAACGGCCATTGCCGAGGGTCTCGCCCTGCGGATCGTTGATGGTGACGTGCCCGAAAGCCTTAAGAACAAAAAGCTGATGGCGCTTGATATGGGTGCCCTGATTGCTGGTGCCAAATACCGCGGTGAATTTGAGGAACGGCTTAAGGCGGTTTTGAACGAGGTCACCGATGCGGCGGGTGAAATCATCCTTTTCATTGATGAAATGCATACGCTGGTTGGGGCCGGTAAATCAGATGGCGCAATGGATGCGGCTAACCTGATCAAACCTGCGCTCGCACGCGGTGAATTGCATTGCGTTGGTGCCACGACACTGGATGAATACCGCAAATATGTGGAAAAAGATGCGGCTCTTGCCCGTCGTTTTCAGCCGCTTGTGGTTGAGGAACCAACCGTCGTGGATACGATCAGCATTCTGCGCGGGATCAAGGAAAAGTATGAGTTGCACCACGGTGTGCGGATTTCTGACAGCGCCTTGGTCGCGGCGGCGACGCTGTCGCATCGATATATCACGGATCGTTTCTTGCCTGATAAGGCGATTGACCTGATGGATGAGGCTGCCAGCCGTTTGCGGATGGAAGTGGATAGTAAGCCTGAGGAACTGGATGCGCTGGACCGTCAGATCATGCAGCTACAAATCGAACAACAGGCGCTGGGCAAAGAAGACGATGCCGCATCCAAGGATCGTCTAGCCAAGCTCGAAGAAGAGCTGGGTAATCTGCAAGACAAAGCGTCCGTGATGACCGCCAAATGGCAGGCGGAACGTGATAAGCTGGAAGGCAGTCGTGAGCTGAAAGAGCACCTTGACCGTGCGCGCGCCGAGCTTGAGATCGCCAAACGAGAGGGCGATTTGGGCAAAGCGGGTGAGCTATCGTATGGTGTGATCCCTGATCTTGAGCGCAAGCTCGGAGATGCGGAGCAATCCGATGAGCTGATGGTCGAAGAGGCGGTCCGCCCTGAGCAAATTGCTGAAGTTGTTGAGCGCTGGACAGGTATCCCCACGTCCAAGATGCTTGAGGGTGAGCGCGATAAACTGCTGCGTATGGAAGACGAGCTTGGCAAGCGTGTGATCGGTCAACGATCTGCTGTGACGGCATTGTCAAACGCCGTGCGCCGTGCGCGTGCCGGCCTGAACGATGAGAACCGCCCGCTTGGGTCGTTCTTGTTCCTCGGGCCAACAGGCGTGGGTAAGACTGAACTGACCAAGGCCGTGGCCGAATATCTTTTCGACGACGACAGCGCGATGGTGCGCATTGATATGTCCGAATTTATGGAAAAACACGCGGTGTCACGCCTGATTGGGGCGCCTCCGGGCTATGTTGGCTATGATGAGGGTGGCGTTTTGACCGAGGCCGTGCGGCGCAGGCCATATCAGGTTGTGCTGTTTGACGAGGTTGAAAAGGCGCATCCAGATGTGTTCAACGTGCTGTTGCAGGTGCTGGATGACGGTGTGCTGACCGATGGTCAGGGCCGCACCGTCGATTTCAAGCAAACGCTGATCATCCTGACGTCAAACCTTGGGTCACAGGCGTTAAGCCAATTGCCAGAGGGTGCGGATGCATCTGATGCCAAACGCGATGTGATGGATGCGTTGCGTGCCCATTTCCGGCCAGAGTTTTTGAACCGCTTGGATGAGACTATCATCTTTGATCGCCTTGCAAGGGGTGACATGGATGGTATCGTCAAAATCCAACTGTCGCGTCTGACGCAGCGGTTGGCCGGGCGCAATATTACGCTTAATCTGGATGATGCCGCGCTCAAATGGTTGGCAAATGAAGGCTATGATCCGGTGTTTGGCGCAAGGCCGCTGAAACGTGTCATTCAACGCGCGCTTCAAAACCAACTGGCCGAGATGATCCTTGCTGGTGATGTGATGGATGGTGATACGATCGCGATTAGCGCGGGCGCCGATGGATTGCTGGTTGGTGACCGCGTCGGCGGCAGCAACCGACCCAAACCTGACGACGCTGTCGTTCATTAAGGCCGAGACAATAACAAAGCCCCTCAGTTTAAAGCTGGGGGGCTTTGATCGTTTATGGTTTACATCGCGGGTAGGATCACTTTGTCGATGACATGGATCACGCCGTTTGATGCCTCAATATCGGCCGAGACGACATTTGCATCGTTGACCATGACGCCACCCATTGTGCCGATCTTGATCTCTGCGCCGTTCACTGTTGCGGCCATCATGCCATCGGAGAGATCACCCGACATTACTTTGCCTGCGACCACGTGATAGGTCAGGATTTTGGCAAGCGCTTCTGGATCGGCGAGCAGTCCTTCGACTGTGCCTGCTGGCAGTGCTGCGAATGCGTCATCTGTTGGGGCGAATACGGTGAATGGGCCATCCCCTTTGAGCGTGTCGACGAGACCTGCTGCCTGCACGGCCGCGACGAGTGTTGTAAAGCTGCCTGCGGCGACGGCTGTATCAACAATGTCATTCTGGGCATGGCCTGCGGCGAATGCGGATGTGCCAATTGCTGCGGTGGCTGTGAGTGCGATGAAAGTTCTGCGTAGCATGGTGTCTTCTCCTGAATGTGAATGATCTGTTGTTGTGATCATGCCGGAGATACGCCTGAGCAGAGATTTGGTTCAGATACATTTTTGGCCGATGCGGTTTGACCTCGCGCATTATCCGCCTAAGCCGCAGCATTTTCGATTTTCCATACACAATATCGTGAAAAATCGGCTTGGAACGCCGCATTTTTAGACACATTTCAGTCGCTGTCAGGAACGTGACAAACCTTTCAGGAAAATCACTCTATATAACAGTCAACAATTTGATGTTTGGAGAGAACGATGGCCTACCGCTGGACGAACGACCTAACCGCCGCTGATGTGACACCAAAGTCCGTCTTCATGAACCGCCGCCAGATTATTGCGGGCACGATTGGCCTTGGGGCGATTGCCGCAGGTGTCAGCGCACAGGCCCAAGAGGCGCTGGTGCCAAACGCGCTCGATGAGATTGAAAGCTACAACAACTATTATGAGTTCGGAACGGGCAAGGGCGACCCTGCTAAGAACGCGCATCAGTTGGTGACATCGCCTTGGTCGATCAAAGTTGATGGACTTGTCGATAACCCTGGTGAATATAGTCTTGCTGATTTGCTGGATGGTTTGGACGTCGAAGAACGCATCTACCGTTTCCGCTGTGTCGAGGCGTGGTCAATGGTTGTCCCCTGGAACGGGGTTGAGCTGGCCGATATCCTGAACAAGGCGGGCGTGCAGGCCAAGGGGAAATACGTCGCCTTTGAAACGGTGGTGCAACCAGAGAACATGATCGGGGTGCGCCGTGGTGTTCTTGATTTCCCATATGTCGAAGGTCTGCGCTTGGACGAAGCAATGCATCCGCTGACGATTATGGCGACAGGTATATATGGTGAGCCGATCAGCAATCAAAACGGCGCGCCGATCCGTCTGGTCGTACCTTGGAAGTATGGTTTCAAATCGATCAAGTCGATTGTGCGCATTACAGTCACAGATCGCGAGCCGCCAACAAGCTGGAAAAATGCAAACCACCGCGAATACGGCTTCTATAGTAATGTGAACCCGACTGTTTCGCATCCACGTTGGTCCCAAGCATCGCACCGCGTCATTGGCGGTGGTCTATTTGCCAAGCGCCAGCCAACGCTGATGTTCAATGGGTATGAAGATGAAGTCGCCAGCCTATACGCAGGTATGGATCTCAAGGCGAATTTCTGATGGGTCGCATTTTGGCTTGGGTTGGGGGGCTTGATGCATCTGTCGGATTGCTCTGTTGCTTTACCGGTCTCTTACCATTTGCCCTGACCGCAATTGGTGCGGCGGGCCTGATTGATACCCTTTATCGCGATTCCGTGCTGTTATCGTTCACGGCAATATCGTTCCTATTATTTGTAACCGGACTATGGATGATCCGCCGATGAACACCGCCATTGAACCACAGTCGCTTTTGACCTGCCCGTCGTGCTCGGCGCAAACGCTGCAGACGATGCCAACCGATGCATGCCAATTCTTTTTTGAATGCCCCAGCTGCGCTACAGTGATCCGTCCCAAAACTGGCGACTGTTGTGTGTATTGTTCTTATGGAACCGTTCCGTGCCCACCTATTCAGGCTGGGGATGGCTGTTGCTCATGATCTCTCAGAAAATTAACGGCGTGCTACGTCGCATTCCCGCTTGGCCGATTTATATTCTTGTGACCGTATGGACGACATACATGTTCTATCTCGCCGCGACTAATCAGATGGGTCCAGAACCGATCAATGCATTGGAACGGGAATATGGCGAACTGGCGCTCAAGCTATTGATCGTGGGGTTGATGGTGACGCCGCTGCGCAACTGGACTGGGATCAACCTGATCAAATTCCGCCGCGCTATCGGGGTCACGGCCTTCTTTCTGGTGCTCGCGCATTTTCTTGTCTGGGCCATTCTTGATGTGCAGTCTTTCGCACGGGTTTGGGAAGAAATCGTAAAGCGCAAATATGTGACTGTCGGGATGCTGGCTTTTGCGCTGCTGATCCCGCTGGCAATAACGTCGAACAATCTGTCGATCCGTAAAGTCGGGCCGCTGGTTTGGCGCAAATTACATAAGTTCACCTACCCCGCCGCGATCCTTGCCGGTATTCACTACTTGTGGCTCGTGAAAGGCTTCCAGATTGAGCCGATCATCTACATGGTCGTGATCGTCGGGTTGATTGGCATGCGCTACATCAAGCGGGCATAGCCATCCTTCAGTGTTTGTGGGTGCGTCGCCGCCCATGATCGGCGGAATAGGAGATGCGGTTTGTTCCCAAAACTGAAATTGATTCTGCCCAAACAGATGATCAACGCGATTCAGGTGATATTTTATGGAATCGACCGCATTCGCATTCTGATTCCGACTGAATCGCAGCCTGTCTTGGGGGTGATCCTGTGGATAACTCTATATGTTGATTGTTCGGTCATTGTTTGGGCTAATAATATTGCTAATCCACCCTAGGTAACGAACAACAAAATTGCGCAACCCACTTAAAACACAAAGAAAATCTTCTTTTTTGAAGTATTTTGCTTTTTGAACAAAAAAGCCCTTGCGACCCCCGAACACTCCCCTTAGAAGCCCCTTTACCGGAGACGCAGACAAGCAGACACGGGGCGCCAAACGGGTCACAATGACAACGCGACGCAGACGAAATTCGAAGCCATGTAAGTGACTTCACGCTTTTTGAAATTATAAATATCTGAAGAGATATGTGGGCGGTTTGGTTCAGTTCGATGGATCAGACGTC
>CAXHZK010000022.1:0-34234 GCA_964021915.1 uncultured Roseobacteraceae bacterium | reverse complement strand
AACTGGGATGTACTGCTTTGGTCATTCTGTCTCAAATAATATGCCTTATTCTAACAACGAGTAATTAGAACGTTCATAGGCTCATCCCAGTCAAAGCTGACATTCCGTAGTAACACCTGAGTACACTTAAAGATGGCTGGTGCATGTTACTATATGGCAGTAACATTATAGTTATATTTGATTTACTTGTTACTAGAATCAGCGTAAACTAGACTCAAATGGTACCATATGGGTGTGTGATGTCTTTAATCGGGTACAAGCGCGTTAGTTCTGAAACTCAGTCAACAGATCGTCAGGATTTGGGTGAGCTTGATAAGGTCTTTGAGGAAAAGCTATCAGGTAAAAGTGCATCAGATCGACCAGCACTATTGGCTATGATTGATTATGCTCGTGATGGTGACACGGTTAAGGTTCACTCTATTGATCGACTAGCAAGAGACCTCCGTGATCTACAGTTCATCATTAGTCAGCTTAACGATAAAGGTGTCACCATCTCGTTCTTGAGTGAGAAGCTGACATTTAGCGCAGGTGCTGATGATGCGTTCGCAAAACTACAACTACAGATGATGGGTGCGTTTGCTGAGTTTGAGCGCAACATTATTCGCAAGCGTCAAGCTGAGGGCATCGCTAAAGCCAAAGAGCGTGGTGTGTACAAGAACCGAAAGCGTAAGCCAGTTATAGACCGTGAAGAGGTACGCAAGCTCAAGGCTGAGGGTCTTTCCACATACAAGATAGCTGACAAGATGGGTATCTCGCGGATGTCAGTCCATCGTATCCTAAATAACGCTGCTTGATGGTCCAAGAGGGCGTCCCATCAGAGGGCTGTAGCGCCTCACTGAGTGGCCGTAAACTCTGGGTCGTGAAGACATCTTTAGTGTTTGAAGCCTTAACCATCCAAGACATAGTTCTCGAAAAAGGTTTACAATAAGACCCTACAATTGTAAATGCGGGAATGCCAGGCGTGACCGCGCATTGCACTTCGACTAAACGAGCATCGATCCCTTCGAAGGCAACTGTATATGCCAATGATCCCAAAGCGTTCTACTCTCCGTTAATAGGTCTTAACGGGGTAGGCGCTCAAGGTTTACGAATGGTTAATGGGCATTCCAAAGGGCAATGAACTTAGGCCACGCTGCAGGGTCATTAACCGTTTTGTCGCGGCAAAATGCATTACAAAATCCGAAAACCCGCCCGTCTATTTTTGCGAAATGGGTGACCGGATCACCAGAATATGGGCAGGTGTCATTCTCCGACGGGCCGCCTGAAACCGCCTGTGCGGGCATTAAGTCAGGGATTGGCCAGTCGCCCGAGGCACAGTCTTGGGGATAAGGGAACGGATCGTAGGACTGTGTTTGACCCATTGCCCGCCAGCGCCGTAGCGCTGGATGAGCCAGCGCGGTGTCGCAGTATGCAATGAGCTGTGGGTTGTTTGTGAGGCCGTAAGTCACCAACCGGCAAGCGACGGGCGCATAAAACACATCAGCCAAGGAATAGGCACCGAAAAGCCATGGCCCCTCGGACCCGAACCGTTCGCGTGCCATCGACCAAAGTGTTGTTATGCGTTCAACATCTGCGAACACAGCATCGGATGCGGAATAGTCGAGCCAAATGTTGTTCAAATTCATGCCGCATTCACCGCGCAGCGCAGAAAAACCGCTATGCATTTCACAAACCAGAGAACGCGCCAATGCCCGGGCCTGCGCATCGATGGGGTAAAGCCTTGCATCGGGATGAGCCTCATGCAGGGTTTCTGCCATTGCGAGGCTATCGGTCAAAATGCCACCCGAAGGTGTGGTCATCACTGGCACCGTGCGTGCAGGGGACAATGGGGCGAGTTCGTCCGCCATTGTGCCGCTGTACAAACCCAGCATCGTAGATGTGAACGGTAAGTTGAAATTCTCAAGCATAAGCCAGCCGCGCATGGACCAGCTGCTAAATGTTCTGTCGCCGATATAAAGTTGATATGTCATTCCAACAGCTTAGCCGTCGGTTTGAGCAATGCAACGCCATCAGGCCAAATAGTTGATACGGCCAGCGGTTATTGCGTGGTCATAGTCGATCTGTGTCACTGATAAGTTGTCTATTTTATGGCCAAAGGCCTCGTATGAGGAACACCGCAAGGCGCGCTGTAGCTGGGTCAAAATCGCACCAAAATGAGCCACGACGATAATGTCATTGTGCCCAAGTGCGATGATCCGATCGACGGCCTGCGTGACGCGGGCACTGGTTTGATGCCATGTTTCGCCATCCGGTGGCGCAATATCACCTGGCGTTTCCCAATACTGACGGATCAAATCAGGGTGTGTTTCCTGCGCTTGTACAAAGGTTTTGTTTTCCCAAATGCCAAAGTTGATTTCGCGTAAACCAGCGTCGTGCGGCAGGCGAAGCATAGGGTTCAAAGCGGTGGCAGTTTGAACGGCACGGTCCAAATCGGATGAAATGATAGGAACGCTAGGAAGATAGGCCCGCAGCCGCGAAATTGCGTGGGTGTCTGACAAGTCAGCAGCGAGATTGGTCCATCCGATCATGGCCTTGGCATGGGTCGGCCCGTGGCGCACAAACCAAATTCTTGTCATGTCGGTAGTTGCCCTTTGAGGACCACGGGGAGGCCCGCGACAACCTGAACAGCCAAATCGGATTGCGCTGCAATCTGTTGATTGAGCATACCCTGCGCATCGCGAAATTTCCGCGCGAGCGCGTTTTCAGGAACTATTCCGCCGCCCACCTCGTTTGACACAACGACAACAGATGCCTTGCACGTCGAAAGCGAGGTGAGCAATTCTTTGGAATTTTGGGAGAGATCAGCCTCTGCGAGGAGCAAATTGCTGATCCAAAGCGTCGCACAGTCAAGCAAAACGACATCACCTTGCGAGAATTTTGAAAAGATTGGGGCGATGTTCATAGGCTCTTCGATAGTGGTCCAACCATCACCACGTTGAGCAATGTGTTTGCTAATTTTTGTTTTAATTTCAGCATCATATGGCTGGCATGTGGCCAGATAAATCCTGTTTTTCCCACTCTCAATACACAGCTTTTCAGCGAACGCGGACTTACCGCTCGCAGCGCCACCTAAGACGAATGTCAAATTTTGCAATGTCATGATGCAACCATATCCAAGGTCACGCGTTGGGAAGTGCGTAACAAGAACAATTTATAGGGTGCACCAAGCGTGCATGACAAGGAGATGGACGATGGCTGCGACAGGTTTTTCCGATCAGACGCTTCCCCGCACGGCAATGAAAGCCGAGCTGCTGGACGCTGAAACCGAGCTTCGGTTGGCATATGCATGGCGTGATGACCGTTGTGAACAATCGCTTCACCGTCTGATCACAGCCTATATGCGGCTCGCCATTTCGATGGCAGCCAAATTCAAACGTTACGGCGCGCCGATGAATGATCTGATCCAAGAGGCCTCTGTTGGGTTGATGAAGGCGGCAGAAAAATTCGACCCTGATCGCGGTGTTCGGTTTTCGACCTACGCTGTTTGGTGGATCAAAGCCTCGATCCAAGATTACGTCATGCGCAACTGGTCCATGGTTCGGACCGGATCGACGTCATCGCAAAAGTCGCTGTTTTTCAACATGCGCCGCGTTCAAGCCAGATTTGAAAGAGAAGCGGCGGCGGCGGGTGTCACCCTTGAAAAGCACGTTTTGCATGAAATGATAGCCACTGAAGTTGGTGTTCCGTTGCACGATGTCACAATGATGGACGGGCGGTTGTCTGGTTCTGATTTCTCACTGAACGCGACACAATCAACAGAGGATGAGGGCCGCGAATGGATTGATGCGCTCGAAGATGATGGACCGCAAGCGGAAGAACACGTGACCCACCGCCATGACAATGAAACGCTTCGGCAGTGGCTTTTGTCCGCAATGACTGCGCTGAACGAGCGTGAACGATTCATCGTGCGTGAGCGCAAATTAAGAGAGGCACCGCGCACGCTTGAAAGCCTCGGTGGTGAGCTTGGGTTATCAAAAGAACGGGTGCGCCAGCTTGAAGCGGCTGCATTTGGCAAAATGAGAAATACGTTAGCGGCCCATGGCTCGGAACTATCAGGCATGTTGCACTGACCGATCTGCATTGTCATCCTTGGTCGATCTGCCCTAGTGTCGCGGTAGATTGACGAAGGGCATGACATGCTAGCTGAGAAACGAATACTCCTTATCATTGGTGGCGGCGTTGCTGCGTTTAAGTCATTGGATTTGATCCGCCGATTGCGGGAACGTGGCGCGGATGTCGTGCCCGTTTTGACCAAAGCCGGATCGGAATTTGTAACGCCTCTTAGCGTTTCAGCGCTTGCTGCAAATCCCATTTATCAAGACCTGTTTGATCTGACCCAAGAGGCAGAGATGGGCCATATCGAATTGTCACGGTCTGCGGATTTGGTTGTTGTTGCACCTGCGACGGCTGATTTGATGGCGAAAATGGCGGGTGGGCTGGCCAATGATCTGGCCTCCACATTGTTATTGGCGACGGATAAGAAGGTGCTGATTGCGCCGTCTATGAATGTCAGGATGTGGGATCATCCGTCGACACAACGCAATAAGGCTACGCTTGAGGCGGATGGCATTTTGATGATTGGCCCGAATGAGGGGGACATGGCCTGCGGTGAATATGGCCCGGGCCGTATGGCCGAACCGCTTGAAATTGTTAGCGCGATTGAAAGCGCGTTGTGTGATGGGCCGTTGCTGGGCAAACATGTTCTTGTCACGTCTGGCCCCACCCATGAACCGATTGATCCAGTGCGCTATATTGCGAACCGTTCGTCCGGTGCGCAGGGCACGGCCATCGGTAAGGCGTTGATTGCGCTGGGCGCAAGAGTGACGTTTGTAACAGGCCCCGCAGACGTTCCGCCACCAGCAGGGGCGGACGTCATCAAAGTACAAACCGCAGAGGAAATGTTAGCTGCCGTGCAAGGGTCTGATCCGGCGGATGCGGCAATTTTTGCGGCTGCAGTTGCTGATTGGCGCGTGGCGAATGCGAGCGATAAGAAAATCAAGAAAGATGCAAGCGGGCTGCCTGAATTGGCGTTCGCGGAAAACCCCGATATCCTTGCGAGTGTGGCCCAATTGAAAAAGGGTCGACCAGGTCTTGTGATCGGATTTGCAGCAGAAACAAATGATGTGGTCGCAAATGCCACCGCAAAGCGTGCGCGCAAAGGATGTGATTGGATCATTGCCAACGATGTCTCGCCGGAAACGGGGATCATGGGTGGTGGTGAGAACGATGTCGTGGTGATCACCGCTGATGGCTCAGAAGACTGGCCGCGCATGAGTAAGCAAAAGGTTGCCCAGCGGCTCGCGCAAAAGCTGTCGGATGCGCTAAACTAAGCTGCCAAGCGAACAAAGGTTGAGTTGAGATGAACACCATTGCCATCAACGTGATGCGCTTATCGCAGGCTGATGCCACACTGCCATTGCCGAAGTTTGAAACAACGGGGGCAGCGGGTGCAGACGTTTGCGCCAATTTTCCCCTGGCTGGCCGTGATGGCATTGTCCTTGCGCCAATGGCACGTGGCTTGATCCCGACAGGGCTTGCGCTGGCTATTCCACAGGGGTTCGAGGTGCAGGTGCGCCCAAGGTCGGGTTTAGCACTTAAGCATGGCGTCACATTGGTAAACTCACCAGGTACGATTGATAGCGATTACCGTGGAGAAGTTGGCGTGATCATGATCAACCTTGGATCCGAACCGTTTCACATCACCCACGGTATGAGAATTGCACAACTGGTCGTGGCACAGGTTCAATCTGCCGTGTTTACGACCGTCGACGCATTAAACGCTACTGAACGTGGCTCTGGTGGATTTGGGTCCACTGGATCAGGCGCATGATGATCGTATTTGCGATGGCGGCGGCTGTTTGGGGTATCGGCATGGCGATGGGCGCACCGACGCGCCAACGCTGGGCAATGGTCGGTGCCTTGATGGCCATGGTTGTGATCATTCAATTGGTTTTGCCAGACGGGCACCCGCTTCGCGAGGCGACTGGCGGTGATATCCGCGTTTGGCTTTTGCTGGCGGCGCTATTCGGCATAGTCAGCGCTTACCGTGTGGTCTTGCGGCGCGTGAGAGAAAAGGCAAACAGCGCAACCCAGCAGGTCCAATCCGCAAAGTTTTCGGACAGTGAGTTGGAGCGCTATGGCCGCCATATTGTTTTGCGCGAAATTGGCGGTCCGGGGCAAAAGGCGTTGAAAAACGCCAAAGTTTTGGTTGTTGGGGCGGGGGGGCTCGGGTCTCCTGCTCTGCAATATCTTGCGGCGGCGGGGGTGGGCACGATTGGTGTGATCGATGACGATGTTGTCGAAAATACCAACCTACAACGACAAGTCATCCATTTGGACAGCGCCATTGGCACGCCAAAGGTGCAGTCGGCGGCTGATATGATGCGGGCGCAAAACCCGTTTGTGAACGTGCAAACATATCACCGCCGCCTATCGGAAGAGATCGCGAAAGAGCTGATTGATGATTTCGATTTGGTCTTGGATGGCACCGACAATTTTGAAACGCGGTATTTGGTGAACAAAACCTGCGCCCAATTGGCAAAGCCACTCATCGCAGCAGCACTTTCACAATGGGAGGGCCAGATCAGCGTTTATGATCCCGCCAACGGCACACCGTGCTATGCCTGTGTATTTCCCAATGCACCTGATCCAACGCTGGCGCCCAGTTGTGCCGAGGCCGGCGTCATTGGGCCGTTGCCCGGTGTTATGGGGTCAATGATGGCTGTTGAGGCGATCAAGGTGCTTACGAATGCGGGTGAAACGTTGAAGGGGCGCATGATGATCTTTGATGCGCTTTACGCCCAATCGCGCGTCATAAAGATTTCCGCAAACCCAGCGTGTTCCATCTGTCATCCTCAAGGAGCCCAGTCATGACCAACCCGCTATTGCAAGAGTGGACGACCCCGTTCGGATTGCCGCCGTTCGATCAAATTGGGGACGAACATTATCAGCCCGCTGTGGAATTTGCGCTGGGCCAAGCCCGATCAAATATCGAAGCGATCGCGGAAAATGAGGCTGAACCGACGTTTGAAAATACGATCGAAGCTCTGGAATTAGCCGATCAGTTGCTAGGTCGTATTCTGGGTGCGTTTTATGCAGTCGCTGGCGCTGACAGCACCCCTACACGAGAGGCATTACAACGGGACTTTGCACCACTTTTGAGCGAATACGGGTCATGGATTACCCAAAATGAGGCCCTTTTTGCGCGCATTGCCACGCTTTGGGATCAAAGAGATGCGTTAGAGCTTACAGCAGAGCAGGCGCGAGTATTGATGTTGACCAGAAGGGGATTTGTTCGATCTGGTGCCGAATTGACTGGGCAAGCCTCTCAGGAGTTGAGTGACATCAAGTCGCGGCTCTCGGTTATGGGCACACAGTTTATGCAAAACTTGCTGGCGGATGAACGTAGCTGGTTCATGCCGCTGGACGCCGAAACCATGCAAGGTTTGCCAGATTTTGTGCAAGCAACCGCGCGTGCGGCTGGTGAGGAAAAGGATGCCGGCGGGCCGGTTGTCACGCTTTCGAGATCATTGATTGTCCCGTTTTTGCAATTTTGTGATCGCCGTGACCTGCGGCAGAAGGCGTATGAGGCATGGGTGGCACGCGGCGCGAATGGTGGCGAAACCGACAACCGCTCGCTGGCCGCAGAAACACTATCCCTAAGGCATAAACGCGCAAATTTATTGGGGTATGAAAATTTCGCAGCCTATAAACTTGAAACCGAAATGGCGGGAACGCCGCAAGCGGTGCGCAACCTGTTGATGCAGGTTTGGGCGCCTGCCAAAGCGGCGGCCGAAAACGATGGCAAAATGCTGGAACGCATGTTGCATTCCGACGGTTGGGATGGCCCGCTAGAGCCATGGGATTGGCGGTTCTACAGCGAAAAACGGCGCAAGGAATTGCATGATCTGGATGAGGCCGAAGTAAAGCCATATCTGCAATTGGACCAAATGATTGCCGCCGCGTTTGATTGCGCCAACCGGTTGTTCGGTCTGTCGTTTGCCCCACTTGAAGGCGCAACATATCATGATGATGTGCGCATGTGGGATGTCACCCGAGATGGTCAGCATTTGGCCGTTTTCATCGGTGATTATTTTGCCCGCGGCTCAAAACGATCGGGCGCATGGTGCGGGGCGATGCAAGCCCAGCAAAAACTATCAGGCGACGTGCGTCCGCATGTTGTGAATGTGTGTAATTTCGCCAAGCCAGAGGCAGGCAAGCCAGCCCTATTATCCTATGACGATGCACGCACACTGTTCCACGAATTTGGTCACGCGCTGCATCAGATGCTGTCGGATGTGACATATGAAAGCATTAGTGGAACATCCGTCGCACGTGATTTTGTCGAACTGCCCAGTCAGCTATTTGAACATTGGCTTGAAGTGCCTCAGGTGCTTTCGCGTTTTGCCATTCATGCCGACAGCGGAGAGGCCATGCCCGACGCCTTGCTTGAGAAAGTGATGACTGCAGCAACCTATGACATGGGGTTTTCAACGGTCGAATATGTCGCGTCGGCCATGGTCGATCTGGCATTCCATGATGGCCTGCCGCCCGCGGACCCGATGCAAAAACAGGCAGAAATCCTTGAGGCAATGGGGATGCCGAATGCCATTCGGATGCGCCATGCAACGCCCAACTTTGCGCATGTATTTACCGGCGACGGATATTCATGCGGCTACTACAGCTACATGTGGTCAGAGGTGATGGACGCTGATGCGTTTGAAGCGTTCGAGGAAATCGGTGATCCGTTTGATCCCGCGTTGGCGCAGAAATTGGAAGATACGATCCTGTCGTCGGGTGGGTCTGTTGATGCCGCAGAGCTGTATCAACGCTTCCGTGGTCGCATGCCAGGTGTCGAGGCGTTGTTAAAGGGCAGGGGCCTTACTGAGAGAACCTAGCGCAGGTCGTCGGGGTGGCGTTTGACGCCAACGGGGTCTTTGTGGATCAACACATCCGCGCGGGGGTATGCGGCGATTATTTTGCGGCGCAACGAGGCCCCGATTGTATGTGCCTGATCGAGCGTCTGCGATCCGTCGAGCTCGATGTGCAAATTCACAAATACACGGCTGCCGGCAACCCGTGTTTTGAGGTCGTGAAATCCGTATAGGCCCGGATGGTTTTCAGCGATTTCTGTTATACCGGCAATCATCGCCGGGTCGGCCTGTCGATCCATCAAGGCATCCCAAGCGCTTTTGCCAATCCGAAGCGCCCCAACCGCCAGTAAGGCCGCAGTGCCAAGTGCGACAACGCTATCCACCTGACCAAGGCCAAAGCGGGCAGACATCCAAAGGGCAAGCAAGGCGCCGATGTTCGGGATCAAATCACCAAGGTAATGCAGGCTATCTGCCTTGATCACCTTGTTGCCTGTACGCCGAGCAACGCGCCGTTGCCAGAGAACAAGAGCAAGTGTCAGAACAATCGAAAACGTAATGACGGCAATGCCTTGGGGTTCATTTTCGGGCAGCTGAACATTGTCGCTTAGCAGTCGTAAAATAGCGGCAATCGCGATCACACCGGCGGATACAAGAATAAAGAGGGATTGACCAAGTGCGGCAAGGTCCTCGGCGCTGGTGTGGCCGAAATTATGGTCCTCGTCGGCGGGTTTGGCCGCATATGCAATGGCGACAAGCCCGCCCAGTGACATCATCAAATCCATTGCACTGTCGGCCAAAGATGCAGCAATCGCCAGTGATCCGGTCTGCCCGAGCGCCCAGAATTTTGTAAGGACAAGCACAAGTGCGACACCGACTGACAATGCTCCGGCTGAGAGATTTAGGCGCTTGTCAGTCGCCATATGCTATTCCCGAAGCTCGTCGGGCCCTACGCCCCAAAGCGCATCTTTGGGGGCCCAGCCGCGGTATCCGGCCGCCGTTAAACGGCACCACGTATCACCACATTCGCCAAGGCGTGCGATCACACCAGCCTCAAGCACTGCATTTTCAGTTGATGCTGCGTCGGCGCGATTGCGAAGCGCGGTCATATCGCGGTCGATGATGACTGTGCGCGCGCCCGACAGCATTGTGTAATGCACCCAGCCGCCCTGACCTTCTCGGTCAACCACGCGCCGCCAATGGCCATATTCGGCGACAACCCGTAACGGCATGTTGCGGCGTTTGAAAACCCAATCAATGCGATGGGATAGGGATGGACCACGGCGAACATTACTTTCAGCGGCCTTAAGCGATACGAAACGTGGCAATGGCAGGTTTGTTTCGGGGCCGACATCGCCTTGCTGTGCTGCGGCACCGCCTGCGCCCAACCAAATAAGAATAAAGAGATGCAAGATCACACGCATCATTTATGTCCACCGCTTGCCAAAATTGCGCAAGGTTCTTGTGCCTCGCGTCCTGCCATTGCAACCTGACAGAAATCCGTTGAATTGAAAAGCAAAGGAAACGACAAAATGGGCAGCAAACGGCTAAGTGTTGTTGTGACGCGACGGTTACCTGAAGTCGTTGAAAATCGGCTGTCCGAGCTTTTTGACGTCACGTTGAACGTGGACGACGAACCCATGGATAGGGACCAACTGACATCGGCTTTGAACTCGGCTGATGTTTTGGTGCCTGCGGTTACCGATAAGATTGATGCTGCATTGCTTGCAGCGGCTGGACCATCTCTTAAATTAATCGCGCAATTTGGTGCGGGTGTTGACAATATTGATGTCATTGCAGCGCAAAGCAAAGGGATCCAAGTGTCCAACACGCCCGGCGTCACAACCGAAGACACTGCGGACATGGCGATCGCCCTAATGCTGGCTGTCAAACGGCGCATTCCCGAGGGGCTGCGCGTCATGCAAGACGATGCTTGGCAGGGGTGGGCACCGACGGCCATGCTTGGCGGCAGGATCGGCGGTCGTAAGATTGGTATTTTAGGCATGGGCCGTATCGGGCAGGCCATCGCGCGCCGAGCAACGGCTTTTGGCATGCAGGTGCATTACCACAATCGGCATCGTTTGCGCGTTGAATTTGAAGCGCCGCTTATGGCGACGTTTTGGGAGAGCCTTGATCAGATGGTGTCGCGGGTGGACGTTCTTGTGATCAGCTGCCCTCACACGCCATCAACATTCCACCTCATGAACGCGAGGCGTCTGAAGTTGATGAAGCCGGATGCCGTTTTAGTGAACGTATCGCGTGGCGAAGTTGTTGATGAGAACGCGCTGACACGGATGCTCCGATCTGGGGCGCTGGCGGGGGCTGGTCTGGATGTTTTTGCAAACGGGGCAGAGATTAACCCGCGCCTGAAGCAGCTACCGAATGTTGTGCTGTTGCCGCATATGGCGTCTGCAACCCGTGAAGGGCGGATAGAAATGGGTGAAAAAGTTATCATCAATATCAAGACATTCGAGGATGGTCATCGTCCGCCTGATTTGGTTATCCCCGAGATGTTATAATATGAAGATATAACTGTATTGTGCGATCACACACACGTTCGTTTACGGCAAAGAGTGGCCAGTGAATTACAAAAACTCCGATCTTTAATTAACGTGCATCCTCAAGGACGAGCACATAATTTGAAGCGGAAAAACGAAGCATATCATTGTCGGCGCGGCCTGCGACGTGGTTGCCTTGGGCGTCCATACAAGCGCCAAGAGACGACATTGCGATGAGCGCAAGCACAAGTGTGCGTTTCATTTCTGGTCTCCTCAAAGTCCACCTCTAACGGGTGGTAACCTTAATCTAACCTAATTTAGTCCAATTTGCGAGAGGCCCGTCAAATTTCTTTTCATCGGATCATTGGGTAATTACCTGTGATTGCACGCGTTGGTGCAGCGCGTTTGCCCAAAGACATAGCTCACTACATAACCATTGGCTTCCGGAGGGGGGAGGGCTCTAACGGTAAACTTCGTCTTCGGTTGGAAATGCGCGTGATTTCACGTCCGCCGCATAGCGCTTCACACTGTCCTCAATCATCGGGCCAAGTGTGCCGTAAACTTTGACGAATTTCGGTGTCCAAGGGTTCATGCCCAGCATGTCCTCGAGAACCAATATTTGGCCATCGCAATCGGCTGATGCGCCGATGCCAATCGTTGGAATGTCGATAAGTTTGGTAATCTTGGCTGCCAATGGTTCAACCATACCCTCCAAGACAACGGAAAATGCACCGGCGTCGGTTACCGCATGTGCGTCGGCAATATGATCTGCCCAAGTGTCTTCGTCGCGGCCTTGCGTTTTAAACCCACCCATTACGTGGGATGATTGCGGGGTCAGGCCGATGTGGGCCATCACAGGGATGCCGCGTTCGACGAGGAATTTGATTGTAGGCGCCATACGTGCGCCACCCTCCAGCTTTACCGCGCCACATGATGTTTCTTTCATAATCCGCGCCGCGTTACGGAACGCCATGTTGGGGCTCTCTTCGTAGGTGCCAAAGGGCATGTCGACGACGATCAATGCCTTTTGAGTGCCACGCACAACCGCCTTGCCATGCATGATCATCAGATCAAGTGGCACACCAACTGTGCTTTCCATGCCGTGCATCACCATACCGAGGCTGTCACCAACAAGAATGAAATCAGCGTATTTATCGACGATCGCTGCGGTATGGGCATGATAGCTGGTTAGTGAAACGATCGGCTCACCGCCCTTGCGCTTGGCGATTTGCGGCACTGTATTGCGGCGAATGATTTCTGTTTGGGTGCTCATAGCATGACCTCCTTTTGATCGATCAACAGGACCTCACCAAACTGGGCGGAGATCATGATGCCCACAGGACCTTTGGGTTTACCTGCAGCGGGGGCGAATGTGGTTGGGTCGACGATATCAACTGCTTTCAGCGTGGCAAGTGGTTCGGTGGCGACAGTTGCTTTGATAATCTCTGCTGCAGCCTCAATTGTTGCGCCATCTTCGAGCATCACCTCAGCGGCAGTGAGGGCCGCGATCAAGATTGGTGCTGCTGCACGTTCCTTGGCCGACAGGCGCACGTTTCGCGACGACATGGCTAACCCATCATGCTCTCGCACGGTGGGGACGCCAATAATGTCCAGCGGCATGTGCAAATCACAGGCCATGCGGCGGATGACGGCCAGTTGTTGATAGTCTTTTTCACCGAAATACGCGGCATCAGCGCCTGCGATATTGAACAATTTACTCACCACCGTTGCGACGCCGCGATAATGGCCCGGCCGCACGACGCCGTGATAAACATTGGCAAGGCCTGTTGTTTCGACGATTGTTTCATCACCTTCGGAGTATATTTCAGATACATCAGGGATCAGCACTGCATTAACACCTGCAGCGTCAAGCATCGCTAGATCGGCCTCTTCAGTACGGGGATAGGTTTCTAAATCCGCTGCATTGCCGAACTGAGTTGGGTTCACAAAAATTGTGGCCACGACATGTGCATGATCGTTCTTCGCGGCATGGACCAATGCCATGTGGCCTGCGTGAAGTGCGCCCATTGTTGTGACAAGTCCGACAGACCCTTCTGCCCGCATATGTGCAATTGCGGCGCGGAATTCTGCGATTGTGCGGCAAACATGCATGGAAATAGCCCTGAAAACTGTTTGTTTGGTGTTGATAGCGCCCGCTTGCGAGGGCCACAACCGCTCTCCTGTCGTAATCAGGCGTTAAGGTGTCGGCTGGTTCTAGTGTATGGCGGCTCTTTCGGGCAAATTACGCGCAAGTCCAAAGCACATGAGGAATCATCAAATGAAAACCAATGTCAAAGCTCTTGTTGTCGGTGGCGGCGCCGTTGGCACATCAATCGCATATCACCTCGCCAAGGCTGGTTGGGATGATGTCATGCTGCTTGAGCGCGATACATTGACGTCTGGTTCCACTTGGCATGCTGCCGGTTTATTGCCGTTGTTCAACATGTCGTTTGCGACGACACATATCCACAAATACTCTGTCGATTTTTATAAGTCGCTCGAAGAGGAAACTGGTCTGAACGCTGGCTTCGCGGTTGTCGGCAATTTGCGTATGGCCCAAACCGAAGAGCGTATGGATGAATATAAACTGTATGCGTCCATCGCAGAAACCTGCAATGTCCCCTACGAATGGTTGACGCCCGCGCAAATCAAGGAACGTTGGCCTTTGATCCGCACGGATGATCTTAAAGGCGCGATCTATCACACTGAGGACGGCTATATTAACCCTGCTGATGTCACCATGGCGATGGCCAAGGGTGCGCGTCAGCGTGGCGTGATGATTGAACAAAAGTGGCAGGCGGATGCGTTTCATTGGAATGGCACCCATTGGGAAGTCACTTGCACCAAGATGGTCGAGAAGGGTGGTAACCTGATCCCATCAGAAGAACAGGTCGTCATCACCGCAGAGCACGTCGTCACAGCGTCAGGAAACCACGCGCAGCGAACAGCCAAAATGCTGGGCATTAAGATGCCGGCAATTCCGGTTGAGCATACGTTCATCGTGATGGACAAAGACCCCGAGCTGGTTAAATGGCGTGAAGCAGGCAACCCCGAACACCCTGTTGTGCGCGATGCGGATAATGAATCCTATGCGCGTGAAGAACGTGGTGGTTGGATATTGGGTATCTACGAGCACGGCGCGCCAGCGCGGTTTGAACACAGCGTTCCTGACAGCTTCCGTGCCGATCTATTCCCGCTCGATCTTGACCGGATTGCAGAACAATACATGGCAATGACAGAGCGTGTGCCATCCTGCGCTGAATCTGGCCTAAAAGACGATTTTAATGGTCCTATTTGCTATACGCCTGACGGGAACCCGCTGGTTGGTCCTGCACCAGGTCTGCGCAATATGTGGTTGGCCGAAGGCTTCTCATTTGGGATCACCGCGGCTGGTGGCACGGGCTATTACCTTGCGCAAATGATGGTCGATGGCGAAGCCGACATCGACATGGCATCGCTGGACCCGAAACGTTATTCTAGTAACTGGATGACGACCGAGTTTGCAGCGCGCAAAAACGAAGAGTGTTACGAACACGTTTATATCCTGCACCACCCTGATGAAGAACGCGCTGCATGTCGCCCGTTGCGCACAGCGCCTGCATATGATCGTCAAAAGGCCCGCGGTGCACAGTTTGGCTTTGTAAACGGATGGGAACGCCCCAATTACTATGGCCCCGTCGATGCGCCTGACAACTTCGACCATGACAGCCGCTCGTTCCGCCGTGGCGGTTGGTGGCAGCACGCCGTAGATGAGGCAAAAGCAATCCGCGAAGGGGTTGGCCTTGTGGATGCGACTGCGTTTACCAAACACGTTGTGAAAGGCCCCGGCGCGACACAATTTCTTGATTGGTTCACGTGTAACAAACTGCCGAAAATTGGGCGCATCAATCTGACTTATGCGCTTACTTCTCACGGCACGACCCGCACGGAATATACAATCGTGCGTAATGGCGAGGACAGCTATTACCTCGTGTCCGCAGGTGCGTGGACAGAATACGACGGTGATTTCCTGCGCAAAGCGGCGGCCGACAAAGCGGCTGAATTTGGTTATATCGAAATCCAAGATGTGACATCCCAATGGGGCGTATTCGCCATCGCTGGGCCAAAGTCACGCGATGTGTTGAAAGAGATCATCAATGACGCTGATCCTGAAACAGCGCTTTCCAATAAACGCTTCCCATGGTTGTCAGCGCGTCAGATTGAACTTGGTATGTGCCCTGTCAACGCGATCCGCGTCGCCTATACAGGTGAGCTTGGTTGGGAACTGCACCACCCGATGGAAATGCAAAACTACCTTTTTGATCTGTTAGAGAAGGCTGGCGAAAAGCACGGTATGAAACTTGTCGGTGCCCGTGCGCAAAACTGGCTCCGTCAGGAAAAATCCTATCGTGCATTCGGTAATGAACTGGGCCGCGATGCAACACCCGCCGAGGCTGATCTGCCGCGCTTTATTGATTTGGAAAAAGATTTCCACGGTAAGGACGAAATGATTGCCAAGGGCGTGCGCTTTAAATGTGTGACGTTGTTGATTGACGGGCCAGATGATGCCGATCCTTGGGGCCGCGAGGCGCTTTATACACCCGAGGGCCAGCGCGTTGGCCGTTTGACGTCGGGCGGCTATTCAGTAGCTTTCGAGAAATCCATCGGCATGGGGTATTTGCCGCCCGAGCTTGCTGTGGTCGGCACAAAACTACAGGTCAAAATGCTGGATCAGCTTTGGAACGCCGAAATCGTCGAAGACAGCCCTTATGATCCGACAAATTCGACTATCCGTATGAACGGGTAACGTTTGACGAAAAATTAGGCTGAGGCTGCGCCACTAGCGTTGTGTCAGCCAAAGGCGATTTGCGGCCAATGTTCGAGCGGTTGTGCACGTGCAGCATTTTTGATATGTTAGCGCTAGCAATTATGTCGCACTTAGAAAAAGGCTCCAAACAGAGCAGTTCCGCACTTAAATGGCGGCCTATCAATCCCTGAAATGAAACGAGAAAATCTGCAATGTGATTTTCCTTAGAGACTGCTCAGATTCGCTGGGCGTCAAAATGAATGAATAGCCGTAAGCGCGTTTGCCGACGGTAAATGCCTAAATCTAAACGAGTTGAGACGAGCCTATGGCCGTACTGAAAGAAAAAAATGACTGCTGAAGCAACAATAAAAATGACAACTGAAAAACTGATTGAGGAAATCAAAAGGCACTTGAGGTTGTCCATTGGCAAGGATCCGGAGCACGCAAGCGTTTACGATTGGCGCATGTCTTTGTCGCTCGCACTGCGCGATCAGGTCGTTGAACCTTGGTTTGCGTCAACGCGCAAAACCTACGAAGGAAAGCATAAACGGGTATACTACCTTTCGATGGAGTTTTTGATCGGACGTTTGGTCGAGGATGTTACGATCAACCTTGATGTTGAAAAAATTGCCATCGAAGCAATGACCTCCCTGGGGCAAGACTATTTTGAAGTTGTTGCGGATGAACCAGATGCTGCGTTGGGAAATGGTGGTCTTGGACGCTTAGCAGCTTGTTTTATGGATAGTTTGGCAACATTGGCTATCCCTGCATATGGTTACGGTATCCGGTACGAGCACGGGCTGTTTGAGCAGCATTTTGATGGTGGTCAACAAACTGAAACTGCCGAAGGCTGGTTGGCACAGCGCCACGTTTGGGAATTCGAGCGGCCGGAAGTCGCATATAAAATTCACTTTGGTGGATATGTCAGTGAAACGGATGGCAAGTCAGAATGGCACCCGTCTGAAACAGTGATGGCTTCAGCCTATGATACACCTGTTGTCGGCTGGCAGGGAAAATGGGCAAATACATTGCGCCTTTGGGCTGCAAAGCCGTTAAAGCTGTTCGATCTCGATAGTTTTAATCGCGGAGACTATGTAGGCGCGAACGCACCGGAACGTTTGGCGCGCACAATTTCACGCGTTTTGTACCCTGACGATACGACACTTGAGGGCAAAGAGTTGCGCCTGAAGCAAGAGTATTTCTTTACGTCCGCATCAATCAAAGACCTGCTGCGTCGGTATCTTTCTGAAGGCAACGACATCAGGGATTTGAACAATCATGTCGCGATTCAGCTCAATGATACCCACCCTGCCATTGCAGGGCCCGAATTGGTTCGGTTGCTAATGGATAAACATGATTTTTCCGCGACTGACGCTGTTGAAATGGCACGAAAATGTTTGGCCTATACGAACCATACTTTACTGCCAGAAGCGTTGGAGCGTTGGACAGAAGAATTATTTGCCCGTATTTTGCCGCGACACCATCGCATTATTCAAATCATCCAAGACCAACACTTGGCTGAAACCGGGTCTGACATCCGCATTATCGAACATGGTGATGTGAAGATGGGCGAACTTGCATTTGTCATGGCGCACAGTGTCAACGGGGTGTCCGCTCTACATTCGGAACTTGTAAAGGAAACGGTCTTTTCTGACTTGCATAAGGCTTATCCAAAGCGGATTTTGAACCAGACGAACGGAATTACGCCGAGGCGTTGGCTTTATTCCTGTAATCCAGCATTGCGGAATTTGATTACTGATACCATCGGAACCGGTTGGGAAGCGGATCTAGAGAAACTGCAGGACCTAAAGGCGCATCTTGATGATGCAGCGTTCCAACAAGCATATCGGGACGCAAAGTCAGTTAACAAAGAAAGGCTGGCGAAGTGGTTGCGTGACCGCAATGGCATTACAATCGATACATCAGCAATGTTTGATGTTCAGATTAAGCGCATTCACGAATACAAGCGTCAGCACCTAAATATTTTGGAGACAATCGCTCTCTGGAACGAAATTCGGGATAATCCTACAGCGAACTGGACTCCGCGGGTCAAGATTTTTGGCGGCAAAGCGGCACCAGGGTATGTTTTAGCGAAATCGATAATTCGACTTATCAATGATGTCGCGGCGACGATTAATAACGACCCGGTTACGAAAAATTTGCTGCAAGTGGTCTACCCTGAAAACTATAATGTTTCTATGGCAGAGATTTTAATTCCGGCGTCTGATTTGTCCGAGCAAATCTCTACGGCTGGTAAGGAAGCCTCTGGTACAGGGAACATGAAATTGTCCCTTAATGGCAGCCCAACAATCGGTACTTTGGACGGCGCAAACGTTGAAATTCGTGACTGTGTTGGTCACGAAAACTTCTTTTTGTTTGGATTAACAGCAGCTGAAGCTCAGGCAAAACGTGGTGAAGAAGGCTATTCGAGAAGGGCAATCGAAGCCAATCCGAAACTGTCTCGTGTGTTGGGCCAAATTGGTGCCGGAGTATTCTCAAATGGAGATCAACATCGTTATTCAGATATTTTGCACAATCTCTACGAGCACGATTATTTCCTCGTGAGCAGTGATTTTGAAGAATACTTTGCAAAACAGCGCGAAGTTGATGCAGTATATCAGAACAAGTCAAGTTGGACGAGAATGGCAGCGGCAAATACCGCGGGCATGGGCTGGTTCTCCTCAGATCGGACCATTCGAAGCTATGCTGATCAAATTTGGCAGGCGAAGTCAGCGATATAAAATCTGAAAGGGTCTAGGACCCTGCCTCAGAAAGACGAATGTAAAACCGAGGAAATCTACGTGAACAACAGCGACGCACGAAAAATTGTAACTGGAAGCCATTCCGATCCATTTTCGGTTCTTGGACAGCACATTGTCGATGGCAAAATTGTGATCCGAGCATTTCATCCTGACGTCGACTCGATCAGTGTGATCGATGCTAAGTCAGGACGGAAAATTTTGACACTTGATGCGGTCGAAGGTGCAAGTGGTCTGTTTGCGGGCCTCGCTAAACGCAGGAAAAATAGGTTTTCTTATCGTCTGCGCTACGCCAAAGGGCAGGATATCTGGGAGGTAAGCGACCCCTACCAGTTTGCTCCGGTCATGGGCGCGCTGGATGAGCATCTGATCTCGAGTGGGGCACATATGGACCTTTGGAAGGCCCTGGGCGCCCATGTAGTTGAGCACGAAGGTGTTCAAGGTACGCACTTCGCTGTCTGGGCGCCGAATGCGCAACGCGTGTCAGTTGTGGGAGATTTCAACAGTTGGGATGGACGCCGTAACCCGATGCGAATGCGCGGAACTACTGGCGTCTGGGAAATTTTCATGCCTGATTTAGGGGATGGAGAGGCCTATAAATACGAATTAGTTGGCGCGCATGGGGAGCTTTTACCCCAAAAGGCAGATCCAGTTGGCTTTGGATCAGAACACCCACCAAAAACTGCATCAGTGGTCCGCAATCTGAACGGGCATAAATGGGGCGATGCCGCGTGGATGACAAAGCGCGAAGCGCTGCACAAAACTGATCAACCGATTTCGATCTATGAAGTCCATCTCGGTTCTTGGAAACGGGTATGGGAAGACGGAAACCGCCCGCTTTCATATCATGAACACGCGGAGCAATTGGTCCAATATGCCAAAGATATGGGCTTTACCCACATTGAATTGATGCCAATATCGGAATTTCCGTTTGATGGTTCGTGGGGGTATCAACCCGTCGGACTGTTTGCACCTACGATACGCCATGGCACATTGAAAGAATTCAGGGCATTTGTAGAAGCATGTCATGCTGCTGACATTGGGTTGATTTTGGATTGGGTTCCAGGGCACTTCCCGGAAGACACGCACGGACTCGGCAGGTTTGACGGCACATCTCTATATGAACACGCGGACCGTAAAGAAGGTTTCCATCCCGATTGGAATACGCTTGTTTACAATTACGGTCGGGCGGAAGTGTCGAATTACCTTGTTGCCAATGCAATGTATTGGCTCAAGGAACACCATATTGATGGCCTGCGCGTCGATGCTGTGGCATCGATGCTCTACCGAGATTACTCGCGTAAGGAAGGCGAATGGATTCCGAACAAGGACGGTGGCCGTGAAAACCTCGAGGCAATAGATTTTTTGCAGCGGACCAATACTTTAGCTTACGGCCAAAATCCCGGGGTTGTGACCATTGCAGAGGAATCCACAGCCTTTCCTGGCGTCAGCGCGCCGGTCGATCACAACGGGCTGGGGTTTGGTTTTAAATGGAATATGGGCTGGATGAACGACACACTGTCCTACATCGAACAAGACCCCGTTCACCGTAAATATCACCACCACAAAATGACCTTCGGCATTCACTACGCATTTTCCGAAAACTTTGTCCTGCCGATCAGTCATGATGAGGTGGTCCACGGTAAAAAGTCGATGTTGGAAAAGATGCCGGGTGTTTGGGACGAGAAATTTGCCAATCTTCGGGCGTATTATGGTTTTATGTGGGGGCACCCTGGTAAAAAGCTTCTGTTTATGGGGTGCGAATTTGCACAGGTCGGGGAATGGAACCACGACGTTAGTCTAGATTGGCACCTGACCGAAAATCGTCAACATCATGGGGTCCAAAACCTGATACGTGATTTGAATGCTCTGTTTCAGGGTACCCCTGCGCTTCATCAACTTGACTGCAAACCCGAAGGGTTCGAGTGGATCGAAGAGGGGTCAGCCGACGAATCCATTTTTGCATGGGTTCGTCACGGGTATGATGGTTCCAATCCTGTCCTTGTTGTCAGTAATTTCACACCTGTCGAACGATCCGCACGCCGTATTGGCGTGCCACAGGCAGGCCGCTGGACCGAAAAATTGAATTCTGACTCAGACCGGTATGGAGGCGGAAATCGCGGCAATCTGGGGTTCGTCGATAGCGAAAACGTTGCTGCTTCGGGTAAAGCAAATTCAATTTCACTTACGCTACCACCACTTTCGACACTGTTTTTCGAATTGGAAAAAACGTCGTGAGACAAATTTCAATCCACGAAAGGGAAACCAATGGACAATGAATCACAGCGCCTGGCGCAACAAACGATGGCTTTTGTATTGGCAGGTGGACGCGGTAGTAGATTGTATGAGTTAACCGACATTCGTGCTAAACCCGCGATGTATTTCGGTGGCAAGAGCCGAATTATTGATTTTGCCCTCTCGAATGCTGTAAATTCAGGTATTCGACGTATCGGTGTTGCCACGCAGTACAAAGCCCATTCCCTGATCCGGCACCTGCAACGTGGTTGGAGCTTCTTTCGTGCGGAACGGAATGAAAGTCTCGATATTCTCCCCGCTTCTCAGCAATTAAACAATGAGAATTGGTACAAGGGAACTGCCGATGCTGTAACTCAAAACATCGAAGTCATCCGTGGTTATGATCCCAAATACATAATCATTCTTGCGGGAGATCACATTTACAAACAAGATTATTCGCTGATGGTAAAGCACCATGTTGAAAGTGGCGCTGACGTTACCGTTGGTTGTATCGAAGTGCCTCGCATGGAAGCAGTAGGCTTTGGTGTGATGAAGGTTGATGAAAACGACCGTATCTTGGATTTTGTTGAAAAACCGGCCGATCCACCCGCGATGCCTGGTCATCCTGATATGGCTTTGGCCAGCATGGGGATCTATGTTTTCAATACCGATTATTTGTGTGAACTCTTGCAAAAGGACGCGGATAACCCTGATTCCAGCCATGATTTTGGCGGGGATATCATTCCTGATATTGTTAGAAATAAAGTCGCAATTGCCCACCCGTTTAGCAGGTCATGCGTTCGGACGGATCTGGAAGAAAAGCCATATTGGCGAGATGTCGGCACAGTCGATGCGTTTTGGCAAGCGAATGTCGACCTCACCGATTTCCAACCCGAACTGGATTTATACGACAATACTTGGCCAATTTGGACATACTCTGAGCTGACAGCCCCTGCAAAATTTATCCACGATGAGGAGGGGCGCCGCGGGCACGCAGTTTCTTCAATGGTTTCAGGTGGATGCATAATTTCGGGTTCACGACTCAACCGATGTTTCCTTTTCACTGGCGTGCGAACGCGGTCATATTCTGATCTCAAGGGTGTCGTTGCGATGCCGTATGCTGAAATCGGTCGCAACGCGCGCCTGAAAAATGTTGTAATTGACCGTGGAGTCAAAATCCCTGACGGGCTTGTCGTCGGTGAAAACGCAAAGCTAGATGGTGAACGTTTCAGGCGAACAGATAACGGTATCTGCCTTATTACTCAGCCTATGATCGATAACTTGGGTAAGTGAAATGAAATTGCTATTTGTTGCATCAGAGTGCGCACCTTTCGTTAAAACGGGTGGCTTGGCGGATGTAATTGGGGCCGTACCCAAGGCGTTGGCAAACTTGGACATCAGTGTGCGGGTGTTAATTCCCAATTACCCTGCCTTGGCCGAGACTGCGTCCTCGGGCCAAGTGGTTATGTCATTTGACGATCTATTTGGAGGCCCTGCAAGCGTCATCGCAGTCCAATCTGAGGGATTAGATTTACTGCTTCTCGATGCGCCCCACCTGTATGACCGTTCAGGCAATATTTACCTAGGCGCGGACGGACAGGACTGGCACGACAATGATCTGCGATTTGCCGCACTCTCTTTTGTTGGAGCGCAGGTAGGTCTGGAAGGTTTGGGTGAATGGAAGCCGGATGTTATCAACGCACATGATTGGCAGGCGGGGCTTGTTCCTGCATATTTGCGGCAAGATGGTCGCGCTTCACCACCTGTTGTTATGACTATACATAATATTGCGTTTCAGGGTGTTTTCGATAGCACACAGTTGTCAGCACTCAAGTTGAATTCGGAACTCTTTACGAGAGATGGCATCGAGTATTTTGGGAAAATCAGTTTCCTGAAGGCTGGATTGGCGTTCGCTCAAAAAATTACGACCGTTAGCCCTTCTTATTCGGCAGAACTGTTATCATCAGATTTTGGAATGGGGCTAGATGGCGTTCTGCGCGAGCGCCAACAAGATTTCCACGGAATTCTGAACGGTATTGATTTGGATGTTTGGGACCCGATGACGGACCCAAACTTGGCTGCGAATTATTCGGTTACGCGCCTTGCAGGCAAAAAGAAAAATCGGTTGGAGTTGGAAGCCCGGTTCGGATTGGCAGAGGGCGATGGCCCACTGTTTTGCGTCGTAAGCCGATTGACCTCCCAAAAGGGTCTGGACATGCTGTTAGACTGCCTTCCTGATCTGGTTGAACAAGGCGGTCGTCTTGCGCTTCTGGGATCAGGTGACCCGCACTTGGAAAAAGCATTTATCGACGCCTCAAACCGGTATGATGGATCAGTTGGAACAATTATCGGTTATGACGAGAACCTTTCACACTTAATACAAGCGGGCAGTGACGCAATTTTGATTCCGTCGCGGTTTGAGCCATGTGGTTTAACGCAGTTATATGGGTTGCGTTATGGAACGCTCCCTATTGTTGCGCGTACCGGCGGCTTGGCTGACACGGTGATTGATGCCAATGATGCTGGATTGCGCTCAAATTGCGCAACTGGATTTCAGTTCGCTCCGATCAATTCAATTATGTTTGGTCAAGCGATTTCACGTGCATGCAGACTGTTTGCCAAGCCCAAGGTTTGGGCTGGGATGATGCGCCGTGCAATGCGTCATAGCGTGGGCTGGGACCAATCAGCTTCAGCTTACCTGAAAGTTTACCATTCCGCGCTTGAGCGGTGAAAGAATTCTATGAACGAAACTGAAATTTTAGGTGGCAACCCGCATCGGCTTGGTGCGTTTCATGATGGTAATGGTGTTAATTTTGCGGTGTTTTCTGCGAATGCAACCAAGATCGAGCTATGTTTATTTTCTCCTGATGGAAAAAACGAAACCGCGCGCATTGCGCTTCCAGAGCGCACAGGACCAATTTGGCACGGCTATTTGAAACGTCTACCCGTTGGAACCCTTTATGGGTACCGTGCGCATGGTACCTACGCTCCCGAATTTGGGCATCGGTTTAACCCCAATAAATTATTACTCGATCCATATGCAAGAGAGCTGTTTGGCGAATGGGTAAACGACCCAGCAACGTTAGGGTATGATGCGGCCTCCTCTGCCGAAGATTTGTCATTTGACGCGAGTGATAGTGCGTCCTTTGTCCCAAAATCTGTCGTAAGCGACCCTGCACTTTTTGAAAACTTTAAGAAGGGTGCGCACTCAAAATCTTCAAGTGATTTAATTTATGAGGCCCATCCAAAAGGGGCGACCCAGACAAATATGGACGTGCCCGAAGCTATTCGTGGTACTTATGAGGGTTTAGCATCAGACGCGATGTTGGGTCACCTCAAATCACTCGGAGTGCAAGCCATCGAATTGCTTCCGGTCCATAGTTTTGTCGATGACAAATTTCTGGTTGAACGCAAATTGCGGAATTATTGGGGGTACAACTCCATTGGTTTTTTCACCCCTGAACCAAGATACTTTGGCCCTAAGGGACTGTTGGGGTTCCGCCAAATGGTGGACCGCTTTCACGACGCAGGGATCGAAGTTATTCTTGACGTCGTTTATAATCACACTGCAGAAGGCGATCAACGTGGACCGACGCTATGCTTTCGCGGATTAGACAATGCATCATATTATCGCTTGTCGGCTGGACAACCACGCTACTACGTCAATGATACGGGCTGCGGCAATACATTGAATGTATCACATCCCTACGTTCTGCGGATGGTTCTCGACAGTTTGCGGTTCTGGGTTGAGTGTATGGGCGTTGACGGTTTCAGATTTGACTTGGCTACAACAATGGGTAGGGAAGACCATGGGTTTGATCCGCATGGCGGCTTTTTTGATGCCCTGCGGCAAGATCCGGTATTAAACCAAGTGCGTATGATCGCAGAACCATGGGACATTGGTCCTGGCGGTTATCAGCTTGGTAATTTTCCGCATGAATTTGGCGAATGGAACGACAGCTATCGCGATACAGTGCGTCGCTATTGGCGTGGTGATGCACATAGTGCTCAGGAACTTGGCGCGCGTCTTTTGGGCTCAGCTGATAAATTTGACGGTAGGGGGCGGAACAGCAACGCATCGGTGAATTTCTTGTCTTCACACGACGGATTTACACTTGCCGACACGACCAGATACGAGAACCGTCATAATGAAGCAAACACAGAAAATAATCGCGACGGTCATGGAACAAACTATAGCGACAATAATGGCGTAGAGGGTGAAACTGACTCCGTCGTAATTCGGAAGATCCGCAGCAAAAGACAGCGAAATATGCTTGCCACTCTATTTTTGTCGCAAGGCACGCCAATGCTATTGGCAGGCGACGAATTTTCGAATTCTCAAAAAGGCAATAACAACGCATATTGTCAGGACAACGAAATTGGGTGGCTTAACTGGAACAAGACAGACGCGGAATTGCAGGCCTTCGTCATCAGCCTATCGGACTTTCGCAAGGGCAATTCAGTTGTTCGACAGGGCCGGTTTTTACATGGTGATATTCGAAAGATTGATCAGGAGCCTGACGTCAGGTGGACCGATTTTTCAGGAGAAGAACTCGAATGGCGCGACCCAAACCTATCTAAATTGTGCTTAACTCTTAGGTCGTCGGCACATGCACCAAATTATGAACCTGATGGCGATCCTGTTTTCATTGTGTTTAACCGTGCCGACGAGATTGGTGAGGCCGTGTTGCCACCGGCACCGGATGGGAAGAACTGGGTTCGAACTATTGATACTCATCGCAGTTGCCAATCTGAAATTCGTAGAATTGAGGCCAAAGTCGCTTCCGTGGAGCCAGAAACCTTAGCCGCATTCGTTTTGCAGTGAAGAAAAAATGTCAGTTTGGGCGTAGTTTCGGCTACATCCAATAAATGGAGATGACCCTATGATTGCTAAATCTATTCTAACTTCGCCGATTGAAGGACAAATGCCAGGCACTTCCGGGCTGCGAAAGAAAACTCGCGTTTTCATGGAGGCAGGGTATCTTGAAAATTTTGTCCAGGCGACATTCGATGCAATTGGCGGGGGCGCAGGCAAGACATTTGTTGTGGGTGGTGATGGACGCTACTTCAACGCACAAGCAATCCAAACAATAATCAAGATGGCCGCAGGTAATGGCGCGGCAAAAGTGATTGTAGGGCAGGGGGGCATCTTGTCGACGCCTGCGGCGTCTCACCTGATAAGGATGAACGGAGCTGATGGTGGCTTTATCCTTTCTGCAAGCCACAACCCTGGCGGCATTAACGAAGATTTCGGCATCAAATATAATGCACAAAATGGCGGACCAGCGCCCGAAAACCTTACAGAACTGATATTTGAGGCGACCAAGACGATAAGTCGCTATTTCACCATCGATTCAGACAATATTAATTTGGCTGAAACAGGGGTTGTGCAACGCGGCGATCTGCAAATCCATGTTGTCGATTCAGTCTCGGACTATCAAAATCTGATGGAGTCCTTGTTTGACTTTGATGCCATCAGAAATCTTTTTGCAGCGGGATTTACCATGCAATTTGACGCAATGCATGCGGTGACTGGGCCATATGCCACTGCAATTCTAGAGGGTGCGTTAGGTGCAAAAAAGGGGACTGTCGTAAATGGAATCCCGCTTGAGGATTTCGGCAATGGTCACCCAGATCCCAACCCGATTTGGGCCAAAGAATTGATGGACCTGATGATGTCCGAGGCTGCACCTGATATTGGCGCTGCATCTGATGGGGACGGTGACCGTAATATGATTGTAGGGCGAGGCGTCTATGTGACACCTTCAGATAGCCTAGCGATTTTAGCGGCAAACGCACATCTTGCGCCCGCTTATTCAATGGGCTTGAAGGGAATTGCGCGCTCTATGCCAACAAGCGCTGCAAGCGATAGGGTAGCGGAAAAATTCGGAATCGAAGCGTACGAAACTCCAACTGGGTGGAAATTTTTCGGTAATCTTTTGGACGCTGAAAAGGTCACTATTTGTGGTGAGGAAAGTGCGGGAACTGGGTCTAATCATGTTCGGGAAAAAGACGGCCTTTGGGCTGTGTTGTTGTGGTTGAATATTTTGGCTGTTCGCAAGCTTTCGGTATCGGACATTGTAACCGATCACTGGAGAACCTATGGCCGGGACTATTATTCGCGATTTGATTTTGAAGCAGTCGACCAGGAAAAAGCCAACGCATTGATGGACGGCCTGCGGGAAAACCTAACTGAAATTGCAGGTCAAAGCGTTTCAGGGTTAACGGTCAAGACGGCGGATGAGTTTTCTTATCTGGACCCTGTTGATGGCTCAATAAGTAGAAATCAAGGTATTCGTATCCTTTTTGAAGGTGGCGGCCGCGCTGTTTTCCGGCTTTCGGGGACTGGTACTCAAGGTGCGACGGTACGGTTGTATCTGGAACAATACTCCGGTCATGATGGGGATATTCATCAAGATACTCAGGAAGCTTTGGAAGCGGTTTGCCAAGCGGCGTTCGAAATCTCCAGATTGAAGGCAACGCTTGGGCGGACGGTGCCGGATGTCATAACCTAAGGACAATAGGTCACGCCTATTTGGGCGATTTGCCCGCAAAGGTTTCCGCACTTTGAAATCAGAGCGCGCAACTGGGAAGCGGATCTGACTCATGTTAAGCTGGCGCATGGCGCGCGCTCGTGAGTGTCCGCGGGAAAAGAGCCTGCAATGGTCGTTGCAGGACATGCGCGTTGGGATTGTCGATCGGGTTTTGGCTAAAGCATTGAACAGCCAAAACGATTTTTGACTGACTTTTCGAAGGTTGTGGATGTGAAGGACGCGCCGCGCTATCTCGAATAACAGTACTCGTGCTGCTGTTTTTACCACGCTGCTGTTCTAGCGTGATCCGAAGAACCTATTCGGATAAAAGACGGTTGCTTGTCTCTCTCTTGATCTTTTCTACAAATTTCTCGCTAGGTGTCATTCTCATAGTCCGCAGCCTGAACGTTGAGACCGCATCAAACAGTCTCTTAGTTAATACTCTAACTGGATCCAAAAACGTAGACACCTGACACCCCATTTCAACGGCATGTCACCGCCTCAAGCGTTCTCTACAACCGTTTCGATTTCGGCGCTTGTGCCGCCTCTTTCTCAGTCAGGCGGTCGAGATCGATGTAAAAGGTCGAGCCGACGCCCAGTTCGCTATCGTAGTTGATGGTAGCGTTGTGGCGTTCGACTATTTGTTTACTAATGTTGAGACCAAGGCCTGTGCCGCCAACTTTGCGTACATCGGAAGAATCCACCTGGCTAAATTTCCCAAATACGAGATCCTTCGCGCCCTTTGGAATGCCGACACCATGGTCTTGGACTGAAATTCGGATGTTGGCGTCGAGGGCTTCGACTCGCACATTCACAGTGCCGCCTTCGTTGGAGAATTTCAGAGCATTCGACAACAGGTTGTTCATCACCTGGATCAAGCGATTGTGGTCGCCCATGATCCGGCAATCCTCGGCGCAGCAAGCTGTCGAGATACGGATGTTTAAGTTGCCGGCATAGCCAGCGATGGAATCCACAGCCTCGTTCACGAGGTCATTCGCGTCAATGGGTTCGAAATTGAACGCCATCTCGCCGGCTTCAATCTTTTGTAGATCTAAGAGGTCGTCGATCAGAGCTGCAAGCCTGCGCCCGTTTCTCGCTGCTATGTCGACTACGGGCTTTAGGTTCTCAGGCAACTCGCCGAGAGCGCCGTGGTTGACAAGGTCAAGAGATCCCATGATCGAGGTCAACGGCGTGCGCAATTCGTGGCTAACGGTGGACAGGAACTGCGACTTTACAACCAACGCGGCCTTGGTGCGCTCATTTTCCTCAGTGATCAATTTCATCTGGTCGAGTCGCTCCTGGTACCTGACGTAAAACTGCATCGATATGTCGACGATGAAGTAGAGCACGAAGATGATCGTGAAGAATTCCAACCAAATTCCGGAACTGAGCGGCGGAAAATACCGGAACACGTCGAGAAACGCGATGAAAAGGAACGCAAATGAGTAGATGGAAAGGCGGAGAATTAGGATGCCCATAATTTGACTATTGTTCATCGCTGCGAAGAGCGAGGCAGAGAATAGAAAGAAGAGTGGGGTAAAATGCCCGCCTGATGTCTGCTGAACTGCAATGTTGATAACAAAGACGCTAATCGCCGTCGCGCTGACGATCGTGTTGAGAGCAATGCGTTTGAGAATCGCTCTCCCAACCGCTGGATCCTCACCGTCCCAAGCCTTGGAGCGGCGTCCGAGTGACTGATCAAGCGTTTCGGCGAGCGCAACAATCACGTAGCATGTTAGGGTCGAAATAGGCTCGAAGTAGAACATCGCCAGCATGGCCGCTGCGAAAAAGCTCGCCTGCCGCTGCCAAATTAATTGGTTCAAAAGGATTATGTAATCCTTTATCCGCTGTTCACGACCGACAGAGTTGAACCAGCCAGCTCGGGTCGTATTTAATTCTTTCTGGTCCATCTCGTTCACCGTGTCTGCACTAAATTTTAAAAAACTGAATTTTAGAAATGTGATATTATTTTGTATTTGAAATTTGGCATTCTTAAGGCGGGACGCAACAAAGTTCTCGGAAGGGTTGTGAATTGAAGTCTAAAATCAACTTCGCCATTTGAACCCAAGGCGGAAATCGGAATTGAACGCCGGCTGCGCAATGAAGCGCGGAGAAGAGGGCGTGCTGCCATACCGGGGCGGTCAGGCTGCTTTGAAACGGCCCTCCTTCGAAGCAACATAAATCCCCTTTAGTGTGGGAAACGTAATGTTAGAATGCGGAATATCGTCTACGGGACCGAAAAACGGTGTGGCGGCCAGAACCGTGTCGCGTTGCTCTCGAACCTTGCAAGTCAGAAGTTGGAGAGGCTTGTGCAATTCTGCATAGCTGCGAGGTTTCAAGGCGAGTTCATAACCTAGGTAGCGATTGTAAAACGCGGTATGTTCGACCCGCACAGTGGCAAGAGCCAAATCGGTATCGTAAAACATTGTGGCGAGGAACGGGATCCGTAGGGCCAGGAAATTTAATGGAACGCGCCGCTTGCGGGCAGACGGATCAATCACGAAGCGGGTCGGATCGAGAACCGTTTGTCCACGTTTGATATCGTCCAGAACCTCGGGAAACACCTCCAGTGACGGGGAAGCAAGCGAGAGTTTGGACAATAGGTGTAGGCGCACCGACGCCATAATTTTCCCGTCTCGTTCAACTGCGACGTGGACGCAATTTTCAGTTTCATCGAAAGCATCGGTCATTATTTCGCGCTCATTCGAGGCGATCGACTGCTCGGCGCGATAGCATTTGTATCGCAGACGATAAAGCTCTTCGAGGTCCTCGCTGTCAGTCAGGACCCGGTAGCGGTAGTGCTTCAACGCTTCGATAACCTTATCGTTCATTTTTGGTTTCCTCCCGGCACAATTACGGCATTGCGCGACATACGAGGAGGTCGCTGTAATCACGATAAACGGGTTTTTGCATGATAATCTCGAGGTCGGCCTCGGTGACTGCCGCGGCGATTTCTTCCGCGGTATGCGTCCAGTAGACACCGCTTTTTTGTGCCTCGAAAATAGTTGCGTTCTGCTTGGCGATTTCCCGACCTTGCCAAAAGACCTTTAATGCGCCGATCAATCCGTGCTCTTTTTTCAGATGTGCGAACAGATATCGACGCCAGTCGGCCACATCCATGAAACGGCCAAGATCGACGAGGAAGAGCAGGCCACCCGGACGGAGCAATCGGCGCAATTCGTGAAGCCGTTGCCCTTGGCCGGGCATTGCGTAAAGCGCGTGAACGCAAATGACGAGATCGGCAGTACCCGGCGCGTCGAAGTCTTCGAACGCAAGGTTGTCGAAACTGACATTTGTTTGGGCTGACAATTTAGCTTTTGCAAACCCGATCATGCCTGCGTCGGGTTCGACCAAGTGAATTTCGCTGTTGGGGAAGGCGCGCGCCGCGATCTCGGTGTAATTTCCAGTACCGCCGCCGATTTCATAGATCACCTGCGGTGTGTCGATCGTCGCGAGAAATGACTCAAATTCCTGCATTAACTCTCGGTATGCGGGATTGTGTTCTGACAGCAGGTCGTAGGCTTGTGCATAGGCGCTCCAATCGGCACGCACCGAACGATTGAGTTCCATTGGCACTGACACTTCAGCGCTATTGCGTGCCGACATAGTACAAAGTCTCCAACGTTGGATTTGGAATTGCACATTGCAAATCCTTTATATTTTTTAGGACGTTATACTGCGAAGTTAATATTACAAGAGTTTTGTCTACAATGATGTCTGTTTGCCATGAACTGTTTCTTGAAGGGCAACAAAGGAAACGCACAGCTTTAACCTAAATTTAGTGAATTTAGAGCATGTTAGCCGCTCCATTGAGATCAAAACCTCAACAGATGTGCCATCGGATGAAACCTCGCCACTCAAGTAGAACCCATTTTGGCAGTGCTTAGGATGTTTCGTCTCCTCAGGCGGTGGCACTGATTAAAGGTGGGGGCGCTCGGCTTGTTCCAAGAAACTATCCGTAGATCGCGAAAAAAGTGGCCAGAAAGAGGCGAAAACGTCGAATTTCGCGGGGCAAATTTCTCTAACCGGACAAAATGCAGCCCCAATTCTGGAAGACAATTAGAAAAGTTATGGAGCGTAAAGAGTCAGGAGGCGTGATGAAAATAATAGCGGTTGATTACGATCAGGCAGCGCTAGATCTCGTCGTCCATTTTCTTGGTTTAGCGACTCATGACAACATTAATGCTGCCCCGTCTTCAAAAAGGGAGCTTGCAGACAACTCCGCGGTAAAGGTTCTGCGCGACTCTAAGATTCAGGAGGCGGACAGTATCTCACTGGTTTGTAGAAACGGTAGACACCTAGCGCATTTGTGCGGCTACTGTATTTTTTGTCAAAAAGCGTCGTATGGGGTTTGGCCATTGTGCGCGCCATGCGGCCTCACGAAGTTGTAAGCAGCGCCCATTCTTCGATTTTGACGTCTAAATTGACCTATTTTTGAAACCGTAAGCGGGTAGGATTTTTTCTGGCCGAAGCGCTGTAATCGCTCCTTATTGGTAATGAATAGCGGGGCCACTTTTCCACTTCCGTCGCTGATACAGCCGGTTCGAACATGCGCGTCACGTTCTGAGTTCTCATATTTGTTAACTATGTCCGCCGTTTGATATTTTGGCCGTAACGATCGTGGATTGTGCTGTGATAAGATTTGCGACAGCCCTAAGCTTTGTGCCAAGGGCAATCGGTCGGCATCTACTTAACAATGGGTATGATTTTTCAGCGAACTTGTTCTCCGTGTAAATGATGTCGTTATCCGGGCTTCAATATCCGCTACTTTGCCCCTTCGATACAAAGTAGCTTAATCAGACTGAATAGGTCATGGCCAATTCTCGGGGAAATAGTTCTGCCTTCGTCAGCGCAATTCTGACCAGACTATGCGCAGTTTGGCAGGAGTGCGGTTTTAAGCGCTTTGAATCGCTTGCACTCTGACCGTCTAGGACGGGCTATTACGTTGACACCTTATCTGCCATTTCTGTCGCTCTGTTGTGGTCAAAATGAGCCAAGAACACTCTATTGGTAGTTTTTACAGTATGAATTCATAGGCGCTGAAGTCAGACAGTTTTCATATTTCAGCCTCATTTATGACAATTCCACTCGTTAGGAATTTATTAAGATAACAATAGAAGCGTGAACAAAATGGTCTCAATGTTTGAAAATTCTGCCGATGAACGTAGAATCGAAAACTCAGAAATGAAGATTCTGGTCGTTGACGACGAGCCGTCGATTGTCCAACTGCTTCAGCTGACTTTAAACGCCTTGGGCTTCAAGAACGTTGAAGTTGCAAACGACGCCCAAGAGGCGTTGGCCAAGGTCAACAATTCTGAAGTTCCGTTTGATTGCTTTCTTCTTGATATCCAAATGCCGCAGATGAACGGCCTGGAACTTTGTGCCTTGCTGCGGGTGATGCCGATATATAAGCGCACGCCGATCCTGATGCTGACTGCGATGTCTGATCGGGACTATATCGAACAGTCATTTTCTGCCGGTGCAAATGATTATATCATGAAGCCTTTTGAGATTGAAAACCTTGTCAAACGGGTTGAAAAAGCTACTGAAATCCACCGCAAAATCGTTTCAGAAGATAAGGTTCTGCAAGAGGATTCTGACGGGCTTCATCTCGCGTTTGAAGACCCCGTTAGTTTTGCAGGCGTCATTGGGTTTCTAGAGCGATCGGCTTTCAAAAACTACATAGATCAAATGGACCGCAGCAAGTTTCGCTTTGGTGGTTTTGCAGTCGTTAGAGTAAGCGGGGCGAACGAGTATTTCGAATTAACTGCGCACAAAGATTTTCTTAAACTTCTGTCAGAGGTGAACAAAACGATCTCTGTCGCGTTGCAATTTGAACGCTGCCACTTCACCTATGCGGGGTCAGGATGCTTCTTTGTTATGAAACTGGCTGTAGACAAGCCTGGGTTCCACAAAGAGGTTCAAATATTAGTAGATACTGAGCTCTCGCGAAGCGATCTTCGCTATCCTACAAAGGAACATATCGCGGTGAAAGTTTCAGTTGCGCGCTTGTTCCGTGATTCCGAAGGCGAATTTGATACTGTTGACGCTACTGTGCATCGCGCTCGTGAGCGCGCCAGATTGATCACCAATAAAATCCGGAACAACACGTTTGACGCTCGTTCTGTTCAAGACATTGATCATGTGTTTATTAGTCGGACTTAGACTAATTATGCGTGATCATATAATTTAAGGTAAAGGGCGGATTGACTTTGAAGGTCATCGCTCTCCTGAGTGTATGAATAGCTCCTCGTTTCCTAATCGCTTTATTGGATTACATTGTGCAATCTCCTTTGAGATCAACGGGCGATCGCATGCCGTATAAGATTTGCGATCCGTCCCTTGCCGCAAGTTTTGGTTTTTTGCGGCCTGAATCTCAGCGATCTTGGGACACGGTAAATTGCTTTTCCTTGGCTACGTGAATAATCATCGTGCAGCCCCTTGGCCGGCACAGCGGCCGAAAACGGCGCCGGACGTGAGGCCCGATCCACCTGGGTAGCCTGTCCGTCATCATATAGTTTGAGACAGTAGGCGTTTTGACTTTGAAGAGTCA
>CAXHZK010000021.1:0-41354 GCA_964021915.1 uncultured Roseobacteraceae bacterium | reverse complement strand
CGATGACTCTTCAAAGTCAAAACGCCTACTGTCCCAAACTATATGATGACGGACAGTTCAGGGCTACCGCGCAAAATCAATTGTATTGGTGTCTGCAACTGTCAGGTCGATCTCCTCAGAAGAGAATAACCCCCCAAAAACAATGACTGGGTCGTCGTCCAAATAAACTGTAGTCGTTTCCTCAGCTATGTCGTTCTCAATGCGAACCGTCGGTTCCTCGGTTGCCTCATCGAGCCCGTCCACATAAAGTATTGCATCGTCCAAAATTGGGTCAAAATCGACGATCTGAGAGGGGCCCTCTTCGGTATGAATCATCCCGAATGTATCAGCGCCGCTGCCGCCCTCCGCTGTATCATCCCCCCCAAAAAATAGAATATCGTCGCCGCTTCCACCAAAGAGCATTTCCGTATCGCCACGTGTCCATTCTGCTTCATCATCTGCGCGGTCACTGAACAATAGATCATTGCCCTCGCCCCCATAGAGCGTATCCGTTCCACCGCCACCAGAGATCACATCGTCACCCAGTCCGCCAAAAATGGTGTCATTACCGACATTGCCTTCGACATAATCATCACCTGCAGCACCGAGCAAAAAGTCGTCACCGGTCATGCCATAAATGGTGTCGTCCTCCGCTGTCCCTTCGAACACATCATCTTCACTACCAAGGATGGTCGTTTCGCCGACATTTTCGTCTTGGCTTTCCCCATTTTCATCCTCTGAACCAAAGAGGGCATCGATCAGACCGGGTCCAATAAGACCGACGCCAAACAGCAGCCAATTCATCATCATACCAATATCGTACATCGTTCTGACGCCCTCATTTCGAATCTGGTATTCACACCATTCCTAAGAGGTTTTCTAACATCAACGTGCCGATATCATGACCAAAATGAGATATTCTTTAGCGACTTACCCAACAATCCACCCTAGCCCCTCCTCTGTGCGGCCCGCTGGGTGGTATTCACCGCTTACCCAACCTGTGAAACCGTCTTGGTCAAGCATGTCAAAAAACGCAGGATAATCGATCTCACCCGCATCCGGTTCGTGACGGTGGGGTGTCTGACCGACCTGCACATGTGCCACGATGTCCTTGTGTTTCTGCCAGACAGCCACCGCATCTCCCTCGATCTTCTGCGCATGATATGCATCAAACTGAAGGCGCAGGTTTGGGGCGTTCACATCACGAATTATATCAGCAGCAACATCAAAATCTGCCAAGAAATAACCCGGCATATCGTCACGATTGATCGGTTCGATCGTCAGGCTTTGCTCTGGGGCCTGACCAGCCGCCCACGCCAAATTATCGCGAAAAACGGACAGTGCATCTTGGCCATCAGCAACGCCTGCCATCAGATGTAAATGATGCGCACCAAGGGCTTTGGCCACTCTTAACGCCCGCTTAAAATCAGTTCTAAACCTTGATCCCGCGACCGCGGCAAAGCCCCGCGGCTCATCAACATAATTCGGTGGCGGACAGTTGATCAGCGCCAGCGTCAGGTCATTCCGCTTTAGCTCTCTGATAATTTCCGGTGCCGCAACGTCGTAAGGAAACAGAATTTCGACTGCATCAAATCCCGCGGCCTTTGCAGCCGCAAACCGCTCCAAGAACGGGTATTCCGTAAACAACATCGTCAAGTTGGCGCAAAACTGCGGCATTACCCTAACTCGTCGGCTGGGATGATCCCGAAAAATTCGCCCCCCGAACGCACGCCAAACCACCGCACACCATCAACATCGGCCTCTTCTCCGATGTCCACGAGCCGATAAAATGACTTGCGATCTATCAATGCCTCTAGGTTCGCGCGGATCAGCACATAGGGTGACGGCTCGCCTGTTTCAGGGTCCCTTACAACGCGGATCGGATGCTCTGGGCCTGCAATTGCAGTATCGCCGACGCCCGTCTCAAACACCAGATCATCGCCTTTGCGGTTGAAATCCACCGCAACAAACGGTGCGTCATCCACCTTAATCCCGACCTTTTCCACAGGGGTCACAAGGAAATAATCATCCCCATCGCGGCGTAGAATTGTTGAGAACAGGCGCACGAGTTCTGGCCTGCCAATGGGCGTGCCCAAATAGAACCACGTTCCATCCCTCGCGATGCGCATATCCAAATCGCCACAAAACGGCGGATTCCATAGATGAACAGGCGGCAAACCGCCCTTTTGGGCCGCTCTTGCTGCTGATGCGATGTTTTCTGCCGTCGTGGTCACGATCTTTTGTCCGGTCATTGTTTTTGCCATTGGGGTCAAATGCGATATCTGCTGTTATGACTATATATCTCGAACAGGAGCATTGTCATGACAAACCCCGATCAATTGGTCGCAGAAATCGAAACGCTTGCCAATAAATTGTCTGACGCTCGTACCAGCATCGGGCGCAGGTTCATTGGCCAGCCCAAGGTTGTTGATCTGACGCTCACAGCACTACTTTGCGGCGGTCATGCCCTGCTCGTCGGATTGCCCGGTTTGGGCAAGACGCGACTGGTTGATACATTGTCTACTGTGATGGGCCTTCACGGCAACCGCGTTCAATTCACGCCTGATTTGATGCCTGCTGATATCCTCGGTTCCGAAATCCTCGACACGGCAGACGACGGCAGCCGTGCGTTTCGCTTTGTCGAGGGACCGATTTTTTGCCAGCTGTTGATGGCCGATGAAATCAACCGCGCCAGCCCCCGCACGCAATCCGCGCTGCTTCAGGCGATGCAGGAAAAAGAGGTCACGATCGCTGGCGAACACCGCCCCCTTGATACCCCCTTCCATGTATTGGCCACCCAAAACCCGATCGAACAAGAAGGCACCTATCCCCTGCCAGAGGCGCAGCTTGATCGTTTTCTCGTGCAAATCGACGTTCCATACCCAACCCGCCAGACCGAGCGCGACATCCTGATCGCCACCACCGGCGTGACCGAGGAAAAATCGACCGCCGTGTTTACCAGCGCCGAACTGATCGCCGCACAAAATACGCTCCGCCAAATGCCCGTGGGCGAAAACATCGTCGAAATGATCCTTGATCTGGTCCGTGCTTTCCGCCCCGACGATCACGCGTCACAGATGGTTCGTGATCATGTGCAATGGGGGCCGGGCCCTCGTGCGGCACAGGCTTTGATGTTGACGGTTCGCGCGCATGCACTGCTGGATGGGCGACTGGCACCTTCGGCTGATGATATCGCTGCAATGGCCGTGCCCGTATTGGAACACCGCATGGCGCTGACATTTGCAGCACGTGCAGCAGGGCACAATGTCACCGATTTGATCAATGACGTGACCACAAATATCACACAAACCAAAGCCGCCGTCGCTTGACCCAACCCACGACCCTCCGCGCAAGCGCACAATCGCTTGCCAGCCCGCTGCCCGCGCTTTTGGCCGATGCAAGTCACTTGGCGGCTACTGTGCTATTGGGTGATCACGGGCGCAGACGTGCGGGCATGGGCGATGACTTCTGGCAATATCGCCCAGCGCAGGCTGGCGATGATTTACGCCGGATAGATTGGCGTCGTTCCGCGCGCAGCGACGATGCATTTGTCCAAGACAAAGAATGGCAAATCGCCCAGACAGTGTTGCTATGGGCCGACAACTCGCAATCAATGACATTCCACTCGGCGGATGCGCTGCCAACCAAACGTGACCGTGCTCGGCTCTTGGCACTGGCTACGGCTATCTTGTTAAACAAAGGTGGCGAACGGTTTGGCCTGATTGGCGGGCTTCGCTCTGGGCGCGGATCGGGGAACATCGAAAAACTGGCTGCTGGCCTTATTTCAGATGACACCGCTGATTTCGGCACCCCTACGGATGACGGGCTTGTGCCTCAATCTCGGATGGTCTGTATCAGTGATTTTCTTGGTGATCTGGCCCCGCTTCGCGATCTGATGGCCAAGGCCGTTGATCGCAACATCAAGGGCATTCTTGTCCAAACCCTCGACCCCCAAGAAGAGACGTTTCCGTTTTATGGCCGCACAGTATTTACCTCGATGACAGGGGCAATGCAGCACGAAACACTCCAAGCCTCCGCTTTGCGGACGCGCTATCTCGCCAAACTTGCGGCACGCAAGGACGCACTGCATCAACTGGCCCGATCTGCAGGTTGGCAGGTTGTTTCACACCACACCGATCAACCAGCGATGACGCCTCTCCTCACGATCTACAGTGCATTGGCACACCGTTCATGATCGCGCTCGGCCCCATTGCTTTTGCCAACCCTTGGCTCCTGTTGGGGCTTTTGGCGTTGCCGATCCTCTGGCTGATCCTGCGCGCTGTGCCGCCTGCGCCGATCACCCGCCGCTTTCCCGGTGTCGCATTGTTGCTTGGCCTTACCGATGACGAAACCCAATCGGACCGCACGCCTTGGTGGTTGTTGTTGCTGCGGCTCTTGGCTGTTGCGGCGCTGATTATCGGGCTTTCCGGCCCCGTGATGAACCCGACCCAGCAACAATCCGGCACCGGAAATCTTGTGATCGCGGTTGATGCGACTTGGGCCGGCGCACCTGTTTGGCAATCCCATATCGAACGGATCGATGGCCTATTGGCCGAGGCATCACGCCAAGGTCGCCCGACAGCGATTGTGCCCCTGACCCGCTTGCCTGTCGGCCCTTTGCAATTCGTCAGCGCCGATACGCTACGGTCAACATTGGCCAACCTACAACCAGCGGCTTGGCAGCCATCGGCTGACACCGCCACATGGTTTGCCGACACTCCTTCGTTCGAGACATATTGGATCGCTGACGGCCTCGATTACGCAGGTCGATCCGATCTCATCACCACCTTCGAGGCGCTCGGCACCTTGCGCGTTTTCCAATCCCCGCGCCAGATTTTCGCCCTCCACCCCGCACGATACCAAGACGGCGACATCATCCTGGACGCCAGCCGGTCACAGGCAGGTACCGCCGCAGACATAGATGTCACCGCGATAGGGCGTGATCCCGCAGGCATCGAACGCCGCCTAGAAACCACCCGTTTTACCTTTGCTGCAGGTGACGATCAGGCGCGGGTCAGCATGACTTTGCCGCCAGAACTTCGCAATCGCGTCACGCGTTTTGAACTTACTGGCAATCGCTCTGCCGGTGCTGTGACGCTCGCTGATGATAGCCTGCGGCGTCGCAAGGTCGCGTTGCTCGCTGGGCGCACCAATCGCGAGGGGCTCGACCTGCTGTCGCCGCTCCATTACCTGCGCGAGGCCCTGTCGCCCAGCGCCGATCTGATCGAGGCTGAAATCGACGACATTCTGCTCGCCAGCCCTGACGCAATTATCCTCGCTGACGTCGCTAGCTTTTCCCCAAGCACGGGTGCATCGCTGCAAACATGGGTTGAAAATGGCGGGCTTTTGGTGCGGTTCGCTGGCCCGTCTCTCGCCGCAACGGATCAGGGCCGCGACGGTGAACACCCGCTCTTGCCGGTTCGCTTGCGCACCGGTGGGCGCAGCATCGGCGGCGCAATGAGCTGGGGTGCGCCAAAACGCCTCGCGCCATTCACTGACACTTCACCCTTCTTTGGCCTGCCGGTCCCCCCTGACGTATCTGTCAGCACGCAAGTCATGGCGCAGCCCGATCCGACGCTCGCCTCTCGTGTGATTGCCCAGCTCGAAGATGGCACGCCTCTGGTCACCCGCAAAACGCTCGGTCAGGGTCAAGTCGTCTTGTTCCACGTCACTGCAAATGCAGGCTGGTCCAACTTGCCGCTGTCTGGTCTGTTTGTGCAAATGCTCGACCGTCTTGCCGTATCCACCCGCCCCATCGCACCAGAGGCAACCGCCCTTGCAGGCACGACTTGGGTTTCTGAAAAATCCCTCGACGGGTTTGGCGGACTACAGGAGAGCGGCGACATATCCGGCGTGGCGGGTGACCTGCTGCTATCGGCAATTATCGGCCCCGATTTACCCCCCGGGCTGTACCGCAACGACCAACAACAAATCGCGCTGAACGTGATGGATGATGATGCCACCCTGACTGCTGCGGCATGGCCGTCGCGCATCCCCGTCGAGGGATTACGCCAAATCGCTGAACAACCGCTCAAGGGCGCGCTACTTGCCGCCGCTTTGATCCTGCTGTCCATTGATGTGATCGCGTCGCTTTGGCTTGGCGGCAGGTTACTTGGCGCTCGTCAATCCACCGCATCTGTCGTCGCGGCTATGCTCTTGCTCAATACCATGCCCTCCCCCTCACAGGCACAATCGCCTGATGACTTCGCGACCCGCGCCACGGCTCAGGTTGCCCTTGCCTATGTCATCACAGGCGACGACGAAACTGACACTATTTCCGCCGCTGGCCTGACGGGCCTGAACCAAACATTGTTCCGCCGCACGTCAATCGAACCGCAGCCGCCAATTGGTGTTGATATTGAAACAGATGAGCTCGCGTTTTTTCCGTTCATCTATTGGCCTGTCATTGACACACAACCAACGCCAAGCCGTGACGGTTACGCCAAATTAAACCGCTACCTTCGCAGCGGTGGCATGATCTTGTTCGACACTCGTGACGCCGATACCGCCCGCTTTGGATCAGGCAGTCCCGAAGGCCGCAAACTCCGCGCGATTGCCCTTGGCCTCGACATCCCCTCGATCGAACCGGTCCCCGACGATCATGTTCTCACTCGTACATTCTATCTCCTGCAAAGCTTTCCCGGGCGCTACGCCAGTCGCGACATCTGGGTCGAGGCAGCACCGCTTTCTGTTCCTACCGATGGTTTGCCGTTCGCCACTGCCAACGATGGTGTCACGCCAGTCGTCATCGGCGGCAATGATTGGGCGCGTGCTTGGGCAGTGAATGACCGTGGTGATCCGATGTTCCCTGTAGGTCGCGGCCAAGCGGGTGAACGGCAACGTGAATTTGCGCGCCGCTTTGGTGTCAATTTGATCATGCATGTTCTGACAGGCAACTACAAATCCGACCAAGTGCATGTGCCCGCATTGCTTGATCGGTTGGGGCAATGACATGACTGATACACTGCTCCTTGATCCCCTTATATCCGCACCGCTTCTCTATTCGCTGATGGTGCTGTCTACCCTCACAATCGGCATTGCAATTTGGCGCAGGCTTGCTGGTTGGTGGTTGCGTGGACTGATAGCCATCACCGTTCTGCTCGCCCTCGCCAACCCGTCGCTGCAACGTGAGGACCGGACACCACTTTCGGACATTGTCATTGCAATCACTGACCAAAGCGCCAGCCAGCGCATTTCGGACCGTGCGGATCAATCGCAAACCGGCCTGCAAATACTGCGCTCTCAAATCGCGGGCATTCCGAATACTGAATTGCGCGAAATCACCGTTCCCGACGCTGTGGGCGACGGTGGCACGCAGCTTATGACCGCCCTTTCCGCAGCCCTCGCCGAGGAGCCAAAGGCGCGCATCGCAGGCATTATCGCGCTGACCGATGGTCGCATCCACGATCTTGACCTCGCCCCTGATATGCCCGCCCCAATCCATGGGCTATTGACGGGCCAGCCCGATGATTGGGACAGGCGCCTGATTGTCAAAAACGCGCCGGCGTTCGCGATTTTGGGCGAACCCGTCACCCTGACATTGCGGATAGAGGACCAAGGCGCTGCACCTTCAACCACATCATTTGCACAGCTTAACATCGCAATCGACGGTGATCCCCCTCTGCTGTTCGAATTGCCCCTTGGCCAAGACGTCGACGTGCCGGTCAATCTCGGCCATGGCGGCATGAACGTCCTGCAATTCTCGACACCGGCACTTGCGGGCGAATTGACCGACCGCAACAATGCCGCCGTTGTGCAAATCAACGGCGTTCGTGACCGGCTCCGCGTGCTTTTGGTATCGGGCGAGCCTCATGCTGGCGAACGCACTTGGCGCAACCTTCTGAAATCCGACGCCGCTGTCGACCTCGTGCATTTCACCATTCTTCGCCCGCCCGAAAAACAAGACGGCGTGCCAGTGGACGAATTATCCCTGATCGCATTTCCAACGCGCGAACTGTTCCTCGAAAAAATCAACGACTTCGACCTGATCATTTTCGATCGCTATTCCCGCCGTGGCATCTTGCCTGCCGAATACTTTGTCTCAATCAGCGATTACGTCGGTAATGGCGGCGCTGTGCTGGTATCGTCAGGCCCCGAATATGGTGGCGCGCAAAGCATCTACCGCTCTCCGCTTGGCGCAATCATCCCTGGCAATCCCACCGCCCGCGTGTTTGAACAGCCGTTCGTGCCCCAGATCACGGACCTCGGGGCACGGCACCCAGTGACCGAAGGATTGGATCAGTTCGCACCGCCGCGCGCTGACGGATCACCCGGTTGGGGCCGTTGGTTCCGCCATGTTGATGTGATCGTCCCTCCCGAGGCCACGACCGTCATGTCGGGGTTCGAGGATCGACCATTGCTATCGCTCAACCGCGTTGGCAATGGCCGTGTCGCTTTGATTGCCTCTGATCAATCTTGGCTCTGGGATCGCGGGTTTGAAGGCGGCGGCCCACAGCTTGAATTGCTGCGCCGACTTGCCCATTGGATGATGAAAGAACCCGACCTCGAAGAAGAGGCGCTTTGGGCCGAACCAACGGGCCAAACCATGCGCATCATTCGGCGCACATTGGCCGAAGACATTGGCGACGTCACCGTGACTGGCCCTGATGGGTCCGAAACAACCGTTACCTTGACCGAAACGTCCCCCGGTCGGTTCGAGGCTCTTTGGAATGCGCCGCAAACCGGACTTTACCGCCTGACCGAAGGGGACAATAGCTCTGTCATCGGGATCGGCCCCGCCGCCCCCCGCGAGTTTGAACAAACCATTGCCACTGACGCGCTTATTCTTGCTGCAGGGTCCGGCACTGGCGGTGGCACATTGCGTTTGTCAGATGGCGGGTTTGATGTTCGCACGGTGCGTGCAGGCCGCCCCGCATCTGGGCGCGGCTGGATCGGCATTACCCCTCGCGGTGCATATCAATCGGCCCAGATTAGCGTGCGGGCATTATTGCCGTCATGGGCTTATCTGATTCTGGCAGCCTTGTTCATCATCGGTGCTTGGCTGCGCGAAGGTCGTCGTTCAACCCCTTAGCTTTTGGGCAATGTGACCTGATACCTCGTTTGCGACCACCCATCCACGATGCAACGGCTTCTGACATAGACTGTTCCAACGCCGCTGGGGATATTAACACCGCCGAGCGATCTCGTGAACGGTTGCTCTTCAACATGAGGATGGCCCAGCACGCGCAGGCCCAATTGTTTTCCCTGCTCGTCCTCAACAGCCCAACCATCGGCGTAATGCTTCCACCCCGTATCAGGGTGCGACAACGTCACGTTAAACCGCCAACCGTCCCCGCCTTTTGTGGCTGTGACCCGTTCAATCACCGGCTCATCAGCAAAAACAGGCGCCGCGATTACAGCTATGAGCCATGCAAACCGCATCAATGCTTTCCCAGCAAAATCTGGCGCGGAATGGATGCAAATTCACGGCTCCAAACCACCCAAGCCACAACTAACGTCGCGACGCCCAGCGCCCACGGCCCAAGTAACCAAGCCAACGCGCCCAGCGCGAAATACATCGCCCTGAGCCCACGATTGAAATTCATCGCCGCGCGAATGTTCAATTCACCCGCTTGTGCCGCGACCTTATGCGCTTGTGGGTCGGACGGATCATTGGGCACTGCCGCCATCGTCACAGCGCAATATCCGAATACGCGATTGGCCCACACGAATTTTAGGAACGCATTGGTCAAGAACAACGCAACAAACGCCAGCTTAATCTGAATAACCAGCGCGGGCGTCACGACCATCGCCACCTCGGCCGCGACCCCTCTTAACGGATCGGTATTCTTAATCAACGCCAACACACCGCCGATGGCAAAAATGCAGGTCGATGCGAAGAATGAAGTGCCTTGCCGTAGGCTCGCTAGGATTTGACTGTCGAAAATGCGCGGCTCGCGATGCACAAACACGTGCATCCAATCGCTGCGGCGTTGTGACATCAGCACCGTGACCGATGGCCTTGATTTGGGTGGGTGTTCGATCAACCACCCAAGGCTGAACCAAAGTCCCAGCATCAGCGCCAGTGCAAGCCAGTCGGCAAAGGTCAGTACATAGAATATTTCTGTCATCGTCATTTCTACAGTCTAGGCCGACATGCGCTTGCTTGCCATCACATAAATCCAGCACTACGTTTCTATTATTCCGCAAAACAGGTGACGCCATGGATATGCCAACCCCCAGCAGCTTTGTGATCTCTCGCAAGGACGAAATCGTGGCCCGCCTGCGCAAGGTGCTGCCGACCGCATCCGTCATTTCCGATCCGGTGGAGACCAAGGCCTATGAATGCGACGGGCTGACGGCCTATCGCTGCCCGCCGCTTTGCGCTGTATTGCCTGCGACCACTGACGAGGTTAGCGCCGTTCTGCGCATCTGTCATGACATGGGTGTGCCTGTCGTGCCCCGCGGCTCGGGCACGTCGCTTGCGGGCGGCGCATTGCCCACCGCCGATAGCGTCATCCTCGGCGTGTCCAAAATGAATAGCGTGATCGAGACGAACTACGCCGACCGCTACATCCGCGTGCAAAGCGGCCGCACAAACCTGTCGGTAACTGGTGCCGTCGAACAAAATGGCTTTTTTTACGCCCCTGATCCATCCAGCCAGCTGGCCTGCGCCATCGCGGGCAACATCGCGATGAATTCCGGCGGGGCGCATTGCCTGAAATACGGCGTGACCACCAATAACCTGATGGGCGTCACAATGGTCATGATGGACGGCGAAATTGTTGAAATCGGCGGCGCACATCTGGATGCTAGCGGGCTTGATCTGCTGGGCGTGATCTGCGGATCAGAGGGCCAGCTTGGCGTCGTAACCGAGGCCACCTTGCGCATCCTGCACAAACCCGAAGGCGCGCGCCCCGTGCTGATGGGTTTTGACAGCTCTGAGGTCGCAGGCGCCTGCGTGTCTGACATCATCAAGGCAGGCGTCCTGCCCGTCGCAATCGAATTCATGGATCGCCCCTGCATCGAAGTCTGCGAAAATTTCGCCAAGGCAGGTTATCCAATGTGCGAGGCCCTGCTCATCGTCGAGGTCGAAGGGTCACCCTTAGAAATTGACGAACAACTCGCCCTCATCCTCGATATTGCCAAGCGCCACAATCCGGTTGAACTGCGCGAGGCCAAAACAGAGGACGAAGCAGCCCGTATCTGGCTGGGCCGCAAATCCGCCTTTGGCGCAATGGGGCAGATCAATGACTATATGTGCCTTGATGGCACTATCCCCGTGTCCGAGCTACCTTATGTTCTTCGCCGTATTGGTGAAATGTCCAAAGAATTCGGCCTCGACGTCGGCAACGTGTTTCATGCTGGCGACGGCAACATGCACCCTTTGATCCTGTTCAACGCAAACGAGGACGGACAGCTTGAACTCTGCGAGGCTTTCGGCGCCGAAATCCTGAAACTCTGCGTCGAGGTCGGCGGTTGCCTGACCGGCGAACATGGCGTCGGCATTGAAAAACGCGACCTGATGCATGTGCAATACGCGCCAGTTGATCTGACAGCCCAGATGAACGTCAAAGACGTGTTCGACCCCCAATGGCTGTTAAACCCCGCCAAAGTATTCCCTCTTGATGCAAGCGCTGCCCACAATGCAAATTAACCCATCCTCTGAAACTGAACTCTCCGAAGCCATCAAATCAGCCACCTCTCCCCTGCGGATCATCGGCGGCGGCACGCGTGGCTTAACAGATCGCATCTCTGGTACTGATCTGCGGACTTCCGGCCTGTCGGGAATAACCCTTTACGATCCCGGTGCGCTAACAATCGTAGCCCAGGCAGGCACCCCAGAGTCCCAGATCAAAGCCGCACTTGCCGAGCAAAACCAACGCCTCGCGTTTGAACCGATGGACCATCGCGCGCTCCTCGATACCACGGGAGAGCCTACGATCGGTGGGGTCGTTGCTGCAAATATCTCAGGCCCGCGCCGCATTTCTGTCGGGGCCTGCCGTGATTTTCTATTGGGTGTCCGGTTTGTGGACGGCCAAGGAAACACAGTCAAAAACGGCGGGCGCGTGATGAAAAACGTGACCGGATATGATTTGGTCAAGCTGTTCGCAGGGTCTTACGGCACCCTCGGCGTGCTGACCGAAGTATCTCTTAAGGTGCTTCCGGATACGGCTAATACGGCGTGCATTTTGCTCAGCGGCCTTGATGACACTCAGGCCATTGCCGCCATGTCATCCGCGCTCGGCTCACCGTTTGACGTCACTGGCGCCGCGCATTTGCCGCGCGGTATGGATGGCGCGCCCGTAACTATGATCCGCATCGAAGGGTTTGAACAATCCGTCGCTTATCGGGCGCAAAAACTGTGCGACATGCTCCGGCCCTTTGGCGCGGCCACCGTGCAAATGGGCGACACAGCGGACGGTTACGGCACATCCAAAGGGTGGGGATCTGTGCGCGATGTGACGGCGTTTGCAGGGCAGTCAGGCGATGTTTGGCGGCTGTCTGTCAAACCGTCCGATGCTGCCGAAATTGTCGCGCGAATGGATGCCAAAGCGGTGCAATACGATTGGGGCGGCGGGTTGATTTGGGCGCTCACTGATGGCGGCGACTTGCGTAAAAAACTGGGCCAGTTTAACGGCCACGCCACGCTGATCCGCGGCACCACGGACGCGCCCACCTTTCAACCCCAACCAGCACCGCTTGCGGCCATCACCCAAGGTCTACGCAATAAATTCGACCCTCGCGGCATTCTAAATCAAGGGATCATGGGCTGATGCAAACACATTTCACACCCGAGCAGCTGACCGATCCAGGCACCAAACGCGCCAACGAAATCCTTCGCGCCTGCGTGCACTGCGGGTTTTGCACTGCGACCTGTCCAACCTATCAAATCCTCGGGGATGAGTTGGATAGCCCCCGTGGCCGCATCTATCAGATCAAGGATATGCTCGAAAACGAACGCGAGCCTGACGCCAAAACCGTGCTCCATGTGGATCGTTGCCTGTCCTGCCTCGCCTGCATGACAACCTGCCCCTCTGGCGTGCACTATATGCACCTCGTCGATCATGCCCGCGCCTATATCGAAAACAACTATAAACGCCCATTGTCCGACCGCGCCCTTCGCTGGTTGCTGGCCCGTATCCTGCCCTACCCCAAACGGTTCCGCCTCGCTTTGCTTGGCGCAAAATTAGGTAAGCCATTCGCTCGTCTTATGCCTGACCCTCGCCTACGTGCGATGCTTGACATGGCCCCCAAACATATTCCCCCCGTTAGCCGCAATGACGATCCACAGACGTTCCCTGCCGCAGATAAAAAGATGCGCGTCGCCCTCATGACCGGTTGCGCCCAGCGCGCCCTGAACACCGACATCAACGATGCAACCATTCGTTTGCTCACCCGCCTCGGCGCTGAGGTGGTGATCGCCGACGGGCAGGGGTGTTGCGGCGCGCTGACCCATCATATGGGCAAGGAGAGCGAAAGCCATGCCGCCGCCTCGCAAAACATCCGCGCTTGGGTTCGCGAAATGGACACTGGCGACCTTGATGCCATCGTGATCAACACCTCTGGGTGCGGCACCACAGTCAAGGACTACGGCCATATGTTCCGCAATACTGATCTGGCTGCCGATGCCGCCCGCGTCAGCGCCATCGCGCGTGATGTATCCGAGGTGTTGATGACCCTCGACATGCCGCAATTGCCGGATCAACAGACCAAAGTCGCCTATCACGCGGCCTGTTCGCTGCAGCACGGCCAACAGATCAAGACACACCCGAAAACGCTGCTGACACGGGCTGGTTTTACCGTTCTTGAACCCGCCGATAGCCACCTTTGTTGTGGGTCAGCGGGCACCTACAACCTGATGCAGCCCGAAATCTCCAGCCAGCTCAAATCCCGCAAGGTCGAGACGCTCGAGGCCCTAGAACCAGCGATTATCGCGGCTGGCAATATCGGATGCATGATGCAAATCGGCGGCGGCACAGGCATCCCCATTGTCCATACTGTTGAGCTGCTTGATTGGGCGACAGGCGGGCCCAAACCACCGGCCCTGAGCCCGAACAATCCGCCGTCAGGTCACGTACCAATATTGCGTTGATGCCACATTCTTGCCGCACAATGCTTATAACGCGGCATTGAAATCAAATGCCTTAGGACGATAAATTGCGCTGGCTTACACTCATATTCGTTTTGCTTTGTGGCCCTCTGACGGCCCAAGACACCCCGCTTGTGTCATTGCAAACGGGTGTGAATAGCCGCGGTTGGGAAGGCGTCGGCAGGCTTGATATAATCGACCAGGGGTTCTGCACCGCTGCTCTGATCGATGAGGTGACAATCCTCACCGCCGCCCACTGTATTTATCGCGCTGACGGCTCGCTGATCCCCGCTGATCGCTTTGTGTTCGAGGCCGGTCTTCGCAATGGTCGCGCCGAGGCAAGCCGCAATATTAGCGCCGCTTATGTCCACCCTGATTACCAGCATGTCGGCCAAGAAACGAACGTCAGCCACGTCGCCACAGATGTCGCAATCCTGACCCTCGCGCGCCCAATCCGGCACCCTTGGGTCAAGCCGTTCCCCATCGCCAGCGCGCCCCGTTCGGGCGATGAAATCGGCATCGTTTCTTATGCCCGTGAACGCGCCGAAGCGCCCAGCCTGCAAGAGGTTTGCACCGTTCTAAACTGGCAAAACGGGGTGATGATTATGACCTGCTCTATCGATTTCGGCGCTTCTGGCTCGCCCGTTTTCGTGGTCCAAAACGGTGTCGCTAAAATCGCATCTGTCGTGTCAGCCAAGGCAACTTCTAACGGGCGCGACATCTCTCTTGGCACATCACTGGTCAAGCCATTGGCCACATTGCGGCAAATCGCCAGCACCCCCAAAATTGGCAAACGCATTGGTCTTCAATCCGGTGAACGCCGCGATACAGGCGCTAAATTTGTCAGACCCTGACACCCCTTGAAATCGTAAAATGTTGTCCCCACATCTGAATAACGGACGCCAATAACGGGTCCGTAACCTTCGGCTCGTCCCGCTTTAGGGAGGGCTTAATATCGTTATCGCTTAACGCAAAGGATGACTAATATGCGTCGTTTTGACCTGACTCCACTTTACCGTGCCAGTGTTGGTTTTGACCAAATTGCCGATCTCATGGATCGCGCCTTGGCCGCTGATACAGGCAACAATACCTACCCTCCATATAATATTGAAAAGACTGATGATGACGCTTGGCGCATCTCGATCGCCGTCGCTGGTTTTGGCCAAGATGACCTTGCGATTGAACTCAAGGAACGCGCTTTGCATGTCACCGCTCGCAAACTTGACGATGATGCATCTGATCGCACCTATCTACATCGTGGTATCGCTACCCGCGCGTTTGAACGGCGTTTCCAATTGGCCGATCACGTCAAGGTCACAGGTGCCAGCCATGAAAACGGCATGCTGCATATTGATCTGATGCGTGAAGTGCCAGAGGCGCTCAAGCCCCGCCAGATCGAAATCAAATCATCCGGTGCCACTGACGCCAATCTGATCGAAGAGAAGAAGGTCAACTAGACCTGTCATAGCCGGATGCGTTCCTCCCCGCGTCCGGCTATTTCAATGCCACTTCGATGAATGGCATATCGTATCGGCCAACCGTTCTGCTTTGACCTGTGGGCGCGTCATCAATGCGCCTGTGCCCAATTGCTACCCTGCCCTGCATCAACAGCCAGCTTCACATCCAGCCGAACCGCCGGATCAGCCGCGTTTTCCATCACATCGCGCGCAACCTTGATCAGATCATCAACGCCCTCTTCTGCGACTTCAAAGATCAATTCATCATGCACCTGCAACAGCATTTTCGCAGGCAGCCCCGCAATCGCATCCGGCATCCGCACCATCGCCCGCCGGATCACATCGGCCGCCGTCCCTTGGATCGGCGCATTGATCGCGGCACGTTTGGCAAAGCCTGCTTGCGGCCCCTTGGCGTTAATCTCTGTGGTGTGAATTTTGCGGCCAAACAGCGTCTGCACATAGCCGTGGTCTTTGGCGAATTGCACCGTGTCATCCATATAGGTCCGAATACCGGGGAACCGTTCGAAATAGCGGTCGATGAACCCCTGCGCATCCTTACGCGGGATACGTAGGTTGCGCGCTAGCCCAAATCCACTGATCCCGTAAATCACACCAAAGTTGATCGCTTTCGCTTGGCTTCTGATTTCCGGCGTCATTTCATCCAGCGGCACATCGAACATTTCCGATGCCGTTTGCGCGTGAATATCTATGCCATCGCGAAACGCCTGCTTTAGCGCCTCGATATTCGCGACATGCGCCAAAATACGCAGCTCGATCTGGCTATAATCCAACGACACCAGCACATTGCCCTTGTCGGCAACAAACGCCTCGCGAATGCGTCGCCCTTCTTCTGACCGCACAGGAATGTTCTGTAAATTCGGGTCCGTCGACGCCAAACGCCCCGTGTTCGCGCCCGCAATCGAATATGACGTATGCACACGACCCGTTTCGGCATTGATGTGTTCCTGCAATGCATCTGTGTAGGTCGACTTCAGCTTGCTCAACTGACGCCAATCCAAAATCAAGCGCGGCAAATTGTGGATCGTCGCAAGGTCTTCGAGCACATCAACACCCGTCGAATACGCACCCGTTTTACCCGTCGATGGCTTCTTCCCATCCGGCATCTCAAGGCTCAGCTCATCAAACAGTATTTCACCCAATTGCTTGGGCGATCCCACATTAAACGAGCGCCCCGCCTCCTTGTGAATTTCGTCCTCAAGCCCTGCCATCTTCTGGGCAAACCCGTTTGACATCCGGCTCAGCGTATCGCGGTCCACCAACACGCCGTGCATTTCCATCTGCGCCAACACAGGCACCAAGGGTCGTTCAAGCGTCTCATAAACCGTCGTCACCTGAACGCTATGCAACTTGGGCTTAAACATCTGCCACAGGCGTAGCGTAATGTCGGCATCCTCGGCTGCATATTTCACCGCATCATCAACGGGCACGCGGTCAAACGTGATCGCTGATTTCCCTGTGCCCAACAGTGGTTTGATCGGGATCGGCGTGTGGTTCAGATATCGCTGCGACAGCGTATCCATCCCATGATTATGCATACCGCCATGCATCGCGTAGGACATCAGCATCGTGTCATCAATCGGCGCCACATTGATCTTGAGCCGTGCGAAAATTTTGGCATCGTATTTCATATTCTGGCCGATTTTGATGATGCTCTCATCCTCAAGCATCGGCTTTAGCGCCTTCAAACAGGCCTCAAAATCCAACTGCCCCTCGGCCATCGCGTCCGATCCAAACAGATCATCCTGCGCGGCGGCCTTATGCGTCAGCGGGATATAGCACGCCTGACCCGCCTCAACGCAAAGCGAAATACCCACCAGCTCTGCCCGCATTTCATTCAGCGCCGTTGTCTCTGTATCAACGGCCACATAGCCGCGCGCGTAAATCCGCTCGATCCACACCTGCAAGGCATCCAGATCGCTAACCTTCTCATAGGCATCCGCATCAAACGCCACGGCTTCCACTTCTGCCGCTCCCGCAGGCGCATCCTCTATCGCGGGGGCCTCAACGTTCAGCTTCTCAGCAATCCGCTTGGTTACCGTGCGAAATTCCATCTTCGCCAAGAACGACAACAGATGCTCCGCCTCCGGATCACGCGCCTCTAGGCTATCCAAATCAAACGGCAGATCCATGTCACAGTCCAACTGCACAAGCCGTTTTGACAATTCAATCTGTGCCCGATTTTCGATCAATGACTGGCGGCGCTTGGGTTGTTTGATCTCTTCGGCACGGTTCAGCAGGCTTTCTAGATCACCATATTCGTTAATCAACAGCGCCGCTGTCTTGATCCCGATGCCCGGCGCACCGGGCACGTTATCCACGCTATCCCCCGCCAGCGCCTGCACATCGACCACGCGCTCTGGCCCAACGCCAAATTTCTCGACCACACCATCGCTGTCGATCCGCTTGTTCTTCATCGGGTCAAGCATTTCGACCCCGCCACCAACAAGCTGCATCAGATCCTTGTCCGACGACAGGATCGTCACACGACCGCCCGCATCCCTCGCCTGATGCGCCAGCGTCGCGATAATGTCATCGGCCTCAAAGCCTTCGATTTCCTCACATGCAATCCCGAACGCGCGGGTCGCATCGCGGGTCAGCGGCATCTGCGGGCGCAAATCCTCTGGCATCGCATCGCGGTTCGCCTTGTATTGATCATACATATCGTTGCGAAACGTATGGCTGCCCTTGTCGAAAATCACGGCAATATGCGTCGCTGCATCAGGGCCAGTATTGCCCTCGATATAGCGCTGCAACATGTTCACAAACCCGCTGACGGCACCAACAGGCAAGCCATCTGATTTGCGCGTCAACGGCGGCAACGCGTGATACGCACGGAAAATAAACGCAGAGCCGTCAATCAGGTGCAAATGGCACCCTTTTCCAAATTGCTGCGTCATGACCGGCCCCTTCGCGTTGATTGCACGCAGTTTGTCACGAACACCAATTCGCTGCCAGCGCTTTACCAATCATCATCGCAATTGAGCTGTTATTTTTGAGCGGGTTCAATCATATCAACGCGCGTCGCGTGGCGTCCGCCTTCAAATTCCGCGTCCAGATAGGCATCAACGATATCCAGCATCAGCGCGTCACCTGTAACCCGCGCACCCATCGACAACATATTAGCGTTGTTATGCTGGCGGATCATCCGCGCTGAAAACGTATCACCACACACACCACAGCGGATACCAGCCACCTTATTGGCCGCCATCATAATGCCTTGGCCCGTGCCACACATGATCACACCCAACTCGCAATCACCCGATGCCACCATTTCGGCAGCGGCCTGTCCGTGCTTTGGGTAATCCGTGCTCTCAGATGTCATCGGACCGATATCAACGACCTCATAGCCTTTGCCTGCAATATGCGCAGCTACGGCCTTGCGGCGCTCAATATCAGCGTGGTCGCTGGATACAACGATACGTGTCTTGGTCATGTCATCTGTCCTAATTGGGTCAACGAGGGTGGGTTAAACCTTACCCTCAAAATCCTTGTGCACCAGCTTGGCATCGCAATATGGGCATTCGACCCAGCCATGCTCATTCGGGATTTGCAGCCAAACGCGCGGATGGCCCAGCGCACCCTCTCCGCCATCACAAGCCACACGATATTCTGTCACAATGCGGGTTTCTGGCGCGGGTGTCGTCATTTGCTGTCCTGTCTGGTTGCCGCGAGCCTCTGCTCGCCTTAAGTCATCCCTAGCACAAGGCCTATGCTGGGGGAAAGACGCACATGACACACAATGCAATCGAAATCACCGGTCTTTCCAAATCCTATGCCCCGACAGGGGCCGCACCCGCTAAATTGGCGCTTGATCAGATCGACATGAACATCCCCCGCGGCCAAATATTCGGCCTGCTCGGCCCGAACGGTGCCGGCAAATCAACGCTAATAAACATTCTCGCCGGATTGGTCCGCAAATCCTCAGGCACTGTCAATATTTGGGGGTTCGACCAGGATGAAAATCCCCGTCAATCGCGTGCCGCTATCGGGATCATGCCTCAAGAACCGCACCTCGATCCATTCTTCACCCCTGCCGGATCGCTCGACGTGCAAGCAGGGCTATACGGCGTCCCCAAGTCCCAACGCAAAACCGCTGAAATCCTCGACCTTATCGGCCTGACTGATAAGGCAAACGCCTACTCTCGCTCACTCTCAGGCGGGATGCGCCGCCGTCTGCTGCTGGGCAAAGCACTCGTGCACAGCCCCCAAATTCTCGTTCTTGATGAACCAACTGCAGGCGTAGATATTGAATTGCGCAACCTGCTTTGGCAAAATGTGCGAGACCTGAATGATCGTGGCGTGACGATCATCCTCACCACACACTACCTCGAAGAAGCCCAAGCCATGTGCGACGAGATTGCGATCATCAATCACGGCAAACAAATCATTCGTGATACAACAGCAAATTTGCTAGGCAGGCTCGACCACAAAACCCTCGTCGTCACCCCCGCTCGGCCAGCGCCATTGCCCGACACACCTGACACGATCCAAGTCCAGCTTCGCAACACAGGTCAGCTCGCATTCACCTACGCCAGCAGCCAAACCAGCGCCGATGCCGTGCTCGACCTGATCCGCAACGCAGGCATTGAAATCCGCGACATCACAACAGAACAGTCCGATCTCGAAGACGTGTTCCTCGCCCTGACATCATCTCGCTAAAAATATCCCCGCCATCCAGCTTTGGCACCCCGTACGTCAGGCGTCACGCACGTAAGAGTGTAATAAATAGGAATGCGCGGTAGCGCTCATTTGGGCAACATGCACTTCAGCTGCTCACCACCGATAATATGCAGATGGAAATGCGGCACATCCTGCACACCATGACCGCGCGTGTTCGCAATCGCCCGAAATCCGGCCTCAACGCCTTCGATTTTGCAGACTTCCGCAACAGCCGCGAAAAACCCGACCTGTTCCTCGGCACTTGCATCAGCGGCAAAGTGATCAAGGCTGACATACGGCCCCTTGGGGATCACCAGCACATGCACTTTTGCTTGCGGATGAATATCCCGAAACGCAAGCGCATGTTCGCTTTCAAAAACGGTCGTGTTCGGGATTTCACCGCGCAGAATTTTTGCGAATATATTCTGATCATCATACTCAAACATCATCTATCCCCTAGTCCACAAACAGGTGCGGCGTCTGCGCCAGCTGCCTTGCCGTATCGTCATTCACATTCAAGAATTGCGCAAGCGCTACCGCATTTTCCTGCGGGCTCAATCGTTCTTTGATCTGATAAAGATTGGAAAATCCTGCGTCGGTAATTTGGTCACTTTCGAAATAAACATCCGCACGGATCGTCGGCAGCAATTGCTCCAATGTATCCTCAGACGTTTCATCCCCTGCCAATCCCAATCGTTTAGCGTGCCCCTTGAGGTAGTCATCAGGAAAGTCGCATTGAATTTCTAGCAGCTTGGTCAACGACCGATCAGCAAAGAAATCCTGCATCAAATCCAAGCTCGCCGTATCAAGGCAAATCACCAATCGGTCCGCCTCATAAAAATCAAAGAGCATCCGCATCAACGCGCGACGGTGGCGTGTCCTCTTGCCAATGCTTGTTTGAATGCCCCCCAGATCGGGCAGTGGCGTGCTCGCCTCATTGAACAGATAATCAATCGCAGGTAGATCAGTATGATCCCTGATCGCAGTAGTTAGCCGTTTGGCCACGTGCCATTTCTTGCATGAAATAATCAACAGCTCACGGTCACGCCCCAGTGACGATTCTGTCTCCCAAAAACGCGGTGCAAACCTGCGCCCATCACGGCCCCGCCCTGTCAAAAACTTGAACAGTCCCCGACCCTCGTTCGAGATTTTGAAATCGTCCCTTTCGGATGCGTACAGAACCCCAAGCCTCGATTTCAGATCAAGCGCCTCTGGGCTGATCTTTCTGGCAAATAGACTGTCCTGCGCCAACAGCAAATCATAGTGATCGTTATAAAACGTCACAGGCATCCCGTAATCGGTGAACATCAGAAACGTCAGCGTGCGCGTCTTGATCTGTGGACCGGGCACCAAATGGCGTACAACCGTTTGGAAAAATGTCTCATCAGGGATCCACGTCGTCGCGAAAAATCGCATCACATCTTTGCGCTTTTTGACGAATTCCAAAATGGCTTCAATCGTTTGCCGCCTCAGGCACCACCACTGCGAACCGATCATGATTTTCACATCTTCAGGGATCGGCCTTGTCCAGCCAAACCGCCTTTGGGTCCAATATGACCAATAAAACCTACGCTTTTGCGTGCGTTCGTTAAAGAAATGACGGTAAATCAACCGCTCTTCCTTCATTCCAGTCTGGATCCAGTCGCTCTCAAAAAAATCAAAGCTCTCGATATAATCGACATCAGCACTGTCCAGAACGCGGTGCGCATAAGTGGCTGATTTCACCGCCATGCAATCGCCTGACACCATATAAAAATGGGTAGCCTTTGGGAACGTCTCTGTTGCCGCTTCTACGGCATACAGCGTGGCCTCAACCAACGACCATTCCCCCCAACCACACTTGATACGCTTGGTGGCATAGGTGACGTTCGGATTCCCGGCGAGCCCTGTTTGAATGCGTTCATAGGCCTCTGCGGGTGCGCGTGCATCAAAGTGGATTGAGATATAGTCTCCAACGGCCGTCAGCTGCTGCGCCTGCAACACAATTGCATCCGGGTCTTTGCGACATAACAGGATAAATGCAATTCTGGCCATCAGCGGTTCTAATCATCTCGTTTTAACAATATTGTTTCCAAGTCATAACGGAAGTTGCGCATGAATAAACAGGGTTTCTTTGCGGCTTCAGGTCAACTATGACATTTCTACAAGTTGTAATGGTTCGACAGTTGGTGGAGACGGCGGAAGATGGGATTTCCAGGTACTTGGATGACCGAGAGCGAAAGTGTGGTTTATCGGGTCGTCCCGAAATGCGCCTGCTCGACCATCGGCCAGATTATGTACTACTCCGACCACGGCAAGTTTTTTGACGGCGACATTCATGATGCCAAGGGCGGCATGCATAAATGGGCCATGGCAGACAGCCAGCCCTTGATCACCGGTAACGTGAAGGCCCATGGCAGTTATGCCTTTACCTGCGTCCGCAATCCTTACACGCGTATCCTGTCGTCATTCTTTGACAAAATTTGCGGCATCCAACGGAATGGAAAACGGTATCGGGGTAACCTTGTACCGCTGTTAATTCAGAAATACGGCATTGAAGTCGGTGATCCGGAAACAGGCTTTCAGTTTGATCAAATCCAGTCATTCCGTCGCTTTCTGCTTTTTGCCCGCGACACAATCAAGTTTCGCCAACCGATGGACCCCGACATTCACTGGTCAGCAATGTCAGGCCATATCGGCACATTCATCGCCAACGGCGGCTACTACGACCGCATTTTCTGGACGGAGCAGTTCAACGACGGCATGCAAGATGTGTTGAATGCGATTGAGACGCCAAATGCCGTCGATCTCGCCCAAATCCCTCGCTTTAATGAAAGCGAAGGCCATGGCCCCAAACGCGAACACCCCGTCGAAGACTATTTCGATGACCTGTCCCGCCACATCATCTGGGAAATGTACAGCAAGGATTTTCAACTGTTCAAATACAGTTTCGATGACCCAAGCAATAAAATGCCAACCGGTGAAATCGACCTTGATGAAGTCCACGCTAAACTGGGCCAAACTTAGCGCTGCTTGCCACCTTCGAGGGGGCTAGCCCCCTCACCCCCACCATATTTTTACTCAAAAGAAAGACAGGCTTTAGCCTTTCTTAACCATGTTTTTGCAAAGTCGTTCTGCGGTACAGGCAGCCATGCCGATGACCGCCGACGGAGAAAGCCGCTGCCTGCTACTGCGCCACGCGACTTATGGCAGGCAGCGCACCCTATCGTTTTCTCTTGAGCAAAAATATGGCCGCCGGAGGCAACTGTATTCACAAGCCATAACCACGTCAGCAAATTCGCCGCGAGCGAGACGGCGCAATCCGTAAAATCGACAGACGCGGCGCCAGCTTTTATAGCAGTCCCAGGTTTTTCAACATTGCTTGCGTGTCAACCTGTGGCCGTGGTCCGATATGCCCGATTACTTCTGATGCCATTGCCACACCCATCTGTGCCGCAGTTTGCAAATCACGCCCCGACGCCAGACCATAGATAAAGCCCGCCGCAAATTGATCACCGGCACCTGTTGCATCAACAGGTGTCACAGGCTGCACAGCCGCCTCGACGCGGACGCCGTTTTCATAGGCCCAAACAGGTTCGCCCGACCGTGTACACGCAACGATATCACAAACTGCCGCCGCCTGCGCCATTGCGGCCTCTAGGTCGTCCGTCTCATATAGCGTCATCCATTCATCAGCGTTGCCGATTGCAATATCCATATCTTCAGCGATCAAACGCTTGAAATCGTCGCGGTGGCGTTCGGCGCAAAACGGGTCAGAGATCGTGATCCCGGCTCGCCCGCCTGCCGCATGCATTTTGCGTGCGGCCTCCGCAAACGCGGTTTTCCCTTCGTCCTTGTCGAACAAATATCCTTCGAGGAATAAAATTCCACCGCCATCGAATACATCCGGCACGTCTTGGGATGAAATATCAGCACCCGCGCCAAGGTATGTGTTCATTGACCGTTCACCATCTGGGGACACGAAAATCATTGACCGCGATGTCGGGTCCACCGAATTGGCTGTCGGCGGGTTGGGAAATGCGGTGCCCGCCTGTTCCATCCCATCAGCATAAAAGCGGCCCAATGCATCGTCTTTTACCTTGCCGATAAATGCCGTTTTCAGGCCCAAGCCACCGATGCCTGCGATTGTATTCGCGACCGATCCACCTGGCGTTTCCGTCCGGTCCGTCATCGCAGCATATAGCACCTCGGCGCGGTCTTTTTCGACCAATTGCATGATGCCCTTTTCGATACCCATGTGATCCAAAAACGTATCTTCGGCCGATGAAATCACGTCAACGATGGCATTGCCAATTCCGATTACAGCATAGTTCGTCATAGGTTCTTGTCCTCAAATTCACATAGATCGCGGATCAAACACGCCGCACATTTCGGTTTTCTTGCCACACAGGCGTACCGCCCGTGCAATATCAGCCAGTGATGGGCATGCAATTGAAAATCGGCTGGAATATGGTCTTCTATCGCTCTTTCGACGGCATCCACGTTTTTGCCCACGGCAATGCCGCTGCGATTGCCTACGCGGAATATATGCGTATCAACGGCCTGCGCTGGCTGATGCCACCACATGTTCAAAACGACATTCGCCGTCTTGCGCCCAACACCGGGCAATGATTGCAACGCCGCGCGTGAATTAGGCACTTCACCACCAAATTCATCAACCAAAATACGGCTCATCTTGATCACGTTCTTCGCCTTTTGGCGGAAAAGGCCGATCGTCTTGATATGCTCGATCAAGCCTTCCTCACCCAGGTCCAGCATCTTTTGCGGGGTATCGGCAATCTGAAACAATGCACGGGTCGCTTTGTTCACGCCCTTGTCTGTTGCTTGCGCGGATAGGGCCACAGCCACGGTCAGCGTATAGACATTCACATGTTCCAGCTCACCCTCAGGTGCCGGATCGGACGCATGAAAGCGGGTAAAAATCTCTCGGATCGTCTGAAAATCAAGTTGTTTTGCCATGCCCCAACATATGCGCATTTTTCGGGTCGCAAGCAACCTCGCGAAATGGCTAAGATCACAGCATGCAAAACGAACACTCATACCATTTCCAAGTCATGCGGCGCGCGATTGATGCGATTGATGCAAACCCCGAACAACAGCTGTCATTGTCTGATATCGCAGCCCAGCTCGACATGAGCCCTGCGCATTTTCAGCGCCTGTTTACCCAATGGGTTGGCGTTTCGCCTAAGCGGTATCAGCAATACCTCACGCTTGATCACGCCAAGACATTGCTGCGCGATAACTTCACCACTCTTGCAACCGCGGATGCCGTTGGCCTTTCGGGTAGTGGCCGCTTGCATGATCTGTTTGTGAAGTGGGAAGCGATGAGCCCCGGTGACTTTGCCCGCGCCGGCGAGGGGTTGATAATAAACTATGGCTGGTTTGACAGCCCCTTTGGCCCCGCGCTGTCCATGGGAACGGATCGCGGCCTTTGCGGCTTGGCGTTTAGCGCTGAATTTGGCGCCGATGTCGCGATGACCGACCTGACCGCACGCTGGCCCAAGGCGACATATGTTGAAAACCCTGATGCCATCGCGGCGTGGACCCATGCCGCATTGCATCAATCGGGCGACACCGCGCTGCATATGATCGGCGCGCCGTTCCAGTTGCAGGTGTGGGAGGCCTTGTTGCGTATCCCGTCGGGTAGCGTCACGACCTATTCTGAAATTGCCCAATCCATCGGCAGGCCCAAGGCCGTGCGTGCAGTCGGCACCGCAGTCGGGCGTAATCCGGTGAGCTTGCTGATCCCCTGTCACCGCGCGCTCCGCAAATCAGGGGCCTTGGGCGGCTATCACTGGGGGCTTCCGGTGAAACGTGCATTGCTTGCATGGGAAACCGCGCGGGCCGATCCAGCCGCGTAATAGGCAAGATAACGCCTTTCATTTCTATGATATTGGATAGCAACGCTAGATTTGCCATATTGGCCCCATCATCCCCGCGCTTTTGCGCATCTTGAGAATTGGAAGACACATGACATTGAAAGCAAAAACATGCGGCGTCGCATTGGTTGCTCTAACCACACTAAGCGCCTGTACGACCGACGGACCAAACGGTAATGAAAAAACCCGGGCAGGTGCTGCGATTGGCGCAAGCGCCGGTATCCTTGCCGGCCTGATTAAATCTGATACCGCCGCGGAGCGCCGTAAAAACGTTGCACTTGGTGCAATTCTCGGTGGCGCACTGGGCGCAGGCATCGGAAACGCTCTCGACAAGCAAGAAGAAGAGCTGCGCGCTAGCATGGGTGGCAATGTGGGCATCGTAAACAACGGCAACAGCCTTGTTGTGACTATGCCGCAGGACATCCTGTTTGCGACGAACTCCACAGCAGTTTCCGGCGCGTCCCAGTCTGATCTGTTCACCTTGGCGAGCTCAATGAACCGCTACCCGAACACAACTGTGAATGTTGTTGGCCATACCGATGATGTTGGCGGGGCTGCGTTTAACTTTGATCTGTCACAACGCCGCGCTCAGGCCGTGACATCCGTTTTGATCAATGCTGGTGTGTCCGCGTCCCGTCTTCGGTCCATTGGCCGCGGCGAAAGCGAACCAGTGGCGAGCAACGCAACCGCATCAGGACGTCAGCAAAACCGTCGCGTCGAGATTGTGATCATCCCGAACTAAGCGTCGCATAGCATGAACAACAAAAAGGCCCGCTGAAATCTCAGCGGGCCTTTTTCATAGCCTTAGGTCAGAACCCTTGGCAATTGGTATGAGGTTAGTGCAGCTTTTCACCAACAACGTTAATCGCATCATCGATCAGCGCGTTGGATTGCTTGGCGTCCATCTGACCGGCAATCACATCTGTAGCGGCGCCAACGGCAACCATAACAGCTTGATCTTTGATCGCTTTGACAGCGCTAGCCTGCGCACTTGCGATTTGCTCTTCAGCAGACGCCAGGCGACGCGCAACTGATGTCGCAATCTCGTCTTTTGCATCTTTCGCAGCGGCTTGTGCTTCTTCCTTGGCGGATGCCACGATGCGTGCGGATTGTTCCTGCACTTCTTTTTGCTTGCGCTCATATGAGGCGAGCAAAGATTGCGCTTCTTCACGCAGTGCTTTGGCTTCATCCAGCTCAGATTTGATCGCCGCTGAACGTGCGTCCAGCATTTCACCAATCTTGGATGGCACCTTGAAATAGAACAGCACACCTACAAACAGCAGGAACGCGAGCAATACAACGAAGTCGGTATTGGCGAGCGAAATGAATGGACCGCTTGCAGCAAGTGCAGGTGAACCCGTCAGGATAAGCAGTGGGGCGAGTAGTTTACGCATCATCTTATCCCTTCATTCGCGCGGTAACGGCCGCAGTGATTGTTTTTGCATCAGCTTTGCCGCCCATGGCTGCTACGATTTCTTTCGCGGCGTCCTTGGCAACTTGCTTTACGCTCTTTTCAGCACCTGCACGAATTTCGGCAATAGCCGCTTCGCTCTCAGCTGCCTTCGCTGCGATTTTCGCATCGGCCTTTTGCAGTTCTGCATCCAGCTCGGTTTGAATTTCAGCCTTCGCATCGGCCACAATCTTTGCGGCTTCTGTGCGGGCATCTGCCAGCGCCTTGTCATAGGCAGCTTCGGCTTCAATCGCTTTTTGCTTCAGCTCTTCAGCTGCAGCAATATCATTCGTAATCGTGCCGGAACGCTCTGCCAACACGGACCCGATACGGGGCAATGCGACGCGGCTTAGCACGAGGTAAATCACCACTAGGGTGACGACGAGCCAGAAAATCTGGTTCGGAAATGTCGAGAAATCCAGCTGCGGCATACCTGACGCGCTTTCAGCCCCTTTATCAACAGTCTCTGTTGCCATATCGGCCCCCGAATACCTTTAGGTTTTACCAGCTGACGCCAACAAAGGCGTCAGCCAGCCGTAAGGATAACGGATTTTGCTTAAACGGCAAACATCAGCAGAAGAGCAACCAGGAACGAGAAGATGCCCAGGGCTTCTGCAAAAGCAAGACCGATGAAGAGTGTTGCAGTCTGCGAAGCAGCTGCGGATGGGTTGCGCAATGCGCCAGCCAAGTAGTTACCAGCAACGTGACCAACACCGATAGCGGCTGCGCCGGAACCGATTGCGGCCAGGCCTGCGCCGATGAATTGACCCATTTGTGCGATATCGCCTTCCATGATTTTATCTCCTTACGATGGAATTAGATTGATAGTGGTTGTTCGGGCTTAGTGTGATGGGTGCAGAGCATCCTTAAGGTACACACAAGTCAGAATGGTGAATACGTAGGCCTGAATACCAGCAACAAGGACTTCAAGCCCGTAGATCGCGGTAATGGCTACGATGGAAACAGGGCTGATGGCTGCGATAGCAGCGAACCCTGCGAAAACTTTGATAACAGCGTGACCCGCCATAACGTTGCCCGCCAAACGAATGGAGTGGCTAACCGGACGCACGAAGTAAGAGATGAGTTCGATAATCGCGATCACAGGACGCAGGGTCAACGGCGCATCAGACATCCAGAACAAACCAAGGAATTTCACACCGTTTAGTGCGAACCCAAGGATCGTGACAGCAAAGAACACACCAAAACCTAGAACCGACGTCACAGCGATGTGGCTCGTTGTAGTGAATGACATCGGGATCAGCCCGAGGAAGTTAGCAAACAAGATGAACAGGAAGATCGTCATGATGTAAGGGAAGTACTTAACGCCATCCTTACCAGTGACATCTTCAACCATCTTATAGATGAAACCATAGAGCAGCTCACCGATTGACTGTGAGCGGCTTGGCACCAGCGCGCGGCCACGGCTACCCAGAACAAACAGTGCAACAATGCAAAGAACGGCAATACCCATCCAAAGCGTGACGTTTGTCGGCGTGTACCAATGGATCGTGTCGCCACCAAACAATGGCTTTACAATGAATTGGTCAAGCGGGTGGAAAACCAGCCCTGCTTCTTCTGTTTGCGCTTCAGATGCCATTTTTTTCATCCTCATCTTCATCAGCCTCAGCTGATATTTTTCTCTGCACTTCTTCGGCCGACCGCATCATGGTTTTAACACCAGCCGCGAGGCCAAGAAAAATAAACAACACCAGAAAAATCGGGAGCGTTCCAAAGAACAAATCCAAACTGTATCCAATGCCAAAACCAATCCCAAGACCGGCCACAAGCTCTATCACCATTCGCCAAGCAAGCTGCGCCTGACTATAATGCTCTTCACTATGATGTTTCTCGGTCTGGTCGCCCTTTGCACGGTCCAGCTTCGCCTCAAGCGCCTTTAGTCGGTCGCCGTTATCAATCTGGTCATGCGGGTCAGTCATCGCGATTTCCACCACAGGAATGTTGGCCCGTGTCTAGGATGCAGCGCGTTATGAGTCAAGCAAGCGAAATAATTACATAAGCTATTGTTTTATGTGGATATTTTTAGCTCGACGATACTGGATGTTCGCGCAAAACGGGCGATATCAGCGCTGATTGATATTCAACCATTTGGTTGACGTTCCGCACGCGGAACACTTATTAACACCCATGACCGATGCTCTAGACGCCACATTTTCAGCCCTCGCTGACCCGACCCGCCGCGCAATCCTTGCGATGCTGCTCGAGGATGACATGGCCGTGACCGACGTAGCAGAGCCATTCGAAATGTCACTGGCCGCAATTTCCAAGCACCTTGTCGTGCTGGCATCCGCTGGGCTGGTCAGCCAAGAAAAACGTGGTCGCGTCAAATGGTGCAAACTAGAACCAGACGCCCTGCGCGCCGCTTCTGTGTGGATGCAAGGTTTTGGGCAAATGGATGCCGTCGACCTTGATGCCTTCGAGGCGTTCCTTGCTCAGGAATTGCCCGGCTGACCGCCGCAGGTTTTTGCCGCTTCTTTGAGATGCGCCAAACATGCCTGCACTTTGGTCGTGCGGTGCAAATCCACATGCGTCACCAACCACAGCGGCACCGCCCATTCATCAAGTGCGGGCATCACCTCGTGCAGATCATCGCGTCCCGCAATATCAATATCACTGACAAACCCTATCCCAGCTCCTGCGGCTACGGCATCTAAGACACTTCGCCCCGATGTGGTCCGAAATGCCATCCCATCAGCTGCTACATTTTCACGCATCCAACGGTTAAACGGTGCCCGATTTCCGGCGTCATCCACCCCAACAAACCAATGATTTTTCAAATCGTCCTCACCCTCTGGCATCCCAAATCTGGCGACATAGGCGTCTGATGCCATCATGCGGATCGGCAAGTTGAAAAATGGTTGCACCACATTGTCTGGCTCTTCCGGTTTGGCACCAGCACGGATCGCGACGTGCGCTTCCCCATATTCAAGCCGGAACACCCTGTCATCTGTCAGGAACCGGATCACGGTATCAGGGTGCGCATCTTGGAATGCCAGTAAATGTGGCGTCAAAAACGATGATAAGAAACCCAATGATGTGACGATCAACTCGCCGCTCACCCCAGCGCCGAGGCCCTTGATCCGCCCCGCAAGTTGCGTGAATTGGTCATCAGTTGCCTGCGCCACCTGCAGCAAATCCGATCCCGCTTCGGTGGCAGTATACCCCCTCGCGTGCCGCTGGAACAACTTGACCCCCAACCGCCCCTCAAGCGCGTCAATATGCCGGATGACCGTCGCATGATGCACGCCGAGCGCCTCGGCCGCACCACTTACCGTCCCTGCCCTTGCGACCTGATAAGCCGTGCGAATTTCGTCCCAGTTATCCATGTTTCAACCTGTGCAAATTTCAACACCAAATGGGCCACGTTTGGCCTTGCGTTCAAAAATCAACTAAAGCAGCATGGAGGTCAAATCACAATATGGCTTGCACAATGACACAGCTCCTCCATGTAGCATCATCTGGTAGGCAGGCCGCGTCTGTATCGCTTCGCGCTGCCGAACGGGTCATTACCGATCTTGCCCCGGACCAAGTCACCCTGCGCGATGTCACCAAGGGTTCGCTCCCGTTTGTCGGCACTGACTGGGCACCCACCCATGATGGTACCGCCGATGATATGGCCAAATTCGCTATATCCGACACGCTGATCCAAGAGGTTTTGGCCGCTGATACCATTCTCATCAGTGCGCCCATGTATAACTTTGGCGTTCCTGCATCACTCAAGGCTTGGATTGATCTGATTTGCCGACCTCTGATCACCTTTGAATACCTGCCCGACGGACCCATAGGATTGCTGGAGGGCAAAAAGGGGATCATAGTCATGGCAGCTGGTGGCGTGCCGGTTGACGGCGTTGAGGATTTCGCAACCCCGCACCTGCGGCAAGTTTTCGACTTTATCGGTATTACAGACGTGACAACCTTCGCCGCCAAAGACATCATAAAGTAACCGCTCTGAACGGGGTCAGTTAATGCCATCACGACAGCAAAAATTCCTCAACCTCTTCACCCGAATTGTCCAAAAACCGGCTTTGGCTTTCGTACGTCCCGTTTGGTTGTCACGTATTGTTGCCAATCAAAGCGCTATGTTTTTCGTCAAACCCAAGGGACTGCGCACGTCAATAATCACCACACACTCCGATGGCACGCCCCTGCTGACCGAAATTCGCACCGATGCATCCCGAGCCACCCCAAAGGGTACGCTACTCTATATTCATGGCGGCGGCTTTGTGATCGGTAGTTTGCCACTTTACCGGCATCTTGTGGCGGCCATTGCGGATGCCGCAGGCCTGCGCGCGATGTTTGTCGATTACCGTTTGGCCCCCGAACACCCTGCGCCAGCCGCCCTTGATGATGTGGCACAGGCCTATGCCCATATCTCACAAATGGCCGAGGGTCAGCCGATCGCAATCGCGGGCGACAGCGCAGGTGGCAACCTCGCTCTTGCGCTGATCCTCCGGCTCAAATCGCGCAATGCGGCCCTGCCCTATGCAACGGTATGTCTATCCCCCGTTACCGACCTGCGCGGCGGCAACCCGTCGTTTACCGCAAATGTAAAAACTGAACGGTTGCTCCCGCCCAAATGGGCTTTGCGCTCAGGCGCGGCTTACAAGAACGGCGCCGACCCAACCGACCCCGAACTTTCCCCTATCCTCGGTGATTTCACTGGCGCGCCGCCAACGCTCATTCATGTCGATACGGGCGAAATTCTTTATGATGATGCCCGCCTTATGGCAGACCATTTGCGCAGTCAGGGCGTAGACGTCACCTACACCGAAGAATCGGGCCTCCTTCACGTTTGGCACCTCAACATTGGCCGCTCACCCGAGGCAGACAAATCCGTCGCGCAAATCGTTGATTTCTTGTGCTCTCATGCCCCTGCCAGCGATGCCCCGCGCCTTGACAGCAAGGCAAACTCGGCTTAAACGCCCACCAACACCCGGATAGCCACAGCTTTCCGGTCCCCGCATTCAGGGGATCGCCCTCCGTTAGCGCGTTGCGCCCACGGGGGCGCTACTGCATTTAGCAACGGCTTCCTATATAAGGGGCAGTTGTAACGACGATAGGGGCTTATGGCCGATGTTTGAAAATCTATCCGAACGCCTTGGCGGCGTCTTTGACAAACTCACCAAGCAGGGTGCGCTTTCCGACGATGACGTCAAGACCGCCCTGCGCGAAGTCCGCGTCGCCCTGCTCGAGGCTGATGTATCACTGCCCGTCGCACGTGATTTCGTCAAAGCCGTGCAAGAAAAGGCGACAGGCCAAGCCGTCACCAAATCCATCACGCCCGGTCAACAAGTCATCAAAATCGTCCAGGACGAGCTTGAGTTTATCCTCACCGGTGCCGAAGACCCCGGCGCGCTGAAAATCGACAATCCGCCTGCGCCGATCCTGATGGTCGGTTTGCAAGGCTCTGGTAAAACGACAACCACCGCGAAACTGGCGAAACGCTTGAAAGAACGTGAAGGCAAGCGCGTATTGATGGCGTCGCTCGACACCAACCGCCCCGCCGCGATGGAACAGCTTGCAATCCTTGGCGCGCAGATCAGCGTCGACACATTGCCAATCGTCGCAGGCGAAACACCTGTGCAGATTGCCAAACGTGCAAAAACGCAGGCCTCGCTCGGTGGTTATGATGTTTACATGCTCGATACCGCAGGCCGCTTGCACATCGACGCAGAACTGATTGCCCAAGCCGCCGAAGTCCGCGACGTGACCAAACCACGCGAAACGCTATTGGTGGTCGATGGCCTGACAGGTCAGGATGCGGTCAACGTCGCCCAAGAATTCGATGACAAAATCGGCGTTTCCGGCGTTGTCCTCACCCGCATGGACGGCGACGGCCGCGGTGGTGCGGCCCTGTCCATGCGTGCGATTACCGGCAAGCCGATCCGCTTTGTGGGTCTGGGCGAAAAGATGGACGCGCTTGAAACGTTTGAGCCAAAGCGCGTCGCGGGTCGTATCCTTGGCATGGGCGATATCGTCGCCCTCGTTGAAAAAGCCCAAGACACAATCGAGGCCGAACAAGCCGAACGCATGATGAAGCGCTTCCAAAAAGGCCGCTTCAACATGAATGATCTAAAAATGCAGCTCGAGCAGATGATCAAAATGGGCGGCATGGAAGGTATGATGGGCATGATGCCCGGCATGGGCAAAATGCAAAAGCAGCTCGACGCTGCCGGCATGGACGACAAAATCCTGACCCGCCAGATCGCGCTGATCAATTCCATGACCAAGAAAGAACGCGCCAACCCTGATCTGCTCGCCGCGTCCCGCAAAAAACGGATCGCCAAAGGTGCGGGTCTTGAGGTGTCCGAACTCAATAAGCTTATCAAACAACAGCGCCAAATGGGCGACATGATGAAAAAGATGGGCAAAATGGGCAAAGGCGGCATGCTCAAACAAGCCATGAAAGGCATGTTCGGCAAAGGCGACGCCGGCGCTGGTGCTATGCCCGATATGAACGATCCCGCCGCCATGGCCGAGGCCGCCAAAGCATTGCAAGGCAAACTGCCCGCAGGCTTCCCCGGCATGGGCGGCCCTGCGCTGCCACCTGGCCTGTCCGGTTTCGGGAAAAAGAAATAATGCCCCACGTGCACCATCACCTTGGCAAAAATATCCTCGCCGGAGGCTCTTCAATTGCCACCGCCGCGCGGGTTTTGCCTTGCGAGAACGGTGCAACGCGTTCCAAAACAGAAATCGCGCATCTGCGCGGCAATGGTGTCACGCTATGACACTAGAATTACAAACCGAGCGCCTCATCCTTCGTCGTCCGAACCGCAATGATTGGCTAGCCTATCATGATTTCATGATGTCGGATCGGGCTATATTTTTCAGCAGCCATGGCGACCTTGCTAAAATTTGGCGCAGCTTCACATCTGAAATCGGTCACTGGGATATGTATGATTGTGGCATGTGGATCATCACCCGCCACGGTGATGACCTTGCGCTTGGCATGACTGGTCCTTGGCTTCCACCGCACTGGCCAGAGCGTGAAATCGGCTGGATGATCTTTGCCTCCGACGTTGAGGGTACCGGCATCGCAGCCGAAGCTGCAAACGCCGCAGTAGCGCATGCATTCAACACACTCGGCTGGGACACCGCCGTCAGCTATATTGACCCAGATAATACCCGCTCAATCGCATTGGCACAAAAGCTAGGTGCATCCCACGACGATACAGCCGTAGGACCGACCATCTACCCCGATACACTCGTCTATCGTCACCCTGCACCAAAGGGAGCAGCAGCATGACCGACAACACAACACGCGCAGCGGACATCCTCAAGGAACACCGCGAAAGCATTGACCGACTTGATGCAATCCTCATCTACACGCTGGGTGAACGCTTTAAGCACACCCAAGCCGTCGGCATGCTCAAAGCCGAACACGCACTTCCACCGTCCGATCCATCCCGAGAAGCGGATCAGATCGCGCGGTTGACCGACCTTGCGGAACGGGCCCGATTGGATCCGGAATTCGCCAAGAAATTCCTGAATTTCATTATTCAGGAAGTCATCCAACACCACAAACAACATCAATCTTAAAGACACTCATAAAGGAAATATCCCATGTCTATGAAAATCCGTTTGGCCCGTGGCGGCTCTAAGAAGCGTCCGTTTTATTCAATCGTAGCTGCTGACAGCCGCATGCCACGCGATGGCCGCTTTATCGAAAAGCTCGGCACATATAACCCGATGCTGCCAAAAGACAGCGAAGAGCGCGTGAAAATGAAAATGGACCGCGTTAAATACTGGCTCGGCGAAGGCGCACAGCCAACAGACCGTGTATCCCGCATGTTAGAGGCTGCTGGCGAATTGCCAAAGAAAGACCGCAGCAACCCTAAAAAGGGTGCTCCAGGTAAAGCTGCTGTCGCACGCGCAGAAGAAAAAGCTGAAAAAGCAAAAGCTGCTGCAGAAGCTGCAAACGCTCCTGCGGAAGAAGCGGCTGCTGAGTAAGCACGCGCCCGATACAACCCTTGGCCTGTTCATCAGGCCAAGGGTTCACCGGATTTAGCCCGATGATTTTTACTTGGCTCTTTCGCAAAATCCTGCTTCTTGGCCTCGCGTTTGGCGCGGGTTACTGGATGCATTATCAAACGGGCGTTGACGCCTGTGTTGATGCCGGCGGCACCTACCAAGCAGGCATTTGCAAAGGAGTATCACTATGACAGATCGCGTTCTTGTCGGCACATTCGGCGGCTCATTCGGCGTCACGGGTGAAACCCGTTTGAAATCGTTTTGCGCTGATCCTGCAGCTATTGCTGATTATCGCCCGCTGACCACAGAAGACGGGCGCGCGTTTCCCATGCTCGTCCTTACAGGCCAGCTAAAGGGTGGGTTTAGTGCGCGTGTCCAAGGGATCGATACCAAAGAACAGGCCGACGCGCTAAAGGGCCAAGCGCTCTACGCAAATCGTGATTTGCTGCCCTCATTGCCCGATGACGAATATTATTATGCAGACCTGATTGGTCTTACGGTTGTCGACACTGGCGGCGCCACCCTCGGCACAGTCAAAACTGTTGTCGATCATGGCGCAGGCGACCTGCTCGAAGTGCAAATTCCCAACCAGTCTGAAACTGTGTTTTTGCCATTTACGTTGCAAACAATCCCCACTGTTGACCTTGCTGTGCGCCGCATCGTCGCTGATCCACCAGATGGCTTGTTCTCCGCACCGTAATTGCTTTACGTCGGGCCGGAAAACCGTTTTTATATACACTGAATTTAGTGATTTCTGGAAACCGCCACTGACATGCGTCAAATTCTGCTTCATCCCGGTTTTCACAAAACTGGCACAAGCTCGGCAAATCACTTTCTTTGGGTGAACCGAGCGGCATTGGCGCCGTATTTTGATCTGCGTATGTTCCGGCATTTCAAAGCGATCAGCACCCTGTGCGCGACATTCTCCAAAAGCCAAGATCCGATGGATTTTCTCGAGTTTGTCGAGTTGATGGATGCCTCGTTCAAGGAAAACCCGCTCAATAGCGATCGCGATGCGCTGATTAGCTGTAAGGGGTTCTGTGGACACCTCCCCGGCACGCCGGGTGTGCACAGCTACGAAAGCGTGCCGATCCTGATGACCTATCTGGCGGGCTATCTTGCGGACCGTTATCCCGATGCTCAGGTCAAGGTCGTCTTTACGACACGCGGTCCCAAGGATTGGCTCTTTTCGGTGTACCGCCAGCAATTGCGCGGTCATCGGCTCATGCTCGACTTTGAAGAGTTTGCCCACACCTACAAAGCCGCTGCAGATTTGCGTTCGATTATTGATCGAACCGCGGCGGTACTGGCCCCTTTGCCAGTCATGTTCATGCCATTGGAAGATGCGGCAAAACACCCACTTGGACCAGGCGGTGCAATTGTCGATCTCATGAAAGTCCCTGCATCAGTCAAAGCGACGCTCTCACCCGTTGGTGTCGACAATGCCGGCCCTACCGAAAACATTTGGGCAAAGTTTCTAGCTCACAACAGAAGCACCGCACCTGACCATCAGGTCGCGAAATTGAAGCAAGCAATTGCCACAGAGATATCTCTGGGTGGTTGGAAGAAAATTTAGCATGGGCGGCAATGTGCAGCACATCGTCGTCCACGCGGGTTTCCACAAAACTGGAACGACTGCTTTGCAGCGGTTTTTGCAAATGAATGGTCCACACCTTTGGCCGCATATGGCACTGGTGTTACCCCATCGCATTAATCACGCGACACGAATGGCAACGCTGCACTCTTCGGTGGGTGATTTGGTTTCCAAGGGCGAGTATAAGGCTCGCTTGGTCGCGTTTCTTGAAACTCTTGATATCGGCCAGCGACGCCATCTGGTCATCTGCGCTGAAAACATGGCAGGCCTCATTCCAGGCCGAAATGGTCATCCTGACTATTCTTGCATGCCCGTGCTTTTGGCTGTCGCTCGGGACGCAATCCAACAGGTATTTGGCAAACATCGTCCGCTCGAGTTTCACCTGACAACCCGCAAAAGCGATGACTGGCTCAGAAGCTGTTATTGGCAAAACCTGCGATCATCCCGTCTTACTATGGAATTCGAAACATTCGCTGAAACATTTCAGGACGCGGCTGATTTTACGAAGATCATTGAACATGCACGCCAGTCGCTAGGCTCCACGCCATTGTATGCCGCTTCATATGAAGACCTTAAATCCAAGAAATTTGGCCCTGCAGACCGCGTGGTCAACGCGGTTCCTTTGCCAGCGGATGTCCTCAGAAAACTTTCGTTGGTCCCTAACCGCAACATCACGCCAGACGATTCAAAAATCGCGGCAGTGCTCGCCCATAACCGCCTGCCGCGCACCCAAGATTGGGCTGCCGAAAAAGAGGCGCTGCTTAAACAGCAGTTCTAGCGCATCTTTCCGCAATCGGGTAAATCACCTGTCATGACAGACACTCCAAACACCCGTGCCGCTGGTCGCAAGTCCATCACGGCTTCATTCAAGCCCCGTGAATTGATGACCGATGCGCCCGCCTTGGCCCGCGCGTGGACAGCGCAGGTGATCACGCTGTTCCCCAATGCATTCCCCGGGCTTGTGGGCGAAAGCATCCTCGGCAAGGCGCTCAAGGATGGGATTTGGCAGCTTCATACATTTGATCTGCGTCGCTACGGGATTGGCAAACATCGCAATGTCGATGACACGCCCGCAGGCGGTGGTGCTGGCATGGTGCTTCGGGCTGATGTGCTCGAGGCCGCTATCATGGATGCCCGTTCTCAGGCGCGCGGCAATATGCCGATAATTTACCTTAGCCCCCGTGGCAAACCGATGGATCAGGCGATGATGCGCACGCTGTCACAGGCGGATGGTGTCACATTGCTCTGTGGCCGCTTCGAAGGTGTCGACGAGCGTGTTCTCGAACATTTCGACATCCAAGAGGTCAGCCTTGGCGATTTTGTCATGACTGGTGGTGAACTGGCTGCACAGGCGCTCATTGACGCGACTGTGCGTCTGCTTCCTGGGGTGTTGGGTAATTCTGAGTCCGCTGTCGAAGAAAGCCACTCCAACGGCCTGCTTGAGCACCCGCAATTCACCAAGCCGGCCACATGGCAGGACCGTGATATCCCCGCCGTGCTCCAATCCGGCAATCACGCGAAAATCGCTGAGTGGCGCGACCAACAGAGCAAAGATATCACCCGCGCGCGCAGGCCCGATTTATGGGAAGCTCACAAAAAACGTCATGACTAGGTTACAGGCTCATCAGTCTTAGATGTCTCACCGCAAGTGCCGCAGAAATGATAGAATGAGTTATCTCTCGTGCCACAGTTCTGGCAATTATTGTACAAGCAAAACCCGCAGTGGACACAGAAATCGACGGTCGATTTCGCTGTCTCGCCCTTTGCCGATTTTTCTGTCGGGAATTGACGATCACAACTAGGACATTGCCCATCTGAAATCTTTTTGACTGCAGTTTCATATTCAATCGCCTTGCGCTTTTCAGTTTCGGGCCGCTGTTCTTCTGCCTGTTTGGCATCCAAATAGCGCCGCATCCCCTTAATCGCGAAATGAGCAAACCCAAGAGCGAGAGCGATCCCGACAACCACCCGGATATAGCCACCATAAGACGGCAAATACGGCACCAGCTCTACAAAGAACGCGAACAACGAAAACAACACAAAGCTTCGGTAGACTGGCCAGTAAATTGACCCGCGTTTTTTCATCACGAGCCAGATCGACACCAGTATCAGCGGCAATGTCAGAGCAAGGCGCAGCAGGAATACCTTGAGCACCTCCAGCTTAATCGCACGGTCATAGGGGTCACGTGCATCGTCCCGTAATTCTTGCTTTTCAGCCGTTAAATCTCTTGAATTCGCTTCCAAGACCAGTCGTTCTTGATTTAGCGTTGCGACGTTTTGTTCCGCATCACGTTCTGCGAGCTTGATCGCCTCAATGAGCTGTACCCGCTCCGTAACTTCATCATTTTGGCTATCCGCTTGTGTGGCATTGCGTGTCTGGATCCAACTCTGGAAATTTTGCCGTTGGGTTTCGTAGTCTAAACTTCGCGACTCCAGCAAGAATTGCGCATCTGCAATATCGTCCGCTTTTGCCTCCAACATAGTTCGATTAGTTTTGATCTGTGCTTCAACAGTTTCCATGCGAGAAACGTCAATGAAATCACGCTGATCAATCCGTTTGCCCGCTGTTGGCACATCCGACATCACCAAGCTACCAAGCTGGATCAGAAGTGCACTCAACACAATCGAAACGAGCCACATAACGAGTTTATACCAAAACATAGGACGTCGTGCTGCTTTCATCGGAATGCTCCATATCGAACTGGCTTTGGCCAAGAATGGCACGACGAGTATTCATAAACCAGTAGGGGCTGTTGAATCGCCATAATTTCCGTTTGGTTAGACGCAGCAATTAGGAAAATCAGCCACTTGCCTGCACCCTGCCCTAGCCTTATACGCAGCACATCCTAACCGTTCGCGGATTCGGGATGTTGGTTTATGGAACCGCTGGATATTGCCGGTCTCTTCGTTGGGACAGAACGCACCAGACAGGCCGGACAACCACAATGAACAAATGATGACGGCATTCTCTGGCGGGCGCAACGCGGACCCGATAACGACACAGAGCTCTGCAATCACGCAAACCACGTCTCGGGATAACCCGTGCTATATTAAGGAGCTATCAGATGAATCTGATTGCACAACTCGAAGCGGAGCAAGTTGCTGCGCTGGGGAATACTCTCCCCGATTTCAAAGCGGGTGATACCATCCGCGTCGGTTACAAAGTGACCGAAGGCACGCGTAGCCGTGTTCAGAACTACGAAGGCGTTTGCATCGCTCGCAAGAACGGCAAAGGCATCGCTGGTTCATTCACAGTACGTAAAATCTCATTCGGTGAAGGCGTGGAACGTGTATTCCCACTGCATTCAACCAACATCGACAGCATCACTGTTGTGCGTCGCGGCCGTGTACGTCGCGCCAAGCTGTACTATCTCCGTGAACGCCGTGGTAAGTCCGCGCGTATCGCAGAAGTCACCAACTACAAAGCGCCAAAGGCGTAAGGGGTCCTGTCATGAAAAAAGATATCCATCCCGATTACCACATCATCGACGTCAAAATGACCGATGGTACAGTGGTTCAGATGAAATCCACTTGGGGCAAAGAAGGCGATACAATGTCGCTTGACGTTGATCCATCTGTGCACCCTGCATGGACTGGTGGCGGCGCGCGTCTTATGGATGCCGGCGGTCGCGTTTCCAAGTTTAAGAACAAATACGCTGGTCTTGGCTTCTAAGCTAACCATCGTTGAAAATGAAAAGGGTCGGCCACAATGGCCGGCCCTTTTTTTGTGACCACTTCAATTATGTGGCAACCCAAGTCTGTAATTCCAGCCCACTTCACGATTGGGCGGTTGCTACAATCTTTGCCTTTGCTCAAAATCTTTCGGACAAACCGTTCAACGATTTTTGACCTGCGCTTAAGGAGCTCACCTCGCTCATCGACTAAAAGGTTCTCACGGCAGCAATCCTCATTCACCTACAGCATACAGCTCGAGCGCGAGGCACAAAGGCGCTATGCGCAATTTCAAACGAATAACGTTACCCGCGTGCAAAGGCATCTGTTTCAGGTTTCGCTACCCGCGAACCCGGGTGCCGCCGCCACTTCACCTAACGGCCCGCATTTCATTCGGTTTTGCCCCTGACCAGCTTCACAGTCATTCATGAACAACGTCCGGTATTCACACACGCGCGGATAGACTACCACCACCTGAAAACCGATGCTTAGATCGCGGTCTACGTCGAATTAATCGTGTTGCACGCCAAAGCATGTATGTTTGCTTTAGAGCGATTGTTTGATTATTTTTGTGTGTATGTATTTTGATCGTCGAGAGATACGTTTGATTTGCCTTATTAGA
>CAXHZK010000020.1:0-41975 GCA_964021915.1 uncultured Roseobacteraceae bacterium | reverse complement strand
TCGAAAAGCTCAAAGACCTGATCCCGCGCCACATGTTCAAAATCCCGATCCAAGCGGCCATCGGCGGCAAAGTCATCGCCCGCGAGACCCTCTCGGCCCTGCGCAAAGACGTGACCGCCAAATGCTACGGCGGCGACGCATCTCGCAAGCGCAAACTGTTGGATAAGCAGAAGGCGGGTAAAAAGAAGATGCGCCAATTCGGTAGGGTGGATATTCCTCAAGAGGCGTTTATTTCGGCGCTCAAGATGGATGGATAGACTTCGTTTCAAATAGAAATTTATTGAGGAATGTGCGAATGGCCAGCGTAGGTGATGTCTCTGATGATGACTATGATAAGCTAATTCGGAGAATTTGGACGACTAAGGCTTGCCGCTTCAATTGCCATGCTAGATTGGCACGGGAACATCGTTTCAGCGGCATTGTCTTTGCTATTTTGTCGTTGAGTTTGGTGGCGATCTCGATTCTTTCGTTGCTAGGGCATTTGGAAAACGCCTTGGTCCCTCCGGACCTCATAACATTGATGCTATCAATTATATTGCTTGTAGTGGGTTTGATTGACTCGCAGGACAACAAGAGCGTCGTTTCTGAGCGCATGCATCGGTCAGCTTTAGAATTACTCGAATTATATAACTATGCTGTTGTTTCAAGAGCAGATGCAAACGCGCGGTGTATCGCGTTTGATAAATACTCCGAGATTCAAAGACGATACATCGATAACCACCACACTGTAGATTTCATTGCAGTTAGGCTAGCGAAGCCAAAAGAATTTGAATTGACCACGTCAATGACCTTGTATTTGTATTTGAAAAAACTTTGGTTTGGTCTGAAAATATTTCTATTCCCTGATGGTGTGGCATTGATTTGTATGGTGATTTTGCTTTTGGCTACTGTCGGGCCATTAGTTTCAATCTCTGTTTGATTGTCAAACGCTCCGCATTTGGCTACTTCTACTCCTCTTTGGGAGGGCGCTTCTTTCAACGGCGAAATTCATCGCGATATCAGCTCTGATGCACATGCAGCGCTGAGAACGACGCCTCCCCGAGGTCCGAGCGCGGCGTAATCCCCAACACTTGACCCAAATCAAAGTCAGCGTTGGCCAAACCCCATACACTCCCCTTAGACAAACAAGAGGAGGCACGGGCATGATCCGGCTGGCATGCATGTTGTATTCAATCGTGGGCAGTAGCGTCGCGGGGGCGTTTGTGATTGCGGCCTTGGTCACAGGCTATGATACGCTCGTACCTATCTTGGCCGCGGCAGGTGTTGGCGCGATGGTTGGGGTGCCGATGTCGTATTTCATTGCCAAGGCGATATTAGGTAACACCCCAAGTGCAGGTCCCTAGAACCGATCCAAAGTCTCTGCGGCGCTGGTGATATCTCTTCCCACGCCTTTGACTGTTTCACAGGCGGGTAGGATCAAGAAGGCGGCAAGGGCGAGGAGGCGAAGCATGTTGAGGCTCATTTTTGACTATGTTGACGGTAATCTACGCATCTGCGCACGCCTCGGCAACCCGTTGTGATGACGCTGCGCTGATCTTTGTGCATCGCTTTCAGTGAGGGCGTGTTCCGGTCATTTGGGCGCGGGCGGCGTGTAGGCCAGAAACGCGGCAACGGCGGCCTCAAATTCGCGCGGCTTTTCGGCATGAATCCAATGGCCAGCATCTGGTATTTTGGCAAACCGCGCTTTTGGGAATAATGCCTTGATCGCTGGTCGATGCGCGGCTTGCACATAGTCGGAATTTGCACCTGTCAGAAACAGGGTGGGCCCTGCAAACTGGGCGTTTATCTGCGGGAAACTGCGGATTTCGCGCATCTGTTGGCGCAGCACGTCGCGGTTCAGAACCCAGCGCTTTTCTTTCATATCAAGACTTTGCAGTAGAAAGCTTTGCACGCCTGCGTCGATCCCGTGCATCTGATCGGCGGCATCGCTGCGCCGCGTGATCGTGGACAAATCCACCGCATCCATCGCGTCAAGCGGAGCGATATCAATGCTTTCGTAATCCACAGGCGCGATATCCGCCACGATCAGCTTTCGCACCAGATCGGGTTGGGTCAGGGCAAGGGTCATCGCCGCTTTACCGCCCATTGAATGCCCAAGGATATCGGCAGGCCCATCCAAGACCTGTGCCAAGTCCGCAGCCATGTCTTGATAGGAATGTGCCTTATACCAAGGGCTTGAACCGTGATTGCGCATATCCACAACAATGACAGGGCGCGTAGCCGATAGCCGTTTGGCTATCACATTCCAGTTTCGCGCAGACCCATACAACCCATGCGCGATCAAAACAGGGACGTTGCCGGGGCCGTCGTATTTCACAGTATTCAACATGTCCCAATCATACCTTCGCCCGTGCCCGATTGACCAGCCCATGCGCGCGATCTAAATACGGGCATGGCCCAATTATCTCTCACTGAACAAATCACGAATATTCAGGACTTGATGGCAAACCGCCTCGGCTATCGTGGGGTTAATTTGCAGCAACAGGTTGCCAAAGCCGGTCGTGATCTGCCGCGTGCCTTGCGCCGTGATGCCGCGTTTTTTGTTCAAGCCGAAGCAGTTGCCTATCACCCGCGATTGAACCAACTCGTTGATCGCAGTAAAGCAAACGTCTCGTATGGGATGCTCATGAAGTATTTGCAGGGCACACCAAGGCGTAGTCGCTTTAAGCAGGATATTATGCGTGCCCTTGGATCAGTCAGCTTGGCAATGATTGTGGTTTTTGTGGTGGTTATTTGGTCGATGGTTGATCGCGGTATTCTCTAATAAAAAACGCGCAACCACTTGCGTGACTGCGCGCTTTCATTGGTATCTGAATATACGAAAGTACCCTTACAGGTTTGTATACATCGGGAATTTGTCGCACATCGCTTCGACTTCGGCGCGCACCTTTGCTTCGACTTCGCCGTTGCCGTCAGCACCGTTTGCCGCCAAACCATCGACCACCTCGACGATCCAATCCGCGATCTGGCGGAATTCAGCTTCGCCAAATCCACGGGTCGTCCCCGCAGGCGTGCCAAGGCGAATACCTGATGTCACGGTTGGTTTTTCTGGGTCAAAAGGGATGCCGTTTTTGTTGGTGGTGATATGCGCACGGCCCAATGCCGCGTCAGTGATGTTGCCTGTCACACCCTTGGGGCGCAGATCGACGAGCATGACGTGGGTGTCAGTGCCGCCTGTCACGATGTCGAGCCCGCCTTTGATTAGCTGATCTGACAGGGCAACGGCGTTTGCGCGCACAGCTTTCATGTAGACTTTGAACTCTGGGCGCAGGGCTTCGCCGAATGCAACCGCCTTGGCTGCGATAACGTGCATCAACGGGCCACCTTGGATGCCGGGGAAAATCGCAGAGTTTACTTTCTTTGCGATTGCCTCGTCGTTGGTGACGATCATGCCGCCACGTGGGCCGCGCAGGGTTTTATGTGTTGTAGTCGTCGCAACATGCGCATGTGGGAACGGGGAAGGGTGCTCGCCCGCTGCAACAAGCCCAGCAAAGTGGGCCATGTCGACATGTAGATATGCGCCAACGCTATCTGCAATCTCGCGCATTTTTGCAAAATCAATGACCCGCGGTATGGCAGAGCCGCCAGCGATGATCATCTTGGGCTGATGTTCTGTCGCGAGCGCCTGCACTTCGTCATAGTCGATCAGGTTGTCTTCACGCTTCACGCCGTATTGCACAGCGTTGAACCATTTACCCGATTGGTTTGGTGCCGCGCCGTGGGTCAGGTGACCGCCGGATGCGAGGTTCATACCAAGAATGGTATCGCCGGGCTTAAGCAGCGCCTGAAACACACCTTGGTTCGCTTGGGAACCGGAATTTGGCTGCACGTTTGCGAATTCACAGTTGAACAACTGCTTGGCCCGATCAATGGCAAGGTTTTCAGCCACGTCAACGTGCTGGCAACCACCGTAATAGCGGCGGCCTGGATACCCTTCGGCGTATTTGTTGGTCATCACGGAGCCTTGGGCTTCCATGACGGCAGCAGATACGATGTTTTCTGATGCGATCAGCTCGATCTCTTTGCGCTGGCGGCCCAGTTCGTTGTTGATGGTCGCTGCGATTTCAGGGTCGCGAGTGGCAAGGCTTTCGGTGAAGAAACCGGTTTTATCGGTCATGGCTGTCCCCTTGGTGACAATAAGCTACGTTGCGGGTGTCATAAACCAGCAATGGGGCGACCAAAAGAGCCAAAACGACGCGGCGCCTGTCAGTGGCGGCATCAAATTGATGGTCCGCTTGTGTTTCTGGGCAAACCTTGTGAAAACAGGGCAACAGTACAAGGAACCTCGATGCCCAACCGCAAGATTGCATTCGTCGCGAGCCCCGTCCCCTTGGCCCAACGTGCATTGCGCGAATTGTCCGATGTGCATGGCTTAGTGGCGCCTGAGGAGGCGGATGTCATCGTGGCCCTCGGTGGCGATGGCTTTATGCTGCAAACGCTGCACGGCACACAGCATTTAGATATTCCCGTTTATGGTATGAACCGCGGCACCGTTGGTTTCTTGATGAACGAATTTCACGAGGCCGATCTGCGCGAACGGCTGGACGAGGCTGTTGAAGAGATCATCAATCCACTGGCGATGAATGCGCTCTGCGTCGATGGCAGCATGCACGAAGCGCTGGCGATCAACGAGGTCAGCCTACTGCGTGCAGGGCCACAGGCCGCCAAACTCCGGATCACGGTGGACGGGAAACTGCGGATGCCTGAACTGGTGTGTGACGGTGCGCTATTGGCCACGCCTGCGGGGTCCACGGCTTATAACTATTCCGCGCATGGCCCGATTTTACCCATCGGATCTGATGTGCTTGCGCTGACCGCGATGTCCGCGTTCCGCCCGCGTCGTTGGCGCGGCGCGCTGCTGCCAAAACGCGCAGTCGTGCGGTTTGATGTGATTAACCCTGATAAACGGCCCGTGATGGCGGATGCAGACGGCAAATCTGTGCGCGACGTCGCATCGGTTGAAATACGGTCAGAACCAGACGTGGCCCACCGAATCCTGTTTGACCCTGGGCATGGATTAGAAGAGCGGTTGATCAGAGAGCAGTTTGCTTAAAACGCGCTGATTTTTGCAAGATCGAGCTGTGCGCGATGATCACGACCATTGGCGACGATGCCGATGCTGAGAATATCATTGGGGTCCAGCGGACCAGAGAGACCGCGACCATTGGCCTCGAAGTCGGTCCAAGGTAATTGGATGTCTTGCCAGTCTGACGTTACCTCAAATGTCGCTGCGAAATACTGCCACGGGCGGCGCGATGCTGCGGTGCGTAGATGAAGGTAATACGCGGTGTCATTGCCCTTGACCCGCAGCGATAGCCCAGCAGCGTCACCAATTTCCCCTGCGCGAAAATCACGGCGAATTTGAATAAATCCACCATTGTTGGCTGTACTGACATCTCCTTGTAGTCGCGCGAAGGTTTCGGAGTTTTCGTTGACAAAGACAGCATTCCCTTCGGACACGCCGCCCATCACTTGGTCGGAGAAATAGCGCCAACCGCTGACCTCCCCGTCTTTGAAGTCTTCGATTAACATCGGTGCGGCCCCTGCGGTCGTTGCCATGAAAAGGAGAATGAGAAGTGTTTTCATTCTCCTGAACTAGGGCCGCACGTTTCGTTTTCTAGTGCTTTATCCCTTCGCGTAGCCCAACGGCTTCAAAGCAACCTTAATCTCATCCAAAATAGCTGGATCATCAATCGTTGCAGGCATCTTGAACGGTTTGTTGTCCGCGATGTTTACCATGGTGCCGCGCAGGATTTTGCCGGATCGCGTTTTGGGCAGGCGGTCCACCACGGCGACCAGTTTGAACGCAGCAACAGGGCCGATTTTGTCGCGCACCAGCTTGATGCATTCGGCGCGGACATCGTCGTCAGATTTTTCAGTGCCTTTGTTGGTGCATACAAAGCCAAGCGGCAGTTGGCCCTTGAGCGTATCGGATACACCGATCACGGCGCATTCAGCAACGTCAGGGTGAGAGGCCAGCACTTCTTCCATACCGCCCGTGGACAGGCGGTGACCCGCGACGTTGATCACGTCATCGGTGCGCGCCATGATATATAGGTAGCCGTCTTCGTCGATCATACCTGCGTCGCCGGTTTCGTAGTAGCCGGGGAAAGTGTTGAGATATGATTTCTTGAACCGATCCTCGGCATTCCAAAGGGTCGGCAATGTGCCGGGGGGCAGGGGCAGTTTGATCGCAATTGCACCCAATTCGCCAGCGCCCACAGGGTGGCCCGCATCGTCGAGGATTTGCACATCATAGCCGGGCATCGCCACCGTTGGGCTGCCTATTTTGACGGGTAGCGCTTCGATCCCCGCAGGGTTTCCCGCGATGGTGTAGCCCGTTTCGGTCTGCCACCAGTGATCGTAGACAGGCACGCCCATGATCTTCTGCGCCCATTCGATTGTGTCAGGATCAGCGCGTTCACCCGCGAGGTAAAGCCCGCGAAGCTGGCTGATGTCGTAGTTCTTGATCAGCTCGCCTTTGGGATCTTCGCGCTTGATCGCGCGGAATGCGGTGGGGGCGGTGAAGAATGATTTTACGTTATATTCTTCGATCACACGCCAGAATGTGCCCGCGTCTGGGGTGCCAATCGGCTTGCCTTCAAACACGATCGTCGTGTTGCCCGTGATCAACGGCGCATAGCAAATGTAGGAATGGCCCACGACCCAACCCACATCGGACGCGGCCCAGAATACCTCGCCCGGATCGACGTTATAGATAGATTTCATCGTCCAGTTCAGCGCAACCAAATGCCCAGCGGTTGGACGCACAACGCCCTTTGGTGCGCCTGTCGTGCCAGAAGTATAAAGGATATAGGCAGGGTGATCACCAGACACAGGCACGCAATCGGCAGGGGTGACGCCAGCTTGCATATCGTGCCAGTCGAAATCGCGGCCTGAGATCAGGGCGCAGGGGGATTGTTCGCGCTGCAAAATAACGGTGAAATCCGGTTTATGAGTCGCCAGCTCAATCGCCCCGTCAAGCAGGGGTTTGTATTCCACAGTGCGGCCCGGTTCTAGCCCGCAAGAGGCGGCGATAATCGCCTTTGGTGTCGCATCGTCGATACGCACGGCAAGCTCATTCGCGGCGAACCCGCCAAACACAACCGAATGGATCGCACCCAAGCGCGCACAGGCCAGCATCGCGACCAAGGCCTCCGACACCATCGGCATGTAAATGATAACGCGGTCACCCATGGTGATGCCCTTGTCGCGCAACGCACCCGCAAGCGATGCGACTTTGACCTGCAATTCTGCATAGCTGGTCTTGGATTTGGTGCCGGTAATGGGGCTGTCGTAGATAATAGCGGTCTGATCACCGCGCCCTGCCGCGACATGGCGGTCAACGGCGTTGTAGCAGGTGTTGACCTTGGCATCAGTGAACCAACGGTAAAGCGGGGCCTGACTGTCATCCAGCGCCTTCGTCGGTGCCGTGTCCCAATCAATCGCTTTGGCTTGATCCATCCAGAATTTCTCCGGATCGTTTTGCCAGCTTTGGTAAACCTCTGCATATCCCATTTCGACATCCTCCCCCTGTGTTTGGGAAAGGTGTAAGCGGGGTACAAATCGTGTTCAAGCGTTGGTAGCGCTAAAGGGCGCAGCCTGTGTAAATTTATTTTCTACTGGTGCTATTCATATTGGGATACCGGTGTGCCAGCAATGGCCGCCATATTGAGCAAACCCCTTGCCGTGATTGACGGTGTCACGATATGCGCACGGTTGCCCATGCCCATCAGGATTGGACCAACTTCAAGCCCCCCGCCCTTCATTTTCAGGATATTGCGCACACCCGATGCGGCATCGGTGTTGGCGAATACAAGGCAATTTGCAGGGCCGGGCAGGTGGGCCGCGGGGAATACGCGATTGCGCAGATCCACATCAAGGGCCGCATCAATGTGCATTTCCCCTTCATAGTCAAAATCACGCGGTGCGCTGTCGAGGATTTCCATCGCAGCACGCATCCGCCGGCCTGTATCACAGTCAAGATTGCCGAATTGGCTGTGCGAACACAGTGCAATTTTCGGCGATAGCCCAAAGCGGCGCACGTGCCGCGCAGCACCGATCACCGTGTTTGCGATATCTTGAGGGCTTGGCTCGGGATGCACTTGGGTGTCAGCCACAAACAACGGACCGTCTTCAAGGATCATCAGTGAAAGCGCCGCAATCGGGGACAGTTTGTCAGTTCCCAGCACCTGTTCGACATAGTTCATATGCCACAGGTATTGCCCGAAAGTGCCACAGATCAAGCTGTCTGCTTCGCCACGCTGCACCATCACGGCGCCAATCGCGGTGGTATTGGTGCGCATAATCGCCTTGGCCAGATCAGGCGTCACGCCGCGACGTGCCATAATGTCGTGATAGGTATTCCAATAGTCACGGTAGCGCGGGTCATTTTCAGGGTTCACAACCTGGAAATCGGCCATCGGGCGAATTTTGAGCCCCAGCTTTTCACAGCGCCGTTCAATGACCTCGGGGCGGCCGATCAGAATTGGGTTGTCGACTGTTTCCTCTTTCATCGCTTGGGCCACGCGCAAGACACGCTCGTCCTCACCTTCTGCAAACACGATGCTGCGCTGGGCTGTGCGGGCTGCCTCAAATATCGGGCGCATGATCATCGCGGATTTAAAGACGGAGCCATCAAGATTGGCCTTATAGGCATCAATGTCAGCCACGGGGCGGGTGGCAACACCAGTGTCCATCGCCGCACGGGCAACAGCGGTCGCAACAACGCCCATCAGGCGGGGGTCGAACGGTTTGGGGATCAGGTAATCGCGCCCAAACGTAAGGGTTTCACCGTGATAGGCGGCGGCAGCCTCAGCGCTGGTGGTCATGCGGGCGAGTTCTGCGATGCCTTCTACACAGGCGATTTTCATCTCGTCGTTGATATCGGTCGCGCCAACGTCCAATGCCCCGCGAAAGATAAATGGGAAACACAGCACGTTATTGACTTGGTTTGGCACATCAGAACGGCCAGTCGCGATTATCGCGTCGGGTTTGACGGCACGCGCCGCGTCTGGGTCAATTTCAGGGTTGGGATTGGCAAGTGCAAAAATAATCGGAGCATCAGCCATCTGCGCGGCCATGTCAGGCGTTAAAACACCGGGGCCGGACAGGCCAAGGAACATGTCAGCACCTGCAATAACATCGGCCAAAGTGGCGGGGCTATCGCCTTGTGCGTATTCCGCCTTTTGAGGGGTCATGTCATCGGTGCGACCATTGTAAACGAGGCCCGCAATATCACAGAGCCAGACATTCTTACGCTGAACGCCGAGTTTCAGCAGCATGTTAAGACATGCGATACCAGCCGCACCTCCGCCCGTGCTGACAATCTGGACGTCTTTGAAATCCTTGCCTGCGATCCGCAGGGCATTTGTCGCGGCCGCACCGACCACAATCGCAGTGCCATGCTGGTCGTCGTGGAAGACGGGGATATTCATGCGTTCACGGCAGATTTTTTCAACGATAAAGCAATCAGGCGCTTTAATATCTTCAAGGTTAATGGCACCGAATGTCGGCTCAAGCGCGCAGACAATATCAGCAAGCCGCTCCGGATCAGGTTCATTCAGCTCAATGTCAAAACAGTCGATGTTTGCGAATTTTTTGAACAGGACGGCCTTACCCTCCATCACCGGTTTTGATGCCAGCGGGCCGATATTGCCAAGCCCAAGGACAGCCGTCCCGTTGGTGACGACGCCGACCAAGTTTCCTCTGGTTGTGTAATCGCGGGCAGTGTCGGAATCCGATTTGATTTCAAGGCACGCCTCAGCAACCCCGGGGGAATAGGCACGAGAAAGATCGCGGCCGTTTGCCATAGGCTTCGTTGCGCGAATTTCCAGCTTACCTGGCTTTGGAAACTTGTGATATTCCAGTGCCTTGGAAATCGGCTTATCATCTGGCTGTCGTGTCATTCGCTGCGTCCCCTGATTTAGTTTAGCATTAAACTAAATTGAATATTTTGCCAGCCTAAGTGATATTTGCGCGCAAGCATAGGGAACACTTGCATATTCGCGCGATCAAACGCAATTTGGCATTCATGACAATAGAACAAAAAATAATTGCAGAAGTATGTATCCCCAGCAGCGATTTACGCGGCGACTTGGCATTTTTCGCCAAAACGCTCGGGATGCGGCTTGACCTTATTTACCCAGCCGATGATCCGGCGGTGGCGGTTTTTTCCGGTCACGGCTCTCGGGTGCGTTTGCAAACCGAATTAGACCAGCCACCAGCGACGATTTTGGTCCGCAGCGACGATCCGGATTTTGCCCAAGGTGCACAGGTTCTTGTGTCGCCCGGTGGCACGGTGATTGCCGTTGAAAAACAGAACTTGCCCGTGGATGTGCCGCAAACCGAACATACGTTTGTTGTGCGGCGGCTCGCCGATCAGGCCCCTTGGGTGATTGGGCGTGCTGGCATGCATTATCGTGACCTGATCCCCAATCGGCTGGGCGGTTCGATTATTGCAAGCCATATTCGTATTCCCGACGGCGGGCCCGTGCCGGATATGGTGCATTTTCACAAAGTCGGGTTTCAGCTGATCTATTGCTACAAGGGTTGGGTTGATGTGGTCTATGAGGACCAAGGCGGCCCGATCCGGCTTCATGCTGGTGATTGCTTCATTCAACCACCTGAAATCCGGCACCGCGTGCTCGAAGCATCAGATGGCATCGAAGTCATCGAAATTGGTGTGCCTGCCGAACATGTAACCGAGATTGATCATGACATGACGCTCCCAACGCTGCGCATTCGCAAGGATCGAGAATGGCAAGGGCAGCGGTTCGTGCACAATGTCAGCCAAGGCGCGAAATGGGATAAATTCCGCCTGCCTGCCTATAAGTCCCGCGACACGACAATCGCACAAAACACCAAGGGCGTGGCCGGTGTGCATGTCATTCGTCCTCGCAAGGGCGAACCGCAATGGGCCAAGCACGATGCGGATATCCATTTCACCTTTGTGCTTGAGGGAACAATGACGCTTGAAGGTGAGGGCCAAGAGCCGCATCAACTGGCAGCCGGTGATGCGTTCGTGATCCCACCTGATATGGCAACGCGGTATAGCGATCCGTCTGATGATCTTGAGTTGTTAGAAGTCTCGCTGCCGGGGTTGTTTACCACCTATTCTGACTAATATTTAAGGGCTGTTCGGGCCTATCTGGCCAAGCGGCCCTCGGGTGACCCTTGCATATTACAGCGTTCGGCGGCACCTTTGTTTCAAACTGGAAATGGGGTGTTGTTATGGCTGATGCAGCTGATCTGATCGAAGCGGCGCTTGCCGTCAGAAAAAACGCTCATGCGCCTTATTCGAACTTTAAAGTCGGGGCCGCGCTACGCAGCACCGATGGCCGCGTTCATCTGGGGTGCAATGTGGAAAACGTGGCCTATCCCGAAGGTACCTGCGCCGAGGCGGGCGCGATTGCAGCAATGATTGCAAGCGGCGACACGCGGATTGCCGAGATTGCTGTCATCGCCGATAGCCCGATCCCCGTGTCCCCATGCGGCGGTTGCCGACAGAAAATATCCGAATTTGCTGATGGCGACGTGCGTGTGACGATGGCGACAACGGACGGCACGGTGCAGGCCACGACTGTCTCTGAACTCCTACCAGGTGGGTTTGATGCTGCATACATGAGCCGCACCTAAACCATGGACGCCAGAAACATCATTTCAAAGGTCCGCCGCAAGTCACCGGTTACGGATGCCGAATTGCGCTGGTTTACTAATGGCCTTGCCTATGGGCAGGTTAGCGACGCCCAAGCAGGCGCATTCGCGATGGCCGTATGTTTGAATGGGTTGGGCCAAGACGGGCGCATCGCCCTGACCAAAGGCATGCGCGATAGTGGCGACGTGCTAAAGTGGGATTTGGACGGTCCGGTTTTGGACAAGCATTCAACGGGCGGCGTCGGCGATTGTGTATCGCTTGTATTGGCGCCTGCGCTGGCGGCCTGTGGCATCTATGTGCCGATGATTTCGGGGCGCGGCCTTGGGCATACAGGCGGCACATTGGATAAGCTGGAATCCATCCCCGGTGTTCGCACCGATGTAGACGAGGCCAAGCTGCGCGCCATTGTCGGCAACGTCGGCTGTGCCATTGTGGGTGCGACGGGGCAAATAGCACCCGCTGACAAGCGGCTCTATGCTGTGCGCGACGTGACGGCCACGGTTGATAGTATTGATTTGATTACAGCTTCTATCCTGTCAAAAAAGCTGGCGGCGGGGCTCGATGGGCTCGTGATGGATGTAAAAACCGGATCTGGCGCATTTATGAAATCGGCGGACGACGCAGCTATACTTGCGCGATCATTGGTCGATGTCGCTGGTGGGGCAGGGTGCCCGACCGTTGCATTGATCTCGGATATGAGCACCCCACTTGCCCCGACATTGGGCAATGCTCTCGAGGTAGCGGCCGCGATGGAGGTTCTGTCAGGGCACCGCGATGAAGCACCGCGCTTGCATGATCTGACAATCGCGCTTGGCGCCGAACTTCTGGCATTGCACGGTATCGCTGATGGCGCAGCGCAACTTGAAAAAGCAATTGCAGGCGGACAGGCACTCGACCGATTTGCCAAAATGATCGCAGCGATGGGCGGCCCGCCTGATATGGCCGAAGATTGGCGCACCCACTTGCCAGCGGCTCCTGTTGTTGGCACCGTTGCAGCACCGACATCGGGCTATATCGCGGCAATTGATTGTGAAGCGCTGGGCCTAGCCGTTGTTGGGCTTGGTGGTGGCCGCAAGGTCGAAGCGGATCGCATTGATCCCGCCGTTGGATTGGCAGACGTTCGCCCACTTGGCAGCTACGTGCATGTTGGTGACCCGTTGTGTACAGTCCATGCCAGACACGGGGATACCGCCGAACAGGCCGCATTGGCGGTGCAGGCTGCTGTGACCATCGGGGCATCCCCAGCGACGCAGCCGCTTATCATCGAAAGGATTTCGTAGATGCCACGCGCGTTTTTGATTGTGATCGACAGTGTTGGTATTGGCGGCGCGCCTGATGCGGCTGACTATTTTAATGGCAGCACCCCTGATACCGGCGCCAACACATTGGGCCATATCGCCCAAGCATGTGCGGCAGCCGATGCCGAAGAAGGCCGCAGTGGGCCGCTTGCGATTCCACAACTAAACGCGCTGGGCATGGGGGCGGCGCTTACGCTGGCGTCGGGTATGGTGGTGCCTGATTTGAACGCGACCCCCACAGGCGCATGGGGTGCCGCGACTGAAACCTCTCGCGGCAAGGATACACCGTCTGGGCATTGGGAACTTGCGGGCGTGCCTGTGCCGTGGGATTGGCACACATTCCCCAATACCGACCCAGCATTCCCCCCCGAAGTCACCGCAGCGATTTGCCGTGCTGCTGGCACTGATGGCATCCTTGCCAATCGCCATGCGTCGGGGACTGACGTGCTTGATGATGAAGGTGTCGCGCACATGCGCACAGGCTGGCCGATTTGCTACACGTCGGTTGATAGCGTGCTGCAAATCGCGGCCCACGAAGAGGTGTTCGGCCTTGATCGACTGCTCGACCTCTGTGCCACTATCGCCCCAATGCTGCACGACATGAAAATCGGGCGGGTTATCGCACGGCCCTTTGTTGGTGATGCGGAAACCGGGTTTGAACGCACGCCACATCGCAAAGATTTCGCCATTGCACCCCCGTCTGATACGCTGTGCGATTATGTCTCAGCGGCGGGGCATCCGGTTCATGCCGTTGGCAAAATTGGCGATATTTTCTCCATGCGCGGTATTGATAGCGTTGGCAAAGGCCGCGACGTGCAGTTGATGGAACATTTGTCAGAATTGACCACATCCGCCACCGATGGGGCGTTTGTGTTTGCTAATTTCGTCGAGTTTGACAGCGAATATGGGCATCGTCGTGATGTGTCTGGCTATGCCCGCCATCTTGAATGGTTTGATACGGCGCTTGCTGGCATCCTCGGGCAATTGCGCCACGATGATATGTTGATTGTCACCGCCGATCACGGGAATGACCCGACGTGGATTGGCACCGATCATACCCGCGAACGGGTGCCTGTGTTGGTGCATGGGATCGGGGCCAAACAGCTTGGCCATATCGCCTTTACCGATGTTGCGGCCAGCATCGCGGCCCATCTGAATGTGCCCTACAATGGACAAGGGAAGAGCTTTTTATGAACTACACGACAACCCCGAAATTAGAGCTTCACCTCCACCACGAAGGCGCGGCACCGCCCAAATTCATCGCCGGTCTCGCACGAGAAAAGAACATTGATATCAGCGGGATATTCGATGCGGATGGCAATTACGCCTATCAAGGCTTTGATGAATTCCTCAAAGTTTATGAGGCCGCTTGCGAGCCGCTACAATCACCACAAGATTTCTATCGCCTGACCCTCGCAATATTAGAAGAATGCGCCGCACATGGCGTGATTTATGCGGAGACGTTCATGTCGCCTGATTTTTGTGGCGGCGGTGATTTGGCGGCGTGGCGCGAATACCTCGCCGCGATTGAACAGGCGGCATCAGAGGCCGAGCGGGATATGGGCGTCACGCTGCGCGGCATCATTACCTGTATCCGCCATCTGGGGCCGGAACAGGCAAAAACCGCGGCGCATTGCGCAGCTGAAACCGCAGGCGATTTTATTCGCGGGTTTGGCATGGGCGGCGCCGAACAAGTGGGGCGGCCAGCCGATTTTGCCTATAGCTTTGACATGGCGCGCGAGGCCGGATTGCGATTGACCTGCCATGCGGGCGAATGGGGCGGTGCGCCCATGGTGGCCGACACAATCCGCGACTTGCGTGTGGACCGCATCGGGCACGGTATCGGTGCGATTGATGATCCCGCCTTGGTTGCTGAAATCATTGACAAAGACATCATGCTCGAAGTCTGCCCCGGCTCGAACGTGGTGCTTGGCGCTGTGCCAAGCTGGGAGACACACCCGATTAAGCGTTTGTGTGACGCGGGCGTTCCAGTCACGATTTCAACTGATGATCCGCCGTTTTTCCACACCACAATGACCCATGAATATAAGATGCTGGTTAAAACGTTCGGTTTCGGGCCTGGTGATTTTCGGGCCTTACAACAGACCGCATTGAAACACGCATATTGCGATGATGAAACTCGCGCCCGCCTTGCAAAACAACTGGATGCCGCAGATGAATGATACGCCCCACCTGACCCATGTGACCCACCCGCTCGTGCAGCACAAACTGTCGTTGATGCGCGACAAGGGCACATCCACCGCAGTTTTCCGCCAGCTCTTGCGTGAAATCAGCCAGCTTTTGGCTTATGAGGTCACGCGCGGTTTGCCGATGACCACCAAGCGCATCGAAACTCCACTGCAGCCGATGGATGCGCCCGTTCTGGATGGTAAAAAGCTCGCGCTTGTGTCGATTTTGCGCGCAGGCAACGGCCTGTTGGACGGTATCCTCGAGTTGGTGCCTTCGGCGCGTGTCGGTTTTGTTGGCCTCTACCGCGATGAAGAAACGCTGGAGCCTGTGCAGTATTATTTCAAAGTCCCCGAAGCGCTTGGTGACAGGATGGTAATTGCCGTTGATCCAATGTTGGCCACCGGCAATTCATCCGTCGCGGCGATTGATTTGCTTAAACAGGCGGGTGCCAAGAACATCCGTTTCTTGTGTTTGCTCGCCTCTCCCGAAGGGATCGCGCGGATGAAACAAGCCCATCCAGACGTGCCGATCGTGACGGCCGCAGTGGATGAATGCCTCAATGACCATGGATATATTGTGCCCGGGCTAGGGGATGCGGGTGACCGGATGTTCGGCACCAAATAGGGGGCAAAATAGTCGGATCTGCGCAGGAATAGCTTTACTTAATAGTGATTTTTCGCAATATTACCGCAATATGTTGTGGGAAATGTTATGCGCGCTAAAATTTACTTAAAATTTGCGGTCATTGCGTTGGTTATTATTCCTGCTTCTTTGCAGGCCCAATCCGCGAGAATACCAGCAGAACTGCCGCCCGCGACGTATAAGGAACTGCAATACATTGACAGTGATGGGTGCGCATTCATCCGAGCGCAACTCGGCGGTGTGTTAAACTGGGTTCCGCGGGTAGATCGTAAACGGCAGCCACTTTGCAATTTTCAACCTACGTTTACGAAACCGGCGTCTGCTGCTCAAGTGGCGAGCGTTGCAAAGCCAATCGACCAGTCGTTGATTTTGAAGGTGAGTGCCGAAGCAAATATCGCCACGCCACAAATAACACGCGTTGACGTGCCTAAACAAAGCCAGACAAGTGCAAAACGGCGTCTGACATTGAAGCAAGCTTGCGAAGAAATGGCCAAGACCGGAAGGCCATTAATCAATTCGGCCACTGGAAAATCGGTTGCCTGTTCAAGTAGCAGTACTGCGTCCGCTGTCGTTGAAAAAGCGAGCCTGCAAGCGGGCTTCACAGTGGAGCAGATTTGCAAAGAGCAAAAGATTACAGGCCGTAAATATGTCGATCAGGCGACTGGTCAGCCTATTGAATGTGACAAGAACAGCCAACAAAGTGTTGAGCAATTGACTTTTGTGGATGCGTCGGAGGTTTCTGTAGCGAGGGGTTACAATGACCAAGAATGTCTCGGTTCGTCCACTGATGTATCTGGCGATCAAGTGAAGTGTATTTCACAGGACACGAATATTGTTCCTGCTGCGATCTTGAACCTTGTCGAAGAGGCTCCAATAAATATTCGTCAGGAGGCTTTGCGTTCCATTCCCTTTCTCATGAAAAAAGCCGTACCTGCGTCTAATCCGCTGCATGTGTCTAAACGTGAGATTGTTAAGCCACCTCGCGGTTACGAGCAGGTATGGAGCGATGGACGTCACAATATTAATCGCGGCTTGCCCTCTGCCAATTATTGAGGCGACAGCGTTTCTCGGGGTCGATGGAACCCAAACCATGGAAATTGCCCCAATTTGCAAGCTAAAGCGAACAAATGCCCTGTAACCTGATCCAGTTTCCATCACTGAGGATATCAGGCTCGTCCCGCTCCGCATATTGATCACCATCAATCAGCTTTTGCTGGTCGTCAGTCATTGGATAGGCAAATTGTGCAAACGGTGCCGTCGGCAGCCGCGCTGTCGCCAGTCCAGCAATCAGTGCGTCTGTGTCGGGGAGTTTGCGCTTTGCATCTGCCACAGCTCGCGCCGTGCTGGCGAGGCTTTGCAACGGAATATCACCCGTCGTTAAAAGGGTCATCGTTTGTTTCAGCCCGATGGTTTCAAGCACATCAGCCAGCGGATCGCGTCCCGATCGCGCCACTTGAGCGGCTGCAATAAAGCCAGCGGTCACCGCAGGCTCGCTCGCGTTTTCGATCACGCTACGGTCAAGGACAATCAGCCCACCCGGTAGCGCCGCGACCAGTTGATCCAACTTTGGAAGCACAATGATTTGACCTGCTGCCTGCGGCCCAAGAACGCGACGGTGCAATCGCTGCAATGCGGTTTGGCCCTGTTGGTTGGAACACCGCGCCCCGTTCAGCCGTTGCAAATGCCCTAAAACATTGGCGCCAATTTCTGCGCGTTTGACCTGCGGGACGACGGACAGCGTTTGCCGCTGCAACGCTCCAGGTAACCAAATGACGGCCAAGGCCAATGTCGCTGTGATCAATCCGAGCGTGGCAAAACCGCGTAAACGCCCGGGCTTTGGTTGCGCCTTTGCAAGTGCTGCACGGACGCGCTCAATCGCTTCGATCATCGCTTCGTCTGCGATTTCTAACGTTTCATCAGCATCTTCATCAGGTGCATATATTGCCGGCCTTTGGCCTTGGTTTTCGCGTCGTACCGCAGGCAATGACCAATGTGCCAATGGGCGGTCGGTGCTGTCAGATATAACAAGCGTTGCATGGCCGAATGACACGACGACCTCGCGACGTTGCGCCTGCGCGTTTTCACGCCAAAGCCCGCCGCTTTCTAACCGGTCATATTCCTGTAACGCCGTCATACACTCGTCCGCCTGATTGCGCATACCTTAGCGGGGCGGTTCGTGTTTGGGTAGCGCGATCACATATCTTTTGCGAGCTTTCGCAGTTCAAATTTCTGTATCTTGCCAGTCGACGTTTTCGGCAGCTCTTGGAACACGACCGCCTTTGGGCACTTGAACCCAGCAAGGCGCGTGCGGGTGTGGGCGATCATCTCGGCCTCATCCGCTGTTGCCCCTTCTTTCAACTCAATAAACGCGCAGGGCACTTCGCCCCATTTGTCATCGGGCTTGGCCACGACAGCACATAGGTTCACGGCTGGGTGGTGCATAATCGCGCCCTCAACCTCGACCGAGCTGATGTTTTCGCCACCCGAAATAATGATGTCCTTGGCCCGATCCGCGATCTGCATATATCCGTTGGGATGCTGGATCGCGAGATCTTCAGAATGGAAATAACCACCTTTAAACGCCTCAAGCGTTGCGGCCTCATTCTTGTAATAGCCCTTCATAACGGAGTTGCCGCGCATGACAATTTCGCCCTGTGTAGCACCATCCATCGTGACTTGGCGCATCTGGTCGTCCATCACAGTGATGTCTTCCATCATCGGGAATGCGACGCCTTGTTGGGCTTTGATGCTGGACTGTTCATCGCTGGGCAAGGCACCCCATGCATCGTTCCAGATACATTCGGTCACATGGCCGTAGGTCTCTGTCAGCCCGTAAACTTGGGTGATGTTAAAGCCTAGTTTGCCAATAGCTGCCAATGTGGCAGGGGCAGGGGGCGCGCCCGCGGTGAACACTTCGACGGTGTGATCGAAATCACGACGCTCATCATCCTTCGCATTCACGATCAGGTTCAACACAATCGGTGCGCCGCCGAAATGAGTGACCCCGTGATCGCCAATCGCGTCGTAAATCGCCTTGGCGCTGACATCGCGGCAGCAGACCACAGTGCCACCAAGCGCAGGCATCATCCATGTGTGGTTCCAACCGTTGCAGTGGAACAGCGGCACGATTTGCAAGTATTTGATAAACAGCGGCAACTGCCAGCTAATCGGCGTGCCCATCGTCATCATATAAGCACCGCGATGATGATAAACCACGCCCTTGGGCCGCCCAGTCGTGCCAGAGGTATAGTTCAACGCAAGGCTTTCCCATTCGTCCTGCGGCATGATCCATGCGAAATCCGCATCGCCCGTGGCGATGAAATCCTCGTAATCGATCTGCTCTCCAATCGCTGGCACGCCAGCGACGGGGTCAGGCACCTCGATAATAATCGGCGCGGGGCCGTCCATCCGCTCAACCGCCTGCATCACCATCGGCAGGAATTGACTATCGACCAACGCCGCCTTGGCGCCGCCATGGTCAAAGATATATGCGACTGTATCCACGTCCAAACGGGTGTTAATCGTGTTGAGAACCGCGCCACACGCAGGCACGGCAAAGCTGGCTTCCGATTGCGCGGGGATGTTGGGCAAGAGCGTTGCAACCACATCGCCAGAACAAATGCCCGCCTTGACCAAGGCGGATGCCAAGCGCGTCACACGGTCATGATATTGCGCATAGGTCAGGCGCAAATCACCGTAAATCACTGCATCACGATCCGCGAATACACGGGCCGCACGGTTCAGATGTGACAATGGCGTCAGCGGCACATAGTTCGCTTCGCACTTGCCTAAACCAGTTTCGTCAGCCATCCATCCCATTGGCACATCCCTTTCGTCCCGCATTTGCACGACTCTAAGATATGTCAGACATTTAAATCAATGGGTATAAGCCTCCAATGCGCATCTTGAACCGGATTTCTTTTAACATGGCTGAGGCGGGGTCTGCACAGCAAGCGGCGGTGCTGATCATTGCGGGCATGTTTCTCATTGGTTTCACTGATAACCTCGTTCCATTCGTCAGTGACGATAGCTCGCTTTGGCAGTTTCATGTGATACGCGGCGCGATGGTGCTATTCATCCTGACGACTGCGTCGTTCATGGGTGGCGGGGCGATTTGGCCCAAGCAACCATTTGGCGTGATCGGGCGGGGGGTGCTGCAAACAGGTGCGATGCTGATTTACTTTGGCTGTATCGTCATCATGCCGATTGGCGTCGTCGTAGCGGGGCTATTTACTGCGCCCCTTTTTGTGCTGATCATCGAGATGATTTTCCAAGGCAAGCGCGTGGGCAAATACCGCTGGGCCGCTGTTGGCTTGGGATTTGCGGGTGTTCTCGTCGTTATTCGCCCTGATCCCGCTGCATTGGATTGGTTATCATTTCTGCCGGTTTTTGCTGGGCTACTATATGCGATCGGGGGTATCGCCACGCGCACGTGGTGTGAAGGTGAAGACACGCTGACCCTCGCGTATTGGTTCTTTGTCTCAATCTTTTTGGCAGGGTGCGTCGGTGTGTTGGCGCTACCCGGCGATGGCGCAGGTTTTGCGACACGCGGTTGGATGGCGGTCACGCCAACGATGATCGGTTGGTTTGCAATCCTTGCAGTGACGGCGTTGGCTGGCATGGTCCTTGTGACGCGTGGGTACCAAGTGGGCGAGGCGAGTATCGCGGCAGTCATGGAATACGTGCTGCTTGTCTTTGCAAGCTTTTGGGCTTGGGCCATTTGGGGTGAATCTGTCGGCGTTTTTACCTACTTTGGCATGGCCCTGATCGCATTGGCAGGCGCCACGATTGCGCTGCGCGATGATCCGTCATGATAATTAGCACGGGCCGCAAATATGTGTTTGTACATATCCCCAAAACGGGCGGCACGTCGCTGACGACGGCGCTTGAGGCGCGCGCTATGAGAGATGATATCCTGATCGGTGACACGCCCAAGGCCAAGCTTCGTAAAAACCGGCTCAAATCGCTCACCACGCCTGGACGGCTATGGAAACATAGCACCAGCGCCGATGTCGCGGGCTTATTCGATCCATCCCAAATGTTCACCTTTACATTGACCCGTAACCCATGGGACCGGATGGTTAGCTATTATACGTGGCTACAGGCGCAGACATTTGACCACGCGGCCGTAACGCTCGCGCAATCAAACAATTTCAGCGATTTCCTTAATAATCCGCAAACCGTCGCATCAATCGCAAACAATCCTTATGCCAGTTACGTTCCCAATGACGCGCATTTCTTTCGCGTCGAACTTCTGGCAACAGACTTGCAACCGCTCTGGGATCATCTGGGTTTCTCCCTCACGATCCCGCATATCAATGCATCAAATCGCCCTCGCGATTGGCGCCCCTATTACAGCGATGCCGACGCGGCCCTAATTGCCAAAATATGCGCCACCGATATCGCGCGCGGCGGTTATCAATTTACGCCGCTTTAGTCACGTCTCGCTATAAAAACCTCCGCCACGCATGGGGGCATACAGACCAAAAAGGGCGCAGGTCTTGCAACCCACGCCCCTCATACTCGTTAAGAACCTGTTTAAGCGGCCTTTTTGCCCTGACCAAAGCGGCCGTAGAATGACTGGGTCTTCTCAGCCATTTCACGCAGCAATGCAGGTGTTGCGAAACGCTCACCGAATTTTTCGGTCAACTGATCACAGCGTTCTGCCGCATAGGGTGCTCCAATGATGTCGAGCCAGCTAAACGGGCCGCCGGACCACGGCGCAAAGCCCCAGCCAAGGATCGCACCCACATCGCCCTCGCGGATGTCTTCCAGCACGTTTTCTTCTAGCGCGCGAACCGCTTCCAACACTTGTGCGAACAATAGGCGATGCTGCACTTCGATCAGGTCAGGTTGGTCGTCGGCATGTGGGTATTTCGTAGCCAAGCCATCCCACAAACCTTGGCGCTTGCCCTTGTCATCATAGGCATAGAAACCGCTGTTTGACTTGCGCCCCAAACGGCCCTCGTCAAACATCCAGAACAACACTTCGTCCTGCGCGTCGTCATAGGCATCGCCCATCGCGGCCTTGGTTGCCTTGGCGATTTTCACGCCCAGATCGATTGACGTTTCATCGGTCAATTGCAGCGGGCCAAGTGGCATGCCGACCAGTTTCGCTGCATTTTCGATCAAGGTTGGCGATACGCCTTCTTTGACCATGCGGATGCCCTCGTTGATGTAGGGAATGATGCAACGGTTGGCGTAGAAAAACCGCTCATCATTCACGACAATCGGCGTTTTGCGGATCTGGCGCACGAAGTCGAGCGATTTGGCCACGGCGACGTCGCCTGTTTCCTTACCCTTGATGATCTCAACGAGCAGCATCTTATCAACAGGGCTAAAGAAGTGGATGCCGATGAATTTCTCAGCATCATTCGCAGCCTTCGCCAGCTCTGTGATCGGCAATGTCGACGTGTTGGTCGCAAAGATCGCGTCAGGGCAAACCGCCTGCACGTTCTTGGTGACCTCGGCTTTGACGCTCACGTCCTCGAACACCGCTTCAACGATCAGATCACAACCCTTGAGCGCGTCATAATCCGTCGTCGCATTGATCAGGCCCAGCACGGCGGCTTTCTTTTCTTCCGTCGCTTTTTTGCGCTTAATGCCTTTGTCCATGTAATCGGACGTGTAGGATTTGCCCTTGTCTGCCGCTTCTTGCTTGGCGTCGATCAGCACGACCTGAATGCCCGCCAATGCAGACACCAGCGCGATACCTGCACCCATCATGCCCGCGCCGATCACGCCGACTTTGCTGACCTTTTGGTCGTCAACAGCAGGGCGGTTCGCACCTTTTTCCAGCGCTTCTTTGTTGATGAACAAGGACCGGATCATTGCCTCGGATGACGGGTTCATCAGAACGTTGGTGAACCAGCGTGCTTCGATCTTGATTGCGGTGTCAAATGGCACCATCGCGCCCTCATAGGCCGCAGAGAGCAACGCTTTGGCCGCAGGATAAACGCCTTGCGTCTTACCATTGATCATCGCTGATGCGCCGACATAGGTCATGAAGCCAGCAGGGTGATATGGCTCACCGCCGGGCATTTTATAGCCCTTTTCATCCCACGGCTTCACGATCTTTGGCTCTGACAGAACCCATGCTTTGGCCGCGGCCAGCAATTCATCCGCTGGCACAACCTCATCGACCAAGCCAGCCGATTTCGCCTTGGCTGGGTTCAGCAATTTGCCCTCAAGCAAATACGGCGATGCCGCCATCGCACCCATCTTGCGCACAAGGCGCGTGGTGCCGCCCATACCGGGGAAAATGCCAACCAGAATTTCCGGCAGGCCAATTTTCGCCTTGGGGTTATCAGCCACAAAAATGCGGTGACACGACAGCGGGATTTCGAACCCGATGCCAAGACCCGTGCCTTGCATCGCACAAGCAATCGGCTTGCCGCCCTTGTTCGTCTTGGGGTCCATGCCCGCGCGTTCAATCTTGCGCAGTACGCCGTGGCACTGCATTAGGCCATCCATCAGCCCCTTTGCAGGGTTATCACCGGCGCTTTCTTTCATCTTGGCAATAATGTTCAAATCCATGCCGCCCGCAAATGTGCCGTCTTTGCCGGACGTGATGATAATGCCTTTGACAGCGTCATCACCCAGCGCCTGATCAATCAGCGCATCAAGGTCGATAAACCCCTGCTGGTTCAGCACGTTCATGGATTTTCCAACAGTGTCCCAAGTGATTGTGGCAACGCCGTCTGCATCTGTTTTCATAGTAAAGTCAGTCATGTCAGATGCTCCTTACACGCGTTCGATAATAGTTGCCGCACCCATGCCGGATGCAACGCAAAGTGTGGCAAGGCCTGTGCCTTGGCCTGTGCGCTCAAGCTCGTCCAGCAATGTGCCGATGATGATCGCACCAGTCGCACCCAAGGGGTGGCCCATCGCGATAGAACCGCCGTTGACGTTGACCTTGCTGCTATCCACATCAAACGCCTGCATGAAACGCAGAACGACCGACGCAAAGGCTTCGTTCACTTCGAACAGATCAATGTCGGCAATGCTCATGCCGCTGTCTTTCATGATCTTCTCGGTCACTGGCACGGGACCAGTTAGCATGATTGTCGGATCAAGGCCGATCTTGGCTGTGTGCTTGATAATCGCGCGGGGTTTCAGGCCCATCGCGTCGCCCCATTCCTTGGAGCCGACCAACACACCAGCAGAGCCATCAACGATACCCGATGAATTACCAGCGTGGTGGATGTGGTTGATGTGCGACAGATGCGGGTATTTCATCATCGCGACCTTATCAAAGCCGGGCATCATCTCGCCCATCTCTTTGAACGCAGGCTTGAGCCCGCCAAGCGATTGCATATCAGTGCCTTCGCGGATGTATTCGTCACGGTCCAGAATTGTCAGGCCATTGATGTCTTTGACAGCGACGATTGACCCGTCAAAACGGTTGTCTTTCCATGCCGCTACAGCGCGTTTCTGGCTTTCAACGGCCAGCATGTCCGCGTCTTCACGGCTAAAGCCGTATTCTGTTGCGATGATATCGGCAGAGATACCTTGCGGGACGAAATATTGGTCCATTGCAAGCGACGGATCGACGGCAATTGCCGCGCCATCGCTGCCCATTGGCACGCGGCTCATCATCTCGACGCCACCAGCGATATAAGCACCACCAGCACCACCGCGGACTTGGTTGGCGGCGATGTTCACAGCCTCCATGCCGGATGCGCAGAAACGGTTGATCGACAGGCCGGGAATGCGCTGATCCAAATCAGATTGCAGCACGGCCGTACGGGCCAAGCAGCCACCCTGTTCCTTGACCTGCGTGGCGTTACCCCAGATCACATCTTCAACGGCGTGGCCCTCAAGGTTGTTACGTTCCTTAAGCGCGTTCAACACACCAGCAGACAGGCGCGATGCCGTTACCTCGTGCAAGCTGCCGTCCTTGCGGCCCTTTCCGCGCGGGGTGCGCACGGCGTCATAGATATATGCTTCGGTCATTGTCTTCTCCAATTAGGCGCGGTCGGCGGGGGAGCCGGGCATCAGGTCATAGGGGTGCTGCCAGCCGGGTAGGGCGGCAAGCTGGTCTAGCCAGCGGTCGATATTCGGGTAATCGGCGCGGTCGAATGTAAACGGTTCGGGATAATACAAGTATCCAGCGCAGGCGATGTCAGCGATGGTCGGATTGTCCGTAGCAACCCAGTCGCGACCATCAAGTTGGCGTTCCAGCGTCTTGAGAGCGGCGTGCATCCGCATCGAAACAAAGGCGATAACATCGGCGTTGCGCTTTTCCTCGGGCAGGAAATTCATCTGAAACCGCAACATGCCAGCAACGCCAGACAGCTTGTGATTATCAAAAAACATCCAGCGCAGCAATTCACGGCGCTCAGCGGCTGATTGCCCACCCAACTTGCCAGTCTTAGAGCTGATATAGTCTTGCATCACGCCCGATTGCGTCAGGATCGTATCACCTTCTTGCATGACAGGCACTTCACCCATGACGTTCAGTTTAAGAAACTCAGGATCACGCGCGCCGCCGTTAAAGAAATCGACAAACACTGGCTCCCATGGGGTTTCGGTCAGCGCCAACGTCAAGGCGGCCTTATATGCGTTCCCGCTTTCGCCAAAACAATGCAGTTTGATCGTCATATCTTACACCTCCCCAAATGATGTCGCGTTATTCTTTTTCGATTTCGGCCTGAAGCAGCTTTAGCCGATGCACGAGATTGTCGTTGTTGGTCACGCTGCCGAAGTTTTCGAAAATGAACGACAGATAAGCGCCTTCTTCTAGCCCAGCCTCCGCTGCCTGACTTTTGAGGTTGCGATAGCCGCGTTCAGTCATCGCAACTGGAAACCGTCGTGTCAGGCGTAGGCGTTTGGGCATGTCTCTCTCCAAATGTGTTGGGCGGGTTGGTCCCCGCCCAACAACCTTAGAACTGTGATGCGTCTAGCGCCATCACGGTGTCACCACCTGTGTTGATCCGCGCAAGGTGCATGCCAGTCGCAGGCAATTGGCGTGCCATATAATAGCGGCCGGTCGCGATCTTGGTCTCGTAGAAATCTTTGTCTGATGCACCCGCGTCCAATGCCTCTTGCGCGGCTTTTGCGCTGCGTGCCCACATCAGACCAAGGCAGACGTGACCCATCATATGCATAAAGTCATAAGAGCCAGCCAATGCATTGTTCGGGTTGGTCATGCCGTGTTGCATGAAATACATGCCAGCGGCTTGCAGGTCCTTGCTTGCGGCCTTGAGCGGGTCGAGGAAATCAGCCTTGAGCGCCTCATTATCATCGTTTTCTTTGATGAATGTTTTGACCATCTCAAAGAACGCCATGACATGCTTGCCACCGTCTTGGGCCAACTTGCGACCAACCAGATCAAGCGCTTGCACGCCGTTGGCACCCTCATAAATCATTGCGATACGGGCATCGCGGGCAAACTGGGACATGCCCCATTCTTCGATATAGCCGTGGCCACCGTAAACCTGCTGCGAAGCAATGGCGTTTTCGAAACCTTTGTCAGACAAGAAGCCCTTGATGACGGGTGTCATCAATGAAACCAGCCCTTCGGCCGCTGCGTCGTCGTTCTTATGTGCACGGTCGATCAGGTTTGCGCCCCAATATGTGAACGCGCGTGCGCCCTCGACGAATGATTTTTGATCCATCAGGTTACGGCGAATATCAGGGTGCACGATCAGCGGGTCGGCAGGGCCTTCTGGGTTTTCCACACCTGTGACGGCGCGGCCTTGTAGGCGGTCCTTGGCATATTCAACAGCGTTTTGATACGCCGCTTCGGCCTGCGCATAGCCCTGAAGGCCAACACCAACACGGGCTTCGTTCATCATTGTGAACATGGCGCGCATGCCTTTGTGCTCTTGGCCAAGAAGGTAACCCGTCGCGCCATCATAGTTCATCACACAAGTAGCGTTACCGTGGATGCCCATTTTCTCTTCGATCTTGCCAACGTTGACCGCGTTACGCGCGCCAAGTGTGCCCGCATCATCAACCATGATCTTTGGCACGATGAACAGTGACACGCCTTTGATGCCCTCAGGGCCGCCCGGAATTTTCGCCAGCACAAGGTGGACAATGTTATCCGCTAAATCGTGATCACCCGCAGAGATAAAGATTTTCTGCCCTGTGATGTGATAGCTGCCATCGTCCTGTGGTTCCGCCTTGGTGCGCATCAGGCCCAGATCAGTGCCGCAATGCGGCTCTGTCAGGTTCATGGTGCCGGTCCATTCGCATGTGACCATCTTGGGCAGCCATTTGGCCTTTTGCGCATCTGTTCCGTGCGCATGGATCGCGGAATAGGCACCATGCGTCAGGCCTTGATACATTTGAAACGCCATGTTGGCGGATACAAACGGCTCCATTGCAGCTGTGGCCATAATGTAGGGCAGGCCTTGGCCGCCATACTCAGGATCGCAATCCATTGATGTCCAACCGCCATCGCGCATCGTGTCGAATGCATCCTTGAAACCGGCGGGCGTGCGCACAACACCGTTTTCCAAGGTGCAACCCTCAACATCGCCAGACGCGTTGATCGGCGCAAGCACTCCGCTCGCTACTTTGCCTGCTTCTTCAACTACCGCACTGGTGAAGTCGCGATCCAGATCGTCGTATCCCTCAATGTCCTGCTCGGACACTTTCAGGAGATCGTGCAAAACGAATTGGATATCTTTGGCGGGTGCATTAAAAACTGGCATAGGGCGCTTTCCGTCGGTTTGTGCTGGGTTATGCTGCTGAGTGGTTTTTATTCAAAGTGGCGAGCTTTTCTTCGCCCCAACGCAACTGTTGTTTTAATTCGTCAATTGCCTCTTCCAGTTCGGCCTTTTGGGCTTCCATGTCAGAGAGATGTTTTTGAGCAAGCTCACAAGATTTTGCCAATTGAGTCACCTGACCGTCATTCATGTGATACAGGTCAAGCAGCTGGCGAATTTCCTCGAGACTGAAACCAAAACGTTTTCCGCGCAGGATTAACTTCAGGCGGGCGCGGTCACGTTTCGTGAACAGGCGCTTTTGGCCTTCACGGATCGGGAACAGCAATTCCTTGGCTTCGTAAAACCGCAAGGTGCGTGGTGTGACGTCGTACTGGGCGCACATGTCACGAATGTTGAGCGTATCGGTTGTCATCATTTTTCCATTTTCGATTGAGCAATTACCAATCGGCTTGCGGTCTATTTGGTGTCTATACAACGAATATTGACGTTAACGTAAACGTAACGTGGCGTCACTTTGCGGTTGACGACAGGTCATTAAAGATGACGCAAGGTCATGCGCAACTTTCGCAAAAGTGCCAGGCGTCAAATATGATGTTTTTGTAGAAATTTTCCCCATAAAATAAAGGGGATTGGTGGAATTACCCAAGTTGCTTCGCTGTCGCGTCGCGTAAACTTTGTAACTCGTTCAATGTCTGGTCTAATTGTTTGCGCTGCTCGTGAAGTTCTTTGATTTGAACATCGGCGCCCTCGACCCATTGGCGTAATTGGGCGTCAGTGCCTTCGTGTTCGTAAACCATCAGCCACTGGCGGATGTCTTCTAGGCTAAATCCAAATCGCCGACCGCGCATAATCAGAGTCATCCGCGCGGTTTCTTTTGGTCCATAAAATCTGGACCGCCCTTCACGCGTGGGTGACAGCAATTCGATATATTCATAGTAACGCAAGGTGCGTGGTGTGACGTCAAATTTGACGCACATTTCTTTGAATGACAGTCGGTTTTCACTCATTTCCCTCTCCCTTACCTATGAATAACCCCTGCTCGGCGTTCGGGCAACCTTCAGTTCATGAAGGTTGGTGCAAAGAAGTGAAAACCATATGCCATGAAGAGGGCGGGGATCGTAGAATAAAGCGTGGCCCAAATCGCGGCCTTTGGGTTCAGTGCGATGGCGGGAAATAACGCATCCCCGTCGTTTGATATCGCGTTGCCCATCAACGCGGCGAACGGGATCAGCCCGTTGATATAAAGCGTTGTGACCAAAACCTGTGGTCCACAGCCCGGAACGAGCCCGATCAACACGCCCATCAGCGGCAGCAATGGCCCAACAGTGCTAAACAGCGCCTCAAGATCGAACCCGCCGAAATCCACGATGTAATCATAAGCCAGATAGGCTGCGATCACCCAGATTGAGATAAACGCCGTTTCTTCGGCCATACGTGTCAGTGGGTTATCATTTGCATTTGTCATCGCCTGCACTTTTGACGTGGACCAAATGAACAATACAATCGCGGTGCCAATCAGGCCAACATAAGTGACCGCATCGCCATAGACCGCGAATACATCCGCGCCAGTTAACTGCGTGGCCCCGATCACCAATCCCGGTGCGGCCGCTGCCGTGAAAAGGTAGTCGCGCAGCCGTGTCTTCCCAATCAGCGGGGCAAGCTCGCAATGGGCGGATGTATCGGCAACCAAGTCTTGTTTGGAAAACGCATCAACAAGCCAGCCGGTCGCAATCCCAACAGAAAATGACAATGGCAATACCACGATGGCAACGTCCGGCCGCGTCGCAATCAGCAGGAACGCAGCGTCACCCATCGTCGCTGTTAGCGTGGCTACAACCGCGCCAAATCCAACATTCCCTGATGAATAGGCCGCAACCACGACGACTGCACCACCACAACCCGGCGTCGCACCAAGCAATGCGGCCAGTGGCACTTGAAATCCCTTGGCGCCCTTTAATGCTTCGCCGATGTTGAATTTGAACAGGCGTTCTGCGCCGTAAAACAACAATAGCGTGGCAGCAACAAAGGCCGATACCTGCACATATGCGTCAACCATCAGGCTGCGGGTCAAGCCACCCAAATGCCCCGGTGCGATAGCCAGTGCGATCAGCGCCAAGGCAACCATGAGCCGTTTTGGCTTAAATGGGCCAACTCTGCGTTCAACAGTCTGGGTGCCGATATTTGCGGTGGCGTCCATGGGTGCAATCCTTGTTGCGAATAATTCTCAATTGCAGATATAGCACTTGCGCCCAATCTTACAAGTGACAAGTTAGGCACGAATATGAGGGACCACATGTCAGACGAGCTTAAACAGCGCCAAGCCCTGCTTGCGCGTAAATTCATCGAAGCAATACCCCACGCACGTGAACTGGGTATGAAGGTCACAGAAATTGGTGATGGCCGCGCTGTGATTGTGATGGATTATGATGAACGCCTGATCGGTGATCCTGCGACAGGTGTTATCCATGGTGGTGCGGTATCGGCATTGATGGATACATGCGGCGGCGCGGCTGTTATGTCACATCCGTCATCCCCCATGGGCACGGCCACGATTGATCTTCGCATTGATTATATGCGCCCCGCCAAACCGGGCGACGCGATCAAGGCTGTGGCCGAATGTTATCACGTGACCCGCTCGGTGGCCTTTGTGCGCGCCACGGCCATGGATGCCGATGAAAGTCGCCCCGTCGCAACTGCAACAGGGGCATTTACAGTCGAGACGGGGGCAAAACGATGAATGTGAAAAAACGCCCCGAACCTGTGCAAAAGGTAAAACAACGCCGCGACGGCGTACTGCAAAGCCTTGTGTCCGGCGTGCCGTATATCGGATTTCTCGGCATTCGCTTTGATCGGCTAGGTGATGAGCTGACGGCCGTTTTACCCTATGATGACAAGCTGATCGGCAACCCGATGCTTCCTGCGCTGCATGGGGGCGTCACGGCGGCGTTTCTTGAGGTGACGGCGATTATAGAGCTAAGCTGGGCGCTCGCATGGGCCGATATGGAGGCGGGCAATCTGAATGAAGAAGAACCGAATATTCGGTTGCCCAAAACCATCGATTTTACCGTCGATTACCTACGCGCTGGGCTGCCGCGTGATGCCTATGCGCGGGCGCGTGTTAATCGGTCTGGTCGGCGCTATGCCTCCGTGCATGTTGAAGGCTGGCAAGACAATCGCACGCGGATGTTTGCCCAAGCAACGGGGCATTTTTTGATGCCGCAACGCGATGGCTGATGCGCCGCTGACGCATGCGCGCGTCGTGGGCATCGCGTTTCCCATTGTTCTTTCCAATGCCACCGTGCCGATACTCGGTCTGGTTGATACTGGTGTTGTGGGGCAGCTGGGGCAGGCGGCCCCAATCGGTGCTGTGGGTATTGGCGCGATCATACTGACCGCGATTTACTGGATATTCGGTTTCCTTCGGATGGGCACCGCTGGGCTGACAGCCCAAGCGGACGGGGCCGCTGATCGTGCCGAAGTGTCCGCATTACTGACCCGCGGCCTGATCATCGGCTTGACCGCTGGCCTCGCGATTATTGCATTGCAGATCCCGCTGTTTTGGCTTGCGTTCAAAGTGTCGCCAGCCAGCGCCGAGGTTGAAACACTCGCCCGCCAATATATGACCATCCGTATCTGGTCGGCCCCAGCGATGATTGGGCTTTATGCGATGCTGGGATGGCTGATCGGCCAAGGGCGCACAGGCGGCGTGTTCGCTATCCAAGTGGTGATGAACGGGCTCAACATCGGCTTTGATCTGTGGTTCGTGCTTGGCTTGGGGTTTGGCGTTGGCGGCGTTGCTTTGGCAACATTTATCGCCGAATGGAGCGGCTTTGCCCTTGGCCTATGGCTGTGCCGCGATGCATTTCGCGGCGGCGCATGGAAGGACACGGCCCGCATCTTTGATCGGGCGCGCCTGATCCGTATGGCCGTGGTCAATACCGATATTTTGATCCGCTCGGTGCTGTTGCAGGCGATATTCGTCAGCTTCCTGTTTTGGGGCGCGAATTTTGGTGATGTTCGGCTGGCGGCCAATCAAATCTTGCTGCAAATGCTCTATCTGACGTCCTATGCGATGGACGGTTTTGCCGCTGCTGCCGAAAGCCTTGTTGGCCAAGCGCTTGGGGCGCGTAACGCAACCCGCTTGCGGCGTGCGGCATATCTGACAGGGCTATGGGGCTTCGGCATCGCGGCCATTCTTGCGCTGATGTTCGCGCTGTTTGGGCCGTGGATGATTGACCTCATGACCACCGCACAGGACGTGCGGGCAGCTGCGATCGTCTATTTGCCCTATATGATTGCCGCGCCAATCGTGGGGGCCGCTGCATGGATGCTGGACGGCATTTTCATCGGTGCCACGCGATCCACAGACATGCGCAACATGATGATCGTGTCCGCGCTTTGCTATTTCGCGGCCATCATCCCGCTAATGGCTTTGTTGGGAAATCACGGGCTTTGGCTTGGGTTGTTGCTCAGCTTCGGGGTTCGTGGCGTCACGCTGGGCTGGAAATATCCGGCGCTCGAAGCACAAGCCAAATAATTCAGGCGTCAAATAACGCCAATACGCATTCAGGTGGGCGGCCAACTGCGGCTTTGCCGCCTGCAATGACCACAGGCCGTTCGATCAGGATCGGATTGGCCGCCATTGCCGCTATCAACGCGGCCTCATCAGCACCTGCAAGGTCCAACTCTTTGAATAAAGCCTCGCCCTTACGGATCAGTTTCACGGCCGGCAGCGCCAATTTGTCCAATACGTCTAAAATTTCCGCCGTCGAAGGCGCGTCTTGCAAATAGAGCCGCACGTCAGGCCCATAACCCTCGATCAACGCCAGCGTCTGGCGCGATTTTGAACAACGCGGATTGTGCCAAATCACAGTCACAGAAATTCACTAACACCTGTGCCAACCGCATCTGCAACATTGGCAAAGCCATCGCGTTTGAGCAGGTCGTCAAGCCCGCGCGCAATGTCATCAGCCAGCGAAATGCCACCATACACCAATGCCGTATACAGCTGCACGGCTGACGCGCCCGCGCGAATTTTCGCATAGGCTTGCTCGGCCGACCCAATGCCACCAACCCCGATCAGCGGGACGGCGGTGCGTTGCGATAATTTTGCCAAGACCTTGGTCGATTTGGCGAACAGCGGTTGACCGGACAGCCCGCCCATTTCAGCGGCATGTGGCCCGTGCAATCCGTCACGGTCCAGCGTGGTGTTCGTTGTAATCACTGCTGCGATGCCTGACGTGTTTGCAACCTCCGCCACATCATCCAAGGCTGCGTCATCAAGGTCGGGCGCGATTTTTAGAAAGATCGGGATCGGCGTGGTCAGTTTGGCATTTGCATCCATCACACCAGCGAGCAGGGCCGACAACGCGGCCTTGCCCTGTAAATCGCGCAGCTTTTCTGTATTTGGCGATGATACATTGACCGTCGCGAAATCAAGGTATTCACCACATCTGCCTAGCACTTGTGCAAAATCCATTGCGCGATCATCGCTGTCTTTATTTGCACCAAGGTTGAGCCCAATAACACCATCAGGGCGCTTGGACAGGCGCTGTGCTGCGGCGTTCATGCCATCATTGTTGAACCCAAACCGGTTGATCGCCGCGCGATCTTTGGTCAGGCGAAACAATCTTGGTTTTGCGTTGCCAGCCTGCGGGCGCGGCGTGATTGCACCCACTTCAAGAAAGCCAAATCCACAGCCCATAAGCGCGTGAAGCGCCGTTGCGTTTTTATCAAATCCAGCGGCCAGACCGACAGGGTTTTTCAACGCAAGCCCCGCGACGGTTGTCTGCAACCGATCAGATGTATACGGCCCCGTCTTTGGCCCCAAACCTGCATTCAATGCCTTGATCGCTAATCCATGCGCCAGCTCTGGATCGACCATCCGCAGGCCACGTAGGCCAATATGTTCGAGCATTCTCATAGCAAACCTGCAAAGTCGTGCTTGCCATCCGCCAGCGGCAGCGGCTTGGCCCATACGACATCATCCATCACCATATCGCGGTAAAGATGCGGGAATGACGCACCACCGCGCGATGTTTCCCACTTCAAACCGTCCAAACCGTCAGTCTCAATCGCGACGAACATCAATCCATCGACATCTGCGAAATACAGCTCGACCGTGCGCTCAACCGTATCAGCGCTGGACATGTGGATATAGCCGTCAGCCAAATCAATCGGCGCGCCCTTGGTGCGCCCGTCGGCCTGCAATTGCGCCCATTCATCGGCGCGGAATATTTTGTAAACTAGCATGGCTGCGTTTTGGCGGTTTGGGGCAGGCGGGTCAAGCAGGCGTCTGCGAACGGGACTGCGTTGCCAAGCTGCGACCGACCAGCATGACAACAACCACCGCGCAGGTGCCAATTAAATAGCCACCAGCCAAGAACGGCACTAATATATCCCACCCCGATGTTCGTAAGACGGCGCTGGACCCAAGCAACAACGCCATAACCCACGACGAAAATGAAACGCCGGCGCAAACTGTCATCGGGACCAATGTCCTGATCGGCAACTCGATAATGCGTTGCCCAACGCAAGCTTTGAAAGCAGGGATCACCCATTTTCCCAACCAAACGGCATTCAGCGTCAGCGTGGTCACCACAATCATTTTCGCCCAGAGCTTTGGTGTAAATGCTGAAATGTCGAATTGGGTCCGCAGCCCGATCAAGGTGACACCCGTAAGCCAAAGCACGATGCATGCGCCTGTGACAACGGTATGAATACGGTGCAGTTCAGCCAAATCACTTGGCGAAAAACGCTGCTTTAACTTGTCCAGCGAACGTAAATCAAAATAGATCGCTGTGCCCATCCCAAGCGCCATAGCACCCAAATGCGCCGCGCGAATCAAGTCGGTGGTAATTGAAATTTCCAAGATAATATGTCCGTAAGCAGTCTAATAGGGCGCGTAAACAACACTTCGGGATCAACCTCCAGTGGGAAAAGCGGCGGAAACTGATCATTTTGGTGCAGTTGCGCGAACGCCCGCCTTTGACCTCTCGTAACGGAAGGTCGCTGGCGCAATTTCGGCATTTGACTCTGCCCCGACCAACGGGCCAAGCTGCTGGCATATCCAAACCAGGGGGATCCTTATGCTTACTCGTATCTTAACAACAACCTGTGCGTTGGCCGTGACGGCCACGATGGCGGCGGCGGATTATTCGCTGACAATCCTGCACACGAACGATTTTCATGCGCGCTTTGAGCCGATCAGCAAATATGACAGCGGCTGCGGCGAAGAAGACAACCTTGCAGGTGAATGCTTTGGCGGCTCGGCCCGTCTGGTCACGGCACTGGCCGATGCCCGCGCACGCACAAACAATTCTATCCTCGTGGATGGCGGCGACCAATTCCAAGGCACGTTGTTCTATACATATTATAAGGGCGCATTAGCGGCCGAAATGATGAACAAGCTGGGCTATGACGCGATGACCGTGGGCAACCACGAATTCGACGACGGCCCAGAAGTGTTGGCCGGCTTCATGTCTGCCGTTAACTTCCCTGTGTTGATGTCCAACGCAGATGTATCCGGTGAACCACTGCTGGCAGGCAAGCTTGCCAAATCCACCGTGATTGAACGCGGCGGCGAAAAACTGGGCATGATCGGCCTAACACCTGAAAACACAGATGAGCTGGCAAGCCCCGGTGATAACGTCACATTCTCTGATCCTGCGACTGCCGTGCAGGGCGAGGTCGACAAGCTGACAGCAATGGGCGTGAACAAGATCATCGTTCTTTCCCACTCCGGCTACGTCGTTGACCAAGCGGTTGCTGCGGCAACAACTGGCGTTGACGTCATCGTCGGTGGCCACTCGAACAGCCTGCTTTCAAACACCAACGAACGTGCGGTGGGTGCATACCCGACAATGGTTGGCGATACCGCGATTGTTCAGGCCTATGCCTATGGTAAATTCCTGGGCGAGCTGAACGTCACATTCGACGACGCGGGTAACATCGTCGAAGCAGCAGGCGAGCCGATCATCATCGACGGCGCGGTTGCCGAAGACGCGGAAACCAAGGCCCGCATCGCCGAAGCTGCTGCTCCTCTTGAGGAAATCCGCACCAAGGTTGTTGCCTCTGCGGGTGCGTCAATCAACGGCGACCGTGCGGTTTGCCGCGTGATGGAATGCGAAATGGGCAACCTTGTGGCTGACGCCATGTTGGACCGTGTCGCTGACCAAGGCATCCAAGTGGCAATCGCCAACTCTGGTGGTATCCGCGCGTCTATTGATGCGGGCGAGGTGACAATGGGCGAGGTTTACACCGTGCTTCCATTCCAAAATACTTTGTCCACATTTGAGGTCAGCGGCGAAACACTGCTTGCAGCCCTTGAAAACGGCGCCTCCGAGATCGAAGAGGTCGCAGGTCGTTTCCCACAAGTTGCAGGCATCACATTCGCCGTTGATGCAGCCGCCGAAGTTGGCAGCCGCATCTCTGACGTGATGGTCGGTGGTTCAGCTCTCGATATGGCAGCAACCTACGGCGTTGTGTCCAACAACTACGTCCGTGGCGGCGGCGACGGATATAAGATGTTCCGCTCTGCTGCAAACGCCTATGACTTCGGCCCAGATTTGGCGGACGTTCTGGTGGAATACATGGCCGCCAACCCAGGCTACGCGCCCTACACAGATGGCCGCATCATGATGAAGTAAGCTTTTAGGTTTACTGTCTACAAAGCCCCCGTCGCAACATGCGGCGGGGGCTTTTTGTGTGATTATGGATTTTAGATTTAACCGTTTGAAAGCTGGCGAACCCCGCGACACCGCTGGAAATTGGAACACCCTAAAAATTGCTCCCCTGATTTTCTATTTTTCCGCAATTTCATATCTTCGCCACATCTAGGGCATCCGTCCCCATTCTGGCTTCGACGCTTAACATTGGCTTCGATAGTTCGCACATGGGCTTTGGTTTGTTCGGCACTTGATTTCAGCGATGGTTCTGACAACAGAGATTTGATCCGTTGAAGTTCGCGGTAATCAATTCTCTGAATATCTCTCGAATGAATGTAATTGATAAGTTCAAGACTGTTCCAAAAAAACGGTTTCAGGAAAGATGGTCTTGGGCTCAGCGCTTCCTGCAAACAGTACGACATTTTCGAAACTTGATTCCGGCAAGTTCAGGTATCGTTGCAGCGCTTTTATATGTTTGAAATTTTGATGCAGCGGATTTTGAAAACGGAATTTCTTGCCGCCTTTTATTACCTGTGTCCAAGTCCGTTGATTGGCGTCTCCAAATATCCACCCAGAATAATTTTTGGTTTCAATAACATAAACCCCAGAGCGGCAGACCACGACTTGATCAATTTGAGTTGTGCCACTCCCAGTCGAAATGATGAGGTCCGAAAACGTCGCAAATTCTTCGGGATCAAGGCTCCGGTGTAGCTTCTTCGTTAGGCGGATTTCTCCCCTCTGACCAATTCTCTCGGGACTATCAAAATTTGAAGAGCTTTGAAAATTCTTCTGGGCGTCAATCTAAATTTTAAAAATTTCATTCCTCAGTATCCGATGCTAGGCGCGGCTCATCAATCAAAAGTTTCATTATCGTATTGGCGTCACGAGCCGGTTTTCCCTATGCTGCACAAATGTGCGGACGTATGGCCATAACCCTTCCTCATGATGCGATGGCGCAGATGTTTGATGCTGCGCCCTCAAACGCCTTGCCTGATGTGCCCAACTACAATGTTTGCCCGACGGTGCCCGTGGCGGTTGTGACGTCTGATGATGCAGGGCGCAAATACCGCCCGATGCGTTGGGGATTTGTGCCGCATTGGTATCAAAAACCAAGCGGCGGGCCGTTGTTGATCAATGCGCGGGCCGAGACGATTGCCGAAAAACCGGCGTTCCGCAGTGCGGCCCGCGAACGGCGCTGTCTTGTGGCTATTTCAGGGTTTTATGAATGGGCACGCAATGAAAAGGACAAGCCTCTGCCGTGGTATGTGACGCGGGGCGATGGTGCGCCGATGGTATTTGCCGCGATTTGGCAGGACTGGGGGCAGGGCGATGACGCATTGACCGCATTTGCCGTGGTGACCACAGCAGCAAACAAGGCGATGTCTGCGATCCACCACCGCGTGCCTGTCATTCTGACGCCGGATCAATGGCCGCTCTGGCTGGGCGAGGCAGGCAAAGGGGCCGCGACTTTGATGCAGGCCCCGCCCGAGGATGCGCTGCATTTTCAACGCGTCAGCACGGCCGTAAATTCCAACCGCGCTACGGGGTCACAGCTTATTGAGCCATATGAACAAAGCGTTAAAAATAGCTAAGTGTTCCGCACGCGGAACACTTTCATTCTGATAATTTGTGCGATTTTGGGCTTGCACCCCCCGCACGGAACGCCATATAGCATTTGCACGCGCGGGCGTTGTGTAATGGTAAGACCTCAGTTTTCCAAACTGAAGACACGGGTTCGATTCCCGTCGCCCGCTCCAATCCTCCCATGCGTGTTTTGACCCTGTAGCAGTCGCTACCAACCGCAAGGAAATCCCATGTCAGACGCCGAGGCATATGCCGCATCAAAGCGCGAGCCATCCCAGAAAATTGGTGCGATGGGTCAACTCTGGCCATTTGCGCGGCCTTACCGTGGCATGCTAGTTCTCGCGCTTTTGGCGCTGATATTTACGGCCAGTATTTCATTGATTATGCCCTTGGCCGTTCGTCAAGTTGTCGATAATTTTGACGTCGCAGAAGAAGCGCTGCTTGATCGTTATTTTGTCGCGGCATTCATTATCGCGGCACTTTTGGCCGTAGGAACAGCGTTTCGTTATTACCTTGTTACACGTCTGGGCGAACGAATTGTCACCGATATCCGCAAGGCCGTTTTTGACAAAATGATCGGCATGTCGCCTGCGTTTTTTGAGCGAGTGATGACGGGCGAGGTGCTGAGCCGGATCACCACTGACACGACACTTATCCTTTCGGTTATCGGCAGCTCTGTATCAGTGGCTCTGCGTAATGTTTTGATCTTGTTCGGTGGTATCGGGTTGATGCTATGGACGTCGGTGAAAATGACGCTGCTGGTGCTGTGGCCAATCCCTGTGATTCTGGTACCTGTCGTCCTGCTTGGACGCAGGGTCAGGCGCCTGAGCCGCGAAAACCAAGATTGGATTGCCGCGTCATCTGGTGATGCGTCTGAACAGCTATTGTCGGCGCAGACGGTTCAAGCATTTACCCATGAAAACCGTAGCCGCGAGAAATTTGCAACCGTCACAGAACGATCATTCGATGCCGCCCGCAAGCGGATCGGCACACGTGCGTTAATGACCGCGATTGTCATTTTCCTCGCATTTTCGGCTGTTGTTGGCTTTTTGTGGATGGGCGCATCCGACGTGCGCACCGGCGAAATCAGCATCGGCGAGCTGGTCCAGTTTATGATCTATACGATTATGGTCGCGGGTGCCTTGGGTGCGTTGACCGAAATATGGGGCGAATTGCAGCGCGCATCTGGCGCGACGGAGCGTTTGGTTGAACTTTTGCAAGCGCACGACGCTGTAAGCGACCCACAGAGCCCAGCGGCCGCTGGCAATTTGCAAGAAGCATCAATTGCGTTTGAAGATGTGACGTTTGCCTACCCCGGTCGGCCCGGCATTTCGGCGCTTGAAGGTATTAATCTGACGATCAAACCGGGTGAAACGGTTGCTCTGGTTGGGCCGTCTGGTGCCGGTAAATCAACGATTATCCAACTTTTGCAGCGGTTCTATGATCCGCAAGCGGGCAAAATCACGTTGAATGGGGCGGATCTAAGAGACTTGGACCGTGTCGATTTCCGCGGCCAAATGGCTTTGGTCCCACAAGACCCCGTTATTTTTGCTGAAAGTGCGCGTGAAAACATCCGCTTTGGCCGCCCTGACGCAAGTAACGCGGAAATCGAAGCCGCCGCCAAGGCCGCCGCTGCACATGATTTCCTGATGGCATTGCCGGAGGGCTATGACAGTGAAGTCGGTGAACGCGGTGTCATGTTGTCAGGTGGACAAAAGCAGCGGATCGCGATTGCGCGGGCGATTTTGCGCGACGCGCCAATTTTACTGCTGGATGAGGCGACAAGCGCATTGGACGCGCAAAGCGAAAAGCTCGTGCAAGAGGCGGTTGATGCGTTGGCACGTGAACGCACAACAATCGTGGTGGCCCACAGGTTAGCTACGGTGAAACAAGCCGACAGGATCGTTGTATTTGATCAGGGCAAAATAGCGGCCCAAGGCACCCATGATGAATTGGTTGCCCAAAACGGGCTCTATGCGCGGCTGGCGAAACTGCAATTCACGGATGGCGTTTAGGGCGTCATTCGCGCAACTTCGCGCCGATTTGCTAATGTGGATGCCTCCGGCGGGAGTTTGTTGGACACAGAAAACCATGGGGCGCCACTCTTTTTCGTAGCGTCAGCCTTGCGCGATGACGTGTTTACGCACAATCTGTGCCCCAAAGGATGGATCACCGGATGGTGACGTAAAAGTTTTGGGAGGAACTTGCATGACATACGCAACCATTGCGGACCGGGATGCGATCGTAAATGAAATGACTTGGGAAGAGCGCGATCTGCCCAAGACGACCTATGGATTATTGTCCGACACAGCGTCGAAATTTGGTAATCGCAAGGCGGTCACATATCAGCTGTTTTCGGGTCCAAGCGACAATTGTGAAACTTTGTCATGGTCTGAATTGCGCGAAAAAACGGCGCAGACGGCAAACCTGTTTCGCGAACTGGGTGTGGGTGAGAACGATGTTGTCGCCTATTTGTTGCCGAATGCGACGGAAACTGTTCTGACGTATTTGGGCGGTCAGGTGGCGGGGATCGTGAACCCGATCAACCCACTGCTAGAAGCCGAACAAATTGCGGCGATTTTGCGCGAAACAGGGGCCAAGGTGCTTGTGACGCTGCGCGCGTTTCCAAAGACAGATGTGGCCCAAAAGGCAGCTGAGGCTGTCGCGGCAGCGCCGAATGTGAAAACCATTGTTGAGGTTGATTTGCACCGTTACCTGACCGGTGTGAAAAAGCTGATCGTGCCTCTGATCCGCCCCAAAGTGACGGCCAAGCACGGGGCAAATGTGATTGCATTCAATGCATCGGTGAATGCCCAACCCAAAGAGCTTGCGTTTGAAGATAGCAAGGGCGACCGCGTTGCCGCGTATTTCCATACTGGCGGCACAACAGGCATGCCAAAGGTGGCACAGCACCGTTATTCAGGCATTATCTATAACGCGTGGCTTGGCAAAACATTGCTATTTACAGAAGAAGACGTGCAGATGTGCCCGCTTCCAATGTTCCACGTTTTTGCAGCGATTGTTGCAATGGGGGCCTCGCTTGGCTCTGGTGCGCAGATCGTGTTTCCGACGCCGCAAGGCTATCGCGGTGACGGCGTATTCGACAACCTGTGGAAGCTGATCGAACGCCATAAGGCGACGTTCCTGATCGGTGTGCCGACGGCGTTTTCAGCGCTCATGCAGCGCCCAGTTGATGCAGATATATCGACATTGAAACTGGCGTTTTGTGGCTCTGCGCCACTGCCGCTCGAGCTTTATCGCAGGTTTGAAGAAGCCGCGGGCGTTACTGTGTGTGAGGGCTACGGCCTAACCGAAGCCACATGTCTGGTGTCGATCAATCCACCCGATGGCGAAAAGCGTGTTGGCTCAATCGGGATTCCGTTCCCATATACAGACGTGCGGATCGTCGATGTTGCGACCCAAACAGATAGCGCAACAGGTGAGATCGGCGAAATTTGCGTTGCCTCACCGGGGGTTTATGACGGCAAAACCTATACTGAGGCCGCCAAAAACAAGGACTTGTTCTATCCGGGTGAAGATGCGCCAATCAAATCAAACCGCCAGTTCCTGCGCACGGGCGATCTGGGGCGTGTCGATGAGGATGGCTATCTGTGGATCACGGGTCGTGCGAAGGACCTTATCATTCGTGGTGGGCACAACATTGACCCCGCCGAGATTGAAGAGGCGCTCGCTGGGCACCCAGATGTCGCGTTTGCAGGTGCAATTGGCCAGCCTGATGCACATGCGGGCGAATTGCCATGTGCCTTTGTTGAGCTTGTTGAGGGTGGCACGGCCACCGTCGAGGAGCTTTTGGCCTATGCCAAAGACAACATCAAAGAGCGTGCGGCACATCCAAAGCACCTCGAAATCCTCGACGAGCTTCCGAAAACTGCTGTTGGTAAAATCTTTAAGCCTGACCTGCGCAAGAGCGCGATTACCCGCATCTTTAATGCAGCATTGGCAAGTGCCGATGTCGCGGCAGAGGTGGCATCTGTGTCCGAGGACAAAAAGCGCGGCCTAGAGGCCCACCTGCGTAAAACAGGTAGTGTAACTGACGAAGACGTGACGCGCGCTTTGGGCGGGTTTACCAATCCATGGGATTGGGCCGAGTAGTCATAAGTTAATAAGTGAGAAAAGGGCGGTCCGATGGGCCGCCTTTTTTTGTTCAACTGGTGGCTGGACCGGTGCATGGCTTTCAGGGAAGTCCGGATGGTGCCGGGAGAGAGAATTGAACTCTCGCACTCAGGGATTTGCTTGCAAA
>CAXHZK010000019.1:0-43331 GCA_964021915.1 uncultured Roseobacteraceae bacterium | reverse complement strand
TCCGAAGACCTCGGCATGAAGCTTGAGAACGTCACAATCGACATGCTGGGTTCTGCCAAGCGTGTGAACATCACGAAAGACGAAACAACAATCGTCGATGGTGCTGGTGAAAAAGCTGAAATCGAAGCACGCGTATCCCAGATCCGTGGCCAGATCGAAGAAACATCTTCTGATTACGACAAAGAAAAGCTGCAAGAACGCGTTGCCAAATTGGCTGGTGGTGTTGCTGTTATCCGCGTCGGTGGCATGTCCGAAGTGGAAGTCAAAGAGCGTAAAGACCGCGTTGACGATGCACTGAACGCGACACGCGCTGCTGTGCAAGAAGGCGTTGTTGTTGGCGGTGGTGTTGCTCTGGTTCAGGCTGGCAAAGCGCTCGAAGGTCTGACAGGTGCAAACTCTGATCAGACTGTTGGTATCTCTATCGTGCGTAAAGCGATCGAAGCACCAATGCGTCAGATTGCTGAAAACTCTGGCGTCGACGGCGCCGTTGTTGCAGGCAAGATCCGTGAAAGCGACGACAAGTCATTCGGCTTTAACGCGCAGACAGAAGAATATGGCGACATGTTCTCCTTTGGTGTTATCGACCCTGCAAAAGTTGTGCGCACAGCGCTTCAGGACGCAGCATCTGTTGCTGGCCTGCTGATCACAACCGAAGCAATGGTTGCTGATAAGCCTGCCAAAGACGGCCCAGCCGGCGGCGGCATGCCCGACATGGGCGGCATGGGCGGCATGATGTAAGGAGAATTTGCCCTCGGGCAAACTCTCCGGCAGGGACATGGCAGGGGTTTCTCTTTGGAAACACCGAGAGTGTCCCACACCGTCGATCCAAACAAAGGGCGGCCCCAACGGGTCGCCCTTTTCCACACCATAAGGCCAATCCCATGCTCAACACCCCCAGCTTTGCCCGCGACCTAAAACGGGGCGAAGAACCCGCTGTTGATGACCTGATCCTATCCGCGTTTGGGCGGAAGGATGAGGTGCATCTTGTCCATCAATTGCGCAAATCTCGCGCCATCGCGGGTGAACAGGTTATGCCAATGGGCGACCGCATCGTCGGCTATTACGCGCTCTCCTACATGGTTAAACCCAAAGGCTGGCTTTGCCTTGCCCCTGTTGCCATTGCGCCGGACGTGCAGGGCAGGGGGTATGGCAAACGCATGATCGGGATGCTGACCGAATGGGCAAGGTTGACCAAGACACCTATCGTCGTGTTGGGCGACCCGCAATTTTATACCAAAGCCGGATTTTCATCCGAATTTGCGGCAAACCTTAGCAGCCCATATCCCATCAGCCATACGATGCTGGCGGGCATCGATAAGGCCCCGCAAGAAACCTTGATCTACCCAAAGGCGTTTGGGGCCTAGCACAGGGTTGTAACCACGCGCGACACCGACCAAACAGGGCACATGCAGATTTTCGTCCTCGTCGCCTTGTCCATGATCGCATTCGCGGCAAATTCCGTCCTCACGCGGGTTGGCGTGGCGACTTTCGGGCTTGATCCGATGGTTTTTGCCGCAATCCGTATTGGGGCAGGGGCGCTGACGCTCGCTATTGTGGTGCGGGCACGTGGTGGGAACCCGCTGTTCAACATCAAAGGGTATTGGCGCGGTGCGCTCGCGCTTGGTGTCTATGTCGTCGGATTTTCATGGGCCTATCAGTCGCTTGATGCGGGCCTTGGTGCGCTGATCTTGTTCGGCAGCTTGCAAGTGATGATGTTCGGTTGGGCTGTTTGGAAGGGGCAATCCATTCCCACGGCCCGATGGATTGGCGTGATGTTGGCCTGTGTCGGCCTTGGCATCCTGCTGTGGCCGAGCGATCATGCGCAACTGCCATTTTGGGGCACGGTTGCCATGCTGGTGGCAACAGCGGGTTGGGCCGCCTACACCATATTGGGCCAATCTGCGCGTGACCCGCTGGCCTATACGACCGCAAATTTTATCCTGTGTTTTCCAGTTGTTGCGGTTATCGGAATTGTCAGCCTGCCGGTCGAAATTAACGCAGGCGGGCTTGTCACGGCTACCGCGTCGGGGGCGGTCACATCTGGCCTTGGTTATATGCTTTGGTACCGGGTGCTGCCGAAACTGGCGACCACAACGGCCGCAGTTTCACAATTGAGCGTGCCTGTGATTGCTGTAGGCTTTGGCGCGATTTTGCTGGGTGAAATCATCACCTTCAAGATGATCATCGCAAGCGTTTTGGTACTGGGTGGGATTGCGTTTGCTAACGTATCAGCGGCTCCAGCGCGTCATAAGTAATCGCGCCATCATGTGCCCATGCAACATCGGCGAGGCTATCGGGTTTGTGGTGCACGCCGCTTAATTCATCGCGTGTCACCCATCGGTGTCTGTTCACGACACCTTCGGTATCGCGCCAGTTTGCATCAGTTGTTCCGGCGACAATTTCGCACCGAAAGTATACGTCAACCTGATGGAAATCGCGGTCGGGCGCGTGAAATTCGTTGATCAAACACACTGTACCAACATCGACAGTCAGGCCTGTTTCCTCCCACACCTCTCGTTTAAGGTTGTCAGGCAGGCTCGCGTGCGGGTCCGCGCCGCCGCCGGGTGCGCACATCAGCTCTGACCCCGTTTGCCAAGCATTCACCAGCAAGAGCCGTTGGTCGTGAATGATGATTGCGCGTGTGGCGAGGCGAATGGGCTTGGGCATGACCTAACTGTGCCGACCGCCGCGATAGGACGCAAGGTCATTCACGCGGCCCCTTCACAAAGCGAGAGCAGCCATTACCTTGAGGGGATGAAAAAGCTGATATTGGGACTATTGTTGGCCGGATGTACTGCATCTGCGGCGCCTAAACAGGAATGTGTGATCCTGCTTCATGGGTTGGCGAGGTCCGAAATTTCGCTCGCACCGATGGCGTTGTCGCTGGAACGGGCGGGATACCGCGTTGTTAATTCCGGCTACCCATCGACTGAGGCTGAAATATCAAAGCTGGTTGACGAAAACCTGCCGGCTGATGTTGCTACGTGCGGAGATACCAAGGTCCATTTTGTGACCCATTCAATGGGTGGTATCCTTGCGCGGGCGTTTCTGACCTATGACAGACCTGATGAAATGGGGCGCGTTGTGATGTTGGCACCGCCAAATCAAGGCTCTGAATTAGTTGATATTTTTGGCGATTTTGAACCGTTTGAATGGGCCAATGGCCCCGCTGGGCTTCAGTTGGGGACCAAGGATGGTGGATTTGTGAACCAACTGGAATTTGCCGATTATGAGGTTGGAATCATCGCGGGTAATGTCAGCCTGAACCCAGTGTTTTCATCGCTCATTGATGGCGAGGACGACGGCAAGGTATCAGTTGAAAACACCCATCTTGCAGGTGAAACAGATCACATAACCATGCCAGTTACCCATACGTTTATGATGAATAACCCCGTCGTCATGGGACAGGTCAAAGCATTCTTGGAAAATGGCGCCTTTGATCGCGGGCTGGGTCTGTCGAATGTGTTATTTGGTCAGGACTAGACCCAAGGCCGTTAAACGATAAAGTTCACATGGCCCATTTTGCGCCCTGCTTTGATGTCCTGTTTGCCATAGAGGTGCAGGGCCGCACTTGACCCTAGCAGCTCTGGCAAGCGATCCATGTCGTCACCAATGAGGTTTTCCATACGCACGTCGCTATGGCGTTGCCCGTCACCCAGCGGCATCCCCGCAACTGCGCGAATGTGCTGTTCGAATTGATCAACGACACATCCATTCTGGGTCCAATGACCAGAGTTATGCACGCGCGGGGCAATTTCATTGACGATCAATCCGGTTGACGTGACGAATAGTTCGACCCCCATAACACCGACATAATCAAGTGCATTCAGGATGTTAGCCGCGATGAGTACGGCATCGGTCCGCTGGCTTGGCGTGAGTTTTGCAGGCACTTTGGTTGTGCGCAAAATCCCGTCTTCGTGGTGGTTTTCGCCGGGGTCAAAACAGGCAATCGCGCCGTCAACGCCGCGCGCACCGATGATAGACACCTCGTGCGAGAAGTTGATGAAACCCTCGAGGATCGCATCCGCACCGGCCATATCCGCAATTGCGGATGGGGCATCATTCGCCGATTTCAACCGTGCCTGCCCCTTGCCATCATACCCCATGGTGCGGGTTTTCAGGATTGCGGGCGTGCCAATCTCGGCAATCGCGGCGGTTAGGCTGTTTAGGTCGGAGACAGGCGCAAATGGCGCTGTTTGCAGGCCGATAGACCGCAAGAATTCCTTTTCGACCAAGCGGTCTTGGGATGTTGCCAATGCCTTGCGGTTGGGGCGGATCGGGCGCAGCGTTTCCAGTATATCCAACGCGCTGGTGGGGATGTTTTCAAATTCATAAGTGATAACATCAACATCCGCGGCAAAGGCGCGGAGGGCCGCCTCATCGTTGTAGCCTGCCGTTGTCACACGGTGCGCAACATCTGCGGCCGGTGGGTTGGAAGAGGGCTCAAAAATATGTGTGCGAAGCCCAAGCCGAGAGGCCGCCACCGAAAGCATCCGGCCCAATTGCCCGCCACCCAAAATGCCGATTGTGCGCACATCACTCATCTTGTGGTTCCTGTGCAATAGACGCCGATAGGTCAGCGCGCCATTGATCCAACCGCTGTGCAAGGTCAGCGTCATGTAACGCGAGAATGCCAGCGGCCATAAGCCCCGCATTCGCAGCGCCAGCGGCACCAATTGCCATCGTGCCGACAGGGTACCCCTTGGGCATCTGAACGATGGAATAAAGGCTATCAACGCCCGAAAGCGCCCGTGTTTGAATTGGCACGCCCAGAACAGGCACCCGTGTTTTTGACGCCATCATACCGGGGAGATGCGCTGCACCGCCGGCGCCTGCGATTATGACCTTTAGCCCGCGATCAACGGCCGTTTTGCCGTATTCCCACAGCCGGTCGGGTGTGCGGTGCGCAGACACGATCTTTTTCTCATAGGGCAGGCCAAGAGCATCGAGAATATTTGCGGCCTCTTTCATGGTTGGCCAATCAGATTGGCTGCCCATTATGATTCCGATTTCTGGGTTTGGCATGGTCGTCCCCTAGCGGCAAAAGGAAGCGGCAATATAGCGGTAAACACCCGCCGTGCAACGCAAATCAGGCAATGATATCGGGTGTTGTGCGGTCCTCAAGAGAGGTGATTTGATCCTTAAGCCGCAGCTTTTGTTTTTTGAGCCGCTTGAGGGCCAGCATATCAGCGGCATTACGATCCTGCAGGGCGGTGATCGCATCATCAAGGTCACGGTGCTCTTGCTTTAATACGGCAAGCTCAACGCGCAGCACGTCCATCGTTTCCATTTCTTTTGAAACATTCACAGTGCGCCAACCCCTTGTTTCGCATTCATTTTAAATCATAGTGATTTTGGTTCTCTCCGCATAGCCCTCAGGCCTTGTTAAACGGTAAAAGAGGCACCATATTTTCAGTATTGGTCGCCAATTCGGGGCCAAAAGAGATGTCGCTTGGATAAGGACGTGTCAGATGACAAAGCTAGCGTTGGGAACGCATCCGTTCCTATTGGGGTTTGAACAGTTGGAACGATTGGTCGAACGCACGGCCAAAACCGGCAACGACGGCTACCCCCCGTATAATATCGAACAAACATCGAATTTCTCATATCGTATAACGCTCGCGGTGGCGGGTTTCACGATGGACGAATTGTCGATCACGGTCGAAGATAACGCGCTTGTGGTGCGTGGGCAGCAGGTTGATACGTCACAAGAGCGCGTATTCCTGCATCGCGGTATTGCAGCGCGGCAATTCCAACGGTCGTTTGTTTTGGCTGACGGTGTTGATGTGGGCGAAGCGGTGATGGAAAACGGGTTGCTTCACATTGATCTGAACCGGAACGTGCCTGATCGCGTAGTGCAAACGATAAACATTCGAAAAGGATAGCGTCATGGACAAAGTAAAAGACCTTAAGACGATGGGCCAAAAGTCTGTTTATCTCAAATCGGTGAATGTCGCGGATTTGCCAGACGAAGTGCGTGCGCAGAGCGAAGATTACGACAGCCTTGTTGCTGTGCATAATTTCGAAGGCGAGCAGGTCGCCTTGGTCGCGGATGCAAGCGTTGCATCGCATTTGGCCGAGATGAATGATCTAGAGCTGGTGAATGTTCACTAACTGAATTACCGGCAGCACGGATCGTTTTTGGTCCTGATGGAACCATTGAACTGGTGGCCGAAAGTAATTCCTTGCCCGCTGACATGTTTGCGAGGGCAAGGAAAAAGATTGCGGGCCGGATGAGCGTCTCAATTGTTTGAATGAGCTGTTTCCAGCTTTCAATCCAAAGTGACGCTCATCCGCTCATTGCCCAAGTCTTATGCTTTGATCAAACCCATGCTTTCGAGTTTCAGGATCACCTGATGCGCACAGTTGTCAACGTCAACGTTTTCAGTTTCAACACTGAGTTCAGGATCTACAGGGACATCATAAGGGTCTGAAATGCCTGTGAATTCCTTGATCTTTCCTTCGCGCGCCAACTTATAGAGGCCTTTGCGGTCACGGCGTTCACATTCTTCGAGTGTTGTTGCGACGTGGACTTCGATAAAGGCACCGAATGTTTCGATGTCTTCACGAACAGCACGGCGTGTTGTCGCATATGGTGCGATCGGTGCGCAAATCGCAATGCCGCCGTTCTTGGTGATTTCAGAAGCAACATAGCCAATACGACGGATGTTCAGGTCACGGTGCTCTTTGCTAAAGCCCAGCTCGGAGGACAGGTTTTTGCGAACAATATCACCGTCAAGCAATGTCACAGGGCGACCGCCCATTTCCATTAATTTGACCATCAATGCGTTTGCAATCGTGGATTTGCCGGACCCGGAAAGGCCAGTAAAGAACACGGTAAAGCCCTGCTTTGCCCGTGGCGGACGTGTCTTGCGCAGCTCTTCAACCACGGTTGGAAAGCTGAACCATTCAGGGATTTCCAGACCTTCGGCCAAACGGCGGCGCAATTCGGTGCCTGAGATGTTCAGGATTGTGACGTCATCCTTGTCGGCAATCTCGTCGGCTGGTTCGTATTGGGCGCGGTCCTGCACATAGACCATGTGCTTAAAGTCGACCATTTCGATGCCCATTTCTTCTTGATGTTCGCGGAACAAGTCTTGCGCATCATACGGGCCGTAGAAATCTTCACCGGCAGAGTTTGAACCTGGTCCAGCGTGGTCACGACCAACGATGAAGTGTGTGCAGCCGTGGTTTTTACGGATCAAGCCGTGCCAAACGGCCTCGCGTGGGCCAGCCATACGCATGGCAAGGTTTAGCAATGACATCGCAGTTGTCGACGCTGGATACTGGTCCAAAACGGCCTCATAACAACGCACGCGCGTAAAGTGATCAATGTCGCCCGGCTTGGTCAGGCCAACAACAGGGTGGATCAACAGGTTTGCCTGCGCTTCTTTTGCGGCGCGGAATGTCAGTTCTTGGTGCGCGCGGTGCAAAGGGTTGCGTGTCTGGAACGCAACAACTTTGCGCCAGCCCATTTTGCGGAAATATGCGCGCAGTTCATTTGGCGTGTCGCGGCGAGCGCGGAAATCGTAGTGCATTGGCTGCTGGATGCCAGTCACAGGGCCGCCAAGGTAAACATTGCCAGCGGTGTTGTGCAGGTAGTTCACAGCAGGGTGCGCGCTATCGTCTGCGCCAAACACTTTTTCAGCTTCGTTTGACTTGTTCGGTGTCCACTTGTCAGTGACCGTCATTGTCGCGAGGATCACGCCCTCTTGGTCGCGCAGCGCGATGTCTTGGCCCAGCTCAACAGTGTCTGCAAATGCGTCGTTCACATCCAATGTGATCGGCATTGGCCAAAGTTGGCCGTCAGCAAGGCGCATGTTTTCAACGACACCGTTATAATCGGCCTCGGACAAGAAGCCCTTGAGCGGGTTGAACCCGCCGTTCATCATCAGTTCAAGGTCGCAAATCTGGCGCGGTGTCAGATCGTGGCTCGTCAGATCAGCCGCGTCCATTTTCATCTTTTGGGCACTGTCGAATGAGACATATAGCTCTGGGATTGGAGCAAGGTTATTTTGCATAAGTTTTGTCCTGTGTTTAAACGGGGATAGTCCAGTTGTGGTGCCAGTTAATTCGGCGTGAAGCGCATCGTATTCTGCGAATTTGCGTTTTAAAAACGCGTCCGTAAGGCGGTTCTTTTCAGACCCGCCGCGTGGTGTGATCGCATAAGCAACGCGTTTGCGTTTATCTGCATTGTCGCTATCTGTGATCTTGATAAAGCCGTGTTCGGTTGCCCAACGCAGTTGCGCGTTGAGCCGCCCGAGTGATACATTCAACGCAGCCGCTAATGCCCGTTGTGACGCAAGTGGCGCAAGATCGAGCTGACGCAAAAGACGGAAGAGATGATCTTCGTCCTCAACAGAGCGATGTTGCGTAAGGGTTGTCATAACGACGCGACTCATTGTTTGTTCACGGATGAACGTATGGGGGTAAATGTTTGTTCACGCTAGAACAAACATCATGTGCACCCAGCGGGATCGCGCGTTGTGACCCCTTTGCAACGAAAAAGGCGAGGCACCTGATGCGCCCCGCCTTGTTTCAGTGCCAATGGTCGAATGGTCGCTATTCTTGCTCTGCGATGAACTTTTCCGCGTCCAACGCCGCCATGCAGCCCATTCCTGCTGATGTGACGGCCTGACGATATGTGTGATCTGTTAGATCGCCTGCCGCAAACACACCCGGGATCGCCGTGCGCGTGCTGCCTGCCTCGACAGACACATATCCGCCAGAATGCAGTTCCAGCTGATCTTTGACCAATTCTGACGCAGGGGCGTGGCCGATCGCGATGAACACGCCCTTGCACGGCAGGTCCGTAATCTCGCCGGTTTTGGTGTGTTTTACCTTTACGCCCTCGACGCCCAATGGCGCATCGGTGCCGTAGACTTCTTCGATCTCATGGAACCAGAGCGTTTCGATTTTTGGGTTTTTCAACAAGCGCTGCTCGAGGATCTTTTCGCTGCGCAGCTCATCGCGGCGGTGCACAAGTGTAACCTTGGATGCAAAGTTTGTCAGGAATAGCGCCTCTTCTACGGCTGTATTGCCGCCGCCGACGACCACGATTTCCTGACCGCGATAGAAAAAACCGTCGCATGTCGCGCAGGCTGATACGCCGAAGCCCTTGAATTTTTCCTCTGTAGGCAGGCCCAGCCATTTCGCGCGGGCACCGGTGCATAGGATCACTGCATCGGCAGTATATACAGTGCCGCTGTCGGATTGCGCTGTGAACGGGCGTTTGGACAGATCGAGCGATGAAATAATGTCGCCAACGATTTCGCAGCCCATTGCGCGGGCATGTGCTTCCATGCGGATCATTAGATCGGGGCCTTGGACCTCGGTGTCACCGGGCCAGTTTTCGACCTCGGTTGTTGTGGTCAACTGACCACCCGGTTCGATCCCCTGCACAAGGATTGGCTCCAACATAGCGCGAGAGGCGTAGACGCCAGCGGTGTAACCTGCTGGGCCGGACCCAATGATAAGAACTTTGGTATGGCGTGTCGTTGACATCTGGGCGGGCCTTTCTGGGAATGATAGCTGGGATATATCTGGGCATGATCAGGCTGGAAAGGCCCAGTTTTACTGGCAATAAATTTGGCCTATTATTTTCTTGCTGACATGTGAAATATTGTTGCGCGTCTGGCGTCATCTGCGTAGTATTTGCAAAGATTTGAGAGGGGCGACACCATGCCGGGCACCAAGCTAGACGAGATTGATCGCACGATTCTTGCGGAGTTGCAGGCGGATGGTCGTATGACCAATGTTGAGTTGGCCAAGCGCGTTGGAATTTCTGCGCCGCCATGTTTGCGCCGCGTGCGCACGCTTGAGGAACAGGGCTACATTCGGGGATATCATGCGGATGTTGATTCCCGTGAATTGGGTTTCGAAGTCCAAGTATTCGCGATGGTCGGTTTGGTCAGCCAAGCCGAAGTTGATTTGTCAGCATTTGAAAACCTGTGCCGTGACTGGCCTCTTGTGCGCGAATGCCACATGCTCAATGGCGAAGTGGATTTTATCCTCAAATGCGTGGCGCCAGATTTGCGGAGCTTCCAGCGGTTTTTGACCGAAGACCTGACTAGCGCCGAAAATGTTGCCAGCGTAAAGACATCATTGGTGATCCGCGGGGCCAAGGATGAACCCGGTGTGCCATTCGATGTTCTTGAAGCGCGGCTGGCGCGAGACGCGTAAAAATTGCTTGCTAATACGCTGACGCCCGTTAGGGTTGATTAATGTAGTGTAAATGGCGGGCTCAATATGCAATTAAGTGGCTGTCGCGTACTTCTCGTTGAGGATGATTTCTTCATTCAGTTGGATATGCAAAACTTGCTCGAGGGGGCAGGGGCCAATGTGACGGCGGCCAGCACAGTTGCAGAGGGAATGGACCGCGCTCGGGCGGAATATGACGCAGCGGTGCTGGATATTCGATTGCCTGATGGCGAAGTTTTTCCCGTCGCTGACGCACTTGACCGCAAACATACGCCGATCATTTTTCATTCTGGCAATATCGACCTGATTGATTTGCGCAGCAGGTTTCCCAATGCGGTTGCGCTGTCAAAACCTGTCGACGAAGAACATCTGATCGCGACTGTCGTGCAGTATCGTAAACACGCATAGCGGAAAAAATTCGGGCGGCCCCGCGTCTGGAACAATGTCCGCGCTGGGGCCGCCCTAAATCTAGCGAATATGTCATGGTCTTAGCTACGAGGCCTGTAGCGTCTGATCACTGCACTAAGCGTTTGTCGCTTGGCGCAGGTGGTACCTGAGGAAAATACCACCGTCTGGTGAATGTGGCAGAAACAGGGCACAATTGTCAAAATAATTCGACCGTCAGGCCAATTTGGCGCCCTATCCCTACCCTTTTTGCAACATTATTGCCGTGGCGGCAACAATTCTGCCCGTTGCGATCCCGATTGTCGAGAATCAGGCGCTGGCAGCCATCATGATATGAGCAGGCATCGGCGGCAGGGAAACCGGCTTGGATGACTGCGTTTGCTCAACGCGACGCGCGATCATGGCTTGGCGGCGCAATCCGCGTTCCCAAGGCATCTTGGTTGTGCATTTGTCAGCTTGGGCGATTGTGTTTGCGATCCAGCGTGGTGATTTTTGCATTGTTTTGCTCCTCAAAATTCTTTGCACCTTGTGGTGCGTTGTTGAGTACAATTTGACGGTCAATGCGGGCGCGAGTTTGGTGAGCTTGTGAAATTTGTGCCCTATTCGCAGAATTTTGTGACGTAAGGTCAGGATTTACAAAAATTATATTAAAACAATGGTTTAAACAAAGTCGGTGAACAATGTTGCTTGCGAGGGATCATTGTTTCTGTCGAAAACCGCCAGCTTTGGTCACATTTCTGCCCTTTCACAGGCGGATCGCGCCAATCAGTCTGCCATAATCTGCCTGCTTTTGGTGGACGCTGCGGCGATAACTATAGAATCGGTTAGAATCGGCATATGTGCAGTGCCCGGTCCAAGCCGCCTGTGTGATCCCCGCGTCTCTCAATCGCGCAAGCCCAAAGCTCGGCAGGTCAAATTGCACCCGATCGCCGTGCCCGCCCGCAAAGAAGCGAGCTTTATCCGTGTCCTCGTCCATGATCCGTTCCATAAACTCCGGTCCGACTTCATAATTACGCTGACTAATACAAGGGCCGATCACGGCGGCGATGCTGTCGCGGCTGCCGCCAATTGCAACCATCGCGTCGATTGTTGCTTCTAGCACGCCATTCAGCGCGCCCTGCCAACCCGCATGCGCTGCGCCAATCACGCCGTTCTGATGATCTGCGAACAACACTGGCTGGCAATCGGCGGTCAGAACCGACAAAACCACGCCTTTCACTTTGGTCACGAGGGCGTCTGCCTTGGGTCGTTCAGGCATTGCGTGATCTACTGTCACGACATCCGCGCTGTGAATTTGATGCACGCCGGTCATGTCAGAAGGGGCAGCGCCAAGATCCAACGCCACGCGCTCGCGGTTGATCAAGACGATGTCTTGCTGATCGTCAGACCCCAGCCCGCAATTCAGCCCTTCATAAATGCCTGATGATGCACCACCCGCACGCCCGTAAAACCCGTGTTGCAACGGGCGCAATAGGTCATGTTCAATGCGATCCAACGTCATGGCTCAAGTCCTGCTGGCGGGTTTTGCCCCTCAGGGTATAACGCCACAACTTTGAACAGCGTTCCCATTTCATCGGGGTGGGTTAACCTGCGGTGTGCTTGAATGTGCGCCTCTAGCGCGTCAGCGGTCAAGTGTTGGGCCAATTGTCTGGCCCTGTCGGTGATGCCTAATCGCTCTAGAAACATGCCTTGGCCTGTGACGCGGCTATGCAGTGTTCCTGCTGTCAGGCTGCGGCAGATTTCAGCAAAATCCACATGGGCCGTTAAATCCGCCTCACCGGGGTTTTCAAAGGGGGAAACGGCGCGATGCTGCGCGAGCGCCTGTAGCGTATCGCCTTGCGATGCCCAATCGCCGTAGTCGATGATAATCGCAACGCCGCCATGGGCCGAAATTTGGCGCGAGATCGTTTGCGTGATGGCGGGCAAGGCGGGGCAAAATTCGACGGTGTCACCAACCTTGGTGTCGGCCAATCGATGTTGCAGTGCCGAGATCGGCGCGGCGGGGCCTTGGCCCAGCGTTAGTGCGTCGGCCTGAAGTCCTACGACATGTTCTGCCCATCCCGCCGGATCGCGTGTGAATTGCCGGATCGGGAGGGCGTCAAAAAATTCGTTGGCAATAAGAAACAACGCCTGATCGGGTAGCGTGTTGACCGTATCATGGAATGTGACATCGCCCAGCAACTCAGCCTGTTTTGCCCTAAGCGTCGGGGAGGTTTCGACCAAATGCACCTGTGCTGCGGCCTTGAAGCCCGCCACGCCAGCAGTTGCGCGCAAGATGTCGGCCATCAACGTGCCGCGCCCCGGTCCTAATTCCGCAAGGGTGAAGGGGTGAGGTGAACCTTGATCAAGCCAAACTTGGGCGAGGGTTAGGCCGATCAACTCTCCGAACATCTGGCTGATTTCTGGCGCGGTGGTGAAATCGCCAGCCGCACCCAATGGATCACGGGTCGCGTAATAACCGTGCTCGGGGTGCATCAGGCAGTCGGCCATGTAATCGGCCAAAGTGATCGGGCCGGTGCGGGCGATCCTCGATTTGAAGAGTTGGGCAAGCGCGGTCACTTGCGCTTGGCCCAAATAATGACGCCAATCCCCACGATGATCATGGGCAGGGTCAGTGTTTGGCCCATTGTCAGCCCCCAACCATCAACATGGAAGGCAAGGCCAAGTGGATTGCCTTGCGTGACAAATTGTACGTCAGGCTGGCGGAAAAATTCGATGATGAAACGGGAAAATCCGTACCCTGCAACAAATACACCCGTAATGACCCAAGGTGTCTTGAGCGCGCCGCGGCGGAACGCGAGGTAAAGAATGACAGCGCCGAGGATCAACCCTTCAAGGGCGGCCTCGTAGAGCTGTGATGGATGACGGACGCAAGCCTGAGACACGGTTGCACAGGCCTGAGCGGCCTGACCAGGGAAAATCACGCCCCATGGCACATCGGTCGGGCGGCCCCAAAGCTCGGCATTGATGAAATTGGCAACCCGCACCAGACCCGCCCCGAGCGGCGTGGCAATCGCGACGCCATCGGCCAGCGGGCCAAGCGGCACAGCGTGGCGTTTGCTGAACAAGATGACGGCGACGACAACACCCAAGAAACCACCGTGAAACGACATGCCCCCTGTCCAGATCATCGGGATTTCGAGCGGATTTGCGGCGTAATAGGCAGGTTGATAGAACACCACATAGCCCAGACGGCCACCAGCGATGACGCCCACGACAATATACGTCAATAAATCCTCAAGCTTGGCCGCAGCCATTGGTGCGCCGTCTGACCAAAGCGCGGGGCGATTGAGCGCTGCCTTAAGCAAGTGCCAGCCAATGGCAATGCCCGCGATATACCCCATAGCATACCAACGCAGGGCCAGATGAAACCCAAAGAGGTCAATCGCGAATATTTCGGGCGAGATGTCGGGGAAGGGAATTGCTGCTATCATGCTTCCCTATGTTCCGTGCGCCGCGCCGCGTGTCAACTGCTTGCAGTAGAGGGCAAGCATCCCCATATAGCGATTAAGCGAGACACCAAGGAGAGATGAGTAAAATGCAAACACGCAACAAAATCCTCGATGATTTTAGCCAGCTGATGACGAATGCGATGGGCGTGGCCCAAGGTGCCAAAGACGAAGCAGGGACTGCAATGTCATCCATGTTCGACCGTTGGCTTGCCGATCGTGATCTTGTCACACGTGAAGAATTCGACGCGGTGCGCACAATGGCCCAAAAGGCACGTGAAGAAAACGCAGCGCTATTGGCGCGTATTGAAGCGCTCGAAACCAAATAACGAGCGAAGGCAGCAAGTTGATCGCTGCCTTCGGCGAGAGTTTACGGGACACAGAAAACCAATAGGACAGCCCTCAGGGGGCGACTGTTAGAATTCTGACAGATAAGCGGTAATGATTTTTTGTGCTGCTTCCAGATCGGACTGAGCAATCATTTCGGTCACTGTATGTATATAGCGCGTTCCGACCACGATACCGACAGCGCGGGCACCTGCCGCCGCCTGTTGTGCGGCAGCGCCGTCTTGACCACCAGCCGCAAGCATTGTGCGCTGGTAGGGGATGTCATTTTTGATCGCGAGCGCCTCGATTTGTTTCACCAAGTCGCGGTCAGCGATGAACGAGCTGTCACGAATATGTAGGCCAAAGCCTTCACCTTGGAGAGTTGTCGCGTCCTTGGCCGGAATGCCGGGGGTGTCGCATGACAATGTGGTGTCGATACCAATGCCGATGTCGGGGCGCACAGCGAATGATGCAGTGCGCGCGCCGCGCAGGCCGACCTCTTCTTGGGTGGTAAACACGACATGGATTTCTGCACCGCGACCTTTGTCAGCCAAAGCGCGGATCGCCTCGATCCCGAGCCAACATGCCACGCGGTTATCGAGGGCCTTTGACACGAATTTATCACCCATGACGCAAAACGGCTCGTCCATGACGACAAAGTCACCAACCTGAACATGATCCTTGGCTGCGCCACCGAGGCCGAGATCGACGAAAAATTCGCCCACAGCGGGGATTTTTTTGCGGTCCTCTGGCGATGAAATATGGATCGGCTTGCCGCCGGGGTTCATCACGCCCTTATAATCACCCTTGTCAGTGCAGACCAAAACGCGACGAGAGAACAGGTTGCGCGGATCAAAGCCACCGACGGGTTGCACATAGATGTAGCCGTCTTTGCTGATGTGGCTCACAAGGAAGCCGATTTCATCCATGTGACATAGCAGCATAATGCGCGGCGCGTCGGGCTTGTCGGCATTGCGTTTGCACATCAGTGATCCCATTGGATCAACTGTCACTTCGTCAAATAACCCTTTGATTTCCTTTTGGATCAGGTCGCGCACGCGGTGCTCGTTTCCTGGCACGCCGGGCATTTCGCACAGGCGTTTGAGTAGGTCGGTATTCATTCATGGATCTCCTTTGGCCGCATATTGATTGCTGCGCGGATGGAACGCAATGCGAAGCTTATCCACATGAAAATGCCACGGCGAGGCAGTTATCCCCAAGAAAGTGCTTTACACAGCCATGCGAACAGCACACCATATAGTAGAGTAGTGAGCGGCGATCCACAGGGTTTTGCGTTGATCCCTAGGCCTGAATGTGGCGCAATGACGGTAAGAGGATGAAGACGATGGCATTGTCAGAGCATGACTTCGCACAAGACGACCAGCATCCGATTGATCTCGTTGAACATATCGCAGCGCATCATGAGTGGCAGTTTGACCGTATCCACGATGATCAGATCGCGATGGCCGTCGAAGGGCAGTGGCGCACCTATTCAATCACGCTTGCGTGGTCCGCCTATGATGAAACACTGCGACTGATCTGCACGTTCGAGATGGAGCCGCCTGCGCACCGGATGGGCGCTCTTTACGAAATGTTAAATGTTGTAAACGATCGTTGCTGGGCGGGGGCGTTTACGTGGTGGGCCGATCAAAGCATGATGGTTTACCGTTACGGGCTGGTTCTCGCGGGTGATCAATTCGCCGGCCCCGAGCAGATCGATACGATGATTAGTGCAGCTGTCGCCAGCTGCGAACAATACTACCCTGCCGTACAACTTGTCACGTGGGCAGAGCGTTCACCGCAAGAAGCATTAGAAGTTGCCATTGGCGGTGCATACGGCCGCGCCTGATCTTCCGGGCGTTTAGACTATGGGGTGCTGTTTTCTCCCCGGCACCCCATTTTTCTTGCCTAATTCACGCCCCTTGCTTGCAACCGCATTGACGGCTGTTAGGGTTTAGCGACTGACAGGGGGACACCATATGAACATGAATGATGTTGCGCAGCGCGGGCTTGTTTTGCTGGGGTGTGGCAAAATGGGTTCGGCGATGTTGGCGGGCTGGCTAAAGGGCGGATTGCCCGCGACGTCGGTTTATGTCCTAGATCCTTATCCATCTGATTGGGTTGTCACACAGGGGGTGCATGTAAATTCGGCGTTACCTGAAAGTCCCGCCATCGCCTTGATTGCGGTCAAACCACAGATGATGGGCGAGGCGCTGCCAGCGATGCAGAAACTGGGCGATGGCGAGACGTTATTCATTTCTGTGGCGGCGGGCACATCCATCGCCACGTTTGAAGAAGCCCTCGGCACCAAAACACCGATCGTGCGTGCGATGCCCAACACGCCAGCCGCGATTGGCCAAGGGATCACGGCAATCATCGGCAATGCCAATACGAGCGCCGCGCATGTGGATTTGGCGCATGATCTGCTGGTGGCCATCGGCGATGTTGTTCGGCTTGAGAGCGAGGCGCAGATCGACGCGGTCACTGGTGTGTCCGGCTCTGGCCCTGCCTATGTGTTCCATCTGATTGAAACGCTTGCTGCTGCGGGCGAGGCGCAGGGATTGCCTGCTGACCTGTCGATGCAATTGGCCAAAGCCACGGTGGCGGGGGCAGGGGCGCTTGCCGCACAGGCGGATGATAACCCCGCGCAATTGCGCCGCAATGTTACATCGCCCAATGGCACGACGCAGGCCGCACTTGAGGTGCTGATGAACGAGCAGCGCGGCTTTCCGCCTTTACTACGTGACGCAGTCGCCGCCGCCAGCAATAGATCGCGGGAGCTGGGCAATGGCTGAAATCGGGATCGAGGATTTTCTTGCCGTTGATATCCGCGTCGGCACTGTCACACGCGCTGAACCCTATCCAGAGGCGCGCAAACCCGCGATGAAACTTTGGATCGACTTTGGTGATGAGATTGGCGAGCGTAAGACATCGGCGCAAATCACCGTGCATTATCAACCTGATACGATCGTCGGGCAGCAGGTCATGGCCGTTGTCAATTTCCCGCCGCGCCAGATTGGCAAGTTCATGTCCGAGGTGCTGGTGCTTGGTTTCTCTGATGAAAACGGGGCCATAGTCTTGGCCCAGCCGTCGTTGGACGTGCCAAATGGGGGGCGGATGCATTGAAGAAATTACTGATTACCCGCACGTTACCACAAGCGGTAATTGATGCCGCGTCCGAGCGGTTTGATGTGACATTGCGCCAAGAGGAGACTGGGCTGACGCCTGATGAGGCAAGCGACGCGCTCACGAATTACGACGCAATCCTCCCGACCTTGGGTGATCAATTCACCGCGGCCGCATTCCCCAAAGCCCCGCGTTGCCAAATCCTCGCCAACTTTGGTGTTGGCTATAACCATATTGACGTCGCGGCCGCATCCGCTGCTGGTGTCGCTGTTACCAACACCCCCGATACGGTGACCGATGCGACCGCTGACATTGCGATGACGCTAATCCTTGCTGCGTGCCGTCGTGCGGGTGAGGGCGAAAGGCTCGTCCGGTCGGGTAAATGGGACGGTTGGCAACCGACGCAAATGCTCGGCACGCATGTAACTGGCAAACGGCTGGGCATTATCGGCATGGGCCGGATCGGGCAGGCCGTGGCCAAACGCGCACATTATGGTTTCGACATGCCTGTCATCTATTTTAATCGCAGCCAAAAAGACGTCGACGTGCCATCGCGCCAAGTTGATGACCTGCATAGCCTGATGAGCCAAGCGGATATTATCGTGGCCACGGTGCCGGGTGGCGGGACGAATACGCATCTGATCAATGCCGAAGCATTGGCGCAAATGAACCCAAGCGCCATTTTCGTCAACGTCGCCCGTGGTGATGTTGTCGACGAAGAGGCGTTAATCGCTGCATTGTCGTTGGGCAAAATCGCAGGCGCTGGGCTTGATGTATATGAGCAGGAGCCAAAAGTGCCCGCAGCATTATGCGCCTTGGAAAACGTCGTGCTTTTACCGCATCTGGGCACCGCCGCGTTAGAAGTGCGCGAAGCGATGGGCCTGATGGCCGTTGAAAACATTATCGCATGGTCAGAAGGGCGCGCCTTGCCCCAAGCCGTTACTTAAGAGGGCATATCGCCAACGGCTTCGCGCCAATGACGGCGGCAAAGGGATACATATTTCTCATTGCCGCCTACTGCGATCTGCGCACCATCAGTCAGCACCGTGCCATCAGCATCTTTGCGCACAACCATCGTGGCCTTCTTACCGCAGTGACAAATCGTGCGGACCTCTCGCATTTCGTCAGACAAAGCGAGCAGTGCAGCCGATCCGGGGAACAGCTTGCCCCGAAAATCAACGCGAAGCCCAAAGCACATGATTGGCACGCCTAAATCATCAACAGCACGTGCCAATTGCCAAACTTGATCTTCGTCCAGAAATTGCGCCTCGTCGATGAAAATGCAGGCGCAGGGCGCGTCATCAAGACGGGTTTTAATCTTGGCAAATAGGTCTTCACCGGGGCCGAATGTATCAGCATCAGCGCCAATGCCGATGCGGCTGCCGATGCGTCCGTCGCCGGCACGCCTGTCAAACTGCGCAATCATCAGATAGGTCTGCATGCCGCGTTCGATGTAGTTATGCGATGCTTGCAACAACACGGTCGATTTGCCGGCGTTCATCGTGGAGTAATTGAAATAGAGCTTTGCCATACCCTGAAATAACGCCGTCAGCCGACCTTTTACAAGGCCAGCTGACGGTTAGACTTGCTATACCCAGAGATAATCACACATGTGATATCCCAGACCGCTTGCCTTGGGCCAAAGGCCAAAAGGCTATAAAAAATCGAACTAATTACACGCGGGGCAACGCATTACTCGATAAGCACCAATCAATGGTGTAATTTCATCATGACAAACTATCGATTTGGCATTAATGGGAATAGGAACTGGAATTTCCCCCCAAATGCGGGGCGACGCGAGGAATGAGCCAAATGGCTGGATATGGTAGCTATCTGAAAAAGCACACAGAGGCGTTGGTCAAAGACGTGGGCATTGAAGCCGCTTGCGAATTAACGGGTAAGTCAAAGGCGACTTTGGGCCGTTATTATTCTGATTCCCCTGAACATGCGGATCGGTTCATGCCTGTTGACGCTGTTTCCGCGCTTGAAACGGCAGCATCATTTCCGCACATTACCTCGGCTTTGGCTGATCTGCGGGGCATCACCCTGTCATACGACAAGGCACCTGATAATTCAGCGGGCGGGATCAACACTGACGTGATCAAGCTAAGCCAACGGTTTGCCATGTTGATGGGTGAATACAACCAATCCATCGAGGATGGCATCATCACCGTAAATGAGGCCAAGCGCCTGTTGCGTGAAACCACAGCACTGCAAAAGGTGCTGCTTGAAATGAAAATGCACCTTGAAGAAGAAGGTCAGTGAACGACATCGACCTGTCCGACCTACCGCTCATTGATCCCGCTGCTCTTCACCCCTTAGACTTTGCATCATTGACGGCTGCAGGTGATGACGGGCATCCGCCGCGTATTTTATTGCTGTATGGTTCTCTGCGTGACGTCAGTTATTCCCGCCTCGCTGCGATGGAAGCTGCGCGTGTCTTGCGTGCGCTGGGCTGTGAAACCCGCATGTTTGACCCCACCGACCTGCCGTTGCCCGATAGTGTTGATGCATCCCACCACAAGGTGGCTGAATTGCGCGATCTTGTGATGTGGTCAGAGGGCATGGTCTGGTCCAGCCCCGAACGCCACGGCGCGATGACTGGCATCATGAAAACCATGATCGACTGGATTCCCCTATCACCCATCGGCGGTGTGCGCCCGACCCAAGGCAAAACATTAGCTGTGATGCAGGTTTGTGGCGGTTCGCAATCGTTCAACGCTGTGAACCAAATGCGTATCCTTGGCCGTTGGATGCGGCTTGTGACGATCCCCAACCAATCATCGGTGCCAAAGGCGTGGAACGAATTTGAAAAGGGCCGGATGAAACCCGGCCCCCTCTACAATCGAATCGTTGATGTCATGGAAGAATTGACACGTTTCACATTAATGACCCGTGGCCATACGTCGCTTACTGACCGTTATTCTGAACGTGTCGAGACGCTAGAACAGGTCCATAAACGGGTGAATAAAGGCGATTCTGCGAAATAATCGTGCAATGTCAGACACTAAGTAAACCAATTTCGGTCAATTTTTCTAACGGAACGACATGCCTGTCACTATGTTTTAAAAGAGATTTACCAAGCTGAAATGTGGCGTGCCCAATTCTCGCCACATTATTACCCCGCAGCTGACCTTTTTGGGACCTTCTGTCGCCACATAAAACTACCAAATAAGACTTAATTAAAAATTGACGAAGTTTGCTGCCGACTTCGTTGATGCATGAACAACGGTCCTCGCGTCAGGGGTCAACATGCGATGAGAGACTGGCAGTCTGACGTGATGTAGAAGTAAGAGTGATTAAGAGATGGCCAGTTTAGCGAACCCAAAAGCGAAGTTGAAAATTGAAAAAGTCCCAACAGAATTTGTGTTGGACAATGGACCAAGCAAGTTGGTCGATTTTTCAGACGTGACAATTAAGCAAACGGGTCGGCCAGAAGCGATCACGTTGATGGTAAGCTCGACAACCGGGACGTTCAATGTGATCGGTGACGAAAACGTCAGCGTTGAAGATAACGGAACGGATTCTGTTCGGTTGACCGGTACTGCACGTAATATTCAGCGTTTGCTGGACAAAGCTGAAACCGTGACCTTTGTATCTGATCCAGAAGCGCCAGTTGATGGCACGGGCGGTATTTCACTGTCAGCAGAATTGGGTGGAGAAGTTTTTGCCGCCGCAACAACGACTGCTATTGTTTCAACTGCCACGCCAAAACCAACGACAATTTCCGGAACATCGGTAAGCGACTTTTTGGAAGGCGATAATGCTGGGAATATTATCCTGGGATTTGGCGGCAATGATCTGCTTATCGGTTTCGGTGGTGATGACGACATCAGAGGGAACGCGGGCTGGGATACAATCCAAGGCGACGAGGGCAGTGACACTCTTAATGGCGGCAGTGGCCAAGACACATTGCGTTACTTTGGGTCTAATGGCGCTGTAACAGTTGACTTAAATGTAAATGCGGCTGGGTTTCAATCAGCGGCCGGCGGCCATGCGCAGGGTGACATTATCTCTGAATTTGAAAACGTTTACGCGACCAACTTTGCGGATACGCTGATTGGTGATGCTGGAAAAAACATTCTTTTTGGCTACGGCGGGACCGATACCATTGACGGCGGAGCCGGAGATGACGTGATCCGCGGTGGCAGGAATGCTGATGTCCTAATTGGTGGGGCCGGATCAGATTGGTTGCGTTATCTCGGATCAAGAACCGGTGTGAATGTAGATCTGAACCTAGATGCGTCAGGTTTTCATCAGGTTTCTGGAGGTGACGCGCAGGGCGACGTCGCATTTGGCTTTGAAAACGTTTTTGGATCAAACCATGCAGATGTTTTGATGGGCGATGCAAATGCAAACTCGTTCATTGGTTACAACGGCGCGGATGTGATCGATGCTGGCGCTGGTAATGACTATGTTCGCGGTGGTAAAGGTGCCGACATTTTATCCGGCGGTGATGGCATTGACTGGCTGGAATACAAAGGCTCCGAGGGTGGCGTTACGATTAATCTTGGGCTGATCACTGCGCAGGTATCTGGTGGCGACGCTTCCGGTGATGTTCTTGATGGGTTTGAAAACGTGTCAGGCACCGGATTTGCCGACGTTTTGATCGGCTCGGATGAACGCAATTTTCTGTATGGCCTGGGCGGCGACGATATCATCGAAGGTGGTGTCGGCTATGACGTGATCCGTGGCGGTACTGGCGCGGACACCATGTCCGGCGGCGAGGGCTCGGATGTGTTGCATTATGGCGGTGCGACATCAGGCGTGACCGTAAACCTGAGCGTAGACGCGTCAGGGTTTCAGCAAGCATGGGGCGGCGATGCCGATGGCGATGTCATTTCCGGCTTTGAACATGTCTATGCAACCAATTTTGCAGACACGCTGACAGGTGATGACATTCGTAACGTTCTTGTCTCGTATGATGGTGACGATGTCTTGAATGGCGGCGCTGGCAAAGATTCACTGCGCGGCGGCAATGGTGCGGACACATTCGTATTTAACACTGCGCTTGGTGATAGCAACGTTGATAATATCGTAGATTTCGTGGTCGCAGATGACGTAATCGCGCTTGGCAGCGCGGTATTTGCAGGCTTGGTAGCAGGGCAATTGAACGCAAATCAGTTTGCATCAAATGCCACTGGCGGCGCAGAGACTGCTGACCAACGTATTATTTATGACAATGCGGGCGGCGTCTTGTATTTTGACGCAGACGGTTCGGGCGCTGCGGTAGCTGTGCGCTTTACAACGTTGACCGCTGGACTGACCATGGACGAAACCGATTTCATCATCGTGTAACCGGCGGTCCTAAGACTGATTTGACCGCGCTGGATTTGGCGCGGTCATGCCCGTTCCACAATCACGGAACCAACGGAATACCCTGCGCCAAACGAGCAGATGATCCCGCGATCACCCGCCTGCAAATCATCGCTATTTTGCGAAAAGGCGATGATGCTGCCAGCGGATGACGTATTGGCATAGTCCTGCAGGATATTGGGTTGTTCAACAGCCGCTGGCACGCGGCCAAGCACCTTTTTGCCGATGTAATCATTCATCGTCTTGTTCGCCTGATGCAACCAAAGCCGTTTAAGGTCAGAGGCTTGCACGCCCTCAGCATCCATATGGTCGGCGATGTGCTTGCTGACGAGCGGCAGTACTTCTTTAAACACTTTGCGGCCGTTTTGCATAAATTGCATATCGCGGCGGTCTTCCATTTGGTCGTGCGTGCGGCGAAGGAAGCCGTTGTTGTTGCGAATGTTGTTCGAAAACTGGGTTGCGCAACGGGTGGATTTCACCTTGAAATGCGGTTTGCTCAGGGCCTCATCACGTTCCAACAACGTGGCTGTTGCCACATCGCCAAAGATGAAGTGACAATCGCGGTCGCGCCATTCCAAATGCGCGCTACAAATTTCAGGGTTGATCACCAACGCCCTGCGGATTGATCCCGCGCGGATCATGTCGGCGGCAGTTTGAATGCCGAACGTCGCTGACGAGCAGGCGACATTCATATCGAACGCAAACCCGCCAGCACCGATAAGTTGCTGAATTTCCACACCAATTGCGGGGTAAGCGCGTTCCATATTGGAAGCTGCGCAAATCACCAGATCAACGTCAGCCGCATCAATGCCCGCGGCTGCCAGCGCCTTGTTCGCAGCGTCCACGCCGATCTGTGCCATATATCCGGGCTTGTCGTCATCGCGGGGCGGCAGATACGGATACATCCGGTCCGGGTCCAAAACGCCGTTTTTGTCCAGAACAAAGCGCCGCTCAATCCCCGATGCAGCCAGCACAAATTCAGCAGATGACTGCGGAATTTCGGCGACGTCACCAGCGGCTATTGCCTCCGCGTTCTCAGTATTAAACCGATCCGCATAGGCATTAAACGCCGCAACCAATTCATCATTGGTAATTGATTGTTCCGGTGTGAAAACACCCGTTCCGGTGATAGCGACGTTATGCATGACGGACCCTTTTTATGCTTGGTCCGACGCTAGGTCAGCCAATGGGCCCGTGCAAGGTTGACGGTGCGTCGTTGCGTGCAACTAGAAAGTCGGGAGTTGCGCGAGCGATAGTACGTTGCCGCTTGGATCATGGAACCAAGCAACTTGCGTCCGCTCTGGGCTAATCCAGACCCCGTCAGGGTCCTGATCTAAACCGTCAACCTTCAAAAACGTGACACCCTTGGCAGAAAGGTTTCCCATATCGCGCGCAAGATTGTCGGTTTGCCAGCCGTGCACGGTATGCTTTGTGGCCGCAAAATCGGCAACAATTTGCACATGGAGCAGGCTGTCGCCATCACGAAACACCAACGCGCCATGCGTATCCTTCAGGTGTATTAGATTAACAATGTCACAATAAAATGCTTTTGTTTTTTGTGGATTATTGGTCGCAAGAAATGAAATTGGTCGGCCAAGTGGCATAGAAAAATCCAATTTTTTGAAAAATGTTACCCCTGCAACGAACGTACTTTAATTTCACCGGTTAGACGCTCGGCGATGGCCATAACGGCGGCCTGCGCACCGGCTGCGGTGGTGTAATAGGGTACTTTGTCGTTCAGCGTCACGGCCCGCATGGAGCGTGAATCCTCAACTGCGGCGGCACCTTCGGTGGTGTTGAACACCAGTGCGACGTGCCCGTCTTTGATCCGGTCAAGGATGGTCAAACCGCCTTCATAGCCTTTGTTGACTGTCTCAACTTCAAGCCCAGCATCGGCAATGAATTTCGCCGTGCCGCGTGTCGCAATCATTGAAAAACCCATTTCAGACAATGACTTAGCGGCCTGCAGCATCCCTGGTGTTTTGTCGCTGTCACGGATCGACATGAACACAAGGCCCTTGGTCGGCAGATCCGTGCCCGCACCCAATTGCGCCTTGAGGAACGCGCGCGGGAATGATCTTGCCCAGCCCATAACTTCGCCCGTGGACCGCATTTCTGGCCCAAGGATCGTGTCAACGCCGGGGAAGCGGTTAAACGGCATCACGGCCTCTTTGACGCTAAACCATGGTGTGTTCGGGTCGGCCAATGTGAACGGATCACCCAACGGCATAACGTCCATTGGATCGGACGCCTCTGAATATGCAGGGCGCAGCGGGAAGTTTGACAACGGCTCACCCGCCATCAAGCGCGCAGCGATGGAGGCGATTGCGCTGTCGGTCGCCTTGGCCACGAACGGCACGGTGCGTGATGCGCGTGGGTTCACCTCGATCAGGTAAACTTCTTCGTCCTTGACCGCGAACTGGATGTTCATCAGGCCCACAACATTGAGCGCCTTGGCCAATGCCTCGGTCTGTTTGCGAATTTCAGCGATCATCGCCGCAGACAAGGAATGCGGCGGTAGTGAACAGGCACTATCACCCGAATGCACGCCTGCTTCTTCGATGTGCTGCATGATGCCGGCCACATGCGTAGCCTCACCGTCAGATAGGCAATCAACGTCCACTTCAACAGCGCCAGACAAGTAGCTGTCGAGCAGGACGGGGCTGTCACCGGATACAACAACCGCATCGCTGATATAGCGTTCCAGCTGCGCCTGATCGCGCACGATTTCCATCGCGCGGCCGCCCAAGACATAGGACGGACGGATCACCAGCGGGAAGCCGATGTCAGCCGCGATATCAAACGCCTGCTGGTCGGTTGATGCAATGCCGTTCACTGGCTGTTTCAGACCCAAACGGTTCACAAGGTCTTGGAAACGTTCACGGTCTTCGGCCAGATCAATCGCGTCTGGCGTTGTACCGAGGATCGGGATGCCCGCTTCTTCGAGAGCATTGGCGAGCTTCAATGGCGTCTGGCCACCAAACTGCACGATGACACCGTGCAATTCGCCGTTTTCTTGCTCAACGCGCAAGATTTCCATGACGTGTTCAAACGTCAGCGGCTCGAAATACAAGCGATCCGATGTGTCGTAATCGGTGGACACGGTTTCGGGGTTACAGTTGATCATGATGGTTTCATACCCCTGATCCGTCAGGGCATAACACGCATGACAGCAGCAGTAATCAAACTCGATCCCTTGGCCGATCCGGTTCGGACCACCGCCCAAAATCACGACCTTTTTGCGATCAGATGGACGTGCTTCGCATTCCACATCGCCCAAAACAGGGGCCTCATAGGTGGAATACATATAGGGTGTCTGCGCCTCGAATTCTGCGGCACATGTATCAATGCGTTTGAATGATGCGGTGACGTTTAGGTCATGGCGCGCATTGCGCACGTCTGTTTCAGACTGAGCCGCCAATGTCGCCAGACGCGCATCGGAAAAGCCCATCATTTTCAGATCACGCATGCCGTGTTCAGACGTTGGCAGGCCATTCGCAATGACTTCGGCCTCGGCGTCAATAATCTCGCGAATACGGTCAAGGAACCACGGGTCAAACTTGGTCACCGCTTGGATGTCATCATTCGACAACCCGTGGCGCATGGCTTGTGCAATCACACGGATACGGTCCGGTGTTTGTTTGGCCAGCTCTTTGGTCACGGCAGCCACATCAGGCGCACCCGGGATCGCGATGTCGTCAAAGCCTGTCAGGCCTGTTTCCATTGATGCCAGTGCCTTTTGCATCGACTCGTGGAATGTGCGGCCAATCGCCATCGCCTCGCCCACAGATTTCATTGCTGTGGTCAGATACGGCTCGGATCCTGCGAATTTCTCAAACGCGAAACGTGGGATTTTGGTGACGACGTAGTCAATTGTAGGCTCAAACGACGCAGGCGTAACGCCCGTGATGTCATTGTCCAACTCGTCCAGCGTATAGCCCACCGCCAATTTCGCTGCGATTTTCGCAATCGGGAAACCTGTGGCCTTGGATGCCAGTGCAGATGAGCGTGACACGCGCGGGTTCATTTCAATCACGACCATCCGGCCATCGGCAGGGTTGACGGCCCATTGCACGTTTGATCCGCCAGTTTCGACACCGATTTCGCGCAATACGTTGATCGAATGGGTCCGCATGACTTGGTATTCTTTGTCCGTCAGCGTCAGGGCAGGGGCCACAGTGATACTATCGCCCGTATGCACGCCCATTGGATCGACGTTTTCAATCGCGCAGACGATGATGGCGTTGTCGGCCTTGTCGCGCACGACTTCCATCTCGAATTCTTTCCAGCCAAGCAATGACTGGTCGACCAAGATTTGCGCCATTGGCGAGGCTTCTAAACCGGTCCGGCAAAAATGCTCATATTCTTCGCGGTTATACGCAACGCCGCCGCCAGTGCCGCCCATTGTAAATGCTGGGCGAATGATTGCGGGCAGGCCAATCTCTTCTAATGCGTCCAGCGCATCCACAAGACCGGCTTGGATGTCGAATTTTTCAGTGATGCGCACGGCTTCTTTGTTCTTTAGCGGCGCGGTGACAATCGTGGCCTTCGGGTTTTCGATACCCAGACGGTCCATCGCTTCGCGGAACAATTTGCGATCTTCGGCCATCTCAATGGCCTCGCGCTTGGCGCCGATCATTTCGACGTTGAATTTTTCAAGCACACCCATGTCGTCCAAGGCAAGCGAGGTGTTCAAACCCGTCTGACCACCCATCGTGGGAAGCAGCGCGTCAGGGCGTTCCTTTTCGATGATTTTGGCCACAACCTCTGGCGTGATCGGCTCAATATAGGTGGCATCCGCTAATCCCGGATCGGTCATAATCGTCGCAGGGTTCGAATTGACGAGGATAACGCGGTAACCCTCTTCTCGCAGCGCTTTACAAGCTTGTGCACCGGAATAGTCAAATTCGCAGGCTTGCCCAATCACAATAGGCCCCGCACCGATAATCATGATTGATTTGATATCATCACGTTTTGGCATGGCAGCGCCCCTTATCCGGTTATATGCAAATTGTCCTGCGTTATAGGGATGGGGCCGCGAGGTGCAAGAGATTCCCTTCTGTGTGAACGAAGAAAATTGCCAATCGTCCGCTTTGCTAAAATTCGGCATGGATTGACTGGCAAAATTGGCCTCTTTGAACAGAGAGCTGATCGGATTGAGCCGAACCTTTCCTTTGACTGGGGCACGGTTGAACGGCAATTACTGACGTCGTTGTCAGAGATTTGGACGAAGTTGGTCAAAAAACGCGCCCGTGCCATGGCGATCAGGGCGCGGACCCTTGACTTATAGCGTGCAAAGGGGTGTATCGGGCCGACCGTTTTACCCGCTAAGGATACACCCATGCACGCCTATCGTTCCCATTCCTGCGTTGATCTGAACGCCGCAAATGTCGGTGATACTGTCCGCCTGTCCGGTTGGGTGCATCGCCGTCGTGACCATGGCGGCATTATCTTTATCGATCTGCGCGATCATTATGGCATTACCCAAGTGCTCTGTGATCCTGATAGCCCTGTTTTTGCTCAGGTTGAAAAGCTGCGCAGCGAATACTGTATTCGCATTGATGGCACGGTGAAGGCACGTGATCCTGAATTGGTGAACGACAAGTTACCTACAGGCGAGATTGAAGTTTTCATTCGCGATCTTGAGGTCCTCGGTGCTGTAGAGGGTGATTTGCCACTGCAAGTGTTCGGCGATCAAGAATACCCCGAGGAAACACGCCTAAAATATCGCTACCTCGATCTGCGTCGTGAAGCGATGCAAAACAACATCACACTTCGTTCCGACGTTGTGGCCTCCATGCGCAAACGCATGTGGGACAAGGGTTTTCGCGAATACCAAACGCCGATCATCACCGCATCATCGCCAGAAGGCGCGCGCGATTTCCTCGTCCCGTCCCGTCTGCACCCCGGTAAATTCTATGCGCTGCCGCAGGCGCCGCAGCAGTTCAAACAGCTGATCATGGTGTCGGGCTACGACAAATATTTCCAAATCGCCCCATGTTTCCGCGACGAAGACCCGCGCGCTGATCGCTCGCCCACAGATTTCTACCAACTCGACCTCGAGATGTCGTTTGTTGAACAGCAGGACGTGTTCGACACGATCCAGCCGGTCATCACAGGCATTTTTGAAGAATTCGGTGGCGGTCGCAAAGTTGACCAGACTTGGGAACAGATCAGCTATCGCGATGCGGCGCTTTGGTATGGTTCTGACAAGCCCGACCTGCGCAACCCGATCAAAATGCAGATCGTATCTGACCATTTTGCTGGTTCCGGCTTTGCTATTTTTGCCAAGCTATTGGAGCAAGAAGGCACCGAAGTTCGCGCCATTCCGGCCCCCAAGGGCGGTAGCCGCAAATTCTGTGACCGCATGAACAAATTCGCACAAGCTGAGGGCCTGCCTGGTATGGGCTACATCTTCTGGCGCGAAAAAACGGCTGATTCAGTGGCCCAAGAAATGGGAATCACCGTCAAAGAAGCACAAGCCAAGATGAAATCCGGCGAAGTTGCGGGTGGCATGGAAGCAGCGGGCCCATTGGCGAAAAACATTGGCCCAGAGCGCACCGAGGCAATTCGCCAGCAGCTTGACCTGAAGGTTGGAGATGCGGCGTTCTTCCTTGGTGGCAAGCCCAAGGCGTTTGAACCTGTTGCAGGCCGCGCCCGTCAGGTCATCGGTGATGAACTTGGTCTCACTGACACCAACCGTTTCGCATTCGCATGGATCGTCGATTTCCCGATCTACGAGCGTGATGAAGAAACTGGCAAAATCGACTTTGAACATAACCCGTTCTCAATGCCCCAAGGCGGAATGGCCGCACTTGATGGCAACCCAGAAGAGGTGTTGGGTTACCAATACGATCTGGCCTGTAACGGCTATGAGCTGGTGTCGGGGGCTATTCGTAACCACCGCCCTGAAATCATGTTCAAAGCGTTTGAAATTGCGGGCTACGGCAAGGATGAAGTTGAAAAGCGTTTCGGCGGCATGGTCAATGCGTTCCAATATGGTGCACCGCCCCACGGCGGTTGTGCCGCTGGTGTTGACCGCATCGTGATGCTGCTCGCTGATGCAGACAATCTGCGCGACGTGATCATGTTCCCGATGAACCAACGCGCCGAAGACTTGATGATGGGCGCCCCGAACGAGCCGCAGAACGAACAGATGCGCGAATTGCACCTGCGGGCCCTGCCGTCAGAAAGCTAAGGGACAACACGTCTTGTAAAACCTAACGAAAATGCCCGACCATTGTGCCGGGCTTTTTTGTGTGGCGTTGAATTTTGCCAATATTTTGCATTGATAAGTGTATGACTGTTCAAACGGGTAACGAACACCCGCCCGTCAAGCCAAGGAGCCGTCAAGACCGCGCTAGAGCGGACCGACCGCATTGAGGCGTGAATGCACCAACCGGTTGAGCGCGACCACTGCCGCTGCCGTATCAACACCGCGTGCATGATCATAGGCAATTTCAGCCGCTGCACGGTTGAGATCATCATCCGCAACCGATTTGGCGATGCCGCCTAAAAACTGGGTGATGTAGCCGACAGATTGCCCGCTATCATCCGATTCAATCACCTGCACCACATGGCTGAGGTCATCATGATAGGCGATCATGTCCGGCGCGACAGAATCGTTTGTTACGGCGCGCGGTCCTGACGGGCGGCGGTCAGCGGGCAAATGGCTCAGAATTGCGGACTGGAACAGTGACAGGCTGCCGATTGGCTTGGCAATAAACCCGTCCGCACCCGCGCCCATCACATCAGCTTCACATTGCGGCTCACCGCTTGTGCCGAGGACAACATCAATCCGCGGTGTGCCCGTCGCACTGCTTTTGATCAAATCGAGGCCCGATCCATCCGGTAGGCCCACATCAACGATCAAAACATTGGGCCGATAAACGCCAAGGTGTTTTTGCGCATGTTCAAGGCTATCGGCGCGACGTATCCGCGCACCGGATCGCAGGCACAGCAGCCGAACTGCCTCGCAGGCGAAGCGGCTATCCTCTACCACCAGCACCGTAAGCCCCAATAACGGGCGTTTTGCCGTTGGTGTGCGAGGGATCAGCAGATCGTCGAGGCTTTCCATAGTCTTTTCTCCGGCAGTGCCTTTGGGTTCGTCACAACTCAAACAGATCAAAGTGAACGTTTGGTTAATGGAGGCGCGTTGCGTGGCCGCGACAGGCAGGGCATAAGGCCGTAACTTGAGATGAGGTAAGACAATGATCGGACGACTAAACCACGTGGCTATCGCTGTGCCGGACCTTGATGCAGCGATCGCACAGTATCGCAACACGCTGGGCGCTGATGTAGGTGCCCCCCAAGATGAGCCGGACCACGGCGTGACAGTTGTGTTTATCACTCTGCCAAACACGAAAATCGAATTGCTCTATCCCTTGGGCGAGGGTTCACCAATCCAAGGTTTCCTCGACAAAAACCCGTCTGGCGGTATCCACCACATGTGTTACGAGGTCGACGATATCATTGCTGCACGTGATCATTTGCTGGCTGAGGGCGCGCGCGTTCTTGGCACAGGAGAGCCGAAAATAGGCGCCCACGGCAAACCCGTGCTGTTTTTACACCCCAAGGACTTTCAAGGCTGCTTGGTCGAGCTAGAACAAGTCTAACAAACGCAAACAACGATCGGAACGCGACATGGGTATAACATCGGCAATCGTGCTTTTTGCAGTGATCTGGTTCATGACGTTCCTGATCGTGCTGCCGTTGCGGATGCAAACACAAGGTGATGCGGGCGATATCGTGCCCGGCACTCACGCGTCCGCGCCCGCAGATCCGCAAATGCGCCGCAAGGTAAAGATCACAACGCTTTGGGCCATTCCAATCTGGGCTGTGATCGCAGGCGTGATCCTGTCGGGGGTTATCACGGTGCGCGACCTTGATTGGTTCAACCGAATGGCGACCCCCGAGGTCAGCCTAACCGGTGAAACAGATGGGTAAACGTTGCTGCACCTAAGATTGGAATAATCAGGTTCACCAACGGCAGTGACAATGGCAGCGCCATTAAACAACCCGCAGCCCAAATGCGCCAAAAATGCTTTTTTCGCAGTGCTTTAGCCTCGGGCAGGTCAAGTCTTCGCAGGGCTATGATCTGGAAATATTCTCGCCCCAGCAAGAACCCGTTGAGCGCGAAAAAGATCGGGATCGCAAAGAGCGGCAGCAGCGCATAGAGAATAAACGCGAGGATGTTTGCCGCTATCAAAACACCTAGGAAATTAATCGTATCCTTGATGCCCTTCCAGAACCCAGCACGCTTTACGGGCGACAAATGCGGGTAGTGTTTCGCCTCCACCGCGTCGGCCACATCGTCCAAGAATAGCGATGTAATCGCTGACGCCACGGGCACCATGAGGAAGATCGACAGCAGGATCATCAAGCCAAGCGACCCCCAACTCAGAAGATCACCGAGCCATGTAATTTCAACGCCCCCGGGCAGGGTAACTGGCCCATCCGCAAAGATTTCAATCAACCACAACAGCCCTGCATATGCGGCGACCAGCAGGGCAATTGTCGAAACAATGCCCAGCCCCAGCACGCGTTGAAAACGCGGATCAGGCAATTGGCCCAACGCCTTGGCAAAGGACGTAAAAATCATACTTCGACCCAATCGGTTATTACATCGATGTCAGGGCGCGGGCGTTCTGGTGGGGTAGCGCTTTCGGTGCCCAGATGGATAATCCCCGCTACTGTTTCATGCTCTGCCAGCCCAAGCCCATCTGTGACAAACCCACGATCATGGCTGGCCCAGCCAGATAACCAATTCGCACCCCAGCCCATCGCGAGCGCCCCGTTGAGCATGGCCAGACAGACAGCGCCAGCAGAATAGATTTGTTCAATCTGCGGCACCTTGGCGCTTTCCTTGGGTGATGACACAACCACAACGGCCAAATCAGCATTGGCATATTGCGCCTGCGCCTTGGCCTGCGCGTCGACTGCGATGCCGAGCGCCTCACCGCGTGCCACCACAAGCGCGGCCAGTCGCGCCAGCGCAGGTTTGCGCAGCACGATAAAGCGCCATGGTTCCAGCTTGCCATGGTCCGGCGTGCGTGCCGCTATCGTCAAGATCTGGCGCAGGTCCGCATCATCGGGCACGGCACCGCGCAACGTTTTGGCAGGGCGCGAACGGCGGGTCAGCAGGAAATCAACGGCGGCTTGGTTCAATTCGGGCATGGGTGTTCCTTTGCAATCCGCACCTACATAGGGTCAACGCAGCGCTTGCACCATATCCGCGATGATCCCTTCGACAAAATCATCGAACCTTTTGTCAGGTTGGCGCAGTGGAAACACCTCGGCAAACGGATCGGGGGCATCAATCCGGCTGCCTGCCAATTGCGCAATCACCGCATGGCCACAAAACGGCACATAGGTTTCCGAATACCCTCCCTCATGCACCAGTACTAGCTTGCCCCCACACACCCGATCCGCCAGCGCCATCACGCGGCTGGTCATCTGCGCAAACGTATCCGCCGTGGCTAGCATCCGCCCGAGCGGGTCATTCGCCGCCGCATCAAACCCGCAGGCGACGATGATGATATCTGGGTCAAACGCCTCAATCGCGGGCAGGGCGATCTGATCGATTGCTGACAAATACCCCACATGCCCGACACCAGGGGGCAGGGGGATATTGAGGTTAAAGCCTTCGCCATCACCCTTGCCTTGGTCCTCAAAAGCACCTGTATCCATTGGATAATTTCGGTCTTGGTGCAACGACACCGTCAGCACATCATCACGGTCGTAAAATATCGCCTCGGTCCCGTTCCCGTGATGCACATCCCAATCAAGAACAGCGAACTTCTGGCCCAGCCCCTCTGCCTTGGCCGCCTCAATCGCGATGGCTATATTGGCCAACAGGCAAAACCCGTTGGGGTAATCAGGCAAACAATGATGCCCGGGCGGTCGCGACAGCGCATAGGCATTGCGCACATCCCCTCGCATCACATCACCAACGGCCGCCTTGGCCAGCCCCGCTGACAATGCCGCCAATTCAAACCCACCTGATCCAAATGGCGTTCTGCGGCCCAACTCACCACCACCGGCATCTGATAGCGCCTTAAACTCATCCAGATAGGCCTGTGGATGCACTCGTCGTAAATCCGCTTTGCCCGCAGGTTCGGCACTGCTCAATGCCAGTTCCGCCGAGAGGCCCGTCACATCCATCAAGTTCTTGAGCCGCCGCTTGCTTTCGGGGCTTTCCGGCAGGCCACCATCCATCGGCTGCACAAGACCACCCACAGGCAACATGCCTGCGTAATTGCCACCGCCATGCCAAAAGCATTTCTCATCCCAGTAAAATCCGGTCTTGCGTTTCATGGCTTTGCCCCCGTTTTTCAGTCACGCTTGGCAATCAGCCTAGCCACTGCGCCGCAATCTGCCAACGGGTTGCTTTGGGCTGGCAATCCGAGTGGCCGCCGCTAAATTGGGGCGATTATGAGGTTCACCATGCGTCCGATTTTTTCCGCCTTCGCCGTTCTCGCAATGACTGCCTGCGCAATCGTCCCGCAACAAGAGTCAGGTGCCAAAGTCGCAGCCATTTCTGGCTACCAGCATGTGTCACCCAATCAAGCGGTCAACAACTTTGTGCAAGTTGTCCGCGATGTCGAACCCGTCGCCGAAGCGATCTGCCGCGCGCGTGCGCCACGGCTTAACTGTGATTTCGAAATTGTGGTCGATGCCGACCCGCGAGCGCCAATAAACGCTTACCAAACGGCCGATGAAACTGGCCGCCCGATCTTGGCTTTCACCGCACCATTGATCATTACGGCGCATAACCGTGACGAGTTGGCGTTCATAATGGCCCATGAGGCAGCACACCACATTCTTGGCCACATCGCTCGCCAAAATCAGTCTGCACAGGCAGGGGCAATCTTGTTTGGCGGGTTGGCCAGCATCTTGAGCGGGGGGCAATCGGAAACAGTGCGGGTCGGGCAGCAAATCGGTGCGTCCATCGGTGCGCGCAGCTATTCCAAAAGCTTTGAGCTTGAGGCAGATGCACTTGGCACGCAAATTACCAGTCGGGCAGGGTATAACCCCTTGATAGGCGCACAATTTTTCGCACGTATCCCCGATCCAGGTGACAGATTCCTTGGCACCCACCCTGCCAACGCGGATCGTTTGCGCACGGTGGAGCAAATTGCAGCATCTCTTTAGCCCCAACCGGCACCGGCTGCTGCAAACATGTCAATGGTATTTCGTTTCTGTTTACATTAACCAAAATGGTGAAATGGACGTAGCGTCAACTTGATATATTACAAGACTCTTGTATGAGACGGATGATAAGTTGCCCATAGGGCTTATTTCTGCCTAAGATTCGCCTGATTGTGCGTGTAGCAAGTAGTTCTGTGAACGAAGTTAAGTGTGGATGTGCTAAAATATGGGTACTTTGAGTTTCTGGGCACGTGGTGACGGATCGACGGCGAACAACGCCGCGCTCAACGTTGAAAATACCGTTACGCAGCCTACCACAGAAATCACGTTTGACAGCGGTGCCACTGGTGATCTTCATCTGGAATCCAATGGCGGTTTGGCCGATCCGGACACCACCGTTTGGATTGATGGCATCGAGTATGATTTCATTTTGGAGCAAATCGGGACATTACCGGTAAGTCCAAGAGTTCCAGACGAATATGAAAACTTGGAAGTAGTCGTCATTTCTGTAGTAATCGACGGCACCTACGAACGCCTATTCTTTGTGTCGGATGGATCAGGCACGTTTGCTGGTATGGAAGCCTTTGGTTCCGGTGCGGTCGCGCTTACCGGCGTAACAGAAGATCCCCCTGTTGTTTATATCTGCTTCTGCACTGGCACTGATATCCTAACCGATACCGGATATAAAAAGATTGAAACGCTTCAGGCGGGCGATTTGGTGCAAACAGAATCGGGCAAGATGTCTCCAATTTTGTGGATTGGAAACTCCCCTACAACCGTTGGTGAAATGCAGCGCGATGTGACCCGCAGGCCAATCCGCATTCCTGCAAACGCGATTGCCCCCGGTGCGCCGAATGCTGACCTTTATGTTTCTGCACAGCACCGCATCGTGCTCGAAGGGTGCTGGAGCCAAATGTATTTTGGCGAAGAGAGCGTAATGCTGCCTGCCAAGCATCTTGTCGGGTTGGCCGCTGAACGCGTTATGCCAAGCGAAGACATCAACTACTATCACATCCTCTTGGAAGACCACGAAGTTGTTATTTCAAACGAGCTGAAAACCGAAAGCTTTCAGCCGTCGCTTCGTTCATTCAACGGGATATCGCAGGAAATGCGCGATTCACTGTCCGAAACTATTCCGCTGGACCGTCTGCGTTCAATCTTCCGTCGCCCGGATGCGATGCGCTCATTGAAAAGATTGGAATCAAACGTGTTGGCCGAACGTATGTTTGCGAGCAACCAGCCAGCGCCAAAGACCATTTCCAATGTAGGTAACGTCGCCTAGCGTTATGCGCGATGGGCCTGATGCCGCTACCAGCCATAAATATTGATCAAATGTGTCGCAAGTGACGCTACGCACGCCGAAATCGGCGTTGCGCGCCCCTATATCAATCATGTATCAATCAGGTGTTCTCAGGGCGGGGTGTAATTCCCCACCGGCGGTAAATGGGGTGACCCATAAGCCCGCGAGCGCCTTGCACCAGCAAGGGTCAGCAGATCAGGTTAAATTCCTGAGCCGACGGTCATAGTCCGGATGAGAGAGAACGCGGAATTTGGGGTTTTGGCCCCAATGCCTTCCGTGTGATCGCGCCTATGAGTGACGTGTCGAACGCAAAGAAGGAACTGACTATGACACTCACCCGTTACGCCTTTATCAAAGCCAATTGGCATGCTGACATCGTCGATCAGGCGCTAGTTGGATTTAGCGAATTGATCCCCGCCGACCAGATTGATGTGTTCGACGTGCCCGGCGCGTTCGAGATGCCGCTGCTGGCCCGTGATCTGGCCCAAACTGGACGCTATAGCGCCGTTGCAGCGGCCGCCTTGGTCGTGGATGGCGGCATCTACCGCCATGACTTTGTGGCCTCCGCCGTGGTCGATGGCCTGATGCGTGCCAGCATGGATAGCGGCGTGCCCGTACTGTCCGTCTCCCTGACGCCGCACCACTTCCAAGAAACAGATCACCACATGGCGATCTATTCCGCGCATTTCGTTGAAAAAGGCCGCGAAGCCGCGCGTGCCGCGCTGATGATCGGCAAAGCCCGCGCGTCACTGGCTGCTTAGGGCGCTCTCAAACCATGCAGGCCCTCGATTTGGGCCTGCATCTGCGTTTCTTATCGTGGACAGATTGCGGCCGCAGCGAATGACGGCAAAGAGTCCAAAGTTACTGATGCCGCATCTATCGTGAACGTCAACTTTGCCGAATGGTGGGCCAGAGTAGACTACATATCCCATTCTCAGTAAGCTTCTCGGAATTGTTGTAAATTTCGAAAGGTGGATTAGATGGCTGATCCGTTCCAGGATGTCGACGCTGCCGGCGCTGAGTTTATCTCAGCGTTTGCGGATTCCATGGATGACCGGCAATCCGACCCAACTATGGAACGGATTGTTTCTGCTTACCTGAGCAAAGTCGATTTCCCTGAGGGGAGTCTGACGGTTGAGGTTGGCTGCGGAGCGGGTGCCGTTACGCGCCGCATTGCGGCAAGAGCAAGCCCCGAGCGCGTTATTGGCTTTGAACCATCAGCAGGATTTGTTCGAGAAGCCAAATTGCGACTGGCGGAGCAAACTAATGCCGAGTTCGAGATTGCCGGAGGGGCAACACTGCCCTTGGGAGATGGCTCAGTTGACACTCTGATCATGCACACTGTCCTCACACATGTTGAAGACCCTGTTTCACTCTTGACCGAAGCGGCACGGGTACTGAAATCAAATGGGTCATTGATTGTCTGCGATGCGGACTTTTCAAAGGCTGCGCTTGGGAGCTTCCCGAATGATCCGCTTGACGCCTGCGCAAAGATATTTGTCAAAGAGTTTGTCACGGATCCACACATCGTCGCCAAACTACGGTCTCTCATTTCCGACGTTGGTTTCAATGTGCAAAACTTTGAGATTCAAAGCCGCACGATTCTAGATAATGACCAGATGCTTCCTTGGGTTGAAGAAACCGGTAAGGTTTTGATGGGGCGGGGCGAGATAGGCCAAGCGCTGCATGAAGGTTTGATTGCAGAGTATCGTCGTCGTGCAAAGGAAAGACGGCTATACGGGTATCAAGTGTTTGCCACTGTGATCGCAAGAAAACCCTGAGAACAGGGAGAAAATCGCGTGATTTTCGGATCCAATGCTTTCAACCCGGTCATTCAGGAAACCACGTTCAATGGCAGCAAAATCCGCACAGCATCCCTGCGCAGTGTTTCTACACTCGCTGTCCTGCGCTACGCACTCATGCTCGCCACAGATATAACAATCCCCGCAAAGAAACACGCGGAGGCGGCAACTACAAACCCGTGCCAGATCGCCGTGGAAAACGGCATCTTCTTGGCCGCGTAGATCGGCACGCCGAGGGTGTATAGCGCGCCCCCTACACCCAGCAACAGCATTGCCTTCGCGGGCACCAGCGGCCACAGCGACCAGATCAGAAGCACGCTCAACCAGCCCATGATGACATAAAGCAGCGGTCCATACCGGCCCGGACGCTGCCAGAAGAACAGTTTGAGCACCATACCAAGTGCCGCCAATGCCCATACAATTCCGAGGATCAAATAGGCAAAGCCGCTGCCGATCATCACGACGAGCGGTGTATATGTGCCCGCAATCTTGAGATAGATCGCCGCGTGATCGATCCGTCGCAACATCGGGCGGGGCGCATCATAGGGCATCATGTTATATACGGCTGAGGCTGTAAACGTCGTGATCAGCGCGGTCGCATAAATCGCCAATGCCGTCACCTGGGCTGGCTCGACTTCGTCCGTGGCCCAGATCAACAGAAACACGGCCCCCAATATCGCTCCGGTGACGCCGATCACATGCATCATCGCGTCGGCAATGCGTTCAGCTACGGTTGCGGTTGGATACATCGTCGGCTCTCCTTTGGTTATTAAGTTGGGGCTATGTGACATTGCGGTCAATTCTGACGCTTGGTCACTGGATCAGGGCTTGGCATGAAGCTGCCGATCATGGATATAGTCTCGGAAAGAGGATTAACCATGAACAACCCGATCAAAAGCATTGTGCAGCGCGCCATCTGGTCTTGGGAAGGTGTCGTGCACATCTATCACACCGAAGGATCGCTGAAGCAGTGGATTGTTGCCAATGTCCTTTTTGCTGTTCTTGCTTTTGTCCTTCCGCTGGATTGGGCCGTGCGTGGATTCTTGCTAATGGGTGGGATTATGGTGTTGGCAGCTGAATGCATGAACACGGCGATTGAGCGTGTCGTTGATGATATCTCGCTCGAGAAACGCAACGCAGCAAAATATGCCAAAGATGCGGGCTCGGCTGCGGTGGCTGTGACGGGTGTGGCTGTTGGCATTGCGTGGATCTGTGTGATCATCGGTTTATTCGCCGCGTGACATCACCGCGCATTATCGAAAATGTGGTCAGCGACCGCGGATCCAAATATGCCGTGTCGGGCGGGCCCTGTGCATCTGCGGATGACGCCAAGGCGTTCATCAAAGCACTGTGCTGCAACAAGAAATTCGCCAAAGCCACCCATAACACATGGGGCCTGATCCTGCCGGATGGCACGCCGCTCAAGAACGATGACGGCGAAAGCGGCGCGGGCATGGTCATCATCCGTATGCTAGAACGCGAAGCCCGCTTGGGCGAGATTGTCGTCGTCACCCGTTGGTATGGTGGTAAGCATCTGGGCGGCGACAGGTTCCGCCATGTGCAGGAATGTGTCCGCGTCTGGATCGCCGAAACACCCGTATGATCCGCGTATGACTGACGTATGACTCGCGTATGCCACGGCTACACCGACTTGGTATTTGGGGGAGTGGCCGCGGGCGCGGTTTTGTTTTCGCACCGCAGAAATTTTGCGGCCCTTCTCTGGGACGTGCATCGACCAAGTAGCCGCGCAGGGACCTCGGCGAGGGGGTGTTCTGTGTGCGGCATGTGCATCCAAACTGACGTCGTGTGGATTGTTCCGTTGCAAGAAGCGCGCTGCCAAATCTTTGATTTGGCGGTGGTTGTTGCTGAAACTTTGCCAATTGAACTAGAGCGAATTGCAAGCGATAATCAATTATAGATTGTAGAAAGGTTTTGTTTTGGTATTACGACTTGCCGCTGGTGCTTTGAGCAAAGATGAAAAACGAATTGTAAAATCATTGCTGCTTTCAGGCGAGCGAAACCAAGACATTCAGGCATTGGTAAACATTGGGCGCAATGCTACAATCAATGGTGCTCGTATTACCGAAGTCAAACAAGATTTAACTGCGGCGCCGGCTTCTTTAGATGAAGTTGAATTCTTCAAGTTAAGAAAAAGCAGTTTTGATCCCCAGACAAAGCTCAATCTTTATGATGATGAACGTTTAATTCGAGCCCGAGAGGCAATGATCCTTGCAGTGCAGGTCTTCAATAACCCGTCGATGAGGTTCAAAACAGAAGTCTTTGCAGTCCTTGCAAATATTGCTTGGACCTACCTCTTGCACGAGTATTACAGTAAAAATGGGGTAAAGATTGTTCGCAAGGACGGAAATTCGCTTTTGTTGAGCGAAATGATAAGGCGCGGTGACTGCCCGTTATCTCAAGGTATGAAAGATAATCTTACGAGCATTAAGAAAGTAAGGGACGCTGTGGAGCATCTCTTGTTCCGACGTTCCGATGTGAAATTCTTGTCCGTATTTCAGGCATGTTGTCTCAATTTTGATGCAAAAATATGCGAGCTATTTGGTGAAGAGAAGACACTGAAAGGCGAGTTATCATTTTCGCTTCAGTTTGCAAAAATGGATTTCGATCAGCTAAAAACTATGAATAAATATGAAATTCCAAGCCATATCGAAGCTGTTGATAAATCTCTCGAGCAAGAGCTAGGTGATGCGCGATTGGGTGACCTCGAGTATCGCTTTAGGGTTGTGTACACTTTGGAGAACTCTACAAATTCCAAGGCCCACATAAAGTTTGTTCATCCAGATGACGAAGGCGCTGAAGAAGTCAAAAATGTGCTAATTAAGCACGAGGCTTCCGACAAGCTTTATCCCTATAAAGCTGGACGAGCGGCTAGCTTAATAGCAGAACGTTCAGGTAAACCATTCTCAATTCTCAATTCACAACCACACTCAGGCATGGCGCAAATTTGATGCGAGGCCGCGATCAAATGTAGCCCAACCACAAAATACTAGGAAAGATTTCTGCATTTTCAACCAAGCTTACCAAGATTATACATACTCCACAAAGTGGGTGGATTTTATTACAGATTACATTTCTAGCGATGCAAACTTCGAAAAACTGAAATGCTTCAAGATTTCATAACCCCCCACAAATCATACTCCCCAGCTTCATCCACCAGCACCTTCACCACATCCCCGACGCTCAACCCCTCGGTCCCCTCGTCGATAAACAGGTTCCCGTCGATTTCGGGCGCGTCGGCCCATGTGCGGCAGGTGGCGATGCCGTCGGCGTCGATGTCGTCGATGATGGCCTCGACCGTGGTGCCGACTTTGGCCGCCAGCTTGGCCTCGGAAATGGCTTGGGCTTTGGCCATGAAACGATCCCAGCGGTCTTGTTTCACGTCAGCCGCCACATGATCGGGCAGGTCGTTGGAGCGCGCGCCAGCGACGTTTTCGTATTGGAAGCAGCCGACGCGATCCAGCTGCGCCTCGTCCAGCCAATCAAGCAGGTGCTGGAACTCTTCCTCGGTCTCGCCCGGGTAGCCCACGATGAATGTGGAACGCAGGGTGATGTCGGGGCAGATCGCCCGCCACGCGCGGATTTCGTCCAGCGTTTTGGCACCAGCGGCGGGGCGGGCCATGCGGCGCAGCACGTCGGGGTGGCTGTGTTGGAACGGGATGTCGAGGTAGGGCAGGATGCCGTTCGTGCGGTCCGCCATCAGCGGGATCAGGTCGCGCACATGCGGGTAGGGATAGACGTAGTGCAGGCGCACCCACGCGCCAAGCTTGCCCAACTCGCGCGACAGATCAAGGATATGGCTGCGCACCTCGCCGTCGCCCCAAGGGTTCACGTCGTATTTGCGATCAAGCCCGTAGGCAGAGGTGTCTTGGCTAATCACCAGCAGTTCGCGCACGCCAGCGGCGACCAGTTTTTCCGCCTCGCGCAGCACCGCATGGGCCGGACGGGACGCCAGTTTGCCGCGCATATCGGGGATGATGCAAAACTTGCACTTGTGGTTACAACCCTCTGAAATCTTGAGGTAGCTATAGTGGCGCGGGGTCAGGGACACGCCCGTCGCAGGCAGCAGGTCGATAAACGGATCGGGGCTGGGCGGCACGGCGGTGTGCACGGCATCGAGCACCTGTTCGTATTGATGCGGGCCTGTCACCGCGAGGATCTGCGGATGGTGTTCGCGGATATAATCAGGCTCTACGCCCAAGCAGCCCGTGACGATGACCTTGCCATTTTCCTTGAGCGCCTCGCCGATGGCGTCGAGAGATTCTGCCTTGGCGCTGTCGAGGAAACCGCAGGTGTTCACAATCACCGCCTCGGCGCCTGTGTAGTCGGGGCTGATCGCGTAGCCCTCGGCGCGCAGGCGGGTCAGGATGCGTTCACTATCGACCAATGCCTTGGGGCAGCCCAGTGACACCATGCCAATGGTCGGCTGACCGTCCCGCGCAGGGTCGGTGATGATGGCTTTTGGGGCGAGGTCGGGGCGCAAGCTGGGCGGGTTCTGTGTCATGTCTGCTGCTATAGGCGATCGGCGTGCGCTGGGGAAGGGCTGCGCCTGCAGTGGGGATATTTGGGGCAAGATGATGTTGTGGGTCGTGCGATTTGAGATAGGGTGAGGGGGTATTTGAGGAATTTATTATGACTGATGAGACCCGCAAGCTGACCCCTGCAAACGAGAACCCTTGGTATGTGTTGATGACGCTTTATGGGGAGCAGGAGGGGGATGAGATTGATTGGGATTTGCACGATCAGAACCGCAAGGTTTGGAATGCGTGGTCATGCCAAGATTTAGATGACGACGAACGGGCCAAGGTTGCTGCATCATCAGGAATTGATATTGCGGAGACGCAGGGATGGGATGATATCGCAGCAGGGGTGCAGGAACGGCACAAGGCCGAAATGTTGGCGCGGAATGGCGATGATTTTGAATATCGCGGGTTTCCTGATAAACAGAGTATAATCAAGCTTTCTGAAATAGCCTTTTCCAACACAGTTGTGTTGGAAAAGGCTATTTTCACGCAGGCCACCCGTTTTAACCGTGCCACGTTCACGCATGCCGCCGATTTCAGCGGTGCCACGTTCACGCATGCCGCCGATTTCAGCGGTGCCACGTTCACGCATGCCGCCGATTTCAGCGGTGCCACGTTCACGCAGGACGCCGATTTCAGCGGTGCCACGTTCACGCAGGACGCCGATTTCAGCGGTGCCACGTTCACGCATGCCGCCTATTTCGGCAATGCCACG
>CAXHZK010000018.1:0-47955 GCA_964021915.1 uncultured Roseobacteraceae bacterium | reverse complement strand
CCCGACATCTTCCGTGTAAAGGAAGCGCTCTACCAACTGAGCTAATCACCCGATGACGCTCATTTAGACCAGCGCAAACCGATGTGCAAGCCTCAACTTAACAAGTTTTGCACACCATCTTTCAAATGGTAAACACAGCCCTGCCCGCCGTGAATAGTCGCTTGGCCAATCGCCTGCTCGCCGACGACAATTGTGCGCAAAATACGACTTGTAATGCCATGGGTCACGAGCACCGATGGCCCAGTAAGATCGGCTAGAAACGCCTCGGCACGCAGCCTTACGGCTGCCAATCCTTCGCCACCAGGTGCGGCTTCATACTGTGCTATGAACGGGTCCGGCACATCGTCGCGCCACGGCAATTCATCTCTTTGGCGTCCGGCCCATTCACCAACGCCAATTTCTCTCAAACGCTCGTCTGTGTGGATCATATCGGCAATACCAGCAAGCGCGATGCCCGCTGTTTGCACGGCCCTGCCCTGCGGGCTGGCCATAAAACGAAAACCTTGCAGGTTCTGGCTTCTCAAAATCTCGAGCTGCCGAGCGGCCTGCGTTTCACCCAATGGCGTGAGGGGCGCGTTTAACGCCCCCTGCATCCGCCCTTCGGCGTTCCACGTCGTTTCTCCGTGGCGCAAAATATAGAGTTCTGGGTATTTCAAGTTCACTTGCGGCTATGTTGTCTCAGCGGCCTTTCTGGCTTGATTTGCAGCCTTTTTGGCCGCCTTCTCTTCTTCGGTCAAAATTTTCGGTGTCCGCAATTTGAGTGTCAGCGCTTTCGCACCTGCACTCAAATCTTTGGTTTTAATCACCTTAATTTTACCCAACGGGGGGATGTTGATATCGTCGCCAGCCTCAAGCGCTTCTGCAAGAACCACAAGAGCGGCTTCGATTGCTGCTTTTGCATCCTTGCGCTTTACATCCGCACGCTCGACAGCACGATCAAGCAAGTCCGGTTTCTTCAAAACACCGCTAGCCTCGACCTTAACGGCCGATCCAACAATTGTCGTCTGCGCTGAACTGTTCGCCTTGACCTTCTTCGCAAGTGGCGGTGGCACCGGCGTTAGTTTTACTGTTTTACCAGAGCCTGTCTTTTTATTAGCCATCACAATTCTCCATCAATTAAAGTTATCATATTTGACGCGGCACTGATTGCCCATCACAATTTGATGGTTTCGCGCATATTGTCCTTGAACTGTAAACAAACAAAAGGGCGCGCCAGTTAAGGCACGCCCAAATTCACAGCGGTTATGCAAATTAATGCGTTACAGAACCATGTTCGGATTGCGATTGCTTGAGCGCGGCCGCCGCGGCCTCTTCAGCCGCTTCATCCCACTCGATGGGCTCTGGCTTGCGCACCAATGCCAGCTCAAGCACCTCGGAAACATGCTTCACTGCAATAATTTCCAGCCCTTCCTTCACGTTGTCAGGAATTTCAGGCAAGTCCTTTAGGTTATCGTTCGGGATCAAAACCGTTTTGATACCGCCACGCAGTGCCGCCAACAGTTTTTCCTTCAACCCGCCGATTGGCATCGCATTGCCGCGCAACGATACCTCGCCCGTCATCGCAATATCCTTTTTGACTGGAATATCGGTCAAGACAGACACAATTGACGTTACCATCGCCAATCCGGCGCTTGGGCCGTCTTTTGGCGTCGCCCCGTCGGGGACGTGAACGTGGATATCAATTTTGTCGAACGTGGGTGGTTTTACACCGATGTCAGGCGCAATGGACCGCACATAGGATGACGCGGCATCAATTGATTCCTTCATCACATCGCCAAGTTTACCCGTCGTTTTCATCCGGCCCTTGCCCGGCAGCCGCAATGCTTCGATATTCAACAACTCACCACCAACCGACGTCCACGCCAGTCCGGTGACAACACCAACCTGATCCTGCTCCTCGGCAAGCCCAAACTTATGCCGCTCAACCCCTAGGAATTCGCCCAAATTAGCAGCAGTAACTGAAATCACCTCTGCTTCTTTTTTCACGATCTTGGTTACGGCCTTACGTGCTACTTTTGCCAACTCACGTTCAAGGTTCCGCACACCGGCTTCGCGGGTATAAACCCGCACCATCGCCAGCAATGCATCATCAGCTACGCTAAACTCTTTGTCCTTAAGGCCATGGTTTTTCATGACTTTTGGCAACAAATGCTGTTTCGCAATCTCGCATTTCTCGTCCTCGGTATACCCAGAGAGCGAAATAATCTCCATCCGGTCCAGCAATGGGCCAGGCATGTTGTAGCTATTAGACGTGGTCAGGAACATCACATTTGAGAGGTCATATTCGACCTCCATGTAGTGATCAACGAATGTCGCATTTTGTTCAGGGTCCAATACCTCGAGCATCGCTGACGCCGGATCGCCACGGAAATCCTGCCCCATTTTGTCGATCTCATCGAGAAGGATCAGCGGGTTCGTCGTCTTCGCCTTTTTCAGCGCTTGGATGATTTTACCCGGCATGGAGCCGATATATGTCCTGCGGTGACCGCGAATTTCGCTCTCGTCACGCACACCACCCAAGGAGATGCGAATAAATTCACGCCCCGTGGCTTTGGCCACAGATTTCCCAAGGCTGGTTTTACCCACACCGGGAGGGCCAACAAGGCACATGATTGGCCCTTTTAGCTTGGCCGAACGTTGCTGCACCGCCAGATATTCAACAATCCGCTCTTTCACTTTCTCAAGCCCGTAGTGATCGTTGTCCAAAACCTCTTGCGCTTTGCCAAGGTTCTTTTTGGTACGTGATTTGATGCCCCAAGGGACGCTCAGAACCCAATCCAAATAGTTGCGTACAACTGTCGCCTCTGCAGACATAGGCGACATGTTCTTGAGCTTTTTCAGCTCGGCATCCACCTTTTCGCGGGCTTCTTTGCTCAGCTTTGTATCGCTCACGCGTGTTTCGAGTTCGGCCATTTCGTTCTGGCCTTCTTCGCCATCACCAAGCTCCTTTTGAATGGCCTTCATTTGCTCATTCAAATAATATTCGCGCTGCGTGCGCTCCATCTGGGATTTCACGCGGGTTTTAATCTTCTTCTCAACCTGAAGAACCGACATCTCGCCCTTCATCAGACCAAATACTTTTTCCAAACGCTCCGAAACGGTCAGTGTCTCAAGAAGTTGCTGTTTTTGTTCAACCTCGATCCCAAGGTGCCCAGCAACCAAATCAGCAAGCTTGGCTGAACTGTCCGCTTCCGCAACAGCGGCCATTGCCTCTTCTGGGATGTTTTTCTTTACTTTTGCGTAACGCTCAAACTCGCTCGATACTGAACGGCAAAGCGCCTCAATCTCGGCTTCGTCACCAGCCATTTCGGTCAAATATTCGGCTGAGGCTTCGAAATAGTCTTCATTATCAAGAAAATCGACGATCCGAACGCGATCACGGCCCTCGACAAGGACCTTCACAGTGCCATCGGGCAGTTTCAGCAGTTGCAATACATTGGCCAATACACCCGACCGATAAATGCCGTCGCGATCTGGTTCGTCCGCACTTGGGTCAATCTGGCTCGACAGCAAAATTTGCTTGTCGTCCTGCATGACTTCTTCAAGCGCGCGAACTGATTTTTCGCGACCGACAAACAACGGGACAATCATATGCGGAAACACAACAATGTCTCGCAATGGCAGGACGGGATAGGATGAACTCAACGGTTCTTTCATGCTCTTTCCTTTTTATTGGCCAGCTTTTAGCGCCCCTTACAGGCAGCGCGCAAGCCGCTCTGTCACCCTAATGTGGGTGTTTGTTGACATCATTCAACCGTGCGGCACTGATGTAAATGCCAAGTGGTCATACTTCTACACCGTTGACCCTTCATATCAGCAAAACTCTTGGACATTGATAATTTTCTTCGCGCAACTAGGCACCCCGTCAAAATCTCTACCGATTTAACTTCAAATTGCTGATAACATACGCCACAATTCCAGAAACTCTCCTAATGCAGGTAAACTTCATGTCAGATCAACAACCAACATCAGCAGCGGCCCAGGATCGTAAAAATTACCTTGCAAAGTCCAAGACACCTCTCCCGCAATTGCTGCAAATGGCCGTTAATAAAAGCGGACGCTCGGCTTTTGAGTTGAGCCGCGAAATAAGCCGTTTTGCCAAATCAAACCGCAAGATCACGGCGACGGAATACGTCCGTTGGCGGCTTTATGACACCGAAGTATTTACGCAAGAACAACGGGACGCGTTTATTTCGGCCACTGCGCATTGGCCAATCGCTCATAAATGCTGCGACGCCAAATGGAACGCCGCATCCGAAGACAAGGTTATTTGCGATACGATTTTGCGCGCGGCTGACGTCCCTGTGCCCCACTCGATCGGTATATTTGACACATCGAATCGCAATTACCCCGGTTTGAAAAAGGTAAGCGATGCAAACGATCTAAAGGAAATGATCCTTGCCCACGGCGCGCGCGACATATTCGGCAAAGTTATTGGCGGCATGGCCGGTTTCGGCGCGTTTCAGGTGATTGACGCTGACGAAACGCACATCACAATCAAAGGGGCCAAGCCTGCCACTTATCAAGACTTCATTCGCGATCATATCGGTGACAACGTCTATCTTTTGCAATCCAAGCTCGAAACGCATCCCGATCTTGCCCCATATTGCACCTCTGTCGCGACGGTGCGCATGGTTAATTTGGTCCGCTCTTCAGGCGTGGTCGTGCCTTTCGCTGTCATCAAAATCCCGCAAGGCGATAATATTGCTGATTCATTCTGGCGCGATGGCAACCTTGCCTGCGCAATTGACGTTGAAACTGGGAAAGTACAAACAGTCGTGCGCGATGAAGGTGTCGAAGTCTCATTCCTTGACGATCACCCGGCCGTGCCCGGCCTTATGGGCATGACCCTGCCCCATTGGGACGAATTGCTCCGGATCAATGATCTCGCCGCTCGCACATTCGCCCCTCTCCGCTATGGCTCAACCGACATAGCCATTACACCTGATGGCCCCGTCGTCGTGGAATTGAATTACGGTGGCGCGTTCGAGCTGCCACAAAACGCAACTGGTCGCGGGTTCCTGACACCTGAAGTGCTCGACTTCTTTGCCGAATGTGGGGTCGACCTAAATCAAAACGCACCCGCGCAACCCAAAAAGAAATTCAGCTTTTTTGGCAAAAAACCTTAAAGCGGCTCTATATCGCCTTGGGCACGCCCTGCGTGGAAATCAGCTTCCCATGATGCAAATGACCCTGCCGCAATCGCATCGCGCATACCCTGCATGATGTCTTGGAAATAGTGCAGGTTATGCCACGTCAGTAGCATCCCGCTGATCATCTCCTGCGCGCGGAACACGTGATGCAGATATGCACGTGAATATTTCGAACAGGCCGGACAGGTGCAGTTTTCATCCAGCGGCCGTGGATCATCTGCATGGCGTGCATTCTTGATGTTCAACACACCGCGACGGGTAAACACTTGGCCCGTGCGACCTGAACGGCTTGGCAATACGCAATCCATCATATCAATGCCGCGTTTGACGGCACCCACAATATCATCGGGCTTGCCCACGCCCATCAGGTATCGCGGTTTGTCCACAGGCAGCTGATCGGGCGCGAAATCAAGCGTGCTGAACATCGCTTCTTGGCCCTCACCCACGGCCAGCCCGCCAACCGCATAACCATCAAATTCGATTGCCCTAAGCGCCTCGGCACTTTGGCCGCGCAATTCTTCGTCCAAACCGCCTTGCTGAATGCCAAACAGCGCATGGCCGGGCCTGTCGCCAAAGGCATCACGTGATCGCTGCGCCCACCGCATCGACATTTCCATGCTCGATTTGATCCGCGCGCGGTCCGCTGGCAACGCGGGGCATTCATCAAAACACATGACGATATCAGACCCCAGCAGCTTTTGAATCTCCATCGAACGTTCCGGCGTCAATTCATGGCTGGACCCGTCGATATGGGATTTGAACGTCACGCCATGCTCTGACATTTTGCGCAAATCCGACAGGCTCATCACCTGAAAACCGCCACTATCGGTCAGGATCGGTTTATCCCAGTTCATAAACTTGTGCAGCCCGCCTAACCGGTCAATCCGCTCTGCCGAGGGGCGCAGCATCAGGTGATACGTGTTGCCAAGTAGAATATCCGCACCCGTCGCCGCCACACTCTCGGGCATCATCGCCTTGACCGTGGCCGCCGTGCCCACAGGCATGAACGCAGGCGTACGAATGTCGCCGCGCGTGGTGTGAATAACGCCCGTTCGGGCCTTGCCGTCCGTGGCATGAAGGTCAAATGAAATACGCTGTGTCATAGGGCGCTTTTGCCTGATGTAGTCGCAGATGAAAAGGCCACCCTTTACGCCTTGTCACCCAATCCCTATATGAACACTCAGGATTAGCAGGACAAAACCAATGACCGACGCACACGCCCCCGTTGAAGGCACCCCATTGATCAAGCCATCAACCACGGACCACCCCATGTACGAGGATATCGTTATGGCCTGCAAGTCGGTCTATGACCCTGAAATCCCAGTGAATATCTACGATCTCGGCCTGATCTACACGATCGAAATCGCCGACGATAACGCCGTGCATGTGACTATGTCACTTACCGCACCCGGCTGCCCCGTAGCAGGTGAAATGCCCGGATGGGTCGCAGACGCAATCGAGCCATTGCCCGGCGTCAAACACGTTGATGTTGAAATGACGTTCGAACCCCAATGGGGCATGGAAATGATGTCCGACGAGGCCCGCCTTGAACTGGGCTTTATGTAGCAATTCCAACACCTTGCACCACCACTTGCGAGGCACCATGCGAATGCCTATCTTGATAGGATAAGGAGAGCATCATGTTCGGTATCCCAGGCAAACAAGCCGTTTCCATCACCGCCAAAGCTGCGGCACAAATCGCCAAACTAATGGCCAAGGATGGGTCCGAGGGCCTGCGCATCGGCGTCAAAAAGGGCGGCTGCGCTGGCATGGAATACACCATGGAATACGTCAATGAAATCAACGCCATGGACGAGGTTGTCGAAACCGAAGGCGCCCGTGTGATGATTGCCCCGATGGCGCAAATGTTCCTCTTCGGCACTGAAATCGACTATGAAACATCCCTGCTCGAATCCGGTTTCAAATTCCGCAATCCCAACGTCGTCGACGCCTGCGGTTGCGGCGAGTCGATTAAATTCGATGAAACCCTCACCACATGAGCGTTTCTGACGGCGACATCGCATTTGCGATGGAACTGTTCATGCCGTTGGGCGACTTAACTAAACGAAAAATGTTCGGCGGTCTGGGCATCTATCATGCGGGCAATATTTTCTGCGTCGTCAGCAGCGAAGGCCGCATTTTTCTGAAATGCAAGGGCGACTTGGCCCAAACACTGGCCGCTGATGGTTCTGACCAATTCCACAATATGCCCTATTGGTCCCTCCCCGACGCAGCCCTAGATGACCCACAAGACGCCAGCGATCTCGCGCATCGCGCGATCAACGGTTTGGTGGACTAACTATTTCTTTTGAAGATGCACGTATGTTTCATCATAGCGCTTCTTTAAATGCTCCCACGCTACGATCGGCTTATCAACGCCCACAGGTGACACATCCGCATCATGATTGGGATTGAAAAACAGTGGCACTGAAATCCGCTCATCATCCGTGCCAATCACGCGGTGGGGCGTGGCTTTGACCTTGCCGCCCGTCCACATTTCCAACATTTCGCCAAAATTGATAACAAACTCACCCGGTGGCGCCGATAACGGGATCCATTCGCCGCCCCTTTTGCGCACCTCAAGTCCGGGCGACCCGTCCGTGGCAAGCAACGTCAGGCAGCCATAATCAGTGTGCGTCGCAATTCCGAAATCCATTTCCGTGGCCCATTCAGGGCGCTGCGGGTAAAAATTCCCGCGTAGCAACGCCATTGGACGGCTGAACTTATCGCGAAAATAATCACCATCTTGCCCAATGGCATCAGCAACAGCACAAAGCAAATTTAGCGCAAAATCAGTGCTGTCTGCATAGTATTGTTGCAATATATCCGCAAAGCCCTCGGGCTCGCTCGGCCACAAGTTCGGCGCATAAAACGACAGGTTCTCGCCTGCAATCGGGTCATCTTCCACAAGCGTCAAACCACAGTCGAACACCTGCTTATAATCGGGGTTCGCATCCGGATCGACCTGCTCGGCACCCGGTGCACCCCACCCGCGATTGGATCCGGTTTTTGCCATATCATAGGCCGCCTTTTGCGCAGCAGGCAGATGAAAAAATCCGCGATAGGCCGCCAATACATTCATCATCCTATCGGCAGATAGCGGCGTATTGAAAACGGTGAAAAAACCAACGTCACCGGCCGCATCCGCGACCAATTTCATCGCGTCTTTATCGCCTGCAATCAACTTTTGTGCATCAACTCTCGGGATTATCATTGCCGCCCTCGCTTTCGCGCCCTGAGTGCGACAGCCATTCCGTTTTTGCAACCCCGTGCTTTCCTTGATATGTCACCTTTAACAATGAAAGGACGATCAAAATGCTCCGTAAGCTTGCTGCTGGAAATTGGAAAATGAACGGCACTCGTGCGGCCATGGACGAGGTCAGCGCACTCATTGCTGCTCATCCCACGACTGGCGTCGACATTCTGATCTGCCCCCCTGCCACGCTCATTTCGCAACTGGCGGGGCACGTTGCCACTCATCCGTTGATGATCGGCGGCCAAGACACCCATTACAACACCTCTGGCGCCCATACTGGTGAGATAAGCTCTGAAATGCTCGCCGACGCGGGTGCGACACATGTGATCGTGGGCCACTCTGAACGCCGCACTGATCAGCTCGAAGACGACGCATTAATCCGCGCCAAGGCCGCCGCCGCCCACGCCGCTGGTCTCATTGCCATTATCTGCGTTGGTGAATCTCTCGCGCAACGCGAAGCTGGCGAAACGCTCTCGGTTATCACAGAGCAATTGCGCCAATCTATCCCCGACGGTGCCACCGCCGAAAACACCGTCATCGCATACGAGCCTATTTGGGCCATCGGTACGGGCAAGACACCAACTCTTGATGAAATCGCAGCGGTTCACGCCCATATACGCGCCAGCCACGCTGATCTGCGCATCCTCTACGGTGGTTCCGTCAAAGGCAGCAACGCCGATGATATTTTCGCAATCGCCAATGTCGACGGGGCGCTCGTAGGTGGCGCAAGCCTCAAGGCCAAAGACTTCAGCGCCATTATCTCAGCACTCGAAGCTGCATAGCTTTCACTTGAGTAAAAATATGGCCGCCGGAGGCTCCTGACCTCGCAAACGCGCAACCGTTGGCAGTCTGGCGTCGCATCTCCACCACTTGGATAAAATGCGCGGTGGCGCGCATCTAATTCAAGATTATCTCAGGTCCCATGATTGATGTCGGCAAATAGGTCGACAGCCATGGCACATAAGTGATCAAAATTAGGAACACGAATAGCACAGCCAGAAACGGAAGCGCTGCCCTGACAACGGCCATCATCGGCATCCCCGCCACACCGGATGTGACAAACAGGTTAAGCCCAACGGGCGGCGTAATCATTCCAATTTCCATGTTTACGACCATGATTATGCCCAGATGAATAGGGTCAATTCCCAACTCAATCGCAATTGGAAACACCAAAGGTGCAACAATAACAATCAATCCCGATGGTTCCATAAATTGACCACCGATCAACAGGATAACGTTGACCACAATCAGGAACATCCACCAGTTCAAACCGGCGTCCAACATCGCACCTGCAATTTGCTGTGGGATTTGTTCGTCGGTCAAAACATGTTTCAATATCAATGCATTCGCAATGATGAACATCAGCGTGATTGTCAGCTTGCCGCCTTCAAACAGGGTCTTGATTGTATCATGGTGAAACCACCCCGTGACCAACGCCCATGGCTTGCGCATCAGCGATGTAGGGCCTTCGTCACCTTTGGCAGCCAAAGGTCCCATGTCGCGGTAGATGAACGTCGCCACGATAAACGCATAGATCGCTGCAACAGCTGCGGCCTCAGTGGGCGTAAACGCCCCCGATTGCCAGTATACGCCTTCGCGCCCAATCCACGGATGGCCATAAATGCCGCCCATAATGATCGCAATCAGCAATAACCCCCAAAGAGCGTCTCGGAAACTATCCCAAATTTCGCGCCAGCCCTGCCACTCACCTTTTGGCATATTCCGGATCCGCGCCATGATGTAGATCGTCACCATCAACATCACGCCAGCCAAAATGCCCGGAATGACACCTGCCAAAAACATCCGCCCGACGGATACATCTGTGGCGCTTGCATAGACCACCATCACGATGCTCGGCGGGATCAAAATCCCCAGGGTTCCGGCGTTACAGATAACGCCTGCTGCAAATTCCTTGGTGTACCCAACTTGCCGCATAGCAGCGATTACGATCGAGCCAATGGCCACAACTGTTGCAGGCGACGATCCAGACAATGCAGCAAACATCATACATGCAAGCACACCTGCGATTGCCAAGCCGCCTTGCAGGTGCCCCACGCAGGCAATGGCAAAACGGATGATCCGCTTGGCCACGCCACCCGTCGACATAAACGACGATGCCAAAACGAAAAACGGGATTGCCAATAACGTGTAATGCCCTGCCATCGCTTGATAAAGCGACTGGGCCACAGATGCCAATGACGTCTCGGAAAATGCCAAAAGGAACACAATCGACGACAGGCCAAGCGACACAGCGATTGGTACACCGATCAGCAACATCCCGATGATCATTGAGAAAAGGAGAACAACTTCCATATCTTACGCGTCCTTATTGAGGTGGGACACGTCCGCCACCGCTTCTTCGGCTTCGTGGCTCGCGATTAAACTGGACCTACGCCCCGAAATGACGCCCGCCGTTGCTTGAAAAATACGAAATAACATAAGTGCGATGCCAAATGGCAAGATCACATAAGGAATAAAACGTGGCAGTTTTTCATATTCCTCACCCATGTTGAATGTGTCTTCGAGATAGCTTTGCCCAAAGGGGATTGGCACTTGCTCGGTTTCATACCACCCCTGATCGCGGGTCCGCTCGTTGAAACCAGTCGGGATCATCCGGCCAGTCGTTTGTTGAAACCCACCAAACGGCGCCCAGTAATCCCAAGCGCCTTTCATCATCAAACCGCCGTACGCAATGCAGAGCAGCGCGGACAATAGCACCAGGTATTTGCGAGGCCCTGCCCCAAGCGCATTAATGACCGCATCAACACCCAGATGCGCCGTAATTTTAAACCCATATGAAATGCCAAAAAGCACAAGCCACGCAAATAGGATCAGCGTCACCTCGAGCCCCCAAAGAAGCGAGGTATTAAATCCATATCTCAAAACCACATTTACAAATGTAACAAGCGTCATCGCCCCGAGAAGAAAGGCAATGAATGTCTGTTCAATGCGGTCTATGGCAGCTGCAAATCCGGTGGATGGCTGTTCAGGCTTCATATCAAATCCTTTGATTTGGATATCAGAAATCCAAAAAAGTCCGGCGCGGAAACTCCGCGCCGGACAGCATGATTACATGCTTTCGTTGATCGCCTGCGCCGCGTCGATGTTGTCTTGACCAACATCTCCAACGAATTCAGCCCAAACCGGCTTCATCGCAGCAACCCATGCCGCGCGCTGATCCGCATCCAGCTGGCGCACAACGCCGCCGCCATCAATGATGGACTGTTTGGCCGCTTCGTTCACAGCGAATGCTTCGCCATTGCGCAGCTCGGTGACTTCAGTGACGATTGTCATCAACTGATCACGCACGTCAGCATCAAGGCCGTCCAAGAAATCAGTCGACGTCACAACAAGATAGTCGATGATGCCGTGGTTCGTTTCAGTGATACCGTCCTGCACTTCAAAAAACTTCTGGCCATAGATGTTGGACCAAGTGTTTTCCTGACCGTCCACAACGCCAGTTTGCAGCGCACCGTAAACTTCGGAAAACGCCATCGGCTGTGGGGACGCACCAAGCGCTTTCATCTGAGCAACAAGAACGTCAGATGTCTGCACGCGGAATTTCAGACCAGCAGCATCCGTAGGCGCATTCAGCGGAACATTGGCTGAAAACTGCTTCATGCCATTGTGCCAGAACGCAAGCCCCTGAAGACCGCGGCGCTGCATGCCGTCTTTCATCGCCTGACCCGTTTCAGAGTTTTGGAATGCGTCAACAGCGCTGATGTCTTTGAACATGAACGGCAGGTCAAAGATGCGGAATTGCTTTGTGAATGCTTCGAATTTTGACAATGACGGTGCCGCCATCTGCACGTCGCCCTGCAACATCGCTTCTAGCACTTGATCATCATTATAGAGCTGTGAAGACGGAAACACTTCCATGCACATTGTGCCGTTCATCTCTGCGTTTACACGCTCTTCCAATAGTGTCGCAGCGATACCCTTTGGGTGCTTGTCTGTGTTTGTAACGTGGCTGAATTTCACGACGATTTCACCGTCGTCGCAGCCGCCATGTGAAGCAGCATAAGCAGAATTTGCCATCATCGACATTGCAGCGACGAGCGCTGCGGATTTCATTAGTGTCATAAGTATCCTCCCAGAAAACGCGTCTGCCATTTTTAGGCAGCTTGCTGATAATCATAGAACGCTTATATATTCTTTTTGGCAAGCCCCTTGTAACGCTTACAAATCACACGCAAACCTTGGGCCATGGAACGTATTTTTCAATCCCCTACCGACCCCGCATTCGTGCAAGACCCTTATCCATTCTATGACCTTGCACGCGCTGGCGGCGATGTCTTTTATTGGAACGATTACGCGATGGTATGCACGGCGAGCCATGCCGCGACGCACGCGGCACTGCGGGACAAGCGAATGGGCCGTGAATGTCCGGCCGAATTCGCCGCTGATATTCCTGCCGAGCTTGCACCGTTTTACGCCGTCGAAGCCCACTCAATGTTAGAGCTTGAGGCACCGCGCCATACCCGCCTGAGGGGCCTTGTTTTGCGTGCGTTTACGAGCCGCACCATTGCCGCGCTCGAACCTGATATGTATCAGCTCTGCCATCAAATGATCGATGATTTCCCTGATGGCCCGTTTGATCTTTTGGCGCATTACGCACAACCCGTTCCGGTGCGGATCATTGCGCGGCTCTTGGGTGTGCCAGAGGAACGCGCGCCAGATTTGTTGGCGTGGTCCAATGCGATGGTCGCAATGTATATTGCGGGCCGGACAACCGCGATTGAAACCGCAGCCATTGAAGCAACCAATGCATTTACCGCCTTCATTCGCGACTATATCGCAATCAAACGCAAGGCCCCTGCCGATGATTTGATCAGCACGTTGATCGCTGCAAATGAGGCGGGTGATAAGCTATCCGATGATGAACTCGTGACAACTTGCATCCTGCTTTTGAACGCTGGCCATGAGGCGACTGTTCACACGCTTGGAAATGGCGTCAAATCACTCCTAGCGACAGGGGACCGCGCCATCACGGATAGCTGTGTCGAAGAAATTATTCGCCACGACCCGCCGCTTCATATGTTCACGCGATATGTTTACGAAGACATGGATTTCTACGGCGCTTCATTAAAGCGTGGTGATCAGGTTGGTTGCCTACTGGCTTCGGCAAACCGCGATCCCGAGGCCTTCGAAAACCCCGCCCGTTTTGACCCAGCCCGCAAAGGCCCAAAAAACGCAAGCTTTGGTGGCGGTATTCATTTTTGTGTCGGCGCCCCGCTGGCACGTCTGGAAATTAGCGTGGCTCTTAAGGTGTTATTCGAACGCTGCCCAGACATCAGACTTGTAGCGCCGCCAACATATGGCGACACATATCATTTCCATGGACTTCAATCGCTCATGGTTACAACGGCAAAGCCACAGTCGACTTGATCTCTTCCATCGACAAAAGCGCTGTCACATTATGCACCTTCACCTCTGTAATCAGCGCCTGATAAAACGTGTCGTACGCGCGTGCATTGGCAACACGGACTTTTAAAATATAGTCGATGTCACCCGCAAGGCGGTGCGCCTCTTGCACTTCGTCACGCGCCAGCAGGGCGTTTAGGAATTTGCCCTGCCATTCGGCGTCATGCTCTGACGTGCGGATCAAGACAAAGAAACAGGCCTCAAAACCCAGCGCCTCGGCGTTCAACACAACGGTCTGCTGACCAATCACCCCTGCCTCGCGCATTTTACGAATCCGGTTCCATACCGGCGTCTTCGATGACCCCACATCTTTGGCGATATCATCAAGAGATTGCGCTGCATCCGCTTGTAACGCGCGTAAAATCTTCCGATCCAAATCATCAATCCGCACTGACATTCTCACTTCTCCTAGAATTGAGGAACGGTGGCCAATCCCGCCGATACCTTGGAACGTATGTTCCTAATTAGACCAAAGGGGGCGCAACAGCCAGAATTTTATTCTATATACATAGCAACAAAGGAGGCGTCTGATGCAACATTTTCCAATTTTCCTTGCCGTCGCTGGCCGCCGTATCGTTGTGTCGGGTGGTGGAGAGGCCGCATTGGCCAAGCTGCGCCTTTTGCTCAAAACCCAAGCACACATCAGTGTATTCGCGGCAGATCCCCATGATGATCTGCTTCGGCTGGACACGCAGAACAAGCTGACATTGATCAAGCGCCCGCTCGAGCACGGAGATACGCTTTGCGCGACGCTGTTTTACGCAGCAAACGAGGATGACGTTGAGGACGCGCGCGTCGCGGCCATCGCCAACGCAGAAGGCACCTTGGTCAATATCGTTGATAACCTCGCTGACAGTCAGTTTATTACGCCCGCAATTGTTGACCGCGATCCGGTAACGATTGCTATCGGCACAGAGGGTGCTGCCCCCGTTTTGGCCCGCGCTATCAAGGCCGATCTTGAGGAAAAGCTACCGCAATCGCTGGGCACCCTTGCCCGCATCGGCAAAACATTCCGCAAGGCAGTTGATGTTCTGCCCATGGGGCGCAAACGCCGCGCGTTCTGGTCGGATTACTATTTCAATGCCGGTCCATTGGCGTTGGATCAGCAAGGGGCCCAAGGTATTCTTCCGGCTTTGGGCACCTTGCTGGATCAACACATCACAGGTGGTTTTCAGCAAGGGCAAGTTGATCTTGTAGGTGCAGGTCCAGGTGATGCCGATATGATGACGCTCAAGGCGCGCAAGGCTCTCGATCTTGCGGATGTTGTGATTTTTGATGCCGACGTCCCTGCCCCGATCCTCGAACTGGCCCGTCGCGAAGCGATTATGGTTGAGGCGGATCAAAATTCAGCACAAATCGCCATCGCCCATGCAAAGGATCGCGCCCATGTCGTGCGGTTAAAGATGGGTTCCGGCAGCCCTGATACCCTCATAACCGAATGCGCCGCTGCACAGGTGGCATGTGCCGTTATCCCGGGCCTTCCGCGTCCGCAACATTCACCCAATGCCCAACAGCAATTCATGGCGGAGGCAAGCTAATGGCACGCCCATTCACACCCAAGGTCGTCACTGCCAATGCGCTGCTTGCTGGCGACGCAATCTGGTTTACAGCCGATCAACAATGGTCACCTGCTTTGGCCGACGCTGCGGTTTACGACACCCAAGATGACGCGGATGCAGCACTCACCCTCGCAGCAGCCGACCAAGCACATATCGCAGGCGCATACCTTGCTGACGTGCAGAACGGCCAGCAAGGCCCTCAGCCTGTTCACTTTCGCGAAACATTCCGCACACGCGGGCCATCCAATTATGCCCACGGCAAACAAGAGGCCAAATAAATGTATCATTACAATGACTTTGACACAAAATTTGTGCGCAACCGTGTTTCCCAGTTTCGCGATCAAGTGGAACGCCGCATCGACGGATCATTGACCGAGGATGAGTTTAAGCCGCTGCGCCTGATGAACGGTCTATATTTGCAGCTACACGCCTATATGCTGCGTGTCGCAGTGCCATATGGCACGCTGAACAGTGCACAAATGCGCCAGCTCGCGTTTATTGCGGACAAGTGGGACAAGGGCTATGGCCACTTTACCACCCGTCAGAATATCCAATATAACTGGCCCGCCCTGCGCGATGTGCCCGATATGCTGGATGCACTGGCCGATGTCGGTATGCACGCGATCCAAACCAGCGGGAACACGATCCGCAACGTCACGGCTGACCATTTTGCAGGTGCCGCCGCAGATGAGGTCGCTGACCCGCGCCCATATGCCGAGCTTTTGCGCCAATGGTCCACAGATCATCCCGAATTTCAGTTTCTTCCACGGAAATTCAAGATTGCCGTCACGGGTGCCAAGGCTGATCGCGCCGTTATTCGGGCACATGATATCGGTCTGCGTGTCGTGCGTAACGATGCAGGTGAAACAGGGTTTGAAGTCATCGTCGGTGGCGGATTGGGCCGCACACCGATGGTCGGCAAAGTGCTGCGCGACTTCCTGCCAGAGGCGGAACTGCTGCCCTATTGCGAGGCCGTTGTCAGTGTCTACAACCTGCTTGGTCGCCGCGATAATAAATACAAAGCACGGATCAAAATCACCGTTCACGAGAACGGGATCGAGAAAATTCGTGATTTGGTCGAGGACAGGTTTTCAACAATTCGCCCCCAATTTAGCGGCGTAGACCAAGAATTGCTGTCACAAATCGAACAAGCGTTCGCTCTTCCGGCATTTAAGACAGCATCACCAGCCTCTTTTGATACCGCCTATGCGCAAAACGGTGCTTTCCGGTCTTGGACCGATACCAACCTGACCGACCATGCCGAGGACGGCTATGCTATCGTTTCTATTTCGATCAAAAAGCATGGCGCGACACCGGGCGATGCGACATCTGATCAGATGCGCGTCATGGCTGACCTCGCGGAACAATACGGCCACGATGAATTGCGCATCAGCCACGAACAAAATGTCATCCTGCCGCATGTGCATAAATCCAACCTGCCAGCAGTCTACGCCGCACTGCGTGACGCTGACCTAGCAACGGCAAACATTGGATTGGTTTCCGATATCATCGCTTGCCCGGGCATGGACTATTGCGCGCTTGCAACCGCGCGTTCGATCCCTGTCGCCCAAGAGATTGCCACGCGGTTTGATGAACTCAAAATCGAGCATGACGTGGGACCGCTGAAAATCAAGATTTCGGGCTGCATTAACGCATGTGGCCACCACCATGTCGGCCATATCGGCATTCTTGGTTTGGATCGCGCTGGTGTGGAGAACTACCAAATCACATTGGGCGGTGACGGCACAGAGGACACAACAATCGGCGAACGGGCTGGCCCCGGGTTTTCCGCAGATGAGATTGTGCCAGCCGTCGAACGCCTTGTTTTAGGGTATTTGGAGCTGCGCACAGATTCTGGCGAAACATTCCTTCAAACGTATCGCCGTCTTGGCGCTGCCCCGTTCAAATCCATCCTTTATCCAGAAAAGGACGCAAAAAATGCCGCTTAAGGAACTGGCCGAACGCCGCAACCTGCTGCACCAGAAATCTGATGCGCAGACGATTTTGAAACATGCACTTAATGATTTGCATATCGGTAAAACAGCCGTCGTCAGTAGCTTTGGCGCTGAAAGCGTTGTGTTATTGCATATGACGTCATTGATTGACCCCAATACGCCAGTCATTTTCTTGGAAACGGAAATGCTGTTTGCTGAAACATTGCGCTATCAACAGACAGTTGCCGACTTTCTGGGGCTAACCGATGTCAGGACGATCACGCCATCGCGTGACGATCTGCTGATCCGTGATGTTGATGGGCTCCTCCATCAGGCCGATACGCAGGCATGTTGCACATTGCGCAAGGTTGAACCATTGCAGCGGGCCTTAGCTGGTTTTGACGGCTGGATCACGGGGCGCAAATCGTATCAATCGGGCAGTCGGGCCAAGCTACCGCTGTTAGAAAAGGACGCGCAAAAGATCAAAATCAATCCATTGGCCAAATGGTCAAAGGATGACATCGCCGACTATATGGACCAACATGCCCTGCCCCGCCATCCGCTGTTGGCCAAGGGCTTTGCGTCGATCGGTTGCCAACCTTGCACTACCCGCATTGGCGATCACGAGGACAGTCGCGCCGGTCGTTGGCGTGACCAGGACAAGACGGAATGCGGCATTCACATCGCAATCTAGCGCAGCACCAATCACACCAAGACACAGCATTCAGGCTGGGGTTCCAGCAAGTCAGGACACAAGTATGGCCGTAATTATCACCGACGCAGGGTTCAACAGCGATGACTGGACCGATGGCTTCCGCCCATTGGATGATGCACCAGCGAACGACTGTCGTCAGGCAATTGATGTCAACTCCGATGCAACGCCACAGGCATTGTCTGAAATTGGAGGTGCCGCCATGGTGCGCATTGATTTCCCAAGCTTTGCCGACGGACGCGGCTTTACTCTTGCGACGTTGCTACGTCGGCAAGGGTTTACAGGACGTTTGCGCGCAAAGGGCCACGTGCTCGCGGATCAATATGCGATGGCGCGACGCTCCGGCTTTGATGAAGTCGAGATCAGTGATGACCTTGCAGCCCGCCAGCCCCAAGAACAATGGTTGGCACGTGCAGATTGGCGCGACCATGACTATCAATCGCGCCTGCGCGGTTAAGCCCCTTTTCCTTGAACAAAACAACGCGTAAATGGAGGCAGCCAATTCGGCTGCAATGACCCAATGACAGAGCAATCCCCCGTGAATAACGAAAACTCAAAACCCGTCCCAGTGCTACCGGATGCGCAAACCATCACAGAAGTGCAGCATTACACTGACAGCCTGTTCCGGTTTCGGATGACGCGCCCTGCGAGCATGCGGTTTCGGTCCGGTGAATTTGTGATGATCGGCTTGATGGGCGATCCTGATCCCAAAACAGGCAAGCAGCGACCCCTCTTGCGGGCGTATTCGATTGCCAGCCCTGCTTGGGATGACGAGCTTGAGTTTTACAGCATCAAAGTGCCCGATGGCCCGCTGACCAGCAAGCTGCAGCATGTGGCCGTTGGCGACCAAGTGATCCTGCGCCCGAAACCGGTTGGGACATTGGTGCATGATGCGCTACTGCCGGGTAAGCGGTTGTATTTCTTTGCCACGGGCACTGGTTTCGCGCCATTTGCGAGCCTCCTTCGCGAGCCGGAAACATATGAAAAATTCGACGAAATCGTTATGACCCACACTTGCCGCAATGTGGACGAGCTGACCTATGGCCGCGAGCTGATCGAAACGCTCAAGTCAGACGAGATGATGATCGAGTTACTTGGCGAGGAAAACCTTGCCAAAATCCGCTACTACCCAACCACCACACGCGAACAAAGCCCAAAGATGGGGCGCATTACGACTTTGATTGAAAATGGCGAGCTGTTTGATGATCTGGGTGTGCCGTCATTGGACCCAAAGGTTGATCGCGCGATGGTCTGTGGGTCGCTGGCGTTCAATCTCGACATCAAGGCGCTGCTCGAGGCGGCCGGTCTCAATGAAGGTGCTAATTCCGATCCCGGAGAGTTCGTTATCGAAAAAGCGTTTGTCGGTTAAAATATTGTAATCGCTAGAATAAAGGCCGCGCAGTGATGCGCGGCCTTTTCTATTTGTTACTGCGCCAGTGCTTCTTGCAAACGCTTGATCAAGGCTTCAACTTGGTCAGGATTATCCTTGGCGCCATTCACGGCCCCAGACAAAACAGTTTTCTGAAGTGCGGAAAGCTCGGAGCCGTCAATCATTTCCAACACTTTGTCGGCGTCGAATGTCTCTGGCGTCAACATATCCATCAAACCACCTTCGGCAGCGGCAGCTTCTTCTGCAACAGCTTGAGCTGCAGCTTCTGCAGCGGCAGCTTCTTCAGCGGCCATTGCAGCGGCTTCTTCCGCAGCAGCTTCAGCAGCGGCGGCCTCTTCAGCAGCCATTGCAGCGGCTTCTTCTGCAGCAGCTTGAGCGGCAGCTTCAGCAGCGGCGGCCTCTTCAGCGGCCAATGCGGCGGCTTCTTCTGCAGCAGCTTGGGCAGCGGCTTCAGCAGCGGCGGCCTCTTCAGCGGCCAATGCGGCGGCTTCTTCTGCAGCAGCTTGGGCAGCGGCTTCAGCAGCGGCCGCCTCTTCAGCAGCCAATGCGGCGGCTTCTTCTGCAGCAGCTTGGGCAGCAGCTTCGGCAGCGGCCGCCTCTTCAGCAGCCAATGCGGCGGCTTCTTCTGCAGCAGCTTGGGCAGCAACCTCAGCAGCGGCAGCTGCCTCAGTAGCAGCCAATGCAGCAGCTTCTTCCGCAGCGGCTTTTCCAGAAATGACGTCAATTGCCCGTGCAGGTGAATTTCCGTTTACTGCATACTGAAACCCAAAGAATCCCAGCAACGCTGCGACGACGATTATGATTATTGCTCTCATGGCGCATACCTTTTTAAATTAGATCAAATAGCCCTCCATTGGGCCTTGGCGCTCATATGTCAGATGACTTCCCGAAGGGAAAGATACGCTATGGGGGGAATTTCACCCAAATAGGCGCTTTTTTGCGGGTTGAAGCTGCCTGCTGCGCAGATTACCTTAGCCACAGCGAATTGAAACAAAACAAGGACGAAGATTATAGCACGCAGACCCCACAACGCGCCACCACAGCGCGATACCGGCCCCCGTATCAATGACCGCATCCGTTCCACCGAAATCCGGTTGATCGGCGCCGAAGGCGAAAACGTCGGGGTCGTGACCCCAGAACGCGCAATGGTTATGGCCGACGAAGCTGGGCTTGATTTGGTTGAAATTTCACCAAACGCGACCCCACCTGTTTGCAAGATTATGGATTTCGGCAAATTCAAATACGAAACCCAGAAAAAAGAAGCTGAAGCACGCAAAAAGCAAAAGATTATCGAGATTAAGGAAGTCAAATTCCGTCCGAATACCGATAATAACGACTACAATGTGAAAATGCGTAACGTGTTCAAGTTTCTTGAAAACGGTGACAAAGTCAAAATCACGCTGCGCTTCCGTGGCCGCGAAATGGCGCACCAGGAATTGGGTCGTCGTCTGCTTGAACGTGTCGCAGAAGACACCACAGACGCAGGCAAAGTTGAAAACTTCCCCAAGATGGAAGGCCGCCAAATGGTTATGCTGATCGGGCCATTGGCCAAATAGTAGACCAACAATTTGTGAATTAAGACGCCTCAACCAAATGGTTGGGGCGTTTTTTTGTGGCTACAAGCAAACGCAGAGAACATCAGATGCTCAATCCGTAATGTGCATGACTGCCCGCTTTGCCATCACACCAACCAAATGCGCACGGTATGCCGCTGATCCGTGTAAATCTTCGATCATGTCGGCACTGTCCAATTTGACAGTTTCGAGCGATGCCGCATCAAACTGATCATGCAGCGCCGCTTCAGCCTCAAGCCAACGGAAAACACCGTTTTCATGCGCGCCAGTCACCGCAACACGCACCTCATGCGCAAACCGTGCAACAAACACGCCAACCAGCGCAAATCGCGACGCAGGTTGCACAAATTTCTCATAGGCCGCGGCGGTCGGGATAGTAAGCTGGACTTGTGTGACGATTTCCCCCTTTTCCAAGGCCGTCTCGAACAGGCCCTGAAAATAGTCATCGCAGGCGATCCTTCTTCGATCAGTAACAACTACACCCTGACTGGCCAAAACGGCCGCAGGATAACAAGCCGCAGGATCATTATTGGCCAACGATCCGCCAATGGTGCCGCGCGACCGCACCGCCCTATCACCGATATTTGCGACCAGCTTGGCCAAAGCAGGGTAATGTTTGCCCAACTGCGCCACTTCGGCATGGATCGTAGCCCCGCCAATTGTGATCGCTCCCTCATCAACCGTAATCCCAAAAAGTTCCGGCACTCCCTTAAGTGCAACCAAGGTTTGCGGCATCGCAAGGCGTTGTTTCATCGTCGGGATAAGCGTTTGGCCACCGCCCAGCGCGACAGCGTCCTCATCTTGCAATGCAGCAACCGCATCAGCCAAAGTTTTTGGCCGGTTCACATCAAATTCATACATCTGTTGTTGCCTCGCCTACCAATTGACCGGATGCGGCCTGCACGGCTTTGACGATGTTTTGATAGCCTGTGCAGCGGCATAGATTGCCGTCTAAGGCGTGCCTAATCTCCACCTCGCTGGGGTGCGGGGTTTCGGCCAACAACGCCACGGTCGTCATCACCATACCCGGTGTACAAAACCCGCATTGCAGCCCGTGATGATCCTGAAACGCCTGTTGCACGACATTCAGTGTACCATCGGGCGATGCTTGCCCTTCAATCGTCTGGATATCAGCGCCTTCGGCCTCAAACGCAAACATCGTGCATGATTTCACCGGATCACCGTTCACATGCACGACGCACGCACCGCATTGGCTGGTATCGCAGCCAACATGTGTGCCTGTCATATTTTGATCTTCACGCAGAAAATCGACAAGCAACATCCGGTTTTCTACCGTCGCGCTCACCGCTTTTCCGTTGATGCGCACCGCAATCGCTACCATGTCAAATCCCCCATCACGGCTTTCCCCGCCTCGCGGCAATGACTTGTGCCATTATGCTAACAGCTATCTCTGCGGGGCCAATAGCGCCGATGTCTTGTCCTACGGGGGCATGAATTCGTGCAATCGCCTTGGCGTCAAATCCAGCGTCCAGCAACCGCGCGGTGCGTTTTGCGTGGGTGCGGCGCGATCCGAGCGCACCAATGTAGAACACATCACTGCCCAGCGCTGACTGTAGCGCCGGATCATCCAGTTTAGCATCATGAGTGAGCGTGATAACGCAAGTCCTCGGATCGAGGCCAATGTCCGCCAATGCATCATCAGGCCATGCGTCGCACAACATAGCCCCATCAAACCGCTGATCGTTCGCAAACACGGGACGCGGATCCACGATGATGGGGTCAAACCCGCAGGCTTTGGCCATCGGGCTAAGGTGCTGTGCTATATGAACTGCGCCAATGATGATCATACGCAGGACGGGACGCTGCTGGGCTACGAATGTAACCGCGTCATCCATCAATCCGGTTTCTTGTCGCGCCAATTGGTCTGGGTCACGCTCTTTATCAACGATACGCCTCTCTTGCCCTCCTGTATCGGCCACCCAACCGATGGGCACCCTGTCACGATGGGCCTCGACGAGCGCATCGAGAACACCTAGCGGCATCACAGGGCCGACCGGATCAACCAAAACCTTGATCTCTCCCCCACATGCCAGCCCAACAGCGAATGCATCATCATCGCTCACACCAAATGACAGCAGTTTTGGCTGCTCGGTCTCAATCGCCTCTTGAGCGGCGAGTATTACAGCCCCCTCTACACAGCCACCCGACACTGATCCTTCCATATGGCCATCCGCATCGACGATCATCTGGCTCCCTGCTCGCCTTGGTGCTGACCCCCATGTTTCAATAACCGTGGCAATAGCCACCTTGCGCCCAGCGCGATGCCACGCAAGCGCGAGTTCCGGTATATTATGGCGGTCAACAAAATCCATCGAACTTAGCCTGCTCCAATCCCATGTCCTGCCCTGCTTACCGCTATACTGCGGCAAGCTGACCATTGCGCACCACCATTGCGGCACCTAGACTGACTTTGAAACGAAAAGGACATACACATGAACAATGCGCAACCAATCAAATCCGACGGGTTCGGCCCTGACCTTGGCCCTTTCGACTGGTCTGATGCATTACGCCTTGAAGGGCAATTGTCCGAAGACGAACGCATGTTGCGTGACGCAGCCCATGATTTCGCGCAATCACAGCTCCAGCCGGGTGTGACAGCCGCCTACCGCGACGAGGTAACTGCCCCCGAAATTTTCGCACAAATGGGCGAGGCAGGGTTGCTTGGCCTTACCATACCGGAACAATACGGTGGGCTTGGGACGAGCTATGTAACCTACGGACTTGTTGCGCGCGAAATTGAACGCGTCGATTCTGGATACCGGTCTATGATGTCTGTGCAGTCATCATTGGTGATGTATCCGATTAATGCATATGGGTCCGAGGCGCAGAAGCAAAAATACCTGCCCGGGCTTGCGGCGGGCACGTTGATCGGATGCTTTGGCCTGACCGAACCTGATGCAGGCTCTGATCCTGCTGGCATGAAAACCGTCGCCCGTAAAACCGATGGCGGATATGTTATTAGCGGATCAAAGATGTGGATTTCAAACGCCCCTATCGCTGATGTATTTGTCATATGGGCAAAGTCAGAAGACCACGGCGGCAAAATCCGTGGCTTTGTTCTCGAAAAGGGCATGAAAGGCCTGTCTGCACCAAAGATCGGCGGCAAGCTATCGCTGCGCGCCTCTATCACAGGTGAAATTGTAATGGATAACGTAGAAGTAGGCGAAGATGCCCTGCTACCCGGCGTCCAAGGCCTCAAGGGCCCGTTTGGCTGCCTGAACCGCGCACGCTTTGGCATTGCATGGGGCGTCATGGGCGCCGCCGAGGCATGCTGGCACGCAGCACGGCAATATGGGCTGGACCGCAAGCAATTCAACAAACCCCTCGCCCAGACACAGCTATTTCAAAAGAAATTGGCCGATATGCAGACCGAAATCACACTGGGCCTTCAGGCGTGTCTTCAGGTTGGTCGATTGATGGATAGCGGCCAAGCGGCCCCCGAGATGATTTCACTTATCAAACGCAACAACTGCGGCAAGGCCCTCGATATAGCGCGCCAGTCACGGGACATGCACGGTGGCAACGGCATATCCGAAGATTTCCAAATTATGCGCCATATGGTCAACCTAGAAACGGTGAATACATACGAAGGAACGCACGACGTTCACGCACTAATTCTCGGGCGCGCGCAAACTGGATTGCAAGCTTTTTTCTAAAATTCATCATAAAAGCGGCACCTGAACAGCTAATTTTTGCCACAAAGCACTCCTATTTATCATGTCAAGAAACGGTATGAGACGCCTTTGGAGTGTAAAATGAACGATTTAAGTGTTGGAATTGATCCAGGCCTAGACACGCTTGAAGGCGATTCTTGGCACGAGCGGCTCGACGAAATTTGCGAAGAGCATGGTCATGTTGATTCCCTAACAGACAACATCACAGCCTATTTCATAGACGCGGGCAAAACGTTGTTGGTGAGCTTTGAAACGCTGGGCAACATTAAGAGGCTCAATAGTCAGAATGAGCCGCGGGGTCTATCGTTTGCTAAACATCATGGGTGGTCTTCTTTAAATATCGTTGCCGACGATGACACATGGTTTCGCGAACAAAGAATGTATCGTTATTTCGATCGCTTGACCGACGACGGGTTTTTTGACGATTTCGACACAGTGATCTTTTATGGTGTTGGATCATGTGGATATGCCGCATGTGCATTTAGCGTGGCTGCGCCAAACGCAAAGGTTCTCGCTATTCGTCCACAGGCGACGCTCAGTGCCGACCTAGCTGGATGGGATCGCCGCTTCATTACAAATCGTAAAGATGATTTTAACGGTCGTTATGGATACGCCCCGAAAATGCTCGAAGCCGCCAATGCTGCATTCATTGTCTATGATCCGCTACATACGCAAGATAGCGGACATGCATCGCTTTTCCGGCGCTCAAATGTGGCGCTTCTGCCGATACGCGGCGCAGGTGAGCGCGTTGAAAATATGCTATCTCATTACAAAATTGTTGAAACTATGCTCATCGAGATTGCTGATAATAGCTTCAATCCAAATAGATTTTCAGACTTGATCCGCGCAGAACGTGGTGGCGCTTGGCACTTACAACGGGTTGTAGCGCTCGCCCGATTTTATGGCCATAACCAAATTGCTGCCAATGTCTGTGCCTGTGCAGTCGAAAACAATTTTGGTCAGTATTTCAAGCGAACTTTGGCACGGCTCGCGAGTAACGGTTTCACACCAACCTCGACGGACACGAAAATTCAAACACCTCAGGAAGCGGCCTCAGGCTAAAATCAAGACGACAAGATCTTACCTATTGTTGCGTTCATCCAAAAGTTTTTGCACCGCAGCCATCAGGCGTGATCCGAAATATCCGATCGCCGCACCCAGTGTGATCCAAAATGCCGATCCGCTATTTAACAGCGATGCCGCAACACACGCCCCCAAAAGAGCAGCTATAAATGCCAAAAGCCGCGTTTCGGATGATTCGAGCTTTATGTGCTTTCCCAACGCTTTCGCTAACGGCCGTGCAACAGGACCCTCAATATGAGGCGTAAAGAATCCGGCGGCAACAGCCACAATAAAACCAAGCATATTCATCTCTCCCGCAACGCCCAATCATTGCTACCTATATTGGCACGCATCCTTATAGGCGCAAGTCGGTAGATGATGCCCCTAGTCAGCGCATTCACAAAAGTGTAATCCGGCGCCATGTTAGATAAGAACCCCACCTCCCTGACCATCACCCGCCCCGACGATTGGCATTTACATCTGCGCGATGGTGCGATGTTACAGGCTGTGTTGCCCGAAACCGCCCGCCACTTTGGCCGCGCGATCATCATGCCAAACCTTGTGCCGCCCGTTGTGACCGCCGAACATGCGTTGGCCTATCAGGCACGTATCATGGCCGCGTTGCCCGAAGGTGCTGAATTTAAGCCCTTGATGACGCTTTACCTGACCGAGGAAACTGACCCTCAGGATGTCGAAGCTGCCTATGCAAATGGAATTGCCACAGCCGTTAAGCTTTACCCTGCAGGTGCGACGACCAATTCTGCATCCGGTGTCAGCAACTTTGAAAACGTGCGCCCCGTTTTGGAAAAGATGGCCGAGATCGGAATGCCGCTATGTGTTCATGGAGAAGTCACAAACAGCGACATCGACATTTTTGACCGCGAAGCGGCCTTTATCGACACCGTGTTAAAGCCGATGCGCAAGAAAGTACCTGATCTTAAGGTCGTGATGGAGCATATCACAACGCAAAATGCCGTTGATTATGTGCGCGACAACCATAAAAATCTTGCCGCGACCATCACAACGCACCACCTGATTATCAACCGCAATCATATCCTGGCTGGTGGAATCAAACCGCATTATTACTGCCTGCCTGTTGCAAAACGCGAAAAGCACCGCGTCGCACTAGTCCAAGCAGCAATTTCTGGCGATCGACGGTTCTTCCTTGGCACTGATAGTGCGCCTCATACCGACCCAAACAAGCTGCAGGCTTGTGGATGTGCTGGCATCTTTACCGCGCCAAACACAATGTCATGTTTGGCCGAGGTATTTGATGCGGCTGGCGCACTTGGAAAACTCGAAGCATTTTCATCGCTCAATGGCCCCCGCTTCTATGGACTGGACCCGAATGCGGCCACGATTACCCTGACCAAGGGTGATCCCGTCAACTACCCCGACCACATTGAAACCGCCGACGGCCCCGTCACTGTGTTTAATCCCGGCTTTGATCTTCACTGGTCTGTCACCACCAACTAAACTGGATGCTGCCCCATGATCCCAACTTCATTCCCCGCAAAAGAAGAAATCGCACGCCTAACTGCTGGCATGTTGCTCGAAATTGAGGCGATCAGCTTTAATGCAAAAGAACCGTTTACGCATGCATCAGGCAAGAAGGCACCAACCTACGTTGATTGCCGCAAACTTATTTCATTCCCCCGTATTCGCAGCACATTGATGGATTTCCTGTCCGTCACGGTCATGCGCGAAGCAGGGTTTGAGGCATTTGATAACATTGCTGGCGGTGAAACTGCTGGTATTCCCTTTGGTGCATTGGTTGCTGATCGTCTGGCCTTGCCAATGACCTATGTGCGCAAAAAACCAAAAGGCTACGGCAAAAACGCACGCATTGAGGGTGTCATGACCGAGGGCCAACGTGTGTTGTTGGTTGAGGATCTAACGACTGATGGCGGCTCAAAGCTGTCGTTTGTGGACGCTATCCGCGAAACTGGTGCCACCTGCAATGCAACGGCCGTTATTTTCTATTACGGCATATTTGAAGGTGTCGAGAAAACATTGGGCGACCACGGTGTGCAACTGATCCATCTTTGCACATGGTGGGATGTCCTCGAAGCCGCAAAAGAGCGCGGATCCTACGATTCTGAGACATTAGATGCCGTTGGCGCATACTTGCGTGATCCAAACGGTTGGTCAGCCGCCCACGCTGAATAATTACGCCCCAAAAACACTGCCTAAGTTAACACATAACAACTTATTTAGAGTTTTCATTCATATATGCCCCTAGATGTGGTAGGCTTGAGTTATCCACAGAAACATACAATTTGCCCAAAAACGGCGCAGATTGTATGTCGCGTGGCAGGGGAATCCGCGATGATAAGAGGGCACAGATGAACGAGCTTACAGCATTTAACCCGACAGGGGTGCAAACCGCCGACGTCGATACCGTGCCTCATTCCATCGAAGCAGAACAACAACTGCTTGGTGCCATCCTGACCAACAATGATATCTTTGATCGTATCGCCGCGATCGTCGGGCCAAAACATTTCTACGACCCTGTGCATGCACGTATTTTTGAAACGGCCGCCGCGCGGATTAGTAAAAACGCGCTGGCCAGCCCCGTCACATTAAAGGCGTTCCTTGAAGACGACGAAGGCCTGCAAGAATTGGGCGGCCCTGCTTATTTGGCACGTCTCGCGGGTGCTGCTATTTCGGCCTTTGCTGCACGCGACTATGCACAAATGATCTATGATCTGGCGGTGCGGCGCGAATTGATCAATGTTGGTCAAACGATATCTGCCAAAGCCAAAAAGATGGATGTGGCATCAGAGCCAAAAGAACAAATCGTCGAAGCCGAACAAGAACTCTACAAACTGGCCGAACAGGGCAGCACCGAGGGCGGTTTTCAATCCTTCCTCAAGGCGGTGACCGAGGCCGTCAATGTCGCCAACTCCGCCTATCAGCGTGAGGGCGGGCTTGCCGGTGTCGCCACTGATTTGGTTGATCTGGATGCCAAACTGGGTGGCCTGCATAAATCTGATCTGTTGATCCTCGCGGGACGTCCCTCAATGGGGAAAACGTCGCTTGCCACGAACATCGCATACAACGTCGCCAAGGCCTACAAGCGCGGCACAATGAGCGACGGCACAGAAGGCGCGGTAGACGGCGGTGTAGTCGGGTTCTTTAGCCTTGAGATGTCAGCCGAACAGCTTGCTGGTCGTATTCTGGCCGAAGCGTCCGAAATTTCATCGCATAAAATCCGCCAAGGCGACATGACCGAGGGTGAATTCCGCCGCTTTGTCGATGCTGCAAAGAGCCTCGAAGCCTGCCCTCTCTTTATTGACGACACCGCCGCGATTCCGATCAGTCAGCTCGCGGCGCGTGCGCGGCGTCTGAAACGGACCCACGGGCTTGATGTGTTGATTGTGGACTATCTTCAGCTGGTGCGCGGCACGTCTGAAAACCGCGTGCAGGAAATTGGCGAAATTTCGATGGGACTAAAAGCCATCGCAAAGGAGCTCAATATTCCCGTGATCGCATTGTCCCAGCTCTCGCGTCAGGTTGAAAACCGCGAAGATAAGCGTCCGCAATTGTCTGACCTGCGTGAATCCGGTTCAATCGAGCAAGATGCCGACGTTGTTATGTTTGTCTATCGTGGCGAATATTACACCGAGCGCGAAAAACCCGATGATAGCAACATGGAAGCCATCGCCGCGTGGCAAGAAAAGATGAGCAGCCTTCATGGCAAGGCTGAGGTAATCATCGGCAAGCAGCGTCACGGCCCGATTGGCACGGTTGAGCTATCGTTTACGCCAGAATTCACCCGTTTCGGCAACCTTGCCAAAGCGTGGCAAACCGGTGGCGGCGGAGAAGAGTTTTAATATCGCCGTTGGCCATTGATCGCCCGCCATACCTCTGACAAAAGACTGACTATGAGCACTGGACACCTGACAATTGATCTTGATGCGCTCGCCAATAATTGGCGTGCGCTCGACAAAATGACGACTGTGGAAACTGCTGCGGTGGTCAAGGCGGACGGCTATGGGCTGGGCGCAGCCACGGTCGCACGATGTTTGGCAAAGGCCGGTGCACGCAAATTCTTTGTAGCTGTCGCCGAAGAAGGTGCGGCGGTGCGTCAGGCGCTGGGATCTGGACCTGAAATCTGTGTGTTCTCGGGCCATATGGCTGGCGACACGGATATGATCGGCGATCTCGAACTGACGCCAATGCTCAATTCCATTGAACAAGTAACACGGCATTTTCAATCGTTACCGGGGCATTCATTTGGCATCCAGCTTGATACCGGTATGAACCGTTTAGGAATGGAATGGGACGAATGGGCCGCGATCGCAGAGATTGCGCTCGCCCAACGCCCGATGTTGGTGATGAGCCATCTGGCCTGTGCGGACGAGCCAGAGCATCCGATGAATGCCTATCAATTGGACCAATTCCACCAGATGACTGATGGTATTACAGTGCCGCGTTCATTGGCGGCATCTGGCGGCATTTTGTTGGGGTCTGATTATCATTTTGACCTGACCCGCCCCGGAATCGGGCTATACGGTGGGTTGCCTGTTCCGCACGCGGAACATGTTGCTTACCTTGACCTACCGGTCGTTCAGATCAGAGAGTTAAAAGAAGGTGAAGTGGTCGGCTATAGCAACGCATGGCAAGCCGACAAGCCGAGCAAAATCGCTACATTATCAGCAGGTTACGCCGACGGCATCATTCGTTCGCTATCGGATCGCGCGACCCTTTTTCATGGCGACACGCCCTGCCCGCTCGTCGGTCGGGTATCAATGGATTTGTTAACAGTTGATATCAGCGCGTTAACAGAAGAGCCTAAATCGCTCACCTTGTTGGGAGCGCAACAATCTGTTGATGATTTGGCGCGTGATGCGGGGACTATCGGCTATGAGATTTTGACCTCTCTTGGTGGTCGTTATCAACGGCGGTTACGCGGCGGATAAATAGACGCGCCGCTCTTCTCTTGCGCCCCAGCCGACGATACGGCCCTGCATCCCTGCCCCATATCTGTCAGATGATTTGCCTCAATGACAAAGCATTAAAAACGACGTCTTGCCAGTTCATTAAAATTGGGGCAAAACGTGAACATGGCTAAACAACCGCTCTTTTCCTGCTCTGAATGCGGGGCATCACACAAAAAATGGGCGGGGCAATGCGATGCATGTCAGGCTTGGAATTCGATTGTCGAAGATAAGCCGCTAGGCGCGGGCCCAGCCAAAAAGTCGCTCGGCGGGTTGCGCGGCAAGGAAATCGCGCTGACCGACCTTGCGACCCAAGAGGCGCCACCGCCACGGACATTGGCGGGTGTCGGCGAATTGGACCGTGTTCTTGGTGGCGGGTTGGTGCAGGGATCGGCGATTTTGGTGGGCGGTGACCCCGGGATCGGGAAATCGACGCTACTGTTACAAGCTGCCGCAAGGTTTGCACGCAATGGGCTCAAGGTCATTTACGTCTCGGGCGAGGAATCCGCCGCACAAGTCCAAATGCGCGCAGAGAGATTGGGGCTGACCGATAGCCCCGTGCAATTGGCATCCGAGACAAACCTCAGGGACATTCTCACCACGCTTGACGCGAAACAGCCCGATTTGGTCATCATCGATTCCATTCAGACCATGTGGGCTGATCACATCGACAGTGCCCCAGGATCGGTAAGCCAAGTCAGGTCATGCGCCCATGAATTAACCAATTTTGCCAAAACGCGTGGCATTTCCACTGTACTGGTCGGCCACGTCACCAAAGAAGGTGCTATCGCCGGACCGCGCGTTGTTGAACATATGGTTGATACAGTGCTGTATTTCGAAGGTGAGCGTGGCCATCAATTCCGCATTTTACGTGCCGTGAAGAACCGCTTTGGTCCTGCAGATGAAATCGGCGTTTTCGAAATGACAGGTAAGGGGTTGGCAGAGGTTAAAAACCCGTCGGCGCTATTTTTGTCTGATCGCGGTGATCCTGCGCCGGGTTCGGTTGTGTTTGCAGGGGTCGAGGGCACGCGCCCGATGTTATGCGAAATTCAGGCCTTGGTGTCGCCCTCACCGCATTCAAACGCAAAGCGATCTGTTGTCGGGCTGGATAGTGGTCGTCTTGGCATGATCCTTGCCGTGCTCGAATCGCGCTGCGGTATCCCGTTTGCGGGCTTGGATGTGTATTTGAACGTGGCTGGCGGGCTGCGGGTTAATGAACCGGGGGCGGATTTGGCCGTCGCAGCCGCGCTTGTTTCAGCAAGAGAAGACGCCGCATTGCCCCGTGAAGCGGTGATTTTTGGTGAAATCAGCCTGTCTGGCGCGTTACGTCCTGTGGTCCAGACAGAAAATAGATTGAAAGAAGCGCAAAAACTTGGTTTTACGTCAGCACTCATCCCGACGATGGCCAAACAGGTCAATGTTGACGGGTTGACGCAAAAATTGGCCAAGGACTTGGTTGGTTTTGTAACAGATACATTTGGGGAGCAGTCCCCCAGCTAAGACCAAAGGGTGACGCAGATGGATGGCTTTACACTAATCGACGGCATTGTCGCCATTGTGATCGTGGTCTCTGCGCTTTTGGCCTATAGCCGCGGCTTTGTCAGAGAAGCGATGTCCATCGCGGGCTGGGTTGGTGCGACGATCCTTGCGTTCCTGTTTGCGGATAAAGTGCAGCCACTGATCAAACAGATCCCCGTTCTAGGCGATTTCATCGGTGATAGATGTGAATTGTCGATCATCGCGGCCTTTGGCGCTGTTTTCGCGGTCTCGCTCGTTGTTGTGTCATTGTTTACACCGCTCTTGGGCAGTCTGGTGCAGCGGTCCGTGTTGGGCCCGCTCGATCAGGGACTAGGTTTCTTGTTTGGTGTCGTTCGCGGCATTTTGCTTATCGCTGTGGCCTACTTTGTATATGAAACGGTACTTTCGACCCAAGATATTGCGATGATCGATGACAGCCGTTCTACCAAAGTATTTGGCCGGATGACCGGATCAATAGAAGAAAGCGATCCACAAGAAACGCTCGGATGGATTACCGCGCAATATGAACAGCTCGTCGGTGCATGTGAGGCGCCTGAGTAAACTCAAGTCGCGTCGCAATAGGCGTCAAACCCAAGATTGATTATATTGAAGTCGGGTCGCTAATGCAGGGTGACACCAGCGGCCTCAACACGTATGACTAGAGCGAACCAACAAACAGCCGGATTCGGAGCCTCCCTTGTCCCATCAGATGCCCCCCGCCCATCCCGTTGACGATGATAAATTGCGGGAGGAATGTGGCGTATTTGGCGTCGTCGGCGTTGCCGATGCATCTAACTTCATCGCTTTGGGCCTTCATGCGCTCCAACACCGCGGCCAAGAGGCTGGTGGCATTGTCACCCACGATCCCGAAACCGGATTTAACCAGCAGCGTCGTATGGGCCTCGTGCGTGATAATTTCACGTCACCCGCAATGATGGAATCGCTGCCCGGTCCGATCGGGATTGGGCATGTGCGTTATTCTACGGCCGGCTCAAAAGGCCAAACGGCCATGCGCGATGTGCAGCCGTTTTTTGGTGAGTTTTCGATGGGCGGTGCGGCGATCGCTCATAATGGGAACATCACAAACGCAGACGCCCTGCGCCGTGAACTGATTGAACGTGGTTCAATCTTCCAATCCTCATCCGACAGCGAATGTATCATCCACCTGATGGCACGTTCTATGGGCCGTACAATCCCTGACCGGATGGAAGAAGGCCTACGCAAGGTTGAAGGTGCGTTTTCCATCGTCGCCATGACCCGCACCAAATTGATTGGCTGCCGTGATCCATTGGGCGTTCGCCCCTTGGTTTTAGGCAAAATCGGCGATGGCTGGGCATTGGCATCCGAAACCTGTGCGCTTGATATTATTGGCGCTGAATTTGTGCGCGAAATCGAGCCGGGCGAAATGGTTGTCATCAACGACAAAGGCGTCGCAAGCCACTTTCCGTTCCGCCGTGCGAAATCACGCTTTTGCATCTTTGAACATGTCTATTTCAGCCGGCCAGATTCGTCCCTTGGTGGCCGCTCGGTCTATGAAACGCGCGAGGCAATTGGCCGCGAATTGGCCAAAGAAAACCCTGTCGAGGCTGATCTGGTTTGTCCTGTCCCCGACAGTGGAACGCCTGCTGCGATTGGATATTCGCTGCAATCGGGCATCCCCTATGCGATGGGCATTATTCGCAACCAATACATGGGCCGCACATTTATTGAGCCGACCGAGCAAATCCGCAATATGGGTGTGCGCCTCAAACTCAATGTCAACCGCGCCTTGATCAAAGGCAAACGCGTGATCCTTGTCGATGACAGCGTTGTGCGCGGCACAACGAGCCGCAAGATCAAAGAAATGATCCTTGATGCCGGTGCTGCCGAAGTCCACTTCCGGATCGCGAGCCCGCCAACAGCTTGGCCATGTTTTTACGGTGTCGACACGCCGCAGCGCGAAAAATTGCTTGCCGCGACAATGACCGAAGAAGAAATGCGGATGCATCTTGGCGTCGATAGCCTGAAATTCATCTCGATCGATGGTTTGTATCGCGCGGTCGGTCAAAAAGGTGGCCGCGATCCCAAAGTACCCGCTTATTGCGATGCCTGTTTTACGGGTGAATATCCTGTGGCCCCAACGGATATGCTCGAAAAAGGCTTTAAGCCCAACGTCGCTGCTGAATAACGCAAATGGTCGATATGACAAAAACAGCACTCATCACAGGCGCATCGCGCGGCCTTGGCGCGGCGTTTGCCCGTGCCCTTTCGCCTTCACATCATATCATTGCAGTCGGCAAAACCACCGGCGCTCTCGAAGAGTTGGACGATGCGATTCAGTCATCAGGTGGCCAAGCAACGCTCGCACCGATGGACATTACCGTTGACGCCGCAATGCAACAACTCTGCCGGTCCATTTTTGACCGTTGGGGCGGATTGGACCTTTGGATTCACACCGCTGTTCACGCGGCACCTTTGGCCCCAGCGGGTCACATCGGCCCAAAAGACCTGCAAAAATCAATCTCAGTCAATATTGAGGCCACATCGCGCCTGATCAGCTATGTCGGCCCATTGCTTGGTGCCGATGGCCACGCCGTGTTTTGCGATGATCCTCAGGCCGGCAATCAGTTCTTCGGCGTTTATGGGGCAACCAAAGCGGCCCAAACAGCGCTTGCCCGCTCTTGGCAAGCCGAGAGCGCAAACACCGGACCTCATATACATATTTGCACCCCTGCCCCCATGCCAACAGCAACGCGTGCTCGCTTCTATCCCGGCGAAGACCGCGGCGCTTTAACATCACCAGACCAAGCCGCTGCCGATATTCTTGCGCAACTTGATTTCTCTTGAGCATAAATATGGCCGCCGGAGGCACGCGCCGCTTGCGGCGCAAAACAATCGCATGCGGCAATGGCGCACAATTTGACAACATTTAGATCAAGAGTGGCGGCCGATGCTTGCCCCAATCCGCGCCACCGCTTAGGCATAAGGTAGATCCGCAATTGGGGGCACTATGCGTATTCTCATCACAAATGACGACGGCATCAACGCGCCGGGCCTGAAAACGCTTTTTGCCATTGCGACTGAATTGGCTGGCCCAGACGGTGAAGTTTGGACTGTGGCACCCGCGTTTGAGCAATCCGGCGTCGGGCATTGCATTAGCTACACCCACCCAACCATGATCGCCAAACTGGATGAACGGCGGTTTGCCGCCGAAGGATCGCCCGCTGATTGCGTGCTCGCAGGGCTCTATCATGTGATGACCGACAGCCCGCCCGATCTCGTGCTGTCTGGGGTAAACCGCGGAAACAATGCGGCCGAAAACACGCTCTATTCCGGCACAATCGGTGCCGTGATCGAAGCTGCATTGCAGGGCATCCCTGCCATCGCCTTGTCACAGTTTTTCGGACCCGACAACAAAGATTTACCTGACCCGTTTGAAGCCGCAGCCACACATGGCGCGCAAACCGTCCGCCGCCTGTTGGACAACGGCATCTGGGCCCAGAACGACAATTACACAATCTTTTACAACGTCAACTTCCCGCCTGTCCCTGCGCGCGAAGTCAAAGGGGTTGCCGTTGCAAACCAAGGTCGCAGACCTGGCGTGAATTTCTCAACCTCGAGCGAGACATCCCCAACCGGGCGCGAATTTTTGTGGATCAAGGGTGGCCCACAGCATGGCGCAGCACAAGCAGGCAGCGATACACAGGCAAATCTGGACGGCTATATATCTGTCACGCCGATGCGGGCTGACCTGACTGACTATGAAACACTGAGTAATCTTAAGGCGTTACTTGATTGACCTTCACAGCTGAAACCAAAATGCAGTTTCTATATGCATTGCGATCAAAGGGCGTCACGGACCCTGCCGTGCTTACGGCAATGGAAAAAGTGGACCGCGCGAAATTCGTCAAAGGTATATTTGTCGATCGCGCCTATGAGGATATGCCCCTCCCGATTGCCTGTGGCCAGACGATCAGCCAGCCCTCCGTTGTCGGCATCATGACCCAAGCATTGCAGGTCACACCGCGCGACAAAGTGCTCGAAGTTGGCACGGGGTCTGGCTATCAGGCTGCAATCTTGTCGCATCTTGGCCGCCGCGTTTATACCGTTGATCGCTACAGGCGCCTTGTCCGAGAGGCCCGCGACATTTTTGAAGCCGATGACATTACCAACATTACGACTTTCACAACGGACGGCAGCTTTGGTTTGCCAGAGCAAGCACCGTTTGACCGTATCCTGCTCACCGCAGCGGCCGAAGACCCGCCTGGTCCGTTGATGGCGCAATTGCGGGTGGGCGGCATCATGGTATTGCCCGTCGGTCAATCGGATACTGTGCAAAGTTTGATCCGTGTCACGCGGTTGGAAAAGGGCTTTGACTATGAAGAGCTGCGCCCTGTTCGGTTTGTCCCCTTGCTAGAAGGGCTCGGACAGGACTAAACATAGGCAAGGTTTCAGCAACAGACTGGCCAGTGTGAGTAAAAGGGCAAGAGCGATGATGACACGTAGCATTTTGATGGGCTCGGCCCTATTGGCGCTGACGGCATGTTCAGGCAACATGGATTTCGATCTGCGAGACATGGTCAGTGGATTTGATACTTCTTCCGCTGCGAATGCCGCCGTCGCCCGACCAGAACCCGATGATCGCGGCATTATTTCCTATCCGAATTATCAGGTGGTTGTCGCGCAAAAGGATGACACGATCACAACGATTGCTGCCCGCCTCGGGCTTGAGGTTGAAGCCTTGGCCAATTTCAATGGTATTGAGGCAGATGTGCCGCTGCGCAAAGACGAGTTGATTGCGCTCCCCAACCGTGTCGCGGAACCGTCGCCAGAAACCGGAGCACTGGGCACAGGTCCCATCTTACCGAGTTCCGTTGACATTAGTGCGATTGCAACAACCGCCTTAGACCGAGCAGGTCCAGATGCTGTCGCCGTCGCAGACCCCGCGCTGCAAACGCCAGCGGTCGTTGGCATTGAGCCGATCCGCCATAAAGTAGAACGCGGCGAAACCGTATTCCAGATTGCGCGCCTTTATGATGTGCCTGTGCGCGATATTGCAGAGTGGAATGGCTTGGGGCCAGAGCTTCGCATTCGTTCGGGCCAATTCTTGTTGATCCCACGCGATGGTATCGCGGCACCATCGCCCGCGACAGAACCAGACGTCGTTGAACAGCCGGGTGCAGGCAGCACATCGCCGTTGCCCCCTAGCGCATCACAGCCATTGCCCGATGAAGAGCCCTCGACCCCGCTACCAGAGGCAGAAACTCCCGCTGCGCCTGATTTGGGTGAAGTAACAACGACAACCGACGCAAGGTTCATTCAACCTGTGGCAGGCCCGATCATTCGCGCCTATTCTGCTGGCCGCAATGACGGAATTGATATCAGTGCCGCGGCCGGAACAACGGTAATGGCTGCAGACGCAGGATCAGTCGCAGCCGTGAGCAAAGATACCACAGGTGCCGCGATCATTGTCATCCGTCACGACGGTGGCATTTTAACGGTATACACCAACCTTGACGGTGTGACGAGTAAGAAGGGTGATGCAATCAGCCGTGGCCAAAGCATTGGTAAAGTCCGCGCAGGGGATCCGAGCTTCTTGCACTTTGAAGTGCGTGAGGGTCTGAATTCGCTCGATCCGGCGGATTTCCTACCCTAGGCGGATACCGCTGCGGCCAGCCAAATCCGTAAAGAATTGCCAAGCAACGCGGCCTGAGCGACCGCCTCGCGTGGCCTGCCATTCGATCGCCTGCGCACGCAAATCGGCATCATCAATAGTGAGCCCATGGGCATCGCAGTAGCCGCGGATCATCGCGAGATATTGATCCTGATCGCAAGGATGAAACCCAAGCCAAAGACCAAAACGATCAGAAAGTGATACTTTCTCTTCGACCGCCTCGGCAGGGTTAATCGCCGTTGATCGTTCATTTTCAATCATATCGCGGGGCATGAGGTGACGACGATTGGACGTAGCATAGAGCACCACATTTTCGGGCCGCCCTTCGATACCGCCATCTAAAACAGCCTTGAGCGATTTATAATGCGCGTCGTCATGACCGAATGACAAATCATCACAGAACATGATGAACCGTTCGGATCGTCCACGCAGCATTTGCAGGCAGCGACCAATTGTTGGCAGGTCCTCGCGCTGAACTTCGACAATTTTCAATGCTTTATGTGTTGCCTGAGCTGCACCGTGTATTGCCTTGACAAGGCTCGATTTTCCCATGCCGCGCGCGCCCCACAACAATGCATTATTGGCAGGTAACCCCGCTGCAAATTGCATGGTGTTTGCCATCAATGTGTCACGGGATCGGTCAATACCAACCAGCAAATCAACGGCAACGCGATTGACATTCTCAACAGGTGACAGGCGATCAGGATCGGGTTGCCAGACAAACGCGCTTGCCGCAGTGAAATCAGGAAGCTGAGCTGGCGCAGGCGACATCCGTTCAAGCGCCGCTGCGATCCGCTCAAGCTCGGTCACGATTGCGACCCTTCGTCCTCATCATCAGCATCATCATCAAACCCATCGCCGTGAATGTCATCATCCCAAAGCCCGTCAGCGCGCATCTTGGCCTCGCGCTTACGCTCAACCCGCGCGACGAGCTGAATGGACACCTCGTAAAGCCCATAGACCACGACGAACAAGATCACCTGAGAGATGACGTCCGGCGGCGTGGCAAGAGCCGCGACGATCAGGATACCGACAACCGCATATTTGCGCGTGCCGCGCAGTCCGCGTGCAGACACAAGCCCCGCCTTGCCCATCAACGTCAAAAGAACGGGCAATTGGAAGCACAGGCCAAACGCCACGATGAATTTGATGGTCAGCGCCAGATAAGCCTTGGCAGACCCTTGAAAGATAATCCCTGCGGCAGCTGTCGTGGCCCCTGCGTCAGAGGTCAGCATATTTTCCTGTTGAAACCCAAGGAAGAAGCCGAAGGCCAAAGGCGTAATCACGTAATAGGCAAATGCCGCACCAAGGAAGAACATGAATGGCGATGCCACGAGGAACGGCAAAAACGCGCCCTTTTCATTCTTGTAGAGACCGGGTGCGACGAACCGCCATAATTGATAGCTGATAAAGGGAAAGCCCAAAACCAATCCACCCAAAAGCGAGATTGAAATCGCAACAAAGAAACCTTCTTCGAGCGCGATGAATTGCAAATCGCAGTCCTGTCCACGTGTCGCAAGAGCATCGCAAAGCGGCTGAGTCAGGAAATTGAAAATCGGGTTCCACACCATAAAGCAGATCACCATGCCGACGATGAACGACATCACGGCCCGAATGAGCCGCGTGCGCAGCTCGGTCAGGTGTTCCATCAATGGTGCGGCGCTATCTTCGATGTCGTCACTCGCGCTCATGCGTCACCTTTTGTTTTGCTGGCCGCTGCCTTGGCCGGAGCCTTCTTTTTGGAGGGCGCTGCCTTTTTCGCCACCGCTTTGGGCGCGGTGGCTTTTTTTGCAGCAGGTTTCTTAGCCGCCGGTTTTTTGGCAACAGGCTTCTTTGCAGCAGGTTTCTTGGCGGCTGGTTTTTTAGCGGCGGCTGGTTCAGCGGTATCTTCGCTCGCTGCTTCACGTGCCTTGCGGTCGGTAGCGGCCTTGGCCATCGCCTCGTTCATCTGCTTTTTCTTGGCAGCGCGCTCTTCGCTTAACTTTTCAGTCGCTGGGCCCGAGGACATACCCGTGGCTTCGCGTATTTTATCGATGCCAAATTTTTTGGGATTTGCAGCGGACTGTAGTGAGCTGGAAATATCCTTGACGCCAGCATCATCGGCGGCCTCTTCCATGGCACGCGAAAACTCGCGCGCCATCGCCTTGGCTTTACCTGTGAATTGCCCAATCGTGCGGAACAATCCGGGCAAATCCTTTGGCCCGATAACAATCAGGGCCACGATGGCGACAAGCACCATTTCGCTCCAGCCAAGGCCGAACATAGGCGTTCCTCCTTGGGGGACTTATGCTTTGTCTTTGTCCTCGGACGGTGTCACGTCCTTGGCAGCGGTCAAGCTATCATCAAGCTCGGCTTTGCTGTCATCAACACCCTTTTTGAATGCAGTGATCCCTTTGCCAACTTCACCCATCAAGGACGAAATTTTGCCGCGTCCGAAAAGGACCAAAACGACAACTGCGATTAGCAAAAGACCTGGCAAACCAATGTTATTGAGCATGTGTTTTCTCCTCTTTCCAGCTCAGTCATCGAGCCGGCACAAACCTGTTGATTGATACCTAGGCGCAAATGCGGGGTAATTAAAGACACATTTTCTTCATTTCCCTAGCAAATCCACCGAGAAGTCTTTGTCTCAATACCCTTGGGCCGCGAAGGTCGTTTCCTGACGCATTGATTTTAGGCAAATCTATCATCGTCCGGAAAGCCAGAGCCGAGGAGCAATGAGTGGTCGAAAATAGGCAACCATGCGGGCGGTTTGGCCTTCACCCCAAGGTGCAACGCCATGGATCAAATGGCGGTGCAGCAATATCGCCTCGCCCGGGCGTGTGATCAGCTCCACCTGTTCGCATTTTTCAAATACCTCGCGGCGGGCCGATTGGTAGATGTCAGTGACGTCGCGGTCGCCAAACTGGTCAGGTGAAAGACCATCAAATGCGCGGGCGAAAGCAGCGCCCATGATGTGGTGGCTCCCTTCCCAAACGACCAGCGGGCTATCGCTGGCGTTATTGAGGGGAAGGCCAAGGATGAAACCATGCCGTTCCCGCAAGTGACGTCGTTTTTCAGGGCCTTCGGGCAGCAGACCGTCCATATGCGCCGCGGCACGGTGTATGCGAAAACGGTGGGCGGCGTCGCTTTCGATTGGGTCCTGTTTGGGATAGCCGGGATAGATGATGGACACCTGAGCGCGGTGCCAATGCGCAGACATGCGTGCAAAGGGCATCTCAACGCCTGATATCGCGCCGTTTGGGTCGTTGGGCAGCGCATCAACACCAACGAACCATGTATGGCCATGCCTGCGGTCTGTTGTGTCAAGTTTGCTGGCCACGTCACGGGCAGCCTGCGCCCAAGTCGCAACTGACGGATCGTATGGGCATTTCATATAGCCCGATGGCATTGTTACCACCCTAGCGCTTTGCGCAGCATATTCAGGGCAACAATGATCAGGAACGCGCCAAACACACGCTTGAGCGGTTTGGGATCAAGTCGGTGCGCAAGTGCAGCGCCATAGGGCGCGGTCAGCATTGTCATCATAACGATCAGTGCAAAGGCAGGGATATTCACTGCGCCAATAGACCATGGCGGCGCCCCTTTGACGTCGACAAACATAAACCCGATCACCGATGGCACGGCAATGATCACGCCAAAACCGGCGGCTGTCGCCACGGCCCTGTGAATTGGCACGTTAAACAGCGTCATGATCGGCACACCGAATGAACCGCCGCCGATCCCCATGAGCACCGACAAGAACCCCACGATGGGCGACATGATCCAGCGCAACGGGCCGGATGGCATCGCGTCGCCAGCCCGCCATGTCATCTTGCCCACGGCCATATACACGCCAACAATCATCCCCAGAACGCCAAAGATCATCTGCAAGGCTTGCGATTGCAAAGACGCGGCAATCCATACGCCAATCGCTGCGCCAACAACAATTCCGGGTGTCCAATCGCGCAGGATTTGCCATTCAACTGCCCCCTTGCGGTGGTGCGCCATGACCGAGCGGAGCGACGTGACAATGATTGTCGCAAGCGACGTCGCCAGACAAAGCTGCATCAATTGCGGGCTTTGAAAGCCAATGAATGTGAACCCAAAGAAAAAGGCCGGAACAAGGATGATACCGCCGCCCACGCCAAGCAATCCCGCCAATACGCCAGCAATTGCACCGATAATCATGAGCGAGATTACAACACCGATAATAAACATTAATCCCATCACGCAGCCCTTTGTAAAACATAAGATAAAGCAGTCATCAGGACCTCGGGTCCGGCACCGTCTTTATGTGCATTTTCAGAAATGTAACGGCGCCACATCCGCGCACCGGACCGTCCTTGAAACAGGCCAAGCATATGGCGTGTAATCTGGTTTAACCGACCACCAGCCGCGATATGGGCCTCAATATAGGGCACCATTTCAGCAACGATGTCTGCTGCTGTTTTTTGTGGGTTGGTCGCGCCAAATATTTCTTGATCGGCGGCGAGCAGCACCTCGGCGGGTGAATGATACGCGGCCCGCCCGATCATGACGCCGTCCAGACCCGCCAGCTGCTCTTTGGCGGCGGCGAGTGTGGAAATACCGCCGTTCAACGATAAATGCAGATGCGGGAACATCGCCTTCATGTCGTGGACTAGCGCGTAGTCGAGCGGTGGAATGTCTCGGTTCTCTTTGGGGCTAAGCCCTTGAAGCCACGCCTTGCGGGCGTGCACAGTAAAGCGGTCGCAACCTGCCGCACTGACTTGGGTCAAGAAATCAGGCAGCACATCGCGCGGTTCCTGATCGTCGACGCCAATGCGGCATTTCACAGTCACGGGCAGATCAGTCGCATCGCGCATTGCTGCGACACAGTCCGCAACCAGCGGCGCATTTTCCATCAAGATGGCCCCGAACGATCCCGATTGGACGCGATCAGACGGGCAGCCGCAGTTGAGGTTAATTTCATCATAACCCCAATCAGCACCGATTTTTGCAGCCTGCGCCAATTGCGCCGGATCCGACCCGCCAAGTTGCAGGGCAACAGGATGCTCAAACTGATCAAACCCTAGCAAGCGTTCACGATCACCGTGGATCACAGCGGGCGCTGTCACCATTTCCGTATAAAGCAGCGCGTGCTTGGACATCAGCCGATGAAAATAGCGGCAATGGCGGTCCGTCCAGTCCATCATCGGGGCGACGGAAAGGCGGGCGTTGGTGGCGATTGGGTCAGTCATATACAGACCAATACGACAATGCGGAATGTCAGAGCAAGACCGCCTGCCCTGTTCGTGCACTTTCTTGTGCAGCGATCCCCATGGCCACAGCGCGTGCACCATCATCCAAGGTTACTTCGATATCGCCGACACCGCGGACCACTGCGTTAAACTTTTGATGCTGATAGAAGGTCGATCCATTGTGGTCACCTGCCTCAAGCAATGCGGGATCAACGGGAATATCGCTGGCAATCGGCCCCTTGGGGCTGCGAGGGCTGATAACAAGTTGGGGCGTCGGGGCTGGCCCCTGCCGTGTGTCCCAAAACCGCCCAGGACCGGGGACAAAGCATTCAATCTTGCCAGTTGGGCCGACGGCGCTGATTTCCTCTTGAAAACGCGCACCTTCGGCGAACATGCACAGTTCTAACATGGCGCGCGCGCCGTTTTTAAAATCAACGATCACATAGCCATTGTCCCAGATGTCGGATGTCTGGCCGTCGTAAACTTCATCCAAGTGGTTCACGGTTTGCCCTGCGCTGGCCATGACACGTATCGGTTCATCGTCTAGAATAAAGCGCATCAGATCAAAGAAGTGGCAGCATTTTTCAACCAAGGTGCCACCGGATTTCGCATTGAACCGGTTCCAATCGCCAATCTTGGGCAAAAACGGAAACCGGTGCTCGCGCACTGTGAGCATTTTTACGCCCCCTGTTGCGGCCTGTGCTTGGGCAGCAAGTGCGGCAACGGGTGGCATATAACGGTATTCCATCGCAACCCAGATCGGTGCTTTGTATGTGCTTTGCAGTTCGGTAATGATGGCGGCATCGGCAGGGTCGGTATAAAGCGGCTTTTCGCATAATATTGGAATTGTGCGGGTCTGGGCAATTTGGGTGAGTTGTTCAACATGGAGGTAGTTGGGGCTAACAATGACAAGTGCATCGAGTGCGTCGTCATCCAGCAGCGCCTCTAAGCTATCGGCCACCGCAGCGCCACCCGCGAGGTCAGCACAAGACTGGGCAAGATCGCGCACCGGATCATAGACATGGGTGACTGATGCACCGGGCAATAGTTTGATGTTATTGATGTGCTCATGCGCCATCATCCCACAACCGATGATCCCGTAATTTACGTTTTTTGACATATTCAGCCTTTTCCCATGCGCGACACATATCGCGCCCTATCGCTATCAAACCATGTGCGTGAAAACTCGACGGTGTCACCTTGGGCGTTCCAGCCCAGCCGTTCAATAAATCCGCAATGTGCGCCCACCAATTGATGATACTGCGCTGGCGTCCAATCAGGCACCTGCCCTACCCCGATTTGATCCGTGACCGAGGCAATCACAAGCCCCAATTCGTCACGGTAATAAAGATAGAGTGAATCCGACAAGTCCGAGCCATCAATTTGATCCCGAAGAGAGCCATCAATCCAGATCTCTTCTAATGCGACAACGGTTTGGCCAAGTGACCTGATGCGCCTGATCCTGTGGCCCTCGGACGCAGGTCCAAACTTTGGCGTGTCCGTTGGTTTTTGCATACGGTCGACGGAGAGCACCTGTGCCGTCGGCAGCCCACCGCCACGCAGTAATTCTAGGCGAAACAGGCCATACACGGAATCAACGCTCGCCTTGTGACGCACGTAATTTCCTGACCCGTGGATGCGGTCCAGCATGCCCTTTTCTTCGAGATCAGCCAGTGATTTGCGCAGGGTTCCGACAGAAACGCCCAGCTCAGCTGCCATGTCACGCTCTGGCGGCAGACGCGCGCCATCGGCGAGATGACCTGCGGCGATTTCACGAATGAGCATTTCGCTGACTTGGACATATTTCGGCAATGCATTGGGTGCCGCGTTCGATGTCATGTTGCCGCGCCTCCCTAAGCTGCGATAATTGATACACCATTGATGCACACAACATTGAGTGCTACGCAAGTATCAACAATAGATTCTGGGAGCGATCACAATGACCATTGTCCCCGTCACGGGCGCCGATTTAGACGGTGCGGAAGTGTCATGGTTTTCTGCACTATGTTCTGACGATTATCAGTTCCTCGGGGTGCCTGATGGTGACCTCAAGAGCAGTTGGGAGCATTGCCGCGACATCACGCTGACCGCTGAAAAGCAAGGGTTTCGTAACATTCTTGCGCCATCGTCCTATCAAGTCGGTCAGGATACGCTGTCATTTGTGGCAGGCATGGCCCCGCTGACAGAGAATATCAATTTTCTTGCAGCCATTCGTTGCGGTGAAATGCAACCGATCATGCTTGCCCGCACCGTCGCCACACTTGATCATATGCTCAAGGGGCGATTGACGCTGAATGTCATCAGCAGCGATTTCCCAGGCGAAGTTGCGCCCTCTCCCTACCGTTACAAACGCAGCCACGAAGTTGTTGAAATTCTGCGCCAAGCATGGACGCAAGACGAGATCACCCATCACGGCGAAGTTTACCAATTTGACAAGGTGCCCACCGGACCTGCGCGCCCGTATCAACAAAACGGCGGACCGCTGCTTTACTTTGGTGGCTATTCACCCGACGCGTTGGAATTATGCGGCGCGCAGTGTGACGTCTACCTCATGTGGCCCGAAACCGAGGATCAATTGGGCGAACGCATGAAAGCAGTTCACGCCCGCGCCGCGGCGCATGATCGCACGCTCGATTACGGTCTGCGAGTGCACATGATTGTCCGCGATACCGAGCAAGAGGCAAAAGAATACGCCGAATATATCGCCAGCAAGCTGGATGATGAATACGGCAAATTGATACGCGATCGAGCCCACGACAGCATATCGCTTGGCGTCGCCCACCAAGCCCGCGCGCGCGAATTGGCCGATCAGTTTGGCTATACCGAGCCGGGGCTATGGACTGGCATCGGGCGTGCGCGTTCCGGATGCGGAGCTGCATTGGTTGGATCGACTGATCAGATATTGTCCAAAATCGAAAACTATCAAAAAATGGGCATCCGTTCGTTTATTTTGTCAGGCTATCCGCATATCGACGAGGCGGAACATTTCGGCTCTCGTGTTATGCCTGAACTCAAGACAGTGTCGCTGCCGCATGCTTATGGCCGTGTGCCAGCAGACACCCCACCAACACCATTAGGCACAGGACCACGCATTTGACCCGCATTAACATCACCTCCGACCTTTCCTTCAGCCGCATTATTTACGGCATGTGGCGGCTTGCTGAGGCCGACGATACATCACCCGCACATGTGCAGGCCAAGATCGAAGCCTGTATTGCGCAGGGTATTACGACAATGGATCAGGCCGATATTTACGGCGGTTATGCTGCCGAAGAGGTCATGGGCGCTGCAATTAAGGCGGCACCAAGCCTCAAGGACCAAATCGAAGTCGTCACCAAATGCGATATCATTGCCCCCGCTGGCCGTTATGCTGACGCGACGGGCAAATATTATGACACCAGCCGTGCGCATATCGCTGCATCTGTCGATCACTCGCTGCGGCTTATGAATATTGATCGCATTGATACACTGCTCGTTCACCGCCCTGATCCGTTTATGGACCATCTTGAAACGGGTGCGGCACTGGACGAGGTCATTGCATCGGGCAAGGTGCGCACTGTCGGCGTGTCAAATTTCAAACTGCACGATTGGAACCTGCTCCAGTCAGGTATGAAAAACAAACTCGTCACTAACCAAATCGAAATCTCGCTGACTGCGCACCAAGCATTCACCAATGGTGATGTCGCCTATCTTCAAGAACGCGGTATCCCGATCATGGCGTGGTCGCCGCTGGGTGGCGGTGATCTGATGACCGGCAATGGCGCCTTGCAAGACGCAATCGCAGCCGTAGCGGCCGAACAAGGCGTCGATAGTGCGGCCGTTGCAACGGCATGGTTAATGGCACATCCCGCAGGCATCATGCCTGTCATGGGAACAAATAATTTGAACCGTATCAACTCCTTATCAGACGCAATGAAGGTTGATATGCCCCGCGAGACTTGGTTCTCGCTATACACCGCCGCTCTTGGCCACGAGGTGCCTTAATGACATTTACAGCATTTGATCCATCCACTGATAGCGCAGGATTTCGCACCGCTCTTGGTAACTTTGCCACTGGCGTCACAATCATCACCACGGATAGCCCCTTGGGGCCAGTGGCAATTGCGGCAAACAGTTTTTCGAGCGTGTCGCTCGACCCGCCTCTCGTGTTATGGTCAGCGGCCAAAGGGTCCCGCCGGTTCGAACATTTCGCAGGCTCCCGTCGCTTTGCTGTCAACATATTGGCCAACGACCAACTGGACATTTGCAATGCAGTTGCCCACTCCAAGACAGCACTCAACGGGTTTGAAACAACCAACAGCCATTGCGGCATGCCCCTAATCGATGGCGCGCTTGCGACGTTCGAATGCAGTCTAGAGGCCACGCATGACGCTGGCGATCACGCCATTATCGTGGGTCTGGTCACCCGCGCTCAACATCGCAATGGGGCACCTCTTGTGTTTTCTGCGGGGCAATACGGCGGCTTCAATCCGTCCTAGGCAGGTATTCTGGCTTTTGCGTTTGGGGACCTCGAAAAGCCCTTGCCGCGCGTCACTCTTGAGCGGCGACATGCAGCACGTCCCTGATAATAGCCTGCCAAGCGTGCGTGCCACGCGCCTTACTGCCTCTGCTATCGAGCGTTCCTTGGCGAGTTGCAGCAGCGCGAAAGCACCCCTTTTCATCCACACTTTCACAGACGCATGGGTCAAAAAACAAAACACAATCACATGTCCTTGGGCACCGCATACAGCAAAGCGCTGAACGATTTGTGCTGTTGCAAAAAATTTCGGAAAAATTGAAAAACAGCATTGCATGGTCGGGCAAACTATTGCTATAGCCGCCCAGGAAAGTGCCCCTATAGCTCAGCTGGTAGAGCAACTGATTTGTAATCAGTAGGTCCGC
>CAXHZK010000017.1:0-50802 GCA_964021915.1 uncultured Roseobacteraceae bacterium | reverse complement strand
CCACAACTGGGATGCCCAGCTTTTTGGCTTCTGCGATGGCCAGATCTTCTTTGTTAACGTCGATCACAAAGATAAGGTCAGGTGTGCCACCCATTTCAGCGATACCGCCGAGGGATGCCTGCAATTTGCCTTGCTCACGCTCCATGCCAAGACGCTCTTTCTTGGTCAAACCAGCAAAGCCGTTTGCCGATGCTTCGTCGATTGCCTTCAGGCGGTTGATGGACTGAGAAACAGTTTTCCAGTTTGTCAGTGTGCCACCCAACCAGCGGTGGTTCATGTAGAACTGCGCTGATTTTTCAGCAGCTTCTGCAACTGGCTTAGCAGCCTGACGCTTGGTGCCGACGAACAAGATACGGCCGCCTTTGGCCACTGTGTCGCGGATCACGTTCAGCGCTTGGTCCAGCATAGGAACTGTCTGTGTCAGGTCCATGATGTGGATGCCGTTACGGCTGCCGTAGATGTATTTGCCCATCTTTGGGTTCCAGCGTGATGTCTGGTGGCCAAAGTGTACGCCTGCTTCAAGCAATTGGCGCATGGTGAACTCGGGTAGAGCCATGTTTGTATTCCTTTTCCGGTTTAACCTTGAGCGGGGGTATCGACGCGGATGCGCCAACCGGTGGACTTATTGGGATTTCTCCCCAACTTGCCCGCCCCCGCTTGGGGATTTAGTAGCGCCGCATTAGCCCAAGTTACTTGGGCTTGCAAGGCCTATGGCAGCGCATCATCAGATTTGCCGGCAAATGCAGAACAATCGTTAGAAAAACACGCGTTCGACAAACCAATATGCGCCAACAAACGCGATCGCGACCGATGCCGGGATCGCCACAATCCGACGATAGCTATCGAGGTGATCACGGAATTGGATTGACCCAAGGCAAAGTAGGAAAACCGCAAGCAGAGGCGCGGCAAACAGCCAAGTTGGGGATTCAATAGCCTGTTCGATAACGGATGGGTTCATCCAGATTAGCAGACCCGCTCCTGCCGCAAATATAAGGTAAATCACTTTGCCCTGAGTGACTTCATTCGCGCCGCGGTCAATCCGGATCGCTTGGCACACGCAAACGAACATCACAGCAATAACGGCCAATTGGCCAACCTCTACGCCAATGTTGAAACCAATCAATGCAGGGACAAACGCGCTTTCGGGGAGACCAAATTCGGCCAATACGGACGCAAACCCAAGCCCGTGAAGCAAGCCGAACCCGAAAATAATGACCGGACGCCAGCGGCTAAGCCCCTTCATGAAAATATTCTCAACGGCGACATAGACAATAGACGCCGCGATCAACGGCTCGACAACACTACCGGGAACCGAAACATATCCCAATGCAGCCAGCGCCAATGTAATTGTATGGGCAAGCGTAAACAGCGAAACTTGCGTCACCAAAGGGCGTAGCCGCGTTGAAAGGAAAAACAGGCCCAGCACGAATAGAATGTGATCCAAGCCTTTGGGCACAATATGGTCAAACCCAATGGGAATATAGCGCACGAATGTCTGCCAACCACTTGCCTGATCGCCACCGCTAAGTTGGATCGGATCAGACAATGCACCAGCCTCGAGATACCCATCATAAGGGGCATCAACGCCCATTTGACGTAGCACAAGAACACCAAACGATTTATCCCAGCCAACCTGCACAACCTTCGCCCCTTCGGGCAAATTCGCCTTAAATTTTAAATTTGACGCACGCGTGACCTCAATATCGCCGAGTGGACCAGCAGCGACAGACAATAATTCGGGTGACAAGGCCTGTCCGTCCGCTGTGATAGCAATCATGGCTGCCATTTGCGGCCAGAACGTGATGAACTGATCGTTCAATTGCTCTGCTGATAACGCCCGAAGAGCATCATAATCAGCGGCCTGCGCCGATGCGTTGGTATCCGCAACCTCTGTCTGGTCGATACCCGCGATGAAGCTTTCGAGATTGAGCCGAAGATCAAAAACAAGGGCATCATCAACCTTTGTCATATCTGCAATTGACGGCAGCACCTCGTGGGCAGCGACTGATGACAGCGTTGTGAACCAGATCAGGATGGCGCTTGACACCAGACGAACGTAGGACAGTGTAGTGGAAACGAAAAAGGACGGTGTCATGCGCAAACTTGCTCTCATATTTGGTCTTCTGGCAGCTCCGGTTAGCGCACATGAGTTCTGGATTGAACCCTTGGCCTATCAGGTTGAAACAGACGGTAATATTGCCGCTCATATTGTCAATGGTCAGAACTTTGAAGGGACAAATTTACCCTTTGTGCCGCAACGGTTTGCGCATTTTGTTACTTTTGCAGGTGGGCGGTCTGGCAATGTTGAAGGTCGCGTGGGCGATTTACCCGCGCTGCAGATGGATGCCAGCCAAGACGGGTTGCATGTTTTTGCCTATCAAGCGCGCAATGCCACTGTAGATTATGCCACTTGGGAGAAATTCGAAACTTTCGTTACCCACAAAGATTTGCCATTAACACGCGCTGATCACGACGCCCGTGATTTGCCCGAAACAGATTTCATAGAGGTGTATTCGCGCTATTCAAAATCCCTTGTCGGGGTTGGGTCTGCTGCGGGGGCTGACCGCCGTGTCGGGCTCGAGACTGAATTTGTCGCCTTAACCAACCCTTATACCGACAGCTTGGCAGACGGGATGAAAGTGCAGTTATTCTATCGCACCGACGTCCGCGCCGACGAACAGGTCGAAGTATTTGAAAAGGCGCCATCCGGCGAAGTGTTGATCTCGCTCTACCGCACCGATGCACAGGGGATTGCGACGATTCCAGTAAAATCAGGGCATAGCTATATGGTCGATGCCGTGGTTCTGCGTGACCCTGCAGCACATGTGATGGCGGATACGGGTGCAGTCTATGAAACGCTTTGGGCGAACCTTACATTCTTTGCACCCTGACTTGCACACTGAGGTTCACTGAGACAAAACAAAGCAATGACAGTTCAACCAGATATTCTTTGCATCGGTAGCGTCTTATGGGATGTGATTGGCCGCTCGGCAAGCCATATGCGCGTGGGTTCTGATGTTCCAGGGCGGATTACCCGCCTGCCCGGCGGTGTTGCGATGAATATCGCCATGACTTTACGCCGTTTTGATATGCACCCCGCGATCCTGACTGCAATCGGCCAAGATGCTGAAGGGCACGAACTGATCGCAGAAGCAAAAGCGATGGGACTGAATACCGATCACGTCTATCGCTCTGACGATCTTCCGACTGACGTTTACATGGCGATTGAAGGGGCAAATGGCCTTGTTGCGGCTATCGCCGATGCCCATTCGCTCGAGGCAGCTGGTGATAAAATACTGCGCGCACTTGAAAATGGTGCGCTGGGATCAACCGATACGCCCTTTGCCGGAATTATCGCATTGGACGGAAACCTGACCGAGGATTTGTTGCGTGTGATAGCAGTATCCCCGCTGTTCGCATCCGCCGACTTGCGAGTGGCCCCTGCCTCACCAGGTAAGGCCGCACGGCTTTTGGCACTGCAAGACCACCCAACCGCTACATTATATGTCAACCTCGAAGAGGCAGGATATCTATGTCAGGCCACGTTTAATACGGCTTCGGACGCGGCATCTGCCCTTATCAAACGCGGTGCGCACAGAGTTCTGGTGACGGATGGTGGCAACCTCGCAGCCGAGGCAACAGATGATGAAATCATTACAGCAATACCGCCGAGCGTTATGGTCACCCGCGTAACTGGCGCAGGCGATACATTCATGGCCGCCCACATCGCATCAGAGGCACAAGGCCTGAACCGTGCCGCATCACTGACCCGCGCCCTACAAGCCGCCGCAACCTATGTTTCAGGAGAAACGCCATTATGATCGACCTTACGTTTAGTGATGAAGTCGCCCGCGCACGCGCTAATGGCTTGCCTATTGTGGCGCTTGAAAGCACGATCATTACCCACGGTATGCCCTACCCCCAAAATGTTGAAACTGCGCGGATCGTCGAACAAGATGTGCGCGACGCGGGTGCAGTGCCCGCCACAATCGCCGTGATAAACGGTGCATTGCATATTGGCCTATCCGAGGATGAGCTGACTGCCTTGGGACAGGCCAAAAACGTCGCAAAACTATCGCGCGCCGATATGGCGGCCTGCATTGCCACGGGTGGCACGGGTGCGACAACGGTTGCGGCAACAATGATTGCAGCACATCTGGCCGGCATTCACGTGTTTGCTACGGGCGGTATTGGTGGTGTGCACCGCGGAGCCGAAGACAGTTTTGATATTTCTGCCGATCTACATGAACTGGCACAAACGCCTGTGACCGTTGTTGGAGCAGGTGCCAAGGCGATCCTTGATTTACCCAAAACGTTTGAAGTTCTCGAAACGCTCGGCGTGCCTGTCATCGCGTATGGCCAAGACATGTTACCCGCATTTTGGTCTTCCTCGTCCGACATCCCTGCCCCGTTACGCATGGATACGCCGACTGACATCGCAAAGGCCGCACTGACACGAGCTGCGATGGGCCTGCGCGGCGGTCAATTGATCGCCAACCCCATTCCGCAGGATGCAGAGATTGCTGCCGACGTCCTCGCGCCGTTCATTGCGCAAGCGCTCTCGGAAGCGGAAGTTCAAAATATCAGCGCGAAATCAGTGACGCCATTTCTGTTGTCACGCATCTTTGAATTGACCGATGGCCGTTCTCTGGTCGCAAATATCGCGTTGGTGCGTAACAATGCGCGGCTTGCCGCCCAAATCGCCCAAGCAATGATTACACAAAAGTAGTGATACCCATTTTGGTGGATATCGCTTAGGTCTATTCCAAACCGCAAAACGAATTTGAAAGTGCCCCGATGACGAACCCTGACGCCGATGCAAAACCAGCCCGCCGTTTCGGATTTATTTCAGGTTTGCGGGGCAATTTTCTAGCCGGACTTGTGATTATCCTGCCTATTGGCCTGACGCTTTGGTTGATTTGGTCGGTTGTGGGATGGATTGATAGCTGGGTTTGGCCATTTGTGCCAAATGCCTACCAACCTGACGCATTGGTCAATCGCTACTTTCGGGCAGACGGCGCCCCGCCAATTCATGTAAATGTGCGAGGCATCGGTGTTTTTGTTTTTCTCATCTTTACGATTCTTGTCGGCTGGATGGGTAAGGGTATTATCGGCAGGTCATTCCTGCGCACCGGTGAGCGGATGGTCGACCAAATGCCGGTCGTGCGCTCGATCTATAACGCCGTAAAACAAATCGCTCAGACGGTATTTTCGAGCCGTGATACATCCTTCGACAAGGCTTGCTTAATTGAATACCCACGTCGCGGCGCCTGGGCCATCGCGTTTATATCGACCAACGCCAAAGGCGAAGTTCGCGAAAAATTAAACGAGGGTGAGGAAATCGTAACAGTGTTCCTTCCAACCACACCCAATCCGACATCCGGATTCCTATTGTTCTTGCCAAGCTCGGACATCAAAGAGCTTGATATGACCGTAGAAGATGCAGCCAAATTGGTGATTTCAGCTGGCCTCGTTTATCCCGGTGCCAAGGACGACGAACCAACCGAATTTAGCGCGTAATGGGCCCCTTCGCCTACGGCTTTGTTACCGCATTCACCTTGATCCTCGCCATTGGCGCACAAAATGCATTTGTTTTGCGCCAAGGGTTGGCGCGACAACATGTATTTTGGTTATGTTTGCTCTGCGCCGGGTCCGATGCATTGCTAATCGCCACTGGTGTTTTAGGGTTTGGCGCTATTGTTAACGCGGCCCCTCTATTGCCGCAGATAATGACAATTGGGGGTGCTGGGTTTCTATTCGCTTATGGCGCAATGCGGCTCCATGCTGCATGGGACGGCGCATATGATTTTCAGCTAACAGGTAAATCCCAAGGCCTTCGCCAAACGCTCTTGATTGGTGCAGCATTCACTTGGCTCAATCCGCATGTTTACCTTGATACCCTCGGTCTGATCGGTGCGATTTCCACACAATATGACATTAATAACGATCGCTATGCATTTGGAATTGGAGCAATACTTTCCTCATTCACGTTTTTCTTTGGCCTAGGGTATGGCGCGCGGTTGCTTGCGCCAATCATGCAATCAAACCGCGCTTGGCGGATTTTGGATGTATTGATCGGCTTCGTTATGTGGGCATTGGCATATAAATTAATCGCTTAATCGCACGGTTATAATGCCGTCCAGCCACCATCAACGCTGATTGTTGTGCCTGTGATTTGCGCTGCATCGTCAGAACACAGAAACTTCACGGTGCCCCCCAACTGCTGTGCAGTTGCAAATTCGCGCGATGGTTGCCGCTGGAGCATGACGTTCTCGATCACCTCTTCGCGGGACATACCATATTCGGCCATGGTTTCGGGTATTTGCGCTTCGACCAACGGTGTTAGCACATATCCGGGGCAAATCGCGTTTGCTGTTATTGGCTCTTTGGCGGTTTCCAACGCTGCAACTTTGGTCATGCCGACAATCCCGTGTTTAGCAGCGACATAGGCTGATTTATAAGGAGAAGCCGTTAAACCGTGTGCAGATGCGATGTTAACGACACGTCCCCACCCGCGCTTTCGCATCACTGGCAGGGCTGCTGCTGTGGTGTGAAATGCAGAAGACATGTTAATCGCAATGATCGCGTCCCATTTTTCGGTCGGAAACTCATCAATCGGTGCGACGTGCTGAATCCCGGCGTTGTTCACCAAAATATCGCACCCTCCAGCGTCAGAAATTAACCGACGACAATCGCTCGCCTTGGACATGTCGGCGCTTATATACGTCGCCTCAACCCCAAATTCATCGGCAATTTCGGCAGCCAGCGCATGATCCTCTTTGCTGTTTGAAAACGAATTGAGCACCACGTTTGCACCTGCTTTGGCTAATTCACGTGCAATCCCGAGGCCAATGCCTGAATTAGATCCTGTAATTATGGCCGTTTTTGCTGCAAGCGACATGATGATATCCTTCATGAAAATTTATCACATTCATACAGTTCAGAGCCAGCAATATCCACATCTACATTGCCCGATTCTCAGGCGTCAATTCGCGGGATTTGAGGGGGATCACTGTCGCCACTTGCGCCATAAAAAAAACGCCCGCACAAGGCGGGCGTAAAGTTATTGAGGCAGGTTTCATACAGGCAAGAAACCTATCGAGCAGTGACGTCTTTATAGTCATTTCCCTGCTGGTGGCCAAGCTAAAAGTTTGTAATGCCTCGAAACGCGCTTTAGGCTGATCGCTAATAGATACAGGGACCAGAGGGATTGTTGCCAAAATGAAACCAGAGTTTTTCGCGACTGCGCGCCATCTTATCGCAGGCTGTAGCCTGATCGCTATAACAGGCACCGCCACAGCAGAGCCGACCCATGGCATAGCTATGTACGGTGACCCCGCCCTTCCACCAGATTTCGTGTCTCTCCCATATGCGAACCCAGACGCACCTACCGGCGGTAAGATGGTAACGGCAAACGTCGGATCGTTTGATAGTCTCAATCCATATATCCAAAAGGGCAGCGCACATTGGCAACTGCGTTACCTGACTGGCGACAGCCTGATGGGCCGTTCATTGGATGAACCATTCTCGCTTTATGGTGTTATCGCCGAATCGATCGAGACGGATGAAGACCGCACGTGGGTCGAATTTACGATTAGAGAGAACGCCCGATTCTCTGATGGTAGCCCGATCACAATCGAAGACGTCATGTGGTCATATGAAACGCTCGGCACGCAGGGTCACGGACGTTACCGCGGTTTTTGGGCAAAGGTTGAAAAGCTCGAGGCAACGGGGCCGCGTTCGATCAAATTTACATTCAATGAAGAGGATCGCGAGCTGGCCCTCATTGCAGGCCTACGCCCAATCTTGAAAAAAGCGCAGTGGGACGATCTTGAATTTGGCGATAGCGGGCTTGACGCAGTGCCGATCGTTTCAGGTGAATATGTGATCGCCGATTATGACGCGGGGCGTTTCATCTCATTCCAGCGCGATCCGAATTACTGGGGCAATGACATCCCTTTCAAGCGCGGCACGGGCAACCTTGACGAAATCAGGCTCGAATTCTTTGGCGATGATACCGCTGCATTTGAGGCGATCAAAATCGGAGAAATCAACACGAGCCGCGTGTTCAATGCCGCCGATTGGGACGCAAAGTATAATTTCCCGCGCATTCAATCAGGCGAGATGGTCAAATCACTTATCCCGCATCAACGCCCATCGGGCATGACCGGATTTGTAATGAATTCACGCAAACCCGTATTCGAAGACTGGCGCGTGCGCGATGCAATGATGCACGTGTTTAATTTTGAATTTGTGAACGAGGCGATGAACGGATCGCAACAACAGCGCATCAGCTCTTATTGGTCAAATTCACCACTTGGGATGTCCCAAGATGCGGCGGCCGGCCGCGTGGCTGATTTCCTTGCGCCGTTTGCGAATGACCTATTGCCCGGCGCTGTAGACGGGTACACCCTGCCCTCCTCGGATGGAACTGAACGCAACCGCAAAGGCACGGCTGCGGCACTAAAGCAATTTGAAACAGCAGGTTGGACTGTGCAGAACGGCGTTTTGTCAGATGCTGACGGCAATCCATTCACATTTGAAATTTTGCTCAAAAACGGCGTGTCCGAGCATGTCGCCATGATGGACATGTTTACGCAGTCGCTTGCGCGTGTTGGGATTACGCCCACGATAATGTCTGTCGACAGCGCACAGTTTAAAGAGGCAACTGATGCCTATGATTTCGATATGACCTACTATCGCCGCGGTCTGTCGCTTTCACCTGGTAATGAACAATACGCCTATTATGGATCAGAACGCGCTGACGAAGTTGGTGGCCGCAATCTGATGGGGGTTAAATCAGCAGCAGCTGACGCCATGATTGATCGCCTGCTCACGTCCGAAAGCCAAGATGATTTCCGTGCTGCGGTCAAAGCATTGGACCGCATTTTGATGTCAGGGCGCTATGTTATCCCAATATACCAGTGGAACATTAGCCGGATCGCCCATGACAACGACCTTCGCTTTCCGGAGCATTTGCCGCTGTTTGGTGATTGGCCGGGCTGGCAACCTGATGTATGGTGGTCCGAGTAATTCAATCAGGCCACAGCGATTAGTTTCGCTTTGGCCTGCTACTAAGGAAAAACCATGACTAAAGTCTTCGTCCTCGTCAGTGCACTTTTCGTTTTGCAAGGGTGTGCTGTTGCACAAACCGCTGTATCAGCTGGTAACTTGGCCGTTGGCGCCGCCTCACTCGCACTTTGATCTAGCGACAACCCATTTTCATGGTGGTTTTAATTGATGAATATCCTTGTTCTTTGTACGGGCAATTCTGCGCGTTCTATCTTGCTTGAGAAAATACTGACGGAACGGTCCGATGGCCGGATCACCGCTTATTCGGCGGGTTCCAAGCCATCGGGAAAAGTGCACCCGCAATCGATTACCCTATTACAGGCTAATGGATACGACATCAGCGGCCTATCATCGCAAAGTTGGGATGATTACGCAGGACCAAATGCCCCGCAAATGGATGCTGTCATCACGGTATGTGGGTCCGCTGCAGGCGAGACCTGCCCAATTTGGCCAGGTGCACCCATTCGCGCCCATTGGGGTGTTGATGATCCGGCGGCCGCTGCGCAGCCCGATTGGGAACCTGCGTTTCAACTGGCCTATGATCGTCTTTTTGCGCGTGCGCAGGCGCTCTTTAAACTGAACCTCGACGCGATTTCATCGGCCGACTTGCAACAGGAGTTGACGCGCATTGGAACGCTCTGACTTGACCAAACTCATGGCCGAGGGGCTGGGCACGGCCTTCCTCCTTATCGGTGTTGTAGGCTCTGGGATTATGGGCGAGGCGCTAGCCGATGGAAATACAGCCATCGCGCTGTTGGCCAATGCTATAGCAACCGGGTGTATTCTCTATGCCATCATCACAACCTTGGGGCCGATATCAGGCGCGCATTTCAATCCTGCGGTCACGCTGGCATTCACCTTACGCGGTGAATTTCCACACAAAATGGTGCTGCCTTATGTAATCGTGCAGATCGCAGGGGGTATTTTGGGCGTTTGGGCGGCTCACGGCATGTTCGACCTTGCGATTTTGCAGTCGTCGACTACCGCCCGCACAGGCGGCGCACAATGGTTCAGCGAAATTATCGCGACATTCGGACTATTGTTCGTGATCTTTGGTGGATTACGTCAACGCCCTGATGCGGTGCCGACGTTGGTTGCACTGTATATAACGGGAGCATATTGGTTTACGTCGTCCACCAGCTTTGCCAACCCTGCCGTGACAATCGCGCGCGCCTTTTCAGATACATTTGCAGGGATCCAACCCGCACATGTTGCGATGTTCATCGTTATGCAAATCATTGGCGTGGTCATCGGGCACGTCGTGCTAAAACGCCTGTTTGAAGCAGATCAAAGCAGCGAAAATTAACCATCGTCTTGCATCCTTTGGATCACAGGCGTAGCGATAGGTCATGCTATCCAACAAGACATTTAACCTGACCCAGCACGTCATGGCAGCTGGTACCCTGCAGGGTGATAAAACAGCACTTGAGCTGATCGCCCTTGAAGGCAAGACATCCTATACATACGCGGACCTGAATACAGCAATCGAGCAGATGGCGGCGGGTCTTGTGAATGCAGGTATCGCTAAGGGCGACATCATAGTTCTGCGTCTTGGCAATACGTTGGATTTCCCGATTGCATTTCTGGGCGCGATCTATGCCGGCATTATTCCCGCCCCCATTTCACAACAGCTGACCACAATTGAGATTGCGACGATATGTGAAAATCTGTCAACGCGTGCGATTGTGACAAACGAGGTTGATTTGGTATCCAGCCAACGGATCATCCAAATCGGTGAATTGCACCGCAATGAACAAACCGTCCCATGCGATTTGGGTGATGCAAACCGCCCAGCCTATATCATCCATACGTCAGGAACATCAGGCACCCCGCGCGCCGTGGTTCATGCGCACCGCGCAATCCTTGCGCGCAAGATGATGTGGGACGGTTGGTACGGATTGCGGTCAAGCGACAGGATTATGCATGCAGGCGCATTTAACTGGACCTATACGCTTGGCACCGGATTGCTGGACCCGTGGACAATCGGCGCCACCGCATTGATCCCCTTGCCAGACACCGACGCTGCCGATCTGCCCAAGCTCATGGCGAAACACCACGCAACAATCTTTGCAGCGGCCCCAGGCGTCTATCGCAGGTTGCTCCGCGCTGACATCCCGAACCTTCCACAATTGCGCCATGGGCTTTCGGCCGGTGAAAAACTGCCCGCCGCGTTACGCACTGCATGGCATACAAAAACAGGCACCAATATTCACGAGGCATTCGGCATGTCTGAATGCTCAACGTTCATTTCAGGTAGCCCCAATCGCCCCTCGCCTGAACATTCGCTTGGTTATCCACAGGCCGGGCGGCGCGTTCAGATCATGCAGGATGGGCAAATTGCAGTTCATAAAGACGATGCCGGTCTTATGTTGGGCTATCACAATCAACCCGACGAAACCGCGGCCCGCTATCACGGTGACTGGTTCCTGACGGGCGACATGGGCCAAATGGCCGACGATGGTGCCATAACATATGCGGGGCGCGCTGACGACATGATGAACGCAGGCGGCTACCGCGTCAGCCCTGTTGAAGTGGAAGAGGCGCTAAACACACATCCGTTGATCCATGACGTAGCAGCATGTGCTGTGCAATTGCGCACAGATACCACGTTGATCGCGGCCTTTTATACGGCTCAAAAGCTGATAGACGAAGACGCATTACGCGCGCATATGGCGGAACACCTCGCCAGCTATAAATGCCCGCGCATTTATATCCACCGCCCTGCATTGCCGCGCGGTGCAAACAACAAATTACTGCGCCGTGTTTTGCGCACACAGTGGGAGACCGAACATGGTCAAGCTTGATATCATTTCCGATCCAATTTGCCCTTGGTGCTATATCGGAAAAACAAACCTTGATAAGGCCCTGCTGGCATTTCCAGACCACCCGTTTGTGATGGAATGGCACCCGTTTCAACTTAACCCTGACATGCCCGCTGGTGGCATGGACAGGCGTGCCTATCTTGAGGGCAAGTTTGGCGGCAAAGACGGCGCAATCAAGGCATATGCCCCCGTGGTCGAACATGCTGCTGCAACAGGCGCGACAATCAATTTCGAAGCGATGAAAGTGACGCCAAACACACTTGATGCCCATCGCCTTATTCATTGGGCAGGGATCGAGCAGCGGCAAACCTTTGTTGTTGATCTGTTGTTCAAAGCTTATTTTATGGACGGCCGTGACATCGGTAGCCATGACGTATTGGCAGATATTGCTGACACCGCTGAAATGGATGCGGCCATGGTCACCCGCTTGCTGGCCACAGATGAAGATACGAAAAACATCCGCGACCGCGATGCGCATAGCCGTAAAATGGGCGTATCATCGGTCCCAACATTCATCATTGCCAACCAGCATGCCGTGCCAGGCGCCCAACCACCAGAAGTTTGGACAAATGTGATCCGTGACATCATGGATCAAATGGATGATGACGCGTGAGCCAGCCAACAAAGCGCTTACGTCAGGGAGAATTTATCACCCTTATGGCCATGGTCTCAGCGACCATTGCGTTTTCCATCGACGCCATGTTGCCCGCCTTGCCCGAAATCGGAGCAGAGCTTTCACCCGGCGATTTGAATCGCGCTCAGCTAATCTTGACCAGTTTTGTCCTCGGCATGGGCTTAGGGACATTTTTTACCGGCCCATTGTCCGATGCATTCGGGCGCAAGCCTGTGATGGTGGGCGGGGCAATCGTCTATATTGCAGCCGCTGCATTGGCTTGGTCGTCGCCGTCACTTGAAATGATGCTGTTCTCGCGTCTGATCATGGGGCTTGGCGCGTCTGGCCCCCGTGTTGTTGCGATGGCCATGGTACGGGATCTTTATTCTGGCAGCGATATGGCCCGCATTTTGTCGTTTGTGATGATGGTATTTTCACTTGTGCCAGCCCTCGCGCCCACGCTCGGTCATTACATCATTCTCGGGTTTGGCTGGCGGTCCATCTTTATTGCTTTCGTAGTATTTTCGCTGATCTCCACCACATGGTTGTGGACCAGACAGCCAGAGACGTTGGCCCGTGAAAATCGCCGCCCACTCAGCCTGTCAAAGATGGCATCTGCCACAGTCGAAGTGTTCAAAATTCCGACGACCCGAATTTCGATTGTGATACAAATGCTGACGTTCGGGACATTGTTCATGTCACTTTCATCGACACAGCAGTTATTTGACAAAACATACGGCCAAGGGGACGTATTTCACCTTTGGTTCGGTGGCATCGCAATTGTTGCGTCCACAGCCAGCATGCTGAACGCTCGGATTGTCGGACGTCTAGGGATGCGCGCGATTATCAAGGCCACGTTCATGGGGCAAATCATTCTGACCCTCATTATGATTGCAGTCACCCTATTGGGCGGCCCTTATTGGCTTACGTTCGGGGTGTTCGTGATATGGACCATCGGCATTTTTATGCAGGCGGGCCTGACAATCGGCAATCTGAACGCATTAGCGATGGAGCCTGTCGGCCATATCGCGGGCCTTGCGGCATCCATCATTTCTGCTTTGTCCACGGTCGGCGCTGTCTTGCTCGCCGCACCCGTCGGCCTTGCGTTGAATGGCACACCAATGCCCATGGCATTGGGCACGTTGGCTTGTGTCACTTTGGCTCTATGGCTGACAAATAAAATCAAAAGACCGGGCGAAACCTAGCCTTTTGATTTCTTTTCAGCTGCCAGTTTTTGCGCCAAATCACGCGCGATATTAAACGCACCTTGGATTTTGTCGCGTTCCTTGGACCAGTCGCGCATAACGACGATCTTATTGTCTTTGACCTTGGCCGAGCCCTTTTGATCATTGATGAAATCAACCAATCCTGCGGGTGAAGCAAACTTATCATTATGGAACCGGATCGTCGCACCCTTGGGCCCTGCGTCCAGATGGCTGATCCCTGCCTTCTTGCACATCGCCTTGATCCTGACGACCAACATCAACGTATTCACCTCTCGCGGCAATTTGCCAAAGCGGTCGATCAATTCGGCAGCGAACCCTTCAAGCTCGACCTTGGTGCTTAGCTCGGACAGGCGCCGATAAAGGCCCAAACGCACGTCTAAATCAGGCACAAATTCATCGGGGATCAACACGGGCACGCCGAGGTTGATCTGCGGTGCCCATTGACCATCATCAATAATCCCTTCTGCCTGCCCCGACCTAATTGCAGCGATCTGATCTTCCAGCATTTGCTGATATAGCTCGTAGCCGACCTCTCTCATCTGGCCGGATTGTTCTTCGCCCAGCAGATTGCCCGCGCCGCGAATATCAAGATCCTGACTGGCCAAGGTAAATCCGGCACCAAGGGTGTCGAGGCTCCCCAAAACGCGCAGGCGTTTTTGCGCGGTATCTGTCAATTTCTGCCTCGGTTTTGTTGTCAGATAGGCATATGCACGGGTCTTGGATCGACCAACGCGCCCGCGAATTTGGTAAAGCTGCGACAGGCCAAACATATCAGCGCGCCAAACAATCATCGTATTAGCCGTTGGAATATCAAGACCGCTTTCTACAATGGTTGTGGCAAGCAGCACATCATATTTTCCGTCGTAGAATGCGTTCATTCTATCGTCCAGCTCACCCGCTGCCATCTGGCCCGTCGCCGTTACAAATGACACCTCAGGCACCTGATCGCGCAAAAACGCCTCCATCTCGGGCATATCGGCGATGCGTGGGACAACGATGAATGATTGGCCGCCTCGGTAATGTTCTCTCAGCAGGGCCTCGCGAATGGTGATGGTGTCGAATTCGCTGACATATGTGCGGATGGCAAGCCGGTCGATTGGCGGCGTTCCGATGATGGATAAGTCCCTGACGCCAGACAAACTTAGCTGTAATGTCCGTGGTATAGGCGTCGCAGTTAATGTTAAAACATGCACATCAGTGCGCAATTGCTTTAGCCGTTCCTTATGCTGCACACCGAATTTCTGTTCCTCATCAATAACCAGCACGCCAAGGTTCTTGAACTTAACCCCTTTGGCCAACAATGCATGGGTGCCGATTACGATGTCCGCTGTACCATCTGCGATGCCATCGCGCGTGAGCGCCGCATCTCTTGTGCTCACAAAGCGCGACAAGGGTCTGACATTAATAGGAAACCCACGAAACCGCTCAGCGAAACTTTGATAGTGTTGCCGCGCTAGCAACGTTGTTGGGGCAATAATGGCCACTTGCACACCGCACATCGCGGCCACAAATGCAGCACGAATTGCGACCTCTGTTTTGCCGAACCCTACGTCGCCACAGATCAAACGATCCATTGGGCGGCCTGATTCCAGATCGCTGAGCACATCCTCAATCGCGGCCAATTGATCATCTGTTTCGACATACGGGAAACGTGCGATGAATTGATCCCAAAGCCCTGATTGCGGCTCCAATACAGGTGCTGTGCGCAATGCACGTTCTGCGGCGACCCGAATAAGCCTCTCTGCAATTTGACGAATGCGCTCTTTGAGCTTGGCCTTCTTCGCCTGCCAAGCGCCACCACCCAATTTGTCCAACAGGCCGGTATCATGGCCGTATTTCGACAAAAGTTCGATATTCTCAACGGGCAGATACAGCTTTGACTTTTCGGCATATTCCAGCAACAGGCACTCATGTGCCGCGCCCAATGCCGTGACAACCTCAAGCCCGATAAAACGCCCGACGCCGTGATCAACATGCACCACAAGATCACCGGGGTTCAGGCTGGTTGCTTCAGTCAGGAAATTATCGGCGCGGCGTTTGCGTTTATTGGTGCGGATCAGGCGATCACCCAGAACATCCTGTTCTGAAATAACGGTCATTTCGTCTGTCTCAAACCCTGAATCCAACGGCCATACCGCCAAATGCACACCGCTTTTCCCGACCCGCGAGAAATCGGATATCGGGATGACTTCGCCAATGCCCTCGTCTTCGATCAGCCCTGTCAGGCGCTCTCTTGCACCTTCGGAATATGAGGCGACGACGACAGGACCGCGATCCAATCGCGCGCGGATGTGGTCTGCCAATGCGCCAAACAGGCTGAGCTGTTCTTGTTGCCGTTCAGGCGCAAAATTGCGCCCGATGCGCCCACCAGCGTCAATAACGCCGAGACCCGTCGCCTGCTTGTTGGGCGCAAACTGCAACATACGCCGCCCCGCCGTGGCCGCGGCCCATGCGTCATCGTCGAGATACAAAAGCTCTGGTGACGCGGGTTTATACACCGTGTCCATCCGCCCCTTTTGGCCCAATGCGTGCATTCTGGTTTCATATTGGTCGACAATTGAATCCCAGCGCGACAAGCGGTTGGGCGTCATTTGATCATCAACCGACACCGCTGCATTTGGCAGATAGTCGAACAAGGTTTCCAGATCGTCCTGAAAAAACCCTAGCCAATGTTCGATACCAGCATGCTTGCGCCCGGCGCTCACGGCCTCGTATAGCGGATCGTCCGTTCCAGCAGCACCAAATGCGATCCGGTAATTTTGGCGAAAACGCGTGATCGCCGCATCATCAAGTATGACCTCGGACACAGGTGCCAGCTCAATCACATCCAGCTTTTCCGTGGTTCGTTGCGATGCAGGATCAAACCGCCGTGCGCCGTCCAGAACATCACCAAACAGGTCTAGCCTGACGGGCCCGCTCTGACCGGGTGGAAAAATGTCGATAATGCCGCCCCGCACGGCATAATCGCCCGGCTCCATAACCGTCGGGCTTTGGGTGAATCCCATCCGCACAAGGAACTTTCGCAGTCCGGCTTCATCAATACGGTCGCCGACGCGCGCAGAAAATGCAGCGTCACGTAACAACGCCCTTGGCGGCATCCGCTGGGTGGCTGCGGCCATTGTTGTCAGTAGGATAAACTGTTTCGGCATCCCGTGCGCCAAACCGGCAAGCGTTGCCATTCGCGTTGCAGACACATCGGCATTTGGCGACACGCGGTCATATGGCAGGCAATCCCACGCGGGCAAGACAATCACTGGAACATCCGGCGCGAAAAACCGTAACGCCGCCTGCAATGCCGCTAGCCGCTTGTCGTCGCGCGCGATATGCATAACAGATTGGCCCTTTGCCAACTCCGCCAGAATAATTTGCGCATCAAGCCCCTCGGGGGCGCCACTTACGGTAATGTGATTAGTCATGTCGATGACCTACTGCGCGCGCAGCCCGTGTCAACCTAACATCACCACTGAAACGCCAAGTAAATCCGGTACATCCAAATCACAGCGGCCAATGAAATTGACGCAACTCCGAACATCTGCGTCTTAAGCCTGTGAAAACGCAAAATTTTGTAGATTTGGTCCATGTCCAATTCAGTGGATGCCAACTTGCGCACGGTCTTGACCGAAATTGCTGAGAGGATGGTGGCTGGCAGAATAATGACGGCCATCGCCTGCGCCATTTCCATCCAATAATAAAAGCCAAGCGCGATCAACAACGTATTCACAAAAAACGCAAATCCGAGCAAATATGGCCCAGCCAGATCCACGATCAACGTTACCCAATTAATATTCACCTGCAAGATTGCCTTGAGGTCCTCTTCGGCACTGCCACCATATCGTTTTGCGTAATTGATAATATCATGGGGCACGCCCATGACCCAATGGCTCATGCTGGACCAAACGGCGGTAATTACAAACCAATACCAAATGCTGGAAAATGAGCTGAGATCAATCATCTCGTAAATGGTACTGGTCACACTTAATACCTTTTTCTGTACTCTAACCGCCAATTGGCAATGTGTTGGTGCTACCCGTGATTACATAGTCTTGTGAAGCACGAAAATCCATGCAACCACGGTTCTATTAGCAAAAGGTGCCAAAATGAAACCGACTATCGCCTCATATCCGATTGCCCGTCCGCGTAGATTGCGTGCAATTCCTGCCTTGCGCGGCCTTGTGCGCCAGAACGTCGTAACCGTGGATGATTTGATTTGGCCCATCTTTGTGATGGACGGAACTGATAATGAATCGCCTGTCGCTTCAATGCCGGGTGTGACGCGCAAAACTGTGGATCGCGCTGTGATTGCCGCGAAAGAGGCGGCAGCATTGGGCATCAATGCGATTTGCATTTTTCCGTACACGTCAATGGAACACCGCACCGAAGATTGTGCCCTAGCGTGGTCCCCCGATAACGTTGCAAATCGTGCAATTGCCGCGATCAAAGCTGCTGTGCCGGACATTGCCATTATGACCGACATTGCCCTTGATCCATACAATATCAATGGTCACGACGGGTTTGTTGAAAATGGCCAGATTGTGAATGACCGCACGGTCGAGGCGTTGGTCAAGATGGCTTTGGTGCAGGCTGAAATGGGTGCCGACATCCTTGGCCCTTCTGACATGATGGATGGGCGTATCGCAGCGATCCGCAGCGCTCTCGAAAGTGCTGATCATCACAACGTCGCTATTCTGAGTTATACGGCCAAATACGCCAGCGCGTTTTATGGTCCGTTTCGCGATGCGGTTGGCGCATCGGCGGCGCTGACAGGTGATAAAAACACTTATCAAATGGACCCAGCCAACAGCGATGAGGCCCTGCGCCTCGTGGAACGTGATTTGAATGAGGGTGCCGATATGATCATGGTCAAACCTGGCATGCCTTATCTCGACATTTGTAGACGCGTAAAAGACGGATTTGGGGTGCCAACCTACGCGTATCAGGTCAGCGGCGAATACGCGATGTTACAGGCCGCGGCCCAAAATGGCTGGCTCGATCTGGATGCCGTGATGATGGAAAGCATGATGTCATTCAAGCGCGCTGGGTGCGATGGCGTATTAACGTATTTTGCCCCTCGAATTGCGCAGGCACTGCAAAATTACTGATTTTTCAGCTGTGGCGCGTCGTTGAATTCAACTACATTGTTAGGGGACATCAACCGATGCCTAATAATGGCAAATAAAATTTCGACACCTTGAACAATGGCTCATCTTTGGCCCGATGCGGGGCGCAACCACGAAACAATTTTAACTGCGCAACAATTGCGACTCACGCAAACTGTTGGCCGACTTTCTTAGGTAAGAATTCGCCAACATTGCATTCAACAGGTGACAGATTCGCGCAAACCACGTATCAATTGATCAAACAGGCGGGAAAACAGCCTGATGAACAACGGCAAAAGGCAGTATTATGACAATTTTAAATCGACGCAATTTTGCGCTTGGTGCTATCGCTGGCACTAGCTTGACCGCATGCGGTAACGGCATCGGAAGCAAGGGCCCCGAGACAATAGACGCGCGCGTACAATCGACGCTCGATTTTATGTATGAAAACTATCCGGGCACGGTTGATCTTTCAGCAAAGGCCGCAGGCATGCTCGTGATGCCTTTAATTACTGAAATTGGTCTCGGCCTTGGTGGGTCATTTGGACGTGGCGCATTGGTCATCGGTGACACCACGGTTGATTATTACTCCACCACCTCAGGCTCCGCCGGATTGCAAATCGGTGCACAACAATTCAGCCATGTTCTGTTTTTCATGACACAGGACGCTCTGGCCGATTTCCGCCGCTCAAATGGATGGGCTGCTGGCGCAGACGTTGAATACGCGATCAACGATCGAGGCGAGATTTTGCGTGCTGAGACTACGACATCGCTTTCACCAGTGATCGCAGTTGTCTTTGCTCAGGCTGGGTTGCGCATTGGCGCCACACTCGAAGGCACAAAATATACGCGCATCATTCCGTAGCACCTGTAGTCGGGTCCCAATTCAATAATACGCCGCATCCATTCTAAAATTGGGTACGGCGTTCTTGTTTGTGTGCCCCACACAAATTCGGGCTTTTCACAGCGGCATTTTCAAAGCAATCTGAAACGACTGATTTGAAAAGGGGCAGGCATGAAAACGACAACCAGAGTAGCCGTCATCGGCGGCGGCGTCGTTGGCGCATCAGTGCTGTATCATCTGACGAAACTGGGCTGGTCCGATGTGATGTTGCTGGAACGGTCAGAGCTGACCAGCGGGTCAACTTGGCATGCTGCTGGTGGGTTCCATACCCTCAATGGCGATACAAATATGGCCGCGCTTCAAGGCTATACCATTAAGTTATACAAAGAATTGGAAGAAATCACAGGCATGTCATGCGGCCTGCACCATGTAGGTGGTATCACCTTGGCGGACAATCAGGATCGCTTTGATATGCTGGTCGCTGAGCGGGCAAAGCACCGTTATATGGGGCTTGAGACCGAAATCGTTGGCCCGGATGAGATCGCAAAAATTTCCCCCATCACGAATACCGATGGCATTATTGGTGCACTTTATGATCCGCTCGACGGGCACCTCGATCCAAGTGGGACAACACACGCATATGCCAAGGCCGCGCGTATGGGCGGTGCGACAATCGAAACGCATTGCATGGTGAATGAGACGAACCAACGCCCTGATGGGACTTGGGATGTGGTCACGAATAAGGGCACAATTCACGCTGAACATATTGTCAACGCTGGTGGCCTTTGGGCCCGAGAGGTCGGCGCAATGGCCGGTGTTTATCTACCACTACATCCGATGGAACACCAATATTTGGTGACCGAAGAAACACCCGAAATCTATGAACGCGACACAGAACATCCCCACGTCATGGATCCTGCAGGCGAAAGCTATTTACGCCAAGAAGGCCGTGGCTTGTGCATTGGGTTTTATGAACAACCCTGCAAACCATGGGCCGTGGATGGCACCCCTTGGGATTTTGGGCATGAGCTATTGCCCGACAACCTTGATAAGGTTGAAGATAGCATCGCGTTCGCGTTCAAGCGTTTCCCTGTATTGGAACGCGCTGGCATCAAATCCGTCATTCATGGGCCATTTACCTTTGCCCCTGACGGTAATCCGCTGGTGGGCCCTGTGCCTGGCTTGCGCAACTATTGGTCGGCATGTGGCGTCATGGCAGGGTTTAGCCAAGGTGGCGGCGTCGGCCTTATGCTTGCGCAATGGATGATTGAGGGAGAGACAGAGCGCGACGTGACCGCCATGGATGTCGCGCGGTTCGGTAAATGGATCACACCGGGTTACACGCGTCCCAAGGTGATTGAAAATTACCAACGTCGCTTTTCCGTCAGCTACCCTAATGAGGAACTACCAGCCGCTCGCCCCCATCGCACAACGCCGATGTATGACATCTTTAGCGATCTGGGCGCCGTTTGGGGCCAGCAATTTGGTCTCGAGGTCGCGAATTATTTTGCCCAAGACGACGAACCGGCGTTTGAGGGGCCGACATTCCGCCGCTCTAACGCTTTTGCAGCCACCGCCCGAGAGGTGCAGGCCGTGCGCAACGCCGTCGGCATCAACGAGGTGCAGAATTTCGGCAAATTCGCAGTTACGGGGCGTGGTGCGCGTGCTTGGCTCGATTATATTATGGCAGGTCGCATTCCAGCCCCCGGCCGTATGTCGCTGACCCCAATGTTATCGCCCAAGGGCCGCCTGCTGGGTGATTTCACCGTGTCTTGCTTGGACGAGGACAATTTTCAGCTTACTGCTAGCTACGGCGCGCAAGAGGTGCATTACCGTTGGTTCATGCAACATCTTGGTGATGATGTGCGTGTGCGCAACGTATCCGACAGACGCACGGGGTTCCAAATAGCAGGGCCCAAGGCGTTGGAATTGCTTAGCTCTTGCACGCGTAACGCAACTGATCTCAAATTTCTTGATGTGCGCCGGATGACCATTGGACAAGTAGACTGCACCGTGCAACGGGTAAGCTATACCGGTGATCTAGGGTTTGAAATTTACTGCGACCCTATGGATCAACGACAATTGTGGTGGACGCTTTGGAACGCGGGTCAGCCGTTCGACATCGCGCCATTTGGAATGCGCGCGATGATGTCCTTGCGGCTCGATCGGCACTTTGGGTCATGGTTGTCAGAATTTTCACCTGATTATACCGCTGCCGAAACAGGCATGGAACGGTTTATCAGTTTCAAGAAACCTGTTGATTTCATTGGCCGCGCCGCCGCCCAAGCAGAACGAGATGCCCCCCCTGCCCGTATACTGGCCGTGTTCGAGGTTGATGCCGACGATGCAGATGTCGTCGCCTATGAGCCAGTGTTTATAGACGGCACAGTCCAAGGTTTCTGCACGTCAGGTGGCTATTCACACCATCAGGGCAAATCAATCGCCCTCGCCCTGATCCCCCGCGCACATGCAGTTGCAGGCAAACAGGTCGAGATCGAGATTATGGGTAAATTGCGCAAAGCCACGTTGATCACTCAGCCAACCTTTGATCCAAACGGCGAAAAAATGCGCGGATGAGCGTCCTGATTGGCATTCCCGCCGCAGGCGCATCATCTCGCATGGGTGGCATTGATAAATTGACACAAGAAGTCGGGCGCGGCATTCCCCTGCTCGCCCGCACGGTTAAGACTGCGCAGGATACAGGCCAACCCGTCATTGTTGTATCGAATGGCGACATACAGCGCGAAAAAATTCTAACGGACGCCTCTCAAAATAAACTTACAATCATTCCGGCCACCGATCCGACTTTGGGGCTTTCCGCATCTATTCGTGATTTGGCAAATTGGGCAGAAGTTCATTCAGAAATTACAGGTTTGATGATTTTCCTCGCGGACATGCCAGATATCACCGCGGTAGATTTAAATTCTATGACGGCCGCCTTTGCATTGGACCCCGAAACGCCACTCCGTGCGACATCTGCTGACGGTGAACCGGGTCATCCTGTCATTTTCCCGCGTCGCCTGTTTGCAGACTTAAAGCAAATAACAGGCGATACGGGCGCCAAGAGTATATTAGTCAAACATCCAGCGAACTACGTTGCTTTACCAAACATCCATGCAACGACCGATTTAGACACGCCAAAAGATTGGGAAAAATGGCGCAAGCGGGTCGGTTAACTATTCAATAGCAATCTCGAACATGCGGCTTACTAACCAAAAATCCCGAGAAAATGACCACATGTTCTCATGTGAAACACATTAAAATAAATCATTTACGGAATGTATTGGTGCCGATGGAGAGACTCGAACTCTCACGATATTACTATCGGGGGATTTTGAATCCCCTGCGTCTACCATTCCGCCACATCGGCACTGCTGACCACCTACAATTGTCATTTCAGAAGGTCAATCTCATGTGAAGAACAAATTTGAAAAATACATGATTTCCCGATGGCTGCACTCCTACGCACTAAATCACTGACCGAGACTAATTATCGCCCTAGACAAGCTTGACGCCCCAACCATGTCATGGCCTAAGTCGCTTATAACAATGCGATGATGGAATATGCTTAGACGACTTTATAACTGGACATTTTCGCTCGCGGCTTCACCCTATGCTCTTTGGGCACTGGCCGTCGTAGCGTTTGTGGAATCCTCGTTTTTCCCGATACCACCAGATGTCATAATGATACCGATGATTATCGCGCGCCCACGCCAAGCATTCCTTATCGCGGGGATTGCCACTGTCGCATCTGTCGCCGGTGCGTTGCTTGGCTACTACATCGGCTCGGGATTATTCGATACCGTTGGCAAGCCGATTCTTGATTTCTACGGCAAGGGCCATGCTTTTGATGAATTTGCAGTCCGCTATAACGAATATGGCGCTTGGGCCGTGTTAATCGCTGGCGTGACGCCATTCCCATTCAAGGTCATCACAATTGCATCAGGCGCTACAGCATTATCACTGCCAGTATTTATTGTGGCGGCGATTATTGCCCGTTCGCTACGTTTCTTCATCGTTGCAACATTGCTGTGGAAATTTGGCGAGCCTATCCGTGATTTCATCGAAAAACGCCTTGGTTTGGTGTTTATTATTTTCTGCGTCCTTCTCTTTGGCGGCTTTGCCCTGATTGGCCTGACATGACACAAAAACAGCTTACAACACTCGCCGCTGCCGGCTCATTTGCGCTGCTCGCAGGCGCCTATATGTTTCAAGCGATCGGCTATCCGCCATGTCAGATGTGCTATTGGCAGCGTTGGCCCCATATGGCCGCGATCGCCATAGGCCTGCTTGCCTTCTTCATCCCTTCACGCATTTTTGCAGTCTTGGGTGCGGCAGCGACAGCAACAACTAGCGCAATTGGCGTCTATCATACTGGTGTGGAACGTGACTGGTGGGAAGGACCGACCAGCTGCACTGGCGATGGCCTTGGTGATCTGTCCGGCGCTGATTTGCTTTCGGTTACAGGCGACAAATTGATTATGTGCGATCAAGTCAGCTGGGCATTCCTCGGCCTTTCAATGGCAAGTTGGAACGCTCTGTTTGCGGCAGTTCTGACTGTGATCTGGTTAATGGCGGCTCGTAAGCAATAGGTTTGTTTCTGACCTACTGACCCCGTCCAGTTTCCGAATTTCCGTCAATACTTGGTCAAAGCCTTCCAATGTTTCGGTCGCGATGTCCACGATCAAATCCCAAGCCCCATTGGTGGTGTGAACTGCCGTTACAGCGCTCATTGACCTAAGGCTTCGGATCACTCTCTCAGTACCTCGCCCTGCAATCTCTAGCATCATTAACCCCCTCACGGGGCTGGGTGCGACATCGGCTTTGGTCAGCACGGTGAAGCCAGCGATCTGACCCGATTGCATCAGGCGATCCATGCGGCTCCTGACAGTTGCCCTTGTGATTTTTAGCTCGGCCGCCAATTCAGACAACGACGCCCGCGCGTCCTTGCGCAGCAAGGCAATCAACTGATTATCCAATACGTCCATTTCGACCGCCCATTACGTTAATTAACTTATCATTTAGCGCAATTTGTTCGATGAAACTACCGCCGATTTGTATAATTATCGCCCTATGACACAGAAAAACATCATTCTAATTGGGGCACCTGTTGATTGCGGAAAACGCCGTCAGGGTTGCCTTATGGGGCCAGATGCCTACCGCGTAGCCGGTATTGCTGATGCCATCACTGCCCTTGGGCACACTGCAACCGATGTTGGCAATCTTGCTCCGGCGCAGGTGCCCACCACGCCCCACGTGAATGCGGCGCTATATAAGCTTGAGGAAAACATCGGCTGGTGTGAAACGCTGCAAAACGCGGCCATAGAACACGCTCCCGACGGCATGCCGATTTTCCTTGGCGGTGATCATGCGCTGGCGATGGGCACCGTTTCAGGCATGGCAGCCCATGCAGCAACAATTGGCAAACCCTTCTTTGTGCTTTGGTTGGATGCCCACACCGATATTCATACGCTATCCAGCACCGATAGCGGCAATATCCACGGCACACCCACGGGTTATTACATTGGCCGCGAAGGGTTCGATATGTTCCCACCAGTCCCTGCCCCAGTGCCAACCGAAAACATCTGCATGATCGGCCTGCGCTCGGTTGATCCGGCCGAACATGCAGCCCTTGCGGATATGAACGTCGATTTGGTCGATATGCGCCGTATTGACGAAGGCGGCATCCAAGGCCCCCTCGCTGCGTTTTTGCAAAAGGTCGAAGACGCGGACGGTATCCTGCACGTTTCACTCGACGTTGATTTCCTTGACCCATCGGTTGCCCCCGCAGTTGGGACAACCGTTCCGGGTGGAGCCACCGATCGCGAGGCGCATCTTGTTATGGAAATGCTGTCTGACAGCGGTCGCGTGGGATCACTTGATTTGGTGGAACTTAACCCGTTCCTCGATGACCGCGGCAAAACCGCCAATCTGATGGTCGAACTGACCGCATCATTACTGGGCCGCCGCGTCTTTGACCGCCCCACAAGGAGCTTTTCATGACCCTTACTCCATCACACCTCGCTATGGTGCCATTCGTCAGCGTCGAAAACATGATGAAATTGGTGCATCACATTGGTCTTGAACAGTTTTTGTCTGATGTTGCCGTTGAAATCGAATCCGATTTCGCACGCTGGGAATTGTTCGACAAAACCCCTCGCGTTGGGTCTCATTCCGATGTCGGCGTGATCGAATTGATGCCGACTTCTGATGGTGAGCTTTACGGATTTAAATACGTCAACGGTCACCCCAAAAACATGTCTGAGGGTCTTCAAACGGTCACTGCATTCGGCCTGCTTGCCGATGTTTATTCCGGCTATCCGCTGATGCTGTCTGAGATGACCGTCCTAACCGCCCTGCGCACGGCTGCAATGTCTGCTGTGGCTACCAAACATCTCGCCGCTTCTGACGCCACAACAATGGCGATGATCGGCAACGGTGCTCAGTCCGAATTTCAATGCCTCGCGCAAAAGGCCGTTAACGGGATCACCCATGTCCGTCTATATGACATTGATCCAACCGCGACAGACAGATGTGCTGCCAACCTTTCAGGTCTCGGCCTGAAAATCACCAAATGCAGCACACCCGAGGACGCCATAGAAGGCGCGCATATCATCACCACCGCCACTGCGGATAAAGACATGCAGACAATTTTGACCGACAACATGGTCGGCGCAGGCGTGCATATCAACGCAATCGGCGGCGATTGCCCGGGGAAAACCGAATTGCACCGCGATATCGTGGCGCGATCCACCGTATTCGTTGAATACCCACCCCAAACGCGCATTGAAGGCGAAATCCAGCAAATGGATGACGATCATCCCGTCGTCGAGCTTTGGCAGGTCATCAACGGCGTAGCAAACGGGCGAACATCAGCTGCCGAGGTGACGCTGTTTGATGGTGTCGGCTTTGCGATCGAAGATTTTAGTGCCCTGCGTTATGTCCATGGTAAGATCAAGGACACTCCGTTCTTTGACAATCTCGATATGATCGCCGATCCCGATGATCCGCGCGATTTGTTTGGTATGTTACAACGCGCAAACGGCTAATTGTCGTTGCCGCTAGGCCTTGTGTCTGCTAGGTTATACCCTACGAAATATGGGCAATGAACCTAGCAGGGCAAACACGTGAACGATACACCGGAAACACCTGAAAACAATGATGAAACACCGCCTGACCGTTATGTATATGACGGGCCCGCGGTCACGATCGAGCATGAGCTGAAAACCAGCTACCTTGATTACGCGATGTCGGTCATCGTTTCACGCGCCATTCCCGACCTGCGCGACGGTCTAAAACCCGTGCACCGCCGCATCATTTATTCGATGTATGAAAAGGGTATCACCGCCGATAAATCCTACCGTAAGTCCGCCAAATCCGTGGGCGACGTGATGGGTTCTTACCACCCTCACGGCGATAGCGCGATCTACGACGCGCTTGTTCGCATGGCCCAAGATTTCTCTATGTCCGTGCCGTTGGTCGATGGTCAGGGCAACTTTGGCTCTATGGATGGCGATGGTGCCGCTGCGATGCGCTATACTGAATCCCGCCTCGAAAAAATTGCCAAATTCATGACCGAGGATCTTACCAAAGATACCGTCGATTTCATGGATAACTACGACGGAAAAGAACGCGAACCATCAGTTCTTCCTGCAACCTTCCCAAACATGCTGGTCAACGGTGCTGGTGGTATTGCTGTTGGTATGGCCACAAATATTCCGCCTCATAACCTTGGCGAGGTCATCGACGGCACGCTCGCCTTGATCGACAGCCCTGATTTGTCGTCCGAGGAATTGATCGAATACATCCCCGGCCCCGATTTCCCGACAGGCGGCATCGTTCTTGGCCGCTCAGGTGCGCGCAAGGCGTATCTTGAGGGTCGCGGTTCTGTGATTGTCCGCTCCAAAACCCGTGTCGAAGAAATCCGCAAGGACCGCTACGCCATCATCATTGAAGAAATCCCTTATCAGGTGAACAAATCTTCGATGATTGACCGTATTGCCGAGGCCGCGCGTGACAAGCGGATCGAAGGCATCGCCCACGTCCAAGATGAATCTGATCGCAATGGTGTGCGTGTGGTGGTTGAGCTAAAGCGCGACGCCACTGCCGAGGTCGTGCTCAACCAATTGTTCCGTTTCACCCCGATGCAAACCTATTTCGGCTGCAACATGCTGGCGCTCAACGGTGGTAAACCTGAACAGCTGACGCTCCGCGCGTTCCTGACCAACTTCATCGACTTCCGCGAGGATGTTGTCGCCCGCCGCACTGCGTTTGAACTGCGCAAGGCGCGTGAACGGTCTCATATCCTTTGTGGCCTTGCCGTCGCTGTCACAAATATCGATGAGATTGTGAATACCATTCGCCAATCCGCCGATGCTGGTGAGGCGCGTGAGAAGCTGATGACACGCCGCTGGCCTGCGCAATCGATCCTCGAATATATCGCCTTGATTGACGACCCGACCCATACGGCCAACGACGATGGCACCTATAACCTGTCCGAAACCCAAGCACGCGGGATTTTGGAGCTACGCCTGCAACGCCTGACCCAAATCGGCGTCAAAGAAGTTACTGATGAATTGCGCGAATTAGCGGGCAAAATTCGTGAATACCTCGAAATCCTGGGATCACGTGAACGGATCATGCAAATCATCCGTGATGAGCTGACGACGGTTCGTGATCAGTTTGCCGTGCCACGCCGCACACAGATCGTGGATTGGTCTGGTGACATGGAAGACGAAGACCTGATCGAAAAAGAGGACATGGTCGTGACCGTCACATCCGGCGGCTACATTAAACGCACAGCTTTGGCCGATTTCCGCGCCCAACGTCGCGGCGGCAAGGGCCTGTCATCAATGGCCACCAAAGAAGAGGACGTGGTTACCACCCTCTTTGTTGCCAATACCCACACCCAATTGTTGTTCTTCACAACCGACGGCATGGTCTACAAGCTGAAAACATGGCGCCTGCCGTTGGGTAGCCGCACGGCCAAGGGCAAGGCAATCGTGAACATCCTGCCGATCCCGGCTGGCGTGTCTATCGCAGCCATTATGCCAGTGGACCGCCCAGAAGAAGAATGGGAAGACCTTCAGGTCGTGTTTGCCACATCCGCAGGCACCGTGCGCCGCAACAAACTGTCTGATTTCACCAAAGTCATGCGCAACGGCAAGATTGCGATGAAATTTGAGGGCGACACCGCTGATTACACGCTGATCAACGCACGCATTGCGTCCAATGATGACGATGTGATGCTTGTCACTAACTCTGGCCGCGCGATCCGCTTCCCCGCGACAGACGTGCGCGTGTTCAACAGCCGCAATTCGGTTGGTGTTCGCGGCATCAAATTGCAGGGCGATGATAAAGTCGTCTCCATGTCGATCATTCGCCACTTCAAGGCCGAGGCCGATGAGCGCGCAGCATACCTTAAGATGCGCCGCGCCATGGCTGGATTGTCTGATGAGGCAGAAAACGAAGATGACGAAGGCGTCGCAGCAGGTGCAATCAGCCAAGAACGCTACGCTGAAATGTCTGCTGTCGAAAACCTGATCCTGACAATCACTGAGCAAGGATCCGGCAAGCTGTCATCCAGCCACGACTACCCTGTGCGCGGGCGCGGCGGCATGGGTGTCGCTGCGATGGATAAGGCAATGCGCGGCGGCGATTTGGTGACGTCATTCCCGGTTGAGCTGTCCGATCAGATCATGCTGGTCACGTCGACAGGGCAATCCATCCGCGTCCCAATCGAGGGCATTAGTTTCCGCTCTCGTGGTGCTGGTGGCGTCAGAGTATTTGATACGGCTAAAAAAGAAGTCGTCGTATCAGTTGCTTGGATCGCAGATCAGGGTGACGATGATGACGGTATCGAAGATGCAGAAGTCGTCGGAGACTAGAGCCATTCGGCTATTCAACAGCCGATAACAGAAGCAATACTGGCGGGGTTTTCACACCCCGCCTTTTCACTTACATCAGGTCACATGACAGATACACTTCACATTATCGGCGGCGGAATGGCCGGATCAGAAGCCGCATGGCAGGCAGCAAATGCAGGCGTCAATGTCGTCATTTACGAGATGCGCCCAAAGGTCGAAACTTTTGCCCACCGGACTGGTAATCTGGGTGAAATGGTATGTTCGAATTCATTCCGTTCGGACGATGATGAACAAAATGCCGTGGGTTTATTGCACTGGGAAATGCGTGCCGCCAATGGCCTGATTATGGCGACAGCAAATAAACATCGGATTCCTGCTGGCGGCGCATTGGCCGTGGATCGGGATCCATTCGCCGAAAGCGTAACTGCAGCTTTAAAGTCGCATCCTAACATATCGATATCATACGAAGAAATTACGTCTCTGCCCGATGATGGCCGCTGGATCATCGCCACTGGTCCGCTGACATCCGGTGCCTTGGCCGACGCAATTGCCGCTGAAACGGGCGCCGAGGCACTGGCGTTTTTTGATGCGATTGCCCCCATTGTTTATCATGACAGTATCAACATGGATGTCGCGTGGATGCAGTCTCGATATGACAAAGGGGACACGATAGAAGAGCAAACTGCCTATCTCAATTGCCCTATGAACAAGGCGCAATACGAGGCGTTTATCGATGCCCTGCTTGCCGCCGATAAAACAGAGTTCAAAGAAGGTGAAACCGCGGGTTATTTCGATGGCTGCCTACCAATCGAAGTCATGGCAGAACGCGGTCGTGAAACGCTGCGTTTTGGCCCCATGAAACCCGTTGGCCTGACCAATGCGCACGAACCAGAGAAAAAGGCATATGCCGTTGTGCAACTGCGCCGAGATAACGCACTTGGGACACTTTATAATATTGTCGGTTTTCAGACCAAAATGAAATACGGCGCCCAGAAAGAAGTATTCAAAACGATCCCAGCACTTGAGGACGCCGAATTTGCCCGACTGGGCGGTATTCACCGCAATAGCTTCATCAACTCGCCCACATTACTTGATGACCAAATGCGATTGAAATCAAAGAATAATATCAGATTTTCGGGTCAAATCACAGGTGTCGAAGGCTATGTTGAAAGTGCCGCGATGGGGCTGCTTGCCGGTCGTATGGCTGTCGCAGAAATGCGTGGTCAGACAGTTCCAGCGGTCCCAGACACCACGGCTATGGGCGCACTCGTGACACACATAACTGGTGGTGCTGATGCAAAGACATTTCAGCCGATGAACGTCAATTTCGGCCTATTCCCCCCCCTTGAAGGTGTAAAATCCGGCCGCCGTGGACGCAAAGAGCGTTACAAAGGCTACACAGACCGGGCCAAAGTCGACTGGCAGGCATGGCTTGATCAAACGGCTTAGATGACGCTAACATAAAATCATGAAAAAACATGACCTCAGTAGCGACACCTGGTCCAAGAAGACCGTCGCACAAACCGTTGATATGTATCGTGAATGGGCGGGCAATTACGATGACGATTTGAGCAATTCAGGCTATTTAACCCCCGCCCGATGTGCGCAGGCATTATTGGATATCCTTGATCCCGCAGATGAAATTCTTGATTTTGGATGTGGAACTGGGTTGTCCGGTGCCGCACTGAAGGATGCTGGATTTCTGAACATTGATGGCTGTGACATCACGTTAGAAATGCTTGAAATTGCCAAAGAGAAACAAATCTACCGAACATTATGGAATGCATCTTCTGACGCAATCGACCTTGGCGCGAGGCCATATAAAGCGGTATTTGCAGCGGGCGTGATTAGTCGCGGGGCCGCACCCGCAGAAACGCTAGCCGCAGTATTAGAGGCCATGCCACTGGGGTGTCATCTGGTGTTGAGCTATAACGACCCCACATTGGCCGATCCCGATTACATCACTGCACTTGAACAAGTGCAGGATCAGAAATTGGCCGAACTTATATTTCGCGAACATGGCCCGCATATCCCCAGCAAAAACATGGGGTCAGACGTCATCCTCTTAAAGCGGCTATGATCACACGTTTTGCGCCGTCGCCAACGGGTCCATTACACCTCGGCCACGCCTATTCTGCAATGTTTGCCTTTGACATGGCGCGAGCGGCGAACGGTACATTTCTGCTGCGGATAGAGGACATCGATCAAACTCGCGCTCGGCCTGAATGGGAGCGTCAGATCTTTGATGATCTGTCATGGCTGGGCATAACCTGGCCACAGCCGGTCATGCGTCAATCGGACCGGTTGGAGCATTATGCGAGTGCCTTAGACGTTCTTTGGGAGAAACGCCTTCTATACCCTTGTTATTGTAACAGAAAAGATGTTCAAGCCGCAGCAAACGCACCCCAAGAAGGGGCGCCAATTGTAGGACCGGATGGAATTGTTTACCCCGGTACGTGCCGCAATGTGAGTGATCGCGATGCGCCAATACCGGAAAATGTGCCGCTCAGGCTCGATATTGAAAAGGCTGCTATTTCAGCGGGACTGGACCCGAGTGAGTTTGCTCGTAAAATCGGCGATCCCGTTTTGTCGCGCAAAGGGATGGCGACTTCTTATCACCTGTCAGTGGTCGTTGATGATGCTGCCCAACAGATAACTGATGTTGTGCGGGGCATGGACCTAAAGGACGCAACACCGATCCATAACCTGTTGCAAAACCTTCTTAATTTCCCCACACCCATCTACCATCATCATAGGCTCATCCGTGATGACAGTGGGAAACGTCTGGCAAAGCGTGACGATGCGCGAGCGATTTCAAAATATCGTTCAGAAGGTGCGACACCTCATGATATCAGGCGTTTAGTGGGGCTTCCTGAGTTATGATCTCAACCCCGTTTTCAACCGTGGTGTAGAAACACGTTCTACGCCCTGTGTGACATGCCGCCCCAAGCTGATTTACAGTGATCAACAAACAATCCCGATCACAGTCAATTCGGAACTCAACAAGCTCTTGGGTGTGTCCGCTGGTGAGGCCCTTTACCCAAAACTCCGCGCGTGAACGGGACCAATATGTAACGGATCCGGTATCAAGTGTTCGCTTAATACTTTCGGCATTCATCCACGCCATCATCAATACTTCGCCGGATGTTGCATCTTGCGCTATCGCTGGAATGAGACCAGCATCGTTGAACTTTAGCGTTTCGGGATCAAAATTCATTGCGCAGACCTTTGCATTGAGGCAATTGCAACCTACTTATTATGGCGAACAACAAAGGGCAAACCCGTGTCAGCTGAAACCGATATGATGAAGCTCTATTCCGCGCGCATCCTCGCCTTGGCAGCGGATATGCCACGGACGGAACGCCTTGAATCTCCCATGGGATCGGCAAAAAAACGGGCGCCACTATGTGGGTCGACCGTGACAGTGGATATTGTGCTGGATGGGGCATTGATCACTGACTATGGGCAAGACGTGAAGGCATGCGCGCTGGGTCAAGCGGCAGCTTCCGTCATTGGGAATGCTATCGTCGGGCAGAATGTGGACGCGGTCCGCGATGGGCGTGCGCAATTGCTAGCCATGTTAACAAGCAATGGACCTGCCCCCAGTGCGCCGTTTGAAGGGCTTGAAGTTCTTTTACCAGCAAAAGAATATAAGAACCGACATGCATCAATAATGCTGGCATTTGATGCCACATTAGAAGCGATTGATAACGCTACACTGACATAAAAAAACTGCCGCACATCCGGGACAAGGATGGCGGCGGCAGGAAGTGCAATCACGCAGTCCGAATTCCATGAGGGAGGGCAACCCCCGCAGTGGATAGGACAGGCAGGTCAAGTCATTGCAAGGTGGGACAAGGCAATGTTTTGGACCGCGCGATTGCAGGCAGGTCAGACCATCCCAGGCAGAGACAGGCCAACGAAAAGGATAACCACCAACGAAACAGCACCAATGGCATCAGCGACAATTGTGTCGCGGGATCTTGCGATCACGGATTTGATTTCTTTCGCCATTATACGTTTCCTCATTTGGTTAATCGTTTTGTTGCCACTTTGTTCTCACATCATTAACCATGTGTAAAGAACTTAATGAGAACATTTGCGAACAAAAGTGTTAACCCACTGATATAAAACGAATAGCTTTATCCTGCTCCATCAGCCAAAGTGCGGTTCTGGCCGCTTTTCCGCGGTCAGTACTGAGATTGGGATCATCATTGAGGAGCTTTCTGCAGTCTTTTTGTGCAATTTGCATCAAGTCTGCTTGCTGTTCCAAATCCGCAATTCTGAATCGTGGGATACCTGATTGTGCAGTCCCAATAACATCGCCAGCACCCCGCATTGACAGATCCTCTTGAGAGATGACAAAGCCGTCCTCTGTATCACGCATAATCTCTAATCTGCGACGTCCGGTTTCGCTTAGCGGTTCTTGAAACAGCAAAAGGCAACTTGATTTACCGCCCCCCCTGCCAACACGGCCGCGCAATTGGTGCAATTGAGCCAGCCCAAAACTTTCGGCACGCTCAATCATCATGATCGTTGCGTTAGGCACATCAACCCCGACCTCGATAACGGTTGTCGCAACAAGGACTTGGGTTTCACCTGCCACAAATGCGGCCATTGCGGCATCCTTTTCGGCTGGTGGCATTTGTCCGTGAACAAGCCCAACCACCCCCTCACCCAGAGCAACCCGCAGCCGTTTGAACCGTTCTTCGGCGGCTGTCATATCCGTCAGCTCGCTTTCCTCAACTAACGGACAAACCCAATACGCCTGTTTACCATCGCGAACCGCTTGCCGCAGTTTTTCAACGACCTCATCCATGCGAGCAGTTGAAACCAGTGCTGTCTGGATCGGCATTCTGCCTGGCGGCTTTTCATCCAAGATAGAAACATCCATGTCGCCGTATTGCGCCAAGGCCAGAGACCGTGGGATAGGCGTGGCCGTCATCACCAAGACATCAACCGCCTGCCCCTTTGCACCCAATTCCATCCGCTGCGCCACGCCAAACCGGTGTTGTTCATCAATCACAGCTAATCGAAGATCATGAAAATGCACGTCCTTTTGGAACACTGCATGTGTTCCAACCAAGATTTGCAAGTCACCGCTGGCCAGTGCAGCCAGTTTACGCGTGCGCTCTTGGCCCTTGTCCCTGCCAGTTAAAATATCCAGCGTGACACCGGCAGACGCGGCCAAACTGCGTAGCCCTTCAAAATGTTGTTGTGCCAATATGCCAGTTGGCGCCATCATGACGCCCTGCCCGCCTGCCTCGACCACTGCGATCAGGGCCATCAAGGCGACAAGCGTTTTTCCCGAACCGACATCGCCTTGTAACAAGCGGTTCATACGGACTGGTGCGCCAAGGTCGCTAATAATCTCTTGAATTGCGCGAGTTTGAGCACCGGTCGGCGAATATGGCAATGCCCCAAGCAGTTGTCGTCGGATGTCGCCATTCCCTACCGAAGCAATCCCTTTTGATTTTCTCGACTGCGCACGCGCAAGTGCCAGCGTAAGTTGATGCGCGAACAATTCGTCATAGGCCAGCCGTTGCTGCGCCCTGTTTCCTAACTGAATATCAGACATTTCATCAGGGGTATGCGCCTCGATGAGCGCATCGCGCCAGCTAGGCCATCCATGTTGTTTCAATAATTGAGGGTCAATCCATTCATCCAAATCCGGCGCCAAATCAATGGCGCTACGGGTCGCCTTCCACATCAGTTTTTGTGAAACCCCGGCGTAGAGCGGGTAAACTGGCTCAAACTCGGGGATGGTGTCAGCGCGATCCGTGCGCACCATATGATCAGGGTGGACCATCTGCGCAATGCTGTCGAACGCCTCAACTTTACCAGAAACGATGCGCCTCTGCCCCGTCGGCAATTGTTTTTGCAGATAGTCGCCGCGCGCATGGAAGAAGACCAATTGAAACGTTGTGCCTGCATCTGTGACATGAATACGATATGGCCGACCGCGGCTCGTCGGTGGGTAGTGATTACCGATTGTGACCGCCACAGTCACGACGCAAGGCAATGGTGCATCTTTGACTGTTTCACGCATCCTGCGGTCAATCCCGCTATTGGGCAATGTCATAAGGATATCGCGCGGTTTTTCGATACCGGCCGAGGCGAGGTTTACCGCAGTTTTCGGTCCAATTCCGTCAAGCTTTGAAACCACCCCGAATATGGGCCACAGGATTTCCGGACGGCCGCTCATAACCCCTCGATGAGTTTGAGCCATTCATCCTCATCTATTGTTTCAATTCCCAACTCACTCGCTTTTTTCGCCTTTGATCCCGCCCCAGGACCAGCGATCAAAAGATCCGTTTTCGCGCTCACGGACCCTGCCACCTTAGCGCCAAGCGTTTCGGCCCGCGCTTTCGCCTCGGCTCTGCTCATTTTTTCAAGCGAGCCGGTGAATACAAGCGTTTTCCCGGCAACGGGGCTGTCGACGTTTTCAACTTGAGCAATCTCTTGGATATCAAGCTGGCCCACGAGCCGGTCAATTGACGCTCGCTCAGCCTCGTTTTGAAAGGCCGTTATGAGCGACGTCGCCATCACATCTCCGACACCATCGATGTTAGTGAGTGTCTCCCAAATTTCCCCTTCGCCAATTACCGCTTGGTTCATTGCATTTTCAAGTGTCGGCCAATTTCCATAATGGCGTGCAATTAAATTGGCATTCACATCCCCCACATGGCGAATACCAAGCCCGAAGAGCATCTTGTTCAACGGTATTTTTCGGCGCTCTTCAATTGCAGCAAACAGCTTATCAGCGCTCTTTGCGCCCCAACCCTCACGATTTTTGAGCTGTTGCATCCCGTGGCTATAACGATCGCGGAGGGTAAAAATATCAGCCGGAGAGGCCACCCATCCATCGTTATAAAACTGTTCGATTTGCTTGGCGCCTAGACCGTCAATATCAAATGCGCCTCGGCTAACGAAATGTTTCAGCCTTTCAATAGCTTGGGCGGGGCAAATTAGACCACCTGAACAGCGCCGCACCGCATCACCTGTTTCGCGAATTGCAGCAGAGCCGCATTCAGGGCAGCTGGTCGGAAATTGAAAAGGGATCGTGCCCTCGGGTCGTTTGCTAATATCGACATTCTTGATTTTCGGAATAACGTCGCCCGCACGGTAAATTTGGACCCAATCGCCGGGCCGAATATCGCCCCCTTCACGGATATTTTCGCCTTTCCCGCCCTTGCCTGCGATATAATCCTCATTATGCAAAGTCGCGTTCGATACCACAACGCCGCCAACCGTTACCGGTGCCAATCGCGCAACAGGAGACAATGCGCCAGTTCGGCCAACCTGAATTTCAATATCATCAAGGCGTGTCCATGCTAACTCGGCTGGAAATTTATGCGCAATCGCCCATCGCGGCGTTGTGCTGCGAAATCCAAGGCGGCGTTGAAGATCAAGATCGTCAATTTTATATACGACGCCATCGATATCATATCCCAATGTTGCGCGTTGTTCCTCAATGAATTGAAAATGCGCCAATAACGACTGAAGTGAGCCAAATTGTTTTGTAAGTGGGTTTGTGACAAAGCCGAAGTTCTTCAGCGCTTGGATCGCCTCAGTTTGACTGGTGGCGAAGGGTTCAGACACTTCCCCCCATGCATATGCAAAAAACCGCAGCGGGCGCGATTTTGTGATTTCTGAATCGAGTTGGCGTAATGAACCTGCGGCAGCATTCCTTGGGTTGGCAAACTGTTTCTGCCCAATTTGCCCTTGTCTTTCATTGATGTCCGCAAAATCAATGTGGGACATATAAACCTCACCACGCACTTCTAATATGCGCGGTGCATCCGCAATGTGTTGCGGTATGTCCGAAATCGTTAGGGCATTTGCTGTAACATTTTCACCGACAGAGCCATCACCCCTCGTGACAGCGTAGACCAAAGCACCATTTTCATATCGTAGTGAAAGTGACAGCCCGTCAATTTTTGGCTCTGCTGTGTAAAATAACAAATCATCCGCCGACATGCCCAAAAACCGTCGAATACCATCGTCAAAGTCGGCCACATCAGCATCATTAAACGCGTTTGAAAGGCTTAACATCCGAACGGCGTGAGTGATTTTTGAAAAGCCCGATTTAGGCGTCGCGCCTATTTGATTTGTCGGGCTATCCTGACGTTTATTTTGCGGAAAACGAATTTCCAGATCAAGATTGAGCCGCTTTAAACGGTCGTATTGAGCGTCAGAAATCTCTGGCGCGTCATCCTGATAGTAGCTGTTGTTTGCGGTTGTCAGAATTTCTGAAAGTCGCGCTAAATACTTTGCTGCATCCTTTGCATCTATATCGACGACATCTACGCTTAACAGATCTTCAATGTCGCCGGTGATAGACATATTTAATATTCCCAGAATTTGGGCCAACACCTTGGCCCAATTTCCAGTAAGTTTTAGACATGTTCGCGGCGCCGTCTAGTGCCCCAAGACTGATCAGGCCCCAATAGCAATTTTTTCGACCGCCAATACCGGCTCTGGATCGCGCAAGACATAGCCACGGCCCCAAACTGTTTCGATGTAATTGTCGCCATCCGTCGCTTCTGCCAATTTCTTGCGCAATTTGCAGATGAACACATCGATAATTTTCAATTCGGGTTCGTCCATGCCGCCATAAAGGTGATTGAGAAACATCTCTTTCGTTAAAGTTGTACCTTTGCGCAGGCTCAGCAATTCAAGCATTTGATATTCTTTGCCCGTTAAGTGGACCGTTGCGCCACCGGTTTCGACAGTTTTTGCGTCAAGGTTCACGTCAATTTGCCCCGTCTTAATAATCGATTGGGCATGCCCTTTTGAACGGCGAATAATCGCATGAATACGCGCAATAAGTTCTTCGCGGTGGAACGGTTTGGTCAGATAATCATCGGCACCAAAGCCAAAGCTCTTGATCTTACTTTCCGTATCATCGTCGCCGGTCAAAATTAAGATAGGCGTATCAACGCGGCTTAATCTAATTTGACGCAATACCTCATGGCCATTCATATCAGGCAGATTGAGGTCGAGAAGGATCAAGTCGTAATCATACAGCTTTGCCAGATCGATCCCCTCTTCCCCCAAATCAGTCGCATAAACATTTAAGTTTGCGTGGGTCAGCATCAATTCAATGCTTTTGGAGGTTGTTGGGTCGTCTTCTACCAATAATATACGCATCCAGTCTCTCCGCTTTGTCTAATGTCAAAGCTAGGTAAACGCCGAATGGTTAATTGGTGTTTAACAGCTGATAATTTTTATCAAATTCTACTTATAGTTGTCTATATTTTTCTTTGGTCGTCGCCTTGAGCGCATGCACACCGTGGTTTCGAACCGCATTTTCCCATTCATCCAATTCCAATTCAGAAAGCTGATAGGCCTCAATCGCTTGATTTCGCGTGATTAGACCCGACCAGATGCCTTGAATTACCAATGCTTTGCGTGATGCGACCCAGCGAATTGTATTCGATGGCGGCAGGTCGGCCCGCGTCATAACTGTGCCGTCTGGCAATGTGACTGATCGCGGACCTTCAATTTTCTTTAAATACATGACTTCACCCTTTTCGTTATTCCCGTAACGATCAATGGATGAAAACCTTTAATCAGTGGTGTAGTCTCACCTTGTGAATGGGCACCGAATACCTATATTTCGCAGCAAGTTTTCAAAGGATTTGAAATGTCACTTGATCAGCCGCTAAATTCACTCGGGTTTGCAAAGCCCCCAAGCGAGACGAGGGTCGTCGTTGCGATGTCTGGTGGTGTCGATAGTTCGGTTGTGGCTGCGATGTTAGCCGAGCAAGGTTATGATGTTGTTGGCGTGACGCTACAGTTATACGACCATGGCGCTGCTTTGGCCAAAAAGGGCGCGTGTTGCGCAGGGCGTGACATTCATGATGCGCGCCGCGTGGCAGAAGAAATGGGCTTTCCGCATTACGTGCTCGACTATGAAAACAAATTCCAAGAGGCCGTAATTGATGAATTTGCGGACAGCTATTTGGCGGGTGCGACGCCCGTGCCTTGCATTCGTTGCAATGAACGGGTGAAATTTAAGGACCTGCTGGAAACGGCAAGGGACTTGGATGCCGACTGTATGGCCACAGGCCATTATATCCAACGGATGATGGGGGATCAGGGCGCTGAGTTACACAGCGCGGCGGATCCAACCAAGGACCAAAGCTATTTCCTATTCTCGACCACCCAAGAGCAGCTAGATTATCTGCGCTTCCCGCTGGGCCACCACCCGTCCAAGGATGCGACCCGTGCGTTGGCCGCCAAATACGGGCTGTCGGTAGCAGACAAGCCAGATAGCCAAGACATCTGTTTTGTCCCCGATGGCAATTACGCAGCAATTATTGAAAAACTTCGGCCAGGGTCGGCTGCACCGGGCGATATTGTTGATGTCGACGGAAATGTATTGGGCCAACACCGTGGCGTCATTCACTATACGATTGGCCAGCGGCGTGGCCTCGGCATTGGTGGATTGGCTGACCCTCTTTATGTTGTGCGTTTGGATGTAGACGCCAAACAAGTCATTGTTGGCCCCAAGTCCCTGCTTGCGACCCGTCGGGTGCCGCTACGTGAAATCAATTGGATCGGCGATGACGGTTTTTTCGCTGGGGGCGAGCGCAAAATTGCAGTGCGTGTCCGGTCCACTCGCCCGCCAACAGATGCGGTTCTGCGCCCTATCTCGGACACTGAGGCAGAGGTAGAGCTGTTGGCAGCAGAAGAAGGCGTATCACCCGGGCAGGCTTGTGTGTTCTACGACCCAGACAGCTCTCGCGTTTTGGGCGGCGGTTGGATTTGGCGTGGGTATTGAGCCCGACTTTTCCTTGGTGCGAAAACGAAACTTAATAACGCTGATAGCCTTTGCGCTGTTGTTTCAGTCAAATTGCACTGGCAAACGGCCTGCGTCAGCATTAACCCTACCTCTATGATATATAATTCCGCATCCGAGTGGCGTGACGCGCCAAACAAACGAGTCCTGTTGTTCGCTATGTCAGGACTTGGCAAAACCTATTTGTCGTCGATGTTGCGCGATAGTGGTGACTGGTTTCACTATTCAATCGATTACCGAATTGGCACGCGATATATGGGCGAAAAAATTGCCGATAATGCCAAACGCGAAGCCATGAAAGTCCCATTCTTGCGGGATTTAATACGTTCAAACAGTATTTATATCGGCTCAAATATTTCGTTTGATGATCTAAAGCCGATGTCCTCGTATTTAGGCAAACCTGGTGATCAAAGCAAAGGTGGCCTTGCGTGGGATGAATACACGCGTCGTCAGGATCAGTTTCAGGCCGCTGAAATCGCAGCATTACACGACACCGGCAGCTTTATTGATCGGGCCAATGATCTGTACCAGTATCCGCATTTTGTCTGCGATACCGGCGGGTCAATTTGCGAATGGGTTGATGCTAATGATCCAAACGATCCGATCTTAACCGATTTGTCGTCAAAGACTTTGATGGTCTGGATTGAGGGATCCGATGCGCATACCGAGGAACTCATCCGTCGTTTTGACCGTGAACCAAAGCCAATGTCATATGATCCAACGTTCTTGCTGGAAACGTGGCGCAGCTACTTAATCACATCCGGTGACAATCCAGACGAAGTCAATCCGGATGATTTTATCCGCTGGGCATTTGCAAAAGCGTTGGCCCACCGCCAACCGCGCTATAGGGCAATGGCCGAAAATTGGGGAATTACAGTCCCAATGGATGCAGTGGCCGAAGTCAAAGATACTGAGGGTTTCATTAGTATGATTGCAAACGCACTTGAGATGCGTAGTTAGCCCGCCTATCTCACTTTACTGGCCCGCCAAAAGGACGACACCGATGCCGATCAAATTGCCCTCTGCCCTACCCGCCTTTGACGTTTTGTCGAACGAAGGCGTGATGGTATTGGACGAAGACGCAGCGGCACGTCAGGATATCCGGCCTCTAAAAATCGCCCTTCTGAACTTGATGCCCAAGAAAATTCAGACGGAAAATCAGTTTGCGCGTTTAATCGGGGCAACGCCGTTGCAAATCGAATTGACCCTCATTCGGATGTCCGAACACCAAACGCGCAATACGGCCGCCGAACATATGGAAGAGTTTTATCAAACATTTCAGGACGTCAAAGACCAGAAATTCGATGGGCTGATCATCACTGGCGCCCCGATCGAGCACCTTGAATTCACCGACGTGACATATTGGGACGAACTGCGCGACGTTTTCGACTGGACCCAAACCAATGTCCATTCAACATTTGGCGTTTGTTGGGGCGGCATGGCGATGATCAACTATTTTCATGATGTGCCCAAGCACCTCCTTGAGCACAAGGCGTTTGGTTGCTTTCGGCATCATCTGACTGATGCTTCATCCCCGTTTTTGCGTGGTTTTTCAGATGACTGCGTAATCCCCGTAAGCCGTTGGACCGAGATGCGTGAAGATGACATCTCGCGCATTGATGCGCTGCGGACGCTGATAACGAGCGACGATTCAGGTCCGTGTCTGGTGGAAGATCCGAGCCATCGGGCGCTGTATATTTTCAATCATTTTGAATATGACAATGATACTTTGAAACAAGAATACGATCGCGATGTCGCTGAGGGCACGCCGATTAACATCCCGCAGAATTACTATCCGGATGATAATCCACAACAGCCCCCAGTGAATAAGTGGAGAAGTCACGCGCACCTTCTATATGGTAACTGGATCAACGAAATTTACCAAACCACAAAGTATAACCTTGATGACATCGGTCGCTAGAATACTCACCTACACAGCGCTTGCACTCGGCCTTGCGGCAACGGTCACCGGATGCACCAATTCGGCCAAAACGCGCGCAATTGAAACCGCAAACCCACCCGTTGGCAATTTTGTCGACGTCGACGGCGCGCGCGTGCATTATGTGCAAGAGGGCAATGGCCCCGATCTGGTGCTTATCCATGGTGCGGGTGGAAATTTGCGCGACTTCACGTTTGGTTTAATGGGCCGCCTCACAGATCACTATCGGGTTACTGCGTTTGATCGCCCGGGGCACGGCTATACAGACCGGGTGCCTGATATCGCAACGGGTGCATTTGCAACAGAAGGCGACAGCCCCGTGGCACAGGCTAAGTTGCTAAAACGAGCCTCAGCAGAAATCGGCATTGATGCGCCCATCGTTGCAGGACACAGCTTTGGTGGCATTGTCGCACTTGGCTGGGCTGTCAGCGACCTTGACGCGCCATCCGACCAAGCGGCCAGCAGCGTCGTCACCATCGCAGGGGTATCGATGCCATGGCCTGATGGGCTGGGTGCCTATTATACCGTGAACGGCAGCGCGATCGGCGGTGCAATCGTTGTGCCAATTCTCTCAGCACTTGCGACAGACACCATTGTCTCAAACGCAGTCGTCGACACATTTGCACCGCAGGTGGCCCCTTCTGGCTATGCCGAGCACCTCGGCGCTACACTCATCGTTCGACCCGACAGCTTTCGGGCCAATGTACGGCAGGTCAATCAGTTAAAGCCGCACGTCATCGCATTATCAAAACGCTACGACGAACTGACCATACCAGTTGAAATGATCCATGGTGATGCCGATAAAACAGTGCCAATTCATGTGCATGCCCGCGAATTTATTAAAGTGGCCAAAATTGGTAAGCTGACCGAACTTGTTGGCGTCGGCCATATGCCCCATCACGTTGACCCTGAAGCCACGATTGCTGCGATTAACCGTGCCGCAAGGCGTGCCGGATTGCGCTAGGGCCGATGCATGCCCATATTAGGGAAAGCAACAATAGGATCGCACATGACATTGCCATTTGAAGGCGGGATTAGCCGGTTTTACAAAGAAGACGCCCCAGCAGAGGTGCGCGACGCAATCACGAACGCGAAAAAGGGGGATATTCTGAATGCCGAGTATCCTTATGAAACGCGGATGGGCCGCAAGGCTTATGAACGCGAGCTTGCAGCGTTACAAATCGAATTGGTCCGGCTTCAAACATGGGCACGCGAGAGCGGTGAACGCATTGTTGTTGTCTTTGAAGGCCGTGATGCAGCCGGCAAAGGTGGCACAATCAAACGGTTTGCTGAAAACCTGAACCCACGTCACGCCAAGGTGGTCGCCCTTTCAAAACCGTCTGAAGACGAGCAGGGTGAATGGTATTTTCAACGCTATATCAAGCACATGCCAACCAAAGGTGAAGTGATATTCTTTGATCGAAGCTGGTATAACAGAGGCGTTGTTGAACATGTCTTTGGCTTTTGCACACCGGAACAACGCCAAGCGTGGTTCGCGCAGGTCAACGACTTTGAAAAAATGCTGATTGCTGACGGTATCAAACTATTCAAGATTTGGCTGAACGTCGGTCAAGCAACCCAGCTGAAGCGTTTTCTCGATCGCGAGACCGATCCATTGAAACAATGGAAATTAAGCTGGATTGATGTTGAGGGCCTCAACAAATGGGACGACTACACCCAAGCCATTGATGAAACACTTGATCGGACCAACAGTGATCACGCGCCATGGACCATCATCCGGTCGGACGACAAGCGCCGCGCGCGGTTAAATGCGATCAGGTCCGTTCTGACGCCCATCAATTATAGTGGTAAAAATACCGACGGCTTAGGTGCGATTGATGGCGATGTAGCCGGTAGCATTGCGCTTTGGCATGGGTAAACGCGGTTATCATCACGGCAACCTAAGAGAGGCACTCGTCGCTGGCTGCTTGTCACTGATCGAACGCAAGGGGCCTACTGGCTTTACCCTGTCTGAAGCCGCGAGAGAGGCTGGCGTCACGCCCGCCGCTGTCTACCGCCACTTTGAGGGTCGCGAGGACCTGATCGCTGAAGCCGCGCGTCAAGGTTACGGAATTTTTGGCGATATGCTTGAAGTGGCTTATCAGGGTGGACTGCCTTCCGACCTCACCGCGTTTGAGGCGACAGGGCGTGCATACCTTGCATTTGCCAAGCAATTCCCCGGCCATTATGTCGCTATGTTTGAAAGCGGTATTTCGATCAATCGCACGCCCGAACTCAATGCCGTGGCGACGCGGGCATTGGGTGTGCTGGAAACAGCTGCAATTGCATTGAGCCAGCACATCCCCGAAGAAAAGCGCCCTCCCCCACAGATGTTTTCTGCTCATATCTGGGCCCTGTCCCATGGCGTCGTTGAGCTATTTGCACGAGGAAGCCCCGGGACCAAATCGCCCTTTCCACCCGAGGATTTGCTCGAAAGTGGCATTGGCATCTATTTGCGCGGGCTGGGCCTGCTTGCAAGCGACACCTAGGAGAAGACTTATGGACGGAACTTTGGCCGTAATATTTTTAGTCACGAGCCTGACCGATATGGCGTTCAACGACTGCCCAACAGGCTGTCTGGCTGAAAACCAGCAGTCAGAAAATCTGTCTTTACAGCTTGCTAAGGTTGAATTTCAAAATGATTTCATCGGCGAAGAAATTCTCGTTGGTTACGACTTTGACCGAGGGTTCGGCCCGTACCAGCCAACCATTGCAGCCTCGATCACCGATCAGGGTGATGCATGGATCGGCGCAGGTGCAAAGTGGTCGACAATTGACCAATTTGGCGGTCCGTTCTTTGTAGAAACGTCGCTTTTGCCGGGCATATATTTACACGGTGACGGGCCTGATATTGGCGGAGCGCTGCAATTCAGATCAAGTTTCGGTGTTGGTATTCAGCTGTCTAATGGCACGACAGTGCTGACATCATATGACCACAGATCGAATGCAGACACGCGGGCATTGAACCCGGGGTTAGAGACTTTGGCGCTACGGGTCTCTATTCCGATAAAATAATGCGGTTGCGTTATGGTGCCAATAATACCAGAGACCGCGGATCCCAAACAACTGTCGTCGATGCTCCTACATCAAGAACCGGTCGACCGATCAGGTTTTTCATCGCGATATTCAACGGTTCCTGAACGCCGTCTACCCGCACGTCGTAATAGGTCATGTCACCGTAATAAACGACCTCGTCGACTGTGCCTTGAACGGTTTCGCCTTTCGTCGTTTCACCATCAAACAGGATAGATAATGTCTCTGGCCTGATGCCCGCAGCCATATCCCCGACAGTCACGCCTGATGGCGCCTGCTCGGCCTCAATTGCGCATTGACCGAGGCCATCAACGCTCACAGTGATTTTATCCGTGACCGCATGAACATTTGCGTTAAGAAAGTTCATTTTCCCAATAAAATTTGCAACGCGGCGAGAGTTTGGACGGCGATATAGCGTCTCCGGATCGGCTAATTGGCCGATCTCACCTTCGAACATCACGGCAATGCGGTCGGACATAACCAGCGCCTCTTCTTGGTCGTGTGTCACAAGCACAAATGTAATTCCAACCTGCCGCTGCAATTGCATCAGCTCAACTTGCATCTGTTCACGCATTTTGCGGTCAAGCGCGGACAGCGGCTCATCCAGCAACAAAACCTTGGGTTTTAGGATCAGTGCTCTTGCAAGTGCAACACGCTGTCGTTGCCCACCCGATAGCGCATGAGCCGCTCTGGCACCAAATCCCTCAAGGCCAACCATGCGAAGGGCATCTGTTACAGCCAATGCTTTGGCCGCCTTGTCCAAATCCTTACGCTTGCGCAGGCCAAAGGCCACGTTTTCAGCAACGGTCAAATGCGGGAAGATCGCATATGACTGAAACACCATATTTGTCGGGCGCTGGTTGGCAGGAACATCAAGCATATCCTTACCGCCGATCATAACGGTTCCATCAGACACACCTTCAAACCCTGCAATCGTGCGCAACAGCGTTGTTTTCCCACATCCCGACGGCCCTAAAAGCGAAAAGAATTCACCCTCATCGATGGTCAAATCAATATTACGCAACGCATGATAATCACCATAAAACTTGTTAACGCTATTGAGGGAAATCAAACCGGTCATAAAAAGCCGCCTTTGTCTTGGACACCCGCGCGTTTCAGGCCACGCCGGCGGAAAATTTCAGCGATTGTCAGTAGAACTACAGACAAGCCGACAAGAATTGTGCCTAAAGCCATAACCATGGGCAATGATCCAGGGAAACGGAGCAGGCTCCAGATATAGACAGGCATTGTCGGATCAGCGCCAGTCAGGAAGAATGCGATAATAAATTCATCCAAACTGATCGTGAACGCAATCAAACAGCTTGAAATGATACCCGGCATCACCAATGGCAACGTAATGGAGCGAAATGCCCCCCAGCGCGTTTCGCCTAGATCCATGGCCGCCTCTTCCATCGCGGGATCAAGGTTTTGAAACGCGCCGTTAAGGATAGCGATAGAAAAAGGCGTGCAAATCAACACATGCGCTGCAATCACCGTCCAATTCGATAGCGACAGACCTAAAATTTGCACTGCGATCACGAGCAGCGATACAGCAACAATTATCTCGGGCAACACCAGCGGGATCATCACAAAGCCCATGATCGAACGCTTGAACGGAAAATTGGCCATGACACCCGCCCGAGCGGCACAAATCCCCAAAACAGTTGACGTCAGAGCCGTAACAACAGCAATAAACAAAGAATTTTGCACGGCACGATGCAAGGCTTCGGTTGTCATGAGCTGGGCAAACCAATCGGTGGTGAACCCCGATAATGGAAATGCAATGATTGTCGCATCGTTAAATGCAAACAGTGGAAGCAGGAAAATCGGCGCATACAGAAAAACCAAATATGCGATGGCGTAAATACGCAAACTCATGATCGCCCCCGCAACCAGCGGCGGTTGGCAAAAACAAACCCAAGGCTAATTGCCGAAACGCTGAGCATTGCAATGATCGCCAAAGCAGCACCAAGCGGCGCGTTATTGAGCGCCAAAAATTGGGTTTGAATCATATTCGCAATGAGTTTACCGCCTGCGCCGCCCATCAATTCCGGTGTTACGTAATCACCGATTGTCGGGATGAAAACGATCAAGACAGCTGCGACCAAGCCCGGCATTGATAGGGGCAATGTGACACGGAAAAACGTCGAAAACTTGCTTTCGCCCAAGTCCTGGCTCGCCTCTAACAGCGAACGATCAATTTTTTCCAACGCAACAAAGATCGGCAAAATCGCAAACGGGGCAAACGCATGCGCAAGCGTAATTATGACGGCATTCACATTATACAAAATAAACGTCAGCGGCTCATCTATCAAACCGATCTGCACCAGACCGCTATTGACCACGCCATTATACCCCAAAATCACCTTCCATAGAAAAACGCGGATCAAATACGATGTCCAAAAGGGTATAGTAATCAGAAATAGCCACAGTGACTTACGACGCGGTGCGACATGAAATGATATGAAATAGGCCACAGGATAGGCCAACACGACAGTGATCAGGGTCACACATCCCGAGACAAAAATGGACCGCTTTAACAGCGCCAAAAATACCGGTTTGTCAAAAATTTCACGGTAATTATCCAACGTAAACGTCGTGTTCAAATCCATAAAATCTTGCGTCCAGAAACTGAACAGAACAATCGCACCTATTGGAACCGCCAGCATCAAAATGGCATAGATCAACGGCGGGCTGATCATCAAAAGCCCGCGGCGTTGTTCGGTTGCTGTTAATCGTCCCCACATCGCTAGCAAGTTTTCGCGTTCTCATAGATTCTGCAAGACTGAAACCATCCCATGGCGACGATCACGCAAGGGCCACTTAGGTAAACACGTCTTTCGCGATGGGCTTGATCCGTTGCAATGTACGTTGTTTGGCATCAGTGCGATCGCCTTTGGCCTGCGGAATTTGCAGCAGCGTTGCCAAGATACGTGCGTAAAGCAGAAATTGGACGCTGGGGTCATCGGCGCGCGCCAAATCATAGCCAGAGAAAAACGCATCAACCTGACGCTGGGGGATTATCTCATGGGGCAACCGTGACGCGTTTTGTTGGAGTATCGAATAGTGAAGCAATACCCTTGCAACATCATATCCAATTGGCCCGACCTGATCTTGCGAGATATCGATCCCCGTGAGGCATGTCCCATCATAAATGACATTCCCAAGGTGGAAGTCACCATGTTGAGCCGCCGCAATGGTGGATTGATCCGCGAATTCAGGCGCAATGTCGTGGAGTTTTTGAATGCCCTTTAGGAATAGCTGTTTCGCGGGCACTTGGGTACGGCCAGCAATGATATCGCACTGCACCTGACTGTAGAAGTCTAACGTGTACTTCGGCTTAAAGACGCGCGGCGCGATGGGTTGTGATAGGTGATAGCGCGCCAGCCATTGCCCGACGTGGCGCAAAAGGTCAAGTTTTTGAACATGACCCATTGTGCGATCGTTCATCCAAGCCGAAACGGGACGACCTTGGACAAATCGAAAAATACTGGCTTGGAAGCCTGGGTGGCAGAAGACCGGCGCAACAATGCGGAGCGTTGGCGTGGCATCAAAGGATTCAAACGCCCGCACGTATCGTTGGTAATCACGGACATAATGTTCTTGATCGTGGGGCAGTTGTTGGAATTTGTAGGTATATTGACCCGCATTCGGGTGTTGAGCAAGAAACGCAATACGGCTAATGTCGCCGTCTTGGCGCCGCGACAAGCGTAATAACGACCAGCCGTCATGCGCCATTCCGGCCCTTGCAGCAATGTCTGGCCATGCGGCGCGGGCTTGTGTGTCTAGATCAACATGCATGGCGGTATGCATACACGGTGATCACACGGATGTCTTTGGCGCGCGGATTCTCTTTTGGCCATCTGGGCATTTTCCGCCGCCGCCACGCCTTGGGCCGCGCCAAACCGATCCATTTCAGGTTTGTTCTGGCTTAGCTTTTGTTTGGCAAAAAATTGAGGCTGTGTATCGCCCACCTCCCACGCCTGATCGCCGTTCATGCGATGTTCCATCATCTTGGTCAGTCACCCGACAGCGGCGCGCATTACCTCCGGGTCATGGCAAAACCGGATTGTGCCATGCACCTGGGCCGCAACATAGTTTCACGTCGGGACGACCTGATGGGTGTCCGTCTGGCTTGGATACCAATTGAATGAGATGTATTTTTCATTCGCTTAAAACACCGCCAAGGCCACTTACCCGATCACGCGCTGAGCCGTGATAACCATCGGAACATGATCCGCGCGACGGCCTTGCGGCGTATGGCAGATCAATGTTGCCAGTGCCGCCGCCTTCACCAGATCCGCGATATTGCCAGATTCGGTCAGCGCAAAGTGTGCGGGCAAATATATCTAACTGTTCTCTTGTTCGAAAACGAAAAAGGGCGACCAAATTGGCCGCCCGTTTCCAAATCCATTGTCGTCCAGCGATTAACGTTTTGCTAAGCTAGTATCTTTATTACCCATTCTTTATCAACAGCTTACGCAACCAAAATACTTCATGTAAATAATACGTAAATCATCTACTGCGCTTGCTTTGAAACGCTGTTAGCTAACTTGAACGTGCTTTCATTAAGATTGCAATGGCGCTGTCCAATTCACCAGCTATCGCAGCCTGTTTAAAAGCGTCAAGCACGCCAGCAACATCGTCCAGCTTGTCCACAAACACGGCGTTGCTCTTGCCGTTAATGCTTAAAACGCGGCTACCGTATCGACACTGCACATAGAAGCCGTTGTCTTGCTCAAAAAACCAAGCGCGTACACGTTTTTCATGCTCGACGCGAAGACGCTCACCAGCTTCATTTGTCTGCCAACGCTTAGATTTAACGGTGTATTCATCGCCAGCCAACATGGCAGCAAGCACCCTACCCTGTTCTTCAATCGCAACAGCTAGCTTTTCACGTCGTGCAAGCACCGGATCTTTTTGAACGGTTCGTTGTACGGTCTTCAAGTTCAGTTTTGCAATATAGCTCATCGCAGCAGCTCCTCATTTTGATTGCTGCTGCAACTGTATTTTCAGACCAAAAGCATAACGACCTGAATCTATTCAACTTTTCCTCTATGCGAAGGGCAACCAAAAAAAATCACACTGAAATCTGGCAATCACTTGGGCTGTCTCCAAGTACCGCATGCTTGGTAGACTATGCAGTCTATCCCAATTGCACTTTATGAAGAATTTCCATCGCGCATAGCTGGGCATGGTTCAGTTTTATAAAGAACCTCCTTCACACGCACTACTTCAGCTGTACCCGCAACTTGGGAAAACACTTCAGGCCTAAACAGACAAAGATTATGGCCAGTGTGAACGCTACTCTTAAAGGATACTCCATCAAAGCCTTTTTTGCGAAGCCCTTCCGCTATGATTTGAGTAATTGAGAAGGCTTCCGACTGGTGACTTGGTGTGGGGTAGGACATAATTTCGTTTACTGAATGAACTGTATCCCGTCACGGCCTTTGAGACAGAGCGGTAGTTTTGCTTAACGAGAGT
>CAXHZK010000016.1:0-53251 GCA_964021915.1 uncultured Roseobacteraceae bacterium | reverse complement strand
AGGGGAGCGCCTTCGACCACTCGGCCACGTCTCCGCTGACCCGTTTAGCGATAGGCTTTGAGGGGGGCAAGGGGCAAAAGGGGGAATTTGGGGTGGTATTTTTCGCGTATGATCGACGTATGACTTGCGTATGGCACCGATGATGCACCCGGCACGGTTGGCAGTTGCGATCCGATATGTTCATATCAACCGCAATGAGACCCTCAATGCTGGAAAAAGGTTTACAGGCGGGCAATCTTGCCGCTGCGTTTGGTGTGATCGCGACGACCGTCGATTTAACATTTGCGGGCGGTGCCGCGACATTTTTTACCGCGGCCCTATCGGCAAAGGCACTGGCCCCGCTGAAGGACAAGTCCGCCAAGGACCTTGCTCGGTTTATTGCCAAAAGCTTGGACGATACAATTGCAGGCAGCCATCAGCGCTTCAGTTAAAACACGACCTGCAAGATATGCAGCGCGATCGTCGCCAGCAGCACCGCGCGGGGTGCCGCGCCTGCGATGGCGGCGAAGGTGAACGCGGCGAACAACAGGTTGCTGCCGTCGGGTGTTGTGGCCCACGCGCAGAACACGGATAGGGCATAGGTGAAAAATTCAATCGTCATGAGTGTCATCCTCTTTGAGAGATAAAGAAGACGACTGGCCAGTCATCGGGGGATCGCTTGACCCCTTGGCATCAATATGGTCGTTTGCGGGGACGAAATCGCTGACAGAGAGTTGACGGTTCGGGTTCAAAGTTCCCTTCAGTGGTCAGGATTTGCGCAAAGTTGTCTAAAGTTTCCCAAGAAGACCTCAAGGCATTTGGCATCGCGGTAAAACGGGCGCGGTCCCCTTAGACTTGGACGCTCGACGAGCTGGGCGGACAGTTTGATCCGCCTGTTGGGAAATCTTTTATTTCCAAGGTTGAAAACGGGTCCAAAGACACGCTCAATTCACGCACGATCGGTCGTTTTATCAAAGCGCTTAAAATGGACGATAGTTGGATCGACAAGTTTCTGGACACAGACACCACCCAAGACGGGGATGAGACAGAACAAGAGCGCAAGGCCGATCACCTTTACGACATGGTGAAGCGGTCAGACACTATTCCGCAAAGCAGTGAAGATCTATTGATCCTTTTGGCAAACACACATGCCGAGGGGAATTATACCGATCAAAGCACTGCGTTTATTGGTCTGTCCAACGCCCTACGCGCGGCCGAACGCATCAGGTTGCGTGGTGAAATGCCAATCGGTAATTCAGGCAGCCAGCTAAATGCGGTGATGGCAGAGGTGGCCAAGCTAAATGCCGCTGGGGCATTGGATGCGGCCAATGATCTGCTGGATGCCGAAGAAAAGCGGATGCGCGCCGCGCACAAGGCAAACAAGGACCGCGAAGACGAGCAACACCGCCAATTGTTGAACCAGCGATTGGATCATGACCGCTTGCGCAATGATCCCACGGCCGCCGCAGATCGGATTATCAGCGATTTGAAGCGGCAGGCACCAGCGGGCGGCGTGTTTGATGCGACGCGCGACAAAATGCAGCGATGGAATGAGCAAGGGAAACGCCAAGGCGATCCATTTGATTTGCGCGTCTCGCTGATGCTGGCCAACCGCAATCTGAAGCGCGCCAAACGCTGGCAGGAAAGCCAAGCCTTGACCGACCTAGGCAATGCCCGCTTTGCGATCGGACGTCGCAAAATTGATCTAGCGTTCCTTACACTCCGCCGAAAATGCATTTCAAACGGCAATCAATAAAAGTGCAAAAAATGAACCACGCATAAACCAAGCCATTGACCAACAAAACCTTGGGCAGGTGCTATGTGAACTTGGGGAGCGAGATAACGACCCCAATGTTTTACGCGCTTCCGTCGCAGCACTCCGCGCTGCGATCCGGCTTTGGGCACACAATGATGAACCCGATGACTGGGCAAGCTCGCATAACAGCCTAAGCACCGCTATTGCGGCACTCGCAAATATCGAGAAGAATGAAGCACTTCTTTTAGAGGCTATTTCGATACGCCAAGACATATTATCGATTAAAGCTCAAGGCATAACACTTGAGGGTCGGGCAAGCCATAAACTGGGCCTCGCAATTGACCTACGATCCCTTGGACGTATGACAAAGAACGCCACTTTATTCGATGACGCCGAGACGCTTTATGAAGAGTGTCTGGCGGTCACCAGCCCCGACAGTGCACTATATGATTGGGCGAACCTGATTGGTGGATTGGGGGAATTGGCGCTTGATCGCTTTGCGCTTGACCCCGACCCATGGCATTTGGACGAGGCTGAAAAACGCCTGAATGACGCAAGGCCGGTCATGGTCAAAACGCACGAGCCATTGGCCGAGCGGTGCAACGACCTGCTGACGCAAATCGCTGCGGCGCGTGATCAAGCGAGTTAAGTATTAAACAAGAAATGCAGCACATCGCCGTCTTTAACGATGTAACCCTTGCCCTCTGCCCGCATCTTGCCCGCTTCTTTGGATGGTTGTTCGCCGCCCAATGTCACGAAATCATCATAGGCGATGGTTTCGGCGCGGATGAAGCCGCGTTCAAAATCGCCGTGGATGACGCCGGCGGCTTGGGGGGCAGATGTGCCTTCGCGGATTGTCCATGCGCGGGCCTCTTTCGGGCCGACGGTGAAGTAGGTTTGCAGGTGGAGCAGTTCGTAGCCTGCGCGGATAAGGCGATCCAGCCCCGCTTCTTCTAGGCCCATTTCGCCGAGGAACATTTCGGCTTCATCGGGTTCAAGCTGGCTGATTTCTTCTTCGATACGTGCAGAGATGACGACGTGGCTGTTGCCTTGGGCAGCGGCCATTTCGCCAACGCGTTTGGACTGTGAATTCCCCTCGCCTGCGCTGTCTTCTTCGACGTTGCAGACATAGAGCACGGGTTTCGTGGTCAGCAGTTGCAGCATTTTCCACTGTTTGGCGTCGTCCTCATCCACATCACATGTGCGGGCGGGTTTGCCGTCTTCAATCGCGGACTTGGCCATTTCCAACAGACGGACCTGATCAACGGCGTCTTTGTCGCCGCCACGGACTTTGCGCGTGAGATTGGCGAGGCGCTTTTCGATGCTATCAAGATCAGCGAGCATGAGTTCGGTTTCGATCACCTCGGCGTCTTCAACCGGATCAACACGGCCCTCAACATGGGTGATGTCGTCGTCTTCAAAACAGCGCAGGACGTGGGCGATGGCGTCGCACTCGCGAATGTTGGCAAGGAACTGATTGCCGAGGCCCTCACCCTTGGACGCACCTTTGACCAGCCCCGCAATATCGACGAATGTCATTCGGGTCGGAATGATGGTCTTGGAGCTCGCGATCGCGGCCAGTTTATCAAGGCGTGCATCAGGCACGCCGACATCACCGACATTTGGTTCAATGGTGCAGAACGGGAAATTCGCCGCTTGCGCCGCCGCTGTTTTGGTCAGCGCGTTGAACAGGGTCGATTTACCGACGTTCGGCAGACCCACGATACCCATTTTGAAACCCATGTCGGACACTCCTATTGATTGCGCCGCTTGATAGGGGGCATAGGGCCATGCTGCAAGCAAATGATCGTGGGTTAATTCCAGATAAGCTTGCCCAACTCAGGATTAGGGATCAATTCGCGGTCTAATAGGTCAAGCCCCTTTTCCTCGATCAGGGTTTGATCCTTGCTGAACAGCGAAATACCAAGGCCACCTTTCGCATCGGGGGACGCGAATCCGAGCCACGAAAGCATAGTTGGGTACACGTCCATCATTGTAGCAGTACGGTCAATTTTATCACCGGCCATACCTGTTGCGCCCTCAAAGCCCATGCCTAGCATCATGATCACGTTGGTCCGAAGATCACCGTCCAATGCATTGGCCACATTTGGGCTATGATTCAAATGGTCTGACATCAGCATAACCGCTGTTGGACGGCCGTTGCGGTTTTCCTCTACAAAATCGAGGAACCGGAATACTCCGTCCAAAGTGCACGCAACGGAGCCGCCTTCGTCTTCCAACGCAGTTGCAATGCCATCATCGCGACACTCTCGAGAGAAATAAGAGTTGCGGCCATGCGGGCCAATTGTTTCAATTATCATGCCAAGCGGCGCGTCATCTTTTAGCAAATCCAGATAAACACTGCGTGATGTATCTAGCGTCATCTGGTCGTCAACCATCCAACCCCAGGACGCCATTTCCACTTCCTCAACAGGATAAAGTGCCGACTGTGCCTGCCGGTCGATGATGCGGTCAAAGCCATGCGATTTGGAGAAATGCTCAAACCCTGCAAATGTTGCATCTGTCCCTTTGACAAACTCTAACGCATACCCTTTGTCTTTCATTACGTCAGTTAGGCATACATGATTTATCAAAAAATCTGTTTGCTCTGTGTAATTGTTCCGGTAACGCAACCCGTTTGGCAGCAAAGGCAACCCACACATTGTTGCGGTAAATCCGGCCAAACTCCATTCCGTTCCACGCGCTTGCAATACTTTTGTCAAACTTACCGTTTCGGGCTCAATAGTGGTAAGTTCCGAAAATACATCTCCATAAATATCGGTGCGCTCGAAGCCCCGCTCCAATCCCTCAAGGTAAATCAACAAAATGTCGGGCGTCTGACTGTCCGCTATAATCTTTGGCGTGTTCAATCTCTCCGTCAGGTCAGACTCAATATAGGGTTGCGTGATGTATTGGTATGCAAAGCTGGTAAGCGGATTAACCAAAACGATGACAGCAAACGCCGAAATCAAAATACTTTTGAGATGAAAGTGCAAAATATGCATCCAATACACGGTGAGCGCAAAAAACGCACAGCTAACGACCGCGGCAAGTATTTGTTGTTCCAAGCCAGCGAGTGTCGCCCCCTCGGTGCCAAATTCAATGTGAAAAAGGACCGAAAAAATATCAAAATGCTTAAACGCGCGTGCAAACAGGAAGAATGGCGTTGCAATCAGAGCACCGATGGCAACAGGCCAGAACCATTTCGAAGGTTTGCCCCAAATCGCCCGTCCACCCAACAGCAAGATCACTACGACCAACCGAAACAGCGTACGGCTCTCGCCAATTGACTGTCGATCATAGTTAATCATAGCCGATAGGCATGCCAACCATGCCCCGAAAATTAGCAACGTCAGAATAGTTTTGCGACGGGTTGTCATAAGAAACACCTCATTGAATAAGGCTCCTTAATAATCGCCGATCCGCCCGAGATCAAATCGTTATTGCAAATTCCCGCCAGTTCTATCAAACCCCATTACGCAGACGAAAAGGAATTCAGCATGAGCCGCATTGACGCAAAATTCGCAGAGCTTAAGGCCGCCGGAAAGAAGGCATTTGTAGCCTATGTGATGGCCGGCGATCCTGACTATGAAACAGGTCTGGAAATCGTCAAAGGCCTCCCTGCTGCGGGCGTTGACATCATTGAGCTGGGTCTGCCGTTTACGGATCCGATGGCTGATGGCCCCACGATCCAACTTGCGGGTCAACGCGCCCTCGAAGCGGGTCAGGATCTGGAAAAAACGCTGCAATACGCCCGCGAACTGCGTAAGGCCGACGACACGACACCAATTGTTCTGATGGGTTACTACAATCCGATCTATTCTCGCGGTGTTGAACGGTTCCTGATTGACGCCAAAGAGGCAGGTATCGACGGCCTTATCGTCGTAGATTTACCGCCCGAAGAAGACGACGAGCTTTGCATTCCAGCTCAGGCCGCCGGCATCAACTTCATCCGCCTCGCGACCCCGACCACTGATGACCAGCGCCTGCCCAAAGTTTTGCAAAACACGTCAGGTTTTGTTTACTACGTGTCCGTCACTGGCATCACAGGTGCCGCTGCGGCGCAATCGGACCAAGTCGCACCAGAGGTCGCTCGGATCAAATCACACACCGACCTGCCCGTTATCGTTGGGTTTGGCATCCGCACACCTGACGCTGCAGAAGACATCGCAAGAATCGCCGACGGCGCTGTTGTCGGATCGGCTATCGTCGATCGCGTGGCCAAGGGTGATAGCGTGCAAGAGGTTCTCTCTTTCGTCAAATCGCTCGCTGACGGCACACATCGGGCCTAATAGCTCTTTGGTTTTCTGTGTCCCGCTAAACTCCCCCCAGAGGGCCGATTGGCGTGACTTGCCCAAGACCGCATATCTGGGTAGCGTTTGGAAAACACGACAGGACGCGCATGATGCCAGTGATCACAACAATCAACGACCTCAAACAAATACATCGCCGCAGGGTCCCGCGGATGTTTTACGATTATGCCGAAAGCGGCAGCTGGACCGAACAAACATTTCGCGAAAACACATCTGATTTTGACAAAATTCGCCTGCGCCAGCGGGTTGCGGTCAATATGGCCGGACGTAGTGTTGCAGGTCAGATGATTGGTGAAGATGTGACGATGCCCGTGGCTTTGGCCCCTGTTGGCCTCACAGGAATGCAGTCGGCAGACGGTGAGATCAAGGCTGCACGTGCCGCCGAAAAATTCGGTGTGCCGTTCACTTTATCGACGATGTCGATCTGTTCGATCGAGGATGTCGCCGAACACACGAACAAGCCCTTTTGGTTTCAGGTCTATACCCTCAAGGACGATGATTTCATGCGTCGCCTATTTGATCGAGCCCGCGCGGCAGGGTGTTCTGCGATTGTGATCACCCTTGATTTGCAAATCATGGGACAGCGGCACAAGGATCTTAAAAACGGCCTATCTGCACCGCCTAAATTCACCGCATCGAGCGTAGCTAATCTTGCGACAAAATGGACGTGGGGCCTTGAGATGTTGCAAACCAAGCGCCGCTTTTTCGGCAATATAGTTGGGCATGCAGCAGGCGTTGATGATCCGTCATCATTGGCCTCGTGGACAGCTGAGGCTTTTGATCCCGCGCTTGATTGGGCCCGTGTGGCGCAACTCATGAAAATGTGGGGCGGCAAGGTGATCCTCAAGGGGATTTTGGACGCAGACGATGCACGTATGGCCGCAAATTTGGGGGCGGATGCAATCATTGTATCAAACCACGGTGGCCGACAATTAGATGGGGCGCTGTCATCCATTCGTGCATTGCCTGCAATCATGGACGCTGTCGGTGACAAGGTCGAAGTACATCTCGACAGTGGTATCAGGTCCGGTCAGGACGTGCTCAAGGCAATCGCGATGGGGGCAAAGGGCACGTATATTGGCCGCGCATATGTCAACGGGCTTGGCGCGATGGGAGAGGCGGGCGTGACCAAAGCCTTGGACATCATTCACAAGGAGCTGGATACCACGATGGCGTTATGTGGGCAGCGTGAACTTGCAGCTGTTGATCGTGATATTCTGCTTGTGCCCGAAGATTTTGAGGGCCGCTGGGTCTAGCCCTTTGGCAACCGCAGCGTGGCGCGCGCCATCGGGATTGCCAATGAAATGAGTACCGCCACGCAGATAAATGCGACCCGCAGCCCAAATGCCTGTGACACCAACCCCATCAACATTGGGGCCAAGAAGAACCCTGAAAAACCAAGCACAGCAACGCGGCTGATTGCTTGGGTCCGCAAATGCGCAGGCACCAACCGCCCGACAAGTGCCAGACCAAGCGGCCCGATCACGGAAACCCCAAGACCCAAGATGCCAAATCCGACATAAGCCAACCATGGCTCATGGGCGAGCGCGGCAGTCACTGCACCAAGCGACGACAAAGCCGCCGCACAGGTAATCATCAGCACATCAGGCAATTTTTCCGACACGGCCTGACCCGAAAAACGCCCGATCGCCATCATAAAGCCCAGCATTGCAGGTCCAAGCGCACCTTCGGCGGCACCCCCACCTAGTGTGCGTTCAATATGTAGGGCTGACCATGCCTCGACTGTGGCTTCGGTCATGAAGGCCACAAAAACAATGGCCCCTGTCAGGACAATCGGCCAAACCGGATAACGGCCGGTCGTGCCGTCATCATCCGCGACCGGGGCGACGGCCATTTGCATCTTTGGAACGGCCAAAACCGCCAGCACCGCAAGGCATACGAATACCCATAACGGCGAAATGCCTGCTTCTCGTGTGAAACCGGAGATGAGTGCAGAAACGGCATAGGCCACGGAAAACATCGCATGGTTGGCGTTCATCAATGGCCTTTTGTGGGATGCCTCTAGTTCGCTGACGCGGGCGTTCATCACCACGTCCAGCAATCCCGACGCCATCCCGACAACGGCCATTGTCGCAGCAAACGCCAAAGGCATGGAAATTTGCGATGGCACCAGCCATGCCAGCGCCAATAGCACGATCCCCACCTGCATCGAGCGCGCGCCCAAGACGCGATCCGCCAATGGGGCGATCCACATTGAGGACACAAGGCCCGTTGCCGACCCCAGTAACAATAGCCCGAACATTGCATCATCAACGCCAAGCTGGGCCTTGATCACAGGGACATGCGCCGCAAAAGCACCCCAGAACATGCCCACCACGACAAAGGCGGTTGCAGGACGACGAGAGATTGAAAGTGCTGTAAGTACGGACATTTGCACATGTCTGCATGTTCCAAGCGCCGCCGCAAGATCAGAAGAACAAACACCAAAATGAATCGGCGTTCCATATGGCTGCCAACCAAAATTTTTGAATAATTGGCACCGTTCGGACATTGTCGGCGATATTCGTGGCCAAAGTTACGCTATCGACGCACCTGCACCCAGCATACCCCCGCGTTACAATGCAAAAATACCTTTTCAATCATCCGATTCCCCCCTATAGCAGCGCTTGCTAACCGGGCCGCCACCCTTGGAGGACGGCCCCTTATTTATTGGAGAATTAAAATGGCTGGTAAGATTCCAGATCTCATAGCCACGGTACGCGCGGGGACAGGCAAGGGGGCCGCTCGCGCAGCACGCCGTGAGGGCATGGTGCCCGGTGTTGTTTATGGTGGCGGTGCAGACCCTGTCGCGATCAACATCGATTTCAACTACCTTCTGACACGTTTGCGCAAAGGTGGCTTTATGTCCACATTGCAGAACCTGCAGATCGAAGGCCAAGACGACGTTCGCGTTATCTGCCGCGGCGTTCAGCGCCACGTTGTCAAAGACCTGCCTGTGCACATCGACCTGATGCGCCTGAAGCGGACTACTCGTGTGAAACTGAACATCCCTGTTGAGTTCCTGAACGAAGACACATCCGTTGGCCTGAAAAAGGGCGGCGTTTTGACTGTTGTTCGTAACGAAGTTGAGCTCGAAGTGCTTGCTGGCGACATTCCTGACAGCATCGTTGTTGATCTGGCAGAGGTTGCTATCGGCGACACAATTTCCATCAGCGCAGTTAACCTGCCTGAAGGTGCCAAGCCAACTGTCGATCGTGACTTTGTTATCTGCAACATCTCTGCACCACGTGCGATGGCTGCTGACGAAGATGAAGATGGCGAAGTGGCAGCTGATGAAGTGCCAACAGCTGGTGACGAGGCTGCAGAAGAGTAATCTTCTCAACCTCACCGATTTAGAAAAGGGCGTCTTGTTTGGGGCGCCCTTTTTGCATGGGCTACTGGCGCTTTGCCTGAGTGCGGCTTAGATTGGTGGCATGAAATTACTTGTAGGCCTCGGCAATCCGGGCGCGAAATACGCGCATAACCGTCACAATATCGGCTTTATGGCATTGGACCATATCGCGAGCGACCATGGGTTTGGCCCGTGGCGGTCCAAGTTTCAGGGCCAAGTATCCGAAGGGCGTATTGGGTCGGACAAGGTGATCCTGCTCAAGCCCAGCACATTTATGAACCTATCGGGCCAAGCCGTGGGCGAAGCGATGCGGTTTCATAAACTGACACCTGACGATGTGATCGTGTTCCACGATGAACTTGACCTTGCGCCAGCGAAAATACGGGTCAAACTTGGGGGCGGTCATGCGGGGCACAATGGCCTGCGGTCAATTCACCAACACATTGGCGCGGAATACCACCGTGTGCGCATGGGCGTCGGGCATCCGGGGCATAAGGATGCGGTTGCAGGCTATGTGTTGCGCGATTTTCCTAAAGCGGATGCGGAATGGCTGGACGATGAGCTGCGTGGGATTGGCGATGGGATCGCGCATTTGGTGGACGGCGACAGCGGTAAGTTTCTAAACGCAATATCGCTGCGACTAACCCCTGCCCGTTCATCCACAAGTAAACCCAAACCAAAGGCGAAGCCTGTGCCGGAACCCGCGCCGGTTGACGACCGCAACCCGATGCAAAAGCTGATGGACCGTTTCAAGTGATTCCCAGCGCGCTTTCTGAGGCGTTCGCGTTTCAAGGACAAGCCTGCGTCGAATTAGGCTCACCGTTTATGGGGCAATTATGCCGCCTGCTTAGCACACGAGAATGGCCTGAAACATCATTACGAGAACGCTATTTCGCATGGTCAGGCGACATAGGACCAAATGCGCAATCATTGCCACTGCGATTGGCTGGCGGATTTCACGCGCTCGTGCTGACCAACGATCCGCTAGAACAGGTGTATCCGCCAAACGCCGTCGAAGATGATGTGCTGTGGCGTGCCATATGCGATGCGATGCTTCGCCAAGATGCCTTCTTGAACGACTGGGTCGATAGCCCGCCGCAAACCAACGAAGTCCGCAGGGCTGCGGTGCTTATTGCCGTGGGCCAATTACTGGCCAATAAATTCAAGCTCCCGATGAGAGTTTCAGAATTAGGGGCCAGTGGCGGCCTGAACCTGATGTTTGATCAATTTGCCGTAAAAACAAATGGCGGGTCATTCGGCGCAACCGACCCTTCGTTAACCCTAACCCCTGAGTGGAGCGGCCCCCTGCCCCCAACAGCGGCCATAGACGTGCAGCAACGTCAGGGAGTTGATTTGACGCCGCTTAACCCGCGCAATCAAACGGACGCAATGCGCCTGCGCGCCTATTTGTGGCCGGATCAGCCAGAGCGGTTAACACGCACCAACCGAGCGATAGCAGCAAATGACGTGCAGGTTGAACAGGCCGACGCCATCGATTGGTTGGCGAATAAGTTGGACCATAAAGCAGGGCAATTGCATCTGATTTATCATACCGTTGCGTGGCAGTATTTTCCTGATGATGTTCAAGCCAAGGGCACCGATCTGATCGAACAAGCGGGAAAACACGCCACAGTTGATGCGCCACTTGCATGGTTTGGTATGGAAGCAGACGGACAGTCGCCCGGTGCCGCGCTAACGCTGCGTCTGTGGCCCGGTGAAATTAGACTTGCGTTAGGCCGTGCTGATTTTCATGGCCGTTGGATTAATTGGACCTATAAGGGCAAAAAATGATGCAAAAAGACCCGTCATTCAATGTGCTCGGCAGCTTTTTGCAGCAGTGCTCGCTTGAGCCGCTGACCGGGTATTTCCGCAATGGGGCCTGCGACACTTGCAGCGAAGATGCGGGCAGCCATACGGTTTGCGCCATTATGACCGCCGAGTTTCTTGCGTTTTCGAAATACGTCGGCAACGACCTGAGCACGCCGCGGCCAGAGTTTGGTTTTGTGGGATTAAAGGCCGGAGATAGTTGGTGCCTATGTGCAAGCCGCTTTTTGCAAGCACATGACGAGGGATGCGCGCCGCTCGTCAATCTGCATGCCACGCACGTGCGGGCGCTGGAAATCGTGCCGATTGATGTACTGCGGCAGTATGGGACGACTGTTTAGTCGACGTTCACCAACGGAGCGTCATCCATCAATTCGTCAATAAATAAGCTAAGCAATTGCGGGCGCCCCGTGACCCCAGCTTTGCGATAGATCGCATTAGCTTGAGCCTTAATGGTGCCTTCACTGACACCACGAAGGCCAGCGATTTCTTGGGTAGACATGCCCTTAATCGCGAACAATGCGACATCCCGCTCGGCAGGGGAAAGCGCCCATTGGTCAAATTTATCAAAGAGCAGTTCCATGAATGCACCGGATGCGACCCGCAACTGGTTTTCAACTTGGGCCGTGCGGCGCAGGGCCCGCACCAGTGCAAACGCGCCCAAAACGATGCCGATGATCAGCCCGATTGCGGCGCCCAGTTCAATCAGTTCGTGGACCATCCAGCTGACACGCCAGAAGCCCGTAATCGACGATAGAATGTTGATCAGATAGAAAACCGCGCAAACGATTTGAAACAGCAAGAGCCCTGCTTGGGACAGACTGCGCAGTGAGATTCGAGGCGAAAACTTCGCCTTAGTCATCATCGCCGGCTTTCTTGTTGCCATTCTTGGTGGGCGATTTTCCTTGACCTTTGCCGCCATTGGCATTGCCATTGTTACCGGCATTCTGACGCTTTTCCGAGGACATGCCCAACGATTGAATTGGCGCCGAAGCTGCCGATCCGTTAGGTTTGGTTCGCGCGTCTCGCAAAATCTCGCCGGTTACGGGATTGATCACGATTTCACGCACAACGCCGTCACCGACAGCAAAAATACGCATGCGGCCAAGCCAAGTACGCTTAACTTCAATTTGGGAATAGCCCTGTGATTGAAGCTGAAAAATGATTTCATCAGTGGCCGTGTCCGCATTACCGGTGTTCGCCATACCAATGACAAAACAGGTTGCTAGAAGTATGTGATGTCTCATCTCAGTAACCTTTTAATGGCCCCTGCATTTTTCAGCAGGGGCAATCAGACTTATACAGGTTCATAGAAGGCGTTGAACATTAATTGTTCTTTTTGGCTTTTTTAGCCTTCTTGTCTTTTTTGCCTCTTACGACAGGTCCCGATTTCTTGCCTGGGTTATCTTCGTCAAAGCCGTCTTCATCGTTGCCGTGGCCGCGATCGTGATCGCCGGCTTCTTCTTCAGCTTCTTCTTCAGCTTCTTCTTCAGCTTCTTCACCATCGTAGAACACACCTGGTTCAATAGGGTCGTCGCTTTCGAATGTCGATGTTTCTTCAGACAACAGTTCGCCAGTGAGCAGATCATAAGTTTGAACTAACCGCGTGTCACCGACGATTGCAGTCAATGTCACGATCGTTTCGCCGCTATCGACATCAATGCGCTCATATCCGTCCAGCAACAACTGATCGACGATGTCATCAGTTGCAGTTTGAGCAATTGCGAAGCTGCTTGTCATTGCCAGCGTTACTGCAGCAAAAAGAAAATTACGTTTCATAAGATATCCAATTCATAACTCGTTTGCGACGATGCTTGCCGCGATGGGTATGAAGTGGCTGAACGTTTTACCAAAGTATATGCAACAAAGGGTTAAACGCCCATTTTGACCAAACCAGATGCCAAATAAACTTAAGTTTATTCGCTCATATCAAAGCCAAGTGCCTTGGCCACTGTAAAGATGTCTTTGTCACCGCGACCGCACATGTTCATGACCAGCAGGTGGTCCTTGGGCAGTGTTGGTGCAATTTTCATCACATGGGCAAGTGCGTGGGATGGCTCGAGCGCGGGAATGATACCCTCAAGCTCGCACGACAACTGGAACGCTTCGAGCGCCTCAACGTCGGTGATCGATACATATTGTGCGCGACCGATTTCATGCAGCCACGCATGCTCTGGCCCGATACCGGGATAATCGAGTCCCGCTGAAATGCTGAATCCCTCGAGGATTTGACCGTCGTCATCTTGCAACAAATAGGTGCGGTTGCCGTGCAGGACGCCGGGGCGTCCGCCAGTCAACGAAGCGCAATGTTCCATCTTGGCGTTCACGCCTTTACCGCCGGCCTCGACCCCGATGATATTCACGGATTTGTCGTCGAGGAAAGGAAAGAACAGGCCCATCGCGTTCGAGCCCCCGCCGATTGCAGCGATCAGCGTGTCGGGCAAGCGGCCCTCGGCGGCATGCATTTGTTCCTTGGCCTCTTTGCCGATGATCGCTTGGAAATCACGCACCATGGCAGGGTACGGGTGGGGGCCCGCGACGGTGCCGATGCAGTAAAATGTATCGCGCACGTTGGTCACCCAATCGCGCAGCGCATCGTTCATCGCATCCTTGAGCGTGCCGCGACCAGACGTCACTGGCACAACCTCGGCACCCAAAAGGCGCATCCGGAATACGTTTGGTGCTTGGCGTTCAACGTCATGCGCACCCATGTAGACAATACATTTAAGACCGAATTTCGCGCAAACCGTTGCCGTGGCAACACCGTGCTGACCCGCGCCAGTTTCGGCAATAATACGGGTTTTCCCCATGCGGCGGGCGAGGATGATCTGACCTAACACGTTATTGATTTTATGCGCGCCAGTGTGGTTCAGCTCGTCACGCTTAAGATAAATCTTGGCACCGCCCAAATGTTCGGTCAAACGCTCAGCGTAATAGAGCGGGGATGGTCGTCCAACATAGTGGGTCCACAGGTCGTGCATCTCTGCCCAAAAGCTATCGTCAGTCTTGGCAAACTCGTATTGCTTTTCCAGCTCGAGGATCAGCGGCATAAGTGTTTCAGAGACGAAGCGCCCACCAAAATCACCAAATCGGCCGTTTTCATCAGGGCCAGTCATAAAAGAGTTAAACAGATCGTTTGCCATTTGCCGAAGTCCTCATGCGGTATGCAAATGACCTAGCTAATTCAGCGTGGATGGTAAAGTGGGCAAGCTCGGTTGAGTGGCACACCAAATGCAAAAGATAGCGCGCTAGCGTGCCTCAAATGCAGCCGAGCAAAATGCCTGCATCATGACCGCATCTTTCTTGCCCGGTGCCGCCTCAACGCCAGAGGCAACATCAACTTGGGTAGCACCGGTTTTCAAAATCGCCTCAGCCACGTTCAGCGGGTTCAAACCACCAGCGAGCATCCATGGTTTTGTCCAATATTTGCGATCCGCAAGCAGGCGCCAATCGAACGTAATCCCGTTGCCACCGGGGAGTATAGCGCCCTTGGGGGCCTTGGCATCAAGCAGCAGCATGTCTGCCACAGCACTATAAACATCAATCGCTGCTAGATCGTCATGTGTTGAAATGCCAAGCACCTTCATCACGGGTAGTCCATAACGGGATTTAATCTCGGTCACGCGTTCGGGCGTTTCATTGCCATGCAATTGAATGATATCGAGCGGCACGTTTTGCGTTATCGCATCCAGTGTCTCGTTATCAACGTTCACAACAAGCCCAACCTTGGCCACGCCAACGGGCGTATTTTGCGCAAGGTTGCGGGCCAATTCATTGCTCACAAAGCGGGGAGATTTGGGAAAAAAGTTGAAGCCGATATATGTAGCACCTGCCTTGGCCGCGGCATCAATATCGCCCTCATTGCATAACCCGCAAATCTTGACGGCGACGTTTCTTGAATCAGCCATCAATCAACGCGAGCACGTCATCGCCCTTGGCCGGATCGCCCTTTTTGAAGGTCGCAAGCTCTTGCTTTAGCGCCTTGATTTCACGCGCCTTTGCGCGGGCGTCGGCACGCACCTGATGTTCACGCACCCATTCCCAGAAAAACCCGATCAAAAGCCCGCCTGCCACGCCACAAAAAATGACAACAAAAAGCGGCAGCTCGACGTCAGGCGAAATGTTGAGAAGATCGCTGAACGCCTCGGGCATGGCACGCACGGTTACAACACCGCGATTAGCGAGACCAACGAGAATGAGGCATAGGCCAACTATAGCCCAAAAGGCATACCGAAGCGTTTTCATTTGCTGTCCTTATCAGGAGCCGTTGAGGCGATCACGTAAAAGCTTACCGGTCTTAAAGAACGGAACGTGCTTTTCTTCAACCGAGACACTTTCGCCTGTGCGCGGGTTTCGGCCAATGCGGGCGTCACGCTTTTTAACCGAGAAGGCACCAAAGCCGCGCAGTTCAACACGGTCACCACCAGCCATTGCATCGATGACTTCATCGAAAACGGTATTTACGATGTTTTCGACATCTCTTTGATAAAGATGTGGATTTTCATCGGCAATCTTCTGAACCAACTCAGAACGGATCATGGCAGTGCTCCCCTATACAGTCGTATCGCAATGCGAACTTGCGGCTCGGAAAACTATACGCATAAAATTTCGTTCACGAAACTGTCACGTGACAACCAAAGAGCAAAAAAGCGGGAAATTTGGACTAATCGTTGCGCAGTGCACGTAATTTACGGGCTCAGCACGGCGCCAAGCCACCATAACGGCCCAAAGTTGACGACCGATTCGGGCAATCAGCACAATGCGAGATACTGTCCGAACTACGAAAACGAAAAAGGGCCCCACGGCGACAATGCCGTGGGGCCCGATTATTTTTACTTCAAAGAAGCGGTGACTTAGTCGTCAGACTTCAGAGCTGCACCAAGGATATCACCCAAGGATGCGCCGCTGTCGGAAGAACCGAACTGCTCAACTGCTTCTTTTTCTTCTGCAATTTCGCGCGCTTTGATGGACAGGCCAAGCTTGCGTGTTTTGCTGTCAATGTTTGTGACACGAACGTCGATCTTGTCGCCAACGCCGAAACGCTCTGGACGCTGCTCGGCACGATCACGGGACAGGTCAGAACGACGGATGAATGATGTCATACCTTCGTAGGACACTTCGATGCCGCCATCTTCGATCTTGGTCACTTCTACAGTGATAACGGAACCACGCTTGGTGCCGCCAACTGCGTCAGCAAATGGGTCGCCGTCGAGTGCTTTGATGGACAGAGAAATACGCTCTTTCTCAACGTCGATTTCAGCAACCTTCGCTTTGACCATGTCACCCTTGCGGAAATCACCGATGACGTCTTCGCCGCGGCCTTCCCATGTCAGATCTGACAGGTGAACCATGCCGTCGATGTCGCCTTCGAGGCCAACAAACAGACCGAATTCAGTGATGTTCTTAACTTCACCTTCAACTTCAGTGCCCTCAGGGAACTGCTCTGCGAAGACTTCCCATGGGTTGCGCTGTGTCTGCTTGAGACCCAGTGAAACGCGGCGCTTGGCACCGTCGATTTCCAGAACCATGACTTCGACTTCTTGTGAAGTAGAAACGATCTTGCCTGGGTGTACGTTTTTCTTTGTCCAAGACATTTCAGAAACGTGTACAAGACCTTCAACGCCTGCTTCCAGCTCAACGAATGCGCCGTAGTCAGTGATGTTGGTTACGCGGCCAGTATGTGTTGTTTCCAACGCATATTTCGCGGCAACTGCATCCCAAGGATCGTCCTGAAGCTGCTTCATGCCGAGAGAGATACGATGCGTTTCTTTGTTGATCTTGATCACCTGAACTTTGATCGTTTCACCGATTGTCAGGATTTCAGATGGGTGGTTCACACGGCGCCATGCCATGTCAGTCACGTGCAACAGACCGTCAACACCGCCAAGGTCAACGAACGCACCGTATTCGGTGATGTTCTTGACGACGCCGTCAACTTCTTGGCCTTCAGTCAGGTTGCCGATGACTTCGGCGCGCTGCTCGGCACGTGATTCTTCGAGGATAGCGCGACGTGACACAACGATGTTGCCACGACGACGGTCCATTTTCAGAACTTGGAACGGCTGCTTCAGACCCATCAATGGGCCCGCGTCGCGCACTGGACGTACGTCAACTTGTGAACCTGGAAGGAACGCAACTGCGCCGCCCAGATCAACAGTAAAGCCGCCTTTGACGCGGCCAAAGATAGCACCGTCAACACGCTCTTCGTCAGCGTAAGCTTTTTCAAGGCGATCCCATGCTTCTTCGCGGCGCGCCATTTCACGGGAAATAACTGCTTCGCCACGTGCGTTTTCGACCTGACGGAGGAACACTTCGACGGTATCGCCGACGTTCAACTCTGGGTCTTCGCCTGGGTTTGCAAATTCTTTAAGATCGATGCGGCCTTCCATCTTGTAGCCCACGTCGATGATAGCTTGGCCAGCTTCGATTGCGATGACCTTACCTTTGACAACGGAACCCTCAGCTGGGGTGTCCATTTCGAAGCTTTCGTTCAAGAGTGCTTCAAACTCTTCCATTGTGTTTGCCATGTGGCGCTTTTTCCTAATCGTTTGTTTATACGGGCCGTGCGGTTGTGTCCGCCGGTCTTTGAGTTTCAATTGGACGTAGCCCCCACCACGAACATAAAACAACAGGGTTGGTGCGATACCAACCCTGCTCGAAGTCTCATGTCCGCGCCTGTCTCGACGCTTCGACAGGTCGGCGTATATGATCATATCGCCTTATGTTCAAGGGTAGATAGTTCCCGTGCGCCACTTCGACGGCACTGCGCGAGGATGCAACAGAACCAACAGCCACAATTGAATGAATTTAGAAAGCTATTGGCGGCTTGCACGCTTTAGCCACACACCGTTGTGGGTAGTTGCGGTTAAACGATTCGAATAGCTACGAAAGAGTAAACCGCCAGTGGACACATAAAAGCTTACCGCACAGATTTACTTTAAGGGGATATGCGTATCTCAAAGCAATACGGGAGATCGATCAATGGCTAACGACCCAAATTCACTTAAGTTCAAGACCAAGTGGTTTGAAACGGAGGCGCGCGGACGATGGGGCATCATCGCAGCTCTCTTGAACTTTTTTGCTGGACTGGCGGCCTTCTCTCTAGCTTAAATCACGAAAAAGTCTAATTGCGATAGGCTTTGTATAAACAAAAAGGACCCTATATTGGCACCGCGTTAGTGCGGTTTTTCAAAAATTTTAGGTGATATTTGGCGTGACCACGCACCCCGCGCCTAATTCATACCCCTGAATCATCATGATCCTGCCCCATTTCGGGCACGATTGGGCGGCATCTCTTCCTCAGACTTAATTCGGGGAAACTGCCATGACCTTACAAATTTCACACAGCCCTGCCGCACGGGCCGATTGGAAGAAATCAAGCGAACTGCTTGATATGTTTTTGGACAACCCTGACGACATTGTGGCGTTTATCAAACACTGCAACCGTGATGACCTTCATGTGTTCACGACACTGCATGGTATCGAAGCTGAAATCGAAGTGTTCCGTGCCATTCTGGAACATCCAGAATGTGACCGCGCCACTGCCTTGCAGATTTTCCACATGTGCGACCCGTATTATTACGAACAGGAAATGGCCAAGGGCTATTCTATTGATCAAGGCCTAGACGAAGAAGACCGCGTGTATATCGAAATCTTGAAGATTGCGCATAATGAGCTGTGCCGCCGCCCGGCGTGGCGTGGCAAGTTTGACTGTTCAGCGCTTGCTGAGTGGCATGCCCGCCCGCATTGTTCGCCCGCATTGTTCTGCCGCTGGCCCCTGCCCGCAGCCGTGCTTGCACCGACTGAAAACAAACAAGCGCAACCAACCATTGCCTATACGTTTTCCACAATCCGTCTTCAGTTTGAAACTTGGGCACGTCGCCAGTAATCAGATCGCGTCCAACGCATCCTGCACGGCCGAGAAATACGCGCCGACCTGTTGACCATCAACAAGAGCATGGTGCACCTCGAGGGTCATGGCCATCCTGTGGCCAACACCCGAAGGCACAATTTTTCCCCACGAAACCCGCGGGATGCAATCATCCGGCCCCGGCAGCGCATTGTTGATCGACGTATAATCCAGCCACGGCATGCATGACAGATAAGCCAGATCATCCCTCTCGCCTGCGTTTGCATTCAACGGTTGCACCTTGGACGCCGCATCAATCAGCGTTTTGCATTGCTGGTCGAATGTCGCAAAATCAGGATCAAACGGCACATAGGCGTAATTAAAGCTGCCTGCATCATTCGGCACAGTCATCGACAATTCAATCGCGTCATGACGCACAACCACATCACCCCGAAACCGCATAGTCAGTTCTGGCACGCTGTGGATACCCGCCCCAATCGCGAACAAGCTGGCGCGATATGGGGATAGGCCATCCGCCTTGCGCGTCATGATGTGGCTCACGTCGAGCTGCGTTGTGATCGCGTAATGGGGGCGTTGATAGGTGCGGAAAAACCGGAATTGATCGGCGCGGGCCCAAGTGTTCAGGTCAATGCGCGTCTCGGCCATGTTAGGTGTCCATCACGGCTTGCACTTGGGCTAGCGCAGTTGCGATAGCCTGTTCGATGCTCAGGTCCGATGTATCAATCTCGAACGCATCTGTGGCCGCAATCAACGGCGCGGTTGCGCGTTCACTATCGCGTTTGTCACGCGCGACGACGTCGACCAAAACCTGTTCGAACGTGATGTCATCACCTTTGGAGGTAAGTTCCTTGAACCGCCGCTCAGCGCGGCATTCGGCGGATGCTGTGACAAAGAGTTTCACCTCAGCGGTTGGGCAAATCACTGTTCCGATGTCACGACCATCCAGCACGGCACCACCGTCACGGCGGGCAAAGCTGCGTTGAAACGCGGTCAAAGCATCACGCACCTCGGCATTTACGGCAACCTGACTGGCCGCTTGCGCGACGACATGAGTGCGAAGCGTTTCATCCTCAAGGTGTTTGGGATCAACGCCCCGCGCCGCAGCAATCGGATCAGCACCTTGCAACACTTGCGCCCCGACAGCGCGATAAAGCAGACCTGTATCCAGGTGAGCAAACCCGAAATGCGCGGCCACCGCCTTGGAAATAGTGCCCTTGCCAGCGGCGGCAGGACCGTCGATGGCAATCGTAAAAATCATGCCTCTGCCTTGACCAATTGCGCACCCAGATCGCCCATCAACGTCTCGAAGATCGGGAATGATGTAGCGATGGGGCTACCATCATCGACGGTCATCGGCTTTTGTGCGGCCATACCCATAATCATAAACGACATGGCGATGCGGTGATCCAGGCGGCTTTCGACTGTCGCGCCACCGGGCACATTTCCGTGGCCAAGTCCGGTGACTTTCCACCAATCATCGCCCTCATCAACCTGCACGCCAGCGGCGCGCAAGCCCTTGGCCATGGCATCAATCCGATCGCTTTCCTTGACGCGCAATTCCTTGACGCCCTGCATATCAGTCACGCCTGTTGCGAATGAAGCAACGACGGACAACACAGGATATTCGTCGATCATGCTGGCCGCGCGCGCAGGCGGCACGGCGATACCCTTTAGGTCAGGCGAGAATTTCGCACGCAGGTCGGCAACAGGTTCACCGCCTTCTTCGCGCAGGTTTTCATAGGTCAGATCAGCGCCCATTTCCTGCAGCGTGGTAAACAGGCCCGCGCGTGTTGGGTTCAGGCCAATGTTCGGCACGAGCACGTCAGAACCAGGTGTAATGACAGCAGCACAAACGGGGAATGCAGCAGATGAAGGATCGCGCGGCACAACAATGGTTTGCGGCTTCAGCTCCGGCTGGCCCGTGAGCGTGATCACGCGGCCTTCTTCCGTATCCTCAACAGTCAATGTCGCACCAAACCCTTGCAACATCCGCTCGGTATGATCGCGCGTCGCTTCTTTTTCGATCACAACGGTTTGACCCGGTGCGTTAAGACCCGCGAGCAGAACCGCTGACTTCACCTGCGCGGACGGCACAGGCACGACATAGCGCACAGGCATTGGGTCGCGTGCACCGACAATCGTCATTGGTAGGCGGCCACCATCACGACCGACGGATTTCGTGCCAAACAGCGCAAGCGGGTCAGTGACACGTCCCATCGGACGGCCATTCAAGCTCGCGTCGCCGGTAAACGTCGCAGTGATGGGTGATGTGGCCATCGCCCCCATAATCAGGCGCACGCCTGTGCCGGAGTTGCCGCAATCGATCACGCCGTCAGGTTCGGCAAACCCACCGACGCCAACGCCGGACACGGTCCATTCGCCGCCGCCGTGGTTGGTGACTGTTGCGCCGAACGCCTGCATCGCCTTGGCCGTATCCAGCACGTCGTCGCCTTCGAGCAATCCAGTGATGTGGGTTTGGCCTACCGACAACGCACCCAAGATCAGCGAGCGGTGTGAAATAGATTTGTCACCTGGCACTTCGGCGATACCGTTAAGTGGGCCACAAGGGCGAGAGGTCATTGTGATCGGGGTGCCGTGGCCAGACATGGTATTCGCTTTCAAATAGGTGTTGGGCAACTGATAGCGCAGCGGTGGCACAGGGTCCATCGCGCCCAACTGCATTTTCGCCAAAATCTAGGGTGACTACGGTTTATAGAATGTCAGGTAATGCGGCGTGCGACCCTCACGGAATGCTTTTTGCTCATACCGCGTGGATACCCAATCACCCCAAGGCTTGCGCCAATCATCTGCACATTCGGCTTTCCACACAAAACCGGCCTTTGGCACTTCTTCCAATGTCTGGCGCACGTAGTCCTTAATGTCCGTCGCGACCCGCAGTTCCGCGCCAGATGCCATCGATGCAAACAGCGGCACAAGGTGTTCTTGGGTCACAAAGCGCCTGCGGTGGTGGCGCTTTTTCGGCCAAGGGTCAGGGTAGTTGAGGAACACTTTTTTAAATGTGCCATCAGGAACGACGTCAAACACATTGCGCACATCGCTGGGATATACGCCAAGGTTGGTCACGCCGGCCTTGCGCACCTTACCCAACAACATAGCAACGCCGTTGATAAACGGCTCGCACCCTAGGATACCGATGTCAGGGTTTTCTTGGGCTTGGTGGACAAGATGTTCACCGCCGCCAAAGCCGATCTCGAGCCAAATGTCACGGTCACCGAAGTATGCAGACAGATCAATGTCATCACGATCAGGGTTCACATCCCAATCAATGGGGCCAACGGATAGCGGGGTCAGGTCATTTTCAAGATAATCATGCTGCGACGCACGGATCGTTTTACCGCGAAAGCGGCCATAAAAATTGCGCCATGGCGCACCTGAGGGGTGTTTTTCATCGGTCATAGCCCGCGCTTTAGCAAACCACGCGGGCTATGACAATTGATGTCGTTTAGACGGCTTTTTTCAAAGCATCGACAAGGTCGGTGCGTTCCCAGCTAAAGCCACCATCATCAGTTGGCGTGCGGCCAAAGTGACCATAGGCAGCCGTGCGTTCATAAATCGGGCGGTTCAGGCCAAGGTGCTGACGGATACCACGAGGCGTCAGGTCCATCACATTATCAATCGCTTTTTCAATTGCTGCTGGATCAACCTCGCCTGTGCCATGCACATCAGCGTAAATCGACAATGGCTTGGCCACGCCAATCGCGTATGACAACTGGATTGTGCAGCGTTCCGCCATACCAGCCGCAACAACGTTTTTCGCCAGATAGCGGGCAACATAGGCCGCAGAACGGTCAACCTTTGTCGGATCTTTACCAGAAAACGCACCGCCGCCGTGTGGGGCCGCACCGCCGTAGGTATCAACAATGATCTTGCGACCTGTCAGGCCAGCATCCCCATCAGGACCACCGATGACAAATTTACCCGTCGGGTTCACGTGCCATTGCGTATCAGCGGTAAGCCAGCCTTGGGGCAATACGTCTTCGATGTATGGTGCAACAATCGCGCGGATGTCGTCACTGCTCAGATCGGGGTCAAGGTGCTGCGTGCTGAGCACGAGCGATGACACACCCACAGGTTTGCCGTCTTCATAAACAACCGAAAGCTGGCTTTTGGCGTCGGGGCCAAGCGCAGGCTCGGTGCCGTTCTTGCGCACCTCGGCCAAGCGACGCAGAATCGCATGTGAATACTGGATCGGTGCGGGCATAAGCTCTTTGGTTTCTGTCGTGGCATAGCCAAACATAATACCTTGGTCGCCGGCGCCCTCGTCCTTGTCCGCAGCCGCATCAACGCCTTGGGCAATATGCGCGGATTGTTCGTGCAGGTAGTTCGAGATTTTCACAGTTTCGTGGTGGAATTTGTCCTGCTCGTAACCGATGTCTTTAATGCAAGCGCGGGTAATGTCCTCAATACGGCCCATATAATCTTTGAGCTTGTCTTGATCAGAAAGTCCAACTTCGCCACCGATCACAACACGGTTGGTTGTCGCGAATGTTTCGCAGGCAACGCGTGCTTCTGGCTCTTCGGTAAGGAATGCATCGAGAATTGCGTCGGAAATGCGATCGCAAAGTTTATCCGGGTGACCTTCTGAAACGGATTCAGAGGTGAATGTGTAGTGCTTACGTGACATATAAAGTGCTCCAATGTGCAAGTCTCGCCACGTCAGGAAGCCGTTGTGGCGGATGGCCCCGAGTATGATCTTAGGACGTGCCGGTCAACATATTTGATCGCCGCCCAGCAGTTCGGGCAAATAACAGGCACAAAAGCAACAACATCGCTGCCGGAATATCACCAAACCGGCCATAGAGCGTCGCAGGTCGCTTTGGGGGCAACGCGACATCAAGCATCGCCGCCTGCCCCATGCCTATATGTGCAATCACACGCCCATATGCATCAATCATTGCGCTGATACCTGTGTTCGCGACGCGCACCATGGGCACCCCTTGTTCGATTGCCCGCAAGCGTGCTTGGGCCAAATGTTGGCGGGGCCCTGCATTTGGCCCAAACCACGCATCGTTGGTAATCAGCACCATCAACCGCGGTTGGTCTCCCGCATCTATTTCCTCGGAGAAAATCCCTTCATAGCAGATCAGCGGCCGCGCAGCCCCGATACCGGGAATTTGGATCAACGCGGGCCCTGCCCCCGATGAAAACGCTTGCCCCTGAGACGCGGCGAGCCCGCCAATCCCGATCCGTGCAAGCAACTCGCCACCGGGAATAAATTCGCCAAATGGCACAATGTGTGCCTTGTCATAGACATCAGTGACATCACCATCGCCAGACACCAAAACGAGCGAGTTATAAAACCGCAACCCCTCGCGGCGGTTAATGCCTGTGATCAATGGCACGCCGCCAACTGTTTCCTTTATCCGGTTAAATTCAGGGCCTGCTTCGTCTAACAAATATGAAACGGCAGTTTCCGGCCAGACGATCAAATCGGGGCGCGGCGCGGCGGCAGAAAACGTCAGCATGCGGTCAAAAAATTGTGGTGCTTTGACCGGATCCCACTTGTCAGCCTGCGCCGCATTTGGCTGCACCAGTCGAATTGTCGGTGCAGTCACGTCAATCTGCTGCGCGGGTGGCGCGAGGCCGACCCACCCGCCAGCAAATGCGAGCAGGCAAACCGCGCCAATCAAGAGTCGCCGTTGGGAGATGGCGATAACCGCCCAAGTGGTCATTGCCGTGAGCAACGAAAGACCATGCGGGCCAATGAACGCCGAGAGCTGCACAAGCGGCGTTTCCAGCCAGACGTGGCCGAGCAATGCCCATGGAAACCCCGACATTATAAGGCTTCGGGCCATTTCAGCTGCCGCTAAGGCCAGCAGGATAATCGCGGGGCTGCGTGGTGCAAGACGATAGGCCAAAAGGCTCGCGGCACCCCAAAAAAGCGCCAATCCACCCGCCATTGCCAGCGCCGCAAACGGGGCCATCCACCCTGTTTGGGCCAGATCAACAAGGAAAGGAGAGACAATCCACCGCAATGCCACGAGGAAATAGCCAAACCCAAAGAGCCAGCCAGACCAGAATGCCTGTTTGTTCGTCCCGAACACGGGCCGCATTGCGAAAATGGCCAAGGCCGCAATCGTCAAAAACCACCAGTCCTGCGGTGCTTGTCCGAGTGCGGCAACGCCTCCCAAACCAATTGTTGCAATGCGTGGACGCCACATCGAAATTAGCCTGCGAATTGCGGCAAACGCACCCGTAACCGCTTAATCCGGCGCGGATCGGCGTCTAACACCTCAAACTCAGGTCCGTCTGGGTGGCGCAAAATCTCGCCGCGGGCCGGCACGGCGCCCGATAGCATGAACACCAAACCACCGAGCGTTTCGACATCCTCATCATCAATTTCCGCGTGGGCCGTTAGGTCAATGCCGGTTTCGCCCTCAAATTCATCAAGCGCGGTGCGGGCAAGCGCAAGGTAGACGCCCGGTGCCTCTTTGGTGAAACTCTTTTCCTCTTCGACGTCATGCTCATCTTCGATCGCGCCGACGACCTGTTCGATCAGATCTTCAATCGTGACCAGCCCGTCGGTGCCACCATATTCATCAATGACCAAGGCCATGTGGATACGCTCTGACTGCATTTTTTGCAGCAACACGCCCAGCCCCATTGACGGCGGCACGTAAAGAAGCGGACGCAACAGACCGCGTAGGTCAAATTCTTGTTCGTCACCGTTAAAGCCAAAACGCAGGGCAAAATCCTTGAGGTTCGCAAACCCAATCGGGCTATCGAGTGTGCCTTCAAAAATTGGCATGCGTGTCAGGCCGCTTTCGCGAAAAATCTCAACCAGCTCTTCTTTGGTCGCGGTAATCGGTGCGGATACAATATCAGGTTTGGGAATGGCCACATCTTCGACACGCATGCGGCGCAGGTTTAACATACCGGGGCGGATTATTTTATCTGGTGAAGCAGGTGTTTCCACTTCTTCCAATGGGTCATCATGCGACGAAATCCGGCCCAATAGGCGCGCCCAAAGACTACGCGGTTGCGGCGGTGTCGGATCGATTTGCGCGCTTTGCGCCGCGCTCGAGGATCCGTCTGATGTGTTGCCCATTTCTTCCTTACCTAATTCACATGCATCAAATTTGATGATGTTCTCTCTTATATGGGTCAGCTAACCCCATTTTGCCAAGTATTTGTGTTTCTAAATCTTCCATCAACGTGGCATCTGCGTCACGGTCATGATCATATCCCAATAGATGTAATATGCCATGAACGACCAGATGCGTCGCGTGATCGTGAAGAGATATGCCTGCCTCAAGGGCCTCGGCCACACATGTTTCATAGGCGATTGCGATGTCGCCCAGCTCTGGATCAATCGGATCGGGCGGTAATGGCGGATCTCCGTCGTGTTGCGCGCCACGTTCGTCCGATGGCCAGCTAAGCACATTCGTCGGCTGCGGTTTGCCCCGAAAATCGGCATTGAGAATTGCGATCCGATTGTCATCACAGGCCAGCAAGCTCACCTCAAAATCATCGAGCCCAAGGTGCGCCAATACGGCGATGGTGGCAGCGGTGGCAATTCCGTCTAGATTGACAGCCTCCCAACGCGGGTCTTCGATGATGATATCAATGCTCATATCGGCGTCCTATCCGACGGCTGACCGAGTGGAAAGCGTGCTATGACCAAGTAGCACCTAACTCTTGCCTTTGGCGTCTTCTTTTTCATAGGCCTCGATGATGGCTGCTACCAACGGGTGGCGGACGACGTCCTTGGACGTAAAATAGTTAAAGCTGATCTTGGGAATGGATTTCAGCATGCGTTCCGCATCCCACAGGCCGGATGATACACCGCGCGGCAGGTCAATCTGGGTCCTGTCACCTGTGATCACCATGCGTGAACCTTCGCCCAAACGGGTGAGGAACATCTTCATTTGCATTGATGTCGCATTCTGCGCCTCGTCCAATACAACAAAGGCATTCGAAAGGGTCCGTCCCCGCATAAATGCCAGCGGCGCAATTTCGATCTTCTTTTCTTCGATCAACTTGGCGGCCTGTTTATCAGGCAGAAAGTCATTCAGTGCATCATAAAGCGGCTGCATATATGGATCGACCTTGTCCTTCATATCACCGGGCAAATAGCCCAGCTTTTCACCCGCCTCGACAGCAGGGCGCGACAGAATGATGCGGTCCACCTGACCGCTGATGAACATATTCACACCGACAGCCACCGCCAGATATGTTTTGCCCGTGCCAGCAGGCCCGATGCCAAAGGCAAGTTCGCTGTCAAACAAGGATTGTACATAGGCCTTTTGTGCGTCTGTGCGCGGCTCAACCAGCTTTTTGCGGGTCTTGATTTCGACCCTTGCGCCATCTGCGGACTTAAACAGCTCTTTTTGGTCACCCGGTTCAGACGGATTGTCGGGCCCCGGATTACCCATGCGCAATTCGCGATCAATGTCGCCAACATCAATGGATTTGCCGCCCTCAAGCCGTTGATAAAGCGCCTGCAAAATATCGACCGCCTTGGCCACGGCGCTATCTTCGCCCAAAATCGACAAACGATTGCCTCGTCGCACGATTTGCACACCAATGGCGCTCTCGACAGTAGAAAGGTTGCGATCGTATTCGCCGCACAGATCAATAAGCAAGAAATTGTCTGGAAACTCGATCACGTGTCCCGCAGCATCCGTTTTGTCAGCAGCCAATCAAAAAATCCCTCGTTTTGGTTAAACCTATCGTGGCAAGCCGCCGCGTCAGGTGCAAGCTGGATTCAACGCCAAACAGCCAAAACGAAAAAGAGCCACGACATATGTCGCGGCCCTTCCTTCAAAATTCGCTGTGGCTCTAAAGCGGATCAATCAACTCAGAACCTTCTTTGAACGGGCCGACAACAGTATTTGGCGGCGCAACACCCGAACATACGGGGCGGCCATCAGGTGTAAGTCTCTCTGACAAATAGCCTTCGACCCCATCATCGATGATCCAATGATCACACCCATTTGGGTCCACCCAAATACCTGCAATTAGCTGCGACAAGTGTTTGCTATCATCACCACCGTCGTAAAAACGACCGGCGCCATCACGAGAGCCGCCCTCAATTCGGCTAAACATAAGTTGCGTGCAACCCGATGCCGGAATGGTGAGGGCAAAAAGGAGTGTCGTCGTCGTAAGGTTCATCTCAACATCCTTTAACGTGCACAATAAATTTCGACACGGCGGTTCTGTTTATAAGCGGCCGATGAATTTCCAAGCGCAACCGGCTGGCGTTCACCGAAACCTTTTACATCAATGACCCGTACGCCCTCATCTTGAGCAATTTTGGCAACAGCACTGGCTCTAAGTCTCGACAGCGCCATATTTGCCTCGTCCGAAGCACGGGCATCTGTGTGACCATAGATAAGATACCCAAATGTTTCCGATTGGGTTTTCTTAAAAAACTCCCTGAGGCTCCGTTTTCCTGCCGCAGTGACATTGTGTTGATTTAGCGCAAAAAACTGATCTGCTGGCAGCACACCGCAAATGTCAGATCTGTGGCAAACAGGACGACCATCGCGTGTACGGTGCGGGGTCATATAACCTTCAAAACCGTCATCCATCACCCAATGTTCGCAGCCATCTGGATCAATCCAAATTGTTGCTTGATATTCGCTACCGGTGTCTCGAAAATTTAAGTTTCCCGCTCGACCTTCTGGAATATCGTCAATGATTATGACGTCCTCCAACGAGGATGTTTCTTCATGGTTTTCTGCGTTGACGATGCCCGGGAACGCAAAGACCATGCATGTCATTAGCCCTGAAAATACCGAGCTTATTCGGAAATATTTTAGATTACCGCGTTCCACGATCGAGCCCACCCTTTACACAAACTTAACGCATGACCATTTCTTTCAACAATGGCTCAAATAGCACAATGAGTTAATTTGCAAAGCAAAAACCTCAAAATGTAGTATATCTGCACTATATATGCCGTGTGTTACATTTTAACGCACCGACAGGATCAGGATTATCACGTCAAACGAAAAAGCGAGCCTGCTATCGAATCAGCTTACCAGCCAGCGAATTGGCGCTCGTTTCAATCACATCTACATCCGCGACATGCCCAAGCAATGAGACGGGGGCTTCGGCAAACACAGCATGCAGGTATTGCGATTTACCAATCAACTGCCCTGTTTCGCGGCCCTGTTTTTCAAACAACACTTTAACCCGACGGCCAACCATTTCTTTTTGCGTTTGACGCTGTTGGTTGCCCAATAGCCCTTGCAGGCGCTGCAAGCGGTCATCCATCACGTCATCCGGCAGTTGCGGTTTTTCGGCGGCGGGCGTGCCCGGTCTGGTAGAATATTTGAATGAATAGGCTTGGCCGTAATGGACCTCTTCGATCAGGGCCATCGTTTCCATGAAATCTTGTTCGGTTTCGCCAGGAAAGCCGACAATAAAATCGCCAGACAGCAAAATATCGGGTCGCGCCGCACGAATTTTTTCGATCACGCGGATATAGCTTTCGGCGGTGTGCTTGCGGTTCATCGCTTTTAGAATGCGATCCGAACCTGACTGCACTGGCAGGTGGAGGTAGGGCATCAGCTTGTCGCATGTTGCGTGCGCCTCGATCAACGCATCATCCATGTCATTTGGATGCGATGTGGTGAAACGAATGCGTTCCAACCCATCAACCTTGTCCAATTGCCAGATCAAGCCAGCAAGACCTTGCGGGTGGCCATGGTATGCATTCACGTTTTGACCAAGCAGGGTTATTTCCCGCACGCCTGCGGCAACCAATTCCTGCGCCTCGCGCACGACGCGTTCAGCAGGGCGCGACACTTCTGCGCCGCGTGTATATGGCACGACACAAAACGCGCAGAACTTGTCACAGCCCTCTTGCACGGTCAAAAATGCCGTTGGTCCGCGCTTGACCTTACTGCGCGCTTTTAACGTATCAAATTTGTCGTCATCGGGGAAATCAGTGTCGAGCGCCTTGGCGCCTGTTTGAATTGCGTCATCCATCGCAGGCAAGCGGTGATAGGACTGCGGACCAACTACCAGATCAACAAGCGGCTGGCGGCGCATAATCTCTTCGCCTTCGGCCTGCGCGACGCAACCGGTAACGCCGATTTTCAGATCGGGTTTCGCAGCCTTAAATCCCTTAAGACGTCCCAATTCGGAATAAACTTTTTCAGCCGCCTTTTCCCGAATGTGGCAGGTATTGAGCAGGATCATGTCCGCATCATCAGGTGTCTGCGTTTGCACGTAACCCTGACCGCCCAGCGCCTCGACCATGCGTTCACTGTCATAGACATTCATCTGACAGCCATATGTCTTTACAAAGAGTTTCTTATCGGCAGCCATTACATCATCCCAGCCAGTCACATTCATGGTATCGGCGCGGTTTAACTGCTTGTCACTTGCCTTGCAATGGAGGTGGCATTTTCAAAACGTCCGGCCTATGACTAGGCTATGACGACGCACATTCGACACGACAGCCTAGATCAATTTATGCAACAGGCCGCTGGCCTGTTCGGCCAGACCCCCTGCGCTTTGATATTGCTTGAGGATGACGTCGAAGTCACGAGCACGATCCAGCACCATATTGATCTGGTTTTAAGCCCATTTTGGTATTTGGCGCCGCCGATATTACACTGCCAGACGAGCTGCCGCCTCATGTGCACCATATCACATTTGACGCCCGCGCCGCTGACGCGCATGTGACAGTTGTGAACCGCATAATGCCTGTCGCTGCAAAAACGTGGATGTATTACTGTTACAACGCCGAATACCTGTTTTTCCCATTTCTTGAGGAACGGCGCATTGGCGAAATGCTCGCCTTTCATACCGAAGAACGCCGCGATGCCGTGCTTACCTATGTTGTCGATCTGTATGCAGGCGATTTGACACAAAATGAAAACGCGGTGTCATTGGAAAATGCCTACCTTGATAAATCAGGCTATTATGCCTTGGCCCGCAAAGACCGCGACGACAACTTCCGCGAACGGCAGCTCGACTTTTTTGGCGGATTGCGCTGGCGTCACGAAGAACACATTCCCGCCAGCCGCCGCCGGATTGACCGCATATCTATCTTCCGCGCCAAGCCCGGATTGGAATTGCGTAGCGACCACACGTTTAACGACGAAGAATACAATACCTATGCCTGCCCTTGGCACCATAGCATTACTGTGGCGCTCTGCTCATTCCGCACAGCCAAAGCACTCAAGCGTAATCCAGTCAGTAGGGCAGAGATTTCAAGTTTTACTTGGTATAATTCCGCACCGTTTGAATGGCAGTCACAGCAGCTTCTTGATCTGGGGCTGATGGAACCGGGACAATGGTTTTAAGCGGCATGTAATCGGGGCGTTTGCCGCCGCGCAGCTGATCCGTATGGCCAAAGATGCGGCTGCGCCACAAGGCCAGCGCGGATTGGTGCCGTCGCAATCAGGTGCATGTGCAGATCAAAATCCTGCTGATCCCTGATCGCATGTTTCCAATGGCTCTTGTGCCAAATACCTTTTTCACCTCGCTTAATCATCCTCGCGCTGCGATTGACCGCTGCGGGCACGTGGCGTGAAAATGTAGCCTTGATCATTTGCCAGCGTTTGGCATCGGCATGATCACCTTCGGGTAGTGTCCAAATCATATGCGCCGCATTGGGCAAGACGACCGCAGCATTAATCAAGAACGGGTGTTTGCGCATCGCGTGACGCACCGCATTTCGAAACGTGTCGATTTCATCTGTCAGCAGCGTCGCTTTTTCATCCCGCAACCTGACGGAATAAAAGCACATATTTGCGCAATAGAATTGCTGATTGTTCTGTACCATCCCGCAAACATCGCGCGATTCTGGTTAATGAAACGTCTACGCTTGCAAAGCGGATCAGGTTTTGCGCAGCCGGATTATCACATCAACGCTTGCCAATTCCGCGCCCTCTGGGATCTGCGGCAATTGTGCGATTTTCATCTCTTTTGCAGGTGCGTCGGACAATGTGCCGTCTTCTTCCCAATAGAAATGCGGGTGGTCTGACATGTTCGTGTCAAAATAGCTCTTGGTGCCATCAACCGTTATTTCACGCATCAAACCCGCGTCACAAAACGCGCGCAAGGTGTTGTAAACCGTCGCCAGCGACACCTTTTCACCTGCCGTAGACGCCGCATCAAACAGGCCCTCGGCGGTGACATGGCGATCCTGCCCATCCCCGACCAGTAGCGACGCAAGTGCCACCCGCTGGCGCGTTGGCCGCAAGCCAACACCGCCTAGCCAAACGTTCCCGCGGTCTATCGCTGTTTGTGTCATGATAACAAAATCCTCAATTCACCTGTAATATGAGCGTTTCAGCCGCGTAATCAATGGTAAACGAACATCGCCTGCCCTCTTGCCCAGCGCTTGGTGCAAATGATAGAAGTTGCTTTAATCAAATTGAACAATGAGCGAGCATAATCATGGCCAACTTCCCTACCAGTTTCGACAAAGAGGGCCTGTTGGCCTGCGCACGCGGCGAATTGTTCGGCGAAGGCAACGCGCAACTGCCTGCCCCACCCATGCTGATGATGGACCGCATCACCGATATTTCCGGCGACGGCGGCGCACATGGCAAAGGCCACGTTGTCGCAGAATTTGATATCACGCCCGATCTTTGGTTCTTTGATTGCCACTTCCCCGGCAACCCGATCATGCCCGGCTGCCTTGGCCTTGATGGCCTGTGGCAGCTAACAGGCTTCAACCTCGGCTGGCGCGGCTGGCAAGGGCGCGGCTACGCGCTGGGTGTTGGCGAAGTGAAGCTGACAGGCATGGTCCGCCCCGATCGCAAACTGCTGACCTATAAAATCGACTTCACCAAGGCGATCCAAACCCGCCGCCTGACAATGGGCGTCGCTGATGGGATTGTGGAGGCGGATGGTGAGGTGATCTATCAGGTCAAGGATATGAAGGTCGCTTTGAGCGAGAGTTGAGCAAGACAACAAAAACGTAGCATCTGCACACTGCTCATATATAGCTCAAAGGAAATGTGATGTTTTTTATAAAGGCAGGTAAACTTCTCGCTTATATCGGGTTTTGGCTTAGTATCTTAAGAATTGGATTGGGCTTGCTCATTGCTTTTGGGACGCCAGATTTGGCAAATAATGTTGCAGCTTCCCGACATATCCTGGGCACCCAGAACAGCGGAGAAGCAATTACCGAAGCTACGTTGGTTCTACTGGTTTCAATCTGTTTGGGAATACTCGCAGAAATAGGTTTCCGTGTGGTGCAATTGTCGGAAAGTAAGTGATCAACAGACCAACCGCTGAAAAGTTGTTGCCTCACCACGCGATTTTGCACTGCTCCTTCGTACCAACGAATTTCCCTTCTAGAACTCGTTAACCACGGCAATTCCCTCAGAAGCACTCAGACGAAACCAGCCAAACCTACCCACTTGCTCCCTCCCCCGCCCCACCCTACAAAGAACCAACACCACTTCTAAAGGAGCCCGCTTATGCGTCGCGTTGTCATCACAGGTCTGGGGATCGTATCCCCCATCGGAAATAACGCGGATGAGGTTTTGGCCTCGCTCAAGGCGGGTAAATCGGGGATTGAGGCCAGCCCAGAGATGGCTGAGCACGGGTTTCGCAGTCAGATTGCTGGCACGGTCAAGCTCGATATCAAAGAACACGTTGATAAGCGCGCGCTGCGTTTCATGGGGCCGGGTGCCGCCTATGCCTATATCGCGATGGGGCAGGCGATTGAGGATGCGGGGCTGGATGCCAGCACTGTATCGAACATTCGCACGGGGCTGATCGCGGGATCGGGTGGTCCGTCTACGTCTGCCATGCTCGCCGCGCATGATGTTGTCCGCAACACGGGTGCCACCAAACGCATCGGGCCATTTGCTGTGCCAAAATGCATGTCATCCACGATCAGCGCAAACTTGGCCACGCAATACGAGATTAAGGGCATCAACTACTCAATCACTTCCGCTTGTTCTACATCCCTGCACTGCATCGGCTCTGCGTCAGAGCAGATCATGATGGGCAAGCAGGATGTGATGTTCGCGGGCGGCGGCGAGGAACTGGATTGGACCCTGTCCTGCCTGTTCGACGCGATGGGCGCGATGTCATCGAAGTATAACGACACACCAGAAAAAGCATCTCGCGCGTTTGACGCCGACCGCGATGGATTTGTAATCGCTGGCGGCGGCGCGATGTTAGTGCTCGAAAGCCTTGAGCACGCCCAAGCACGTGGTGCGAAAATCTATGCCGAGGTCACAGGCTTTGCTGCGACTTCAGACGGCGCCGACATGGTTGCCCCATCCGGCGAAGGCGGCGAACGCGCAATGCGCTTGGCGTTGGAGTCCCTGCCGACGGGCCGCAAGATCAGCTATATCAACGCGCATGGCACATCGACGCCAGTGGGCGATGTGGGCGAGATTGAAGCCGTGCGCCGCGTATTCGGTGAGGGCAGCACACCGCCCGTGTCATCGACCAAATCCATGACCGGCCACTCCCAAGGGGCCACAGGCGCGTCCGAGGCCGTCTATTGCCTGCTGATGCTGCAAAACGACTTCATCGCGCCATCGATCAACGTGGAAAACCTTGATCCTGCGCTCACGCCCGCAGAAATCGCGACCGAGATGAAGGCGGATGCTGGGCTTGATACCATCATGACCAACTCTTTCGGGTTTGGTGGCACGAACGGGTCAATGTTGCTGAGCAAATTTACAGGCTAACTAATTTCCGGCGTCGCACGACAATCATGCGGCGCCGGAATATTAATTCTCTAGAATACAGGTCGGATTAGTGATCACTGCCGCAGGCAGAATGATCCGACAATGCTGCCAGAACATCACAAGTTTGGGCCGTGTGAAGGCCATCGCAAACATCGGCGATGCGGTGCAATTCCCGCTCAAGCCGCGTCAACGCGGCTAGTTTAGTGCGCACGTCCTGCAACTGCGCCTTTGCTATTGAAGTGGCCTCTGCGCAAGACCGATCTGGATGATCGTTCAGGTCGATCAGCGCGCCAATCGCTTCGATAGAAAAGCCAAGCTGTCTGGCGTGTTTGATGAATGCGAGACGGGACAGCCCAGTTTGGTCATAACGGCGCTGATTGCCTGCTGTGCGACCGGCGTCGGGAAGCAGTCCCACACTTTCGTAATAACGAATAGTAGGCACTTTGACACCTGTGCGGCGGGAGAGATCACCAATTGCGTACATTATGAAGAAACCTCTTGAACCTCTAGTGGCTAGAGGAATTACACAACAAGTGAGATAGTAAATATAGGAGAATCTGATGTCCGTGAGCTGTAATCACAATGCCACCTTTGACGGCCTATCCGCATCCTACAAACGCAGGCTTTGGATCGTCATTGCGATTAATGCCACAATGTTTGTCGTGGAAATGTCCGCCGGTCATGCCGCCAGATCACAAGCACTTTGGGCAGATGCGCTTGATTTCGCCAGCGACGCCGCGACCTATGGCCTGTCATTGGCGGTGATTGGCATGTCGCTGCGCGCGCGCACCAATGCAGCGATGATCAAAGGGATTAGCCTGCTGTTGATGGGCCTGTGGGTGATGGGATCAACGGTTTATCGCGTCATCTATGTTAGCGTGCCAGAGGCAGGCATTATGGGCAGCATAGGCTTTCTGGCATTGCTTGCTAACCTTGCTAGCGTGGCATTGTTGGTGTCCTACAAGGACGGCGACGCGAATGTGCGGTCGGTTTGGCTCTGTTCGCGCAACGATGCCGTTGGCAATGTGGCCGTGATGATCGCAGCATTGGGCGTATGGGGCACGGCCACGGGATGGCCCGACCTGATTGTCGCGGGTGTCATGGCGGCGCTGTTTTTATCATCAGCGTGGCAGATTTTTCGCCAAGCACGGGCGGAACGGGCCTTTCAGCAAACTTGACGCCGCGTCCTAAACCGCCCATCACATAGAAAACGAATGAAGGACGGTACATGACGATTTCAATGCAGGGCAAGCGCGGACTGGTGATGGGTGTTGCAAACGAGCGGTCAATCGCTTGGGGCATCGCGAAATCAATGTCAGAGGCCGGAGCCGAATTAGCATTCACCTATCAAGGCGAAGCATTCGGTCAACGCCTTGCCCCCCTTGCTGCGTCTGTTGGGTCCGACTTTATGGTCGATGTCGATGTCACCGATAGCGCATCCATGGATGCCGCGTTCGCCGCATTAGAGGAAAAATGGGGCACCTTGGATTTCGTCGTGCACGCAATCGCTTATTCCGACAAAAACGAACTGACAGGGCGCATTTCGGATACCAGCGTCGAGAACTTCAAAAATTCGATGACGATTTCTTGCTACTCACTTATCGATGTCAGCAAGCGCGCGATGGCGTTGATGCCGAATGGCGGCACGATCCTGACGCTGACCTATCAAGGTGCCAACAAGGTTACGCCATTCTATAACGTGATGGGCGTGGCCAAGGCCGCATTGGAAAGCGCTGTGCGGTATCTGGCCAATGATCTTGGCCCTGATGGCATTCGTGTGAACGCCATTTCACCCGGCCCGATGAAAACGCTCGCGGGTGCGGCGATTGGCGGCGCACGTCGGACATATAAACATACGAACGAAAACGCTCCGATGCGGTCAAATGCAACGCTTGCTGCGGTGGGCGGGACGGCTGTTTATCTGGCGTCAGATGTTGGTGCGAGCACGACTGGTGAGATTATTCGTGTTGATGGCGGGTACCACGTGTTAGGAATGCCGCAGCCTGAAAATCTGTAGCACCGCTTGTCAGGTGAGGACCGGGGCCAGCCCCGGACCCCGCCATATTTTCGCTCAAGAGAAAGACCTAAGCCGCGTCGATTGCAATGATCTCAAAGTCGAAGATCAGGTCTTGGCCCGCGAGCGAATGGTTCGCATCCAAAGTGATTTCGGTTTCATTGGCGTCAACGATCGTGACAGGCACAACCTGACCATCAGGCGTTTGCATTTGAAGTTGCGTGCCTTTTTCGGTTGGAATGTCGTCGGGGAATTCGGAACGCGGGACAGGCTGTCGGGCAGCTGGATTGATTGGCCCATAGGCATCGGCACATGCGATTTCGGCGATCTTTTTCTCACCAACAATCATACCTTGGATCGCATCATCGAGGCCCTTAATAATCATACCAGAGCCGAGCGTGAATTCCAGAGGATCGCGCCCCAGAGAGCTGTCAAACACGTCGCCTGATTTCAATGTGCCCGTGTAATGGATACGGATGGTGTCGCCGGATTTCGCTTGGGTCATGGAGGGTGCTTTCGTCATGTTGTCATTGGCGGCAATCCCTATGGCCATGTACGGGGAATTGCAAACCGGATTGGCCCTTTCCTCTATTGCTGCATCGTGACAACCTGCCTTAACCGGTTGGGAGGCCGCAATGACAGCGACAGTTTATGTGTTTGACGCCTATGGCACCCTATTCGACGTGAATGCGGCGGCCAAACAAGCGGCCGAGGAGCCAGCATTTGCAGCGCTGAACGAGCATTGGCCAACGGTCGCGGCAAACTGGCGCAGCAAGCAGTTGGAATATACGTGGCTGCGGGCGGTTGCGGGCAGGCATTGCGATTTTTGGCAAGTCACCCAAGACGGTCTGGATTGGGCGCTTGAGGCGTCAGGGCTCGCTCATCCGGAGCTCCGTAAACGGCTATTGGCGCTTTATTGGGAATTGGCGGCGTTCGACGAAGTGACCGAGATGTTGACCACACTTAAGGCCAATGCCAAGCAGACGGCGATTTTATCGAACGGATCGCCCCAGATGCTGCAAGCTGCGGTCAATTCGGCTAAATTGGACGCGTTATTAGATGCCGTATTATCGGTCGAGGACGTGGGCGTGTTTAAGCCCCATGCATCGGTTTATGACTTGGTCGGTAAACGATTTGGCTGCCCGCCCCGTGATGTTGTTTTTGTAAGCTCGAACGGCTGGGATGCCGCAGGTGCAGCCGGCTACGGGTTTCAAACCGTTTGGGTAAACCGGTCTGGTGCCCCGATCGACAGGCTTTATGCCAAGCCGCATCACGTATTATCCGACCTCACCAAAATACCGGAGATTGCCTAATGCCCCACTTCACCGCATCTGACGGGACTAGCATCTACTATGAGCAAAACGGCAGCGGCATTCCGGTGCTGTGCCTTGCCGGTCTGACACGCAATACGGCCGATTTTGATCATGTCGCGCCGCATATCCCCGAGCATTTGATCCGCATGGATTACCGTGGCCGTGGCCAATCGGATTGGGCTGATCCCGCCACCTATACCATCGCGCATGAGGCCGCGGACGTATTAGCGCTGATGGACCATCTGGGTTTGGAAAAGGCAGCGATCCTTGGCACCTCGCGCGGCGGGTTGATCGCAATGTTTTTGGCGGCAACAGCAAAGGACCGCCTGCTTGGCGTTGCGCTCAACGACATTGGTCCGGTCATCGAAGATACTGGGATGAAGGTCATCCGCAATTATCTGGGCCGTAATCCGGCTGAGGACAATCATGAAGATGCAGCACGCGCGAGAGCGCGTAATTGGGTCCATTTTGCGAATGTGCCGCATGGCCGTTGGTTGGCCGAGGTGCGTGCCCATTATGCACAAACCGCTGACGGCCTTGTGATCCGATATGATCCCAAGTTGCGTGATGCCGTGCTTGCCACAGCCGATGAACCCACGCCTGACCTCTGGCCGCTGTATGATGCGATTGGCGGGTTGCCGCTGGCCCTGATCCGTGGAGCGAATTCGGATTTGTTGTCTGAGGAAACGGCCGATGAAATGCTGCGGCGCAGGCCTGATATCATCCGTGCTGACATCGCAGACCGAGGCCATGTGCCGTTTTTGGATGAGCCGGACGCGCTTGATGCGCTTACTGAATGGTTGGAGGATCTCCATGAATTATGACATGATCCAAGCTTCCGCTGGCCGGATAAAGGGCCATGCACGCGTAACGCCGATGTTAACCTCGCCGTTTTTGGATGAGATTGCAGGGCGTCGGGTGCTGGTGAAAGCAGAGTGCCTCCAACATACTGGGTCGTTCAAGTTTCGTGGCGGTTGGTCCGCGGTTTCGGCTTTGACGGACAAAGCGTTAAAAACAGGCGTAATCGCATTCTCATCCGGCAACCACGCACAGGGTGTTGCCCTTGCTGCCCGCGCCCATGGTGCCCCTGCTGTGATTGTCATGCCAGCGAATGCACCGGCGATCAAAATCGCCAATACGCGCGCCTTGGGGGCAGAGGTTATTTTGTATGACCGCTCGACCGAGGACCGCGATGAGATCGGGTCACGTATTGCGGCAGAGCGTGGGTTAACGCTGATTAAACCCTATGATGAGCCACTGGTGATTGCTGGCCAAGGGACAACAGGGCTTGAGATCGCGGCACAAGCAGCCGAACTTGGTGTCACAAAGGCTGATGTCATGGTTTGCTGTGGTGGCGGCGGGCTGACGTCTGGTATCGCGTTGGCATTGGCCAAAGATGCACCCGATATGTGTGTGCGCCCTGCTGAACCTGACGGTTTTGACGATGTTACGCGCTCGCTGGAAGCCAAGCGCATCATCCGCAACGCGGCTCTTGATGGGTCTATTTGCGATGCAATCATCACGCCGCAACCCGGTGACATCACATTCCCCATCATGCTCGAACATTGCGGTACTGGGATCGCTGTGACCGAAGACGAATGTTTGCGCGCGATGGCACTTGCGTTTGAAAGGCTCAAGATCGTCGTCGAACCCGGTGGTGCAGCCGCACTTGCGGCCGCCTTGTTTCACCCTGATCAATTCACATCTGACGCAGTGATCGCTGTGGCCACGGGCGGCAACGTTGACCCCGACTTATTCAAACGCGCCTTGGAGGCATAATGACCCAGTTCACGATAGCGAGTTTCAACGTCAAAAACCTGATCGAAGCTGACCAAGAGTACTACAAATACGAGCAATACACCCCCGAAGAACATGCTTGGAAGCAGGGCTGGCTTGCCGATCAGATGCTGACGATGAACGCTGATATCGTCTGTTTCCAAGAGATTTTTAGTGAAAAATCGCTGCGCGATGTCATCGAAGAGTGCGACGAATTGGGCGATGCTGCGAATGAGGCCAACATTCCTGATCGGTCCAAACGCTATGCCCGCAAGGCTATTTTTCGCAAGCTAGCCTATGAAAACTATCGCGATGCGGCGCTTGCATTTGCGCCCAACGCCAATGATGGCGGTGCTGGTGAGCGCCGCCCCGGCGTTGCCATCCTTTCACGTTTTGGCTTCACAGAACCCCCACAAATTTTGCAGGATTTGCCGGAGCCGCTCAACATTCCGTTTAGCGATCTTGATGGGTCTGACGGCGGTTATTATCAAATCAAACGTCTGTCGCGCCCAATGCTCAAGGCCAAGATTCCAGTGGGCGGACAGGTGGTAACGGTGTTCAATTGCCACCTGAAATCAAAGCTGGGTGAGCTAGACCGTCCAGCGGGTGCTCCATTCCCGCCTGCCGCTGATCTGGTCAACTACGATGCCGCTGGGCGGGCAATGGGAAGCCTGCGCGCAGGCCTTCGCCGCATGGCAGAAGCATGGGTGCTACGCCGCGAAATATTGGCGGAGCTCAAAGCAGGTAATCCCGTCATGGTGCTGGGTGATTTCAACGACAGTGAACATGCTGTCAGTTCGGAAATTATCACGGGTGAGGTGCCATTTAAAAACTATGCATGGATGCGCCGCCACGACGCCAAGCATAAGGGTGATCGTTATAAAGATCACGAGAACGATAAAATCCAAGAAGCGGTCGATAGTATGCGCCTTCATTCAGCGGAAAAGCTGTTTGTCCGCAAATCGCTGCGCGACATGATTTACACTTCGGCGTTTGGTGGCGTGTTTGAAAGCATCGACCAAATTTTGATGTCACGCCATTTTCACCCTGATTATGCCCAGCGGATTGGCGAGATGGAATATTTCAGCGTTCTCAATGATCACCTGACCGACGGCAGCCATCCAGAGGCACCCTATAACAAGCTTGCGTCCGATCACGGTCAGATCATCGCACATATGGTTATCAACGATGGATGATCCTCTCAGCGTCATGAATTGTTGACAGATGAATGCGAATCCTATCATGTGCCGTTCAGGGAGGGTTATCCGCGTCCCGCGCAAGCGGTAGATAGGGTAACAAGTGAGGGCCGCGCGGGGAAACCCATTGCGCGGCTTGATCTTTTGTAAGAAGGAAAATTTAACATGCGCGAACTCATAATTGATCGTGATGGTGTTGGCATTTACAGCCGCGTTGACGGCCCCGACGATGCGGGTGCGCCCACAATCGTGTTTGCAAATTCATTGGCGACGACGCTGCAACTTTGGGATCAGGTTTTGCCCTTTTTGCCCAAGGGGCTGCGTGTAATCCGCTACGACTTGCGCGGCCATGGGCGGTCTGATGTTCCGCAGGGCCCGTATAGCATGGGGCAACTGGTGTCAGATGCTGCGGCTGTCTGTGATGCACACGGCGTGCAAAACGCGCTGTTTGTTGGGCTGTCTGTGGGTGGGATGATCGCACAGGGATTGGCCGTAAAGCGGCCTGATGTGATCCGTGCGATTGTCTTGTCGAATACCGGTGCCAAGATTGGCACGCCGGACATCTGGAAGGCCCGCATTGATGCAGCACTCGACAATGGCATGGCCGCATTGTCAGACGCCACAATGGACCGTTGGTTTGGCCGTGATTTCCATGGCACGGCCGCAATGGCACCTTGGAAAGATATGTTTGAGGCCTGTGATCCGGTTGGGTTTGCAGGTGTTGGCGCCGCAATTTCGGGCACCGATTTCATTAGCGCTACATCGGGGCTACGTATCCCCGCGTTGGGTATTGCCGGATCAGAAGACGGTGGAACACCGGCTGATCTTGTGCGTGAAACCACCGATTTGATCCCCGGTTCACGGTTCGAGTTGATGCGCCGCTGCGGCCATTTACCCTGTGCAGAGGCCCCTGAACCATATGCCAACTTGCTGACAGATTTCATTGACGCGACGGGACATATGTCCAATGCCTTGTAATTAAGGACCATCGCGTTAGGTCGGGATAATACGCTGTCAGGAATGACCTAATGAACAACCGCCTGCCTATCACATTTATCCTAATAACCGTCATGCTCGACAGCATGGGGATCGGGCTGATCATGCCTGTCATGCCCGACCTTATTCGCGAGCTGGAGTCAGGCGATATCGCGCAGGCCGCCGTATGGGGCGGTTTTCTGGCCACGATATTTGCCGCAATGCAGCTGCTGTTCGGGCCAACCGTGGGATCGTTGTCTGATCGGTTCGGGCGTAGGCCCGTATTGTTGGTCGCCCTTGTCGTCATGGCATTCGACTATGTTCTAATGGCTGTGGCTGGCACCATTTGGCTGTTGGTCATTGGCCGTATCATTGGTGGGATCACGGCTGCGACCCATTCAACCGCCAGTGCCTATATGGCCGACATTTCCGCACCAGAAGACAAAAGCGCCAATTTCGGATTGATCGGCGCGGCGTTTGGGGTGGGTTTCGTATTTGGCCCGATGTTGGGCGGCGTGCTGGCCGAATTTGGCACACGCGCGCCATTTTGGGCGGCAGCCGTTTTGGCCATTTCCAACGCTATTTTCGGCTATTTCGTACTGCCCGAAACGGTAACCGACAGCATTCGCCGTCCGTTTTTGTGGCGTCGCGCCAACCCGTTTGGCGCATTCAAAAGCATCACCAAGCTTCCAGGCCTTGGCCGTTTACTAGTCATCATGCTGATATATGGCATCGCGTTTTTCGTCTACCCGAGCACTTGGGCTTATTTTGGTGCTCTGCAATTCGGCTGGGGACCGGGCATGATCGGCCTGTCGCTTGGCGCATTCGGCATCGGTATGGCCATCGTGCAGGGCCTGTTGATACGGCCTATTCTGGGTTGGATGGGCGAACGTAATGCTGTGGTGTTTGGGTTGTCGCTTGATGTTCTTGCCTTTATCGGGCTTGGCCTTGTCACGAATGGCTGGGTTGCGCTGGCGCTGACACCTTTGGCGGCGATTGGTTCTGTGGCTGGCCCTGCGCTTCAGGGGATCATGTCGCGCACCGCGTCGGACGATCAACAAGGCGAATTGCAGGGCGCACTGACGTCAATCAACGCCCTTGCCGCGATCCTTGCGCCGTTGGTAATGACCCAAGTGTTTTTCTACTTTACGCACGCAAACGCGCCATTCTACTTGCCGGGTGCCCCATTCATCGTGTCCGCCATTCTGGTGATCGGTGCGATCCTTGTGTATTTACCAGTGCGCAAATCCACACCCCCACGTGTTAAAAGCAGCTTGCAGGGCTGATCTATCCCGCGCAGGATAACGGCATCGTTTCATTAGCCAAAAGAGCCTGCACATGCCTCAGATCAAAGCCGCCGTTTGCCATGCCCATGGCCAGCCTCTGACCATCGACACAGTAAATCTGCGCGCGCCGCAAATGGGCGAGGTCGAGGTCACACTCAAGGCCTGCGCGATCTGCCATTCCGACATCTCTTTTGCCGATGGCGCTTGGGGCGGCGATCTTCCGGCGGTTTATGGCCACGAAGCGGCAGGCCACATCACAGCGATTGGCGATGGTGTGCGCGGCATCGCACTTGGCGATCCGGTGGTTGTCACCCTGATCCGCGCTTGTGGCACGTGCCCGTCATGCGGCGGCGGCACACCGACGATTTGCGAAACACCCAACACGGCCGATGCCGTTTTGACCGACGCTGACGGCAACCCAATCGTCCAAGCCATGAACGCAGGCGCGTTTGCCGAGGCCGTCGTTGTCGACCAAAGCCAGATCGTCAAAATCCCTGCTGACATGGGCATGGAAGCCGCGAGCCTTTTGGCCTGCGGCGTCATCACAGGCGTTGGCGCGGTGGTTAACGCCGCGAAATTGCGTGCTGGTCAGGATGTGGTTGTGATCGGCGCAGGCGGCGTTGGCCTAAACGCTATTCAGGGCGCGCGTATCGCTGGAGCACGGCGCATTGTTGCGGTCGATATGTCCGAGGACAAGCTGGCGATTGCCCGCGAATTTGGCGCAACAGATACGGTGCTTGGCACCTCTGATAAACCATGGCGTGCCGCCAAGGAAGCGATGGGCCGCGGCGCTGATGCGGTTTTGGTCACAGTTGGCGTGCCTGCCGTATATGACCAAGCCCCGCGCTATCTGGCCTACGGCGGCAAGGTGATCATGGTCGGGATGCCTGCTACTGGTGCCGCATCCACCTATGAGCCTGCAAATTTCGCAGCTGTCGGCCAATCCATGATCGGATCAAAAATGGGCGATGTTGTGATCGCCCGTGATATTCCATGGATGGTTGATATGTATCAGCAGGGGCGCTTGAAACTGGACGAGCTGGTATCAAACACATGGTCGCTGGATCAGATCAACGAGGCGATTGCCGATACCAAAACAGGCAGTGCCAAGCGTAATGTGATCGTGTTCCCATGAGGCTCGCTGATCTCGATATCATCGTCACAGCGCCGCCTGCACCGGGATGGGGTGGGCAATATTGGATATTGGTCAAGCTGACGTCCGATACAGGCGTCGTGGGTTGGGGCGAATGTTACGCCAGCACCATCGGTCCCAACGCGATGGAACATGTGATCCGCGATGTGTTCGCGCGGCATATGGCCGAAGAAAACCCCGAAAACATCGAACTGATGTTCCGTCGTGTTTATTCATCCGGGTTTACACAGCGCCCTGATCTGACGGTGATGGGGGCCTGGTCGGGATTGGAGATGGCCTGTTGGGATATGGTCGGCAAGGATCTTGGCCGTCCAGTGCATGCCCTGATCGGCGGGCGCATGAATGACCGCATACGCGCCTATACTTACCTCTATCCCATAGCGCACCATCCGTTGCCTGATTTCTGGGCCGATGCCGATATGGCGGCTGAAAGCGCTGTTGCATTGGTGGATCGTGGTTATACAGCCATCAAATTTGACCCCGCTGGCCCCTATACGATGCGCGGGGGGCATATGCCTTCGATGCACGACATCAGCACCTCAGCTGCGTTTTGTGCCACGATCCGCGCGGCTGTAGGTGACCGCGCTGATCTATTGTTTGGCACGCACGGGCAATTCAGCACCGCTGGTGCGATCCGACTGGGTAAGGCGATAGAGGGCTATAGCCCGCTTTGGTATGAGGAACCGATCCCGCCGGACACACTGGATGAAATGGAAAAGGTTGCGAACGCTGTGGCGATCCCTGTGGCGACGGGAGAGCGGTTAACCACCAAGCAAGAATTCACCGCTGCCCTACGTGCTGGTGTGCAAATTCTGCAACCTGCGTTGGGGCGTGCAGGTGGTATCTGGGAATGCCGCAAAATCGCGGCTATTGCCGAAACACATAACGCGCAGATGGCGCCGCACCTTTATGCAGGACCGATTGAATGGGCTGCGAACATTCAGCTTGCCGCATCTATTCCTAATATTCTGCTGGCAGAAACGATTGAAACGCCGTTCCACTTTGACCTGATAAAACATTCGCTGCGCGTGGAGAACGGATACATCCCCGTCCCAACAGCCCCCGGCCTTGGTATTGATGTGGACGAAGACCTCGCGCGCGCAAACCCATTCACTGGCGATGGGCTACATTTGCAAATGCAAGAAGCACCGATCGCCTACCATGGGCCCAATGTGTTTGCGGGTGGGGCACCGGTTAAGTCGTAGAGAATGCGCTCAAGACAGTTTCAGGCGCGGTTTTGCTTGGCAATTCCGATACCACAAGGCAGTCTGCTGTTATGAAACCGATTATTGCGACCCTTCGCCGCCTCGCGGCTGGTATTGTTGGACAGTTCCTATTGCTGCTTGTGCGATTTTTGACTGCGGTGCGCGCCGATTGGAAAGGGATCGAACCGATCCCACGCCAACGCGTCTATTTCGCCAATCACACGTCCAATGGCGATATGCCAATGATCTGGGCCAGCCTGCCGCCGGCCATTCGCCGCAATGTGCGCCCCGTTGCCGCCGCTGATTACTGGCTCAAAAACAAGCTGCGCGCCTTTGTCGGACCAGAGGTGTTCAACTGCGTGCTTGTCGATCGCCGCCCCGAGGTGAAGGACAAGCCGATGGACAAGATTGTAGCGGCTTTGAAAGAAGGCTCGTCGCTTATCATTTTTCCCGAAGGCAACCGCAACATGACCGACGATCCGCTGCTGCCGTTCAAGGCCGGGCTTTATAATATGGGACTAGCTATGCCCGACGTTGATCTGGTGCCGACGTGGGTCGCCAACCTCAATGAGATTATGCCCAAGGGTGAGGTGATCCCCCTGCCCCTGATCTGCACCGTGACATTTGGCGCGCCAATGCACGTGCAGGACGGCGAAAGCAAAGATGATTTTTTGCGCCGCGCCGAACAAGCGCTCGTCGCCCTCAAACCGGTAGTTCGCTCATGACCGATACCACAAATGACATCCTGCTTTTAAGCTTTGGCGCATTTGCAATCTTGCTCGGCCTGACATTTCTGGGCGAGGCGTTGCGATCACGCCAGAGCATCAATAACCCGAACCCTGTCATCGACACCTATATGACGCGCGTACGGAGCTGGTGGGCCATGGTCGCCTTTATCGGTATTGCTATGTTGCTCGGCAAATTGGGTGTGACGCTGTTGTTCGCCTTTGCTTCATTTGCAGCCCTGCGCGAATTCTTGACCCTCACCACCAAGGCACGGGCGGATCACATGTCGCTAGCGCTGGGCTTCTTTGTATTGTTGCCGCTGCAATACATCTTTGTCGCGTTCGAATGGTCGGGGCTGTATTCTCTTATGATCCCTGTCTATGCGTTTTTGATGCTGCCTATCGTATCGGCGCTGCGAGGCAATGCAGATCGGTTTCTGATCCGTGTCGCAGAAACGCAATGGGGCCTTATGATCGCGGTTTATTGCGTCAGCCATGTGCCCGCACTGATGAACCTCGACATATACGCCAATGGTGACAGATCGGTGCTGCTGGTGACGTTCCTTGTGATGGTCGTGCAGTTGGGTGACCTGTTAGAATACTTCTTTGGCCGCCGCTTTGGTCGGACCCGTATCGCACCCGGCCTGTCGCCCAAAACATGGGAAGGTGTCGCATTTGGCGTCGCCAGCGCCATGTTAATCGGTGCATTGCTCAACTGGATTACACCGTTTGGTGTTTTGGGCGCGATGGGCATGGCGGGTATCGCCAGCCTTGTGGGCATGTTCGGAAACCTCGTGTTCGCCGCGATCAAGCGTGACCGTGGTGTCAAGGATTGGTCCCACCTCATCCCCGGTCAGGGCGGCTTCGTTGATCAACTCGACAGCGTCATTTTTGCAGCGCCAATATTTTACCACCTGACGCGCTATTTTTGGGTGGGTTAGGCAGCGTCGGATCATCAACAGTGGCGAACGCCTCTTTCTAGAAAAACAATCACAATATCACATCAGCAACCCGCGATGTACCAATGACCAATTGTGCATTAGGCAAATCATTCCTTCGTGTTCGTGCTAGGGCCTTCTCTGGCGTTAACCCATTGTCTATCCATCGCTGCACCAATCGCCCTTCCAACACATTCAATGGGCATTCTAACATGATTGAAACATCCCAATGAGCGGCCATATCCCGCCATATTGGGGCATCCATCAATAGATAATTCCCTTCGATCACAACCGTATCGCAGCTTGGCTCAATCTGACCCGCACCCGCAATCGACACGTCCAAACGCCGATCAAAAATCGGGTAATATATCATCTTGTCAGACCCCAGCTGAGCGACAAGTTGAAGCAATCCGCCGGCATCAAATGTGTGAGGGGCTCCCTTCCGGTCCAGATGACCTCGCTGAGCCAGAATTCGATTATCCAAATGAAAGCCGTCCATTGGCACTAGTTGCGTGGCACATCCCGCATCATTCAGCGCCGCGGCTAGGGTTGCTGCCAGCGTCGACTTTCCGCTCGCAGGTGCCCCTGCAATCGCAACGATACGGCGCTTTGATTGCCTCGGCGACTGCAAAATACGGTCCGTCAGGTCAGGCATGTCGTAAGAGTTATCATCCATCCCCATTGCCCCATTGCCCCCTTGGCAACTGTTTCACTCAATGTGAAAGCTGGCTAAAAGCTGCACCAAAATGCAGGCAACATTCAATTGAAAAATGGCGATCCCGGGAGGACTCGAACCCCCAACCCCCTCATTAGAAGTGAGGTGCTCTATCCAGTTGAGCTACGGGACCGGATAAACGTGCTATGGCCGAAAACTGTGGCCATTCGCAAGTGTTTAGTGGGTCCAAGCGCCACGACGATTGGTGGCAAAGTTTTCGCCGTACCCACCCGCGCGAATGTTTGGTTTGCGCTCATTTGGCTCTTGGACAACGGCATCAATGCCCTTGGCCGTTGCATATTCCAGCGCCGCCTCTTTGGTATCAAACGTCAGGCGTACTTGGCTCTGTGTATCGCTTGACGAAGTCCAGCCCATCAACGGATCAACACTGCGCGCCTGATCCGCGTCATAATCCAGCACCCAAAGGTTTGTCTTGGCGGTGCCAGATGACATTGCTGTTCTGGCTGGTTTATAGATTCTTGCGCGCATGGCTCATCTCCGGTTAGTGGCGTCGTTATCTGCGAAACCCGCGCGCCTTGCAAGGCTATTGCGTATCTCAGAATGGCAAGTGTATCGCAGACATAACCTGTTTCAACATTTGCGCATGAACGCCACGTTGCTACGGATCTTGTGTTGCTGTGAAAAGGCCAATTTCACTGTCATAGGCGTCGAATTTGATGACAAGGCCCCCCAACACCTCGGACCCATCTGTGCCCGCGAACAAGCCGGAGTAGTCACCACTACCGCCGCTGAAGTCGGGACGGATATTCTCTGCGCGGCCTTCAAACCCTGCATCGGTTATCGTTCCAGCACTCAAAATGATGTCGCCCAAATTGCTCCCCGTCTCGCTCGAAATGTTGGTCTGGTGGTTTGTCACCCTGCCCGAGATTGTCATGTCGTCGAATGATCCGGTCAAGTTAACCGTGCCAGAAGTTTCGAGAAGTGAACCACTATACCCACCCCCGGGAAGGGTGGTCAAAGCGCCGATGTAATCACCAGTAAACGTAAACGAACCCGTCGGCAGCGTTGGCGCGTCGTCAAAGCGTTGGATGTAGATGCCAAACATTTCTTCGTTCGGGATGTCGCCAAAGGAATTAATTGCAACGGCAATGCCCTCTTCGTCCGGATCATCATAATAAATCACGTGGTCGCGCGCGACATTAGCGCCATAGAACCCGTTTTCAAGCTCTTCGCCAATTACGAAATATTCTTCAGGGTCGGTGCGACTGCCGGAATTGTCGATGATCAGCTCGCCGCTATTGATACCGAAATAAATGCCCGTCGGGATCGTGCCAAGTACGGTTACATTCGGATCGTCTGGCGTGACATTTAGTGCACCTTCTATGTCGGTGGTCCCGCCGCATGCCGCCAGCATGAACAAAATTGCAATGCCGATATATTGTTGAAGCTGAAGCATTGCCCACCCCCAAAGACCATTAATTGATTTCAAATATGGCTGTGACGCTAGGTCAATGAATGGTTTTAATCAAGTGATGGGATCGGCCCAAACCGCCATCGCATTGCCGCTCGGCTCTGTGAACTCAAACCGCCGACCACCTGGGAAATCAAACACCTCTTTGGTAATCTCGCCGCCTGCCGCCTTGACCTGTGCGTATGCGCCGTCAAGGTCATCGGCTTTCAGGACAATCAACGGTGCGGTCAAGGGCGCGCGTTCAATGCCCCCACCCGTGCCCGCGTTTTGAATGTCACGGTAGTCTGGCCCATATTCAATGAACGACCAGCCGAACGCCTTGGCAAAGAAATCTTGCGTCGCTTCAAGCTGGGGCGCTGCGAATTCCACATAGTCGATCTTGAGGTTTTCCATATTAGAACGCCCATTCGCCCTTGCGCATCACAGGCACCACGTCGCCCGTCAGGGTGATGCCATCAATATCAACCGCATCGGACCCCATCATCCAATCGACGTGGATCAGTGACTGGTTGCCGCCCTTTTGCTGAAGTTCTTCAGGGCTAAGGGTTGAGCCACCTTCGATTGTATCCGCGTAGCATTGGCCAAGTGCGATGTGGCACGACGCATTTTCATCAAACAGCGTATTGTAGAACAGCATGCCTGATTGGCTGATCGGGCTGGAATGCGGCACCAGTGCCACCTCGCCAATCCGGCTGGCCCCATCGTCAGTTTTGAGCAATGCGCGCAACACATCCTCTCCCTTGCTGGCCGTTGCCTCAACGATTTTGCCCGCCTCGAAACGCACTGCAATATCCTCGATCACGCTGCCCTGATGCGCCAATGGTTTGGTCGCGGATACGGTGCCGTCGACCTTATAAGCGTGGGGGCAGGTGAACACTTCTTCGGTGGGGATATTCGCCTGACATTCGATACCATTGAGCGCCTGCGATGCGCCGCCCTTCCAAATGTGCCCCTCGGCTAAACCAAGGCGCAAATCAGTGCCCGGCCCGGTGTAGTGTAGCGCATCAAAGCCCTGCGCGTTGAGCCAATCAATCCGCTCTTGCAGCTGCGCCGAATGCTCTTTCCAATTGGCGACGGGGTCATCACCACCAATGCGCGACGCGTCATAAATCGCGTCCATCAGCTTGGCCTGTGCGTCCTCAACATCCATGTCGGGGAACACTTGCGCGGCCCAGCCTTTGGTCGGATATGCAACGATGTTCCAGTTCACCTCAAAGCCGACAATCGGGTTCATCGCAGGCTTGGCGGCAATCGACGTGGCCTTGCCCACGCGTGCAACCTTGGCCGGATCCATTTCGGCCAGCAACATAGGATCATCGCCCGTGATGCCCATACGCGCCGCACCGTTTTTGAACGCATGTCCCATACCCTCGAACAGCCAAGCAGGGGCTGCATCAAAGCTATCGTCGCCCCCATGCTCATAACGCGCCTTGGTAATCTCACCGTCGCTAAATATCGGCGTGACCAACGACGCACCCGCCTTATACGCATGCACTGCAATGCGCTGCACCAATGGGGCGGCTTCCATCGGTGCTGTAATCACCAATTCTTGGCCCTTGGCTATATTCACCCCAATCCGCACGGCAACTTCGGCAAGGCGGTCAAGTTTTTGCGGGTCGATAGTCATGGGTTGGCTCCTGTTTGATTTGCCTTGAACCTACGCCGATGCGAAGCGGCGTCAACCAGCCCTTGAACAAGATCAAAAGAAGAACAAATATGGGGTTCACCCTTTGCTAAGGATTCCCCATGGCCTACGCCCATTCCGACAAGCGCGACATTGAAACCGCGCAATATCTGTCCAATCCGGCAGAAGATGTGAAGACGCGTGAAAAACTTGAAGGTGGAAAGCAATTCAAACTGCATACTGAATTCGAGCCCGCAGGCGATCAACCCACCGCTATCAAGGAATTGTCAGAAGGCTTGCGCAACGGCGAGCGTGATCAAGTGCTTCTGGGGGCTACCGGCACCGGCAAAACATTCACCATGGCCAAGATGATCGAGGAAACCCAACGCCCCGCGATTATCCTTGCCCCGAACAAAACCCTCGCGGCCCAGCTTTACGGCGAATTCAAAGGGTTCTTTCCTGACAACGCTGTAGAATATTTCGTCAGTTACTACGATTATTACCAACCAGAGGCCTATGTCGCCCGATCCGATACGTTCATCGAAAAAGAAAGCCAGATCAACGAACAGATTGACCGTATGCGCCACTCGGCAACGCGGGCGCTGCTGGAACGTGACGATGTTATCATCGTGGCGTCGGTTTCGTGTATCTACGGTATCGGCTCGGTGGAAACGTATGGCGCAATGACCCAAGACATCCACGTCGGCAAGACCTATGACCAGCGCCAGATCATCGCCGATTTGGTGGCGCAGCAATACCGCCGCAATGATGCAGGGTTTCAGCGTGGCTGTTTCCGTGTGCGTGGTGACAATCTGGAAATCTGGCCCGCCCACCTTGATGATCGCGCGTGGTCGCTATCATTCTTTGGCGAAGAGCTGGAAAGCATCACCGAATATGATCCGCTGACAGGGCAGAAAACGCAAAAGATGGACAAGGTCCGCGTTTATGCCAACTCGCACTATGTGACACCGAAGCCGACGATGCAGCAGGCCGTGATCGGGATTAAAAAAGAGCTGCGCACGCGGCTCGATCAATTGGTCGCCGAGGGTAAATTGCTCGAAGCGCAGCGGCTGGAGCAGCGTTGTAACTTTGACCTCGAGATGTTGGAGGCGACGGGCGTCTGCAACGGCATCGAAAACTATTCCCGCTACCTCACGGGCCGCGCACCGGGTGAACCGCCGCCCACATTGTTCGAATTTATTCCTGACAATGCAATTGTGTTTGCGGATGAAAGCCACGTGTCCGTGCCCCAAATCGGCGGCATGTATAAGGGTGACTTCAGGCGCAAAATGACGCTGGCCGAACACGGGTTCCGGCTGCCGTCTTGCATGGATAACCGCCCGCTGAAGTTTGAAGAATGGGACGCAATGCGCCCGCAATCCGTGTTTGTATCCGCCACCCCCGCCGCTTGGGAGTTGGAACAGGCAGGTGGTGTGTTCACCGAACAAATCATTCGCCCAACGGGCCTGCTGGACCCGGAGATTGAAATCCGCCCCGTTGATATGCAGGTCGATGATTTGCTCGATGAGGTGCGAAAGGTGAACGAGATGGGCATGCGCACGTTGGTCACGACCCTGACCAAACGCATGGCCGAGGATTTGACCGAATACATGCACGAACAGGGCATTCGCGTGCGCTATATGCACTCTGATATCGACACGATTGAACGGATCGAAATCCTGCGCGACCTGCGGCTGGGTGCGTTTGACGTGCTCATTGGCATCAACCTGCTGCGTGAGGGGTTGGATATTCCCGAATGTGGCCTCGTCGCGATTTTGGACGCGGATAAAGAGGGCTTCTTACGCTCTGAAACGTCACTCGTGCAAACCATCGGCCGTGCCGCGCGTAACGCCGAAGGCCGCGTCATCATGTATGCCGACCGCATCACCGGTTCCATGGAACGCGCGATGGGGGAAACCAACCGCCGCCGCAAACGCCAACACGCCTATAACGTCGAACACGGGATCACACCCGCGACGGTCAAGAAAAACGTCGAAGACATCCTCGCAGGCCTCTACAAAGGCGACACCGACCAATCCCGCGTCACCACCAAAATCGACAAAGGCCTCGCTGGCGGCAACATTCAAACCGTCCTCGAAGGCATGCGCACCGACATGCGCAAGGCCGCCGAGAACCTAGAATTCGAAGAAGCCGCCCGCCT
>CAXHZK010000015.1:0-60124 GCA_964021915.1 uncultured Roseobacteraceae bacterium | reverse complement strand
TTAAGCAAAACTACCGCTCTGTCTCAAAGGCCGTGACGGGATACAGTTTGGACGGACCCTTTGCGTCAAGTAAAACCACCTTGAAATTCATTCGCAGCTGCGGTGGATCGACATTCGAACCACGACCAGTAGGACGTCACAAAACCGGTCACTAATGTCTTGTGGAGCAAATGACCGCTTTCCGTTATTCGCTCCAACACGCGCTTGCAGCCCAAATCGAACAGCGCATATTTTGAGCGAATACTATTCGCACAGATATAAAAACCGCCCTGAGTTCGCCCTAATAACTTAGGACTTCGCAGCCACCCAAAGCGGGTAGTATTGTCAATGTCTTGCTGGCCGGCACGCCCGCCCCCCACTCAGTACAAGGCGCTGGTTCAGCCCGCGCCGCAAGGTGGGGGGAGAAATGGGAAATGAGGCCAGGGCCGGAACACCGGCGAGACCGTCGACAATCTTTGAACAGCGGCTTTAGGACAGTGCGTGCAAGCAGGGATTTGGGCCGATTTTTCAAGTTTTTGGGAACAATCTCAATTGCTCTACACTTATGCTGCATTCGTAAGCGGCAAGTTAATGGGCCCTATCCCAAGGCGCATAACGTTTTAAACAAGCGTGTAGGTAGATGGCGGAGAGCGTAGTCTCAAGCTAGACAGTCTCCGAAAAATTCCCTGTTAACAGGGAAAAAGCAGGGAAAAATTATCATTTTTCCGCCAAAAAGCCGCCTGTGCTACCTTGAAGCTCATAAAAACAAGACCTTTCCGTAAATTCTCCCAAATTGAAGAACAGGGAAATCTTGCGGGCCAAACAGGGAAATTTCCCGCCTTTTCAGGGAATGTCAATACCAACTCGGACACCACCACGCCGAAATCATCCGTGCCGAAAATTGCGAACACTGCACCAGAAAAGGCGATGCACAGAACAACGTGTGGCTAGGTCTCATCTCGCCCAACATTTCATCGCGTGTTCTATCGTTCCGGCCCTAGCGCAATAGCTGTCATTCGAACCGTGAGCAGCGAATTCACACTTAGAGCCCACAGGAGACCAACAGAATCTTCGCTGCGTGCGCTCGCAGCACGGTTCATGCTGCGACTGCTAAGAACTCGGTGTCGCAAAGCGGCATGAAGACCAGCCGTTCATTCAAATTGCAGCATGGACGCGCAGGTCAAGGATCAAGTCGCGGGACAAATCAGACTTTCGCTACGACTGCGCCAATGTCCGGTTTCCTACTAAAACCTGTTTGAACAGCCATCCTCGCATTCGCAAATTTTCGACGGTTGGCTGTTCAAAGCGCAGTTACTTACGGTTCCATTCACGGTCGCCCTGAGCGTCTTTTACGCGCGTCGGCAGACCGATGGTGTCGAGAAGTGTAAATAGTGGTTTTGGGTCTAACTCCTCAACATTTAACATGACGCCTTTGTCATACGTGCCATCCGCGACCAGCATCGCCATGGCCACCGGAGGAACACCCGCGGTATATGAGATACCTTGGCTACCGACCTCGTTATACGCGTCCTTGTGGTCGGCCACGTTGTAGACGAATATCTCGACCTCTTTGCCGTTCTTGGTGCCTTTCACCAGATCGCCAATGCAGGTCTTTCCGGTGTAATTGGGCGCAAGACTGGAAGGATCAGGCAAAACAGCCTTCACCAGCTTCAGCGGGACAACTTCAAGTCCTTCAGCCGTTGTCACCGGCTGTTCGGACAACAGCCCAAGGTTTTGCAGCACGGTAAAGACGTTAATGTAGTGATCGCCAAAGCCCATCCAGAACCGGATATCGGCCTGCGGATAGTTCGCGGCCAGCGAGTGGACCTCGTCATGACCCGACATATAGGCTTTTTGCTTACCGACGACGGGCAAGTCCCAATCGCGGCCCACCTCGAACATCTTGTTTTCCTGCCAGGCGCCTTGCTGCCAGCTGTAGACTGTGCCGGTGAACTCGCGAAAGTTGATTTCGGGGTCGAAATTGGTCGAGAAATACTTGCCGTGGTTGCCCGCATTGATGTCGACGATGTCAATCGAGGTGACCTCGTCCATGAATTCGTCCACCGCGAAGCGCGCGAAAGCGTTGACCATGCCGGGGTCAAACCCTGCGCCCAAAATTGCTGTCACGCCCGCGACTGCGCATTCGTCGCGGCGTTTCCACTCGTAGTTTCCGTACCATGGCGGTGTTTCGCAAATCTTGGTCGGGTCTTCGTGGATCGCAGTATCGATATAGGCGGCACCGGTTTGGATGCAGGCCTCAAGCACCGTCATGTTCACAAAAGGTGACCCAACGTTAATCACGATCTGCGCACCCATCGTGGTGATCAAATCAGCCACCGCAGCACTGTCCATCCCGTCAACCGCATGAGCCTTGAATACACCGTCCTGTTTCATCGCTTTCTTGGCGTGCACGCTTTCAATGATCGCCTCACATTTGGCAACCGTTCGGCTTGCGATATGAAGATCGCCCAAAATGTCGTTATTTTGCGCGCATTTATGCGCAACAACTTGTGCGACGCCCCCAGCGCCAATGATCAGGACATTACGTTTCATGTATCCAAGAAACCTCTTATTGTTGTGGGTTATGACAGTGCCGCAGCAAAGTCGTCATAGTTGAAATCACGCACCATGCGTGTGCTGCCATCGAGTTCCCGGATCGCAATGCTTGGCATTTTGACCCCGTTGAACCAGTTTTTCTTGACCATTGTGTAGCCCGCGGCGTCCTGAAACGAAAGTCGATCCCCCGCCTTCAGCGGCATGTCAAAGCGGAACTCGCCAAAGATATCACCAGCCAGGCAGGATTTGCCGCAGACCATCCATTCCTCGTCGCCGGTGTTCGGAGAAATCTTTGCAGGCTCACGATAGATCAGCAAATCCAGCATATGCGCCTCAATCGAACTGTCGACGATCGCAAGGTTTTTGCCATTGTGCATCGTATCCAGCACCGTGACTTCCAGCGTGGCAGCCCCCGTGATCGCCGCCTCTCCGGGCTCAAGGTAGACTTGGACGGCGAAGTGCTCCGCGAATGCCTTGAGCCGCGCGGCGAGGCGTTCCAAAGGGTAGTCTTGGCCTGTGAAGTGAATGCCACCACCCAAACTGACCCAGTCCATTTTGTGGATCACCGCGCCAAAACGGTCTTCGATCAGGGTCAGCATCTCGTCGAACCGCTCAAAATTGTCATTTTCGCAATTGTTGTGGAACATCAAGCCACTGATATGATCCGCAACCGCGTCAATGGCGGCAGGGTCGTGTTCGCCCAATCGGCTGAACGGACGTGCTGGATCGGCGAGGTCGAATTCTGACGTGGAAACCCCCGGATTGACCCGTAGTCCTCGGATATGGCCGTGGGATTTACCCGCAAACTTCGTTAATTGGCCGATCGAGTTGAAGATAATCTTATCCGAGCACTCCAGAACCTGATCAATCTCGTGATCCGCATAGGCCACGGAGTAAGCATGGGTTTCGCCCGGGAATTTCTCATTCCCCAAGCGGACCTCAAACAAAGACGACGAAGTGGAACCGTCCATATATTCGGCCATAAAGTCAAAGACTGACCATGTGGCGAAGCACTTGAGCGCAAGCAGGCATTTTACCCCGGACGTCTCACGTAGCCATGCGATCTTTTCGAGATTGGGAAGTAAGCGTGATTTGTCGATGAGATAGTAAGGTGTTTGCACGGTGACAGCTTTCTGCGAGACAGCACCAGTTGTTAGTGCCAAGGAGGGTGAGCGACATCGCGTTAGCTTTCGGAGTGCTTTTGTCGCGGATATTTGGCTCCCATGTATTCGATTGGGCTTTTCGCACAATTCACTCAACCGGCGCAATAATTTATGCGAATAACTCCCGTACCCGACCTTCGCAGGAAGCACGATAACAGGTAATTTAGGCTCAAAGCAGCCTAATGCGCTCGCAGAGATGGCCCGTCCTAGTTCCTTCTGACACCGGTCATTCAATCCGATTCTATGCTTTTGGCGTCAGCGCGGTGCTGACGTCTGGGTCTGGAGGGAGGATTGGAGGGCATATTATGCCAAGAGTCCAACTTCCTGCAGTCACCCCTAAGCGCAAAGCCTGGAACAAAGGCCGGATCATCGGACAGAAACGACCGCTGCTACCCAAACAGGTCTGGGCGATCCGCGCACGCCTTGAACTTGCCAGCTATCCCCGCGACCTTGCGCTGTTCAACGTTGCGATCGATAGCAAGCTACGCGGCTGTGATCTGGTCACACTCGCGGTTGCAGACCTGGTGAAAGACGATCGCGTTCGCGAACGGGTTTCGGTGATCCAGAGCAAAACCAAACGACCGGTTCAGTTCGAACTGACTGAAAACACGCGAGAAACTATTATTGCTTGGGTTAAAGCGCCTGAGATGTTTGCTTGCCGGTTCATGTTTCCAAGCCGTTTCCACGATCGACCACACATCTCAACGCGGCAATACGGTCGGCTCGTCCGTGATTGGTGACATCGATTGGGTTGGAGCCGAGCGCCTATGGCACTCATTCACTCCGCCGGACCAAGGCTGCGGAAATCTACCGCAAAACGGGCAACCTTCGTGCTGTGCAGCTTCTGCTTGGCCATACGAATGTCGATAGCACAGTGCGTTACCTTGGTGTTGAGTTGGAAGATGCTCTGAGCATCGCTGAGCGGATCGACATCTGAGCGATGTTGGCGGACGGCACTCGCCGTTCGCCGATTTAGAACAGACCTACAACTTCGCAGCGGCGAAAACGAAGTGCGAGCCCAATGTGACTGATGCTGCAGATTCCTCAAATGTCGGCTATGCGAGTTGGCTCCTAAAAACTGACTTCACGAAATCGATGAATTTTGTTAGCCTTTGCGGCCTGTACCGGTCACGATGATAGATCAAGGCCATAGGTTGTTCAGGCAAGCTCCAATCAGGTAGTAACTGCACTAATTTACCCGCAGAGATTTCCTCCATCGATCCCTTGAATTGCAAGGCGATTGGTGCCGACGGACCAACCATCGCCTTGTTCTATCCATTGACTATCAGGGCCGCCGCTGAACATAGCCTCTGAAGCTCGCAGTAGTTTGTCCTCGCCCACCGACCTATCATTTATAGCCCCGAAAATTCTGCACATATCCTGACATGGTCCTTTACGGTCATAGATTTCAACGGGGGGTAACCTTAGACCTAAGGGTACTTGATGCGGCGCGAACGCCAATTGTGACCTTGACGCTCGCGATTGAAAGGCCTTCGTGCAGACAACCAATCGCCTCAGCCGTCTGCACCTTTTGCTAATCGGAACCGCGGACCTCAAATTGTAGATTTGGCGATGGTCTGATGATTTTCTGGACAAAGACGACCAGGGCCGTGCCCCCCAGACCGATGAGGTCGGTGATGAAACCGCCTTCGATCAAAAACAGTGCGGCGACGACAAGGCCCACCCGTAGGAACCACGCAATGCGCCCGCCTACAAACCAGCCTTGGATGCCCGAAGACAACAAAAACACTCCAACAAGGGCGGTGCCGCTTGCCTGCATGATCTCAAGCCAAGTTCCGTCCATCAGAATGGCGGAATTGTAGAAGAACATAAACGGCACGACGAAGGCGGAGATGCCGATCTTGAATGACGTGACCGAAGTGGCCATCGGGTTAGATCCTGAAATGCCCGCCGCAGCGTAACTCGCCAAAGCTACGGGTGGTGTGATCGCTGAGACAACCGCGAAGTAGAAGACGAAGAAATGGGCCGTCAGCATTGGGATACCGAGATTAACAAGGCCTGGTGCGACCACCGATGCCGCCACAGCGTAAGCTGCAGTTGTCGGCATACCCATGCCCAACAGGATCGCAATGCACATTGCAAAGATGAGTGCGAGCAGTTGGCTTGCGTCCGCAATACCGAGCAGCATTGACGAGAAACGGGCGCCGACGCCAGTCAAACTGATCACGCCCACGATGATGCCTGCACAAGCGCAGACCGTGATGATCTGAACCGACATGACCCCGGCCAGTTCAAAGGCTTTCAGGATCGATCGGACACCCATTCTATGGGGCGTTAGCCAGGATACCATTGCAGCCGAAACTGTCGCCAATGTGCCTGCGCGAATAACCGAGTACCCCAAGAAAAGCGCGAATATCAGGATCAGGATCGGGATGAACAAATAGACCTGGCGCACGAGTTTCTTGAACTTCGGAATCTCGTCCTCGTTCATTCCGGTCATGCCCAGTTTGGCGGCCTCAAGGTCCACCATGAAATAGATCGACGCGAAGTAGAGGATCGCTGGAATGATCGCGGCAATAGCAATGTCCTGATAGGGAATGCCGGTGATTTCGGCCATGATGAATGCGCCGGCCCCCATGATGGGCGGCATGATTTGGCCACCCGTCGAGGCGGCGGCCTCAATTGCGCCTGCTGTGCGACCTTTATAGCCCACTTTCTTCATTAGAGGGATTGTTAGCGACCCTGTGGCCACAACATTGCCCGCCGAGGTGCCATTGATCATCCCCATAAGGCCCGAGGCAAAGATTGCCACCTTTGCCGGGCCGCCGCGTGCACGACCGGCAGCAGCGAAGGCGAAGTTCACGAAGTAGTCGCCCACTTTCGAGGCCTGCAGAAACGCCGCGAAAATAATGAAGAGGATGATGTAGGTCGATGAAACCGCGGTGGTCGGCCCGATGATACCTGCATCGGAATACACGTGACCAAAGAAACGCTGCCAGGTGTAGGGGTTCGATACCGCCAGAATGCCGGGCAACAGATGTGCGGTGAATGTGTAGACCAAAAAGACTCCGGCAATGATCACAAGCGCCAAGCCTGCGACGCGGCGGGTCAATTCCAGGATTAATCCAGCCCCTGCCGTCGCCGCGAAAGCCACTCCGACAGGAACAAAAGGCGTGCCCACCGAATTACGCGCGGCCGTCGAATAAACCGTGATGAGGTAGAATGCGACGATCAGGCTGCAAAGCGCCATGACCAGATCTGCGGTCGCAAACCTGTCACGCGGTGCGTTTTCAAACCATCCCAGAGCGATCGCACCAAGTGCAGCGATCAGAAGCGGTACGCCAAACCAGGTAATCTCAGCCTGGTAGATCTCGGTCCCTGGGAAAGCGGCCCAAGTGGTCAACCCGCCCATTACCGGCAGCGTGCCGGAATTCACCAGCTGCATGAAGCCAAAAACGGTATAGAGGGAGATCGCCGCAGGAATGAAGAGCAGATAGCCTGCTTTCGAAAGAAGTGGTGTTGCAGAGACGTCTTCATCAGAGAAGAGCCTCGCATTGAACAATAGAAAACCAAGCGCCAGAGCACCTGCGATGTGCACGATGCGGAAACTCCAGGTCTCTACCGGAAACTGCGGCAAGAACGGCAGTTCAATGCCTGTCCATGCGCTGATCGAGACACCGTTTAGCGCCAGCATGTGAAAAGCGGCATATAGTGTTGCCAGTGATGCGACGACGATCAGATTATTACCTGAAAAAAGTCGTCTATTCCGTTCAACCGGTTCTTCGTCCACGCCCTCGGCCAGGACGATATCTTCCTGATTTGCAGTTTGTTCTGTCATAATCCCTCCGTTTGCGCTCAAGGCGTTCTCGCCCAGGTGCAGAACCAATTGAATGGATGCTGCCGCGCCCGAACGAATTGAGCGCGACAGCGTAATGTTAGGGGCAGAGGCCCGTTACATGTCCTGGTGGATCATGTCTTCTTCGATCATCGCGCCTGCGTTCTCGGTGAACCAGCGGGCGGCGCCCGGGTGCCACATCAGAACATTGTTGCGGTCGTAGTTTTCAGGGATCGTCGACCGGGAGGCACGGTGGATATTCACCATCCGCTCATTGTCGGACATAATCACGTCGACCACCGCATAAACAAAGCTCTCCGGCAATTCGCAATTGGCAATGGCGAAATTCCACATCGACACAGAACGCACATCGGCATCGATGGTGGAGTAACTATCCGCCGAAATCTGGAATGGGGCCACCGGGTAGGTTTCCAGGATCTGGGCCTGTTCGTCTTCGGTGAACTCAATGATATTGATATCGGCCTGTACCTCGAGTTGGCTAACCGCCGGAACGGGTACACCAGCAGCGAAAGCGATCACGTCCAGAAGACCATCTTGCAACTGACCACCCAGATCCGACCAGCCACCGTTGCGGCGCTCGAAGTCGACACCAAGCGTTTCCATCATTCTAGGGAAATAGGTGTCCGACGTGGAACCCGCTGGGCCAAACCCGATCCGCGACCCCGCGGGGATATCGGCCACTGATGTGATGCCCGACGAACTCAATGTCGTGATCGAGAATGGCGTTTGGTACATGGGAAACATCGCGCAGGCATTGGTCATCTGCAGGCCGGGCGCGATTGGGTTATTGCCGGTCAACGACTCGAACGCGGGCCCGAGGGTTGTCAGGCCAAAGGCGATCTCTCCGGTGTGAACCAGTGCCATGTTTTGCATTGGGCCGCCAGTGATTTCACCACCACCGGAAATGCCTAGCTCTTCGGCCACAAGGTTAGCCCAACCTGAGCCATAGGCAAAATAGGTGCCGCCCTGCGATGCTGTGCCAAGCGTAAAGCTCTCGGGCCATCCGGTCCGGTCCTGGTGGCCGTCGGCCAGCGCCAGTGTTGCACTGGCCATTAGGCTCAACGCGCTTACAGTCAATATAGTCTTTGTCATGAAGACCTCCCTCTTCGTTCCAAAAGTGATTCTGAACCTAGCGAGAGGTCCATTGGTACAAAGAATAGCGATTTGGGACGGGTGCATTAATCGCGATAACTGTTCAGTTTTTCCGATTAATTAAATGCAATAAATCTGCAATACTGCATAAAAATCAATTGCAAGGGGATGTAGATGTTTGAAGGCTTCACCGAAGAAATGATCGCCGGCAATGGCGCCAAAATCTTCGTACGTCGTGCGGGTCCGCTTGGGGCAGAGCCCTTGGTATTGGTCCATGGTTATCCACAGACTTCCGCGATGTGGCATCAGTTGGCACCTGAGCTGGCCAAGAACTTTCAAGTGATTTGTCCAGATTTAAGAGGCTATGGGAGGTCAGACAAGCCACCCTCAGATGCCCAGCACTCGCCCTATTCTAAACGTGCCATGGCAAGCGATATCGCTGCCGTGATGAGCGAACTGGGTCATGAGCGGTTCCATGTTGGCGCCCACGATCGGGGCGCACGGGTCTGCCACCGGTTGGGGCTGGACCATGGCGAACGGGTCAAATCGATGGTATTCCTCGACATCGCGCCCACGCGCGAGATGTATGCCAACACATCCGATGCGTTTGCGAAGGCTTACTGGCATTGGTTTTTCCTGATCCAAGACTACCCGATCCCCGAGACCATGATCGGCGAAAACCCCGAAAGCTACTGGAAGCTGAAATGCTTCAATCAGGCCGGTGGCGATAATCCGTTCTCGGACGCCGCCCTTGCCGAATATCTGGATGCCTTTCGCGATCCCGCCACGATTCATGCCACATGCGAGGATTATCGGGCAGCAGCAACAATCGACTTGCGCCATGACGATGAAGACGGCAGCCGAAAGCTGGCGATGCCACTGATGGCAATTTGGGCTAAACGCGGGGTCATCGGGCGCTGTTTCGATGCTGCGGCCCTTTGGGCTGAACGGGCAGAAAACGTGACCTGCACCGAAGTCGACGCGACACACTACATGGCTGAAGAAATTCCGGACGAAATTCTGGCACACATGATCGCATTTTTCACCCCCCACATGTCAAAACAGGAGGCCGCGCAATGAGCCGAACGCTCTACGATAAGCTGGTTGATGCCCATAAAGTCTGTGACCTGCCGGACGGCGATATGCTGATCTATGTCGATTTCCATATCATGAATGAATACACCAGCCCGCAGGCGTTTTCAGGGCTGGACCAGAAGGGATTGAACGTTTGGCGACCCGAAGCGCATTTGGCGGTGATCGACCACGTCAATGCCACGCGCCAGCGCGACCCCCATGACGATGCTTCCAAGCTTCTGATCGAAAACCTTGAGGCTAATTGCTCAAAGCACGGCATCGCTTTTTACGGTCTCGGCGATCAACGCCAGGGGATTGAGCATGTGGTCGTGCCCGAACAGGGACTGGTTGTGCCCGGTATGCTGATCGCCTGCGGTGACAGCCACACAACGACATATGGCGCCTATGGAGCGCTTGGGTTTGGAATTGGTACGTCCGAGGTCGAGCATGTCTTGGCCACTCAAACCCTTCGCTATAAACGTCTGAAAACAATGCAGGTAGTCGTGGACGGTGACTTGGGGCCGGGCGTTACCGCGAAAGATATCATCATGAAGGTGGTGCAGGTGGTGGGTGCCGGTGGGGCCAATGGCTATGCTGTGGAATTCGCGGGCTCCGCCATCAAGACGCAGGGCATGGCGGGCCGCATGACGATCTGCAATATGGCAGTCGAATTGGGTGCGCGCGCAGCACTCATGGACGCGGATGACGCGGCGTACCGCATGGCGGCTGGCCGGGCTCATAGCGACTTGCTACATTTCGATACCGAGGAATGGTCCGCAGATCCCGGTGCGAAATACGACAAGGTATTCCATATTGATGCCGCGCAAATTGCGCCGTTGATCAGTTGGGGCACCAGTCCCGACCAATCCGTGCCGATTGATGGGACCGTGCCGGTTGTGACCCGCGACATGACACCAAAGGCCCGAGCGGCGCTTGATCGTGCGCTTACCTACATGGGGCTAGTGGCGGGCCAATCGGTGCAGGACATCCCAATCGACAGCGCCTTTATCGGGTCGTGCACGAACAGCCGGATCGAGGACTTACGCGCTGCCGCTAGCGTTCTGAAGGGGCGCAAGGTGGCGGAGGGCGTGAACGCGATTGTTGTGCCAGGCTCCACGTTCACGCGCATGCAGGCCGAGGCCGAGGGGCTGGACCAGGTGTTTCGCGAAGCGGGTTTCGATTGGCGACCGGAAAGTGGATGTTCGATGTGTCTTGCGATGAATGACGACATCGCGATGGACGGGGAACGGTTGGCCTCTTCCACTAACCGCAACTTTGAAGGTCGGCAGGGACGCGGCGCCCGGACCCATCTGATGAGCCCCGCGATGGTCGCCGCCGCTGCAATATCTGGCCATTTGGCCGACGTACGCACGTTTCGCACTGAGGAGGGTTAAGATGCCAAAGACCATCAAAGGCCATGCCGCGCCGCTGCCGTTGGCAAATGTAGACACGGACGTGATCATGCCGAAACGGTTCTTGATCACCATCACGCGGGAAGGTCTGGCCGACGGCACATTTGCGGATCTGCGCTTTGACGATGCAGGAGCGCCACGCCCTGATTTCATCCTGAACCAGACACCATGGAACAAGGCCACGATCTTGATCGTAGGCGACAACTTCGGCTGCGGCTCCAGCCGCGAACACGCTGTTTGGGGCATGGCGCAACTGGGCTTCACTGCGGCAATCGGCACCGGGTTCGCCGGGATCTTCTACGACAATGCCCGCAAGAACGGTCTGGCCCTGCCCATCGTGACGCCGGAGGTCAGGGATCAGTTAATGACCCTCGCCGCCGATCCAGACGGAGGGGAGTTCTGCATTAACATCGAAACGCGTACCATCACTGCTAGCAATATCACGGTCCCCTTCCAAATTGACGGTGCAACCCAAAACGCGCTGATCCGGGGCGGCGATGATACTCTCGATACACTGGAATACGCGGAGACCATCAGGGCCTTTGAGGCCGGTTTGACCGATAAGATGCGTGTCAGGGTGATCAAATAGGAGAGCGACTTGGACCTTAGGCAATTGGAATGTTTCGTGGCCGTCGCAGAAGAATTGCACTTCCGAAAGGCTGGCGAACGCTTGGGGCTTAGTCAATCCGCTCTGTCTGATCGGATCTCAGCGCTGGAGCATGAGCTGGGTCTGGCGCTCTTTTTTCGGACAACGCGGCAGGTCAGCGTAACGCAAGCGGGAGCTGATTTTCTGCGCGACGCCAAAAAGATACTGGCGGATGTGAATCGCTCGATTTCGAACGCTAAGCAGAAATCTGAGGAGGGCATGCGGCTTCTGCGGATCAGCGGCGTGGACGAAGCGATATCCATGGTTCTTCCAGTGGCACTTGTGGAGTTCCGAAAAGAGTTCCCGAAGGCCGCATTGCATATTCTGGAAATCTCGTCGTCGGATCAGCACGCACAGGAGTTGTTCAACCACCGCGCCGATATCGCCTTTGTCCGCAGCCAACCGACCGATGACTTTCTTGAGAGCACGCTGTTGCACGCGCAGCCTGTCGTCGTGGCTGTGTCTGACGCCAACCCACTCTCCCGCCGCAAGATGCTTTGCGCTCAAGACATTGTCGACGAGCCGATCGTTGGCTATCCTCGACACGCCCGCCCGATCCTGCATGAAATGCTATGGAGCGGTTTTCGCGCGATTAACCGCCAACCGAACATCGTTTGCGAAGTGATCGACAAGTCCACTCTGCTCCAATTTGTCACTCATGGGCTGGGGATCGGCTTGGCGCCCGCTTGGGTCAAAGAGATCGCGCCGCCAGGCGTATCTTTCGTGCCCTACGAGAATGGCGATCAACGGATCGAGCTGCACATTGCCTGTCGCGCAACGGGAAATTCGCAACTGGTCACCTCCTTTATTGAGAAGGTCAAAATGCTATTTGTTGAAGCCCCTAGCGACTTTCACGAATTCAAGTAGGGAATCCAGTAGGTCGCAGATGGCTCATTCTCGGCTCGACAGATCCTTGCATAGCCAACCGACGACCTTTCAGAAGTCTGCTTTTCATTGCTGCCCTCGCAACTTTGCACCTGTAGTGTGGGTGCGCTCCCCGCCCAAGGCGCGCTAGTCTGCACATGCAGTGCGGTGAAAGCGGCCATTGGTTGGAAGCACACCAAAGTCTGGTTTGTCCGCTTTCCGGAAACTCGTGGCGGCTAGGATGAGCGTCTGCTCTGGTTCCGTCAATTTGGCTTGATTGAACTTGCCCGAGAGCGCTTTTTTGCGAAAGGCAAACTGCGGTCTCCGCCCGGGTGTATTCGGTTTCACATGAACATATCGCAACTAACTGATATTGTTAGTTTTTATTCCCTTTTCCACTTGCATCTTACAAGTGAACAGTATAGAAAGAGCGGGCTTTAAGAAATTTTTAGCGACTATGTATGGCCCTGGACGCGGATGTGTACTGTAGGATGGAAGAGCCGGGCATGCGCCGCAGGCGTCATCTGGAAGGGTCCATCGCATTCCATGAGGAACGCGCGGTTTCTGTGAAACAGGAGCTACGGCCGTTCTTTTGGTGTGCGGGCTCCTCAAAAGAGGGAGCCACGACATGGCCCAACTTAACATTGACTACAAAACAACCGACAGTCTTATCGCCCGGGCCCGCAATCCGCGTATCCATAGTGAGACTCAGATCAAGCAGCTGATGCGTTCGATTGAACATTTTGGCTTCACCAATCCGGTGCTGATCGACGCCGCTGGCAACCTGATTGCGGGGCACGGCCACGCATCGGGTCAGCATGGTCACAAATCTTGCGTTGCTGGCACCCGATATCCTCAAAGCAATTGCGTCAGGCACACAGCCGGCGGGCATGAACACAGACAGATTGATCAAGTCGGACTTCTCCGCCAACTGGGTAGAACAGCGCGAAATCTTCGGCAATATCTGATTCCTGCAGTCGCAATTCCCCCAAAAGTCGTCCCGTCGAAATCCCAAACAGAGACTTGGGCCGGTTATTCGACGTTTTTACCTGCAAATTCAAGTCTCTAGACACTCATGCCTCGCGCAAGAACCGGATAACGCGACGCAATTCCCAATGGGAAATACGTTATATATCAAAGCGTTAGATGGTGGCGGAGGCTCAGGGATTCGAACCCTGGGAGGACTTTCACCCTCGTCGGTTTTCAAGACCGGTGCATTCGACCACTCTGCCAAACCTCCGTTACGTGTCTCTTAGCGACCTATTTTTGATTCGAAAAGCAAGAACCGCATTTGTGGATTTTCGCCGACATATTTGCAGCACATCTTCCCAAAACGATACAGTCGGTCTAATGTTCATCCAAGATGACCTGGTTACGTCATGATGATGATCAAGACAGGCAAATTGGGCAGAATGAAAATGAGCCTCCCTGATAAGGGATGCCAACGATAATAGGGCCAAGTATGTCTTCGAAATATGAGCATTTTAAGAAATTTAGTCCAATTGCGACGTCCGTATGCTTCGCACTGACACTTGCGGCGTGCGACAGTATTGGTGATTTTTCACTTCCACTGGGACAGTCAAATCAACAACCCGAGATGGCGGCCGCTCAGGCACAATCTTTAGAAACTGTTGAACGTGACGTTGAAGCCCCAGAAGTATTTCAGGTTGAAGAGCCTGGGCTTTGGGATGGCCGCCCTTCACTTGGTGGAATATGGGTAGCCCACCCTTCAGCAACTGACCCCGAACGTGTTATTATTCGCAACACATCAAACGGAAAATTTGTGGTAGGTGCCTTGTTCCGTAAAGAACGCGCAGTTCCCGGCCCGGCATTGCAGATTTCTTCTGATGCCGCTGTTGAGCTCGGAATTTTGGCCGGCGCGCCAGCTAATGTAAGTGTAACGGCCCTGCGCCGAGAAAAGGTCGCAGCTCAGGCGACCCCGACGGCAACGACTGAATTTGATAGTCCGGCAGATGTATCCGCAGAGCCGATTGACGCGCTCGCGGGTGCAGCCGCCGCCATTGATGCCGCTGACTTACCTGCTTCATCAACTCCGGTATTACGGCCGAAAGCTAAGCCGGTCGCAACGCAAGCGGCAACAACGATGGACAAGTCGTTTATTCAAATCGGTTTCTTTAGCATTGAGGCAAACGCCCGGCGTACGGCAGATATTATGCGCGGTTCGCAGCTTGAGGTCTCGGTTATCGCACAAACAGTAAATGAACGGAACTTCTGGCGCGTGCTGGTAGGCCCCGCGCAAACAAAGCAAGCGTTGAGTGCCGATCTGGCTACTGTAAAAGGGTTAGGCTTCTCTGATGCCTATGCCGTCACAAACTAAATCCGTCTAAGGAAACTGCCAGCTATGTTGCTCCGTCTCAGCAGAATGGTCCTGCTTCTCGTATTGCTTCCTGTCATAGCGAATGCGCAGGGATTTCAGACACGTGCCACCGCAGCCTATGTGTTGGATCACTCTACCGGCACCGTTCTTCTTGCGAAAAATGCAGACACGCCGTTGCCACCCGCGTCTATGTCCAAGCTGATGACTGTTTATATGGCGTTTGAGGCAATCTCGAATGGCACGCTGGACATCAACGAACGCCTGCCTGTGTCGACGCACTCAGCGGCCTACGGCGGCAGCACCATGTTTTTGGACACCACGGATCGCGTGACCGTTGAAGACCTGCTGCGTGGCGTCATTATTCTGTCTGGCAACGACGCAAGCTCTGTCCTCGCGGAAACGATGTCGACTGATGGTACCGAAGCAGGCTTCGCGCGACAGATGACAGCGCGTGCAAAACAGCTTGGCATGATGAATTCAACCTTTGCAAACTCCAACGGATGGCCCGCCGCAGGGCATAGGATGTCCATGGCCGACCTTGGTCAATTGTCCTCAAAACTGATTAGGGAATACCCGACGTTTTATCCGCTGTTTTCAGAAAAAGAGTTTTTGTTTGACGGTCGCGCTTCGGCGAATTCACAAAATAGAAACCCTCTCTTGGGATTGGGCATTGGCGCAGATGGCCTCAAGACCGGCCACACCAATGAGGCAGGATATGGCCTGGTCGGGTCAGCAAAACGCGGCGAACGCCGCATCGTATTTGCGATTACCGGCATGCAATCATCACAAGAGCGCGCAGCCGAGGCAGAACGGGTTGTAAACTGGGCATTTCGCCAATTTGCCCAAAGAGATGTGATCGATGCGGGCACACAAGTCACAAAGGCCAACGTTTGGATGGGCGCAGAGCCGTTGATCGGTCTCGACGTTGCCAGCGACCTGTCCTTGCTTGTGCCTGTTGCCAACCTGACAACAGGATTGGAGGCAGAGGTCATTTATGACGACCCGATCCCTGCTCCGATCACCAAAGGGACACCGCTTGGAAAAATGCGCATTAAGCTAGATGGGTTACCAACCCAAGAAGTGGTTCTCGTTGCGGATCGCGACGTCGCTGCCGGAGGGTTTGGCACAAAAGTCAGAACCGCGGCTCAAGTCATTTCTGCATGGCTACGTGGCACGCCTACGGAGCCAAGCAATTGAGCGGAAGATTTATCACATTTGAGGGGATCGACGGTTCCGGCAAATCAACCCAGTCCGTACGTTTTGCAGAACACCTGCGCACGCTTGGCCATGATGTTATCCTCACCAGAGAACCCGGCGGCAGCGCAGGCGCAGAAGAAATCAGGCAACTGTTACTAACAGGAGAACCGGACCGCTGGTCCGCTGAAACTGAAATTCTGCTCTTTACGGCTGCTCGCAGGGATCATGTGGAAAAAACGATCCGCCCTGCCCTTGCTGCTGGCCAAACCGTTATTTGCGACCGTTTTGCCGATAGCACCCGCGTTTATCAAGGCGCCACCCGTGGCGAGCTGCGCCCGATGGTCGATGCGCTTCATACATTGATGATTGGCCAAGAGCCGGACCTTACGTTCATCATCGACATGGACCCCAAAGTCGCGCTGGAACGCGGACTAGCACGCAAATCAGGCGAAGATCGCTTTGAAGATTTCGGCCTGGGTTTTCAGGAGACATTGCGCCATGGGTTCTTGTCGCTTGCCAATGCAAATGCCGACCGTTGTATTTTGATCGATGGGAACCGCACACCTGATCAGATCGCCAGCGAAATTGCGGCGCACGCATGACCGACGATGCCCTGCCAGAACCCGACAGGCTCGACGGCGCACCGCATCCTCGTGAAACCGCGGTTCTTTATGGCCAAGACGACGCGCAAACCGCGTTCCTTGATGCGTTTAATACAGGTCGCTTGCATTCCGGTTGGTTGATTACTGGCCCTCGTGGCATTGGTAAGGCGACATTGGCTTGGAAGATTGCAACCTTCCTGCTAGCCCAAACCGCCGGCGACGATATGTTCGGCGCAGCGCGCCCACCGCAATCACTCTCAATTTCAGACGACCACCCAGATGCGCGTCTGATCCAATCTGGTGCCCACCCTCGCCTATTCGTCGTCCGGCGCCCCTATAATTACGACACCAAAAAATTGCGCCAAGAAATCACTGTTGATGCGGTGCGCGGGCTCAAAGACTTTTTCCACATGTCCGCCGCTGACGGTGGCCGCCGTGTTGTTATTGTCGATGCCGCCGATGAGATGAACCGCAGCGCTGCGAACGCCATTTTGAAAGAACTGGAAGAGCCACCAGCAAACACCACGCTGCTGTTGATTTCACACCAACCATCGGGGCTATTGCCAACGATCCGGTCGCGCTGTCGCACGTTGCGGTGCAATCCGCTTTCGCCCAGCGACCTGCAGCAGTCCCTCGCCCAAGCCGAGCTTGATGCCCCCAACGCCGATGCCCTAACCACCTTGGCCGAAGGGTCCGCAGGTGATGCAATCCGCCTGATCCAACATGACGGCCTCCCGCTATATGCTGATTTGGTGCGCCTGTTCGAAAAGCTGCCGCAATTCAATCGCGCCGATGCACAGCGCATTGCCGATGCTTGCGCCGGTCGCGGGGCCGAGGTCCGCTTTGCCATGACGCTTGATCTGATCGATCATTTTATGTCGCGCGCCGCTCGTGCTGGCATTATGGGTGAACCAAATTCACAAGGCGCGCCGCACGAGGCGCTGGTATTGTCCAAATTGTCACCAAACGACCATGCAGCGCGTGCATGGGCCGCGCTCCAACAAGAATTGAGCCAACGTGCGCGTCACGGACGAGCGGTGAACCTTGACCCCGCAAGCCTGATCCTTGATATGTTTTTCAAAATTGAGCAAACAGCGCGAGACGTGATCGCGCGATAAAGGACCACGATGGACCAACCTGCGATTGTCGATAGCCACTGCCATCTTGATTTTCCCGATTTCGATGAAGAACGCGACGCAATTGTCTCCCGCGCCTTGGATGCAGGCGTGGAACGTATGGTCACGATCTGCACACGCCTGCGGCTAGAGCCTCAGGTCCGCGCCATCGCCGAAGCCTATCCATCCGTTTTCTACGCTGCAGGCACCCACCCGATGAGCGCCGCTGATGAGCCGCTGGCGACCGTGGAAGAGTTGATTGACTTATCCAAACATCCCAAATTTGTTGGCATTGGTGAAACTGGCCTCGACTACCACTACACAGCCGAAAGCGCGGACATTCAAAAAACTTCCCTGCGCACGCACATCACGGCAGCACGCGAAACAGAGCTGCCGTTGATCATCCATTCTCGCGCCGCCGACGATGATATGACCCGCATCCTAACCGAGGAATACGCAAACGGTGCCTATGATTGCGTCATGCATTGTTTTTCCAGCGGTCCTGATCTGGCCAAGGCAGCACTTGATCTCGGCTTTTATTTGTCCATGTCCGGCATTGCGACATTTCCAAAATCCGTAGAGGTTCGCGACATATTTGCAGCCGCCCCCGTTGACCGCGTCTTGATCGAAACCGATAGCCCCTACCTCGCGCCCAAGCCACACCGCGGCAAACGCAATGAACCATCCTACGTCGCCCACACGGCCGCAATTGGCGCCGAGGTCTTCGGCCTCGACTATGCAACATTTGCCGCCCAAACGACGGCCAATTTTGACCGCTTGTTTTGGAAAGCGGCCAAATGACCGCAACCACGACATTCCGCATCCTTGGATGTGGTTCGTCTGGTGGTGTGCCGCGCCTTGGTGGTGGCTGGGGCGAATGCGATCCTGCCAATCCAAAGAACCGTCGCCAACGCTGCGCCTTGCTTGTCACGCGCACCAATGGTGAGGCAGTGACCCGCGTGTTAATTGACACAGGCCCTGATATGCGCAGCCAGCTTCTTGCGGCCGACGTCGGTGAATTGGACGCCGTCATCTATACCCACGCCCACGCCGATCATGTGCATGGCATTGATGATCTGCGCATGATCGTGATCAATATGCGCAAACGATTGCAGGTTTGGGCCGATGCGGAAACGTCGGACGCGCTGCTTTCGCGGTTTGGCTATATTTTCGCCCAACCCAAGGGCTCGAACTATCCTCCGATCTGCGATCTGAACATGATCAAGGGCGATGTAACGATCGACGGCGCAGCCGGCCCTATCGAATTTACCCCGATCCCCGTGACGCACGGCAATATCGATGCGCTTGGTTTTCGCATTGGTGACGTCGCCTATATTCCTGACGTGTCCGACATTCCTGTAGCCTCTTGGCCATTGGTTGACGGCTTGGATACTTGGATTATCGACGGCCTGCGCCGTGCGCCTCATCCCTCGCATAGCCACCTCGACAATACGCTGTCTTGGGTCCAACGTGCCGCCCCCCGTCAGGCGATCCTCACGAATATGCACAACGATCTGGACTATGACACAGTCGCCGCTGAAACGCCTGATCACGTCATACCCGCATATGATGGCCTCGAAATTACAGTCTCATAAGGGGCAACACTATGACCGCTCTGATCGACGTCATCCTACCCGTATTCCTGATCATCGGATTTGGTTATCTGGCCGTTTGGAAGGGTTATTTCGATAGCAGCGGCGTTGATGGCCTTATGCAATTTACCCAAACGTTCGCGATCCCTTGTCTGTTGTTTCGTGCTCTGTCGACGCTTGATCTGTCGTTGGTCACCAACTTACCGCTACTGGCCAGCTTCTATGGTGGTGTTACGGCGGGTTTCCTCGCGGGGCTGTTGGGCGCGCGCTACATTTTTGGCCGCGACTGGGAGGACAGCGTTGTCATCGGATTTTGCGGCATGTTTTCGAATACCGTATTGCTCGGTCTGCCGATCACCCAACGGGCCTATGGCATGGAAGCGACACAGGCCAATTTCGCCATCATCGCGCTGCATGCACCGTTTGGTTATCTAGTGGGCATCACGGCTATGGAACTGGTTCGCAATCGCGGTGCATCTTTGCCCTCGCTTATTGGAAAAGTCACCCGCAGCATTTTTCGCAACGCGCTGATCCTCGGCATCGGCCTTGGCCTCGCGGTGAATATTTTGGGTCTGACCACGCCTGCCGTCGCGGCCGATGCGCTTGACCTGATCGGTCAGGCAGCGCTTCCCGCTGCTCTCTTTGGGCTTGGCGGCACATTGTTCTTTTACCGCCCCGAGGGGGACATGCGCACAATTATCTATGTTGTGGCAATCTCACTTCTGCTCCACCCGATTGTGACATATTTCGTCGCTCGCGGTGTTCACCTCGACACGTCGGAATTACGTTCGGCCACTTTGACCGCAGCCATGGCGCCGGGCATCAATGCTTATGTCTTTGCAAATATGTACGGTCGCGCCAAACGGGTCGCGGCCTCTGCCGTGCTGATTGCAACGGGGCTGTCAGTGTTCACAGTCTGGCTTTGGTTGGCCGTGCTCCCCTAGCGCGGGGTCACACCACGCAAACGCTCTGACCGGCGGCGCAACAGCTCGACCGTGATCAACAGCAAGATCGAAATCATCACGAGGATCGTCGCAACCGACAGGATCGCTGGGCTGATCTGTTCGCGAATACCATTCCACATCTGGCGCGGGATGGTTTGTTCATCCAAACCACCAACGAAGAGAACAACAACAACCTCGTCAAATGACGTGACAAAGGCAAACAAGCCGCCCGAAATCACACCGGGCAGGATCAGCGGCATTTGCACCTTAAAGAACGTGGTCACCGGATTTGCGCCCATGCTTGCCGCCGCTTTAGTTAGCGAATGATCAAACCCGACAAGCGTGGCGGTAACCGTAATAATAACAAACGGAATCCCCAACGTCGCGTGTGCAAGCACAACACCCAGATACGGAATCCCCCAGTTTTGGATTCCGATTGCGGAATAGAAGAAAAACAAGCCCGTTGCGACAATGATGATCGGTACAATCATTGGCGAAATCAGGATCGCCATAATCGCGCGGCGGTAAGGCATTTCTGGTCGGCTAAGGCCCAATGCAGCAGTTGTGCCCAAGGTCGTTGCAATCAACGTCGAAAACACCCCGATGATCGCAGAGTTTTTCGCGGCATTGATCCATTTTGCGTTGTTCCAAGCATCAGCCCACCAGCTGCCATCACGTGTGACATCTGGTTCAACCATGCCGAACGTCAGCAAAAGATCATACCAGCGGGTCGAATACCCAGTCGAATCCAGTTTCAGCATCTTTTCGGTAAACGTGAAATATGGCTCCGCATTAAATGACAACGGGATCACGACAAGGATCGGCGCGATCAAAAAGAGAAAGATCAGCGCGCAAATTACCAAATATGTTCTGTGCCAGACCCGCTCAAGCGTGGATGCATGTGATGGAAGTGCCATGTGATTTATCCCAGCTTCAAGTTGTCGATGCCGATCAAGCGATCATAGACCCAATACAGCGCGAGAATACCTGCAAGAAGCAAGGCAGCCAGCGCCGCGGCCAATGACCAATTCAGCGATTTTTGCATGTGGAAGGCGATCAGGTTTGAAATCAATTGGCCATCCGCCCCGCCGACCAAGGCCGGTGTGATGTAATAGCCAACCGCCAAAATGAACACGAGCAATGCACCAGCAGCAATGCCTGGAACAGTCTGCGGAAAGTAGATCCGGCGGAACGCAGTCCAGCTTGTCGCACCGAGGCTACGTGCCGCACGCACGTAAGACGGATTAATCGGACGCATCACAGAGTAAAGCGGTAAGATCATAAATGGCAGCAGGATATGCGTCATCGCGATCACTGTGCCGGTTTGGTTATACATCATCTGAATACGATTTTCGTCGCCCAGAATGCCCATTCCGACCAACGCATCATTCACGACACCCTGCGATTGCAGCAGAATCATCCAACTGGTCGTGCGCACCAAGAGCGATGTCCAAAACGGCAGCAGCACAAAAATCATCAGCAGGTTGGATTTGGCCAGCGGTAACGTCGCCAGCAAATGCGCAACAGGATAGGCGAGGACGAACGTGAAAAATGTGACCAACAACGACAGAAAGAGCGTCCGCTTGAACAGCGTCACATAAATCTGGCGATTTTCGTTCACCATTTCTACATCGCCCTCAACGTTGCGCACGCGGTCAATGGCCGACAAATAGAAACTATCCGTCCATGCATTGCTCGCCGATCGCATGACGCTCCAAAGCTTGGGATCATCCCAGTCTTCATCAATGTCGATAATGGCCTCTTTGTAAGGTGGTTCAATTTTATCCGCCCTACGCGCCGTTTTTGTAAACAGTGAACGGCTGCCTGATAATTCATAGTTAATGCGTGTACCCGCCTGCCCTGCGGCGCGTTCTTCTTTCAGAACGACCATATCGGCGGCAAGCGCTGCATAGGCGCTTTCGTCAATCTCGGCGCCTTTGGGATTTTCATCAAACCATTGGGCGAGATTGGTCATAATTGGCGTGCTGATGTTCGTGTCAAAATCCTTGGTCGACACAAAACCATCGTTATTTGCTGATCTTAGCAAAAGCTGGGCGATGGGGGCCACAAACGTCACCAAAATGAACAATAGCAGCGGCAACACGAGGAAAAACGCGCGCCTGCGATTGCGGGCTTGCGCCGATGCAAGTGCCTGTTTCAGCGGCATGCCATCTGCGGTTCTAAGCGTTTCAGTCGAATTGGTATCTGCGGCGGTCATCTGCGGTCAGCCCTGTCAGGATGTGGAGGTGACGGGCCCAATTGCTGGGCCCGTCGTTGTTACTGTCCTGTCGTGTTAAAGGTCAGGAAACTTAGTTCGCCAACCAAGCGTTGAAACGCTCGTTCAGTTCTGCATCCTGGTCGACCCAGAATTCAAAGTTGTTAACCAGCGCGTTGCTAAGGTTGGCAGCAGCTGTTGGCATGTGTGGTGCCATTTCAGTCTTGCCGTCTGAATACAGACCAACCATCGCACCGGATGATTTACGAGCTGGGCCGTAAGAAATCCAAGATGCCTGATCAGCAAGTGGCTGTGTGCCTGTTGAGAATGCTACGAAATCCATTGCAGCTTCTTTGTTTGGCGCGCCCTTTGGGATAACCCACAGGTCAAAGTCAAGGATCTGACCGTCCCAAACAACTTCCAATGGCTGACCTTCTGCAATTGCTGCGTTAAAGATGCGGCCGTTATAAGCTGTGGACATTACAACTTCACCATCAGCAAGTAGCTGTGGCGGCTGCGCGCCAGCTTCCCACCAAACGATGTCGTCTTTGATGCGGTCAAGAACCGCAAACGCACGATCAACACCTTCGTCTGTTTCCAGAAGGTCATAAACTTCGCCAGCAGGAACGCCGTCGCCCATCAGAGCCATCTCAAGCGTCGCTTTTGCAGATTTGCGCAGGCCGCGCTTGCCTGGGAAGTCGGCAGTGTTGAAGAAATCGTCAATGCTGTCTGGTGCAGTAGGGTTGTTGTCGGCGTTATAGGCCATAACTGTGGACCAAACGATGTTACCTACAGCACAATCCTGCAATGCGCCCTCGATGAAGTCATCTTCTGCAGATGTGCCATCTGGTGCCGCTGGCAAAATTGATGTGTCGATTTCTTCCAGCAGGCCTTCGTCGCAAAGACGAACAGCGTCAGAAAATTCAACGTCAGCCACGTCGATTGATACGTTACCCGCTTCAACCTGTGCTTTGATTGGTGTCGCAGGGTTGTCTGCATCTACAGAGTTCACAACAACGCCAGTCGCTGCTGTAAATGGCTTGTGATACGCCTCAACCTGAGACTTTGTATAAGCGCCACCCCATGACATAACTGTCAGTTCTTGCGCGGATGCTGCAAAACCTACGCTAGTCAGCGCGGTAGCAAGCAATGCTGTCTTCAATTTCATGGATTTTCTCCCGTTGCGGCCCGATTATAGTTAGAAACAGAAAGGCAATACGCGGACCACGCTTTGCCTTTCAAAACAACCGCCGTCGCTGTCGGACTGCGGTGGAATGAGTCGAGCGCGGACATTTATGCGTCCAACGCTCTGCAATCTTCGGCCAGCCAACCAATTTCGATCTGTTGGCCAGGCTGTAACCTTGTTTGGTCTGGTGCGTTCCGGCTTTTGATGACGAAATCATCACGCCCCGCAACCCGCAAGCGGGTACGGAAAATGTCGCCCATATAGATAAACTCGAGCACTTCAGCCTTGAGCGTATGCGCAGCCTTGGCAAGGCGCTTTTTGTCAAACTCAACGCGCTCAGGCCGGATCGATACTTTCGTCCGTTCGCCCACTGTGTGAACATTCACCGGCATCGCGTCAATGATATCGCCACTATCAAGCTTAACGACACACGCATTGCCGCTGATCTCTTGAACTACACCCTCTAACGTATTGTTTTCGCCGATAAACTGCGCTACAAAGCTGTTTTTCGGGGCTTCATATAGCTCATCAGGCGGCGCCAGTTGTTGAATAATCCCGTCATCGAACACCGCTACACGGTCAGACATGGTCAACGCTTCTGTCTGATCGTGGGTCACGTAGACCACAGTGATCCCCAACTCGTGGGCAAGGTTCGTAATTTCAAACTGTAGGGTTTCGCGCAGCTGCTTATCCAGCGCGCCGAGCGGCTCATCCATCAGCACCAATTCAGGTTCAAACACCAACGCGCGTGACAGTGCGATCCGCTGTTGCTGACCACCAGATAGCTGTGCCGGACGACGGTTCACGAAATCTTGCATTTGCACCATGCCCAGCGCGCGCATGATCTTTTCTTCGCGCACGGTTTTGTCCATGCCGCGTACTTCTAATGGGAACGAAAGGTTTTCGCCGACCGTCATATGCGGGAAAAGTGCATAGTTTTGGAACACCATACCAATGCCGCGCTTATGGGGCGGAATCGTGTTGATGGATTTCCCGTCCAGTAAAATATCACCGTGCGTGGCGGTTTCAAATCCAGCCAGCATCATCAGGCAAGTCGTCTTGCCGGACCCCGATGGCCCGAGCATTGTCAGAAATTCGCCCTTCGGCATGGAAAGGTTCAAATCTTTGACGACCAGCGTTTCACCGTCATAGCTTTTTTGCACGCGATCAAATGCGACGAACGCATTTTCGTTGATTGTGTTGGTCAAACCCAACTCTCCCTGATCTTCCGGCGGCTTGTGCCGCACTTTGTAAGGAAGGACTAAACCAACCAAGGCCAGATTTAGCAATAGCGTTCTGAAATTTATGGATACAGCGTTCGGCTCACTTGGCGATCATGCACACATAAGTTGCATATCCGATTGTTTTATTGGCAATTCTCTAAACTTTGAAAAATGCCTGACCTTGTCTCCATATACTTCTTGGGCGCGCCCTGCCCCGAGTTCTGGCCACAAATGCAGCAATTCCAGTTGGACGTCGGGCGCTAATGCCTTCATCCCCCAAGGCCCCGGATAAAAACTCTCGCTTGCGATTCCGTTGGCATAAACGACCTGATGGGCGTCAAACAACATGTGAACATATGTGACACGTCGCGCGCCCTTCATGACCCTGATCTTACCGCCATCCAGCCGCGCCAAATGTGCCGCACGCACCAAGTGCTGTTGCCCGTGTTTTTCGCGCATTTCAGTCAAGATGCCGTGCTGCGGCGATACAATCAGGTCTCGCGCGTTTCCAAATGCACCCGCTGAAATTTTTATCGGCGCAAGCTGAGGGTTTGCCGCAAGTTCCTGTTTGAAAACTGGCCGCATCCCGATCCAACGGATTTTTTGCGGCCCGTTATCGCGCGTCACCACAAGGCTTCCAGGGCGCAACATGTCAATCGGCACCTCGCCATTGGGTGTCAAAATCATCGTCCCAGTGGTGAAACAAGGAATGCCTGCATGGCGCAGTTGCGCGTTTGTGCCCATTTGTGCAGGGGTAACGCCTTGCAATACAAGCGTTTCACCCTCCGGAAACGTCAGAAGCGCATTACCATTGCCATCATCGGTCACAACCACCTGATGGGCATACACGGGCGAACCATCGGGGTTTTGGAGATCACTAATGTCGATTTGGTCAGTAAACTGCGACGTTTGCCCTTGCCTGACTGTCAGGTCAAAGTCTGTGACTGTGTCATTGCCCCCGCCCTGCGACGCCTCGAATATATCACACCCGACACCGCCCGATAAAATGTCATCACCTGCCCCGCCAGAAAGGGTATCATTTCCAGTGCCGCCAACAATTGTATCGTCGCCATCGCCGCCGTAAAGCATGTCATCGCCGACACCCCCATCAAGCTGATCGTTACCGCCATCGCCCGAAAGCGTGTCATTACCGCTGTCACCAGTCAGGGTATCATTGTCTTGACCACCCGAAATGGAATCGTTGCCAACACCACCCGAAATGGTGTCATTCCCATCACCGCCATCAATTTGGTCGTCACCGACCCCACCTGCCACGGTGTCATCACCGCTGCCAGCATTGATAATATCGTCACTCTCAGTGCCATTAATCGTGTCGTTGTTTGATGTTCCATTGATGGTCGCCATGCCGTCACCCGATTAGATAGATCCTCGGGAAACCGTCGCATGTCGTATGATAAGACCACGTAAACAGCGCGCACTTAAACTGCGTCGCATTTGATATAAATGTTGGGATACCAATGGTGCGGTCGGGGGGACTCGAACCCCCACGAGTGTTACCTCACAGCGACCTCAACGCTGCGCGTCTACCAATTCCGCCACGACCGCAAGTCTTAGCTGGTGTGGGGGCATTACCCAAACCAACGCGACACCTCAAGCCCCAAAATTGTGGTTTTGCAATCTTACTGGCCAAGGGGTGAGTTTTTCACATCATTGCGCCAAGCGGCTATCCTTATAAAACCGCGGTTTTGCTCTATGTGCAGTGTTCTCGTTCCGCCGAGGCGAAAAGCCCCCGCATATTGGCAACCCTGCCAAGTTTGCCTATCTATGCGATTGAACCAGTTTAAGAGGAACGAGTTGGCGGTACGTCCCTAAAACAGTGTTTGGTTAGGGCGTACAAATGCAAATAGCCCGCGCAGGGTAAGGAAACAGCATGGTTGAATGGATCACCACATCGGGATTGACAGATTACGCCGATGCGCTGTCGTTTATGGAAAACCGTGCGGACGCGATTGTCCGCGGTGAGGCGGATGAGCTGATTTGGCTGGTTGAGCACCCCCCGCTTTATACCGCTGGCACATCCGCTGATGTGACGGATCTTGTCGACCCCGACCGTTTTCCGGTGTTCGAGGCACGGCGCGGCGGGCAGTATACCTATCACGGGCCGGGGCAACGGGTCGCCTATGTGATGCTTGATCTTAACAAGCGTGGCCGCGATGTCCGCAAATTCGTCTGTTTGCTCGAAGATTGGATCATCGCGACGCTGGGCCAATTTAATATCAACGGCGAACGCCGCAGCGGTCGCGTTGGCGTTTGGGTGACCCGACCCGACAAACCCTTAAATGCGGACGGCTCTGCACGAGAGGAAAAAATCGCGGCCTTGGGCATACGCTTGCGCAAATGGGTGTCGTTTCACGGCCTTTCGATCAACGTCGAACCCGAGCTGTCCCACTTTGACGGTATCGTGCCTTGCGGCATATCCGAACATGGTGTGACGTCACTGGTTGATCTTGGCCTGCCTGTCACAATGGACGATGTTGATGTCGCATTACGCAAAAGTTTCGATCAATTGTTTGGCAATGACGTTAATTGAGCATGGCACTGTCGAGTGCCCCAATGTTCGGTTCCTTTCCTCCGACCGTCAGGTTTGGAGCTAATATTTAAGCTAACCTTTCAAAAGACACCGGTTTTCTCCCCCTGCGCCAATATTACCCACTTAAAAACGTAGATCATTTATTGCCCCTTAAGCGGCAACGCACTAGAACGAGCCTCAATAAGCGTGGGCGAGTTGCGACTCGTCGGCACTAAAACGTAGCAAACGAGGAGAGCCACATGGCAGATGCAGCCATCCACGGCGATGATCACACGGACGAGCGTAGTTTCTTTACACGTTGGTTCATGTCCACAAACCACAAAGATATTGGTATTCTTTACCTGTTCGTAGGTGGTCTGACTGGTTTCATTTCTGTTCTATTCACCGTGTATATGCGGTTGGAACTCATGGAACCTGGTGTTCAATATATGTGTACAGAAGGCGCGCGCTTCATTGCTGACGCCGCATCCGAATGTACGCCAAACGGGCACCTTTGGAACGTGATGATCACGTATCACGGCGTCTTGATGATGTTCTTTGTTGTTATCCCTGCCCTGTTTGGCGGTTTTGGTAACTACTTTATGCCGTTGCAAATCGGCGCACCTGACATGGCGTTCCCACGCCTGAACAACCTGTCCTTCTGGATGTATGTTGCTGGTGTGTCATTGGGTGTTGCTTCCATGCTGACACCGGGCGGCAATGGCCAACTTGGGTCTGGTGTCGGTTGGGTTCTGTATCCGCCGCTGTCCACGTCCGAGGCTGGTATGTCGATGGATCTCGCCATTTTTGCGGTTCACCTTTCTGGTGCGTCCTCAATCCTTGGTGCGATCAACATGATCACAACATTCCTCAACATGCGTGCCCCTGGCATGACCATGCACAAGGTGCCGCTGTTTAGCTGGTCTATCTTTGTGACGGCATGGTTGATCCTTCTGGCGCTGCCTGTTCTGGCTGGTGCGATTACGATGCTTTTGACTGACCGCAACTTCGGTACGACGTTCTTCCAACCAGAAGGCGGCGGCGACCCGATCTTGTATCAGCACATCCTGTGGTTCTTTGGTCACCCAGAAGTATACATCATCATCATCCCTGGCTTTGGTATCATCAGCCACATCATCGCGACATTCTCTCGCAAGCCGATCTTTGGCTACCTGCCAATGGTTTACGCGATGGTTGCGATTGGTGTTCTGGGCTTCGTCGTTTGGGCGCACCACATGTACACTGTTGGCATGTCGCTGACACAGCAGTCTTACTTCATGCTGGCCACGATGGTTATTGCGGTGCCGACAGGTGTTAAGATCTTTAGCTGGATCGCCACAATGTGGGGCGGCTCGGTTGAGTTCAAGACACCAATGCTTTGGGCGATGGGCTTCTTGTTCTTGTTCACCGTTGGTGGCGTAACTGGAATCGTATTGTCACAAGCTGGCGTCGACCGCGTGTATCACGACACCTATTATGTTGTTGCTCACTTCCACTACGTGATGTCGCTGGGTGCTGTGTTCTCGATCTTTGCAGGTATCTATTTCTACCTGCCAAAAATGTCGGGCCGCATGTATCCTGAATGGGCAGGTAAGCTGCACTTCTGGGCGATGTTCATCGGTGCAAACATCACCTTCTTCCCACAGCACTTCTTGGGTCGTCAGGGCATGCCGCGTCGTTACATCGACTATCCAGAGGCATATGCGCTTTGGAACTATGTATCTTCAATCGGTGCGTTCCTGTCGTTTGGTTCCTTCGTGTTCTTCATCGGCGTGATGTTCTACACATTGCGTTGGGGTCAGCGCGTGACTGTGAACAACCCATGGAACGAATATGCGGACACACTGGAATGGACACTGCCGTGCCCTCCACCAGAGCATACGTTTGAAACCCTGCCAAAGCAGGAAGACTGGGACAAAAGCCCAGCTCACTAAATAACAAAAAGGCCCGGTCATCTGACTGGGCCTTTTCATTTCTGGGTGCTGCGACAGTTTCACAGCTTGAACGCCTGCGCCCCTGCTCTACTCTTTCTCACATGCCCTACGAATGGTCCAAGCAACCACCGCACCACGGCGCCGATTGGACGCTCAGCCTCTGGCCCTATCGGTCATTGCTGAAACGTGAGTTTGTCATCTTTATCGGGGCGACAGCGGCGCTGGTTGCCTTGCCGCTCTTGGTCCTACTTGGAAGCGTGATCCTTTGGGTCTTGCTGCCGTTTTTCGCCATCACCCTCTCCGCTATCTGGTACGCGCTGCACATCAGCTACCGCCGTGGTGAAGTGCTCGAAGAACTGACCGCCAGCGGCGCTCATATCACCCTGCGGCGCACCAATCCTGACGGCACCACCCAGAACTGGCAAGCCAACCGCCATTGGGTCCGCGTGCAATTGCATCCCACGGACGGGCCCGTCGATAATTACATCATTCTGTCTGGTGGTGACCGCAAGGTCGAACTTGGCGCGTTTCTTGATGTCAGCGAACGGCTTTCGCTCGTCGCTGACCTCAAACGTGCAATCGCGGACGGCTCAAACTAGGCCAAACGCGCCTTGACCAATGGACCGGTTTTCCCGAAATCCATTTGACCAGTATATTTGCCCTTGAGCACGGCCATGACCTTGCCCATGTCGCGCAGGGATTGCGCATCAACCTCGGCAATCGCCGCATCAACTGCTTTTTGAGATTCGGCATCCGTCAGCTGCTTGGGCAAGTAATCCGTGATGATTTTGATCTCTGACAGCTCTTTTTCCGCCAATTCCAAACGCCCGCCTTCTTCGTAGGCTTTGGCGCTTTCTTGGCGCTGCTTGACCATTTTACCAAGAATCCCAAGGATTTCATCATCCCCGACGCCCTTGTCATTACCGTCACCGCGCAACGCAATATCACGATCCTTGATCGCCGCGTTAATCAGCCGCAACGTCGAAAGACGCTCGACCTCTTTTGATTTCATTGCATCTTTTAGCGATGCTGTAATCCGTTCACGCATGTCCATATCAGGGTCCTGAAATTGGCTTCAACAGGCGCACTACATAGTCGCAACAGTTTCCACTGACAACCGTTTGCGTTCCCCCTAAAAAGAAGCTGCATTTGGCCCCGTATGCCCACTTGACCCTCGCTGGCCAGCCCCGTAAACCCAGCACAATTTGGCTGCATGGGGATGTTCGCAATGACGTTATCACAACCGAAAAAGCCGACGGCCTGTTTGGCCCTCGCGGATGGCACAGTTTTCTACGGTCACGGATTTGGGGCCACCGGCGAAACCGTCGCAGAGCTTTGTTTTAACACGGCCATGACAGGCTATCAGGAAATCATGACTGATCCATCCTACGCAGGGCAGATCGTCACTTTTACATTCCCTCACATCGGTAACACCGGCGTCACGCCAGAAGATGACGAAACAGCCGATCCTGTCGCCGCTGGCATGATCGTCAAATGGGATCCGACCAAATCATCCAACTGGCGCGCCACGCAAGAGCTTGCCCCTTGGTTGGAAACACGCGGCCGGATTGGCATGGGTGGCATCGACACCCGCCGCCTGACCCGCGCAATCCGCCAACAAGGCGCACCTCACGTTGCATTTGCCCATAACCCCGACGGTGAATTCGACATCGACGCGTTGGTGAAAAAAGCCCGCGATTGGGCCGGCCTCGTCGGCCTCGACCTCGCCAAAGAGGTGACTTGCGCCCAGTCATACAAATGGAACGAACAACGCTGGGCGTGGCCAGAGGGCTATACCCCTGCCGAAAATACCCCGCACAAAGTTGTGGCCATCGATTACGGTGCAAAGCGTAACATCCTGCGCTGCCTCGCGTCTGCGGGTTGTGACGTCACTGTGTTGCCTGCGACGGCAACCGCTGACGAAGTCCTCGCCCATAATCCCGATGGTGTGTTTCTGTCCAACGGCCCCGGCGATCCAGCGGCCACAGGCACATACGCCGTGCCAATGATCAAAGAGATCCTCGATCAATCCGACGTCCCTGTTTTCGGCATCTGCTTGGGTCACCAAATGCTTGCCCTCGCGTTGGGTGCCGAAACGGTCAAAATGAACCACGGCCACCACGGCGCGAACCATCCGGTCAAAGACCATGATACAGGCAAGGTTGAAATCACGTCGATGAATCACGGATTTGCCGTCGATAGCCAGTCATTGCCAGAAAACGTGATTGAAACCCATGTCTCGCTCTTTGACGGCTCAAACTGTGGCCTTCGTCTCGCTGAACGTCCCGTATTTAGCGTCCAATATCACCCTGAGGCATCTCCTGGACCGCAAGATAGCTATTACCTGTTTGAGCGTTTTGCTGATGCCATGGAAAAGCGCGCAGCCAACTAAATTTACGATTGTTAACTGTGCGTTAACTGCGTTTGGGGATACTTGGGTCAACTGATCCAAGGCAAACCATGCAACCGACTTTCGCGCTGCCCCCGACAAATGTGGGCGCCCCTCATTTCCGGCTAAGCCCTTTATCCCAAACGCTTATTTCATTGGGTATGGTGTCCACGTCGGAGGCCATGCTGGCGCAGCGCTCCTCTCGGATAACCGGCCAACGCCTCGCAGATGTATATGGCCATCGCTATTCCATTTCTTCGCTGACGCTTGTTACCGTTTTTGCGGAACTTTACGGGTGTCAAATCGTCGATCCGACACGGCATACGATTGATAGCGATGCGCTCAAGCTCTTTGGCGCGCAAAGTGCGCTGCGCATGTCCGTTTTGCCATGGCGGCGGCTTGGCAAAGCAATGGTCATTTTAACCGATAAGCCCGATCAATTTTTGGATCACTTGCCAAAGCTTGTCGCGGTTTTTGGGGCCGTGCGCATGGGGCTGACGACATCGGACCAGTTACACTCGACCATCATTGCACACGCCAGCACCACGATGGTGCATGCCGCCGAAAGCAAGGTCCCTGTTGATCAAAGTTGCCGCTCTTGGAACGCACGAAAAGCGGGGATCATTTGTGCAACCGCTGCGATCGGCTTAAGCGTCGCGATTTATTTTGCGCCAGCGATCGTCTTGGCGGTTTTTGCCGCAATCGCAATTGCTCTGCTGGTCATGACGACATTTCTCAAAATTGCGGCGATGTTTGTGTATCACGAACATGTGTCAGAAAACCTGACGCCTCTGACAGGCGCACTGCCACGGATCAGCATCATGATCCCGTTGTTTCGAGAGAACGAGATTGCCGACCATCTGTTGTCGCGACTGCGCGATCTGAACTACCCGACCGAGCTGTTGGATATTTGTCTCGTGCTGGAAAGCGACGATAGCACAACCCGCAACGCGTTGGGTCGCGCCGTTCTACCGACTTGGATCCGGCCAATTATCGTGCCGCAAGGCTCGCTTCGTACCAAACCACGCGCGCTTAATTACGCGCTCGATTTTGCTGATGGTGACATCATTGGCGTCTATGATGCCGAAGATGCGCCAGAATCAGACCAACTCCTCAAAGTTGCCGCGCGCTTTGCCAACTCAGACCCGAAAGTTGCCTGCCTGCAGGGGGTTTTGGATTATTACAACGACTCGTCAAACTGGCTCACGCGTTGTTTTACAATTGAATACGCAAGCTGGTTCCGTGTCATCCTGCCCGGTTTGGAACGCCTTGGGTTGGTCGTACCATTGGGGGGGACAACGCTGTTCTTTCGACGTAAAATCCTTGAGGAACTTGGTGGTTGGGATGCACATAACGTCACTGAGGATGCTGATCTTGGCGTGCGTCTGGCCCGCGCCGGATACCGGACCGAACTGATCAATACCGTCACCCAAGAAGAGGCAAATGGGCGTGCTTGGCCTTGGGTCAAACAGCGGTCTCGTTGGCTCAAGGGATATGCGATTACCTACGCAGTTCATATGCGTTCACCCCGCAAATTATGGAACGACCTCGGGCCGCGCAAATTTTGGGGGGTTCATTTGCTGTTTGGTGGAACCCTCATTCAATTCGTTTTGGCGCCAATCCTCTGGTCATTCTGGCTTTTGCCATTTGGCGTCCACCACCCTCTTCTTAACTTCCTGTCGCCTGCGATGTTTTGGGCATTGGGGGCCACATTTTTCGCGTCCGAGGCCGTGAGCTTGACCGTTGCTTGGCTCGCATTAGGCCAAGCGAACAAAAGATGGCTCTGGAAATGGGCGTTCAGCCTTCAGCTATATTTTCCGCTTGCTGCGATGGCTGCCTATAAGGGGCTGGCCGAGCTGGTTTGGAAGCCGTTTTATTGGGACAAGACAATGCATGGCGTTCTCATGCCAAGGGCCCGCGGTTGGCGCGGGAAATTTCGTGCGTCTACTTCACAGCCCGCGCGTCGAGCTTCAATCGAGTGACAAACGCGTTGGAAATATGATCCCGCAATGCGGCATAAGCCTTGTCACCATCGCCGTTTTCAATCGCGCTCACGATTTCACCATGCTCTTCAAGCGTATCTTCCGCGCGTCCTTCAACCGCCAATGATGACGTTGCCAAAAGAGCCATGGACCGATGCACCAAATCAAGCTGACGCACCAAAAACCGGTTGTGAGACGCCAAATGGATCTGCTTGTGAAACCGCCTGTTTGCACGGCTCAGGGCATCGGGGTCGTTCATTAGCCTTTGATCTTCTTGCAGCATATCGCGCAGCACGCCGACCTCTTCGGGTGTCGCGTGGCGTGCGGCCAATCGCGCCGCTAGCCCCTCTAATTCGCCACGCACGACATATAATTCAGCCAGCTGCGTATGATCGAGCGATGCGACCATCAATGATCTACCATCGCGTGTCAAAAGCGATTGTGTCTCAAGCCGTTGTAACGCTTCGCGTATAGGCGTGCGAGACATGCCAAACCTATCGGCCAGCTCGCTTTCAACCAGCCGGTCACCCGGTTTGTAAATATGGCGATCTATTGCATCAAGTATCAGGTCATAAGCATCACCCAACGGGGCGCGAGAATTCGGCATTTGGGCCATCCTTTTTGTTACCGCACCCTAGTCATTTGTCAGGCCCTCATTCAAGCAAAACCGAGTTTGATGAACACATCCTCTTTCCCCCCACACATCAGGGCGCTATGTGATCCATATGGGCAGACAGCAAACCGATATTTTCATTTCCGGCGGTGGCGTCGCGGGCCTAACGGCGGCAGCGGCGTTTGGCGCTGCTGGCTTCAATGTCACAATCGCGGATCCAGCCCCACCAATTACAGACCAAAACCATCGCGGTGCCGATCTGCGCACAACTGCGTTTCTACAGCCTGCCCGCCGTTTGCTTGAGCAGGCAGGCATTTGGCCGATGCTTGCTCCATACGCTGCCCCTTTGCAAATAATGCGTATCGCCGACGCCGCAGGTCAAAATATCAACGTCGCGGATTTTGATGCTTCTGACATCTCTGATCTGCCTTTTGGCTGGAATTTACCCAACTGGCTATTGCGCCGCGAGATGACCGCACGGCTGGACGCTCTCCCAAATGTCACATTTTTGTCTGGCATCGGGTTTGATAGCCTCTTGTCGCGGAGCAACTACGCTGTTGTTCGGCTCACGAACGGCCAACAAATAGAGGCCAAGCTCGTCATTGGCGCTGATGGCCGTCATTCACCGGTTCGCCAAGCCGTTGGCATTACGACCCAAGTGACACGCTACGGTCAAAAGGCGCTGACATTTGCCGTCACCCACGACGCCCCGCATGACAATATCTCGACTGAGGTGCATCAATCAGGCGGGCCATTCACCCTTGTCCCCTTGCCCGATCACGATGGTAAGCCCTGCTCTGCCGTGGTCTGGATGGATGATGGCGCCGCAACTTTAGCCCGTGCAGAGCTATCTCAGGACGCATTTAACGTAACCGCGACCGAGCGTAGTGCCAATCTCTACGGCCGGCTTGCTTTGGTTGGTCGGCGCTCTGTCTGGCCCATCATTAGCCAAATTGCGGATACCATTACCGCCCCTCGGGTTGCCTTGATCGCAGAGGCCGCGCATGTGCTGCCCCCCATCGGCGCACAAGGGTTGAACATGTCGCTTGCTGATATCGCTACGCTTCTTGATTTATGCGCAGCCAATCGTGATGATCCGGGCGCGCCCTACGTGCTTGATCAATACGCACGCGCCCGCCACCCCGACATCAAATTGCGCATCGCGGGGATCAACGCACTTAACCGTGCATCCCAGACCAACAATCCAATGCTGCAGTCCTTGCGCGAAAAAGGGATTGCCATGATCGTTGGGGCAGCCCCTATCCGTAGGCGGTTAATGTCATTGGGCCTTGGCGCCGCAACGTCGACTGATGATCAAAGCACCTGATCCAGCACAGTCGTCAATCGCTGCATCGTTGCGGGCACATCATAAAGCTTATCCAACCCAAACAGCCCAAGTCGGAATGTGCGAAAATCATCCGGCTCATCACATTGCAACGGCACACCTGCCGCGATTTGCATGCCCAAAGCGGAAAATTTTGACCCGTTCTGGATAGCAGGATCATCCGTATAGCTGACCACCACACCCGGCGCACCAAACCCATCAGCCGCAACTGATTTGATACCTTTTCCTGCCAGGTATGCCCTCACGCCATCGCCCAATTCTTGCTGTGCGTCTTTCAGCTTTGCAAAGCCATAGTCTTGCGTTTCCAACATTGTATCGCGGAATGCACGCAAACCATCCGTTGGCATCGTCGCGTGATAGGCGTGCCCGCCATTTTCATAGGCCTGCATGATGCTGTGCCATTTCTTCAGATCAATCGCGAAGGAATTTGATGTGGTGCTTTCCATCCGCTCGGCCGCGCGGGCCGACATCATGACAAGCCCCGCCGATGGTGTCGCCGACCATCCCTTTTGCGGCGCTGAAATCAACACATCAACGCCAGTCGCTTTCATATCCACCCAGATACAGCCCGAAGCAATGCAATCGAGCACCATCAATGCGCCAACCTCATGCGCCGCCGCAGCCATTTGCGTAATGTAATCGTCAGGCAGGATAATCCCCGCACTTGTTTCAACATGCGGGGCAAAAATCACATCCGGCTTGGCGTCACGAATGGCTGCAACCACATCCTCAATCGGCGCAGGCGCAAACGGCGCGCGCGTATCATTGCCAGCCTGCCTTGCCTTCATCACGGTTGTTTTGGCGGTGAAATCCCCCGCATCAAAAATCTGGGTCCAGCGATAAGAAAACCAACCGTTGCGCACGATCAACGCATGGGCGCCCGCCCCAAATTGCCTTGCCACCGCTTCCATACCATATGTCCCGCCACCAGGAACAAGCGCCACATGGTCCGCGTTGTAGACATCTTTCAACATGCCCGAGATATCGGTCATAACACCCTGAAATGCCTTGGACATATGGTTCAGAGAACGATCCGTAAACACAACCGAAAATTCCATCAAACCCTTTGGGTCAACTGTCGAGGCACACATTTACATATCCTTTGCTATTTAAATGAACGTGCCGCGATTTTGTGCCGAATGCAAAGCCAAACAATCAATTAGGACTGTCAAAAATTTGAGAACATTAATTCAGAGTGGTCCCGCCAAACGTTCTTCTGACAACAACACATTGGCCTCAACATCCCCAGCGCCGGGCAATGTCATGATCCTGCGGCGCAACACCCGCTCAAAATCCGCCAAATCCCGCGCTACGACACGCAGCCGGTAATCATATAGGCCAAGCACATGCTCCACTGTTTGCACCTCAGGGATCGCAGTGACAGCGCGTTCAAAATCATCAAGGCTTACACGCCCCTTAGTCGCGAGTTTCACACCCAAAAAAACGGTGACTCCAAACCCCAGCTTTTCCGCGTCCAGCACCAATTCGCGCCCCGCGATAATCCCCTCATTCTGCAACCGCCTGATCCGCCGCCATGTTGCTGGTTGGCTCAGCCCCAGTTTACGCCCCAACGTCGACGCTGATTGCCCTGCATCCACTTGTAACGCTCGCAATAACTGCCGATCCAGATCATCAATCATAGCGGCAGCTCCTTATCCGACTTGACGCTCGCCACTGTCATCAGCGCCTCGATATCCGCGATATGGGGCAGCGTGAGAATTTGGTCGCGGTAAATGCCCTGATAGTGCGGCAGGTCCCTCGCAATCAGTGACAATCGCACATCAACACGGCCCAAAAACGTCTGAATTGCGAGCACCTCTGGCACCAACCTCGCCGCAGCGAGGAATTCATCAAACGCGCGCGCAATCGTTTTATCCAGCGTGACACGTAGCGAAACCTGAATGTTGAACCCCAGTTTGGTCCAATCAACAATCACCGTTTGGCCCTGCAAAATGCCGTCTTCAGTCAGTTTTTCGATCCGCCGCGTCACCTTGCCTACCGAGATCCCAGTTTCGTCTGCCAGTTCTGGCACCGTCAGCGCGGGATTGGATTGCAACGTCCGCAGAATTAGCCGAATTTCAGGATCGAGCATGATAAATCCACTATTTTTCAAAATGGCGAATGAAAACATTCATAACAGGTCAAAAAACCTTATCATCAATCTCGCAATCACTGCAACACTGGCTATAACGCTCCTCATCACATCAAAGGAGTGCTAAAATGCGCGTATATTATGATCGCGATTGCGATGTTAACCTGATCAAAGACAAAAAAGTCGCCATCCTCGGCTACGGCTCACAGGGCCATGCCCACGCGCTGAACCTGCGCGACAGTGGCGCGAAAAACCTCGTCGTAGCGCTGCGCGAAGGCTCCCCTTCCCAAGCCAAAGCCGAAGGCGAAGGCCTTAAGGTTATGGGCATCGCAGAAGCAGCCGCTTGGTGTGACGTCATCATGTTCACAATGCCCGATGAGCTTCAGGCAGAAACATACAAAAAATACGTCCACGACAACATCAAGCCAGGTGCAGCAATCGCATTCGCACACGGCCTGAACGTCCACTTTGGCCTGATTGAGCCAAAAGAAGGCGTTGACGTGATCATGATGGCGCCAAAAGGCCCAGGTCACACAGTGCGCGGCGAATACACCAAAGGCGGCGGCGTGCCATGCCTGATCGCGGTTGACACAGACGCATCCGGCAACGCCCAAGAAATCGGCCTGTCCTACTGCTCCGCTATCGGTGGCGGTCGCTCTGGCATCATTGAAACGAATTTCCGTCAGGAATGCGAAACTGACCTCTTCGGTGAGCAGGCTGTTCTTTGCGGCGGTATCGTTGAATTGATCCGTTGCGGCTTTGAAACACTCGTTGAAGCTGGCTACGAGCCTGAAATGGCTTACTTCGAATGCTTGCACGAAACCAAGCTGATCGTTGACCTGATCTATGAAGGCGGCATCGCGAACATGGATTACTCTATCTCCAACACTGCTGAATACGGTCAGTATGTATCCGGCCCACGCATCCTGCCATACGCTGAGACCAAAGCGCGTATGAAGGGCGTTCTGGATGACATTCAGTCCGGTAAATTCGTGCGTGACTTTATGCTCGAAAATGCAGTTGGCCAGCCAACAATCAAAGCGTCCCGTCGTTCCAACGACGAGCATGAAATCGAAGTCGTCGGCGGCAAGCTGCGCGACATGATGCCTTGGATCGCAGACGGCAAAATGGTTGATAAAGCTAAGAACTAATCTTCGCTGCATAATCCGAAATTGGGGGCCAGTTGGCCCCCTTTTTTTGTTGGAAATCTCACAATCATGACTGGTTTTAATTGATTATAATTAGAGAGTTACGATTCACAATGAATGCAATACGTCAATACTCTCATTACCCGTGACACCCCCCGTCGGCCGTGATACCCCACTGCAATGACGACACAACCAACCCTGCACAACTGGCTCTCCGTGATCACGCTCGGCGTGATTTGGGGCGGCACGTTCATGATCGTGTCCATCGCCCTTGGCGGGTACGGCCCGCTCACTGTGGCCTGCGCACGTACGACATTGGGTGCCATTGCGCTGCTGACATTGATGTGGGCTATGGGCCGTCCGATGCCCGTTTTCGACCGTCGCTTGATCAAATACTTGATCATCATCGGCCTGCTCAACACGGCACTCCCTTTCGCGCTTCTTAGCTGGGGGCAACAATACGTGCCTTCCGCATTTGCTGGCATCTCAATGGCTGCACTGCCGCTATTCGTGCTGCCGCTATCTCATGTGTTTTCGGACGAAACCATGACCAAGCGCAATCTGTTCGGTGTCATCCTCGGCTTTTGTGGCGCGCTTGTTCTGATCGGCCCATCCGTCTTGCGCATCGGCACGGGCTGGGAACCATTGGGTCAAATCGCATGCGTCGCCGCATCGCTATCCTATGCCATCTCAAGCGTAATGACACGCCGTTGCCCGCCCATTGACCCGATCACACTGGCCGCCCTGTTGCTGGTTGTAGGCGCAGGCGCGCTGATCCCCGCCATGCTTATTTTTGAAGGTATCCCCACCATGACGACGCCCAAGGCCACTTGGGCGATCATCTTCCTCGGCTTCGTCCCCACCGCATTTGCGGCCCTTTTGCGAGTCGTCACTATTCGCTCTGCGGGTGCGGTATTCCTGACGCTTGTGAACTATCAAGTCCCAGTCTGGTCAATGATTTTCGGCGCGTGGCTCTTGTCCGAAGTGCTACCACTGCGGTTCTTTGTTGCCCTTGCATTGATCATGTGCGGTCTGCTGATCAGTCAGTGGAACGGACTTAAGGTGATTTTCAAGCGCAGCGCTTAACAGGCGGCTTCGACCTCGGCCACGATCCCGTCAACAACCTTTGCCAACAACACATCATCCTCGCATTCGGCCATCACGCGCACCAGTGGTTCTGTACCGGATTTGCGGATCAACAACCGGCCCTTGCCGACCAATGATGCCTCGGCCGCGGCGATTGCATCCATCACAGATGCAGCGGCCAATGGATCGGTATCCCCACTATAGCGCACATTCTTTAGCATTTGTGGCACTGTTTCAAACGACTTTGACAGCTCGCTCGCCTTTTTGTCGCTTTCAATCATCGCGGTTAGAAATTGCAAACCAGCCAGTAGCCCGTCACCCGTCGTTGCATAGTCAGTCATGACGATATGGCCCGATTGCTCGCCACCGAGGTTAAAACCGCCCTGTCTCATTGCCTCGACCACATAACGGTCACCGACACCCGTGCGCTTAAGGTGCAGCCCCTTACCGTTCAAAAACCGCTCAAGCCCAAGGTTCGACATGACTGTCGCAACCAGCGTGCCACCGTTTAGCAAATCCTGCTGTGCCCAACGATCAGCCATCAGCGCCATGATCTGATCACCATCCGCAACGCGACCCGTTTCATCCAAGATCATAACGCGATCTGCGTCACCGTCCAAACAGATGCCAACATCAGCACCGTGACTCACAATCGCCTCAGCCGCCGTTTGCGGCGCCGTCGATCCACAATTATCGTTGATGTTATAACCGTTCGGCGACACGCCAACGGGGATCACCTCTGCGCCTAATTCCCAAAGCACCTCTGGCGCGACACGATGCGCGGCGCCATTTGCGCAATCAATCACAACCTTGAGCCCTTTGAGGTTCCTGTTCGCTGGGAACGTGCCCTTGATACGCTCTGCGTAACGGAACCGGCCGTCGTCAATGCGCTTTGCGCGCCCGATATTCTTTGCTTGGGCGGGGATGATTTCCGACATGATCAACGCTTCGATCTCGGCCTCGGCGTCGTCAGACAGCTTGAACCCGTCAGGACCAAAAAACTTGATGCCATTGTCGTGGTGCGGATTGTGGCTCGCGCTAATCATGATCCCAAGATCGGCCCGCATGGACCGCGTCAACAACCCCACCGCTGGCGTCGGCACCGGGCCTAACAACAACACATTCATGCCCGTGCTGGTTAGCCCAGCAGTCAGCGCATTTTCAAACATATATCCAGAAAGCCGCGTATCCTTGCCAATCACAACACGGTGGCCATTTGATCCGTCGTTGCGGAAATACCGACCAGCCGCAGCACCAATTTTCAGGGCCATATCCGCCGTCATCGGATAGACATTTGCTAACCCACGGACGCCATCGGTCCCAAAAAACTTACGTGCCATGCTCGGTTAATCCCATACTAGTTACTGCAAAGTGTAGATCAATTGCTTGCTTGGTTTCAAACACATCGTGCACCCGCACCATCTGCGCGCCCTGTGCGATCCCGCCGAGCGCCACAGCAACCGATCCGCCAACGCGGTCATGGGCAGCAGGTGCATGCCCGATATCGCCAATAAACCGTTTTCTGGACGCACCCAACAAGATCGGGCAGCCCAACCCGTGAAACAGCGAAAGCCCGCGCAATAGGGTCAAATTATGGGCCTGCGTCTTGCCAAAACCTATCCCCGGGTCGACCATAATCTGTAACCGATCAATGCCCGCATTTACGGCAATCTCTATCCGCGCGGCGAGGAAGTCATACACATCCAGCAATACATCGTCGTATTGCGGATCTTGCTGCATGGTGGCTGGGTCGCCTTGGGCATGCATTAGACAAATCGGCGCGTTGTTATCGGCCACGGACTTGGCCATGCCGGCATCAAAGCTCATCGCCGCCACGTCATTGACCAAAGTCGCACCCGCATCCAACGCGGCAGTTGCCACATCTGATTTGCGCGTATCAATCGACATGGCAACGTCACTTGCTTTGCGAATGGCCGCGATCACAGGTGCTGTGCGGGAAATTTCATCGGCGTTATCAACCGTTTTCGCACCTGGTCGGGTGCTTTCCCCACCAATATCGATGATATCAGCACCAGCCGCTACCATTGCTTGGGCTTGTGCGATTGCGGCGTCTGGCGCATTGAACAATCCGCCATCGGAAAAGCTATCAGGCGTAACATTCAAAATGCCCATCACCTTTGGCCGGTCCAATGCAAGGCCCGCGATATCAGCGCGCTTGCCCGTGATGTTTGCCAACACTGCGGCTGGAGTCTCATGGACAGATATGATTTGAGGTTTCCGGGACCGGGACAACACCTCGACCCGATCAAACCAACACCAGCCAAGCTGCGCTGCCGCTTTGGGTCTTGGGCCGCTTTGATGCAAAATGGGGCGAAAGTATTCCATCAAAGCTTTAACACATCCACAGCAAACGTCTGTGTTGGAATACCGCAAGTCGGCGCATCAACACCGATAGTGACCAGCTCTTTGGCTTGCATTTCCCCAGCAAACCACGCGCAAAGTGCTGCGCCATCACGTGCATTTCCTGGCGGGCCATCCACCGCATCAAGCACGATTTTTGATGGCGCCCAAACGCAAACTTGACCGTTTTTCATGGCCCAATCCAGCTCGGTCCGCGTGCCAACCACCTTTGCACGATGATCGCGGGCGGCCAGCCCCCATGCATTTTGTTCGATCGACAACAGATCAATCCGCCGCTGGGTCATCGCGTGGCCAGTCTGCGGCACAGTCAAATCAGTCGGCCCCACGCAGAGGATCAACGGCGCATCACGCGCAATCAATTGCTCGATCCAATTGGAGAGATTATCAGACGCACAGGCCTCATTACTCAGGTAAACAACCCGGGGATGCGGTGCCTCTTGATGCTCTTGCCCAGCATGAGACACGCCATCTCGTGACCGCACGATTTCAACGCCAAGCGCAAATGGCCCGCGATCCAGCTTTTCAATCCGCACGAAAACCCGTTCGGCTTGTGGTTCTATCAATATGCGTTCCGCAACACGTGCTGCCAATGTCTCAAGCAAATTGATACGTTCGGCATCAAGTTCGGCGGTAACGGCCTCTGTGATGCGATCATAGGACAAGATACGGTCCACATCGTCGTCGATCTCACCCGTCCATGGCGTGACCTCTACAACAATATTAAACCGCACACGCTGCAGGTTGCCCCGCTCGGCCTGAAATGCGCCGATTTCAACTTCAACGGTATAGTCACGCACAGAAATGCGGTCGCAAGGACCATTGGCGCTGGCCTCGGCCCGTTCGCTCGGATGCGCAAAGGCGAGCCGAATATCATCAGTCATCATCTTGTCCCGTCAACTTATGACTGGCCAATACTAACGAAAGCCAAATCTGGCAAGGAATTAGCGCGATGCCGTACGCACCGGTTGACGATAAAAATGGTGCGAACCAATTGTCGCCGTGCGCGGGAATACTTTGGCCCAAGACGGGTTCACCGCTTTGGTGTGGTAATGGGTCGCCCCATTGGTCAACATACGCTGGTCCAGTTCAATGGATAGCATAGCAACCTTACCAACACGGTCCCATGCGCCTTGGTTACCAATATTTTCCGCTTTTCCGTCACAGGTGTAGGTGAATTGGCAGGCAAACTTGCGACCAGTGCCCTGATTGACCACACCGCACACCGTGTCAGGATAACGATTACTATCCGCGCGATTAAGGATGACTTCGGCCACGGCAAACATACCTCTTACCGTTTCACCACGGGCTTCGAAATACAGGGCCTCTGTCAGGCATTTCCAATCATCGTTGCCATTTACCTTAGGCAAGGACGCAAGATATTCACGGTCAAAAATTTCTGTTCCTGCGGAGACTGTGTTTTCTGGCACCGTCGTCAACGCAGCGATGCGCGCATTGGAAATAGAGGAAACTGCGCTACGCTCTTGTTGCATCAACATGTCAAGCTTCTGCAACATCAGTTCATTGGCATGTCCCGCAGACGACAAAAACGCCAGGCAAAACATCGTCACAATTCTATTGGCAGCATTTAAACGCATCAAAACAGTCCATCTCGCACGTAAGAAGCCCCTACGCAGGCGCGCAGCGTCTAGGCGAATTTTTGACGGCTGTCTACTCGGCGCTGAAAAGGCGTCGATCACGTTGCTGTTAATGCAACACTATCTCTTTCCAGAGAGCTTATCTGCGAGGGCCAGCTGCGCCGCCGAGAGCCTTGCAACCGGCACACGGAATGGCGAACACGATACATAGTCGAACCCGTGTTCACGGCAAAACGCAATTGCTGCTCTGCTCCCGCCATGCTCACCGCAAATGGACAGCGTGACATCAGGCCGCGCCTTGCGTCCGCGTTCGGCACCCATTGAAACCAGCTCTCCTACGCCTTCAACATCAAGCGTGTGAAACGGGTCTTCTGCATAGACCCCTTGCTGAACATAGGCAGACATAAACCGCCCCGCATCATCGCGTGACAGGCCATATGTCATTTGCGTCAAATCATTGGTCCCAAACGATAAAAATGCAGCGTGCTGTGCGATATCTTCGGCACGCAGCGCAGCGCGAGGCGTCTCGACCATCACGCCCAGACGGTAAGTAAAGTCGACCTTCATCTCAGCACTCACAGCCGCGGCCACAGCATCAATGCGCGATTTAACCAGTTCAACCTCACGCATCGCGCTCACCAGCGGGATCATGATCTCTGGTTCAACCGGATCGCCACTTTCTGCCGATTTTGCGGTCGCTTCGAAAATTGCACGCGCCTGCATTTCGTAGATTTCCGGCACCGCAATCCCAAGCCTGACACCGCGCATTCCCAACATCGGGTTATATTCGCTCAATGCCGCAACGCGATCCGCCACATCAGAGAGCGGTAGCGCCAGTTGCTCAGCCAAATCTCGCAGTCCCTGCCTGCCGGACGGTAAAAATTCGTGCAAAGGTGGGTCAAACAAACGAATACAAACCGGCTGACCGCGCATAATATCAAACAATGCGCTGAAATCCGCCCTTTGCATCGGCAGTAGCCGTTCCAAAACAGCGCGCCGCTCTTCGCCATCATCCGCAAAAATCATCTCGCGCATGACACCCAGACGGTCACCCTCAAAGAACATATGTTCTGTGCGGCAAAGCCCGATACCTTGGGCTGCGAAATTACGTGCAGTCTGTGCGTCCGCAGGCGTATCGGCATTAGCGCGAATGCCAATATCTCTTACCGCGTCAGCCCAATTCAGCAGCGTGGCAAATGATCCATCAAGTGATGCTTCAACCATTGCTGATTTGCCTGCCAACACATCACCAGTTGTCCCATCCACCGTGATAAATTCACCAGCCGCAAATTCGCGCCCATCAGGCGTGACGATCATCCCTGCCTTGCGATCAATCGCCAAATCGGATGCACCTACGATGCAGGGTAAGCCAAGGCCCCGCCCAATCACCGCCGCATGGCTAGTCACACCACCGCGCATCGTCAAAACGGCAGACGCCGCATGCATGCCGCGAATATCCTCTGGCGTTGTTTCGCGCCGGACCAAAACACAAGCCTCACCGCGTGCCGCACTTGCCTGTGCCTCGGCCGCAGTCAGCACAATCCGGCCAAATGCAGCGCCGGGGCTTGCAGCGATCCCGCTGACCAAACGGTCACGCGAGGCATCTGGGTCGACTTGCCTGTGCAACAGTTCTGACAGCGCCGTAGGCTGAACACGCATCACCGCATCCTCGCGCGGGATTACACCGTCTTCTGCCAATGCAACCGCGATCCGTACCGCCGCTTGGGACGAACGCTGAACGCGCACAGCATCCAAAATGCGTAACTCATTATTTTCAATAACAAATTCAACCTGCATTTCTTCACGCAGCTTGACGCGGCAAATATCACCATAGGCGATCAGCTGTTTAAACAAGCGCGGGCATAGCTCCTCAAGCGACGGCCCACGGTCATCCTTAGTCAAATAGATAGCGCCCGGCACATCCTTAAGTGCATCCCTGCCCTGACTTTGGCCCAAGTAACGCCCAACAACCCGTGCATGACCCGTTTGGCTATCAACATACTGAATGACCCCCGATCCGCTTTGATCATCGCCAACACCAAGCGCCATGGCCTGCACCACAAGCCCAAGCCCCGCATCCGTTGGCGCCCCCTTGGCTTGACGCAGCAAGCGCGCGGTTGTGCCATCCCACGCCCGCGCCATTGATCGCAACACTTCACCCACCTGCGTCGCAGGGTCTTGGGGAAACGGCTCATCGGTCTCGAATTCATAGGCCTCAAGCATCCGCCCAAGGGCCACCGCATCAGCACGTTTGGGCATATCAAACGCATCAGGATCAAGCCGCGACACATGGATCGCAAAGGCACGGATAAACCGAATATATAACGCCGTCGCCGCCTGTTCGCCCATCTGGGCCACCATCGCGGCATGGCGCTCATCGTTCATCCCGATATTCAAAATCGCACTCGGACCACCCCAATCAGGGTCAAGGCTACTCGGCCGCACAGACAACAGCGGCGTGTCCCCAAACGGCGCAATCAACGCATCCAGATCAGGCATCGTTCCCACGGCAATTTCGCGCACCGCATCAAATGACAGCGCAATCGTTTTGGGAACAGGCATATCCAACCTGACCAAGCGTTGCAGACATTTCGCGCGGCCACCATGCACCAGCGGCGACATGGCCGCCGTTGGGGTAATCAATGTGATCGGGTCGTATGAGACGTGTTTCTGCACTGCAGCACCATTCATTGTGTGGCTGCAGCATAGACCGCGCATTTGCAACGGGGCAAGGTAAACCTTGGAAAAGATTAGCCTTCTATTTTTGTCAGGTCCGCAACCGACAAACAGATTTTGCGAATGCGCGACAACAGGTTCAAACGATTGCGGCGCACCACTTGCGCATCAGCGTTGACCTGCACATCGGTAAAGAACCCATCTATTGGCCCGCGCAATGCCGCCATCGCAGCCATTGCTGTGCCGAAATCTTGGGCTTCCATCGCGGGGTTGATCAAGGTTTCTGCGGTATCAAGGGCGGTGAAAAGCGCCGTTTCGCTGTCATGCTCGACAAATTTCAGATCAGCACCGTAAGAATATTCAACGCCATCCTTTTCCTCGGCTTGGGTCAGGATGTTATTTGCGCGCTTAAACCCTTGGATCAGGTTTTCCCCGTCGTCGGTGGACAGCGTGGCTTGCAGTGCTTGGGCGCGTTTGACGAGCAAGGTCAGATCGTCGTTACCATCCATCGCGATGCACGCGTCGATGACATCGTGGCGGATGCCTTGGTCCTTGAGGTAGGTTTTTAGGCGGTCGTGGAAGAAGGAGAGGAGGTTTGGTAATTTCGCATCGTTTGTCTTTAAGTACTCCGCTGACTCTTCTTTGCTGGGCCCAGTTCGCAGAGCCACTTTTGATTTCAGATCTTGGTCATAGTCTCTGATGCCAACTGTTTTCATCGATGCAAAAAGCGTCTCTATTTCGTCGGGTGTCATAGCAGGAAATACTTTAGAAAGATCAAGTTGACGGTTTAGCATCATGGAACAAAATTGTTCGAACTTAACGCTCAACCCATTCTCCAACACCAACCGAATAACACCCAACGCGGCACGGCGCAGCGCGAACGGGTCTTTTGAACCAGTCGGCTTCTCATCAATCGCCCAGAACCCTGTCAGCGTGTCGAGCTTATCGGCCAAGGCCACGGCCACAGAAACGGGTGCTGTCGGCACGTCGTCTGACGGGCCAAGAGGTGAATAATGCTCCTGCGCGGCAGATGCGACTGCGTCTGACAAGCCGGCCTCGGTAGCGTAATAACGCCCCATAAGCCCTTGTAATTCGGGGAATTCATAAACCATTTCGGATGACAGGTCAGCCTTGGCACGACGGGCGGCTAATTCGGCCTCATCCGCGTCGGCACCCACAATCGGCGCCAGTTCACGCGCAAGTGCCGCGATCCGGTCGATGCGGTCTTTTTGGGAACCGAGCTTGTTGTGGAACGTCACATTGGCAAGACTGTCGATCCACGGCTGCATCCCAGCCTTGGCAATGCGCAGATCATTTTCCCAAAAGAACTTGGCGTCCGACAGGCGGGCAAACAGCACCTTTTGATTGCCTGCCAAAATGGTCGCACCATTGTCGGCCGTCACGGTGTTTGCAACGGTCACAAACTTCTCGATCTGGCCCGACTTCGCATTGCGCACGGAAAAGAATTTCTGGTGTTCCTTCATCGACGTTTGCAAAACCTCGGCGGGAAGAGCGTAGAACGTCGGGTCGATCTGGCCGATCAGCACGACGGGCCATTCGACCAGCCCTGCGACCTCGGCCAAAAGCCCTGCGTCCTCAACCACTTCCATACCCATAGCAAAGGCTTGGTTGGTGGCGTCGTTCCAGATCAGGTCAGCACGTTCATCGGCGCGCAGCATGACCTTGGCGCGTTTAAGCTTGGCCTCATAATCTTCGAAACCTGTAACGCTAAACGTATCAGGCGCAAGGAAACGGTGGCCGCGCGTCGTGTCACCACTGGTGATGCCGTCGATATCGAACGGGACAACCGTCGCGCCAGCTTCATCCGACAACAGGCAGACGATGCTATGCAATGGGCGCACCCAACGCAGGCTGCCCGTGCCCCAACGCATGGATTTGGGCCATGGGAAATTGCGGATTGCGGCCTCAAGCACCTCGGCAATGATTTCAGCAGCATCGCGGCCCGGCTTTTCGATGACGGCAAAGTAGAGCTGGCCCTTTTTGTCGTCGCGGATTTCGAGGCTGTCACGGTCCACCCCTGCCCCACGGCAGAACCCGTCAATCGCTTGGTCTGGTGCGCCGACCTTGGGGCCTTTGCGCTCTTCGCGCGTGGGCTTGGACGCGGCCAGCAGGTTTTCAACTGACAATGTCAGGCGTCGGGGCGTCGAAAATGCGGCCGCACTTTCATAGGTCAAACCCGCCTCAACCATACCATTTGTGACCAAGGCCTGCAGGTCTGCTGCGGCCTTGCGCTGCATACGTGCAGGGATTTCTTCGGAGAAAAGTTCAATCAACAGATCGGGCATCAGTTCAAACCTTCTGGGGCTGGGGGGCAGTCGTCTGGTGTGGGGTCGCCATCAAAAACGACCTCTCCACATGCGTTAATTTGGTGCCAAGCATAGCCGCGCCCGTCGGGGTAAATCGCGACGATACGGTCAATGCCGTATTGCACGTTTTCTTGCCCCATGAACGCGATGGCGGTTCCGGATGTCAGGTCAGCACCGATGGCTTCGGCGTCAAAACAGTCAAACCAAGCAGGTGCGACCAGTGGATCAGCATCATCTCGGATCACATAGGTTTCAGACAGCATGGCTTGGCTCAACGTCGTCTCAAAACAACCGCGAAACCGAATGGGGCTGCTGTCGCTATTGACCGTGCGCACATTGGATGCCGCGATACCCTCAGCCTCGCCCGTGGCAACAGATGTCAATAGCACAGGCGTTTGATCAACCTGCACGTCGTCGTAGAACGCATAGACTTGCAGATAGTAGAGCGCCGCCCCCGCGATCAGGGAAACCGTGATCAGGCCCACAATGACAATCCTTGCGATCATGCGGCGTATCCACCCGCTGGCGTCTGCAAGAACGCGTCAGCACATGCCTTGGCCAATGCGCGTACACGCCCAATATAGGCCTGCCGTTCAGTGACAGAGATGACGCCGCGCGCATCAAGCAGGTTGAACAAATGGCTGGCCTTGATGCACTGATCATAGGCGGGGTGCGCCATGATGATGCGACGGCCTGTTTTGGGATCATCGGCAGGTTGGTCTAGGATGCGTTGGCATTCGGCCTCGGCGTCCTTGAAATGCTGCAGCAGTGTATCAGTGTCGGCCACGTCAAAGTTCCAACGCGCATATTCCTGTTCCGTTTGCAAAAACACATCGCCGTATTTCAATGCAATCGGCGCATCGGGCGCGTTGAACGGCATGTCCATCACATGATCAACACCCAGCACATACATCGCGAGGCGCTCAAGCCCATATGTCAGCTCACCCGAAACAGGGTGGCAATCGTGGCCGCCGACCTGTTGGAAATAAGTGAATTGAGACACTTCCATGCCGTCGCACCAGACTTCCCAACCCAGACCAGCAGCACCAAGCGTTGGGCTGGCCCAATCATCCTCGACAAAGCGGATGTCATGAATTGATGCGTCAATCCCAATCGCAGCCAATGACCCAAGATAGAGATCTTGCAAGTTAGGCGGGCTAGGTTTGATGATCACCTGAAATTGATAGTAGTGCTGCAAACGGTTCGGGTTTTCGCCATAGCGCCCATCCGTTGGACGGCGCGACGGTTGCACATAGGCCGCGGCCCAAGGCTGAGTGCCCAATGATCGCAATGTTGTCGCAGGGTGAAATGTGCCTGCGCCCACTTCCATGTCGTAGGGCTGCAACACCGCGCAGCCTTTGGCCGCCCAATAGGTTTGAAGCCTTAGGATGATCTCTTGAAAACTACGCGGTTTATCGACCATGTTCGCCTCTTTTTCTCAATTGATCACTCCATAGGGTGCTGGGGTGTGAGGGTCAATTGTTCAAGGCTGGCTTAATTCTTACAGCGCCGCAAAATGCTGCCGACTTTTGAGCGCCCTATATGCCTATATGACTGACCACAGCATCGCTCTCGGCGGCTACTCATAGCAGCGGCGGGCTTCGCTGATTAAGCACAAGCGCTGATCCCGATCCAACTGGTTGTGCACCTGTTGCGGTGAATACAGCGCGTCGGTTGTTAACAACATAGACGTGACTTAATCTGGATCACGCTTAAGATGCGCCAACATGCCATCCGTCCATGCGTTATACGACGCCCATGACCCAGCAGGCCAATGCCGGGGGCTCGTCCAGCCGTTCTTCGCAAAAAGTCCCTGCCATTGCTGCCAACACCACTTAAGCAAACATTGTGATGTAAAAACCAAACGCACGCGACGTTTCTTGCCCCACTCACAGAATGATGCTGCACAGGCTGATTGTTCTGTTAGGTTCTCGCAAATGTTAACTATTCAAGTCTTGGTTTGGAAACGCAGTATGATCCGATTTTTTCTCGCGATGTTTTTGGTAATTGGCCTAGCGCCGCAGGCGATGGCTCAAAATGCATCATGGATCCAAGTCGAGGCAAAACGCAGCCTCGCGGACGCCCAAGAAACGGCGCGGGCCTATAGCTCCGGTCTTGAAAATGTTGCTGGTTTCGCTTTTCCTGGTCGCTGGTACGGAATTGCAATCGGCCCTTACAGCCGCAGCGATGCTGAAACATTGCTCCGTCAGCTGCGCCGTAGTGGTCGCATCCCCGCCGATAGCTTTCTTGTTACTACCCAAAAATTCCGCCAGCAATTCTGGCCCGTTGGCATTGGTGCACCCACAACGCCCCAACCGTTGCCCGAAACAAACGCTTTGGTCATTGATGATGCCCCGCTTGATCTTGGGTTGACGGGCGATGTGCCTGCCGTCGCTGACATTGAAGTCCTTGCCCCCCAGATCGCAATACCCGATGAAACCCCGCGCGAGGCACGCGCCAGCGAAGCAGCCCTTACCCGTGATGAGCGCAAAAACCTGCAGTCCATGCTACAATGGGCCGGCTTTTATGACGCGGCCATCGACGGCGCGTTTGGGCGTGGCACGCGTGGATCAATGCGTGCTTGGCAACAGGTCAACGGGCATGAGCCAACAGGTATCTTGACGACCGGACAGCGCACCGAGCTTGCGACAGCCTACAACGCGATCCTTGACGGCTTGGGCCTCACATTGGTGAATGAAACCACTGCTGGCATTGAAATGCTGGTCCCTACCGGAGTCGTTGCATTCGACCGCTATGATCCACCATTTGCGCGCTTTACGCAGTCCGGAGACATCGACGCCACCGTCCTGATGATTTCCCAACAAGGTGATCAGGATCGCCTTTTCGGTCTGTATGAGATTATGCAAACGCTCAAAATTATTCCGACCAATGGACCTCGCAATCGCAAAGAGCGCTCGTTTGAGATCGAGGGTATCGACGACGATATACACTCTTACACATTTGCAGAGCTTCGCGATGGTATGATCAAGGGTTTCAGCCTTGTTTGGCCCGCTGGTGACGAAGAACGCCGCAGCCGCGTTTTGGCCGAAATGCGCAACAGCTATGTGACAACAAATGGTGTTTTGCAGCCCAGCGATGCACCCGCCTCTGATATCCAATCCATTGATTTGGTTTCAGGGCTCGAAATTCGTCGGCCCAAACTGTCTCGTTCCGGCTTTTATGTCAGCGAACAAGGTGCGGTTCTGACCACGCTCGAGGCGACCCAAAGCTGTGATCGCATTACCTTTGACGGCGAACATGAGGCAGAAGTCATCGCGCAAAATGATGAAAGCGGCCTCGCTGTCTTGGCCCCGTTCGACATTTTAGCACCTGCCAACGTGGCGGTATTTCAAACGGGCGTTCCTCGCTTGCAGTCCCAAGTCGCCGTCGCTGGCTATCCGTATGGCGGTGTGTTGGCTATGCCATCGCTGACCTTTGGCACATTGGCTGATCTGCGCGGATTGGACGGGAACGAAACGATCAAACGTTTGGACCTCACGGTCCAGATGGGTGATGCGGGTGGGCCTGTGTTCGATAATGGCGGCACCGTCATGGGCATGTTACAGACTCGCGCCCCTCGCGATGGTCAAGTGCTACCAAAGCAAGTGAACTTTTCCGTCAATTCCAGCGAAATTCTGGCCACTTTGGATGAAGCTGGAATCGTGGCGCAAACATCGGGCGATTCAACAGAAATGGCACCTGAGGCGATGACCGAACAAGCATCGCTCATGGCGGTATTGGTGAGCTGCTGGTAACGGCCCGTTATTGGCGCCAGAATTGCACGGACAGGATCGTCAAGACGGCCATAATTTCCAGTCGGCCAACCAACATGGTCAGGGCCAAAATCCACTTGGCCGTATCATTGATTCCCGCATAATTGCCCGCTGGGCCAATTTCAGCACCCAAACCCGGCCCGATATTGGCCAATGCGGCTGCGGCACCTGATACGGACGTAATGAAATCCAACCCCGTCATCCCCAAGAGCATGGCAGCCAAACCAAGCGACACCAAGAACGCCACGAAAAACGCCATGACGGAATTCAGAACATCCGCTGAAACCGCATGGCCGTTATAGCGTGGTACAAACATGCCGTGTGGCGAATGGATTTGGCGCATCTGGCTTTTGATTGACGCAAACAAAAGCTGATAGCGAAACACCTTGACCGAACAGGCTGTCGATCCCGCGCAGCCGCCGATGAGCCCGACAAAAAAGAACATCACAATGGGAAACGTACCCCATTGCATATAATCCGCACTCGCATAGCCCGTGCCTGACATGATCGATGTAATATTAAACAACGCATGCCGCAGCGCAGGTTCTGTTATACCCCCATCCCTGCCCCAGACCCACGCCGCAACCAGTGCCGAACAGCCCAGCACAAGCGCCAAAAACGCGCGGATTTGCGGATCAACAAAAAACGGTTTGGCAGTGCCTGCAAGCAGCTGAACGTAACGCACAAATGGCAGTGCCGCGAGCAGCATAAATACAATCGCAGTGTAATGGACCGCAGGGCTATAATTGGCAAATGACGCATCCCAATTGGACATGCCGCCCGTCGCAACCGTTGTCATCGCGTGCACCATCGCGTCAAAATCGCTCATCCCAAACGCTGAATAAGCCATCGCGCACGTGATCGTCAAAACCAGATAAATCACGGAAATACGGCTTGCGATCTCACCGGCTCGGGGCAGGATTTTCCCACTGGTATCAAACCCTTCTGTGCGAAAGATTTGCATCCCACCAACCCGCAGCTCTGGCAAGAAAACCATCGCCACAACAATAATCCCAACGCCGCCCAGCCACTGCAATATGCCGCGCCACAGCTTTAGCCCGTCCGGCAATGCCTCCAGCCCGCTAAACACCGTGGCCCCAGTTGTGGTTAGGCCTGACATGGCTTCAAAAAATGCATCCGTAAAATCGGCGTTCGTGGCCCCCAAAACGAATGGAATAGCCCCGAACAACGGCAACGATAGCCAAACAAGCGTTGTCAGCAGAAAAGTCTGGCGCAGGCTCAGCCCAGCGGTCACGCCATTGGCACAAGATCCCGCAACCAATCCACCCGTGAGGATTGTCAAAATCGCGCTTTGTGCAAAGACTGGCCAATGCCCGTTTCCCGCAACCATATCCGCGCCAAGCGGGGCGATCATGGTCACTCCCAACGCGGCCACAAGCAGGCCAATCACATATCCGACAGGGCGAAAATCAAGCATATGTCACGGTTGGCGGCAACCTGAGCCTATGTCAAGGATCAGCTCTCTCATAATCGTGCAACCCGATGCCAGAGCTTGACGCCGATCTACCTACCCGACGTGAAACAACGACTGGAACATGCGCGGATCGATTGACACATTCGCAAATGTCTCGCCTTCGGTCAAAACAGATACTGCGTCATGGCTGTGCAGGCTCTCTTGATGGCTTGCGACGACCCGAAAATCGCCGACACGTCCATCAGCAAGCAATCCTTGAGTAAACAAACGCGCTGCATCCTCAACAAAAATCGGGTTTGCCGCGTTCAATTCAGCAAATGCTTGTTCGTCTTCTCGTTTGACCATGACTTGTGTCTCGGTTGGTACGGCCTGCCTTGCCATGTCGATCAGGTCCTCAAACCATAGGCAATCATGCGCATCATCAACAACCAACGACATCCTTGCCACTGATCGCTGTGAATGCGGCGTTGCCAATTGCCCCCTGAACTGGCGGGCATGTTCCGATAGCTCAAGCGAACACGGGCATGTGCTGGAATAGACGTAATCAAGGTGCATAATCTTACGGCGCTGACCGTCCACTTCGACCAATTCCAGCGCGATATCGTAATATTGATAGCCCGATAGCCCCGACCGCAGGCTATTGACCTTCATCGGAAAGCTAAAGCGCATCATAATACGCGCATCAAAGCTTTCCAGATCGGTCTTATACGCATCCAACGCACGTTCTATCACGTCAAAACTAAACGTTTCTTCAGCGTGCTTATAAAACGTCCGCATAATGCGGCTCATGTTGATGCCCTTCTTTTCGGCATCAAGGCTGACAGTGCCCGTGACAGAGGTTTCAAGCGCTAGCTCACCGCCGTCGCGCGTGCGAAACCGGATCGGCAGGCGAAAATTGCTAATACCCACGTGCTGGATCGACTGCTTGGCGCCGCGGATAAGACTGCTTGGGCCATTCTGAAGGTCAGGCATTGAGGCCTTATAGGCCTCGTCAACCTCAAACGCGTCCGGATATGCACGTGCCAGCGCCGGATAATTGCTAACTTCTTGCCCCGGGATCAAGCGACTAACCAATGGATCAAGCGTGGATATCTCTTCTGGCGTCACCTCCTGTGCCCAACGACGCAGCAGTGCGAGCGCTGCTTCGGCATCATTGCGGGTTGGTTCACGGTCAAAATCTTGGGCATGCATGTTCATATCGTCACCTCTCTGCCCATCAATATGGTTGCCGTCGCCGGCATTTCCACGATTTTGATGATAAGCTCGCGACAATTCAGCCCGTAAGTTAGTCATATCAGGCCCTCCATGGGCAACACATATGCGTTATCGCCGCCAAAATCACGGCGAAAAGCGCCGATTAGCGCGCCATTTCCGCACTTAAATCGCGGCAATTGCCTGTTTGATGTCTGCGATAAGGTCATCTGTATCCTCAAGACCAACACTCAAGCGGATCAAACCAGGCGTGATGCCAAGCAATTGCTTTTGCGCATCAGGCAGCCGTTGATGGGTTGTTGTCGCAGGGTGGGTCGCAATCGATTTCGCATCCCCAAGGTTGTTGGAAATAAGAATGATGTCCAATGCATTTAGCAGTTTGAACGCCGCTTCTTGGCTGCCCGCATCAATCGAAAGGACCGTGCCGCCTGCCCCCATTTGCTGTGTGACGAGGGCCGCTTGCGGGTGGTTTTCCAGCCCCGGATAAATCACTTTGTCCAACGCGTTGTTGCCGCTAAGCGCATCCGCAATCCGCATCGCAGAAAACGCCTGTGCACGGACCCGAAGATCAAGCGTTTCTAGCCCCTTGAGCATCATCCACGCCGTAAACGGCGACATCGCACCGCCTGTGTGCTTCATATAGGCCTCAACCTTGCCACGGATCATATCCTTGGTCCCAAGGATCACGCCGCCCAAGGCACGCCCCTGCCCATCAATGTGCTTAGTCGCAGAATACACAACCACATCGGCCCCCTGCGCGATCGCATTGGAAAATACAGGCGTAGCAAACACGTTATCCACCACGACAGTCGCGCCGACAGCATGCGCCAGACTGGATACCGATTTGATATCAACAACTTCGAGCGTGGGGTTGCTGATGCTTTCAAAGAAAACGGCGGTTGTGTCGTCGCGGATTGCCGCCTGCCATTGATCCAGATCAGTGCCATCCACAAACGTGACCTCAACCCCGAACCGGCCAAGCACTTCTTCTAGAATATACAAACAAGACCCAAACAACGCGCGCGCTGACACAACGTGATCACCTGCTTTCAGGATCGACATCAACGCGCCGTTAACAGCCGCCATACCCGACGCAGTAGCAAAGCCAGCCTCAGCGCCTTCAATCGCGGCTATCCGGTCTTCGAACATGGCAACGGTCGGGTTGCCGTAACGTGCGTAAATAAATTCATCATCATCGGCCTGAACAAACCGTGCCTCTGCCTGCTCGGCGGTGTCATAGACAAACCCCTGCGTCAGATAGATTGCTTCGCTCACCTCATTAAACTGGCTGCGGCGTGTGCCTGAATGTACGGCCTTGGTGCGCTTGTTCCACTGTGTCATCATCTTGCTCCGGCATAGTTGCCAATAAAAAAACCCCAACACCGGTAAGGGTATCGGGGCGAATGCACCTATCCCTTTTAGCGGCATATTTAACGTGGCCCGCAATCCGGTAACAAATCGCCACACCTCTTGCTACGCAACAGGCCGCAAATGGTCAAGTGGATCAACATGCTTACGTTTTCTAAACACTCTTGTCGCAAAGTGATGAAAACGAACAGAGGGTCCTATGCAATTTCGCCACCATCGCTACGCCACCCATTACCCGCTTGACCTTGGTTGCCCAAAGGGGCGGCAATGGGTCATCGTCACCAACATCCACCGTTTTGGTGCTCGGATCGAAGATACCCAAAACTTGGAAGTCGGTGATTTGGTAAAATTTCCGTTGGAATTTGATCAAATCGACGCGCGGGTTTTATGGATCGCTTCGTCACATGCAGGCATCCGTTTTGAACGGCCGCTGATCGACACTCAGGTCGACGCGATGCGACAAATGCAGCGGGCCACCCAACCTTTGCCACCCCGCCAACGCGGGACGCGCCCGTTTCCTATGTCGTTGGCTCGTCGATCAGGTACTTTTGTAATGCAATAATTTGCGCCCAAAGAAAGACAAACAGCGCGGCAGGAAAAGCGAACGTTTCCAGCTTGACCCAAAGATCGGTCGATTGCGTGCGCCAGATAATTTCGTTCGCAATCGCTAGTCCGGCGAACATTGCAGTCAATCGACGGGTCAAAATCATCCATCCCTCATCCTGCATCGGCAGGAAATCTTCCATAATGTAGCGCAAATAACTGCGTCCACGCAGCAGCCCGATGCCCAAAATCACGGTGAACATCCCGTAGACAATGCTTGTCTTCATTTTGAAAAACCGCTCATCGTTGAACCAAGCAGTTAGCCCCCCGAAAAAGATAACCATGAAGGCGGTAAACACCTGCATCCGGCTTAGCTTGCCAGTCAACCGCCATAGAATCGCCATCGCAACCAACAGGATCGGCACGAAAATCAGTGTCGACACGATAAAGCCGGAATATTCCGTGCCGCCGACGACAAATACGTCCTCTTTTATCCGCAGATAAATCAAGAAAAACAGAATAGTCGGGCCCAGTTCGAGCACTTGTTTCATAACTGGATTGATCTCTTTTTCAGACATAGGATTCCCTCGTTAGCCGCCCACTTCTACGATCACAGCACCTAGCGCCACAAGGGCCATCAACATTAATCGCACCGGGCCAACCCTGTCGCCCAAAATGAACCATCCGATGAGTGCCGCGAAAACTGTTGATGTTTCACGCAACACCGCCGCTTCGCCGACTTTATCCAACCGTGTGGCCAACATCACGCCCCCGAAACTGACCCATGCAATCAAAGCACCAAACAGCCCCTTCATTGCCAGCGGACCCAATTCCGGCGGCCTTGCCATACGCCGATAACGCCACGCTGCTAGAATCGGGAAATCCAGCGAGGTCAGGAAAAAGAACCATGCCAAAAACGTAAATGGGTTGGCCGAGGCGCGGATGCCAAATGCGTCCCATGTTGTGTAAACCGCTACCAAAACGCCGCCCAAAACGGCCCACGCGATACCAATCCGAAGCGCCCTAGGGTCCAACACTTCATCTCTCAGGTTCCTTGCGGCCAGCGCCATGATCCCGCCTGACAAACAAATTACACCGCCCCACTGAAGGGCCGAAAAATGTTCCTTAAAAATGAATGCGGCCGCGATGACCGTCACCAATGGCCCCGTCCCGCGCACCATAGGATAAACCACCGTATATGCCGCGCGCTGATAGGCCAGTGCCATCGTCAATTTGTAAGCGAAGTGGATCACCATCGCCCCCACCAGCAACGCAAAAGTGAACAAATTTGGCCACGGTACCAGCAACAGGGCCACGGGGGCGGAAATAACCACCAGCCATCCGTCAATGGCCCCGCGCGTCAACCAAGGATCATGTCGCCCTTTTTGCAAGGCACCAAAAACCGCATGCGCAAACGCTGACACCAGCGCCAATACGGTTGCAAGCTGCGCACCCTGTGGCGTGCCTGAAAGGGCGACTATCCAATCGCCCATTCCGATTATTCCAATCCGACCAATGCCTTGGCAAACTCTTCTGGGTCAAATGGCGCTAAGTCATCAATCTGTTCGCCCACGCCGACGGCATGAATAGGCAGGCCAAATTTGTCGGCCAATGCGACCAACACACCGCCCTTGGCCGTACCATCGAGCTTTGTCATGACCAAGCCGGACACATCAGCCAGTTCTTGGAATGCTTTCACTTGGTTCAGCGCGTTCTGGCCCGTCGTCGCATCAAGCACCAGCAGGGTGTTATGCGGCGCATCGGGGTCCTTTTTGCGGATCACGCGCACAATTTTTGACAGCTCTTCCATCAAATCAGTGCGATTTTGCAAACGCCCTGCGGTGTCGATCATCAATAAATCAGCACCATCCTTTGCCGCCTGTTCCATGGCATCAAATGCCAACGATGCGGGGTCGGATCCCTCCGGCGCAGTCATCACAGGCACACCAGCCCGGTCGCCCCACACTTGTAGCTGCTCGACAGCCGCCGCGCGAAATGTATCACCCGCAGCAATGACTACCTTTTTGCCAGCTGCCTGAAACTGGCTCGCCAGCTTTCCGATTGTTGTCGTTTTACCCGCGCCGTTCACGCCAACGACCAGCACAACCTGCGGCTTATGGGAATAAAGCGGCATCGGGCGGGCGACCCCTTCCATCACACGGGTTATCTCATCAGCAAGCAGCTGCTTAATCTCGGGCACGGACAATTTTTTGCCCAAATGCCCCTCGGCCAAATTGGCCGTGATCCGCAACGCCGTATCGACGCCCATATCCGCAGTGATCAACAGCTCTTCGAGGCTCTCAAGCATGTCATCGTCCAACACGCGGCGCACAACAGTCTTTTGCTCGCGACCAAAGAACCGCCCGATAATCCCTTGTTTCTCTTGCGGAGATTCTTCGATTTCTTCGTCCAAGGCGGATGCGATGACAGTGGTCAAAGGGGCGACCACTGCTTCCCTGACAAGAGGCTTCTCTTCAGCCTCGATCGCGGCCTCGACCTGCACCTCAATCTCGTCAGCGAAAGCGTCGATATCCGCGTCCGACATCACTTCGTCAGCGTTTTCCTCATCCAGCGCGGCCTCAATCGCGACAGTTAATTCCGGCTCGGGTGTCACGTCTTCAATAACCGGCTCTGGCTCTGGCTCTGGCTCTGGCTCTGGCTCTGGCTCTGGCTCTGGCT
>CAXHZK010000014.1:0-62538 GCA_964021915.1 uncultured Roseobacteraceae bacterium | reverse complement strand
AACTCTCGTTAAGCAAAACTACCGCTCTGTCTCAAAGGCCGTGACGGGATACAGTAAACGGCGCACCATTGCGTAATGCACCGGGTTTGCGCTGGATGATCGCCAGATAATGGTGCCAATCATAGATGACTTTGCCTGGCTTGCGATGGGATCGGTCAATGATGCGCTCATGTGTGCAGACGGTTTGGCCTTCAGCGACAATGACCAACCGTTCTGGGTAAACACGAAGACTGACAGGGCGGTTCGCAAAGCTGGCAGGTACGCTGTACCGGTTGCGTTCAAAGGTGATCAGACACGTCGGGGAAACGCGCTTGCTGTGTTCAACAAACCCATCAAAGGCTGGCGGCAGAACCATCAGCAATGGCTTCTCAGCCTCCCAAGCATCGGCAACTGAACCAGGCAATTCCCGGTGCGCTATCTCTGACCAAAGGGCGATACAGCGATCTTCAAGCCACTGGTTCAGCTCTTCCAAATCCTTGAAGACAGGCATGACCTGCCACAATCGGTTCCGGGCATCACGAACGTTCTTCTCAACTTGGCCCTTTTCCCAGCCTGCAGCTGGATTACAAAACTCAGGCTCAAAGACATAATGACTGGCCATGGATTGGAAGCGTGCGTTGACATCACGTTGTTTACCGCGCCCAACACGATCCACGGCCGTCTTTATATTGTCATCGATCCCACGCCCCGGAACGCCGCCAAATACGCGGAAGGCGTGCCAGTGAGCATCGAACAGCATCTCGTGCGTTTGCAATGGATAAGCGCGCACCAAGAATGCCCGGCTGTGCGACAGTTTGGTGTGTGCCACCTGCAGTTTGACGCGTTCGCCACCAATCGTGGCCCAATCTTCGCTCCAGTCGAACTGGAATGCTTCACCAGGTTGGAACACCAAAGGTACAAAGGTGCCGCGCCCAGTCGTTTGCTCGGCACGGTGTCGATCAGCCCGCCACGCGCGTGCAAAGGCGGCCACGCGCTCATAAGACCCATCGTAGCCAAGCTTAACCAAGTCTCCATGCATCAGCTTAGCATTACGCCAGTCTTTACGAGATTTACGCGTTTGAGCTAGCAGCCATGATGACAACCGATCCGCATAAGGATCTAACTTGCTTGCCCGCGATGGCGTCTTGAAATTTGGCTCTACAGCATCCTCGCGAAGATACTTCTTGATCGTGTTACGAGACAGCCCGGTACGTCGGGCAATCTCTCGTATCGGCATTTTGTCACGCAATGCCCAGCGTCGAATAATACTCAAAAATCCCATGTCGATCACTCCATGTCTCCCTGACAAAAACCGTCAAGGCAGTCTGTTCACATGGGTCAATTCTCAGTGACAATTTATGGGGCTACCGGGTCAGTTCTCAGTGACATTCAACACAATAACCTTATCAAATTGGTAATTTAGGGCGGAACCATTGCTGCGGGCATTATCAAGCTAAGCAGTGTCAAACTTATGAAAAATACAATGAATATCTCATGGGATCTACTCAATACAATTTTATAGTATATAAGGCAAAAGCTTGCGCCAGCTCTAGGCAAATCCAAGCAACCCTTTTTTATCTTTAGCCCATTTCATAATGGTTATATCAAACGTCAACGCCATCAATGAAACGCAAATTCCCAAAACAAAGTTTTTGCCAAGGTCGGTCCCTGCCAATGTACGCTGCAACTCTTGGCCCAGATCCTGTGTGCCGATGAACGCCGCAATAATAACCATGAAAAACGCGAACATGATGGCCTGATTGAAGCCAACGGCCATTGTCGGCAAAGCGAGAGGCAACTGCACATTTATCAATTTTTGCATCCGCGTTGCACCAGACATATCGGCGGCCTCGGTCATTTCTGGTGGGACGGTGCGCAAGCCCTCGATGGTGTAGCGGGTCAGCGGAACCATAGCAAAAATCAAGATCGAAAGCACAACCGCCGTGGCCGTGATGCCAAACAACATGATCGCTGGCAGCAGGTAAATGAAGCTGGGGAATGTTTGCGCGGTGTCGCAGGCCAAAAGCACGCGGTTTGACCATTTATCGGAGCGGGAAGCGAGAATACCAACTGGGATGCCGATCAGCATGGCAATGAACACGGCAGCAAGCACGGAATATAGCGTGATTACCGCGCGATCCCACCAGCCAGAAAATGCGACAAGGCCAAAGAATATCGCCGCAAGCGTCGCCTCGCGGCGGCCACCCAGCCACATTGCGAATGCAACCACAATCAAGATGAACGCGGGCGTCGGGATTGAGAGCAGGAAGTTGCGGAACGGATTGAGCACCCAGACATTAAGGAAATAGCGGATCCAGTAGGTCGTGTTCTTGACCACATCGATGGCGAGGAAGCCTTTGATTGCGTTATCCAGTTCTTTGCCTTGGCTAAAGTCCTGTTTGCGCCCGATAGTGTCGAACACTTGGACAAATTGGGCAAGGATTGTGAATAGGACGAATGCACCAATCGCCATCACGAGGTATTTGTGACGGGTCAGCCAAGGCGTGCCTTTTTCGAAATGGACGGGTTGTTTGACCACCCAAGCCTTGGACATGCGATCCAAAGTCACTGCGAGCAAGACGATTGTGACGCCGATTTCAAACGAACGGCCAAGTTTGAAACTACCCATCATAGCGAGGAGTTTTGCGCCCAAACCGGGCATCCCGATGAACGCTGTGAGAACGACCATAGCAAGACACAGCATGATGACCTGATTGACGCCGACCAGAATTTCGGTGCGAGCGGACGGAATATAAACGTGCCGCAACATTTGGAATTTTGAACAGCCGGACATTTTACCTGCTTCGACGACTTCTGGGCTGACCTTTTGTAGGCCAAGTGTCGTCATCAGGATCATCGGGGGGATTGCGTAAACAATTGTAGCAACCGCGCCAGCCGTTGGTCCAACCTTAAAGAAAATCACAGCCGGAAGGAGGTAAGTAAAAAACGGGAGCGTTTGGAGGACCGATAGGACAGGTTTGATTGTTTTATCGACCCAAGCATATTTCCATGCAGCAATGCCAAGGCTAAGGCCGATGATAAAGGCCAAAGGTGCCGCGACAGTGAGCACCGACAATGTTTCCATCGCGATTTTCCATTGGCCGATCAGCGCGGTCCAAACGAATGTGCCGCCGCCAAGCAACGCCAGACGCCAACCGCCCAAGTAATATCCAACAACGGCAGCAAATGCAGCAACGGCAGTCCAAGGCATGGGACCAAGGTTTGGCCAGCGGCGCTTGCCATAGAAAATGTTGCCGGACGCGTCCAAAACAGACTCTAACCCGCCAGTAAGGAAGCGGGTGAACGTCAGCAAGCCAAGGTCGTCTTTGACATAATTGAACAGCGCATCCAGCCAGATCGCAAATGGTGGGATAACGGTTTCAGGTAGACGGTGCAGCCATTCGGGCAAGAGCCCCAGATATTGGATGACGGTAATAGCAATAGCAGTGCCCAGTATCCAAAGGGCGACCCTGCCCTGTGTCATTGGGACACTAACACCGTCCGATTTTGCCGCGTTAGATACCATTATTCGGCACCAAGCAGAATATCGAGAGCAGCAGCGCGAGACATTGCACCGATGATCGCGCCGTCTTTGTTAACTGGGATAAAATCACGCTGATCGTTGACCAACAGGCGCGCCATTGCGTGGACGGTCGTTGTGGCGTCGACAGGATCACCGGAGCCTTTTTGGTCAGATTGCACCAGAACACCTGCATGAACGACGCGGGCCTTGTCGATGTCTTCGGTAAATTTGCGGACGTATTCGGTAGCGGGATGCAGCACGATTTGGTCGGGCGTGTCGATTTGTTCAACCGCGCCGTCCTTCATGATGGCGATCCGATCTGCAAGGCGCAGGGCCTCGTCAAAATCATGGGTAATGAATACGATTGTTTTGTTCAAAAGCTGTTGCAGGCGCAGGAATTCATCCTGCATTTCCTTGCGAATGAGCGGATCAAGCGCGCTGAATGGTTCGTCCAAGAACCAGATATCAGGTTCAATCGCGAGACTGCGGGCGATGCCGACGCGCTGTTGTTGACCGCCCGAAAGTTCGCGAGGAAAGTAATCTTCACGGCCCTCAAGGCCCACAAGTTTGACAACCTCAAGCGCACGCGCACGACGGGTGTGTTTATCTTGGCCGCGCATTTCCAATGGAAAGGCGACGTTTTCAAGCACGGTGCGGTGCGGCAGCAGGCCAAAGGATTGGAACACCATGCCCATTTTGGAGCGCCGTAGATCAATCAGCTCTTTTTCTGGGAGCTTCATGATGTCTTGGCCGTCAACTTCAATCGTGCCACCGGTAATTTCGTGAAGACGCGAAAAACAACGCACGAGGGTCGATTTACCAGAACCGGATAGGCCCATAATCACCAGCATTTCGCCCTCATGCACATCAAGAGAGACGTCTTTTACGCCTGCGATGTAGCCATCTGCGCGAATGTCATCAAATGACATGCCCTCTGGCATGTTAGAGAGGTATTTTTCGGGATCTGATCCGAAAAGCTTCCAAACGTTTTTGCATGAAATGACGGGTGCTTTGGTGTTCATAATAAACCTTGTGATAAGTGACCCCGCCCAGCGCATTGGCTGGACGGGGTAAGTGTAGCCGTCAGGAGGGTTTAGTTAACCCAGCTAGACCAAACTGCTTCGTTTGCTTCCAACCATGCTTCTGCAGCTTCTTCTGGTTCCATCTCATCGATGTCGACCAGTTTCGCCATTTCAGCAATCTGTGGGTTGGTGAACGAGATTTTTTCCAGCGTTGCGTAAGCGGCTGGCCATTTGTCTGCCATGCCATCCCATGCTGCTTTTTTCAGGTAGCCCGTCGCTGGGTTACCGCAGTCATAGAGCGCATCTGGGTTTGGACCAACTGCTGGGTCTTTGTCACAGCCGTCTTCCCATGCTGGGAATTCAACAAATTCACCGGGCCATACGGCTTCGGCAAAGTTTGGTGTCCAGTTGAACACAACGATTGGTGTCTTGTCAGCTTCGGCAGCGCCGATCGCAGCCCAAAGAGCCGCAGCAGAACCAGCATTCACAACAGTAAAGTTCATATCAAGAGCCGCTACGCGTTCTTGACCGTGCTTGAGCCAGTCAACTGGGCCGTCAAGATACATACCCTTGTCGCCAGTTTCAGGTGTTGCGAACAATGCTGCGCAATCGTTCAATGCTTCCCATGATGGCAGGCCTGGGCATGCATCTTTTGTCCACATTGGATACCACCAATCTTCGCGGGTCACGGCGTTGTGGTCACCCACATCGACGATACCGCCCTTTTCCAAGGCAGCGCGGAATGATGCGCCAAATGCGCCTTCCCATACTTCGAGTTCCATTGTGACGTCGCCGTTACGAACGGATTCGTAGACTGCTTGGCTGTCTGTTGTGACGTATTCTACGTTGTTGCCGGCACTTTCGAGGATTTGGCCTACGACGTTGGACATCACGATCTGGCTGGACCAGTTGTGAATTGGGATCACGATTGGATCGCTGCTGTCTTGTCCGAAGGCGGTTGACCCTGCCATTGCCATCACACCGGCGGTCAGCGCTGTAGTCATATATTTCATGTTATTCTCCCTGAATGGATGCGCCGATATTTGGCGCAAGTTTTTAGCTACATCGCGATTCTATTTGATCGTTTGTATGCAGACGTCCGCAGTGTCGCAGGATTTTCCTCTCAATCAAGTTTTTTTCTTAACAGGGGATGTTTTTGATGGATTGGCTCATGCCGACGGCACGATCGAATTGTTCCGGACACGAAACATATTCACCTTTTCTCGGTCGTCTAATGGGTGAATTCCAAATACATCTTGGTAGCTTTTGACCAGGACAGAGGATGAGGAATAGCCGACAGAAAGCGCTATTTGGATCAACGTCTGCTTGCTATAAAGCAAGAGCTGCCGTGCTTTGTGCATACGAAGAGACTTATAGTATCCAAGAGGTGACGTGCCCGTCACTTTTTTAAACATTCGCTCGAGTTGCCTTACCGAAACACCAATAACTTCGGCGACATCAGCAATGTTGAGTGGGTCTTCGATGTTATCTGAAAACACCTGAATCGCTTCTTCGACAAGCGGCGGCAACATGTCGTGGGTGCTTTCAGCCGCAAAGGTAGGCTTGCGTTGACTGACGCCCTCGCCGCGCATCAATGGATGCTGAAACCAGCAGGCCACCTCTGTCGCCACCTCGGCACCAAGACGTTCGGCAACCAAGCCAAGGGCCAAATCGAATGCTGCCGCTGCGCCGGATGCAGTAGTACGATTTCGATCAACTTTTATTAAATCTTGGGTGGCAATAATGTTGGAAAATTTCGCCTTAAAAGCAGCCTCATAACACCAATGAACCGATGCCTCGTACCCGTCCAAAAGACCGGTCCGTGCGAGTGGGAACACTCCACCGCTGATCGCGCCAATGCCAACACCGTGCCGCACCAATTTTCGGAGTTTCCCATCAGATGAAGAGGGGACTTCAAACTGCGATGATGGGCCGCTTAAGAGAATCATCTGATCCAAATCATCGCATTCATCCAAAGACAGATCAGGATCAAACGACACTTTGGCGCTCGCTTCAACCGGCGCACCGTCTTCTGAGACGAGGGTCCAATGGAACACATCGCGCCCTTCGATCTCATTCGCCGCACGCAACGGTTCGATCATAGAGGTAAGGCAGGCCATCGGAAAACCAGGGAAAATAAGGAAGCCAATGTGGAAATTTTTATTGGTAAGCATATTATTATACTAACAGGAAACAAACATGTTATACTAGTATTTAGAGAACGAATTTCACTTGGAATTGCTGTAAAACTAGGACAAAGCATCGGCCAGATATGAAAATTGGAAAAGTTGACCTAGCTATGGCCTCGGTATCATTGCAGCAGAACCCACACCGCGTACGTGAGCAACGCGAAAAAGTTCTAGAAGTGGCCATTGGTCGCGCAGTGCGTATGTTTCGCCGCAACCAAGAAATTACGGTTGCTGATCTTGCAGCGTCAACGGGGCTGTCAATTGGGATGTTGTCCAAGATCGAAAATGGAAACACGTCTCCCTCACTGACGACGTTGCAAGCATTGGCACACGCGTTGAATGTGCCGATTACGGCGTTCTTTCGGGGATTTGAAGAAACCCGCGCGGCGGTGCACACCAAGACGGGAGAAGGCGTGGAATTAGAACGCGACGGTACCCGAGCGAACCATCAATATAACTTGCTTGGACATATAGGCGCAAATGCAAGCGGTGTGATTGTAGAGCCTTATTTGATAACGTTGTCCGCAGAATCTGATGTGTTCCCTACATTTCAACACGGAGGGATAGAAACAATCTATATGCTCGAAGGCGAAGTGAATTATCGCCATGGCAATGAAATATATGCCCTTACACCCGGAGACACGCTATTTTTCGATGCCGATGCGCCGCATGGACCAGAAGTCTTGGTCAAACTTCCCGCGAAATACCTTTCTATCATTAGTTACCCGCAGGCTTAGCGGTCATTTTGCCAACAGCGGCTCCGTATCCAGATCAGGGAACACACCTAGTGAAGTCGGATGACCATCGTCGAATTGCGACAGATAATCCAGCATCATCGGGCGGTTATCAATGAAACCTTTGTAGGTTGCCAATTCTTCTGGCAAATCACGAACAACACGGTGCAAGCGGCGGCCCCACTTGGGTATGGTCATCAAATCCTGAAAACTGCACAGATAGCAGCGGATCGGAAACACCAAAGCGTTGGAACGTGGCAAGCGGAAAAACGTCTGCAATTCGACCCGAAGATGCTGTTTGGTGCCAATGTTTTCAGGTGTAAGCGTGGTTTTCTGGATGCCCCATTTGTGATAGTTTTCGGGCGATGAATCCAGCAGCGGATTAACTGTCATCGTCCAATTGAGCCGCCGCGCCGGGGCGCCTTGTGGAATGTTAAGCAAGAATTTCAAAGCGCGTTGAAAGATTCCCATCTCATGTGCGAGTGGGACAGGCGCGTGCCATTCGAAAAAATTCATTCCGATGTCGAAATCAAGCGACCAGTCGGCCTGCGTCGTGACGATCCCTGCGTCCATCCACAGGTTTTCGTCGCGTTGATCCAGAACACAAAAGTCGCCTTGGGCTTGGCGTGTGATGTATTCCATTGGGCCATATGGCAGCGTGGTTTCATCCATGAAGACAAAGCTGTCGTCAATGCCCAGTGGCTTGTTCACCCAACGCCAATTGTTTCCGTCACGGTGCAGTTCAAAGAGATCGGGATAGTCTTCGGATTTGCTGACCATGATGAGTTCAAGCAAATCCCAACCTGCCAGCGTCATATGAGGTAGGGATTGGCAACGCAGTGGGTCATCAGCCAATACAATGGCGCGGTCACGCATTTCCGATACATAGTGTTCGTCGACGTCAAAACGCTTCTCAAACACTGATCCCTCGGGGCCGCCGCGGTGTTGCTCCATATTCACGGAATACATGTAGCTGTCTTCGTGGAACGGAAACGGAAAGCGTTTGATCGCCCAAGGCGAGTTATGGAACGAATAATCGTCGCGGAATGTTTCGTCGTTAAATTGAATGGTCATCTGTCTAGCTCCAGTTTCGCACCAACGAAGCGGCTGACGCAGGGCATGATTTTACGGCCTGAGGCATGGTCTGCATCGTCAAGCCAGTGATCACGGTGGATGAAGTCACCTTCAGCGGCAACGACATCGGTTTCGCATTGGCCACATGATCCGCCACGGCATAGAAACGGTGCGTCGATGCCTGCGCGTTCTATCGCCTCAAGCAGGCTTTCGTTTTCGCCTACAGTGATTGTTTTGTCTGATTTACACAGGCGTACTTCGAATGGCGCACCGGGTGCGGGGGCTAGGAATTCTTCGGAATGTACGCAGTCGTCGGGCCAGCCGGCACCAGCGGCAGTGCTATGCACCCAGTTGATCATCCCAGCAGGGCCGCAAACGTAGGCATGGGTGCCTAGTGGCTGCCCATCCAGCAGGTCACCAAGCGGGATCGCCTGTTTTTGGTCGTCGTAATAGACATGCACCTTGGTCGGGAATTTCGTGGTTAGCATGTCGACATAGGAACCGAGCGCCTCTGACCGAACGGAATAGTGCAGTTCCCAATTGCCATTTGATTGTTCAAGCTGTCCGATCATCGCAAGAAACGGCGTGATGCCGATGCCACCTGCGAAAAAGATATGTTTCTTGGCGCGCAGGTCGAGGCTGAACAGGTTGACGGGATAGGTGATCGTCATCGCGTCGCCCGTTGCAACATTATTGTGCATGAAGAGTGATCCGCCGCGCCCTTGATCATCACGGCGCACGGAAATTGCGTAAGTGGACAGATCATTTGGATCGGACATCAGCGAGTAGGGGTTCAGTCGCAAGCGATCACCGTCTTGCATAGTTACAACGGTATGCGCACCGCCAGAGAACGGTGGAAAATCCGCGCCGTCAGTGCGTTTGAATTCGAAACGCGTGACCAGATCATTCAATGGCACGACGGCGCTGACGGTAACGTCCATCTTTTCGGCGCCTGCTTTGGCTCTTTGGGGTGCGGCGCTCATTCGTAAATCCCCTTTGATGGTGGTACGTTGCCAGGATCTTCGGCGTCGATACAGACACCCTGATAGGCGGCAAGACGGCGGGAATAGTGATCGCGCACAAATAAATTCAACCCACAGTGAGAGCAGACGAACGGGTCAATCTCAACATCCTCAGTAATGCCTTTGCAATGCACGCACTGCATTCGGCGGGCGATTGATCCGCGATGTTCTGTCTGAATCGCGCTGTGCGGAATGCCAGCGGCCATTGCGGCGGCTTGGGCTTGGCCCATCAAGCCTTCGGTGCCGGTCAAGTAGAGTTGCAGGCCCATCTTGGCATCTTCGAACGCTTTGGCGATGCGCTGTTCGGCGGCGGCATAGCTGGGGCCTTCGTAATATTGAGAGGGGTTCAGCGCGCGTAGCTTGTCACCCATGTCAGCCCCTTTGGGGATATAGATGATATGCGTTTTGGTCATCAGCTCAGGTGTCGCAATGGCCATGATCGCCTCGGCACCGTGGGCGTCTGCGATCATTAGATGAGCAGTGCCAGTCCGAACCTCGAGCGTGCCATAGACAGGCCTGCTGCGGATGGATGGGGGAAAGTCAAACTTTGACATATCAGTCCTTTGAATAGCTAAAGGCGCGAGGTTGCCCCCGCGCCTATTGATCAGCAATTAGCCTTTGGCGGTGCGGATCGTTTTGTCCTTGTCGTAGAACGGCATCTCTTCTGCGGTGGCGGCAAGTTCGGTGCCGTTTGGTTGAACGATCGTCAGCTTTGTGCCGGCTTTGGCGACGCTTGGATCAAGGCGCGCGATTGCAACGGAATATTTGTTTAGCTCCGATGATAGGCCGTATGTGATGACGCCAACGTCTTTGCCGTCGGCCATAACGCGAGCGTGCATTTCCATCTGCTCCATGCTGTCGGACAGCTGAACGCCGTATATTTTGAACCGTTCCTTGCCTTCGGACGCATAATGGTTTTCTGCGCCGATAAAGCCCTCTTTGCCAGGTGAGACGGTGAAGTCGAGGCCAAGCTCCCAAATTGTATCGCCGCATGGTTGGCCGTCAGCGAATGGGAAGGTTTCGGAGTTATCGCCGGGGTAGAACAGCAGGTAGCTTTCAATCCGCAGCATATCGAGCGTGCTGAACTGCACAGGGCGCACGCCCATGTCTTTGCCAGCCTCTAGGATGCTGTCCCACAAATGCGTCGCGTCTTTGCCGCGGCAGAAAATCTCGTAGCCACGTTCACCTGTATAGCCAGTGCGTGAAATCATCACGTCCTTGCCATAGAGGCGGGTTTGCATAAGGCCGAAATAGGCCAAATCACGGATTGCAGGGATTTCTTTGGCAAGTAGATCAACTGACACGGGGCCTTGTAGCGACATGTCGTGGAGATCGTCATCCATGAGGACGGTGCAATTTTTAGCGGCAGCAACTGACGTCAGCTGTTCCATGCCGATACCAGTGCCGTGTACAACCAACCATGAATTCACGGCGAGGTGGTAGATGATACAGTCGTCAACAAATTTGCCGTCTGCATTTAACATTGAGGCATAGGTTGAACGGCCCGGTGCAATTTTTTCGACGTTTCGGGTTGTGACACGGTCAATAACATAAGCCGCATCTGGGCCTGTGACGTGCACTTTTTTGAGACCGGACACATCCATAAGACCTGCTTTGGTGCGCACTGCTTCATAGTCTGCTTTGGCGCGTTCGGGCGTGTGATCGTAGAACCACGCGGTGCCCATACCGTTCCAATCTTCAAGCTCGCCCCCGATTTCGGCGTGACGATGTGCGAGTGCGGAATGTCTCCAAAGAATGGCCATGATATTACCCCCTATCGGTGTTGTTATGTGTTGCGGTGATTGAGACTCATCCCCGCCTCAAAAGCAAGACTGATATGCAAAAAAGTTTCCTTTCAGGCAAGTAAACTTGCCACTCAAAAGAATAGGGGCCACCAGTTGGCAGCCCCACTTCATCAATCAGGTTAGCTTACTTATCGAAGCGTTTGGCTTTTTCTGCCTCGGATCGTTGTCCGATGACCAAGACCGCTACGCAAATCACAACTGCGATAAACGTGGTGATCCCGGGTAGGGACGTGCCCCAGCCCATGAACATCGCGCCATCGACGACATCCCAGGTTGCTTCAGCATATGGAAACATTTTTCTCTCCTTTAGTTGTCGTTATTCGGCTGGCGTGATTGGTGCGTCGCCGCCCCATTCAGGATAACCGGTTGCAGGTACTTTCACGAGATCCATGCCAGCAATTTCCGCACCCTCAGGGATACGCAACATGCCAACCTTCTTGAGAATGTAGGACACGATGTAACCCGGTACGAAACCGCACAGGAAGAATACGACAGCCCCGATGATTTGACCAATCAGGCTAATCGTTGGGGCATCGCCCGCCGCTCCTTGTAGTGCCGGATAACCGGAACCCCAGATACCAAGCATGACCACACCATATAGGCCAATCGTGCCGTGCACCGTGACAGCGCCAACAGCGTCGTCGATCCCTCGATTTTCCAACCAATCCGCACAAGGCTTGAGGATGATACCAGCACTGAATGCGATGATGAACGCAAGCGCAGGGAAGTAGATATCCAAACCAGACGCGGTTGAGATAATCCCGGCAAGCGCGCCTGACATCATCCAAAATGGATCACGTGTGAACAGCCATGCACCGATAATACCGCCAGCAACAGCCATCAGGATGTTGAACGACAGCGCCGATAGCGTGATTGGTGTGCCATAGATCGTTGTGGCTTTGTCGCCATACCATGACCATGCTTCGCCCGGCACGATGACACAGGCCATAAGAAAACCCCAGAAACCAACGATAATCAGCATCAGGCCAGTTACAGTCAGCGGCATGTTATGCCCCGGAATGTGGTTAGCCGATCCATCAGCGTTAAACTTGCCGATCCGTGGCCCAAGGTTGATCAAAACACCCAGCGCAAAGAAACCAGCGACCGCGTGCACAAGGCCCGCAGCACCAAAGTCATGCACACCGAATTTCGTCACCAACCAACCGTCTGCGTGCCAGCCCCAAGCCGCCGCAACAACCCACGCAAATGAGCCAAGCACGATAGCAAGGATGATGAAACCAACCGTTTGGATACGCTCAATCACAGCACCTGACATGATGGATGCGGTTGTTGCCGCGAACAGCGCAAATGCGCCAAAGAACACGCCAGACGCTTGGTCAGCGATATTCGGACCCATGTATTGCGCTGCATCACCCCAGCCCAATGCGATGGCATTGGCGTATTCAACGCCGGAAATGCCCGCAGGCCCCGGAGCACCTGGAATACCTGTTGGGAAGCCCCAATAGACCCACCAGCCAAAGAAATAGAATGTCGGGATCATGAACGCGAAGGCGAGGATGTTTTTCACACCCGACGACAATACGTTCTTGAGCCGCGATGCGCCCATTTCATAAGCAAGGAAACCCGCGTGAATGATAATCATCAGCGGGATCGTGACGTAATAAAACATTTCGGCAAACATTGTGTTGGTGACACCTGCACCCCCACCTGCCGCCTCTAGCTCGGCCACTTTGGCTGCTAGCTCTGCAAGTTGTTCTTCCACTTTTTTGACCCCCGTGTCGTAGTGTCATTGTATGCGACAGCATTCATTTAGTGCCGCTAGTCGGAAATGAACCACGACACGTCCATTTTGACTAGTCTTTTTTGCCTTGTGTGAAAAAAAGTTTCCTCACGGTTGAGTTTTCTTTTTTTGGTGATAGCGTTTAAGAGAACGCGTCGGCGCTATTGCCACGTACTGAGTCGGGAAAATAAATATGTGTGGAATTGTCGGATTATTCCTCAAGGATAAGTCGCTCGAACCCAAGCTGGGCGAGATGTTGACCTCTATGTTAATCACCATGACGGACCGTGGTCCCGATAGCGCTGGCATCGCGATTTATGGTGGCGAATCAAACGGTAGAACGAAAATGACCGTTCAATCTGACGATCCATCGACGGCATTCGATGGTCTCGATGCCGCGTTGACCAAGGTGCTGGGCGGCAAGGTCACGATGGCCGTAAAAAGCACCCACGCTATTTTGGAAATTCCCGCAGGCACAACAGCCACTGCCCGCAAGGCCATTGATGAAATGGACCGCGGTATCCGCCTGATGAGCCGCGGCGACAGCCTCGAGATTTACAAAGAGGTTGGCCTGCCACGCGATGTTGCAGCGCAATTTGACGTCAGCAAGATGTCCGGCACCCACGGAATCGGGCATACGCGCATGGCCACTGAATCGGCTGTCACAACAATGGGCGCACACCCGTTTAACACTGGTGATGATCAGTGCCTCGTGCACAACGGGTCATTGTCTAACCACAACAGCCTGCGCCGCAAACTGCGCCGCGAGGGTATCCATATCGAGACCGAGAACGACACCGAAGTCGGTGCCGCCTACCTCACTTGGCAAATGCAAAACGGCGCGACATTGGGCGAGGCTCTTGAAACGTCCCTCGATGATCTCGACGGGTTCTTCACATTTGTTGTTGGGACCAAGGACGGCTTTGGCGTTGTACGTGATCCGATTGCTTGCAAGCCCGCCGTGATGGCCGAAACCGATCAATACGTTGCCTTCGGTTCCGAGTACCGCGCCCTTGTTGATCTGCCCGGCATTGAGGACGCCCGCGTCTGGGAGCCCGAACCAGCAACCGTATATTTCTGGAGCCATAACACGGCCCCAACATCATCTGAGAAAGCGGCCTAAGATGCAGACAATTGATCTAACCGAAGTCGGCCTGCGCGAGACCAACAAGACGTTGCACGCACAATCCGCTGAAACCAACCAGACCGCTTGGGAAATTGTAAATCCTCGTGGCTCACATGCAATCGCCTGCGGCCTTGATGCTCCTATCGAAGTCACCGTCAAAGGGTCGACTGGTTACTACTGCGGTGGCATGAACCAGCAGGCGACTGTAAATATCCACGGCTCTGCTGGTCCGGGCACGGGCGAAAACATCATGTCCGGCAAGATTGTGATCGAAGGCGATGCAAGTCAGTACCTCGGTGCTACCGGCCACGGCGGCCTGATCGTGGTCAAGGGCAATGCATCGTCCCGCTGCGGCATTTCCATGAAGGGCGTGAACATCGTCGTTCAAGGCAGCATCGGCCACATGTCCGCGTTTATGGGCCAGTCGGGCAACCTTGTGGTCTGCGGCGACGCTGGCGATGCGCTGGGAGATAGCTGCTACGAGGCGCGCTTCTTTGTGCGTGGCTCAGTCAAGTCGCTGGGTGCTGATTGCGAGAAAAAGGAAATGCGCGAAGAGCATCTGACGCTGTTGCAAGGCTTGCTTGATGAGGCTGGCATCGACGCTGATCCCAAGGATTTCACCCGCTACGGCTCTGCCCGTAATTTGTATAACTTCGATGTTGATAACGCTGGCGCGTATTAAGGGACTGACAGATGACTGATAACAAAATCCCGACCACAACGCCGCGCCAATCCGCGACATTCACCCAAGACGTCAACAGCGATATTCGCCGTGCGGCGGCCACGGGCATTTATGACATTCGCGGTGGCGGTGCCAAACGCAAGGTGCCTTCCTTTGACGACCTGTTGTTCATGGGCGCGTCCATTTCCCGCTATCCTCTCGAAGGCTACCGCGAGAAATGCGATACATCCGTGACGATCGGCGGCTTGAACGCATCGAACCCGATTGAACTAGACATCCCAATCACCATTGCGGGCATGTCATTTGGCGCGTTGTCTGGCCCTGCCAAAGAGGCGTTGGGCCGTGGCGCATCCGCCGCTGGCACGTCTACGACCACAGGCGACGGCGGCATGACGCCAGAGGAACGCGGGCATTCAAACAAGCTGGTTTATCAATACCTACCGTCCCGCTACGGCATGAACCCTGATGACCTGCGCAAGGCAGACGCGATCGAGATTGTCGTTGGACAAGGCGCCAAACCCGGTGGCGGTGGTATGCTTTTGGGTCAGAAAATCTCTGATCGTGTGGCGCATATGCGCAACCTGCCCAAGGGTATCGACCAACGCTCAGCGTGTCGTCACCCTGATTGGACTGGCCCCGATGATCTCGAGATCAAGATCCTCGAGCTGCGTGAAATTACGGGCTGGAAGGTGCCGATCTACGTCAAAGTTGCCGGCGCTCGCCCCTACTATGACACGACGTTGGCGATCAAAGCTGGCGCTGACGCGGTTGTCTTGGACGGCATGCAAGGCGGCACTGCGGCGACCCAAGATGTGTTTATCGAACACGTCGGTCAACCAACACTAGCGATTATCCGCCCCGCTGTTCAGGCGCTGCAAGACCTCGGCATGCACCGCAAAGTGCAGTTGATCCTGTCAGGCGGTATCCGTTCTGGCGCGGATGTGGCCAAGGCCATGGCACTGGGCGCAGATGCCGTTGCAATCGGCACGGCGGCGCTGATCGCACTTGGTGATAATGATCCAAAGTATGAGGCCGAATATAACGCGCTTGGCACCACCGCAGGCGCATATGATGACTGGCACGAAGGCCGCGATCCGGCTGGCATCACCACCCAAGACCCAGAATTGATGGCACGGTTTGATCCCATCGAAGGTGGCCGCCGTTTGCGTAACTACCTCAAGGTGATGACCCTCGAGGCGCAAACAATTGCCCGCGCTTGTGGCAAAAACCATCTGCACAATCTTGAGCCAGAAGACCTCGTGGCGCTGACAATGGAAGCCGCCGCGATGGCCAAGGTTCCGCTGTGCGGCACCGACTGGTATCCCGGCAAGCCCGGCACATCTTATTAATCTATAACGAGGGCGCGGCTGGCAACAGACCGCGCCCCATTTCTACAATAGGGAAACAACAACATGGCTACTGATCTCGCCAAATTTGCCGAAGAAAACGGCGTTAAATACTTCATGATTTCATTCACCGATCTATTCGGTGGGCAGCGGGCCAAATTGGTCCCCGCGCGTGCGATCGCTGATATGCAAGAGGATGGCGCTGGTTTTGCTGGCTTTGCGACATGGCTCGACCTGACGCCCGCGCACCCTGACATGCTCGCCGTGCCAGACCCAGAGGCCGCGATCATCCTGCCTTGGAACAAAGAAATTGCTTGGGTGCCCGGCAACTGCGTAATGGAAGGCAAAGACGTCGACCAAGCACCTCGCAACGTATTGCGCAAACTGGTCGCTGAAGCTGCCGAAATGGGTATGCATGTCAAAACGGGCATCGAGGCGGAGTTCTTCCTGCTTACACCTGCTGGTGATCAAATCTCTGACAGCTTTGATACCGCAGCCAAGCCTTGCTACGACCAACAGGCATTCATGCGTCGGCTCGACGTGATCCGCGAAATCAGTGACTACATGTTAGAGCTAGGCTGGGGCGCTTACCAGAACGACCACGAAGACGCGAACGGCCAGTGGGAAATGAACTGGGACTTCGACGATGCACTGGCAACGGCGGACAAGCACAGCTTCTTCAAATTTATGACAAAATGCGTTGCAGAAAAACATGGCTACCGCGCGACATTCATGCCCAAACCAATCGAAGGCCTCACAGGCAACGGTTGCCATGCGCATATCTCTGTTTGGGATGCGGCTGGCAAGGACGCGAAAACCAACGTATTCGCAATGGACCCCGACAACACCAGCCAAACCGCCGAATTGGGCCTGTCAGAGCAGGGCCGCTACTTCCTTGGTGGCATTATGAAACACGCGTCCGCATTGGCCGCGATCACCAATCCGACGGTCAACAGCTATAAGCGTATCAACGCTCCTCGCACGACGTCTGGCGCGACTTGGGCACCCAACACTGTCACTTGGACGGGCAACAACCGCACGCACATGGTGCGCGTTCCTGGCCCGGGCCGGTTCGAACTTCGCCTGCCTGATGGCGCCGTGAACCCGTATTTGTTGCAAGCCGTCATCATCGCCGCTGGCCTGTCCGGTGTCCGGTCAAAGGCCGATCCGGGCAAACGCCACGACATCGACATGTATGCCGAAGGCCACAAGGTCCGTGGCGCGCCCAAGCTGCCGTTGAACATGCTCGATGCTCTGCGCGAATACGACAAGGACAAGGGCCTCAAGGCCGCGATGGGCGAAGAATTCTCCAATGCTTATCTAAAAATGAAGATGCAGGAATGGAACGATTTCTGCGGTCACTTTTCTGACTGGGAACGCGCGAATACGCTCGATATATAATATATCATGGGCGACGAAATATAAGGGTCCACTTTGCAATCTGCACCGTGGGCCCTTATCATTGCTATGCTCGACCAACCCAAAGAGTAGGTACCTAGTACTTTAGGCTATCCACTCTTTGCGTCGCACAATCGTCGCATACCAAAGCAATGCAATCGCGACCAGCACGGACAGTGCCATGCTGGGGACCATTCCCACAATCATCACGGTGTAGATCGACGTCAGTATGACGCCAGCCAACGAAAGGATAAGCACAGGCACGGCAACACTGCGGCGAAGCAACAACAAGATACAGCCAACAGCACCACCGAACACCGCGATTGCAAAACCACCTGTGGCCCAAGCGGGGCGACCATTGATGATGAGTTGATAAATTTCAGGCATTCCCGCGACCGTTTCGGCATTATTTTGGATGATATAATTCCAACACCCGCCAAGATTCCAAAGCAGGCCCAGCGCTGTGACGATCCAAAAGGTGAAATGTGGTTTGTTCATTGACTATTCCTCAATATTTTTCACAGCCTAACCCCTTGTCATCACTGCAATCCAGCAAATAAATTGACTCGAGAGTTTTTACTGACAGTCAAAATTGTTGACTTAGGGGCAAATTTTCGATGGAATTGAACAAACGTTTATTTATGACAGGGGAATACATATGACAAAACGCATAGCAGTGATCGGCGCAGGCCCATCAGGATTAGCGCAGCTTCGCGCGTTTCAGTCAGCGGCAGCCGGTGGTGCAGAAATTCCGGAAATCGTTTGTTATGAAAAGCAATCCGACTGGGGTGGTTTGTGGAACTATACGTGGCGCACAGGCTTGGATGAATATGGCGAGCCTGTTCACGGTTCGATGTATCGCTATCTATGGTCAAACGGCCCGAAAGAGGGTCTTGAGTTTGCGGATTATTCATTCGAGGAACATTTCGGCAAACAGATTGCATCCTATCCACCACGCGCCGTGCTGTTCGATTACATCGAAGGCCGTGTGAAAAAGGCGAATGTGCGTGATTGGATCAAATTCAGCCATTCGGTAAAAAACGTCAGCTATGACGGCGGGCATTTTCAAGTGACGGTTAAAGACCTGCCCAATGATGAGGTAACGACCGAGACGTTTGATCATGTGATCGTTTGTTCGGGGCATTTCAGCACGCCAAACGTGCCGCATTTTGAGGGCTTTGATAAATTCCCGGGCCGCGTGCTGCACGCACATGATTTCCGAGATGCGGTTGAGTTCAAGGATATGGATGTGCTGATCATTGGCACCAGCTATTCTGCCGAGGATATTGGCAGTCAGTGTTGGAAATACGGTGCCAAGTCGATCACTGTCAGCCACCGCACGGCGGCGATGGGGTATGACTGGCCTGATAACTGGGCCGAGGTGCCGCTGCTCACCCATATGGACGGCAAGACTGCGCATTTTAAGGATGGCACCAGCCGGACAGTCGACGCGGTCATCCTGTGCACCGGGTATCAGCATCATTTCCCAATGATGGAAGAAAAGCTGCGGTTGCGCACTGCAAACCGTCTTGCCACGGCTGACCTGTATAAGGGTGTGGCCTATGTCGATAACCCTGATCTGTTTTACATCGGGATGCAGGATCAGTGGTTCACGTTTAACATGTTTGATGCGCAGGCATGGTGGGCCAGAGATGTGATTATGGGACGTATCGGATTGCCGGATCGTGCCGCGATGCAGGCGGATGTCGCCGACCGTATCGCCCGAGAGGACGCGGGTGAGGATGATTACGATGCGATCTGGTATCAGGGTGATTACATTAAAGAGCTGATTGAAGAGACGGATTACCCAACGTTCGACGTGGAGGGCGCGTGCATGGCGTTCAAGGAATGGAAGGGTAACAAAAAGAAGGGCATCATGACGTTCCGCAACCACGGCCATAAATCAGTGCTGACCGGCACGATGGCGCCAGAACATCACACGCCGTGGAAGGATGCATTGGATGATAGCCTTGAGGTATATTTGCAGAACTAATCTGTGATCGTTTAGAATGAAAAAGGCGCGGCACGGGATTGTGCGGCGCCTTTTTTTGCATAGAGGAGGCAAGAATGCCCGAGATTGCACATACGGCACACGATATGATTGCCGGGATGACACCCGAGTTACGCGGTGGGTTGTTTGTGTTTGCGACCGAGGTGGGTGCACAGGCCACTGCGCTATTGAGAGATGCGATTGCCACGTTTCAAGAGGCCGAAGGGGTGTCCATGATCCTACCGGTTGATGTGGCCCAAAGTGCCGGCCAAGCCGTTGATGTGCCGATGCGTTGCATCACTTTAAATGTGTATTCATCGCTAGAAGGATATGGGCTGACGGCAGCGGTAGCCACGGTATTGGCCGAGGCCAAAATTGCGTGTAATATGGTTGCCGCCTACCACCATGACCACGCGTTTGTACCCGCAGATCAGGCCGAGGATGCGCTGACCGTATTAAAGGCGCTTCAGGATCGCACAATCCGCGCCTGATAGCAGTTGTTGCGGGCGGAGCGGACATCCACAAAGGCGATATCATCACGCGCAAGCAGATCGCTCGCATAGGCCGCGATATCGGCGCTGGCGGTGATTTGACCAGTGCCATATTTGATGCGTTCATCGGGGGTGTAGGCCTTGAGCAGGTAATCGGGGCTTGTCAAGAAAATCGGCGGAAGCCCCTGCCCTGACCATGGGCTACAATCGTCAGCGCACAAAAAGATCGGCCCAGTTTCGGCATAGGGGTTGATGGTGGCGAAGGGGCGGTGCGCAAGAACGAGCATTTGCGCGCCCTTAGGAACATCGCACAGACAACAGCGGCAAGGATTCCCACCTCCATCGGAAACTTGTCGCTCCGGTATCTGACCGTTTGCGTCCAGTCCACCATTGCGCAATTGCGTGGCTGTCTGTTTGTCGATTGGTTGGTAAGTGATAGTGGTCATGGCAGATCCTGATGGTTGCGTCATCATAGGGTGGCATAGCATGGCCATACGACCCGATACTTGCGCAACAGGGCCATAACCGTCCTCATGCCTGCGGTTTTGTGTAGTCTTCCCAATCGGGAACATCGTTTATCAGCATTGTTGCGACCCGTCGGAGCACCGAGCGGAGTTTATCGATATGGGGGCCTTGGTGGCCTTCGTCGGAAAGTGCTTGATCCATACAGGTGAGCCAATTGTCAGCATCGGCCTGCCGGATGGGCACATGCGCATGGATCAGACGAACATCCATGTGGCCATGCCGTTCGCGGTAGGTTTGCGGACCACCCAGAAAACCAGACATAAAATCAGCTTGTTCCACACGAGCATGGGCCAACCCATGGCCCCGACCATGCAGGCGGCGCAAATTTGATCCCTCTGGCAAAGTTTCAACCAAGTCATAAAATCGATTCACCAAGTCGTGCAAGCGGGGAGTGCCGCCAATGTCATCATATGCAGTCATGTGGGTGAACCTATCGGGAAACGTATGGTTGGGTATTGATATATATCAAGCGTTGCGACGACAGGGCCGTGAAGTGAGATCATGCGATCAATGCAAAGAACACCGCGAAGCGTTCATTATTGTTCGACCAATTGTTGCCCGTCAAGAACATGAAACGGGGTTGGCGGGGTGGTTTTGCTGACCCAATAATAGTCGCCTGCATATTCCATTATAAACCAACCCTGCCAATCGGGATCACCGGACCAGATGGATTGGTATGCACCATCCGAAACACGCCAGTTTCCCAATGCGGAACGCGCGTCGTTTTGGGCAAATGTTGTCGTGCCGTCGGGGTCGAAATACTGACGATAAGAGATGCCATCCCAGTCGCCAACGGCGGTGTTTCCCGTAAGCAAAACCGTGATTTCATGGCCATCAAGTTTGACCGATTGCGCCTGCGCCGAGCCTGCAAGGGCACAAGCGATGATAGCGCCGCGCAGCATCATGAGCGAGGGCGTTCCTTGGTGGGATCAAAGGCTGCTAGATCCTTGCGGATTGTCGCAGGCAGACGCATCTGATGGCCGTCAAGTTTGCCGATTTCGACGGCGGTGCCTGCATCTGCATGGGCCACATCGATACGCGCCATTGCGATGTTTTTGCCAAGCAATGGCGAACGCATGGAGGATGTGATTTCACCGATTTGCGCACGACCAATATGAATGCAATCACCGTGAACAACATCGACGTTACTGTCGATATCAAGACCAACGAGTTTTTTCTGAGGGTGTTCCTTGCGACGAATGAGTGCATCGCGCCCAACAAAATCATCAGTCTTGGATTTTAGCGGACAGGTAAAGCCGATGCCTGCCTCAAACGGATCGGTTTGGTCGGAAAAGTCGTAGCCTGCGAAGATGAGCCCTGCCTCGATGCGCACCAGATCGAGCGCCTCTAGGCCCATCGGTTTGAGGCCGTGATCCTGACCCGCATCCCAAATTGCGTCAAAGATTTCCGCGCAATCCTTGGGGTGGCACATCACCTCGTAGCCCAGCTCACCTGTGTAGCCTGTGCGCGACAGGACAAAGGGCGTGCCGCTTTCGTTATGGAGACGCGCAGGCGTGAAACGGAACCAACCAAGTTGGTCAAATTCAGGATTATGTGGCGCGGTCCAGACGATCTTGCGCAGCAAATCACGGCTTTCGGGGCCTTGGACGGCGACATTATGCAACTGATCAGTGGAGGAACGGATCAGCACCTTGAGCCCGTGTTTTTCAGCCAGTTCACGCAGCCATTCACCGCCATAATCATTGCCGCCGATCCAGCGGAAATTATCTTTGCCCAACCGGAACACCGTGCCATCATCGATCATCCCGCCGTGTTCATAGCACATTGCAGTATATACCACGCCACCAATGGCCAGCGTTTTCATGTTGCGCGTGAATGCGTATTGGCAGAGCGCCTCGGCGTCTGGGCCCGTGATTTCAAATTTGCGCAGGGGCGACAGATCCATGATCACCGCCTTTTCGCGACAGGCATGATATTCCTCGATCGGACCAGCCGCAGCAAAGCAATTGGCGAGCCAGTAGCCATTGTATTCGATGAAATTGCGTGTGTGCTTGGCGAAGCTGTCGTGAAAGCCAGTTTGCTTGGTCATCTTTGGTTCCGATTCCGGCGTCGCGCGGATCGCGATTGCCTTACTGAATGTTTCTTTACCGCTGTAAGTGCGGACGTGGATATCTGTGGGGTTCCAGCCGTTGGCGGCGGTCGTGTCATCAGGGCAAGCGGAGCTAACGCAGACGATATCAGTCAACGCCCGCAGCAGCACATAATCACCGGGGCGGGACCATGGTTCATCCGAATACATCACACCGTGATCGTCGATGGAGGTGTTGAAGAAGAAGTTAATTGCCATCCAACCCGGACGGCCAGTGACGCCGAATTCGGCCAACGCGCCATTGAAATTCTCGGAACAATTGATGTGTCCGGGGTAGCCGATATCGTCATAGTATTTTGCGGAACAGGCCAATGCGAATGCATCGTGGCGACCGCAGGTGTCTTGAACAACTTCGACAAGTGGGACCATTTCCTGATCATAATATTTCGCGTGAAGTCCGGGCATCGGATAGGCGTGGCCCATCAATGTGCGTGTGGTGGTCACGTCAAGGGCATGTTCAATGCCTTTGTCCAGTTTGCGGGCGCTGAAACATTCAAAATCGGTGCATTGGCGGCCATCCACGTCGATAATGTGGATGTAGTCGCCTGCTTTGACAAAGAACGCTTCGGCGGTTTGTGTATGCACGCGGATGTCGCTGACCGGATCGGCAAGCGGGTCGGGTAGTTCAAACGTGACGTGGCTTTTGATGACAGCGCGTTTGATCATGATTGTCAGCGGTGTGGCGGTATTTTGAGTCTCGATATCCATCACGCTATCGGGGGCGGCGATAATCACGGCACCATCGCGTTCGGCGCGGAAATCCTGTTGTGTTTTGGCGGGTGTTGTCGCTTCGAACAGATGCACAGCGCCAGAGGCGGATAGATCTGTGCCGCGCGCCTCGACCCCCATACGAAGACCACGCAGAGAGCGGTTGTTGCTGGTCATGAGCGATTGAAGACCAGTCGCGGGCCCAGCACCTGAGGCACCAATAACCGATGCATCAATCGCCCCTTTGGCGTTCATCGCGACCACTTCGCAGGGCTGCCCACCCTCATCGTTGATGATGGTAATCTGATCGCCAGTCTCTATTGCGATCAACACGGCACCACCGCCCTCGACGACATAGCGTTCGGTGCCCTGCGGCAATGAGAACACCGAGGGTTTGATAATTTCACTCGGACGGGGTGGCCCAGAAACGACAGTAGGATATTGATCATCTAGCATAGCGAATCCTCTCCCGCATTTGTTGCATCTGCGGAATATTTGTTTAATCATAAGAATACTTGGCAAATGCTAGCACAGCAAACGAAAAATCCCACTTCGCAAAGGTCATTGACATGAGCGCACTTTCCCTTGGCCTGATCGCTGCTTTTGCGTGGGGGTTTCACGATATTTGCGTGCGCTACCTCAGCCAGCGCACGCAACTGATGGCGTCATTGCTGGCGGTTTTAGCGGTTGGATTGGCCTTTCACCTGTTGGTGATGGTGGCCAAGAACGGGTTTACCCCGCTGACCCGCCAGACATTTGGCATTGCGGTCTTGTCGGGGGCGTTCTTCTTGACAGCCAGCCTTGGGCTTTATGCGGCATTCCAGCGCGGGCCGGTCAAATTGGTGGCCCCGATCATCGCCAGCTATCCGGTGTTGTCGGTCGCATGGGCGCTTGTGCGCGGGGCCGAGATTTCGGTTTGGCAATGGGGCGCGGTTATTGCGATTGCGATTGGCGTGTCGCTTGTGGCAGCCCTAGCACAGCATGACGAGGGCGCAGAAATTCCGCCCGAAGGGCCAACGATCGCCTATGCGCTGATTGCCGCAATCGGGTTTGCAGGGACATTCGCGATGGGCCAATACGCAAGCGAAATATCGGGGCATTTGCCCGTTACATTGGTCACGCGGGTGGTGGCGATTTGCGCGCTGGTTATCGGCATGCTGGCCCTGCGCCTGCCGTTTTGGCCCGACAGATCAGCCCTGCCCGTTCTTGCGCTTATGGGGATCGCGGATGGGATTGCACTGCTATGCATCAATGCCGCAGGCGGGATGGAAAATGCGCAATACGCCGCCGTTGCATCGTCGTGCTTTGGCCTGCTGACAATTGTGATGGCTTGGGCGTTCCTGCGCGAGCGGATGACATTGGCGCAATGGATGGGCTGCGCCGTCGCCTTTGGCGGCATTGGGTATCTGGCGTTATAGCCAGCCCGCCGCAATCTGGCGTTCATGTGCAACGCGTGCGTTGCGCATCAGCATGGCCACTGTCACGGGGCCCACGCCGCCCGGCACCGGCGTCACCCAGCCCGCAACATCCAGAACCGCAGCCGTATCAACATCGCCCACGATTTTCGGGCCCTCATCGGTTTCGATCTGGTTGATACCGATATCAATCACCGCAGCCCCCGGCTTGATCATATCCGGTCCCACCAGATGCGCCTTGCCCACGGCCACAACCACCGCATCGGCGCGCCGCGAATGCATCGCAACAGACCGTGTCATGTGGTGGCACACTGTTACGGTGCAGCCTTCGGCCATCAGCATCATCGCGGCGGGTTTGCCGACAATTTCGGAATGGCCGATCATCACAACCTCGAGCCCTTGCAAGGGCAAACCGGTTTCTTTGATCAGCTCAACACTCGCCGCTGCGGTGCACGGGGCCAGTGCAACATCCGAATAAACGATGTTCCCGATTGATGCGGGGTTCATCCCTTCGACATCTTTCAAAGGGTGGATCGCCGATTGCAACGACCGCACATTGATATGATCCGGCACAGGGCGTTGCAGAATAATGCCAAGGATTGATTGATCATCGTTCATTTCAATCAGGCGGGCCTTGCACGCCTCTTGCGTGATGTCACCCGCCCAATTGACCTGTTCAAACGGCAATCCGGCCTGTGCGGCGCCGCGCGCTTGGTTGCGCACATAGACGCCCGCCTCTGGAACGTCACCAATTAGTATGGAAATTAGTCGCGGCAGTGCAAGCTGGGTCGAGGTGTAGGCTTTTACGCCAGCGATGATACGCTTTTTTATGTTCAATCCGCTCATAATCCGATGATCTTTCAATCCATCTGGCATGACAAAACTCCTTTTAGCCAAAATTGCGCACCATCTCTGTCTAAAGAAAACTTAGATCGCGACAGAATTGAGCTCAATTACGCAGAATGTGGTCGTTTTGTTGAAGTTTCTCTCTTCATCGCCGCAATCAAGAGCATGCTATCGGCATTCTTATTCAGCGAAACTTTTGCATTTCTTGCTTTTTGTCTGCCCTGGGCCCAAGTTTTCTCCAGTTTAGTGCGGAGTCCTTGGGTTTAACTCTTGGACCTTTGTCGGCCATTTTTCCCATGCCCCTTCCCTGCAAAAATTGCATCTGCCTTGAGTTACCGAATGCTGAACTGTCTGACGTCAGCGCTTTTGGATCCAATTAGCAGTACTTACGATTTGAGGGTTTGTCGCTCGCCCTGACCACTGAGGAGTAGACGATGAAAAAGACAACGAAGAGCCCTGGCGAAAAGGTCGTCAAAGACATCAATCAGGCAACCCGCAAATTCTATTCATCGTGACCACCCCCCCGAGACTCCCTCATTCACAACGAGAGTTTGCGGGCTTGGATTTTGTATTCTTTATCGTCAGTTTGGGCTAGCGTAGCGTGCGCGGAGCCCTCAAGTTGCTCAAGCGTACGGCGCGCTTTTGTGGGCATTTTGTTCCCGAGAGACAAGTGCGGTCTGACCTGATTGTAGTCGTATCGCAGCTACAGGCCCACTTAGGAGCGATAGCCAAGAATCAAACTGTTACTTTATCGTTACGGCAGCATTTTCCACCAGCTCGGCCATTTGACCTTATTTGGAGTGCGCGTCGCAGCAAGAACTGTTGCTTGATCTTGGCTGCTTAGTCGACGCGCACCCAAACGCGCCAGTGCCTTTTCTACAATCCAAGGTTCCAACATCAATCGCGACGTCTCTTTGTATTTGTCCAACTTCGTGGCAATGCGCAGCGGTTGCGCTGCCGCTGCCACGCTGCCCGGAGCGACGACGGCCCGTGTGATACTCGAAACGACCTTTGCTTGATCACCATTCAACATCTCCTGTGCATCGGACATCGCAGACAGCGTCAAACGGGTAGCATGCTCATCGCCCTTGAGCCCTTCGTTGCTGAGCTTCAGAATGAATGCTTCGGCGGCTGATATGGTTTTCTCGATGCCAGCGTCGCGGACAGTTACCTTTTGCCCAAGCACAGCCTCATATGGCGCTTGCTTATGGCGACCGACCGGCCGGCCCTTCGGATTACCGCTTATACCCTTCTTAAATCGCGTGGTCTTGGGCGGCATTTCATATCCTCCTTTGTCACTCAAGAACTGGTCCCCCTTGGCCATTTGATCGCGTCCGAAGTCCGGGTGCATCGCCTGATCTCGCTGATTTGCTTTTCCGTGAGTTTTGATCCGCCACGACGCCTTCCGATCGCGGATTGTACCGCCCAAGCTTCCAATTTGATCGGAGGACTGTGACCAGCGGTCGATTGGCTTTCACCGTCGACAGTTGCGATACCCAAGATGAGCATAGCCTCATTTGCATTGTCGGGATCTTCGATCAGCTTGCGTTGCACAACCGGCGCTACAGTTTTGTTCAGGGCTTGCTTGTTCAGATAGGCATCGCGTTTCTGGACCATCTTCATGATCTCGCGACGTGCCATCTTATTACCTTCAATCGCTTGGCGATAAGTCTGATGCTGCAGCGCTTCTTCCACGCTCACATCCTGATGTTTGCCATTCTTCTTTACGCTGAGGATCTTATCGACAATAATGTCCAATGCTGATCCAGCCGGCTCGCTCGCCCGCGTCTTCGGGCGGCCCTTTGGATTGCCGCTCTGCCCTTTGACAAAGCGTCCCGCTTTCCTATCCGTCATGGCTGAACCGTACAATTCATAGGTCGGCCGTTCTCACAAGCGTGGCTTGCTTGTTGGTCATCGCACACCATCTCTCAATCGCAACGTCCACATATCCTGGATCTAGCTCAATCCCCCGGAACGTCCGCCCTACCCGCTCGGCTGCGATTAAAGTTGTGCCCGATCCCAAGAAGATATCAAGCACCAGATCACCTCGTTTGGTCACATCTTAAAGCGCATCAGCAACCATAGCCGTCGGCTTGACCGTTGGGTGCAACGCAAGATCGTCACTGCTGTCCGTCATCATATAGCTTGCTCCAGTTCCGTTGGCGTTGATTGAATGGTCATATGTCTCTCCTGCATTAGCCGCAGGAACCAATTTGGTCCTGCTACTGAGCAGAGCCCAGAGATCCGGGCGGCACGCACGAATACATGTAAGGCGTATGAACACTACCGCTTCCGTGGCGCGTGAAGTCCAGTCGGTGTGTGAGATTAGGCGCGGATTACGCAAATGCCGCAATCCGACACGAAGGGCGGAAAGCGGACTTTCGCTGCACCGACAATTTCCATTACTCATGGTTGGGAAAGCAGACGTTCGGGCATAACCACATCGAGGACGCTAAAAAAACCTCGCCCAGACAGACGGGCGAAGCTGAGAGTGTTATCACCTGTGACGATTTCGACACCTGTTCACTAGGTTGCCACGTGGCTGACGTCCCTTTCGGGTGAGTAGATGTCGAGGATGTTCCAATGCCCCGTTGTGGGTGTTGGATTGTTGATCATTGGAACATCGATCACGGTTGGCTTGCCACTTGCGATGGCTGCATTCAACGCTGGCAGCAGTTCGTCAGCTTGCTCGATCTTGACACCAACGGCACCATATGAGCGTGCAATATCAGCATAGTTGGGGCCGTGTTTAGGCTCCGCTGCGGTGCCCGCGAATGTTGTCCCGTAGGTCAGGCCATAGTGTGCCATCTGAAGCCCAGCGATTGTCCCAAACGCATTATTGTTCATCACGATCCACACGATGCCAAGGTTTAACTCAACAGCCGTGGCCAGCATGGATGGATTTTGCCCAAAGCCACCGTCACCAACTAATGAAACGACAACCTTATCTGGGGCCGCCAATTTCGCGCCAATCGTTGCCGGTGGTCCGAACCCCATCGTCGCAAATCCGCCAGGTGTCAGGATCGACCCCGGAGTCAGAATGTCGAACTGCTGGCCCACCCCATTCTTGTTCCAGCCTACATCGGTCGTAATGATCGCGTCATCTGGCAATGCGGTACGCGTATCGGCAAGGATACGTTCGGGCATCATTGGAAAGGCATTAGATGTTTGCATTTCGACGTTGGACGCTTTGAAGGTTTTGCGAAAATCAGCGATCTCGGCCTTTTTCGAGGCGCGATCAAAGCCGTCGGGATACATCTTATTTGCCACTCGGGTCAGCACGCGCAATGCTGCCTTGGCATCCGCAACAACGCCGATCTCTGTCGGATAATTGCGGCCAATTTCTTGCGGCTCAATGTCAATGTGAATGACCTTCGTATCATTCCCCTCGGCACCAATATTGAATGTATAACCGGGATACCAACTTGAACAATCTGCTTCCTTGAACCGCGTGCCAACGGCGAGCACGACATCGGCATGGAGGCAGCTTTGGTTGACCAACTCAGTCCCCCAAAATCCCGTCATCCCCATCACAAGAGGATGATCATCACGCAGCGCGCCTTTGCCCATCAAGCTATGCGCGACGGGCAGTCCCATGTGACTGGCGAACGCTTCTAACTCGTTTGAGGCTTGCGCCAAGAGAATACCGCCACCCACGTAAGCGACGGGGTTTTCAGCAGCCGCCAGTTTTTCAACAATCGCCCGCGCAGTGTCGTCGTCGATGCTGGGCTTGACCAGCGCACGAGTGTTATTTGCGATCCGGTCAAAAGTTTCAGATGCGATGACTTCACTGAATATATCCATCGGCACGTTGACCAAGACCGGCCCAGGCTGACCACTTTCGGCCAGATGAAATGCCTTTTCCAAAATCTCGGCCATCAGGTCGGCACGGTCGACGCGCCAAGCTCGTTTGACAAACGGGCGGTAAATTTCCCATTGGGCGGCATCAGCGTGCAGGTTCACTTCTTGGTGCGGGTGCTTGCCGTAATAATGCGTAGGGATATCCCCCGCGATCACCACCATCGGGATGCAATCAAGCGCGGCATTGGCCACACCAGTCGCACAGTTCGTCAGGCCCGGTGACAGATGTGACAGCACAACCGACGCGCGGCCAGTGACACGCGCATAGGCATCGGCGGCATGGCTTGCGATCTGTTCGTGGCGCACAGTGATGAAATCAATCGGGCTTTCGGCAAGGGCGGCAAGCACGGAGATATTGGTATGACCGCATAGGCCAAAGACATGTTTCACTTCGCGGCGTCCGAGGAAATCTACGATATGTTCTGCGACTGTTTTGGTGGTCATTGTGCTACCTCTGTCCCGTAAAATTCGCCGAACAGTTCTTCCTCAGATGGGCGATCTTCGGCGATAGGCCTTGCGACCCAAGTGTAATTCATCATGTGTTTCATGGTAACGTTCTCATTGGTGATGTTGCCGCCCCAAATCCCGCAACCGAGGCTGGACGTCATTGGCATTCCGTTGGTCCACGACCCCGCGTTCGCTTTGGATTGCGGCTGACGCACCATCATGCGGCTGACGGGGGCGACACGAGCAAGCGCGTCGATGTTTTTGTCGCTATGGCTGTAAATCCCGCAGGAATGACCGACGCCGCCCGTCGCATAAATCTGGCGCACAGTGTCGAGGCCATCTGCGAACGTGTCAAAGTGGTATAGCGCCATCACAGTGGTCAGCTTTTCCTTGCTAAATTTGTGTTCTGGCCCGATCTGCCCTTGGTTTTCGACCATCAGGAACTTGGCATCAACTGGCACGGCAAAACCCGCAACCTCAGCCGTTTGCTGCGGTTTACAGGCGATTGTCGGGAAGGTGCGATTGCCTTTTGCATCCCACATCGCGGCTTCAAGTTTGGCCTTTTCAACAGCGTTACACAGATAACCGCCCTCTGCCTGAAGTGCCGCAACCATACCTTCGTAAACAGAATTCTGAATGATGATATTGCCATCAGCAGAACAGCCGGAGCCAAAATCCGACGTCTTGGAAATGCGGGTATTCTGCGCCGCGATATCCAGATCAGCGGTTTCATCAATCACGATTGAACTGTTGCCAGCGCCGACGCCGTACGCTGGGCGACCCGATGAATAGGCCGCTTTGACCATTGGCTTTCCGCCGGTGGCCAGCGTCAAATCACATTCTTCCATCAGGTGCTGAGTCAGCGGGATGGATGGGTGCCGGATCGCTTGAAACAAGTCCTCTGGCGCACCCACAGCACGGCATGCGGCACGCATCACCTCGGTCATTTCCCATGTGGTTTGTGCGGTGCGCGGATGCGGGGAAAAGATGACGGCATTGCGTGCGTTGGCCGCAGACACACCCGTCACGGGTGGGGTCATCGCGGGGTTCGTCATCGGGATCAGCGACGCGATCACGCCAGCAGGTTTGGCGTATTTCACCAGCCCCTTAGCCTCGTCCACCTCAACCACACCTGTTGACGGGGTCCGCAAAACATCGCGCAGCACCATCTGAATCTTAAACCGCTTGGCGGGGCGACCATTGCGATCACCGATACCGCTTTCATCGACGCCTTGATGCGCAAGACGGGTAAACGTCGCCTCATTGCCTGCATACCACGCAATCGCTTGGGCCAAGCGGTCGAGGTTTTGTTGCGACCAATCTTCGATCACCGCCATCGCTGCGCGGGCGCGGGCGATCATTTCGGCGGTCAGTTGGCGGTCTTGTTCAGTAAGCTCTTTGGCCATGGGTCGTGCTTTCTTGTGGGGGGATGGGATGGGTGCGCCGCGCGGATCGGGCCGCACCAAATATGCGTTTCGCATGTTGCAAACAGCGGCGGGCGTGTTCTTCGAAACCAAGTTCGGTCACGCGGGATTTGTTGGGCAGCTCGATCGAATAATCGACGGGCGGCATGCGTTCGATAATGCCTGCGAAATCAATGCAGCCTTCACCCGGGTATAGCCGCGCGTCGCGGGCCAGTTGGATCATCCCCTCACGGGTATCCGCAATCCCCGGCAGCGCGTCCGATATATGGAGAAAGTTGAGCAATTCGGCAGGCACATGTAATAATTCAGCAAGGTCTACGCGCGACAGATGCAGATAGAGCGTATCGACCAAGATCCCGCCATTGGGTTGGTCGGCGGCACGGACGATATCCAAGGTTTCGTCCAATGTCCGCAAGCGGCTAAAGCTGGGAAATTCTAGGTCGACCGAAAGTCCGTATTGATCCGCAATCTCGCAGGTTTCGGCATAGCAATCGACGATGAAATTGCGGTCATCACGGGTGGGCGTCCATGCGGACATGATCATCCGCTGCGCGCCCAGCTCTCCACCCAAGGCGCAAGCGGCCTCAAACTGGCGCGGATCGCAGTCTTCGGTGATACGGGCCAATTCGATATCGAGAACCTTTAGCCCCGTAGTGCGCAGCGCAGTTTTTGTCGCCGATACCATTGCTGCGTCAATCGGGCTTTCGCGAAATTCACCAGGGACGTTCATCTGGATAAAACGTGGGGACACCGCATCATATCCCGCCCGCGCCGCGATATAAATCAGCTCGGGCGCTGTGGCGTTGATCAGCGTCAGATGCGCCAAAGAATAGAGCGGTTGGCCGGCCTCATCGTGCATGAATGAATCACCTTATGATGTCTATCACCAGCACTATCATAATATGTATTTAAAAATCTATGATATTTTATACATTATCATATTTTGGCAGGTATGCGGGCGGCATTGGCCCTTTGTTACGACCTCCTTGCTGCATCTGTTCCCATGCATGGGACAGAATACCAACAGAGCGTGAGAGACAAAATAGTCCGCGTGATAGTGGCGCGGCAAAGCCCAATTCGCAGAAGATTACCGCCGTCGCGCCGTCGATATTCATCGCCAAGGGTTTGCGCACGCTCAAGTTGGCCTGCACCGCTTCGCCGATATCGGCAAATCGCCCCGACACGGTGCCAGCCCTTGCCGCGTCGCGTACGAGCGCCATTAAGCGGGGTGCGCGGGGATCGACGGGTTTATGGAATCGGTGACCAAAGCCGCTGATAATTTTGCCATTTTCATTACGCCATGCATCAAGGCACGATTGCACGGCTCTGTCCAATTCTGCACCGTCATCCATCCGCGCCGCAATGTCATAATAAAGCGCTGCGCATTGCTCACCCGCGCCGCCATGAACGTCACCCAGCATATTCACGCCGTTTGCTAACGCGTTGTTTAGCCCCACGCCACAGGTTGCAGTCATGCGCGCGGCTGCGATGGATGGGGCTTGCGGTCCGTGGTCGACGCCTGCGACCAAAGCCGCCTCTAGCAGCGCCGCCTCATTCGCGCTCGGTAAGCGACCTGCGGTCATCAGCCAGATCATCTGTGGAAACGATACGTTGCCGATCAAGTCTTGAATCGGGTGGCCGCGGAATTCAATCTTGCCCGGTTCCATGTCGATGATGGACGTGCGCCACCAATCGCGAATTGCATCTGCGTCTTGTGTCATGCGGTACCTTTTTTGTTGCGAGCCGTTGCCTGAGATGTCAGTCGGATAGGCGCGTTGCGTGCTCCGTAACCAGCGTATCGCCCTTGCCTCTGGATGATTTCAAAGAAGAACCCGTCAAAAATCGCTTCGCCATATAGTTGAAAATACGCACCCTGCTCATCGCGGTCGTATAGAATGTGCCCTTGGCGCAGCGCCGCAGTCAGGTCATCATCGAGCGAAAATTGGTCTTGGGTCTGGCGATAATAATCATACGGGATTTCCAGCCGGGCAAAGCCGCATTCTGCAAGCCGTGCCGAGGTTTCGAAAATATCGTCGGTTTGGAATGCAATATGCTGCGCGCCCGCGCCGGTTTTACCCGCTATAAAGGAGCCCGCGAACGTTTGCGCATTCTCCGCCCCGTTCAGGTTCAACCGCACTTCGCCTTCGGGTGTTTCAATCGCCTGACTGCGCACGATACCAGACGGATCAGTGACATTCACAATTGGCGACTTCGTCATCTCGAACGTGGATAGATAGTAAAGAAGCCAGCTTTGCATTTCATCGAACGGCATTGTTTGGGCGATATGATCAATGCGCCTAATGCCAGCAGGTTGGATCGCCTTTGCATGACCTACAGGCGCGAATTCAATGTCCCAAACGCGGTGCAAGTCGGATTGTTCGTCGATGAAGTGGATCACGCTTCCACCGACGCCGCGAATAGCAGGAATGTTGAGTTCGCCCAACCCCACCGACTGATCAAAGGCGGGGGTACCAAGTGCGCGCGCGCGATCTTGGGTCTCTGCTGCGTTTTGAACGCGTAGCCCCATGTCGCAAACGCTTGGCCCGTGATTTTTCATCACGTCACCCGAATGTCCGGAGTTCTCTTGGTTGATAACGATGTTGACCGCGCCTTGCCGCCAAAGCGTGACCTGCTTGGTCAGATGCTGGCGTTCGCGGCGGAATGCAAGTCCAGTGAGCATCGCCTCTAGCGTGGCTGCCGCCTGCGGATCGACGGCAAACTCGATAAATTCAATACCCTTCACGGGGACTTTGGCGGGAAACGCGGGGACTGCATCGCGCAGCAGCGGTTCTGTTTGTGCTGCATCTGACATCACGGTCACAAGCGAGCGGTATGCGTTTAAGACAGCCCTGTCGCCAGCTGATGCCACGCCTGCCACCCAAGGCCCGTCATAACCAGATCGCGCCAAAACCCGCGCGAAACCGCCGAGATTCAGTGTACCTTGCGCCGGCAGCATTGGTTGGTTTGGGCCGTCGTGCAAAGTGACATGGAACACTTTCTTGCCGATGAAATCCCGCAGGCGCGCAGGGCGAGAACCGTCTTTCAGTGCCTCAAAACTATTCAAGGCAAGTCCCAGCATTGGGTCGTTGGCCTGCGTTACCAATGCGCGCACATCGTTCTCGATCTCTCGCGTGGGACGTAGCGCGAGGCGGACTGCGTCCAAATTTGGCACGTCTAAAGGAAGCGTCAAAATGTCTGCGACCACAAGGGTGGCACCAATGAAATTAGCGGCTTTCAAGGCGGCGGAAATATCACCCTGCACCGCGACTACAGACGCGATTTTGAGCCCGGCCGCCTGTACAAGATGCGCCGCGTCAGGACGTTCTGCGTCATCCATATTGAGGTCAACTGCCTCGAACCCAATCGCAGCAATCGCGCGCAGCTTGTCCGACAAATCACCCACTACCACAGATGTCGGAAACGTCAGCATTAGCCCACGTAGCCCATCATGCGCGGCAGCCATAGCACCAGATCAGGGGTCAGCATCATCAGGATCAAGGCTGCGATCAGCACCGCGAGAAAGCCCCAAATCTCTGCAATAATCTCGCGCAGCGGGATGTCCGTCACGGCGTTAATAACGAATAACAATATGCCATAGGGTGGTGTGATCAGCCCGATCATCGAATTGACGACGACCAATACACCAAAGTGGACGAGGTCGATGCCCAACGCCTCGCACGTCGGGATGAACAGCGGCACAATCACAAGGATGATCGTGGTCGCATCCAGCACACAACCCAAGAGCAGGATCAAAACATTGACGGTGATCAAGAACATGATAGGGCTGATGTCCAAATCTCCCAACATCGCGGAAATCGCTTGTGGGATTTGTTCGGTGATGACTATGTAGTTGAGAATAAATGCACCGCCGATCACGATACCTACGGCAGCCGAAGATCGGGCGCTATCGACGAACACTTGGTAAAGCGTTTTGAAATTGATCGCGCGGTAGAATAGTGCCGCGAGCAAGAGCGCGTAAAATGCAGCGACAGCAGCAGCCTCAGTCGGGGTCGTGACGCCTCCGTAAATGCCATAAAGCAGGATCACGGGCATCAACAACGCGGGGAATGCCTTGGCCGTGGTTTTTGGCAATGCTTTGAGCGGCACAGGGTCTTCCATGCCGAAGCCGCGCTTGTGGGCGAGGTATCCGTTCATCGCCATCAATACGACGCCCATGATCAGACCGGGTAAGATACCAGCGAGGAACAACGCGCCAATCGACGCCTTGGACACCAGCGCGTATAGGACCATCGGGATTGACGGTGGGATGATCGGGCCGATCGTGGCAGATGCCGCAGTGATCGCGGCAGCGTAGCCACGCGAATAGCGCCCATCGCGGGTCATCATGGAGATGATGATTTTGCCGATACCCGCTGCGTCAGCAACAGCAGAGCCGGACATGCCAGAGAAAATCAGCGAGGCCACGACGTTCACATGGCCCAAGCCACCTTTGAAACGGCCAACAACCGCAACGCAGAAATTCAGTAAGCGATCGGTGATCGACCCCGCGTTCATTATGTTGGCGGCGACGATGAACAATGGCACAGCCAAAAGGATTGCACTGGTGTAAAACCCTTGCAAAATCTTCTCACCGGCGAGCGCGATGTCGAGGCCTGCTATCCCAAGATAAACCACTGAGGCTAGCAAGATCGAATACCCGATCGGCGTGCCTATCCCTGCCAACACAAACAACGTGACCAAGAGGCCAATCAGTTCAACGCTCATGACTGGTTCTCCTGCGCTTCTGCCTCAAGGACAATCTCAAGCTCTGTCTTGGGTGGGCCGTTGCGGATTGTATCAACCGCAAGCCAAGCGTAACGGGCGGCCACCACAATCATGAACCCGCCATAAACAGAGAAAATGGTGCGCATCGGGATTTTGCCGTCTGTGAACGGGTTTCGCACGGTGGCGGTTTTGCGCATCTTCATCCAATCGATGTAATCAAGCGTCGGTAGCAGCGCATAAAGCATTCCGGCGACAATGGCCGCAGCAGAAATGATCGCGAAGACCGTGCGGGTTTTGCGCGAGACCAACAGATAAATGATGTCGAATTTCACATGGTCATGTTCGCGGACCACAAACGCGCAGCTAAAGAAGATGACCCAAACCCAAAGGATGCCAATCAATTCCAGCGACCAACCCAAAGGCGCGATTTCGCCCAAGATCGGGAAGGTGTCGGCAAGGTTGAAGCGGCTAATCAACTTGGGAAAGTAACGTGTCGCGATCTGCAACAAAAAGGTAACAAAGATTGCCGCTAGAAGTCCGGCGGCAATCATATCTGCAATGCGAGAGAACCATTTTATAACCTTGGTCAATGTTCAGCCCTCTCGCTTTGGTTTTTGGCTTAGTTACCCAATGCGTTAATCTGGTCCAACACGCCATCAGGCCAGCTTGCCGCAAATTCAGAGCCGACATATTGCGCCTGCACATGCGTCCGGAATGCAGCCAGATCAGGTGAGTAAACCTCAACGCCGTTCTCTTCCAAGAATGATGTCAGACCAGCTTCGAGGTCAAGCTGACGCAAACGACCAACGGCTGCTGCCGCATCCGCTGCTGCCTGAACACCAACCTGCTGTTCTGCATTCATGCCATCCCAAACAGATTTTGAAATCGCGATGTAGTTCAGGTCAACAAGGTGCGACGTTAGCGCGATCTGCTTGGTCACTTCGTAGAATTTCTTGTCCACGACTGTTGGCATTGGATTGTCTTGGCCGTCAACAGCACCTGTCGCAAGACCAGTATAGACTTCAGAGAACGCCATAGGTGTCGGAGCCGCACCCAGCGCCGCGCCCAAGAACTGCCATGCATCTGTGCCCGGCATACGCAGGTTCACGCCGGCCAGATCGGCAGGTGTTTGCACATCCAACTCTTCGCGGGACTGGCGCAGGTTCACGTGACGTTTGCCCAGATACATAACGGACAGCAGCTTCACGCCCAGCTCGTCTTCGACCTTCGCCTTAAACGGCACCATCAATGGATCGTTGAAAACACGGATCTGGTGTGCGGCGTCTTGGTGCACGTAACCTGTCGCGAAGATTGAAAACTCAGGGAAGAACTGAGCCAGTTCTTGCGCAGATGTAATCGCCATCTCAAGGTTGCCACGGCTGATCGCTTCAAGCTCTGTGCCTTGTGCGAAAAGTGTCGCGTTATAGGACGGCTCGTAAGATGCAAATCCGGAAACCGCAGGGCCAAAGACATCTGCCATAGCAACCGAACGCGCGTCGGTTTCAGAACCAGATGTAGACATACGCAGTTGAACCGCGTGGCCATCAGCAAAAGAAGCCGTCGCCGCTACAGAGCCTGCAGCGATCATTGCAGCCATCGCAAGACGGCGTGTCATTGTTAGTTTCATGGTGTCCTCCCAGACGTTGGTGCCACTGACGGGCATAATGTGCGGCAAATTAATGCCTAATTTTCCGAGTTTCGCAATACATTTTGCAAAATATCGGATATTTTTATTCAGCCATTGTTTTGGCTGTATTCTTAAAGTCACCCATTTTGATCAATTGCTGGGTCTGTGCTGCGACTTGGATCGCCTCGACGACACGCAATGTTTTCAGGCCTTCTTTTCCTGTTACCAGCGGGTCTTCTGCACCACGGATCACCTGTTCGAAATGTGCGATTTGGTTGATAAGCGGATCGGAAGAACTCACCGGCATCGCAGTCGCTTTGATCGGATTCCACCAACTCGTGTCGCCCTCATGCTGCCAGAGGCGCATGTCCGGGATGCTGAGAGCACCCTCGGAGCCGCCAATCAGGTAGCAAGATTCGTTTGTCGCAGGGTAAATTGGGTATTCGCGCGACGTCAGCTCCCAGCTCCATGGCGACACAACGCTATCTGACACAGTGATCGTGCAAACCGCACCGCTTTCAAACCGCAGAACGGCGGCAGCAAGGTCTTCATTCTCAAACCCGCGCAATGACGGGGCCATCTGCGCTTGGACGGTGATCACTTCGCCCAAGAAGTGCCGCATCAGATCGACATCATGTACAAGGTTGACCGAAATCGGGCCAGCCCCCGCCTTTTTTCGCCATGGTGCAACGTCGAAGTAGTTGTCAGGTTTGTAGAACCAGCAGGTAACCTGCGCCGCCCGAACTTGGCCGATTGCGCCGTCTTTGATCAGTTCGGCAGATTTTTGAATGATCGGGTTGTGCCGACGGTGATGTCCGACAAGGATTGGCACACCCTTTGCCGCCGCCGTGTCAATTAAGTCCTGCGCGTCATCAGCAGACGCCGCCAGCGGCTTTTCCACCAGTACGGGAATATCACGCGCCACGCATTCCATAGCACCTGCCACATGCATCAACGTGGGGGTGGATAGGATGACACCGTCCACATCGATGCTATCAAACATCGCTGTCAAATCGGGAAAGACGGGAACAGATTGCTCGGTTGGACCCGGCTCGACGACAGCGACCAGCTCAACCGTGTCTACATGGTTCATCGCAGTGATGTGCCGTTGGCCCACAAGACCCGCGCCGACGACCGCTAATTTCACTGGTTGCGACATGCCGCGCCTCACTTTGTTCGGTGGCCAAGCTAACAGAGTAATTTAGATTCGCAATAATATATGATATTTTTTATTTACTCCTACTTTATCAGTTATTGAGAAATATCGGATAATCGTGTTAGCGTTGCGCGAACACGAATGAATTGAGGCTCAGCTATGTCACAAACGGCGCCGACCGTCGGGTCCAGCACTTATGAACGGATCAAACATGACATCATCTTTGGTGAATTGGCTCCAGGGTCCAAGTTAAAACTGGATGGTCTACGCGATCGGTATTCTGCCAGCGTATCTACACTGCGAGAAACGCTGAACCGATTAGCGAGCGAGGGTTTCGTGCAAGCCGCCGAACAGCGCGGGTTCTTTGTGCGTCCCGTCTCTGCCGATGATCTGACCGAGATCGCAGAGCTGCGCATCCTGCTCGAATGCTCCGCGCTTGAGACGTCAATCGCCTGCGGTGATGCCGATTGGGAGGGTAATTTAGTTGCTGCTCATCATAAGCTACACCTGATCGAGCAAAAAATGCTCGCCGGTGATACGTCGCAAAAAGAGCTATGGAAACGCTACGACGGCGAATTTCACCAAGCGCTGATCCAAGCCTGCAATTCGCAAAACCTTTTGTCGCTACACACCACTATTTTCGATAAATACCTGCGCTATCAAATGCTGGTGTTTACGTCGCGCGGGCAAGAGGCGGTAGAGGAACATAAAACCATGTTCGACGCCGCACTTGCGCGCGATCCGGTGCGGGCCAAAGCCGCTTTGGAAACCCACATCCGGTTGGGGCTAGAGCATACCTTGACGGCAATGGCTGCGATGTAGACTGCAAATGTATTTTCATGTTCAATGCCACAAAAATTATTGAAATTGTTCATGTCCGATTGGTTCAATTGCGATTGGACGGTCCACAGGATTACATTCTCGGACAGCAGAACAGCAAATCAAAGATATAGAAACCTTCTGAACGGACATTTGTGTCACAGCTTCCTAAGATCAGTTGAAAGGCTATCTTGAGGAATTTGCGCTGCTATCTAGCCAAGTTGGTCAATTTCCGCATTGGGAAAGCTGCGACGTGGCGACGTGATGCCCGGTCAAGGTCCGCTATGGGCCGCCGGCGACGACCTGCAATGCTGACGCCAACCGACTTGCTGCAAGGCAGAGAACGGCAAGTTTGAGCCTACACCGGACCTGTTGGTTTTCTTGCAGCGTGCGCTCGCCGCATGAAAAGTGCTGCACCAGCGTAAAATCCAGTGCTGCAGCGTAGCGGGAAAATCAGCCATTCGTACAAGGCGCAGCAAAGGTCATTGGTCGAACTCATTCATCGCGGACAAAACAGCCTTTCACTGCGGGTTCATAAATGGCAGCTTTAAGGCTGCTGGGCTACTAGAGGAAGAAGAAATGATCCGTCACATTGTTCTTACAAAATTCAAATCAGAAACGGCAGAAGACGAGATTGCGGAGATATATGCGGGGCTTTTAAAACTGACAAAAAAACTCTCAGGCGCGCACAACTTCACTGGAGGGCGCTCAATTAGTCCCGAACAAATCGAACGTGGATACTTGCATGGTTTCGTCATTGATTTCGACAGCATGGCAGACCTAATAGCGTATGCAGAACACCCAGAGCACCAAGCGCTTGGATCACAGCTTGTCGAGAATGCTATCGGAGCGGTTGATGGCATCCTTGTCGTGGACTTGGATTTACGGCCTAACGCAATGACTCTATGAAATGACAGCTTCGCGGGACAATGGCGAAGCCGCTGCGGCGGCGATTGCGCTTGTTGCAGGTGTTGTGTTCTGACTTTGGCGTGTGAATTTTGAGATCTAGCGAACCTGCCTGACGATTAGGCCTTCTCGATCGTCAAACAGGACGCTCTCATGAGACAGGAGAAGATGACCCCGTTGCGTGAGCAGATAATGGAAGAAATGCTTCGGACAAAGGCCTCTGAAACCTACAGCAAGACCGGGAACTTGCGGGCGGTACAACTGCTTCTTGGTCACGCAAAAATTGATAGCATAGTACGATACATAGGCGTCGAATTCGAAGGTGCCCTAAGTATCGCGGAGAAGATCGATATCTGAATATTTGGCGAGCGACACTCTCAGCCGTTCGCCTTCGTTAGGCAATCATGCGTCAAAAGGCGTCTGATGATGGCAAGGATCCCAATTCGACCAATGCAATGCACGGCATAAATGGCAGCAATGGTGAAGGATTTTCAACCTTTGTTTCGGGGCCAAGTGGTAAATCGAAAAACTGCGAATGCAAGCTTTGGTCCTTTGGAATGTTGGTGTGCTTCCAACCGCCGGAATGTTTACAGTCATCAGGTGCTTGCGAAACGGCCATTTGATTGCGTTAAATGTCCCGCAGCTTCTTACGAACTCACAGTTTGTGCCACGTCCTCGTAAGTCTAGGATTACTGGCCGTTACGCGAGCTGCGAAATGGCATGAAATAGGAGCAATATTCAACCTCACTGACTATGCTCATAGGCGGCGGCGCCATAGAGGGCTGCGAAGTCGTCTTCTATTGTGAATAGACTGGGGGTTCGGTCGCCAAGGATGTCGCAAGGTTGCGCAAAGAAATCGATAAGTCGGGCCGTTGATATGCTCGCAACAGCCCTGGCTACGCTGCCTGCAAGATAGACGCCAGAAGACGGAATGTAGGCCAGTGACAGATCACGCAACAGCTGTCCAATCAGGGCCGCGTAGTGATCAACGGCGTTCGAAATGGCAGGATTGTTTGATGCCTTGGAGGATTGGACCGCAGTGGTTCCGAGCAGGGTTTGGTCGCCGGTAACCTGCTGGCAAAACAACGTTAAGCCGCGCCCTGAAAACAGTGTTTCGATCGTTGGAAACAGGTCTGGCGAAAGGCCGATTGCCTTAAGCATGTCCGACACGTCTTTCGGCATAGAAATATGCCCTGCTTCAACGGCAAGGCAATGAACGCCGTTGGCTGTGCTCAAAACAGGGCTAACGTTAAATCCCGTTCCGATCCCGACGACCAAAGATTGCCCGTTTTTGGACGGCAATGCAGGGCCGGTATAGATGCGCCGTAACTGGGTTGGGAGCAGTGAAGGGACTGCATGCCCAAGTGCCGACAAATCGTTGACCAAAACCACTTGCTTACAGCCGAACTGTTGGATCAATTCAGTCCTTAGAATTGTCCACTTCCGGTTTGTCAGCACCGCTTGATCGCCTTGAACCGGCCCCGCAACCGCGATGACCATCTCATCCGGCGGCGCGGGCGCGTGTTCTTTGAGATAGGCCGTTACGATATCGTAGAGGTGCGACCAGTCGTCATTGCTGAAATTGCGAACGGTTTGCGGGACAATCGCACCGTCTTTGCACAAAGCCAATCGCGCATTCGTCCCGCCAATGTCTGCTACTAAACGCATGCGGTCAATTCAGGCGCAAACCGGTCTCGGGTTCAAAATAGGAGACCTTTCCAAGATCAAACGCGAGACGCTGTGCCGTGCCTGCGGCAGCTGTTGTTTCAGCATGCAAGCGCGCGGTCACGTGTTTACCGCCAAGCTGCATCACAGCAAACGTATCGGCGCCTGCGGGCTCAACAATGTCAATCAGACAATCGGCTTGTTGCGTGTCGTCTGTACGGGCAAGGGCGGCGTCTACGATATCTTCGGGGCGCACTCCAATAATGACATTCTTGGGCAAGCTGGTATTGCGCGTGTCCGTCAGAACAATCGGATCGGCGTCGTTGCGTGCGATTTCAATTTGCATGCCTTTACCGTTCGCTTTTGTTTTGGCTGGGATCAGGTTCATCGCAGGGCTGCCCATGAAATCGGCCACAAACAAGTTGGCAGGACGGTTGTAAATCTCGGCTGGTGTGCCGATTTGCTGGATAATCCCACCCTTCATCACGACAATCTTGGTCGCCAATGTCATGGCTTCGATCTGATCGTGTGTGACGTAGACCATGGACGCGCCAAGCCGTTGGTGCAGTGCCTTGATCTCAGTCCGCATTTCGACGCGTAGTTTAGCGTCCAAGTTGGAGAGCGGTTCGTCAAAAAGGAACAACTTTGGATCCCGCACCAAAGCACGGCCCATCGCGACACGCTGGCGCTGGCCGCCGGACAATTGGCCCGGTTTGCGGTGCAACAGCGGTTCAATCTGTAACTGTGTGGAAACGTGCTTGAGCTTGGCGTCCTGTGTAGCCTGATCGATGCCGCGTACTTTCATCCCGAAAGTGATATTCTTGGCCACGGTCATTGTCGGATACAAAGCGTAGGATTGAAACACCATCGCGATGTCGCGGTTTTTGGGGCTGACGTTGGTCATGTTTTGCCCGCCAATAAACAAGTCCCCCCCGGTGATCGGCTCGAGCCCTGCGATACAATTCAGCAACGTTGACTTACCACAACCGGAGGGCCCGACGAGGACCAGAAAATCCCCCTTTTCGATCGACACATTGATGTCCTTCAGGACCGCGGTAGACCCGTAGTTCTTGTAGAGATTCTTAACTTCGAGAATAGGTGACATCTGTTTTATCCCTTTACAGAACCAGCGGTCAGACCGCGGATGAAATATTTGCCAGCAACGACATAAACAAGCAGCGTCGGCAGGGCAGCGATGATCGCTGCGGCCATATCGACATTGTATTCTTTGACGCCAGTGGTTGAGTTTACGATATTGTTAAGAGCAACCGTCACAGGCTGAGTGCCAGCTTGGCTAAAGCTCACTCCGAACAGGAAATCGTTCCAGATTTGGGTGAACTGCCAGATGACGGACACAACGATGATCGGCAGGCTTAGCGGCAGGAAGATCGACCAGAAGATACGAAAGAAGCCTGCGCCATCAATCATGGCGGCTTTCGTCAGTTCAGACGGAATGCTCACATAGTAGTTGCGGAAAAATAGCGTGGTAAAACCGAGGCCATAGATCACGTGGACAAAAATCAGACCCGGAATGGTACCAGAGATCCCCAACTTACCCAGCACGATCGCCATTGGCAGCAACACGACCTGAAACGGAATGAAACAACCAAACAACAACAATGCAAAAAAGATGTTCGCGCCTTTGAATTTCCATTGCGCCACAACATAGCCATTCAACGCCCCGATAATCGTCGAGATAAGAACCGCAGGAATGGCTATCAGAAGTGAATTCAGGAAATACGGGCGCACGCCTTCACATTGGATGCCCGTACAGGCGCCAGACCAAGCTGTGCGCCAAGCATCAAAAGTCACTTCACGGGGAAGCGACACCAGATCGCCGGTGCGGATTTCATCCAAAGACTTCAGCGACGTGGTAATCATCACAAACAACGGCATCAGATAGAACAGCGCAAAGACGCCAAGCAGAATGTAGAGGATAAAGCGCAGAACCAGTTTGGTCGTCGGGCTTTGGGTGCGGGTTGGGGCGTAAGACATATCAGTCATTTTTGGTCCTCAATTCTGAATAGAGGTAAGGGACAACAATCGTGAACACGACAAGCATCATGACCATGGCCGAGCTTGCCGCTTGCCCGATGTCACCGCGCGAAAACGCCATGGCATACATGTAGGTGGCCGGAAGATCGGTTGCGTATCCCGGGCCACCGCCAGTAAGCGCGATGACGAGGTCAAACGCTTTGATCGCGAGGTGGGCCAGCACGATGAACGCGCTGAGGAAAATCGGGGCCATCGACGGAATAATGATCGCGGAATAAACGCGCCAAGTGGGGATGCCATCGACCTGCGCGGCCTTGATGATTTCTTCATCCACAGAGCGAAGTCCGGCAAGGAACAGCGCCATCACAAAGCCGGAACTCTGCCAGACGGCGGCAAGCACGACAGTGTAGATCGCCATATCGGGATCAACGAGCCAGCTAAACTCGAAACTTCCAAAACCCCAGCCTTTGACTGTGGCCTCAATCCCCAGCTCAGGGTTCAAGATCCACTTCCACGCCGTGCCAGTCACGATCATCGAGAGGGCCATTGGGTAGAGGTAAATCGTGCGGATAGCACCCTCGGTGCGGATTTTCTGATCGAGCAGGATCGCCAGTAGCAGCCCAAGCACCATGGCGATCACGATGAATAACGTGCCAAAGATGGCAAGATTGACCATCGCTGTCTCAAACCGTGGTGAGTCGGCGAGGCGTTCATACTGAATGAAGCTGTCAATTTCATAACGCGGCATTAAACGCGAACGTGTCAGGGATACCCAAGCGGTCCAAGCGATGAAGCCGTAGACGAAGACCATGACGGCGATGAATGATGGTGCCAAAACGATCTTTGGCATGTTGTCTTGCAACCAGCGTGTCATGTGATGTCCCCCTTTGTTGTGTGGCCCCACCCCGAAACAGGATGAGGCCGATTTCAGTAATCTCTAAGGATTACATGGAGTTCGCTACAGCGTCCGCCAACATCTGAACAGCGTCTGCGGAAGACATGTCAGAGTTGAAGTGTGCTGTCACAACGTCTGTGATCGCGCCCGACTGTGCACCGAACAATGCCATGCCGTGTGCGTAGGACGGCATCAAGGTGCCACCGTCGTTCGTGGACGCCATGTCAGCCGCAGAAATCTGCGCGCATTCATCAAAGCCGGACAGATCAACGTCTGTGCGTGCTGGGATGGAGCCTTTGTTCATGTTGAACACTTCTTGGAAGTTTGGACCCATGATGAGTTCAGCCAACAGTTCCTGACCAGCGGCTTTGCCGTCACCTTCAACAGAGAACATCGCAAAGCTGTCCACGTTGTAGAGGTAGCCGTCACCCGGAGTGGAGGCGCATGTGAAATCAACGCCTGGCACTTTTCCAGCAGCGAGGAATTCACCCTTTGCCCAGTCACCCATGATCTGGAACGCGGCTTCGCCGTTCATGACCATTGCTGTTGCTAAGTTCCAGTCACGGCCAGAGAAGTTGTCGTCAACGTAACCGCGCATTGAGCGCATCTGGTCAAACGCGGCAACCATCGTGTCGGATGTCAGTGCGTCAGGGTTCAGGTCTACAAGCGCGTCTTGATAGAACTCAGCGCCGCCAAGACCTAGGACAACCGTCTCAAATACTGTTGCATCCTGCCAAGCCTGACCACCGTGCGCCAATGGGATGATGCCAGCAGCTTGCAGTTTTTCGGCAGCAGCGTTGAACTCGTCCCATGTTGTTGGCATATCAATGCCGTTAGCGACCAAGATTTCTGTGTTGGCCCAGATCCAATCAACGCGGTGCACGTTTACAGGGGCCGCACACCAAGTGCCTTCGCACTGCATGTGTGCTGCAATGGATGCTGGCAGCAGGTTTGCCCAGTCATTTGCTTCTGCAACGCTAGAAATGTCAGCCAATACGCCCTCTTGGAACCATTCCTGAATGGCTGGGCCTTTGATCTGTGCTGCTGTTGGCGCGTTGCCGGACAGAACGCGTGCACGAAGTGCCGTTCCAGCCGCGTCACCGCCGCCGCCAGCAACTGGCATGTCAGTCCAAGTGCCGCCGTTTGCAGCGAACTCTTCTTGCAGAACTGCGACTGATTTCGCTTCACCACCAGATGTCCAGTAGTGCAGAACTTCCGCTTCGGCGTGACCGTCAGCAGATGCAGCACCTGCGGCACAGACTGCTATCGCGGATGCGGTGCTCAATACGTAAGATTTCATTTTCGATTTCCTCCCAGAAAAGACCGCACTGCGCGGCTCGAATACCCGTATACTGACGGCAACAATTGTGTCTATGCAATTCCTAGATGACGGGTATTCATGGTCTGAATGCAGAAATTAGTACGCTTTGTTACACGCTGTTACGTTGCGCTCGATTTTGTTGCATTCTGTTACATAACAAGACGACGGGCCCTTGTCCGATTATAAACCTGATCATGCGCTGGAGAAATTGAACCATGGCGATTCCACGTATCCTTGTCGTCGATGACGACCCCGACATGCGACAGATGATGACGCAGTTTCTGCGACAGAACGGGTCAATCGCCTTGCCGGCCGCCAATGAAACAGAGGTCCGCAGCCACATCATTGGGGGCCGCGTTGATCTGGTGTTGTTGGATGTAATGCTGGGCGACGAGAATGGTTTGGAAATCTGCAAGCGCCTGCGTCGTGAGCAGGATGTACCAATTATCATGGTTTCGGCCTTATCTGCCGATCACCAACGTATGGAGGGCTATGCGGTGGGCGCGGACGATTATATCGTCAAACCGTTCAACCCAGATTTGTTGTTGGCGCGGGTAAAAGCGGTGCTGTCGCGCACGCGACGGTCGGCGTCCTTGGTACACCGTCGGAACACAAAAACCTTTCAGTTCCTCGGCTGGACCTATGACGCGAAAACCAGCGAAATTCTGTCGCCTGCGAAAGTGCAAGTCGCCCTGTCGCACCGTGAAACTGCGTTATTACAAGTGTTGCTCGCCAATCCACACATCCCCCTCACCCGCGAGGAAATTGCGACCAACCTAGACGTCACCGGGGGAGGGCAGGCCCCCAATGAGGCGACGGGTCGCGCGATTGATGTCTTGGTCGGGCGCCTGCGCAACAAGATCGAAACGAACCCGAAGGAGCCCAAAATTCTGAAAACGGAACGCGGCGTTGGGTATGTTTTCGCTGTTGATGTTGCGGTTTCAGACACGTGAGAAACCCACTAAACAGCCTGCGCGCAATAGGGACCATGTTGGTTCTTGTGGCGCTTTTTATGGGCGGTGGCACGGTTTGGATGTGGGAAAAATCCACATCCGATTGGCACGCACATGGCACGGAGTCCTACGATGCTGGTGTAACATTGTATTACGCGATGCAAAACGGCACAGCCCCGCCCGCAGGCATTGAGATCACACCTCTACCCGCCGACGATCATGTCCATGCAACGAACGGATCATTCCGCCAAATCGCCGGTGTTCCGCCTGTCTCGCGGATCACGATTGTCCCTATCTTGCCCGATTTTGCGAATCAGATCACTGGTGCCTCCGTCACTATGGTTATCCTTTCACCTGATATAACCTACGGTCTTGCGGATCTGCCGCACCGCGACGGGCAAACGGCGGCAGAAACAATGGGAGCGATCACCCGAAAATTGGCCACATTCTGTAATGATCCGATTGTCTTGGCCCGCATGGGAGACGGCGACTGGGTTGAAATAGAGGGCAACTCGGTTTGGGGGTGCGCCGCGGCCCCCCCTGATCGCCGCATACTTGCAGCGTTATTGGCGGTGGTCGCAACCGGCATTCTCATGACCGTAGCGTTGAATCTGCCCGTGTCATTCTTGTCCTTCGCGGAGCAGTTGAGCAATCGTAGACGCGTCGGCGGCCCCACCCGTTATGACCCGACTGGCCCGCAAGAACTGCAAGAAATCATAACAGCCGTTAACAGCTATCTGGAAATTGAACGCGAACAATTGGCTGGCCGTGCCGCTGTCTTATCGGGTGTAAGCCACGACCTTGGCACACCTGCCACACGGCTGCGCTTGCGCGCTGCGTTGATCCAAGACAGCGACTTGCGCCAAAAATTTGAAACCGACATCGACAGCATGACAGGTATCATCGAAAGCGTGCTGACCTATACCCATGTCGAAATGGGCGCCGAAGAACCGCGGAACCTGTCGTTGACGTCACTGTTGGACGCCATTGTCGCCAATTACCAGGATGTGGGCCGCCCGGTGACATTGCGCAAAGCCAAAGACGTCGTTTTACAGGGTGGGAAATCCATCTTCATGTCGCGCCAAGGCTACGGCGTGGTGTCCAATGATCGTGACACTGTGGTTTATGGCCGCCCCGTTTCGCTTGAACGGGCCATCACAAACCTGATCGAAAACGCGCTGAAATACGGCCGCCGCGCTACCGTTTCGCTGGAAGCAAACGCGCAGTCCGCGACGATCCTCATCGAAGATGAAGGCTCTGAAAGCTCTGCTGTCGATATTGAAAAGCTTTTGGCTCCGTTTCAACGTGGTGAGAACACGGCAACGATAGATGGCCACGGACTTGGCCTGACAATTGTAGCGACCATTGCAAAATTGCATGGTGGCAGACTTACATTCGAAGATTCCGCAACGGGTGTGACTGCGCGGTTAATTATCCAGCGATCTTGAGACACAGGGCGAAAATAAACGTTCACGACGTTTAGATATGCAAAGCCTCATTGGCCAGATGCGAGTTTTTCATTGCCGAAATCCGCCGGAATGGTCAGAGTTTATCATATGGTTGCGACAACTCTAAAAAGGATGGTTCTTGCGGACAGTAGATCATCGAGCCGTGCGAAGCAGCGCAACCCTACAATGGCCGGTTTGGCGAAGTAGCAATTGGATTCCATTTTCATAATAAATGGCCACTGAAAGCCGAGAGCCAATATTGCATCCGTTGGCATGATCAGCAGTATTGTCCGTGGCTTGTAGATCGCGACATCAATCCCCACATTCCTGTACTGGATAAAGCTGGTCGAACAGACGGCACATGGTCCCGCACCACTTCGAATGGGACGCTAAGAACAACCAATACATCTGCCCTGAAGGTGAACACGCAAGCAATGCGACACCTTGCTCGAACGCCACCAAAGAGCACAAAGCCGTCTTTTAATAAGCGTGCCTCAAAGAATTTCGGAGAGCTTAAGTCGTTGGATTTTGCCTGATGGGCCCTTCGGCAATTCTATCAGAAAATGTATTCGTTCAGGTGATTTGAATGTGCCCAACCGCTGTCTGCATAGCGATAATAAATCAGCCTCAACCAACTCTGATCCCTTACAAACCGCAACTGCGGCCTCAACGCGTTCGCCATATTGTTTGCATGGCCGAGCGAATGCCGCCGCTTCGACGATGTCATTATGGCTATAGAGAACTTCGTCAATTTCGCGCGGGGCAATATTCTCACCGCCTTTGATTATCAGCTCTTTCAAGCGACCTGTCACAAAGACATAACCGTCCACATCCATTCGACCGAGGTCCCCAGTTCGAAGCCAATCGCCAGAAAACGTGGCAGCAGTGGCTTCCGGGTTAGACAAATATTCACGCATAACATTCGGGCCTCGAACGGCGATTTCGCCTTCGTTGCCACGAGGAACTTCGGCTAGATCGGCCCCCAAAATTTGCACATCATTGCCAAATGCGACGCCAGGAGATCCAATTTTGCGCATACCTGGCGGCAGCGGATTGGATAAAATTTGAGCGGCAGTTTCGGTCAATCCCATGGTTTCAATAATCGGTACTCCAAAGCGGGATTCGAACCCAGATTGCGTTTCAACAGCAAGGGCAGAAGACGCTGATCGTCCAAACCGTATCCGCGTTTCTGGCTGTGGATTAGCAGCACCGTGCAACAAATGGCTAATGATGGTCGGTACGACCGAGAACCAAGTAGCCTTGCTCTCAGCAACTTGAGTCCAAAATTTGCTGGCGGAGAACTTCGACACCATTACCAGCGATCCACCTGACACCAACGAACCCATCACTGTCACGCATAGCCCATTGATGTGATAGATTGGCAAGACGCAAAACCCGCGATCGTCACCGCTCAGTCCGTGGGCTACTGCGGTGGTCCAGCCGCCTGCTAACAAACTGGAATGGCTGTGCACAACCCCTTTGGGTTTGCCTGTGGTGCCAGACGTATACATCAACAACGCGTGGTCGTCGGGACCGATATCCGCGATGTCTGCCGTCGCGGTTAGCATCGCAGGGGCCAATTCAACCACACCTTTAGGCGCGACATTGGCAAAGGTCTCACGCTGGGATTGATGTACAATTGCGAACCGCGCTCCAGAGTGATCAAGCGCGTAAGCAATGGCATCTGGCCCCGCCGCAAGATTGATCATCGTCGCACGAAACCCGCCGTAAAGTGTGGCGTACGTTGCAACCAATCCCTCGCGCCCGTTGGGATGGATAATAGCAACGCTTTCGCCCTTCTCGATGCCAAGCGCGGCCATTTTCTGGGCCATGTCGCGGGCGTCATCGCGCAAGCTGCGCCAAGTCAGGGTGTCAGACGTTTCAGGGAATACAACGGCGATCCTATCGGCGTTTGCGCGTGCGTCCAGCCAATCGCGGACCGTGCCTTTGGGGGGAACTGCGGGATCAAAGATCATCTACCGACCTGTGCCCAGTAGTCGTCAAAAATGTCCTCAACGGCAGGTTCACGCGGCGGAATTTCACGCACGATCTTGGTGCTTTGAATGAAGTGTTTCCAATGCAGATTATCGTCGATGGAATTGCCGCCCCAAGACCCACACCCCATAGACAGTGAGAACGGCATCCCGTTGTTAAACGCACCGCCCGTGGCAAATGTATGCGCCTGATTGACGATCACACGGCTGGTGGGGATGGCATTGGCGAGCGTCAGAGGTCGTGTATCATTTTTGGTATGGATGCCAACCGAATGGCCTGCGCCTTGGTACAGTTGAACTTCGCGCGTTGTGGTTACGGCCTCAGCGAAATCGTGGGCACGGTAGACGGTCAGGACACGGCTGAGTTTTTCGCCCGATAGCGGAAAATCAGGCCCGATGCCTTTGGTTTCAACAGCGATGAATTGCGTGTCCGCGGGAACCTCGTCTGTCAGATCCAAGGCGGCGATCATCGTTGCTGCATCTTGGGCAATAGCGCGCGGATTCAGATGCCCTTTGACCCAGAGCGTGCTGGTGATTTTGCTGTCATCCTTGATCAACGCGCCGCCCGCTTTGGCCAGTTCGACCATGAACGCATCATAGATCGCATCCAGCACCACAATTGCGTTTTCTGAACTGCACGACGTGGCATTATCGAAGGTCTTGGACGCGGCGATCTTTTGCGCCGCCGCTGCTAGATCAGCGGTTTCATCCACGATCACACAGACATTGCCCGCCCCAACCGCCAGCGCAGGCGTGCCGCTGGTGTAGGCACGGCGCACATTGTTCTGGCTGCCCGTCACCACGATCAGATCGGCAATCTCTAGCAGGCGCTGGGTCTTTTCCTTAGATCCGCGACCCGGGATCATTTGCACGAGATCATGATCTAACCCGAGCTTGTCGAACTCGGCGTGGATGTAACCCAGCAAAGTCTCGCAGGTTGGCACGCCTTTTGGTGACGGCGATACGATGATGGCGTTGCCGCACTTAAGGGCGTTGATAATGTTGTTGGCAGGCGTCGCACCGGGGTTGGTAGAGGGCACAACGGCCCCGATCACACCAATGGGGCGGGCAATTTCGGTGATGCCCGTGGCCGCATCGTCGCTGATGATACCATAGGTTGTCACGTCCGCGATGTCGCGCATCAGACCCAGCGTCTTGCGATGGTTCTTGGTGATCTTATCCGCGACATTTCCAAGGCCCGTGGTTTCAACGGCCAATTCGGCGAGGTGTTTATTGCGGCTCGGTTCCATGATGGCCCATGCGGCAGCTTGGGCGGCGCGATCATAAACAGCCTGCGATCCATTGGCTTCAAAAGCTGTCTGTGCTGCGCGCGCGCGCGCAACGATGGCCTCAACGTCTGCGATGTCTGTGGCGATGGGATCATTGGCGGTCATGGGGGTGGTCATGGAAATTCCTTTGGTTTGGCGGGGCCGCGATATGGGCCCCGCCTTTGTGCGTTGGGATTGGCAATTAGAGGTCGGCCAAAAGCGCCTCAAGTGTCACTTGACGCTGTGCCCACATTTCTTGCACTTCGGCGCGGTTCATGATGTGCATCGGTGAACCACCTGCTGCCATACGCGATGCCACGCGATCGTTCTCGAACATTGTCGGAACGACGGCTGCAAGATGATCAATGATCGCCTGATCCGTGCCTGCTGGCACCATCACACCGCGGTAGTTCACGGATGCGTTGTCGATGTCATAGCCTTGTTCCATCAACGTTGGAACGTCGTCAATGAAGCTGTTGCGCTCAAGGTCAAACACCCCAAGAATTTTGACAGTTCCGGCTTCCCGTGCACGGAAAGCGTCGGACAGATTATTTACACCACCTAGAACTTCGCCAGCAATCACAGCGCGCATAGCACCGGCGCCACCCGCGTTATTCGGGATATAGGCCAGCTTAACACCAGCTGCTTTTTCAAGCTGAAGTGCTGCAATGTGGTGACCCACAAACAGACCCGCACCCGAGAAGGTTAAACCGCCGGGGTTTTCAGTCGCATAGGCAATGACATCGGCCATTGAGTTAAATTCACTGTCCGCACCGACCACGAAAACCGCAGGGTCTGCACCCCAGTTTGCGATTGGCTCAAAGCTACCTATGGAGTAATCAACGCCACCCTCGATTGACTGGGCGATGAAGTGAGGCACGTTATACGCACCAAGTGTGTAGCCGTCAGCTTCGGCCTGCGCGAGCCAGTTCCAACCAACACGACCACCTGCACCAGATTTGTTGAGAATAGCGATAGGCATGCTCAATGCATCTTCATTGCCAGCGGTCATCGTCACGATACGCGCTTGGAAATCTGTCGCACCACCAGCGCCGTAGCTGACCATCAACATTACGGGGCGTTCTGGGTAATCACCGTGGCCTTCGGCCATGGCTGTTCCCGTCATCGCCGTCAGCGCCAATGCAGCGCCTGCAATCCATTTTTTCATTTTGTCTCTCCCTTGGTTACATCCCAAAACTGCCTCCCGCAGCGTCAGGAAAAAATCTCTCGCGGTGTGTACACATTCAAAAGCATCGCAAAGAGGCCGTACATGACCGCCATAAAACCAGCGGTAATTAAAACCCGTTTGATCCATGTTTTCGCCTCTGTGTGTGGGGCCGGATCGTACAAGGTTAGTAAGATGAAAAAGGCAATTGTGGTGGCGGTGTAGAACCCAAGCTCTTTGGCCGCCCAAAAAGCATAGACCAGCGTGACGATCAGACCGGGCAACATATTGCGCATGTCTTGCCCACTCAGGCCTTGGCCCACTTTGGTGCGTCCCAAGACCGCTTTCACGAAGGTCCAAATCGCGAGCACTGCAAAAACTGTTGCAATTAAACGTGGAAACACAAACGCTGCGGCAGGTTCTTGGGTGTAGCTAATATAGGCCACTGTAACGCCCACTGCGGCAATCGTACCAGAAGCGATGATGTGCTGGATGCGCGGAAGATCATTCATGCTTGCGCATCCTCTTTTGTGGTGTAGCGGCGCTGGCGCAGCTCCATCCAGATGGAATATCCGATCGATGCGACGACGATCAAAATCAGCAGCCAGTTCAACCAACCTGTGAAGAAATACGCCATCTGACCGATGGTGGCATTCGCGATCATAGCGCCTTGCATAAAGTTGGCTTCGGCGATGGGGCCAAGGATCAGACCCAGGACCAGTGGGGCTGCCGAAAATCCGAAGCGTTCAAGGAAATACATTGCGAGGCCAAGCGCGGCCATGACATAGACATCCCCCATCGAGTGCCCAACCGAATAGCTGCCGAATACCGCCAACCCAAGCACCACTGCGGCCATCACGGCGCGTGGAACCCGTGCAACGTTAGCAGCCCAACCTGCTATCAACAGGCCGAACACACACATCAAGATTTGCCCAATCAGCATCGAGTTGATGAACGGCCAAACTACTTCAGGATACTGTGTAAACAGCGCAGGGCCCGGGAAAATACCGTGGATCAACAAGCCACCTAGCAAAACGGCGGCAGTTGGCGATCCGGGAATTGACAGCGTTAGCAAAGGCACCAAAGACGGGCCGACCATGGCGTTGTTTGCACTCTCTGCGGCAATGACGCCTTCGGGATGGCCCGTGCCGAATTTCGCGCTCTCTGGGCTCATCTTTTTGGATTGATCATAGGCCACAAGACCCGCGATCTGCCCGCCAACACCGGGGATCAAACCAATGATCGACCCTACTGCTGTGCCAATCGCAAGCGCACGTTTGCGGCTGAACACTTCGGCGAAGGCTTTGCTGATCGGATGGCGCTGCACGACGATGATTTCGGCTTCTACGTTCGAGCGCCCCTTGGCAAACATCGCGATGACTTGTGGGATCGCGAACAGGCCAATCAGCGCGGGAATGACGTTGATACCGCCGCTAACCGAAGAATGGAAAATGAAACGTTGAGCCCCCATGATGTCGTCGAACCCGATCGTGGCAAGCCACAGCCCGATACATCCCGACAAAAGGCCTTTGACAACTGAACTCGAATCCAAAGTGCCGATAACGGTAACGCCCAGAATGGCGAGCCAGAACAGCTCGGACGGGCCAAACGCCAGCGCCCATGTCGCCAGCACAGGCGTTAGGAAGATCAACAAAAACACACCGAACAAACCACCAATCGCCGAAGCAATGAAGGAAATCTGAAGCGCCTTCGCGCCTTGGCCCTTTTGCGCCATCGTGTGACCATCCAGCGTGGTCGCGATATTGGCAGGCGCCCCCGGGATTTTCAACAAAATCGCACTGACAGCACCACCCGCAACAGTCGATGTATAAGCGGCACCAAGCAGGATAAGCCCCTGTTCTGGGGCGAGCTTAAAGGTGAACGGAATCATCAAAGCAACTGTCATCGTCGGCGACAAGCCCGGTGTTGCGCCAAGTATCAAGCCGCCAATCGTGCCCAGCAACAACAGCCCGAAGTTGATCGGAGTGAACACGTCGCCCATATAGTACAGAAATTCCAAGCGCCGAGACCTCCCCACCTTTGCAGTTGACCTTTGACGCTAAACAATGAAAATAGTTTTGCAAATGTTTTCATAAATGGACATCAAATGGCTGATATAAAAGCAAAACAGGTCGATATTGTATCGGTTGCGAAGGCTGCTAATGTATCGCCATCAACGGTGTCTCGCTATTTTAACCATCCCGAACTGGTCAAGCTGGTCACGCGACGCAGAATCGAAACAGCTGTGCGCAAGCAAGGCTATATTCGCAACCGCGCGGCCCAAACCATTCATGGCATTCGCAGCGGAACAATCGGAGTGATTGTGCCCACGCTGGACCACGCGATCTTTGCAGAGGTGGTGCAGTCATTTTCGGATACAGTCGCAGAACAAGGCTTTACGATCCTGCTGGCGTCGCACGGATATGATCAACAGCGTGAGTATGCTATCCTGCGTAAGATGCTAGAACACCGTGTGGACGGGATCGTGCTGACAGGTCTGGACCACGACGATGCGGTGTTTCGCCTGATCGACAGCCAGACAATTCCGTCGATCCTGATGTGGAATTACGCGAACGACGCGCGATACCCGAGCATCGGGTCCGACAACAATTCTGCGGGCGCAATGATTGCTGAACATTTGCTGTCTCAAGGCCACCGTGACATCGCCTGTATGTTCCCTCCAACCCGCGGAAATGACCGTGCTCAGGCACGCTTCTCGGCTGTTATGGAAACGTTGACGGACGCGGGGGTTTCTGTGCCGGACCATTGGCAACTTACGACCATCTACAGCATCTCAGACTCCAAACGGGACACCATGAACTTGCTGAAAAGAACCGAGCGGCCCACGGCAATCATTTGCGGCAACGACATTCTCGCGACTGGTGCGCTGTACGGGGCCGCGGCTGCCGGATTGCGCGTGCCAGACGATATTTCCATTACAGGTATTGGGGATTTCAAAGGATCCGCCGAGATTGAACCTGCCCTTACGACAGTCCGAATTCCCGCGAAACGCATTGGCTCTGAGGCTGGTCTCGCGCTGTCGTCAGCCATCATCAACCCCGGTTCAGTGCCAACTGGACTGCACTGCGAACCAATACTCATGATCAGATCATCAAGCATGCAAGCAACTTTTTAGAGAATGATTAAATCAGTATTCATGATCGACGAATCTCACCAGTGCCGAATAAGAACATTTATCGCGATTTGATAATCTCAGCGTTACATCACCCGAACCTAAATGGCTACTTCGGTGATGCGCGCTTCATCACGGCAAAAAACAAACTGCGCTCGCGAATAGATGCTGCGTCAGCGAAATGGGAAAACCGAATGTCGGGAAAGTCCGCACAGAGACGTTTGACCCACAAAAAAGCTGCAAAGTGCACGAATGACCGCTTCGAAGGGCCGCACCGCAGCATTGGGAGGGTACGATCAATGTCTGCTAAGGGCCGTTCGTGTCAGGCGTTTTGTGGATTTCCTGACAAACGAGCTGATGGCAGCAACGGATCCAATCTGACCAGCCCTGCATAGTGTAGAGATGACAAGCTAGCATCGCGAAGCAGTCGTTACATATTTCGCCCCATTTAAACGGCGCAGAGGTTTGGTCAGCTATTCTCAGCACTGCCTACTGATGCTCAAAGAAGCGCATTCTTGTGTTGGCTGTAAGGGAGTGGTCGGTCAAAACGACACCGTTTTCGATCTCCTGATGATCAACGTCGCACTCGGCAATGTGGTCCAACAGAACACTCAAATCGCCGGCCGTGAAATCCATACCAGCAATACTTGGGGTGTCTTCTTTTCGAATTTCATCGGTAAGAGGGCCAATCTCTGCTTCAAAAGCATTGGCGGTTAACACCCTAAGCACGCCATTGGCCGTCTGGTACTGAAAGCCGCCCGTCAAAATCTCAGGGTCGTCATATAAGCCGCCGAACTGGGCCTTGAGGGCTGCGTGGTGCTTTTCATGAGCAACAATATTCACCCCACAGATGCCGTTAACCGTGTTGGGATGCACTAGCCATTCAGGCACATAGATAAGGTCGGGGCGGTGTTGTTGGCATAAAAAGAGCGACAATCGCGGGAACGTGGCATCGGGCAACAACGCAAGCGTAGTCTTTGTGCGCCCCTCGGTGCCATCAGGCAGGATTACATCGCGGCCAAATTCCAAATGCCCCGCGACGGTTAGACCTGCGTCCTGCGCATGTTTGGCATCCTGTACAGAGTTGGTACTGTGCAGAGCAGATAGAGCAACGCCTTCGCGGATATTCAAATGCTCATAGACATGCCGCCCGAACCGGAAATCGCCGGCGGGCACTTCGTCCAGTAAAGTGTCATCATAGATGCCCATGATCTCAAGCAGGCAGCCGTCAAACATCGCAAGACTCGTACTTGTGCCCCACGGATGCTTGCCGATGGCCGTCATATTGAAGCCCAAAGATATTAGGCGATCGCGCAGCGAATTGATATCGTGGGTTGCAAGTAGCGGGTGATCAATTCCAAAAGAAGCGTTCATGATGAGGTTCCTTTTGTTTCAACAAAATTTACGCGGGCAGGCCCCCGCACGCTGGCCTTGGATCCGACAGCAACCATGCCCTCGGGAATGTCTTCGACAACGATAGAACCGGCCGCGATATTCGCATGCGCCCCGATTGTGATAGCCCCCAAAAGGATGGCCCCTGCACCAATCACCGCACCTGTTCCAACATGTGGATGGCGATGCGCGCCACTATCGTTCAACGTGCTGCCGAGGGTCACGTTGTGCCAAATCGAAACGTCTTCGCCGATGACAGATGTCTCGCCTACGACAAACCCCAAGCCATGATCCAGCCAAAGGCCTGCGCCGATTTGTGCCGCGGGGTGAATATCCGTCGCGAAAGCCCGCCCGCAGCTGACCTTCATCGCAAGGGATAGGTTTGTATCGCCGTCGACCCAAAGCTTATGCGCGACGCGGTGCGCCATGATCGCCTGCACGCCCCGCGAGAATAGCAATGTGGCGGATTGGCCGCCTGGTTCGAAATTGCGGCGCGCCGTTTCGGCGATGTCATAGAGGGTTGTTTCAACCAGCTGGCTATCTGAAGCATAAACAGATTGAACGACGTTTCCGATGGCATCGCTGTTGCAAAGCTGGCGGAACAATGCCCCCGCCAATTGCGGGAAATCCTCAAAGGCGCTGAGGTTAAGCATCTGCGCAAGTTGGGGATCACCGTTCAGTAAGGCTTGGACGTCATCAACCAGTCTCATCAATTTTCCCTTTAAGAAACGTAGCCGAAAGCAATGCGCGGTGTTGGCGCGCTGTCAAGCCAGACGCTCTTGGCAGAGGTGTATTCCATCAACGCGTCCGTACCGCTGGAGCGCCCAAAACCGGAACTCAGCGAGCCGCCAAAAGGAGAGGAAACATGGATCGCCTTATAGCTGTTGATCCAGAATGTACCCGCTCGCACGGCGTCGGCCATTCGGTGTGCACGCCCTACATCGGCTGTCCATACCGCACCAGCCAGTCCAAAATCGGTGGCGTTTGCGAGCGCGATAGCATCGGCTTCGTCCTCGAACGGGATCGCCGTGACTACAGGGCCAAAGATTTCCTGCTGGGCCGCCGTGGCCACGTTGGACAACCCGTTCAGGATGGTTGGCGGGACGAAGTAGCCTTGTTCGTGTGTTTCAGTGCGGGTCAGGACTGACGCGCCTTCGTTCTTAGCGAGAGCGACCATTTCGCTGACATGTGCGAATTGGCGAGCATTACTGATCGGGCCAACTTCCGTGGATTCATCCAGTGGGTCGCCCAGTTTAATGTTGTTCATGCCCTTTGACAGCATGTCGACCATTTCCGCGTGAACGGATTTATGCACCAGCAGACGTGACCCCGCGACGCAGCTTTGCCCTGCACCAGAAAAGATCGCCGCTTGTGCACCTAGGCAGGCGTGTTCGAGATTTGCATCATCAAAGACAATATTTGCGGATTTGCCGCCGAGCTCTAGGACCGCAGGCTTCAATGCTTCGGCTGCGGCCACCGCGACCCGCCTACCGGTTTCGGGGGAGCCAACAAAGACGACCTTTCGCACCGCCGTGTGCGCGATGGCGGCCTGTCCAGATGTTGGACCTAAACCGCAAAGCACGTTCACCAAACCAGCGGGCAAGCCGACGCTTTCGGCAAGTTTAACCAGCGCGACAGTTGTGATTGGGGTCAATTCGCTGGGCTTGATCACCACACCATTGCCGGTCGCAATCGCGGGGGCAATCTGCCAACCCGCAGTAAAGATAGGCGCGTTCCAAGGCGTGATTTGAAACACAACGCCCAGCGGTTCGCGTTGCGTGTAGTTCAGGTGACCAGACGGCACGGGGATAACCTCGCCATGCAGCTTGTCGGCCCAGCCTGCATAATAGGCGAACATTTCGGCGACCTTGGCGACCTCGATCCGGCAATCGCGGATGGGCTTGCCTGCGACAATAGCCTCGACCGTGGCAAGCGGTTCGACGTTCGCAAGAACGGCTCGCACGATGTCTTGCATAATCTGACCACGTGCTGTCGCCGAGATACTCTTGGCCCAACCCACCTGCGCGTTCTGAGCAGCGTCGCACGCCATATTCGCCAGTGCCTCGCCCGCGTCAGGATATGTCAGCAGGACCTCTTCGGTGAAGGGATCAACCTGCTGAACATCGGCTCCCGTTCCTTCGATTAATTCACCGTTGATAATGCTTTGCGGATGCGTGCCAAGCCCAAGAGCGGCCATAGCATCAAGTAGTTTTTGCTTGCGGATCGACATCTCAAACATCCTTTGGGTTATGTTTTACAATTGCATTGAAGTCATCGCTGTCAGAAATGTCAGCCGACGCATTTAGCCAAATGTCAGCGATGTTCGCAAAGCCGCTTAAATCGACACCCGAGTTTTTCGCAAGGTCAATCGCAAGGCCCACATCTTTACGCATCAAGCCCATCGAAAATCCGCTATCAAACGCATCATTCAAAACCCATTTCGGGAAATTGACCTCGCTCACGCCGCTGCGACCGGACCCTGCGTTGATCCCTTCAAGCAGATCTTCGGGGCTGACCCCTGCGGATTGGCCCAAGCGGATCGCTTCGCCGACCAAAACCAGATTAGCCGCGCACAGCATGTTGTTGGCAATCTTGGCTGCGTGACCCGCACCTGATCCACCAACTTTAACCGTCTTTGCGGTGATGACGTCCAAGGCAGGTCGCAATGTTTCAATCGCATCAGCGTCGCCGCCCAATAACATCGTCATAGTGCCCGCATTTGCCGCGGCTGGACCGCCGCTAACTGGCCCATCAACAAAGGCGAACCCATGCTTGGCGCCCTTGGCTGACATGTCTTGCGACGTTGACGGTTCTGACGTTGAGGCATCCAAGATGACTGTTCCGGCTTGAATGTCGGCCAGCATCTCGACCATGACGGCCTCGACCACAGCGGCCTTTGGCAACGACAGGATAATCACGTCACAGGCTTTGGCTAATGCACTAGCAGAGCCAGCCGTCTTTGCACCAAGGGTCGCCATATTATTGCTGATTTCAGGATTTGGGTCAAAACAGGTTAAGTCAAACCCGTTTTTGACAAGCTGGGACGCCATACCGCCGCCCATGTTTCCGCATCCGATAATTCCAAGTCGCATTGTCGCTGATCCTTGTAAGTGTTTCAAAGACTATGCTGCATTCGCTTGGCGCAATATATATCAACCGATATTCCCCTTTGTTGCGCAGAACGCAACGAAAGAGGTTCACTTGAATGCGGACATTGCCTTCAAATGCTTGAGCAAGAGCTGTGCCGCCTGCGGAAGCTTTCGACCTTCTTTGCGAATAAGGGAAGACTGCCCATCTGGAAAAACCGCCCGAGGGATCGAACGCGCCGCCATCAGCCCTGCGGAAAGTTCACTCTCAACAACGAACTTTGGCAATATCGTGCAGCCCATATCATTGCGCACAAATGCCTTCAGAGCAGAGATCGAGCCAGTCTCGATAACGGCCCGCAACCGCACGCCATGATTTGCCTCGAAAGCAGTGATCATCGCCCCAATTCCAAAGCTCTTTGGGGGAACCGCACATGGCATCGAAGCAAGCTCTTTCAATGACACCGGCTGGTCGGCGTCATAGGTGCCGTCGCGCTTGACCAATGCAACAAGTGGTTGGATGCAAGACGTCTGAATTCTCACTTGCGGGGTCTTTGGGACGTTATATGCCAAGCCTATATGCGCCTGCTCTGAGGTAACTTGATGCAAGACATTCTCGGTTGATCCAATCGACAGCGAAAATGTGATATCAGGGAAGGCCAACGAGAATTCAGCCAATGCGTTGTCGAAAAGATCGCCAACAAAGCCTTCACCAACAGCAATGGAAACATTACCGCGTTTCATTCCCGCAAGGGCGTCAAATTCAGATTGAAGTAGATCAAGCGCACCTTCTTGCTGTGAGAGAAAGGAAATCAACAATTCGCCTGCCTCTGTCGCGCGGACACCAAGTCGCCCACGTTCGACCAATGTCGTTGCCAACACTTTTTCGAGCGCAGAAATGTTGCGACTAACGGTTGATGGTTCCAAAGCGAGTTGCTCAGCGGCGGCACGCACTGTTCCACACTGAACTGCGGTCAGGAAGCAGGAGGTTTGTCTCGGATCAAGGCTTTGCATGCTCGATGCTTAGCGCAACGAAGTGGTCATTATCAATGCGCATGAGGCAACGACTGGGAGGCCTAAGCCGCCGATAGCGGACATGCGTTCAACTGCAGTGAACAGCCGGTTTGCCCCGCATTACGGCCATCGGGGCCATCAAACTGTCGCGTACCTATGCCTATGTCTGCTTCTGGTAGGCTGCAATGCAGCATTGTCGGGATTGGTCAAGGTCCGCTAAGGGCCGTATTGTTACCTTATCGCTACGGCAGCATTTCGCACCAGCTCGGCCATTTGACCTTCTTTGGTGTGCGCGTCGCAGCAAAAACTGTTGCTTGATCTTTGCGGCAAAGTCGACGCGCACCCAAACGCGCCAGTGCCTTTTCTACAATCCAAGGTTCCAACATCAATCGCGACGTCTTTTTGCATTCTGCGTGGCGTTGCCTGTAACCGCCGGTTGTGCATCTGCCAAATGGTCTCCGCCACTGTCCGTCATCATATAGTTTGAGACAGTAGGCGTTTTGACTTTGAAGAGTCAT
>CAXHZK010000013.1:0-64102 GCA_964021915.1 uncultured Roseobacteraceae bacterium | reverse complement strand
AACTCTCGTTAAGCAAAACTACCGCTCTGTCTCAAAGGCCGTGACGGGATACACTGACCCATATCCACCCAAATTCGCCACTCCAGTTTTTTACGAAATCTATAGCAAAGTTTGATTGTTCTTAGGGACGAGTTCCAAAATCTCTGAATTGTGGGAGTGTGAAATTTCGATCCCATGCCGGTACCTGCATCTTCCCTCTGAAAGAATGAACTCCCCCCCTCACCGCCTATGCGCCAAGTTATGACAAATCCTAATTTATGGTTCGAAGTCACAAGATACTCATCTGTCATAAAAGCGAGTATAGCAATTTTGGGCTTTATGAACAATCACATGTTCACTAAACGTTCCGGGCATGGGAGCTAAAAAACCGCATCGTTTTGAGACTATCGACCGCGAATTCCCGGTTCGTCTGACAATCCTGTCGAAGCCAGAGACCCATGAGCTGACACGCATATGGTTGCAAAGACATGTGGGGGCAGACAACTACGCTAGCACTCCTCAAACCCTCTGGACCCATAACCGCGCTACAGGTCGAAATTATTTGAAAAAACTTTCAGCCAATGTCCGAGCGGATTTTCAGTTAACGCACTTCAAGCTACTGTCCGCGTTCCAAAATCAATAAGTCCGTGTCCGAAATAGAGACATAGTGGCCAAAATCATTAGCGAGACTAGCAATACAAGAGCAAGCGAACTTGGAATTTTTGGATAAATTGGGGTTGCTGCAGTCCGCGGGGGCACGACAATCTGAAACAAACTGCGATTGAGCGCCGCCTCTTGTCCGACCCGTGATTGCGCCCCAAGAGCCGTTCTGACAGCGTCTTGGGCTAGCCCTACATTGAGGCTCGCAAGTTCAAACTCAATCAATAACGTATTTAAAGATACTTCCCCATCCCCTGCTGGTTCAACAAGGCGCCCCCTTTCGGTTTCAATTCTCTCGCGAATACGGGCCTCCAGTGCGATGGCTTGCACCGTTTGTGGGCTGCTGCCAACACCCGAAATCTGAGCGGTCTGGATTGTGCTACTAAGTTCTTGGGCTTGGGCCTCCAAATCACGGATCGTCGTATAAATGCTTTCCACACGATTGCGCGGGTCGGCTTCCTGATATTCGATTTGCAATGAAACGAGGTCAGCTTGGGCTTGCGACAGCTGTTCTTGTGCAGACTTTAGTGCATCAGACACGTGGGCTTGGCGTTGATCAAATATTTCTTGCCCCAAAACATTCACCTGAACGGCTGTTTCGTTGAGGACCGCGCGCGAAATTTTGATTGCATGGTCTTGCGTTGGTGCCCGAACATATAGGGTCAAGAGGCCGCTTTGAAGATCCACCGTCGATTCCACAAAGCGATCAAACTGCATCAACTTGCTAATAGACAAAAAGTTGATGTCACGCAGCCGGCTTATGGGGTCAAGCGCTTCGCTACTAAATTCCGTTACAAAGCCTGTTTCCAGTTCAAGGGCATCCATCAGCGCCTGGCTTCGGATATAGGCGTGTGCACGGAACATCTCAGAAAGGTTTGCGGAGCGCTGCATGCCCCCCAAAACACCCGAACTGCTATTATTCCCGCCGCTATCCGACTTGGAAATAGCGATCACAGATTGCGCCTCATAGAGCGGGGTCGAGACGTAGAATAGATAATAGGTCGCTGCCACAAATGGCAAAATCACGATGATCAATACTCGAAAAATCAAGCTGACCCGCGACATGAACCGAGGTCGTTTTATATTGGCTGATTTTCCAATGTTCCGATCTGCAAGCGCGGCTTTGGACAATAAGTCTTGCGTTGCTTGTTCTGTTTGGGCCTCAACGGCTCTTGCAGATTCTTCTTTTTCGGCTGCCTTTTGCGCAACCCTTTCTGCCTTTTCTGCTTCTGCAATGCGTGCACGCTCGGCGCGCCACGCTGCAATTCGGATCGCTTCTTTTTCTTCGGGTGTTTGCGGATCAGACATTTTCTTGCTCTTTGGGCTGTGTCGTAGTGCGGTCAAGTGCGCGTTGCGCAGCAACTAAATCATCGCACGGAATAAGACGATTGTTGATAAAAACATAATAGCGGTCGCAATAGCGTTCGATCTGCCTGATATTTCGCGACAAATATACCAATCCACCTGTTTGAAGACGCTCAAACAGCACCTCGTCACATCTCTCACGATCTGAAGCGACTCCGACCGCAATAACCTCATCAGCGATATAGGTGGTTGGCGTGTCAACAACCATAGCGCAGCTATAGGACAACATTGCGCGTTGGGTCGGTGTAAGGTCTTTTACAAATTTCGAAAGTAGTCCGGGTTGCTGGCAAAATTCGTCGCAAAAATCGATGACTTGCTCAACCGGCATGCCGATGAGACGGGCGAAAAATTCTAGGTTCTTGGCAACCGTCAAATTTGGATGCAGAAAACCTGCAAAGCCAATGGGCCAGCTAACACGGCCCTGACGTTCGACATGGCCTTGATCCGGCTCATCCACCCCCGACAGCATCCGCGCAATGGATGATTTGCCCGTGCCAATTTTTGCCAAAATGCCGATACGCTCACCCGTACCAAACCTCGTATTTGCATTGAGCAATATCGGGTCACCTGGCCGAATTCCGGGTCTAAAAATGCTTACATCGTGAAGTTTTATCATAATCGATGCCGCGTAATGCGCCGCTTATTTGCGAACCGCTCAATTGGGATCGACACGAGGAAGAATATTGCAGTTACGCCCAACGGATAAAGCGCAGTGGAAATTGGTGAAACATAGCCGATAAAATATGCTTCTCGGGTCAACTCTACGATATGAAGCAATGGGCTATACCATAACAGATCACGCGCCTGTTCCGGCAGTTCTGCAGCGGTATAGAAAATACCGGATAGCCAGAACATGGGTCGCAAGATCAATGGAACCGAACGTGCAAAACTGTCACTGATCAACCCGAGCGCCGCTGTAAATCGTCCAACACCACAGCCAAACAACCACGCCATTACCAGACACATCAAAAGATTTGCGAATGAAGCAGGCAACTTCACACCGAATACGAGCGTGATGCCCGCCAATACAACGATTGCAGTAATTACGGCATTGAAACCTTCTAACAACATCGTGGCAGTCAAGATGTCATTGGTTTGGACAGGCCGCAGATACAGCATGTACCGTTGTGACGGAATAGAACGACCGAGCGCCGAAACAGTTTGCCTAAAAAAGATGTAAGGCAAAATGCCGGTGGCGACGAAAATTTCGGCGCCAACATGAATTGGGGGAACACGCTCAAGGACCCAAAACAGGACAACGACAAACCCGATCCAAACCATCGGGGTTATAAATGCCCAAAGGTAACCAAGAGCCCCCCCCGAAAAGCGCGTTTTCAGCTCCCTTTCCATAAGGATACCAATACGGCCCAATGTGTCAGGCGGTGTGATATGTGCTGGTGTGGTTATCAACGCCTAGACTTTGTAATAGTCGCGATACCATTCGACAAACCGCCGAATACCTTCTTTTACCGGTGTATTGGGCCGGTAGCCGGTCAATGTTTCCAATAGATCGGTATTCGCCCATGTGCCAGGCACATCGCCTTTTTGCATTTCCATCATGTTTTTCTTGATTGGTTTGCCAAGCGCGTTTTCAATTTCGTCAATGAAATCCATCAATGGAACAATCGCGCCGTTGCCGATGTTCATTGTGCGGAACGGGGCAACTGGGCTCAAACTGTCACCCTCGATCTTTGGTGCGTCGGCATTCGGCATGGGTGGCACTGTATCCACCAACAAGCGGATCGAGTGCACCAAATCATCAACATAGGTAAAATCGCGTGCCATTTTTCCGTGGTTGTAGACGTCAATCGGCTCATCCGCGATGGCCGCTTTTACAAATTTGAATAGCGCCAAATCGGGGCGACCATACGGCCCATAAACCGTAAAGAAGCGGAACATCGTGGTCGGAATATGCCACAGGTGCGAATAGGAATGCGCCATGCCCTCGTTCGCCTTTTTAGTCGCGGCATAGAGCGTCAACGGCAGCTCGGTTTTTTGCGTTTCTTCAAATGGCATTTGCGTGTTGCCGCCATAAACGGACGACGTTGATGCCATCAGCAGGTGATCAACTTTTTGAATACGAGCCGTTTCCATCAGGTTGAACGTGCCTGTCAGGTTCGTATCAACATAAGCGCGCGGATTTTCCAAACTATACCGCACACCTGCCTGTGCCGCGAGGTGAACAATCACATCGGGGTTCGCATCGGCCACGACCTTGGCCAGAAAATCATAGTCCTCTAACTGTCCGATATGTGCTGAGAAGTTAGGGTTTTTCTCAAGCATGACATGGCGGGATTTCTTCAACTCAACATCATAATAGTCTGTCAGAGCATCAAATCCGACAACCTTGAACCCCTCATCAAGAAGGTGACGAGCGAGGTGAAAGCCAATAAATCCGGCGGTGCCAGTTACAAAAACAGTTCTCATTTAGGTGTCCTGTGGAATTTGTTTAAAGAGGTCAGTTGTGCGGCGTAAAATCGTCTCGACCGAGAAGCGATTGCCAGCGAGTTCTTTTGCAACGCGGCCCATTTCAGCCAACGCCACGTCATCGGTTAGCATTTTCGCCAACATTGCATCAAGTTCATCTTCGGGCAAAACGTCTGAATCAGACAAAATATGCGCCGATACACCATCAGTCACAACTTCATCGGTGCCGCCAGCGGGTGTTGCCAGTACGGCTGTTCCTGCGAGTTGTGCTTCGATCAAAACGTTCGGCAGGCCTTCCATGCGGGCAAGGTGTAGCAACATGTCTGCCTTATGCATGTAAAAACCGATATTGCTTCGAATGCCGGTCAAGAAAATACGATCCTGAAGGCCCAATTGAGCAATCAACTCTTCGCATTCACCAAATAGCGCGCCCCCACCAATCATGACAAAGCGTGTGTCGTCGTGGTTTTTGCAATATCGCGCCGCCGCGTTCACCCATTCAATTGGGCGTTTGTTTGAATCAAACCGGAACACGCTGATAACCGTCTTCGTACAGGGCTGCGAGCGGTTCGTGATGTCAGACCAAAGCGCATCATCACTGTCATCGCCATCCGGCAAAATCGCAGGTGTAGCGTTTGGAACAGCAATTACGGTTCCCGGGGCCAGCCCAAGCCATTCCTCATAAGCAGTTGCGGATTTCTGGCTATTGGCCGTGAATGTGACATAGGGCAACCGAGCGAGTGCTGCGTAAAGTACGGGTTGCTCATCACGGTAGAGATTTGGGCGCAGGTTGGGCGGCAGGCCCCGAAATGATGTTACAATCCGTGGGACGCCGGCGATAATCGCGGCGAGTGCAGCCATCACAATCCCGCCATCCTGCCAAAGATACGCGACATCCGTTTTGTGTTCTCGAAACATTGGGATCAGTGAACATGTCTGGCTCAGAATATCTGGCGAAAGAAGCTTCATCAACGCGGCAAGTTCGTCAGATATGTCAGTTAAATCCGCGAGTGCAACATTTGGCTCGTCGGCGATAACCCGTGTATTCACGCCTGCTTCTAACAACATAGGCAGATAAAAGTCAGCACCGCTGGCCGCATTGGCGTGTTTGACCCAAACATGCGGCGATAGACCGTTGTCATCCCCATCATCCATCCGTTTTTTAAACGATGTTGCGATGCGGGTCATCTGTCTTTCGGCACCACCAGTGCCAAGTTGGCCTGTGTAAAACACAACGTTTTCAGAAGACGTGGTTTTCCGTGGATTATTCGCCAAGGCGACAATCGTGGAAATCACATCTGAAGAACTTTCTAATCCCAGCATCAGCATTGTATTAGCACGTTCATCGACCGAATTCAGCAGTTTTTGCGACGCTGCTCCCATTCGGTCACGCCCCACGACGCCAGTCGAAATCTTTTGAGCGTCAACATAGCGCGCCTGTTCGTTTAATATCTTTATATATTTCATGCGGATAGCACGGTCGGCCGGATGAAACGCCAAAATTGTGCGCATTATTTCGTCGACTTCATCCCATGCCTTGAGCTCTGCTAATCCGGTAAGCGCTTGATCCGCTTGCGCCAAATCACGCCAACATTCCGGAAACATGGTGGCGATATGTTTTATGCCAGCCGGAACATTCTGATCGCGTCGATACCAACGCATCAACATCCGAAGCGCGGTTATGTCATCGGGGAACCGGGTCCGCAAATCATCCCAAAGCGCGCGCATTCCAGTCCCAATTCGCTGCTTTTCAATCAAAAGCCCGCACGCGATGGCCAGCTTTTTATCCGCTCGGTATTTCCGGATGATTGGCGTGATCTTTTCAAAAACCTGCCGTGCAACTTCGGGATCAGTAATGGTGCGGCTCACCTCGAAAATTTCATCAGAAAACGTTGAAGGCACCAGAGTTGCCTCTGGTTTGAAATTCAACTGTTCTGACAAAAGTTCCATGGCTTACGCACCTATTGAACTTCCGTCTAACACAGTTTGCGCCTCGATGCGTAGGTTTTCATTCTCTGGCTTTGCCAACCGCACAACATTTTTTGCGAAATGTAGCGACTTTTCTTGCTCCGATGAACGCTTGGCCGCGCGCATAAGAAGCACCCATAAATTAATGTTATCGGGAAGTTCAGCAACTGCCTGTTGTCCAATTTTCAACGCCGCTTCGTCAAAACCCAGCTGGAAATTAACCCGAGCACGCCAAAGACTTAGGTCCGCCACGGTCGTTTGGAGCGAATCAACAAACGGCGCCAACCCGTCCAAAGTGGCAAGATCGCGGTTCGCTCCAGCCTCGCGGATAATCGTAACCAGTTCTTTTCTCGCAGCCTGCATCGCGCGGCGCGTCGGGCCGTGCTTGGGCTTGATCCGAAGAATCATATCAAGGTCAGAAATTCGCTGATTTAGCTCGGCGCAATCCGCTGTCGTGGCGCTCCAACTTTCAATTATGGCATCCAGGTCGGCATTCATGTCAATGGAAAGACCACGCATTTTGTGCCAAATAATCACTGACAAGCGCACTGCAGCGGTATCATTTTGCTGCAAAAATGGTGCTGCAAACGCGAGCGCCGCTTCAAAATTACCTTGATCTGCCGCTTGCTTAGCCAATGGCATCGCGAGAAACTTTGGCATTGAAACGGTTCGTTGTTCAGCCAGTTTTTGCGCCTGATCAAATGCTCCCAGATCCCCGGCCTGCATTAACAATGATGAATTCGTAAATTCATCAAACGCACCGCCAAGTGCGTCGGAAACCGCTTGATCGAAGGCTTCAGTCGTACTTTTTTCGATTATCCCTACACCGCTGTCTAACGGCGCGACAAACGTCCGAACCCAATGCTGCATAAGTGCGGCGCCGAATTCATCCGTAAAATGAGCCAATCCAGTGCTCTCATCTTCGATTGCGAATGCTTGGCCATAGACGTCCATCAGCTGCGTTGGGTTATCAAACGGTACCTGAACGGCATTCGTGGCCTCAAAAACCATGTCAATAAATTGGGAACGAGATGCAATTGCGCGACCATCTGGTTTGCAGGCATTCACGTGAGACACAACCAGTAAATTGGGAAGCAATTGTTTGAGAACCAAGAGATCACGCTCAAGGCTCTCTTGCGTAACCCGCTTCATCTTTAGGCGTTGAAGCATCTGAGCATCGGCGATCTGTTCAGGCGTTGCTGACCATTCAGCCGCCAAAAATTGGGCTTTTTTATCGTCAGATCCGTTTTCGGCGAGATCCCAAAAAACTTGTGCGCGCGTTTTGTCGGCAAAAAACGCCGAAAATGCAGAATTTAGATAGTTCAGCTGAACGGATACGCCGTCGACGGTAACTTCTTTTGCTGAGGCAAGCTCAACAACATATAAGTTAGATAGTGAATGAAAGGTGGCTTCGGCGGCAGAAAGGGTATGCGAACGTGATACCAGCGGCCAAACATCAGCCGGAATAGAGATTTCCCCCAACATGAACCTTGCCATTTGAACAGCCTCTGCCGGTGAATGACAGTAGCCGTAGCAACGATCCATGTTGAGATGGAAGCCAAATTTCTCTTGTCCGCGTTTAAGCGGGGTCGTGATACGACAAGACCCGATCGGCGTAATAGCAAACATGTTCCCAATACCTTTTGTTTAAAGGCACCAGTACACGAAATCTTCAGCGCGCGCATCATTCCGATATACACCACGCACATCAATAAAGATGCCGCCCTTACGCAGGTGGTCCAAGAATTTAGGATCGTTGGAATATTCCGCATGTGGCGTTGCAAGGATCATAACATCCAAGTCGCCCATCTCGTCTTGGGATGTCAGGTCGATGTTGACCATCTTGGCAACATCAGCCGAACAATGAGCGTCGTGTACCATCGGTGACAGACCGTAACCCTTGATTGTTTCAACAAGCTCAGCAGATTTAGAATTGCGAATGTCTGGCACATTTTCCTTGAAAGTGACGCCGAAAATACCAATCCGAAGATCGCGCATAGGCTTACCAGTTTCAATCATACGGCGCATAACAGCGTCACCGATGTGGCCAACCATGCCATCATTTGTCCGGCGACCAGCAAGGATAACCTGCGGGTGGTGGCCAACCTTATCAGCAAGTGAAGCAAGGTAATATGGGTCGACACCGATGCAGTGTCCGCCGACCAAACCAGGTGTGAATGGCACAAAATTCCACTTTGTATCGGCAGCTTCGATAACGGAACGGGTATCTACGCCGATTTTGTCGCAAATCATCGACATTTCGTTCATCAATGCAATGTTGATGTCACGCTGTGTATTTTCCAAAACCTTAGCCGCTTCAGCAACTTTGATGCTGGTTGCAGAGTGAAGGCCTGCTTTGATGACAGTGTTATAAACTGCTTTTACACGCTCGAGCGTCTCTGGAGTGTCACCGGAAACAATCTTGATCACGTTTTGAACTGTATTCACCTTGTCGCCAGGGTTAATCCGCTCTGGGCTATATCCCAAACCAAATTGTTCGCCTGCTTTTAGGCCAGAGTGCTTTTCCAAAATAGGAGCACAGAAATCTTCTGTGACGCCGGGGTAAACGGTTGATTCAAACACAACGACATCGCCACGCTTGAGGTATGGTCCGATCATGTCGCATGCGGACTGCAAAGGAGAAAGGTCAGGCTGGTGGCTGTCGGTAATAGGTGTCGGTACGGTCACTACATAAAAAGACGCGTTCGTTAACGTCGACATATCGGTGCTGACGGAAAGTCCAGAAGTCTCAAGCTCGGATTTGCTGATCTCATTCGTAGAGTCGAAACCGTTTTTGATTTCGCCAACACGCCGCTCAGAGATATCAACGCCGCGTACATCTTCGAATTTGTCTGCTAAACAAACAGCGAGTGGCAATCCCACATAACCCAAACCAATGATTGCGATGTTCTCGAACTTTGCTTTTTTAGCATTGTTGTCCGAAACAAGGCGGATGTTACTTTTTACTGGTGTTGCCGCTTCGAAATGGTGGCAGCCATTGTCTAGCATAATATTCACAGCGTCGTTCCTTTTTCTCATACCGTTGAGCAAGGTTTACGAATGAAATGTGTCCGCAATTTGAATAAATATCGTCACATTTGATCTTTCCAATGTGACGTTGGGTCATGATTTTAACCTATTGAAAATATTAATTTTTAATGAATTTTACATCATTTTGTCGAAAAATTGCCCGATTTCCAGACACAGTTTGGCCCCAATTGAAACCCAACTAACCTAGGGGTTGTGAGCTTGGTGGAATCGACAACTGAAGCTGTGCGGTTGGGCTCCAAAAGCAAAGGGAAAAGGGAGCGCCGGCTTCGATATTTTGGCCCCTTTTTTGTACGGGTATTTTCTGACGATAAGCCCCATCACACTCACGGTGCCGATCTAAAGAAAGCGAGTGTGCCTAGGAGATTTCGATCGCAATGAAATGGGGCTGGACCAGAGTCGTGGTTGTATGTTCGATAGGGCATCTAAATGATGCACCTAAGGATCCGATATGAGCTTTCGCTTTACCCGCCAAGACTTTCCCAAAAACTTTCAATTCGGCGCAGCTACGGCGGCCTATCAGATCGAAGGGTCAAAGTTCGGGAATTGCGGATCATGCCATTGGGACACGTGGTCGGCCACACCCGGAAATGTGGTGGGCAATGACGACGGCTCAATCGCCTGCGACCATTACCACCGTTTTGAGGACGACTTAGACATCATCAAATCTGGCGGGTTCGATTCCTATCGTTTTTCAACGTCATGGGCGAGGGTGATGCCGGACGGGAAGACCGTGAACCCCGAAGGGTTAGATTATTATGACCGTTTGGTAGACGCGATTGTGGAACGCGGGCTTAATCCGAACCTGACGCTTTACCATTGGGAACTGCCGTCGGCGATGGCGGACATTGGCGGTTGGGCCAATCGTGAAACACCGGTGCGCTTTGCTGATATGACCCGCGCGGTGATCGAGCGGATCGGTGATCGCGTGGAACGTGTTGCCACGATCAATGAGCCTTGGTGTGTGGCTTGGCTGTCGCATTTTCTGGGCGGCCACGCCCCCGGCTTGCGTGATATTCGTGCGGCAATGCGGGCGATGCATCACATCCAACTGGCACACGGCAATGCGATGGATGTCATGCGCGAACATGGGCAGAAGAACCTCGGGATTGTTCTGAACCTTGGTCATGGCGAACCGGCAACCGATACACCAGCGGACATCACCGCGACCAAAGCCTTTGACGCGATCCAAACCCGATGGTTCATGGATAGCCTTTTTAAGGGGCACTATCCCGAAGATATGATCAGTGCTGTGGGGCAGCATATGCCTGATGGGTATGAGGATGATCTGGCGACGATCGGTCAGCCGATGGATTGGCTAGGGATCAATTATTATACGCGTGGACTTATCACAGCGATGCCGGATCAGCCGTGGCCGCATATGCAGGAAACCGAAGGCCCGCTGCCCAAGACGCAGATGGGTTGGGAGATTTATCCGCAAGGGCTTGAGATGCTGCTAAAGCGGGTGCACGCGGAATACACCGGTGATTTGCCACTGATGGTCACAGAGAATGGTATGGCAAACGACGATAGCGTTGTGGATGGCCGCTGCGACGATCCGGTACGCGTGAAATATTTTGACGATCACTTACAGGCCGTCTTGCGCTGCATTGCGGATGGGGTGCCAATGCAGGGGTATTTCGGATGGTCGCTGTTGGATAACTTCGAGTGGGCGCTTGGGTATGAAAAGCGTTTTGGCCTGGTGCACGTTGACTATGAGACCCAAAAGAGAACGCCAAAAGCATCGTTTGAGGCATTTCATCAAGCGCTCGCATCGAATAAGTAAACGCTCCTAATGTGACCGCCGCCTGCGCGATTTCCGTTGGGTGAGGCGTGTGGTGGGATTACGTGACAATCTGGCTGCTCTCCTCTTTTGCGGCATGCTTCATGTCGGCAAAAGCAAAGAACCTACGGTGCAATAACGACAAACTGAATGCATAATGCAAAGAGGTGTTGTTATGGCCGACGCAAATACAAGCTATGCCACGTTATTGAAAGAGGCGGAAACCGCCTATTGCGAAAACCCCGATGCGCTATTGTTTGCGCCATTTCCGCGAGACACCCACCCACAAGATGTGCCCGTATTTCACACACCTAGTTTGCCTCTTCTGCAGGCAGACGCAGCCATGCCCAGCAACCGCCCTGCCCTACGCGACGCGATTGTTGAGGCAGGCCCACACGGGCATTGGCGGGAAACTTATAAGGGCACTGATATCGGGCAGGATTTCTTGGATCGGTTCGGTTGTTATTCGATCATCGGGGCGGGAGGGCCATTCAACAGCAGCTCGCTTTGGATGTGGATGGTCTATATGCCGGCCCATCTTTATTATACGTGGCACCACCACCCTGCCGAAGAAATGTATATTGTCGTTGGCGGCACGGCGCGTTTTATGCGCGAGGGGGAGCCTGATGAATGGCTCCAATCCGGTGATACGAGTTTTCACAAAAGCAATCAGCCCCACGCGATGGAAACGGGGACTGATCCGGTGTTATGTTTGGTATGTTGGCGGAACGGGTTTGACGTCCCGCCTGTGCTCACGCCGAAAGACCTGATTGGGGATTAACCGCGTGGTTTGCGGCGACGCTGTCCACCACCGCCGGGTTTACCGCCGCCGGGCTTTCCGCCACCCGGACGTCCACCGCCAGGTTTGCCGCCACCGCCATTGCGAGGTGCACCGCGTCCACGGCCACCGCCGCCGCCACCATTGGGGCGCTTTTTCTGACCGGGCATAATTTCCCATTCGCGGCCTGACGCGACAGGGATGCTTTCTTTCATCGCTTTTTCGATATCCTTAAGATCGACGATCTCATCAGGTGCGCAAAATGCAACGGCTGAACCTTCGGCGCCAGCACGCGCGGTGCGGCCGATACGGTGGACGTAGTTTTCAGGGACGTTCGGCAGATCATAGTTATAGACGTGGCGCACACCGGGAATATCAATCCCGCGGGCCGCGACGTCTGTAGCGACAAGCACGCGAACCTTGCCTGCCTTAAAGGCAGTGATGGCCCGTTCTCGTTGGCCTTGTGATTTGTTGCCGTGGATGGAAGCCGCGGCAAATCCCTTTTTTTCAAGGAATTTGTAGAGCTTTTCACAGCCATGCTTTGTGCGCCCAAAGACCAGAGCAAGCTCTTCTCGGTGGCCGTCGAGCAGTTCAACCAGCAGATCGGATTTCGCCGCTTGGGCCACATAGTGCAATGACTGGTTAATCTTTTTGACCGCCATGCCCGGAGGGTTCACCTGAACGCGAACCGGATCATCCAGATAAGTGCTCGCGAGTTCCGCCATCAATTTTGGCATTGTCGCAGAGAACATCATTGTCTGGCGTGGCTTCGCCAAAAGTGGTGCGATTTGGCGCAGGGCATGGATAAAGCCCATGTCGAGCATTTGATCCGCCTCATCGAGCACAAGATAGATCGTTTCGTTCAAGCGGACGGCCTTGCGATCGATCAGGTCGATCAAGCGACCAGGTGTTGCGACCAACAGGTCGACACCGTTTTGCAGGCGTTTTGTTTGGGCAACGATACCCGCGCCACCGACAACAAGCGCCACTTTGAGGTGGCTGCCCTTGGTGTAGTTGGTGAGGTTATCAGCGATCTGTTTTGCAAGTTCGCGTGTTGGCGCGAGGATCAGACCGCGCGCTGTTTTGGGGCTTGGCTTTACGCCTGCCTTCATCAACGCGTCAATCATCGGCAGGCCAAATGCCGCCGTCTTGCCCGTGCCAGTTTGCGCCAAACCCATGACATCGCGGCCATTCATGGCATGCGGGATTGCTTGGGTTTGGATTGGCGTTGGTTCGGTGATGCCTTGTTCTTTTAATTTCTCAACAAGACGGGGCGCGAGGCCCAGCATATCAAAATCCATAGTATTCTTTCCGCGCAGGGTTTCCCCCACGCATAGCGGTATGGGCGCATCATGCGCCCACGGGTTGCAGTAGTCGCGCCAACATTGGCGCTGGACCCCCTGCGTGAATTGGGAAACCTGTGTCATCGACCGTGTAGCGCGTCACGCGCACTGCTCACGCGGCAGGATGCGGTCGGTTGAGGTGCACATGGTGGTTTGTTGCAGCCCTGTCAACCCGAGCCAGAAAATGAAAGCTGCCGCGAGGCGATGCTTTTACTTGGCTGCAGGGCAGCATATAGAAGGCGAAACAAACGCATCGAAGGGCAATCCAGTGGCGCATATTATCGTCGTAGGCAACGAAAAAGGCGGAGCGGGCAAGTCGACCGTTTCCATGCATGTGGCAACGGCCCTTTCGCGTATGGGGCACAAAGTTGGCTGTTTGGATTTGGACCTGCGTCAAAAGACAATGGGTCGCTATATTAGCAACCGCCGCACGTTTTTGCAGGCAGAGGGGCTTGATCTGCCGACGCCATCCTATCACGATTTACCTGAAATCGACCAAGCGATGCTTGGGCCCGGTGAAAACGCCTATGACCACCGTCTATCAATGGCTGTTACCGGGTTAGAGCCCGAAAATGACTTTATCTTGATCGACTGCCCCGGGTCGCACACCCGCCTGAGCCAAGTTGCGCATTCGCTGGCCGATACGTTGATCACGCCGTTGAACGACAGCTTTATCGATTTTGATCTGTTGGCCCATGTCGATAGTGACGGTGAAGAAATCACCGGACCATCCGTCTATTCCGAAATGGTTTGGAATGCGCGGCAGTTACGATCACAAGCCGGACTTTCGCCCATTGATTGGATCGTTGTGCGCAACCGTATGGGTGCACAGGCCATGATCAACAAAGAAAAGATGGAACGGGTCATTGATAAGCTGGCCAAGCGGATTGGTTTTCGCACGGCACCCGGCTTTAACGAACGGGTCATTTTTCGTGAACTGTTTCCGCGCGGCCTGACGTTGCTTGACCTTCGCGATCTGGGCGTAAAGGGGCTGAACATTTCAAATGTTGCGGCCCGCCAAGAATTGCGCGAGCTGATCAAAGCGTTGAATTTGCCCGGTGTAACGGTCGATTTCTAGCGCGGCATTAACGCCTTCGTTACAGAAAATGTGCAAGATACTTTTGTTGTTGGAAAAACCGTCCTAGGCTGGGCAGGACCGCACCAACCGCAAAGGCCGGAAACAGTGATCAAACTCATTACCGAAGAACGTTATTTTGTGTTCACCGCTGTGGCGGTGTTGACTGTCATTTGCTTGGTCCTGATGCCGTGGCAAAATTGGCTTTGGGTGCCAGCATTGATTTTTGCTGCTCTTACGGCGCTCGGCATTCGGGACATGATGCAAGATAGCCACGCGATCCTGCGGAACTATCCCGTACTTGGCCATGCCCGCTATCTATTTGAAAAAATTCGCCCCGAAATTCGGCAATATTTGATCGAGGGCGACAAGGAAGAGCAGCCATTTAGCCGAGAAGCCAGATCATTGGTTTATCAACGCGCAAAGGGTGACGAGGATAAGCGGCCATTTGGCACGCAAGAAAAAGTCTACGAAGCGGGATATAGTTGGTTGACCCATTCTGTCGTGCCTGTTCATTTTGATGATCATGATTTTCGCGTCACGATAGGTGGCCCCGATTGCAAGCAGCCTTATAGCGCCTCACTTTACAATATTTCCGCGATGTCATTCGGATCGCTTTCCGCGAATGCGATTTCGGCTCTTAATAGTGGCGCAAAGGCGGGCGGATTTGCCCATGATACGGGCGAAGGGGGCATTAGCCGTTACCACCGCGCGGGTGGTGGTGACCTGATTTATGAAATTGGATCCGGCTACTTTGGGTGTCGGAATGAAGACGGTTCGTTCAATGGTGAAAAATTCGCCAAGCATGCTGCGAGCGATCAGGTCAAAATGATCGAGCTCAAGCTCAGCCAAGGCGCGAAACCCGGCCATGGTGGGATGTTGCCCGCATCAAAAATCACCGAAGAAATTGCAGAGGCAAGAGACATCCCGATGGGTGTTGATTGTGTGTCCCCTGCGGCGCACCCCGAATTTTCAGACCCGATTGGCCTGATGAAATTTATCGGAAGGTTGCGCGAATTGTCAGATGGCAAGCCCGTCGGATTTAAGCTGTGCATCGGGCACCGGCGCGAATTCATGTGTATTGTGAAGGCCATGTTGGAAACGGGTATCGTGCCCGATTTTGTCGTGGTGGACGGGACAGAGGGCGGCACTGGTGCGGCGCCGCTAGAGTTTGCAAACCACGTGGGCATGCCGATGGTTGAAGGGCTGACGTTTGTTCATAACACCCTGCGCGGCGCGAATTTGCGCAACCGTGTGCGCATTGGGGCGGCAGGTAAATTGGTATCAGCATTTGACATCGCGCACGCGCTTTCGCTGGGCGCTGATTGGTGCAACTCGGCGCGTGGCTATATGTTTGCGATTGGCTGCATTCAGGCGCAGGCGTGTCATACCAATCATTGCCCTGTTGGCGTCACCACGCAGGACCCGGAGCGCCAGAAAGCGTTGAAAGTTGGTGATAAATCACGGCGCGTTGCGCGTTTCCACGACAACACGATGAAGGCGCTTGGCGAAATGGCAGGGGCCGCAGGATTGCACGATCCACGCGATTTTCTACCCTATCATTTCATGACACGCAAAAGCGACGGCACAATGGTCGAGGGCCAAGAAGTTTACCGCTATTTGCCACATGGGTTTTTATTGGATGATGACGGTGGCGATTGGGGTTACCGAAGCCGCTGGAACCGAGCAAAGGCAGACAGCTTTAGCGCGGTTCCCCTCGATTAACTGGGCTATTGGCGGGGCGGAATTTTACCTATCGCGCGCATCAACACACTGACCCGAGGGCTGGCTGCGGTATCGCCGCGGGAACGTGTGCGCAAAACCGGCGTATTGTTAGATGCATCCGCCCTGCTCTCTCGCAAGACAATGTAGACACCGCTGGCAATGATGATCAAAGCACCGAGACCTGTTTGGAAATCGACAACTTCACCAAAGAAGAAAAAGCCATAAATACTCGCCCAGACGATTTGACTGTATTGCATGGGTGCGATGATTGCGGCCTCACCGTTTTGATAGGCGCTGATAATGAAACGGCTGGCAGTCCAAGCGAGCACAGCAACAACGCCTAACAGGCCCAAATGTTCAATCGGCATGGGTTTGTAGACAGTTGGCAGCAAGAACGCCATAACAGTGAAATTCGCAACCATCGGGTAAAGAAGCATCACAACGGGCCGTTCCTCGGATCCGATTTTCCGCACAATGATGGACGCAACCGCACTACCGATCGCGCCCGCAAGTGCCGCGAAATGCCCCAAAGTCAAATCGGTTTGCCCGGGTCGTAAGACGATGAAAACGCCCAACAACCCGACAATGACAGCAACCCAGCGCCGGAGACGAACGACCTCTCCCAATACAGGGATCGCCAAAACGGTAATCAGCAAAGGAGAGGCAAAGAGAATGGCGTAGACTTGCGCAAGCGGCAGGTGGGAAAAGGCGTAAAAGATCGAAAATCCCGTCACCACGGCCGCAAGCGTGCGAAGCGCCACCCACCAAGGATGCCGCGGGATCAGCGTACCTTGGGTGCTGTCGCGCATCAACATGACCGTGGCTAGCGGGAAGGATAGCAAAACAGAGAAAAATACGATTTGGATCGGCGAATAGCTTCCGCCGAGCACCTTGATCGCGACATCATGGGTCGAAAATACTGCAAAGGCTGCGAGCGCAAATAGAACACCGCGTAAATTTCCAGACATAAAAACCCCTGCTTTCCTATGTTTAGATCATGCGATTGTCAGACTGTCGAAATCCAGCCTGCAAAATCCTGTGCACGATACGCGGGTCGTGCGGCAGCCAAATTATGAATTCCACGGGTGACCGGGGTTCAATTATTTGGCTGCCTGATTAGCTTATAGTGACGCGTCGAGCGCCTTGAGGATGACATCACCCATTTGAGTTGTGGACAAAGGTGTGCCGCCTTCTGGGCCCATCAGGTCACCAGTGCGGGCACCGTCGGCAAGCACTTTTTCAATCGCGGCCTCGAGGCGGGTCGCCTCTTCGCCTTGGTCAAACGAGTAGCGAAGCGCCATAGCGAAGGACAGGATGCAAGCGATCGGGTTCGCTTTGCCTTGGCCGGAAATGTCAGGCGCTGAACCGTGTACCGGTTCATACATCGCCTTGGGTCGACCATTTGCCATTGGCGCACCGAGCGAAGCGGACGGCAACATGCCCAAAGATCCGGTCAACATCGCGGCGCAATCAGAAAGAATATCACCAAACAAGTTGTCCGTCAGGATCACGTCGAATTGCTTCGGCGCGCGAACCAATTGCATTGCACCGTTGTCCGCATACATGTGGGACAGTTCGACATCGGCATATTCGGCCTGATGGATTTCGTTCACCACGTCACGCCATAGAATGCCAGATTCCATGACGTTGGCCTTTTCCATGGAGCAAACTTTGTTGCCGCGTTTACGTGCCAATTCGAATGCAGCGCGGGCGGCGCGGGCAATCTCGGATTCGGTATAGCGTTGCGTATTGATGCCGACGCGTTCGTTGTTTTCAACGTGGATGCCGCGTGGTTCACCGAAGTAAACACCAGACGTCAGTTCGCGCACGATCATAATGTCGAGGCCTGCAACGATGTCTTTTTTCAAGGATGAAAAGTCAGCCAACGCATCAAAGCACTGAGCTGGGCGCAGGTTTGCAAAGAGATCCATTTCCTTGCGCAAACGCAGAAGGCCACGCTCTGGCTTTACGCTGAAATCAAGGTCGTCATAGGCGGGTCCGCCGACTGCGCCGAGCAATACTGCGTCGACGTCTTGGGCCTTGGCCATCGTGTCATCATGTAGCGGTACGCCGTGCTTGTCATAAGCAGCGCCACCAACGAGGTCTTCTGATACGTCGAATGCCAAGTCACGCTTGTCGCCGAACCAACCGATAATACGTTTGACCTGATCCATAACTTCAGGGCCGATGCCGTCACCGGCGAGGATCAAAAGAGAAGGGTTAGACATATTGCGTCCTTTGCAAGAAATAAGAGTTGCCCTGCCCTAGCGTGCAACGAGGTTTTGATCAAGATACCAGAGAGAAACCTAGTGCTGAATGTCGACCCAAACGAGCCTATGCGCGCCTGCAAGGAGCCCATCCTCACCCAGTAAGGCGGCAGCGGGATCATCCGGCGCGGGCCAGGTTACACCCGCATCCGAAACCGCCCATTCCACACTTGGCAAGACATAGGACACACGCAAGTTTCCCGGTCCATCCGAGGGCCAGTCTACGGTATCATAGCGAGGGTCGCCAATGTGCGCGGGGTCCGCCGCCACCATACCGCCCAAACTGCTTGGAAAAGGATCAAGCAGATCAGCGCGGCTTAAAAACGCATCCATCGCGGCGGACATGCCATCACCATCCGACGGATCCAGATTGCTGTTGCCTGCGACGATAAACGGGCCTTCTATTTGGTCGATCATATAGGAAATCAAGCGCAATTCATCGCGATTGCGAAGGCCATTCATGTCCTCTGGCCCGTCGAACACGGGTGGCGTAGCGTCAAAAGCCAATAGTGAAAACGGTGCCATGCCCTCAGGCTGAAATGGCACGATCCAATGTCCGTTGCTCGACAGGCGTTGAATTTCCTGCGCCTGTGCACTGGGAAATGGCGCACCACTGACCGAAGGAAGGGTCGCACCTGCCAAGTCGCGCCAACGCATTGGCGAATAATCCTGAACGCCGCTTTCGTTAATCGCCAGTTTGGACAGGATCGCCATGCCGCCATCGCCCTTGAACCGGCCATAGCCCTGCGCATCGCGTGCATCGCCAAGATAGCCGTTGCCATCGAGATCAAGCCCCGTGGCAATTCCGGCATTGGGAGGCAGGGAAAAATGAAAGGGGAATGCGGCCTTTTGCGCGAAAGCGCCCAAAGCGACCTGATCCAGATCGTAATCAAAATCCGTCAGCAAGATAATATCGGGATCAACCTGCGCGATGATCGCGAGAATTGCTGTAATTTGATCGTCCCCGCGCATGATGTCACGCAGTAGCAAGGTCGGCCCGTCGCGGCTGAGCGGGGCTGCAAAAGTTGCAACGCGAATTTCATTCGCAGAAGCTTGCCCAGTTATTAGACCAATTGCTGCGACCCAGAGCGCGACGCCCGAGCGAAAGCCCGTTTGCGCTGGACGTAGATCATTTGAGCAACCCGTGCGAGGGCAACGCCGCGCATCAACAGACAAAGCGGCAAGAATGCCCATAATGTAATCATCCAAATAAGCGTATGAGAGCTTGTGATCGTGATCGGCTGAACGAAGTCATTTGCTATCTTGCCGATCGCCGCCAAAATGAACGGCAACAAGAAACCAAGGATCAAATTGAACATGCTGTCCCGGTTCAAACGGTCCACGACATCGCCACCAGCAGCTGGATCAAATGTTGGCAGGTTCACCCAGACATTGAAAACGCCTGATCGCTGCGGCCACCCACGAAACCGCAACACGAGGATAAAGGCCAACAGCGTAACAATCGAAGTCAGGTAGGACAGTCCAGCCATCGTGCGCATCTGGATCAACTGCGCCGTTTCAGTGCTCTCGGGCATGATAGAGATCAACAGCCGCACAGGAGAATATGGAAAGTCGGCAATTTGCCCCATCTTGATCCCGATGGCATGGGCAAACAATGTAAACCCTGCTGCACCGTCTAGCCCACGCGCAAGGTGCGATAGACAAAACACGATGAGCATCAAACTGACAAACCGCAGACGGTTAAATGGGGGGGCTGCGCGAAATTCGACAAGGCTGGGTGCGTTGGAGCTGTATTCAACCAATGTGAACACCGCAGCAAAGACAGCAACAAAGGCGACGACCAACATGTTTTCAACGCGATCAGCGGGGGCGATTAGCGCAGGGATCAGCACCAGCCATAAGACAAGCACCGCGCGCAATGCCGCGCCGGGGATACGTTTGTAGACAGCACTGCTGCCGCTTGCGATCGTTGTCATTGTGTTACCGTTTTTTATCCACCAAAGGTGGCTGCCTCATTCTTGCCTTAATCATGCCGGAGCGGGGCAATTTGGACAAGAATTCAGGGGCTTGAACGAAAATTTAGCGCGGCACCGGATGCCAAAGTGATGCGGATGCGCAACGGCCGCGTTCGCCAAAAATACAAGTTATGGCGGGAGCTACTAGATGTAGTTGGACAAAGAAAAACACGGACAAATGCTGTTTGCCCGTGTTTTTGGTGTCGATTGTAACGACTTTAGAGCAAATCGGTCGTTAGACCCACGGGCGAGCCGCGCTTGCTTGCGATTCGAATGTGTCGATTGATGCCGCCTTTTCCATGGTCAGGCCGATGTCGTCGAGACCATTGAGCAAGCAATGCTTCTTGAATGCATCGACGTCGAAATTGAACACGCTGCCATCGGACGCAGTTACAGTTTGTGCCTCAAGATCAATTTCGATCCGCGCATTCGCGCCCTTTTCAGCATCCTGCATCAAAGCATCGCGCTGATCCTCAGGAAGAACGATCGGCAGAATGCCGTTCTTGAAACAGTTGTTGTAAAAGATGTCGGCGAAGCTGGTGGAAATCACGCAGCGGATACCGAAATCGGCAATCGCCCAAGGCGCATGTTCGCGAGAAGAGCCACAGCCAAAGTTATCACCTGCGACAAGGATCGATGCATCGCGGTATTGCGGTTTGTTCAGCACGAATTCAGGGATTTCGTCGCCTTCGAGCGTAAAGCGCATTTCGTCAAACAGGTTGGCGCCGAGGCCGGACCGCTTGATCGTTTTCAAAAACTGCTTTGGGATGATCATATCTGTGTCGATGTTGACCAACGGCATAGGCGCGGCAATGCCGCTCAGATTATCAAATTTTTGCATTGTCATTCTCCGGTGCCGCATTTTGCGGGTTTGTGAGGGTATTTTGGCAAAGGGGCATTACATCAAGTCCCGCACGTCAGTCAGGCGACCTGTCAGCGCCGCAGCGGCGGCCATCGCAGGGGATACGAGGTGAGTACGCCCACCACGGCCTTGGCGACCCTCAAAATTGCGATTGGATGTGGCTGCACAGCGTTCACCTGGTTGCAACTGATCTGGGTTCATCGCCAGACACATGGAACAGCCTGCAAGGCGCCATTCGAAGCCTGCATCTTTGAACACTTGTGCGATGCCTTCTTCTTCGGCTTGTGCACGCACAAGACCAGAACCGGGCACGACCATGGCGCGTAGGCCGTCTTTAATCTTTTTACCCTTCAGGATTGCAGCAGCGGCGCGGAAATCTTCGATCCGGCCGTTGGTGCAAGAGCCGATGAACACGGTATCGATTTCGATGTCTGACAGTTTTTGACCAACCGTCAGGCCCATGTAGTCGATGGAACGTGCAGCGGCGTCGACCTTGCCACCCTCGAACGAAGCCGGATCAGGCACGACGCTCGTGATTGGCAGCACGTCTTCGGGTGATGTGCCCCATGTGACCAGCGGCGCGATGTCTTCGCCTTTGATTGTCAGGACCTTGTCGAAATGCGCGCCTTCGTCGGTGAAAAGCGTTTTCCAATATGTCATCGCGGCTTCCCATTCGGCACCTTTTGGTGCGTGCGGGCGGCCCATGCAGTAATCATATGTTGTTTGATCAGGTGCGATCAGGCCAGCGCGTGCGCCGCCCTCAATTGCCATGTTACAAACCGTCATGCGGCCTTCCATGGACAAATCGCGGATCGCGGAACCACAATATTCGATCACGTAGCCTGTGCCACCAGCAGTGCCTGTTTCGCCGATCACGGCCATGGTAATGTCCTTAGCGGTCACTCCGGGCGCGAGCTTGCCAGTGATTTCGACTTTCATGTTCTTGGATTTCTTCTGGATCAGCGTTTGCGTCGCCAGAACATGTTCAACCTCGGATGTGCCGATGCCGTGGGCAAGCGAGCCAAACGCGCCGTGTGTCGCCGTGTGGCTGTCACCACAAACAACAGTCATGCCCGGCAATGTCCAACCCTGCTCAGGGCCAACGATATGCACGACACCTTGGCGCACGTCAGACACTGGGTAGTAGTGAATGCCGAAATCCTTGGCGTTTTTGTCCAAGGCAGCAACCTGAATGGCGCTGTCTTCGGTCATGTTTTTAGGATCGTTACGGCCAGCGGTTGTTGGCACGTTGTGATCTGGGACAGCGATTGTTTGATCAGGGCGGCGCACCTTGCGGCCAGCCATACGCAAGCCTTCGAACGCTTGTGGTGATGTCACCTCGTGGACAAGGTGGCGGTCAATATAAAGCAAGCAAGTGCCATCTTCAGCCTCATGTGCGACATGGGCATCCCAGATTTTATCATAGATCGTTTTGGGGGACATGGTCCTCTCCCGTATAATATGTGTGAAGGTTAGACGTGGATGAGATTGGCGCGGGTTTAGCCGCGCGCAAGAATTGTGCAAGCCGCGCCATAGAACCGCCAAGGCAGCCGTGCACGATCATCCATATCAAAAACAGGTCTCATGGCACTTCAGTTATAGATTGCAGGGCAAATTCGCAAGGGCTGTCGCTTGTCGGATGACATTGCGCATGTCACAGTAGAACAAAAGGGCAAACAATGGCGCAGCACGATACGCAAGACCAAATTGAGACCTCGGCAGCGATCGAAGATCAGCTAGAGCAATTGGTCGGTGCTGGGCAAAGTTTGATTGAGCAAACCGAGATGTTCGTCACATCGATGTTGCGGCCTTGGAATTTTTATCAAATCGCCATCGCCATTGGGCTGTTTGTTGTTGCCCATCTGATGCGGATGGCATTTGAGGCCCCCATTCGCAATTGGATGGCGAGCCGCGAAGGCTGGCCGAAATGGCGTATGCGCATCTTGGCCGTTATCCACCGCAGATTGCGGGCTATATTCTATGTCACGCTTATCTGGACGGTTGTCGGCGTGATGCGAGAGATCACATGGCCGAGCAGATCCTATTTGCTTGGCATTATTGCGACGCTTGCGCTGGCATGGCTCCTGATTGTTTTTGTTACACGGCTCATCAAGGGGCAGTTTCTGCGTCAGGCCGTACGGTGGGTTGCGTGGACCTATGTGTCGTTACAAATTTTGGGGCTGCTCGACGTGGCCGAGCGGTGGTTGCACCAAATCGGGTTCCAAATTGGTGATTTCCGCATTTCCGCGCTTTTGGTCGTGCAGGCCGTAATCATCATTGGCGTCCTCATTGCCTTGGCAAGATTTGCCACGACGACAACAGCGTCGAAGGTCAGGGCAAACGACGACATCAGCCCGTCAATGCAAGTGCTGATCATCAAGGGGCTGCAAATCGCGCTATATGGCGCTGCGTTTTTCATTGGCGTGAAGGCTATTGGCATTGATTTGACTGGCCTCGCTGTTCTGTCAGGTGCCATTGGTGTTGGCCTTGGTTTTGGTTTGCAGAAGGTTGTTTCGAACCTTGTGTCCGGTGTCATCATCCTGCTCGATAAATCGATCAAACCCGGTGACGTTATCAGCCTTGGCGATACGTTTGGATGGATCAATTCGCTTGGTGCGCGTTATGTGTCGGTCGTCACGCGCGACGGTAAGGAATACCTGATCCCAAACGAAGACCTGATTACTGGTCAGGTGGTCAACTGGTCGCATTCCAACGATTTTGTCCGGCTCGATATCTATTTTGGCACCGCTTATGGCGACAACCCGCATGAGGTAAGAAAGCTTGCGATTGAGGCGGCTCAGGGGGTTGATCGTGTGTTGGTGTCGCGTCCAACTGTTTGTCATATTGTCGGATTTGGCGACAGTTCGGTTGATTATATTTTGCGGTTCTGGATCAAGGACCCGACGGGCGGGCTGACCAATATCAGGGGCAATGTATTTCTTGCGCTTTGGGACAAATTTGCCGAACACGGCATCAGCATCCCGTTCCCGCAACGCGAGGTGACGATGTTGGAAAATAAACCACCTGAGGCAAAAGCATTCGATTAATGCCATGTTGCGGGTGCGCTACGGTCACAGGGCCCGCAATCAAGAGTTTCACATATTGAAAACGGCAACTGAGGTTGTTAAATAAAGGGCAACTCGCGATGGCAATGCGCCACGCCCAACCCCCTTGGAGGACAATGTTCTGTCTCTTTCCACTTCGGCCGCTAATGCGGCCACTGCCGAGGCTGCCGCAATGACCGCAGCCCAGCGTCCGACCAGCCAAGACATGCTGGCAACTGTATTAGAATCGCTTAATGACGACAAAGGCGAAGATATTCTCCAGATTGATCTGCGCGGTAAGACCGAGATCGGCGACTATATGGTCATCGCTTCGGGTCGCTCATCGCGTCAAGTAAACGCAATGGCCGAAAAGCTGTCTGAAAAGATCAAAGCGACCTATGGGATCGTGTCCAAAACCGAAGGCAAGATTTCGGGCGATTGGGTGCTTGTCGATACAGGTGATATTATCGTGCATGTATTCCGCCCCGAAGTGCGCGAGTTTTATCAGCTTGAAAAGATGTGGCAGCCTGGTTCCGAGGCAAAGGCCGACAGCTGATGCGCGTTCAAATTTGTGCTGTGGGCCGTTTGCGAAAGGGGCCCGAGCGCGAACTCTACGATGATTACCTGACGCGATTTGATAAGACTGGCCGCGCTTTGGCGCTGGGGCCTGTGAAGTTAATCGAGGTCGAGGACAAAAAGGGTGGCGGCATGGCGGCAGAGGCCGAATTGCTATCACGGGCCATTCCAAACGGTGCGCTTATCTGTGTGCTGGATGAACGTGGTACGGTCGAAAGCTCGCCCCGCTTTGCAGCGCGTCTCGCGGGTTGGCGCGATCAAGGCAGGCAGGATGTCGCGTTTGTTATTGGTGGTGCCGATGGCATTGATCCGGCACTCAGAGCCCGAGCAGATGCGGCATTGTCGTTTGGATCAATGGTCTGGCCACATATGTTGGTGCGGGTGATGTTGGCGGAACAATTATATCGCGCGGCGTCGATCCTTGCGGGATCGCCCTATCATCGGGTGTAGATGCCTCCGGCGGGAGTTTGTTGGACACAGAAAACCGATAGGGGTGGTTTTGCTATTGGTTATTCTGCGTTAATGAATTGAAAGAAGAGGAACGAGGCGATGGCAGCACCTGTTGTATTGTGCATTTTGGATGGTTGGGGCCTGTCTGATGACGAGGCTGGCAATGCGCCACGCCAAGCGAACACCCCACATTTTGACCGGATCATGCGCGGCCCGCACGCGCAGTTGTTAACCCACGGCAATGACGTGGGTTTGCCAAAAGGTCAGATGGGTAATTCCGAAGTCGGGCATACCAATATTGGCGCGGGGCGCGTCGTGCCGATGGATCTTGGCCAGATCGAGATGGCCATTGAGGATGGTAGCTTTGCCCAGAACGATGCAATTGGTGCATTTGTCGCCCGCGTGAAAACGTCGGGTGGGCGGGCACATTTGATTGGTGTTGTGTCAGATGGTGGCGTGCATGGGCATATTGACCATATTGTTGAAGCGGCGCGGATATTGGACGATGCGGGGATCGCTGTTGTTATTCATGCCATCACTGACGGGCGGGATGTGGCGCCGCAAAGTGCGGTGAGCTATTTGACCGCACTGACCGATAAATTGCCGGCGACGGCGACAATTGCCACGGTGACGGGTCGGTATTACGCGCTGGACCGTGATAACCGTTGGGAGCGTGTAGAACAGGCCTATGGCGCGATGGCGCTTGGGCAGGGTGCCGCGGCTGATACACCGTTGGAAGTGGTCGAGCGTGCCTATGAAGCAGATATCACTGATGAATTCATTCCGGCGACGGTTATCGGTGACTATGATGGGTTTGCCACTGAAGACGGGTTGTTTTGCCTGAATTTCCGCTCTGATCGTGCGAGAGAGATATTAGCCGCCTTTGCCGACCCTGCATTTGATGGGTTCGCGAGAGAGTTGCCTGTGCTATCGGCCAAGTTGGGCATGGTGAGCTATTCTGACGCGCACGATGGCTGGTTTCAGACGGTTTTTCCAAAGCGCGACATTGCGAATACGCTCGGTGAATGGGTGGCCAAAAACGGGCTGCGTCAGTTTCGGTTAGCCGAAACCGAGAAATACCCGCATGTGACGTTTTTCTTTAATGGTGGGGTGGAAACCCCCTACCCTGGTGAGGATCGATACATGCCAAAATCGCCCAATGTGGCGACCTATGATTTGCAGCCGGAAATGTCAGCACCAGCGGTCACAGACGCGTTTGTTGCGGCAATCGCAGACGGTTACGATTTGATTATCACCAATTTTGCGAACCCGGATATGGTAGGCCATACAGGTGATTTGGATGCAGCTATTGCCGCCTGTGAAGCCGTGGATCGCGGATTGGGGCAGGTTTGCGAGGCGTTGGAAAAGGTTGGTGGCGCAATGATCGTCACGGCCGACCACGGCAACTGTGAAATGATGATCGATCCCGTCAGTGGCGGCCCACATACAGCGCATACGACAAACCCCGTGCCTGTGGCGTTAGTTGGTGGACCAGATGCTGCGCAGTTACGCGATGGGCGGTTGGCGGATTTGGCACCAACGTTGCTTGCGCTGATGAAACTGGATCAGCCCGGTGAAATGACCGGCGAAAGCCTGATCGTCACATGAGGATTTGGCTGCTTTGGTTCGCCATGTTTTGTGCGACGGCTGGGCAGGCACAAACCCCAGCGCAGAGTGCGACCGACGCGATTGCGCAATTGCAAGATGCCAGTCGCAGCCTGCAAGCAGCCCAAGTTGCAAGTGACCGTGTCGCAGCGCTGACACAGACAGTGCGGGCCTATGAAGATGGGCTGGCCGCGCTCAGAGAAGGCCTGCGGCGAGCCGCGATCAGAGAACAATCCGTCGCGGCGACACTCAATGCCCAATCGGGGCGGGTTAGCCGGCTGCTGAGCGTTCTTCAGACAATGGAAAGTGCGCCTGCGCCTCTTTTGCTTTTGCATCCATCCGGGCCAACGGGCACCGCGAGATCGGGCATGATGGTTTCGGAAGTAACGGCTGCATTGACGACGGACGTTGCTGAGCTTCGCCAAAAATTGGAAGAAGTAGCAATCCTGCGCCAGCTGCAAGAGAGTTCTGTCAAAACGCTCCGAGACGGATTGGAAGGTGCACAAACTGCACGGTCTGCATTGTCCACAGCAATTGCACAGCGCAATGATTTGCCACGTCGTTTTACCGAGGATCCGGTGCAGACCGCTTTACTCATTGCGAGCACGGAAACGCTGGAAGGGTTTGCCAGCGGGTTATCCGGCACATTCTTAACGGGTGAGGCGCCTGTCGATGCGCGCCCCGACAAGGGGAATTTACCCCTACCTGTCCTCGGCACAGTGGTCCGTGGTTACCAAGTCGAAGATGCGGCGGGCATTAGCAGACCAGGTGTCATTGTGGCGACGCGTGATCGTGCAATGGTCACAGCGCCAGCAGCCGCGACGTTATTGTTCCACGGTGAATTGTTAGACTACGGCACAATCGTAATTCTAGAGCCCGCAGCCGACGTATTGATAGTCATCGCGGGGTTGGAGCGTGTTTTTGGGCAAGCAGGCGATGTCTTGCCAAAAGGTACGCCAATTGGCTTGATGGGCGGGGAAAACGCCCCATCTGACATAGAGTTGAACGAAGAATTCACAAATGCGGCAAATACAGCCACGCAGACCCTTTATCTTGAGGTCAGAGAAGGGCAAGTTTCCGTTGACCCAACTGAGTGGTTCGCATTGTTGAACTGATAGGAATATGTTGATGAAAAAAATGATAATCGCCGCTGGTGGCGGTGCCGCATTAGGGCTTTTGGTGACGACGCAAATTGCAGGCCCACTTTTGGCGCAAGGCGCAGAGAAAAATGCGACCGTTTATCAGCAGCTCGACCTGTTTGGTGATATTTTTGAACGCATTCGCAGCGGCTATGTTGAGGACGTCGATGAAACCGATCTGATCGAAGCCGCTATCGACGGCATGTTGTCGTCATTGGACCCGCATTCCAGCTTTTTATCCGCAGAAGATGCAGCAGATATGCGCGTTCAAACGCGGGGTGAGTTCGGCGGTTTGGGCATTGAAGTGACCCAAGAAGAAGGCTGGGTAAAGGTTGTGTCGCCGATTGATGGCACTCCGGCTGATGCGGCTGGCATGCTGGCTGGTGATTTTATCACTGCGGTTGATGGCGAAAATTTGCTTGGCCTGACGCTTAGCGATGCCGTCGACCTGATGCGCGGCCCTGTCGGATCGGAAATTATTATTACTGTCGTTCGCGAGGGCGAGGTTGAACCATTTGATGTTTCAATCATTCGTGACACGATCAAGCTGGATGCAGTAAGAAGCCGGACCGAGGGCAATGCGATCGTTCTGCGGATTGCGACATTTAGCGATCAAACGTTTTCCGATTTGGAAGAAGGCCTGAAAGCACAAGCGGCCGAGGCTGGTGGCATTGAAAATGTCGACGGGATCATTCTTGATCTGCGCAACAATCCGGGTGGTTTGCTAAATCAAGCTGTATTCGTGTCCGATGCGTTTTTGGATGCAGGAGAAATTGTGTCCACCCGCGGTCGGTCAGTTGTCAACGGAGATCGGTTTACAGCACAACCGGGTGATTTGGCGCAGGGCAAACCGATTGTCGTTTTGATCAATGGCGGTTCCGCGTCTGCGTCGGAAATTGTTGCGGGTGCGTTACAAGACCATAGGCGTGCGATTGTCGTTGGCACCAAGTCGTTCGGCAAAGGCTCAGTGCAGACTGTTGTCCCGTTGAAAGGTGATAGCGCGATGAGGCTAACAACTGCCCGCTATTATACGCCGTCAGGTCGATCGATTCAGGCGCTGGGTATTTCACCTGACATCATCGTCCCACAGCCGCGGCCAGAGCCTGTTGAAGAAAACGTAGATGAGGACACACCGCGCATACGGTCCGAAGCGGATTTGCGCGGGTCACTGGATAACGACAGCCTTACCGAAGAAGAGATTAGGCAAATCGAAGCCGATCGGGAGCGTGCAGAATCCGCAGCCGCATTGCGCGAGGATGATTATCAGCTTGCCTATGCAATTGATATTCTAAAGGGGTTGAACGCGCTTGGGCCGAGTAAATAGAGGCGCGGCGTTAGGCAAACGCACAATCTCGTGTAAATGCCCGATGATATGCAGGAAACCAACACGAGGCATCGTGTTGGTCAGAACGTGATGAGTGGCAATCCAACAGTGATGATTGTTGTTTTGTTACAAGGTCTTGGGGCAATATTCTTGCCGAAAATGGCTAGTGACCTGTCCGCTTTAGAACAACCAACACCGTCTTGCACATTAGCGCGATATCTCCACCGAAAGACAGGTTGCTGTGGTAGTTCTCATCAAATTCAATACGGCTTAGGAAGCTGGTTTGGCCTCGTCCCTCAACCTGCCAAGGTCCTGTAATTCCGGGACGGCAGTGGTAATAAGCCCGTCCGCCCGCTTGCCAATACAGGTCATTTTGAGATGGGAGAAACGGCCGTGGACCGACAAGGCTCATCTGGCCCAGAAGGACATTGTAAATTTGCGGTAGCTCATCAAGGCTCGTTGCGCGCAAGATGCGCCCTAAACGAGTAATACGCGGATCATTTTCCAGTTTTTGGTTTTTTTGCCATTCCAGCGCGACGGCGGGGTCTTCTTCACACAGTTTTTTGAGCCGGTCTTCTGCGTCGACGGCCATAGTGCGCAATTTAAGACACTTGAAAGTTTGGCCGTTCAGGCCAACACGCTCTTGGGCATAAAAACCGGGGCCACCATCACGGCGCGCCAAAATGACCAGAACCGCCAACAGCAACGTAACCGGTAAAATAATAACCAGCGTGATTGCAACATCCAAAGCGCGCTTACCTAGGCTCCGGTAGATTTGATTCTTTCGGGGGCTGGTGTCAGAAACAATCGAAGGGAAATATTCCGTCGCGCTGGGCTGTAATGGTGCACTAAGCAGTTCAATTTCACAGTTAATGCCTGCCACAGTCAAAACGCGCGTTAGCAGCCAATGTCTTGACGCCATGAATGAATTGCTGCGCACATCACCAAGTATGTCAGTGGCACATTTGGTAAGGGCGGGTACGCTTATATCAATGGCAGACTTCAACAATGCTGCTGACGCATTGGTCATGTCCGAGGTGTGGGGGCGCAGGATTCAGTGGATGGCAGTCCGTCGCATTGATCTCGCGCTTCAAACTGGTCTCATCAATTCTTATGACGGCCTGAATGAAATGGCGTTAAGAGATGTGGAGCGTCTATTGTCGGCAGGAGGCGACCCGAATTCAGTTGCCAAATTGCTGAAAAAGCACGCGGACTATCACGACAATATAGTCGCTTGGGTTGAAACACTCGCGCCGGAACTACAGCTTAATTTCTTAAAAGCAGTGCGTCGACAGGGATAAACTGAAATCATGAGCGATAATTTTTTTGACTTTGAAAGCGACGAGTTGCTTGGTGGTCCAGCGGCACCCGCGCCTCGGGATTCTCGCCATAAACCCGGAACAAAGTCCAAGCCCTCAACGAAAGCAGCGCCGCGAAACACGAGCAATTTGCGCGCCACCAACAAATTTGCCTGTGGCTATGTCGCACTCTTGGCCGTAGTTTCTGCTATCCCAATCGGCATGAACCGACCGGTCTTTTGGCTGCTTTTTACCGGGGTAATTTCGTTGTCGTTGCTTGCCTACCTGATGCGTTCATATCAGCTCGACTCCCAAAGAACATTGCGCAGCTACGGACAATGGAAGCTCATCTCTATTGCTTTGATCGTTCCAATTTTCGCCTTGGTTCAATCCATCCCTGTAGGGCCAATGTTTGACGTTCCTTTTTTTGAAGGTCCATTTAATCAGGTCAATCAACTACAACTGACAATGTCGACCATCAGCCTTGCACCAAGTGCCAGTACAACTGCTGCCCTACGCTATGCCGGTTACATCATCTTTGCGATTTTGGCGTTTGAGGCAGTCGGCCATCAACCAAGAGCAAAAAGATTTGGTGTCTGGATTTTTTGGGGCGTCGTTGCGCACGCGCTTTGGGGCCTCGTCGCATTACGGATGCTTGGTGATATCCATTTTTGGGGCGAAAAAGAGTATTACCTTGGCTCTGTTACAGGTGTTTTCATCAACCGAAATTCTTTTGCTACGTTTTTGGCGATGGGCGCCTGTATTGGGCTGGCCTTGCAGCTGGACAAGAGCAGCCTTCCGCAGCAGCGCAAAAATCGCGTTCGTCCGTTAATCAGCCCAGAAACTGTTGAGCGCATGCCACAATGGATCGGCTTGGCCATTATTTTTGTTGCTCTTCTTGGGACACAATCACGCATGGGCTTAGTGGCCGGACTATTGGGCGCTTTCGTTATTCTGATTGCCGGACTACGTAAACATGACATCTCTTGGAGGTCTATATTTATTGTAAGTTTTGCTGGAAGCTTCATTGCTCTGAGCGCTGGGTTCATTTTAGTGGGCGACGGCGCTTTGGAACGGGCCGTGTTCTTGGAAAGCAATATCAGAGGCCGACTTGAAAGCTATTTGCTTGCCCTAGACTTAATCGCGGAGCGGCCCCTGTTGGGCTATGGTTTCGATAGTTTTCGCATCGCCTTCGAGCAAGTTCAGGATGCGCCAATGCGGATGTCGCTCATATGGGACCGAGCCCACTCTACTTATTTGGCGCATTGGGTTGAGCTGGGCCTGATCGTCGGGACCGCGCCAATCATCTTGGGGGGTTACGTTTTCTATGGCCTGATCAAGCGCCTCGTACGCCAGGAGACGGACTACGGAATGCCGCTCGCTGCTCTGGGTGCGCTCGTCGCTGGTAGCGTTCACTCATTAGTCGACTTCAGCCTCGAAATGCCCGCCAATGTGATAATGCTTATTGCAATTGTGGTTTTCGGGCTTTCGGGCCGAGGCCCAGCATCGTCCAGTTCGGCGACGCCATCTGAGCCAGAGACCCAAAAGTAATGTCGAATACAGACTTGAACCGCAAACGACTAAAATTGAGCAACAGCCCGCCGCTTGTTTATGTCGTTGGCGATGTTCACGGCTGTCTTGCGCTATACTCCAGGCTTGAAGACAAAATTATTGCCGATGCCCAAGAAACCGTTCCTGACGCACCAATTTTGATCGTCATACTGGGCGATCTTATTGATCGCGGCCCGAAATCAGCGCAAATGCTCGACTTGCTTCTAGGGCGGGCTCCAGAAAAGGTCACCAGAATGGCGCTGGCCGGCAATCACGAGGAAATGTTCTTAAAGTTTCTGGACAAGCCGCTTCCAGATGCCCCTTGGTTGGATTATGGCGGCCGCCAAACTCTCAATTCATACGGGCTATTCCCCCCTAAGGGGAAGCGATTTGAAGATTTGGGCCGTCGTCAACTCCAGCAGTCTATCGCAGCCGTTGTTCCGGACGATCACATCCAATTGCTACGCAGTTTTCCGGTAAGTTTGCGAATTCCCGGGTTTTTGATTTGCCACGCCGGCCTCAACATTCACGCTCCACTATCGGAGCAAACGGAATACAACCTACTTTGGTCCAAACCTGCGGATTTGGACAGTGACTTAACCGGGACGAACAGTCCGCCTGCTCTGCGGGATCTAGACACAGAAGAAACGCGCGTCGTGCATGGCCATGTCCCATCCGTTGAGCCATTTGAAACCAGTCGCAGAGTGTCAATCGACACCGGAGCATATCTTAGTGGTGTATTAACGGCCGCGCGGCTGAACAAAGATGCAACGGTTAAATTCCTGCAAACATAAATTGCTCAAAGGCTATTCAACCACGGAACCACTTGATATATCCGCTGCGATGAGTTTTTTAATTACGTTGGTACCGGAAAATGGATGAAATCCCCTATAATATAAGAGATTTTGTTGCCGTTATTCGGAGGCAATATCGGCTGATTCTGCTTACAGCGGGGGTAATTGTCGGGGTTGCGTTAATTTATGTCCTGTCAGCCACACCGCTTTACAGAGCAGAGACCCTTATTCTTGTTGACCCAGCAGAGCAAAACTTGCTGGATTCTTCTCAATCATCCTCGTTCAGCAACTCTAGCCTCAATGCGCGCGTTGGCAGTGAAGTCGAAATATTACGTTCTGCGGCCATGTCATTGGCCGTTGTCAATGACGCCAACCTGATAACTGATCCGGAATTCGGCCCCAGCCTGTCAACCAAGCAACGATTACTGCAAGCCATTGGACTGCGTGATAGCAGCCCTGCTGACGGCAAGGCTCTGTTGCAGGGCGTTTTGACAAGATTTTCCAAGGCTACAGATGTTAAGCGACTTGGCCTCACTTATATTATTTCCGTTGGCGTAACGACAGAAGACCCTGAGCGTTCTGCGCGGCTGGCAAACGAAATGGCAAGTTCATACATTGAACGTCAAATCGCTGCCAAAGTTGGTGGATCGCTATCATCGCGGGACGTATTGCAAGAGCGTGTCGCCACAGCCCAGAGCGCGCTAGCCTTATCCGAAGAGCAACTCGACTCCTTCATCTTTGACAACCTTGATCGGTTGGAAGCTGAAAGCGGCGACGCTGCGATTGCCGCCTTAAGGGCCGCAATTTCTGCAGCCCAGGACACAAGATTGCAATCAAAGATTACCGCCCAAACTGCGCAGTCGTACCTAACTTCGCAGGACTGGGAGGGCCTTTCCAATAGCCTCCAGGACACTGCATTACAGGCCCTTGCCGATCAGCGATCCGCGCTAGAACAACGCTTGGGTCAAGTTGCTGCGGATACACCACTGGCTCTCAATCTACGCGCCTCTCTGGAAACATTGGAACAAAACCTTGAGCGCCGGGCATCGTTGCAGTTGGGCAATCTTCAAGACCAAGTTGCACAGTCTGATGAAAACATTGACGGCTTTCGAAACGACATTCGTCAAACTCTTTTGAGCAGTGAATTATCCTCGGAAACCCTTGCCGAGATTTATGCACTGCAGCAGGGAGCAGAACAATCGCGCAGGCAGTACCAGATATTGTTAAGCCGCCTAGCGGATCTTGAAACACAGGCCGGAATTCAAGTCGCTGACAGCCGCGTGGTTTCTGAGGCGTTGCCACCCTTGAATCCAACTTCCCCCAACGTCCGGCTCATTCTTGCAATTGCCTTGATGACGGCGATGGGCATAGGGACAGCGCTGGCATTCGCGAATGAGTTTTATATTGGTGGCGTGACTTCGGTTGAACAGCTTTCTAATATTTTGCAGGCGCCAGTTGCCGCCGCTATTCCAAACGAATCTCAAGAGGCAGATCATCTGAGCATTGCAGACGCAATTGTCGAACAACCGCTTTCTGCATACGGAGAAGCGTTTCGTCAATTGCGCGCAAGCATTGACCAGGAGTTACGTCTTATCGTCGAATCAGACGAAGCAGACGGCGACAAACAGCAGGCCAAGGTCATACTTGTAACGTCTTCCATTCCGGTCGAAGGGAAATCAACTTCGTCGCTGGCATTGGCGCGCACCTACGCGATGTCGGGTAAAAAGACTCTGCTTATCGACGCTGATTTGCGGAAGCCCTCTTTGGCGCGTCAACTTGGTCTAAAACCAACCAGTGGTTTTATGGACTTTTTGACCACACCCGTTGGTGAACAAACAGACACGTCGTTTTTCACCAAAGACCCGAAATCGTCGCTACAGATGTTTTTGGGCAGTGGCCGGAGTGATATTCCAACGGATCAGCTTTTGGTTTCAGAGCGGTTTTCTACATTGCTGCGGCATTCCAAAGAACGTGTTGATATTATCATCATTGATAGCCCTCCTCTCGTTCCAGTGGTCGACGCGCGTTATATTGCCCACCAGGCTGACCTGATCCTGATGGTTTCGCGCTTTGCATCAACCACACAATCGGACATCCGTCAGTCAATCGGGCAACTGCGTGACGTGGTCAACGAAACAACACCAATTCTCGGCGTTCTAAGCTATGAAGAGCGTGTTGGATCAAGCCAGAAGTATCAGGGTTATTACCACGACTACGTTTCCTAATGCATTCGGGGGCATGCTTCATGCCCCCGAACTTGCAATGGCGCTGCCTAGTGGCCCTATGCTTTGGTCCGTTCACCCTTGGGGTCATAGAACGGCTTGAGACTGGCCTCGGCGGTGACTTTCACCCCCATCACATCAATCTCATATGACGACGACAGTACGTCTGCGGCACTTTCACCCTCACATGGGATATAGGCCATGCCCATAGCCGCACCTAAGTGGTGACCATACACGCCAGATGTGAGGTAGCTGACGACTTCGCCGTTCCGCATAACCGGTTCGTTATGGTACAGTAGCGGTTCAGCATCATTCAGTTTGAATTGTACGAGGCGCTTAGACAAACCCGCCTCTTTCTTAGCCAGAACGGCATCACGCCCGATAAAATCAGGTTTGTCAGTTTTGACTGCGAATCCGAGACCAGCCTCGAGCACATGATCCTCGCAGGTGATGTCGTGGCCAAAGTGGCGGAAGCCTTTTTCGATACGGCCCGCATCCATCATATGCATTCCACACAGCTTCAGTCCCATGTCTTGACCGGCTGCGTTCAGCGTCTCAAACGCATGTGCGGCCATGTCGGCGCTGACATAGATTTCCCAGCCCAGTTCGCCCACATATGTTACGCGGTGAACCCGCGCCATGCCCATGCCTAGCTCGATCTCCTGCGCCGTTCCGAACGGGTTATGATCATTCGAAAAATCAGCAGGCGAGACAGCTTGCAAAAGCTGGCGAGCATTTGGACCCATCACAGCCAAGACACCTTCACCTGCGGTCACATCGGTTACGACGACGTTGAAATCGCCTTTGTTGCGCTCCATCCAAGTCTGATCAGCAAGCCTTGTTGCGGCTGGGGTGACAACGAGAAATGCTGTCTCTGACAGACGTGTCACTGTGACATCTGCCTCGATACCCGCGCGGTTGTTCAAGAATTGTGTATAAACGATCTTGCCGACAGGCACGTCATATTGGCCACCACCGACGTAGTTCATAAAGGCTACAGCATCGCGGCCTTCGACGCGAATTTTGCCAAACGATGACATGTCATACATGCCAACATTGCTCCGCACTGCCTCTAGTTCAGCCGCGACATTGCCAAAGAAGTTTTGCCGTTTCCAAGAGTATTCATACTCTGGTGTCTGTCCCTTGTTCGCGAACCAGTTGGCACGTTCCCAACCCGCAATTTCGCCCATTACAGCACCTTCATCCAGCAGATGCTGATGGAACGGCGTGCGGCGCACACCGCGCGCCGTTGCCTTTTGGCGGAATGGGTAGTGATCGGCATACAGCAGGCCCAGCGTTTCCTTGGACCGTTCAAACAAGTAGTGTTTGTTGCCTTGGAACGGTTGCATCCGGCTAATGTCCACGTCACCCAGATCAAACGGCTTTTCGCCGTCATCCATCCATGCCGCCAGCGCTTGCCCTGCTCCACCAGCCGATTGGATGCCAATGGAATTGAAACCAGCAGCGACCCAGACGTTATCCATCTCGGGCGCAAGGCCGAGGTGGTAGGCATCATCAGGGGTGAACGATTCCGGACCGTTAAAGAATGTGTGGATTCCGGCTTCTGCCAGCATCGGCAATCTGTTTACAGCGGCTTCCAAGATCGGTTCAAAGTGGTCGAAATCTTCGGGCAGTTGGTCAAATTCAAAATCCTTGGGGATACCATCCATCGCCCATGGCTTTGCATTTGGCTCGAACGCGCCCAGCAAAATCTTACCTGCGTCTTCTTTGTAATACGCACATTCATCCGGCACGCGCAGCACAGGCAATTGCGACAGGCCCTCAATCGCCTCGGTCACGATGTAGAAGTGTTCGCAAGCATGCAGCGGTACATTCACGCCCGCCATGCGCCCGACCTCATGGCCCCACATACCGCCGCAATTGACGATCATATCGCACTCAATCGTGCCCGTCTCGGTGCCGTTATTCCAATCCACAGAGGTCACACGCCGCCCATCGCGATTGATTGCCGTGACCGCAGTCCGCTCAATGACCTTCGCGCCATTTTGACGAGCACCTTTGGCCAGCGCGAGCGCGATATTCGCCGGATCGCCCTGCCCGTCGAGCGGCAGATAAACGCCAGCTTTGACGCCGTCGATGTTGAGATGCTCATACCGAGATTTCACTTCTTCAGGGCTGATTTCCTCAACCTCGACACCAAATGCACGGGCCATCCCTGCTTGGCGGAATATCTCTTCTTTGCGTTCTTCGGTCAGCGCGGCGGTAATGGAACCGACACGCTTAAACCCCGTGGCAACGCCTGTTTCGGCCTCAAGGTTTCCATAAAGCTCTTGCGAATATTTCGCGAGCTTGGTCATGTTGGCTGTCGCGCGAAGCTGCGCAATCAGGCCAGCGGCATGCCAAGTCGTCCCTGAGGTCAGCTGTTTACGCTCTAGCAGCACAACATCCTTCCACCCGAGTTTGGCAAGATGATACGCAACAGAACAACCGATAACACCGCCACCGATGATGACGACACGGGCTTTTTCAGGGACATTGGCCATGGGGTTTCCTTATTTAAATCGGGAGGCAAGTGTTGCGATGTGGGCAGGCCCAACCTCACAACATCCGCCAATCAAGGTGGCACCGACATCAACCCAAGACTGGGCGAAATCGGCGTAGCGGTCAGGGGCGAGATCAGTGCGTGCCTTTAATACATCTACCGTCGCGCCAATGTGATCAAAACTATCGGCAATACCCGTAAAGCCGTTGGCATATGCGCCGATTGGAACACCGTGACCGCAGAGCACAGGTAACCCCTGTGTCACGGCCTCTGGCAGAGAGCAGTTGATAAAGACGGCAGCTGGTTCAAATTCATTGATGAGAGGCAGCGCATCCGAAAGGGCCTCACCTGAACGCAACTTTGTGCCGTCTGCGTCATCCACTGACAAAGCCAGCCAAACAGGTTTGCCTGTGACGCCAGCACCCATCAATCCGCCGCGCGCTTGATCAACAGACGCCATTGTTTCGAGCACGTGCACATCGACAAAATCCGCGTGCACACGGGCCAAACGGGCATAAACTTCGGCAGCTTGTTCAGCGGGTGGAGCTTTATCGGGTTGGTATGAAAACCCCTGTGGCCCAAGCGAGCCCGCGACTTGGCCAGAGCCGTGCGCATCACGCGATGCGCAGGCAAGCTCACATGCAAGTACCGCCAGCTCTTGCAAGCGATGGTTCAGGTCATGTTTTTCCAACCGATCGGGCAGAACCGAATAACTGTTGGTGGTGGCAACATCCGCGCCAGCGGCAAAATATTCATCATGCACCTGCCGCACGAGCGACGGTTCATCCAGCAAAGCCTGAACCGACCAAAGCCCCGTCGCCCGCCCAGCGCGTGCAATCAATTCCTGGCCCATACCGCCGTCAAGAATCGTGACCATGTAAAACCTCGATCATTCTGTGACCAACCTACTAAGACCAGCAGGTTCGCCGTATTCAATTTGCGCCACTCGTGGCGTATTCTCACTCATTTCGTTGCGGTTTTTGGCGTGCTTCAAATGGCGTCATGCCAAAGACCGTTTTATACACACGGGAAAAGCCGCTTGAAAAACCAACCGCCAATCCAATTTCTTGGATCGACATGCTCGTGTTCAATAACAAATTATTCGCCTGCGACAATCGCAACTCGCGGTAATACCCATTTGGCGTCGTATGCAAAATACTCTGAAATTTGCGCTCGATTGAACGCTTGGAAACTTTGGCCTGCGACGCAATTTTTGCGATCGGCAAAGGGGCTTCGATGTGTTCTTGCATAAGACTAATACAAGCATCCAGATCTGCGTCGCCGGTGCTGAGAACCGCCCTGCCGGCGTAGGGTTGTAACGTGTTGAAATGGCGCATGCGTTCGTGAAGCAAAATGTCCGTGACCGTCGACATTGCAGCCGCCGAAAGATGCGGGGCAACGATCGAAAGCGTTACATCGACAGTTGCACCCATCCCCGCGGCCGTCACGATTTGACCGTCATCAACCGCAAGTGCCGCGCCAGTTTCAAAAAGCCCAAGCTGTTCGAGCAAGACCGCCCTATTTTCCCAATGCGTGGTATAGTTTTCAGTGCCACTACTGCCGTCTGCAATGTGGCGGCTGGCGGCCTCTGACAACAATATGATGCGGGTTTGACGCGATCTGTAGCGGTTGATCACGGGGCCCAGCGCGAGGCCAGGATTTTCGCTATTTTCATTGCCAAGCGCGAATAAATACGCGGCCTCTGGGTGGTTGGAAAACGCTTCGGTTTGAATGCTTGCGCCACCGCTGCTCGTGATCGGGCCACCGTGAAGCGACACATATTTCCATGTGAACAGCGGCCTGCCTCGGACCCGATTTGCAACCCGCAAAACGTCAACAATGCCTGCCAATTCGGTCAACACAAAATCATCAGCTGCAGCAATATCGATTTGCTGCAGCTGGGTATTTGAATTCATGTTTTGAGCGTCTGTCATGGTGCCTATGCGCGAATTCGAGCGTTTTTGGGATCCCACAGCGGCGCGTCTTCTTGCACGGTGGCGGAATACTCAGTGCCATAGATATCAACGGTTAGCTTGGTTCCGGGCGTCGATGCCTCCGCTTTGGCCATGCCAAGAGCGATTGCTTTTTCGACACGGTAACCGTAGGTGCTCGACGTTGTTTCACCGACGACGACGCCATTGTGCTTGATCGGCGACATATACGGGGCATCTGCTGGGGGCACATCGTCAAACACCAGTGTGACGAATGATTTGGTCACGCCTGCTTGTTTTTCGGCCTGCATTGCAGCCTTGCCAGGGAATTCCTTTTCCCACTTCACAAAGCGTTCTAACCCGCCTTGCAGGATTGAATAGTCAGTGGACAAATCACCCTTCCATGCGCGGTATCCCTTTTCGATCCGCAAGCTGTTGAGCGCATACATGCCGAACGGTTTAAGGCCGTGTGCCTGACCTGCGGCCATGACCGCATCATAAACCTTGGACGTATCGTCGACCTTGGTGTGAATTTCCCAACCCAATTCACCTGCGAATGATACGCGCACAAGCTGGACCCAAGTCCCGTCAATTTGGGCGGACTGATGTGTAAGCCACCCAAGCGATAAATCAGCGTCGGAGCAATCAGCAAGGACATCGCGCGACTTTGGCCCTGTCAAAATCTGACAGCTAAATTCAGTCGTCACATCGGTAAGGGTGAACGCAGCGTCGGCAGGTGTCCGGTCACGCAGCACTTCAAAATCGTGCCATTGTGCGGTGGCAGCCGTGATCAGGAAGAAGAAATCTTCGTCCAGACGCATCGCGGACATTTCTGTCAGGATACGGCCATTGTCATCGGCAAAATAGATCAGGCCAATGCGGCCAATCTTGGGGATGCCACCGGTTACATTGTCACGCAGGAATTGGGCCGCGCCCTCGCCTTGCAAACGGTAGCGGCTGAAACCGGGCAGATCGAGGATACCGGCAGCGTCGCGCACGGCCTCTGCCTCTTCCTTGACACGGATTTCCCATGGACCTGTCCGGCCCCATGTTTCTGTGGCTTCAACTGACGTGTCATCACCGTCTTTGGCATACCAATTGGCACGTTCCCAACCGTTATATGGACCCATGACACCGCCTTGGGCACGGACCTGAGCATCAACGGGTGATAGCTTTTTATCACGGCCTGCTGGCCATTCTTTGTGCGGGAAATGCATGCCGTATTCGTGGCCATATGTTTCCAATGCTTTTTGCAGACAATAATCGTGATCGGCGTAGTCGGTATAGCGACGCGGATCGACGGCCCACATATCGGTTTCGGTATGGCCCTGAATGATCCATTCGGCCATTGCCTTGCCTGCGCCGCCACCTTGGACAATGCCAAATGTAAATGAGTGTGCCTCATATGCGTTTGTCACGCCCGGCATTGGGCCAACCATTGGCAGTCCATCAGGTGCATAAGGGATTGGGCCGTTGATGTTACGGCCAACACCGCCTGTGCCCAAAACTGGAACACGTGCCATCGCGTCCTCGATATACCATTCAAGACGGTCAAGGTCGTCGGGATAAAGCTGGAAGCTAAAGTCGTGCGGCATTGGGTCTTCTTTTGAGACCCAGTGCGCCTTACAATTCCGCTCGTATGGACCCAAGTTCAGCCCGTTCTTATCCTGACGCAGATAGTACGACGAATCCACATCGCGGATCATTGGTGTCTTCTTACCGTTTTCTTCTGTCCATGCTTTGATCTCGTCAATTTCCTCAGTCAGGAAATACTGGTGTGACATGACGACCAACGGCACGTCGCGTCCGCCGTATGGCTTGAACCAGTCACCCACACGCGCGGCGTAGTAACCTGCTGCGTTCACGACTTTTTCGCAACGGATTTCGCCTTTTTCTGTATGAACGATCCATTCACCATTCTCGGCTTGGGTAACGCCCGTGGCTGGGCAGAAACGCTCAATACGAGCGCCCAAATCGCGCGCGCCCTTTGCCATCGCTTGTGTCAGCTGCGCTGGATCGATGTCGCCATCAAGCGGATCCCATAGAACGCCGGACAGATCATGCGTTTCAACGAAGGGGTTAAACTTTGCCATCTCTTCGATGTTGATCATCTCGAGCGGAAGGCCCATCGCTTGGGCTTGGCTTGCGACTTTTTCAAACTCTTCGCGGCGTTCTTTGGTGTGCCCCAGCCGGAGTGCACCCGTCACATGATAGTTCATCGGGTAGTCAACCTCTTCGGCCAACCCGCGATACATCTCGAGCGAATACCGCTGCATGTTCATTACGGCCCAGTTTGGCGCAAAGTTGGGGCAGTTACCCGCTGCGTGCCAAGTTGAGCCGGCTGTCAGCTCGTTCTTTTCGAGCAACACGCAATCAGTCCAGCCTTCTTTGGCGAGGTGGTAAAGGGTCGATACGCCGACAACGCCGCCGCCGATGATGACCACACGGGCCGTGGTTGGAAAATCGCTCATGTTATTGCTCCCTTTGCCGAACGCTGTCGGTGATGTCGTAATAGTCGCCTTTGTCGGCGGTAAAGATATGTCGTTCCAGATGCAGGTCTGTTTCGCCATCCAATGCACCAAGGGCGACACCGGTGTCGGTGTCGACGTCGGATTTCCAGAACAGGAATGACCCGCACGTTGCACAAAATCCACGCCGCGCGGACAGACTGGATTGATACCAGCGTACGTCGCCCGTGACCTGCAATTGATCATCGTCAATTTGCACGGAGGCCCAATAGTGACCAGATTGTTTGCGGCATTGCCCGCAATGACAGGCCGCTGGGTCGCGCGATACGCTGTTGGCAGTGAATGTGATTTCGCCGCAATTGCAGCTTCCGTTGATCATAATGACCTCAATACACTGGGGGCGCGATGGCCCAGATTGCAATGCATGGCAGGTCATGCGGGTTTTCCCAGCGGTAGCGCTGGCCCCGAATACGAAAGCTGTCACCCGATTTGAGGTGAAAGAGTGTGTTGTCGATCCAAAGGTCGAGCTCGCCTGAAATGATATATCCGACTTCTTGGGTTGGACGGCTGATCGGCTCTCCCATTTTGGAATTGGCCGCAAACGTAGAGTGCACCATTTCAAAATCATCGGTCAGATCGGGGGATAGCAATTCCTCGACCAGCCCTGTTTCGCGCGACCCAATTGGGCGGCGGGCATCGGCGCGGACGATATAGCCCTCTTCGCCCGCGGCTGCGGCCACGCGAAACAGGCTGCTGACGGATACATCCAGCATACGTGCAAACTGCCTTAGGTCACTGATTGATGGTTCGGACAGGTCGCGTTCGACTTGACTGACCCAACCTACAGATTTTCCCAGCTCATCAGCAACACCCGCCAACGTCATGCCGCGCGCCTTGCGCAAGGCACGAAGATCAGCGCCAAGTGTGCGTATCTCATGAGGTGGGGTGTGCAACATGTGCGGTCCGTGAAATTTTTAACTCAATTTTCACGCTCGGCGATTTCATACGAAAAAGCAATCAAATTTTTAGGGCAGCTGGAACGGTGTCACGACCTGTATGACAGACGTGCCTTTCGTCGGTGCAGGGCCGAGCCCATGCGCGTGGCAAACATGGGCAAAGCCGGTTTCCAAGTCCTGACAAAGATCATGCTCGAGCACATAATGGAGCCGCCCACCGCGCAAGAGGATAATGTTTTCCTCATCCAGATCGTGCCCAACAAACACCCCAGCCTCCAACCCGACCGCCGCCAAGGTTTCAAGCGTCGCGCGATTACCGCCGCCCATAGAGTAAACGCCAGCCAAAGGGCCGAAATCAACAGCGCGAGCCTTTATTTGCACTGCCGTGTTTGTGGTCAATCCGCTTGCGCCAGCAATATGCATCAGCCGCAGTCCGTGGCCCGCAATCGTCGCCTTGAACCCAGCGGCGCGCAGTTCTTCGCCAGCGAAACTGTCCTGACTTTTGATCATCAAGATCGGCCCTTTTGCTGTGGCACCCAATGATTGCAGCATCAAATAGGCCGCTGTCTGGCCCGCTTGATAGTTGTCAGCACCGACATAGGCCAGCCGCTCGGTCTGAAGATCGGTAAACATCGTCACCACAGGAATTTTCTTGTCGCGCAATCGGGTTACAGCGTCATGGATTGCGGGTAGATCGCGCACCTTGAGGAAAACACCGCTGCTGCCGCGCCCGATTATACGGTCAATATGCGCGATGGTCTGGGCCTCGGTCATTTCCTCTTGGAACGTGAATCTGGGGCGAATGACTGCTGGGGAAAAGTGGGGGATGACCTGCTCAACCGCGTTGCGGATTTTTGACGAAAACCGCCGCGGGGCCTCAACCACGAAATCGACGAACATTCTCATGCCACGCGCGGCGAGCTGGCCTTCTTGCAGTTTCAATTCTTCGATCGCTGTGCTGACCCGTGTTTTTGTCTGCTGACTTACGTTTGCACGTCCGTTTATGACCCTGTCGACTGTCGCCGTGCTTAGGCCGGATTGTTGGGCGATTTCTTTGATCGGAAAGCGATGGGTCATGATGGATAATTGATGCGAAACGGGGTTTGATCAAGTGGCTTTCTGCATAAGGTGGTTTTAGGAGAATTGATCATGACGACATATTACACAGCCCAATCATGCGACTTGAGCGAATTCCAAAGCCTATGCGCACAGTCCCTTGCCCCTGAAGACGTGCCGCATGCACATGAGATTGCGCAAAACGTACCGATTTACGATGTCGCACAGTGCGATTTGATCACTCCCCAAGGTCGGTCAAATCTGTTGGCAGAATGGGCCACCAACATTGGCCAGGGATCCGGTATCGTGGTGCTAAGGGGTGCATATGCAGACACACAGCCGATTGATGCAGCGACCGCCGTTTTTGAGCAGATTATCCAAGATGAGGCCGATCATGCCGCAGCGGATCATTTTTCAGCGGCAGGCAATAATGCCCGAATTTGGAATTCCCTTCAAAAACTGTGCCTAAGAGCACCCGATGTTTTTGCGTTATATTTCGGAAATACTTCCATTGCCGCGATAAGCGAGGCGTGGCTCGGCCCGAACTATCAGATGACGTCACAGGTGAATTTGGTGCGCCCCGGTGGTGCGGCACAGCAGGCGCATAGGGATTATCATCTTGGATTCCAAACTGACGATGTTTCGTCGACCTATCCGTCACATGTGCATGCATTATCACCTGCCCTGACGCTACAGGGTGCCGTGGCACATACTGACATGCCGGTTGAAAGCGGGCCCACTAAATTGTTGCCGTTCAGTCAGGCATATCTGGCAGGGTATGCGGCATGGCGCAGGCCGGATTTTCGCGACTATTTTGAAGCCAACTGCATCCAATTGCCATTGGCAAAAGGGGATGCATTATTCTTTAGCCCCGCATTATTTCATGCTGCTGGCGCGAATGAGAGTGCGGATGTCCAGCGTATGGCCAATCTATTGCAGGTGTCATCGGCGTTCGGGCGCGCGATGGAAACGATCGACAGGGTTGCCATGTGCAAGGCTATGTATCCGGCTATGCAGGTATCAGATATGTCCAGCGCCGATCAGGCCGCTGCAATTGCGGCATGTGCCGAAGGCTATTCGTTTCCGACGAACCTTGACCGTGATCCACCAGTTGGCGGACTTGCCCCTCAGACGCAGGCGGCGTTATTCCGTCAGGCCATCGCAGAGGATTGGCCGCGTGAGCGGTTCTATTCGGCGTTGGAGGCCCAAAACGACCGTCAACGGGCGTAGGCAAAAACCGCAGATAAAATGGATTGCAGTTGTTCGGCGTCTTCAGCGGTAAAGGCAGCGGGTTGATCACTGTCGATGTCAAAAACACCGAGCAAGGCGCCGTCAGAGGTCAGAACTGGCAAAACCAATTCGGATCGTGTCGATGATGCACAGGCGATATGGCCTGCGAATGTTTCCACGTCATCAACCAACTGCACCTTTCGGGTTGTCGCTGCAGCACCACAAACGCCGCGTGAGAACGGGATTTGCAAACAGCCATGCCCACCTTGATATGGTCCAATCTTGAGCAATTCAGGTCCAGTGACACGGTAGAACCCAGTCCAGTCGAACCGATCATCAGAGTGGTGCACTTCGCAAGCAACCGTGGCCATTAGCGCAACTGCGTCATCCTCGCCTTCGGTCAACGACGCGATTGTCTGAGTAAGAAGCTGGTAATTCACGCGCATCAATTTCTCCTGCAGATGCCTATTGTTAGGGGCGCTCTATAGCGATTGCTGTGCCTTCGCCACCACCGATGCAAATGGCAGCTATCCCACGTTTGAGCCCGCGACTTTCCAGTGCGTTGAGCAGTGTTACGATGATGCGCGTTCCCGATGCGCCTATCGGGTGGCCCAGCGCAGTTGCGCCGCCATTCACGTTCATCTTATCACGCGAAATGCCCATCTCGGCCATAAAGGCCATGGGCACCACTGCAAAGGCCTCGTTCACTTCCCACAAGTCAACATCCTCGACCGCCCAACCGATGCGGTCCAACAGCTTTTTCGCGGCAGGCACGGGCGCGGTAGTGAACCATCCCGGCGCTTGTGCATGGCTGGCGTGGCCCAAAATATACCCGCGCACAGGTGATTGCGGGTCGCTCGTCAGAACCAATGCAGCAGCACCATCGGAAATGCTCGATGCATTCGCAGCGGTCACAGTGCCATCTTGGCGAAACGCAGGTTTGAGGTTGGGTATTTTCTCAGGCCGTGCCTTTGATGGCTGTTCATCGCGATCAATTACAATCTCACCCTTGCGCGTTTTGAACGTGACTGGCGAAATTTCATTGGCAAAGGCCCCGCTTTGTTCGGCGACCAATGCGTTGGACAAGGATGTCAGGGCGTATTCGTCCTGTGCGGTGCGGGTGAATTGATAATGGTCGGCGCAATCCTCGGCAAATGTGCCCATTAAGCGCCCTTTGTCATATGCGTCCTCAAGGCCATCAAGAAACATGCTATCAACGACTTGGGCATGGCCAATGCGCGCGCCACCGCGCATTTTGGGCATCAGGTAAGGCGCATTTGTCATGCTTTCCATCCCACCAGCAACAATCGTTGTCGCTGTGCCCAACGCGATTTGGTCAAATGCCATCATGGTCGTTTTCATGCCGGACCCGCACATCTTGTTGACCGTGGTTGCCGGCACATCTTGCCCTAACCCTGCGGCGAATCCTGCCTGTCGCGCAGGCGCTTGCCCCTGCCCCGCCGGAAGCACGCACCCCATAAGGAGCTCATCCGCGGTTGATATGCCTGCACCGATCATGGCCGATTTTATTGCAGCTCCACCAAGAACAGATGCATCTACTTCGGCGAAAACACCCTGAAATCCCCCCATGGGGGTGCGCGCTGCTCCTGTGATTGCGACTTTTTCCATGGAATACCCCGTTTTGTGCGAAAGGAATTGAACACATGTTCTTTTCCTACAGCACAACTGTCAATTGGCTCTAATTGTGAAATGCCCCGAAAGGGTCACAATTCCATCATTTGTCTGCCGTTTTCAGAGCTCAAAACGATAACTGTAGCGAGTAAATGCTTACTTCGGCACCGTGCACTTCATAGCCCCCACCCAGTTGCACGGTGCCGAGCAAAGCTCTCCGATACATTCTCTTTTTCGATTGCAACAAAGTTCGAACCGCCTAATGTTGCGGTTGCAACCAATAGAGGGTCAATCATGCGCGACTTCCACCTGCCCGGCCGATCCGCGACTTATGCAACCAATGGCATGTGCGCGACGTCGCATCCGCTGGCCGCAAAAGTTGCTGTGCAAATATTAGAAGCAGGCGGGAACGCTGTAGATGCTGCAATTGCGGGGGCCGTGTTGCTCGGCATTGCTGAACCACAAATGACTGGCATTGGTGGTGATTGTTTCGTCTTGTTGTCACCAGCTGGCGAAGATCGTGTTGTTGCGCTGAATGGGTCAGGTCGCGCGCCTGCGGGTATGGATGCTGCGAAAATGCGGGATCAGGGCCTGACGGCAGTGCCATTGAACGGGCCAGAGGCAGTAACCATCCCCGGTGCTGTTGACGCATTTTGCACCCTTTCGCGGGACTTTGGAAAACTGGGATTAAAAGCGTCATTAGCGCCAGCAATTCATTACGCCGAGGCGGGTATTCCCGTAGCCCCAAGGGTTGCAGATGATTGGGCAGAGGCGACCGACCGCTTGCAGGGCGTGGCCAAAAATTTCTACCTGTTGAATGGGAAAACGCCCCAGACAGGACAGGTTTTTCGCGCGCCACAACAAGCAGAGGTGTTGCGCCGCATCGCGCTGGACGGAAGGGACGCGTTTTATGAGGGCGAAGTCGCCGAGGATATGGTGCGCAGCCTGAATGCAATGGGCGGCGTTCATACGCTCGATGACTTTGCGAATACGGCCTGTGACTATACAGCCCCGATTTCCGGCGGTTACGGCGGGCTGGACCTGTGGGAGCATCCGCCGAACGGACAAGGCGCAACAGCCATTCTCATTCTCAACATGCTCAAGCAATTTGATATTGCGGGTATGGACCCATTTGGCGTTCAGCGTGCGCATATCGAGGCCGAAGCCACCAAGCTGGCATATGATGCAAGAAACCGCTTTGTCGCTGACATGGATCACATGGAGCGGTTAGACCACATGCTGTCAATGGATACGGCCAAACAGCTTGCCGCTCTTATTGACCCAAATAAAGCATTGGCCGCGTCCCTGCCCGGCGCAGAGGCCGTACACAAAGATACCATCTATATCACTGTCGTGGACAAGGACCGGATGTGCGTATCGCTGATCTATTCCGTGTTCCATTCATTCGGCAGTGGCATCGCGAGCGACAAATACGGCATCCTCCTTCAGAACAGAGGCGCGGGCTTCACGCTTGAGGCCGGACACGCGAACGAGGCCGGAGCAGGCAAACGCCCAATGCATACGATCATCCCGGGGCTTTTGAAGAAAGACCGAAAGCCATACATGCCATTTGGTGTGATGGGTGGTGCATATCAATCAACGGGCCATGCCCGTTTCATTAGCAACCTGACCGATTTTGACATGGATGTGCAGGCAGCAATCGACGCGCCGCGTTGCTTTGCTGATGGTGCAGTGCTGAATGTCGAACGTGGCTATGCCGATAGCACAAGGCAAGGATTGGCCGATCTCGGGCATGATGTGCAAATCCCTGCAACAGCCATCGGTGGCGCGCAGGCTATCCAGCTTAACGATGATGGCGTGCTGATTGGCGGATCTGACCCGCGCAAGGACGGTTGCGCGTTGGGGTACTAGCCCCCGCGTATCATCCGGTGCAGTGTCGCGTCCTTATCAACGACGTGGTGTTTAATCGCGGCCAACAGGTGCACGATCACTAAAAGCGCAATAAGCTTGCCTGCGGCACCGTGCACATTCGATCCAATAGACACGAGCAGATCATTTTTTGCCTGTGCTGGAATGGCAAACCATCCAAACACATCAACCGCACGACCGCGAAACACGGTCATGGCGATACCAGACACCGGCATGATGATGATCCCCGCAAGCAAGGCCCAATGCATCCACTTGGCCACCCGTTCTTGCCAAGCGGGGCCACTAGTTGATGCAGGCGGCGGAAAGCCCTGCTTGATCCGGTAAGCGACCCGCCAGGCGCCAAAGATCAGAACCAACACACCGACAGACCGGTGAATGTTCAGCAAAGGCCGCTTTGCGTTACGATCAAGCCCGCCAAATTCAAGATATAGCCCCACCGCCAGCATGCCGATCATTGCGAGCGCGATGATCCAATGGTTCAGGCGGGAAATCCGGTCATATGTTACTGGCTTGGTCATGTGATTACGCTCTCGCATTGAATGTTGTGGCCGCGTATTTGGACCAGCATCCATCAATTCGGTGCAAAATGGAATAGTTTTGAGGAATTGCAAAAATCACGAGGCCCAATTGCAGGTGCAAACGCAGGCTGACGCTTAGTTCAATTGAACCTGAAGCGGATACTGCCCATCCTCGAATGGACCAAACAAATCGTCCAGATCCGGGTGTTCAACCGGGATACCAGAATAGTCAGCGATCAAGTTTTGCTCTGATACATAGGCCACGTAGTAGCTTTGATCATTTTCAGCGAGCAGGTGATAAAACGGCTGGTCTTTGGCTGGGCGCGCGTCCTCGGGGATTGCATCATACCATGCTTCGGTGTTGGAAAACATTGCGTCGACATCAAATACAACACCCCGAAAAGGATGTTTGCGGTGCTTGACCACTTGACCTAACGCATATTTTGCACGCTTTTTAAACATAGCACTCCCTTGGTTCTTCATAGCCGCGATTTGCGGTCTGTGTCCATGGCCCGCCACCCAGATTAAAGGAAACAGTCTGTGATCATTGCCCTTACAGTGTTGAATATTACGGCACCCGTTTTTGTTTTGGCTACGATTGGATATATTTGGGTGCGCATGGGGTTTGACTATCCGATGCAGTTTGTGACGCGACTGGCGATGACAGTTTCTGTGCCCTGTCTGATATTTGTGGCCCTGATGAATACCGATATCGCGCCCGAGGCGTTGGCGGCGCTGAGCCTTGCTAGTTTTGCCACATATGCGCTGATCGCATTGGTCTTTGGTGTGCTTATTCTTTTTTTTCGCCTGTCCATCGCGACCTACTTAGCACCGCTTGTTTTCGGCAACACGGGCAACCTCGGCCTGCCGCTGGCGCTTTTTGCGTTTGGCACAGAAGGTTTGGGATATGCGGTTGTCGTTTTCGCTGTCATGGCGATCCTGTCATTCACAATCGGGGTTTGGGTCGTGTCTGGTGGTGGGTCGATCATCCGCGCATTCAAGGAACCGGTTGTCGCCGCGACATTCCTTGGGGCGCTATTTCTTTGGCAAGGGTGGCAAACACCAGTGGCCCTAACCAATGCGCTTGAATTGACGGGGCAAATGGCCATCCCCTTGATGTTGATCACGCTTGGGGTTGCGGTAGCACGGCTGCATGTCAAAGACATCTGGACCGCTGTCGCATTGTCGGTGTCCAAGGCCATCATATGCGCTGGCGCTGCGGCTGGCGTAGCGCTCTATTTCGAGTTGGGCGCTGTCCCAACAGCGGTGTTGATCGTTCAAATTTCCACCCCCGTTGCCGTTACATCTTATCTATTGGCCGAAAAATACGGGCATGAGGCACAAGTCGTAGCAGGGCTTGTCGTCTCATCGACGTTGCTGAGCGTGATCACATTGCCGCTCATTCTGGCATTTGTGATCTAGCAAAAGCACCATCATGGTTCCCACATGCAAATTATTGGGCTATGCTGCTTAAAAATAACCCCTAAGGGTAAGAGCAAATGAGCAGATTTCTAAGAGTAGCGGTACTGCTGCTGGCCGTTGCCAGCTGTGGTTCCAGAGAGTTTTCGGCCCCGCGCAATCTCGAAAATGCGTGTTCTATTTTGGATGAGCGTCCGAAATATCTCCGGGCATTTAGGGCCGCTGAGCGGAAATGGGGCGTTCCTATTCCCGTCGTCATGGCGATCATTTACCAAGAGAGTAAATTCATCGGCAACAACCGGACCCCCTATCAATATGCGTTAGGTGTGATCCCGATGGGGCGCCAGTCCTCTGCATTTGGTTATTCCCAAGCGCTAGATGGCACTTGGAAAGATTACCAGCAAAAAGAGGGCGGATTTGGCGCGCGGCGCGATGATATTTACGATGCCGCTGATTTTATGGGCTGGTACATGTCCCAAACCCGAGAAGAGGTAGGCGTTCAACTATTCGACACGCGCAACCAATACCTCGCCTATCACGACGGCCGCACGGGATATAAACGAGGCACTTGGCGGAGCAAAAGCTGGCTCGTCCGTATTGCGAACGAAGTCGATTCACGCGCTATTATGTATGATGCTCAGCTGCGCTCCTGCCGCAAAATTTAGATAGCTCAGGGGCGTCTTATGCGACGCCCCTATCGTTGACACTATTGTTCCCTGCTGGCGATTTCGCCAAGAATGCTAAACTTTGCGTCGGCGATCGGGATTCCGGCTTCTAGGTCATTCAAGATCACGACCGTCTGATCACCGACATCATCGGTCACAATCCATTGACGTAATTCAATTGGGCTGCTGGTGAAAACCAACTGAATATTTCCGTATTGCGGGTTGTCCGGATCTTGGGCGGTGACAGTTGTTGATGTGCTATCGGATGAATGGCCCGTCACCATGCGCGCCTTGGCAAGATCAACATTGCGTTCCAGTATAATTTTGAGCGGGGTGCGGTGCAGCGGATAGCGCTCTGGCCCGTTGTTGGACCGTGGATCAAATACAGCGACCGAACCACCGCCAGCCATGACCAGTGAATTATCTGGCGCATTATATTCAAACCGGATGCGGCCAGGACGTTTGAGAAACAGCCGCCCCGTTGAAAGCGTTCCATCGCTGTTGATTTGCGTGAAATCGCCCTGCGCTGTTTGCAGGCCATTTAAAAACTGTGAAATCTCGTCGAGCGAAAGTTGCTCGGCCATTGCGGGCAATGCAGCGATGCTCAACGCAGCAGAGAGAGCGAGTGTCTTAAGATATTTCATATTTAAACCTTACGTCCTTGGAACGGTGTTAACAGTAGATATGAGGGCAAACTGGCGTATTGCCAATTGATAAGCGATAACAGGGCAGTGATCTTTGATATGCTCTGTCAAACTGGCAAAGGATCGCCGAATTGTGCAACCGCGTGGAAGTAAACCGATGATCGTCGTCAACAATGAGACCACCATCGCCGATTGGGAGCTGACCGAAAACTTTGCGAGGGCATCTGGTCCCGGCGGCCAGAACGTCAACAAAGTATCAACCGCGGTCGAGTTGCGGTTTGAGGCCGAGCGTTCCCCAAACCTGACGGCGGCCGTAAAAAAGCGGCTTCGCCGGATAGCAGGGCAAAAATGGACCAAAGATGGGGCGATTGTACTGTTTATTCAGGATACCCGTTCGCAGGCCCGCAATCGTGAAATTGGCTATGAACGGCTGAAGGAAATGATCCTCAAGGCGATGGTGGTGCCAAAACGCAGGATCGCAACGCGCCCGACACTGGGATCGGTCAGGCGACGGTTAGATGCCAAAAAACAACGTTCAAACGTAAAGCAGTTGCGCGGCAAAGTAGACAATTAAGCAAGGTTTACATTTAGCGCCTTAAGAGCGCGGTGACCGGGCCTGCGGGCATACTGCGGCGGATCATCCGCGACCTTGAGGTTTGGTGCATGCGCATTGAGAGCGCGCAGCGCCTCTTGCAATTCGACACGCGCCAATTGCATCCCAAGGCAAAAATGTGTGCCGGCTGAAAACGCCAAGTGCGGATTGGGGAAGCGATCCAATTGCAGTTTTTCGGGGCCATCAAACACAGCTGGGTCGTAATTGGCAGCTACGGGTAGCGCCATAATCTTATCGCCCTTTTTCAAGGCTTGCCCGTCAATCGTCGTGTCATGTGCAGCGATCCGTGGCTTGGTGCCTGCGACCGATGACACGAACCGGCACAGCTCTTCGGTCGCGGCTTCTATCCGGCCGTCAAAATCAGCAAAAAGCCACGCCTTTTGGTCAGGGTTTTGATCAAGAGCGATGATTGACCCAGCAATCAAATTGGTCGTGGTTTCAAACCCTGCAAACAACAGCAGGAACACCATTGAAACCAGCTCGTTCTCGGTCAACTTATCGCCCTGTGCCTCGACATCAATGAGATCAGCGATCAACCCAGCTTGGGGGTTAGTGCGCATATCATTCACCATATCACGCACCAGATTCTGAAGCTTGGACACTGCGCGAAGCATGCGAAAAATCGACATGGGGCCGTCAAACTCACCAAGAGTGCCTGCTGCCTTTGCAAATTGTGCACGCTTGTCGTCAGGCACGCCAAGCAGCTCTGCAATGACGGAGAGCGGGAAGCTGCGGCAAAACACTGGGACAATATCGACGGAGCCATGGCCAGCCGTGTTTAGGTGCGATCGGGCCAGCATTGCAATATCGCCGCGCATGTCTCGGATGCCGCGACGGGCAAAGGCTTGATCAACCAATTTGCGCAATCGGCGATGTTCAGGGTCGTCCTTGCCCAGCATATTGTCCGCCAGCGCGCGAAAGCTCTTTGGTGCCCACCACGGCATGGCGGCATTGCCCTTTTTCTTGAGCCCTGCGCCCTGTCCCGTCAGGAAAAACCGGTCATTGCCTTTCACGACCTCTGACGTGGCAGCGTGGGTTGTGGTCGCCCACAGCCTGCCCACGACGGGCAGTTTGATTTTCACCAACGGCCCTTCCGCCCTCATCTGCGTAAGCATGGGTGCCGGATTGATCAGAAAGTCAGGATCGGCAAGATTGTAATATGACTGTTTCATAGCATGATCCTGCGCCGAGTTTGCCAAATATCCAAGCAGAAACAAAAAAGGGCCGCGCCATTGGCGCAGCCCTTCTTGTCAAAATGTATGGCGCTTAGTGGCCCAAAATCTGGCTGAGGAACAATTGCGTCCGCTCTGATTTCGGGTTGTTAAAGAACTCTTCTGGCTCGTTTTGTTCGACGATCTGGCCTTGGTCCATAAAGATCACGCGGTTGGCAACCTGACGTGCAAAACCCATCTCGTGCGTCACGCAAAGCATTGTCATGCCTTCTTCGGCAAGTTCGATCATGGTGTCGAGCACCTCTTTGATCATCTCAGGGTCAAGCGCAGATGTTGGTTCATCGAACAACATAATACGTGGCTGCATGCAAAGCGAACGGGCAATCGCCACACGCTGCTGCTGACCACCAGAAAGCTGACCTGGATACTTGTCAGCCTGCTCAGGAATCTTGACCTTCTCAAGGAAGTGCATCGCGATTTCTTCGGCTTCTTTCTTGGGTGTCTTGCGAACCCAGATCGGCGCCAGCGTGCAGTTTTCCAAAATCGTCAGATGCGGGAACAGGTTGAAGTGTTGGAAACACATGCCAACCTCTGACCGGATCTTATCGATATTTTTGAGATCAGATGACAACAGTGTGCCATCAACCTCGATGCTGCCCTTCTGGTGCTCTTCCAGTGCGTTGATGCAACGGATAAGCGTGGATTTACCGGACCCAGACGGGCCACAGATCACGATCCGCTCGCCGCGCTGGACGGTCAGGTTGATGTCGCGCAGCACATGGAATGTGCCGTACCACTTGTTCATGTTGTCAATTGTGATCGCGACTTCGTCGGATACTTGCATTGTTGCGGCTTCAGTCATTTGAAGAGCCTCCCCTTAACGGTGGTCGGTTGCGAGACGACGCTCCAACCATTGTGAGTATTGTGAAATGCCATAACAGACGACAAAGAACAGAAGGGCTGCAAAGCCGAACAGTTCCCAATAGACGCCGTTCCATTCTGTGGAGGCAAGAATTGGTCCGCGGATCATACCAACCAGATCGAACATCGAAATGACCGATACCAGTGTCGTATCCTTGAACAGGCCAACGGCCACATTCACGATGCCTGGAATCGAGATTTTCAACGCCTGTGGCAGGATGATAAGGCGCATGGCTTGGGAATAATCCAATCCAAGGCTATCTGCTGCCTCATATTGACCTGTTGGCAAGGCTGCGAGGCCGCCACGAATAACCTCGGCGATATAGGCCGCCGAGAACATCGTGATCATGATCACAACCCGCAGGAACAGATCAACACCAGAACCAGGAGGGAAGAAGTAACCCAACATGACGTTCGCCACGAACAACAGCGTAATCAATGGCACACCGCGAATAAACTCGATGAAGATCACGCAGACATATTTGATCAATGGCATGCTGGATTGACGACCAAGCGCAAGTGCAATGCCCAATGGAATGGACAGTGACACGCACACAACACCCAGCATCATGTTGAGCATAAAGCCCCCCATGTAACGGCTTGGCACGGAACGCATAGCGCCTTCTGTGACTTCGCCGTCCGGAACGATGTAGCCGCCGAGCCACCAGACAATAAACGCAGCTGCGATACCGCCAAAGAAACCTAGCGCAAAGCTACCAGCGACAAAGCGGGAGTAGACAAGGTAGCCCGCTACGACACCCGCCAAGGCCAGCAGCGGCGTGCCGATAGAGCCACCCCACAACAGCCAGAACGCGATGAACGGGTAGAGACCTGTAAAGATCAGCAATTTGCGCGGCAAATCAAAGAACAGAACAGGTGCAGCGGCTGCAAACAGCAAAAGGAATGCCAAACCAGGGCGCCAATACAGGTCAGCCGGATATTGGAAACCAAAGATCAGCTGATGCCAGCGTTCGGACAGAACCGCAAAGCATGCACCAGATTCACCATTAAGAACATCACGACAAGCCGCAAGGCTTGGCGATGCCCAGACACCATTCAAAATCCATGGCACAGTGCCGGACAGGATCATGTAGATGGCCAGCAGAGCAAGAATGGTCATGACGCTGTTCAATGGCGTCGCAAACAGGTTGTCCTTGAGCCATTTCGCCGGTCCGGCCGCATTGTGCGGTGGTGGCGATGGTGGGACATCTTGTGTGCGTACGAACGCGACGGAGTTGCTATGTGTATCAGACATTGCTTAGCGCTCCTTCAATTTGATGGCGTTGTTATAGACGTTGATAACGCCAGAGATCAGAAGCGAGATCACGAGATAGAAAAGCATCAACAGCAAGATACATTCAATCGCGCGGCCTGTCTGGTTCAGTGTAATACCACCCAGCGTCGCAGTCACATCCGCGTAGCCGACCAAAATCGCCAAAGACGAGTTTTTGGTGATGTTCAAATAGTTTGAAATCAGCGGCGGGATGATCACCCGTAGGGCCTGCGGCAGAACAACAAGGCTCATGATGCGACCAGGGCGAATGCCCAATGCGCCAGCAGCTTCTGTTTGTCCTTTGGAAACAGCCTGAATACCCGCACGCACGTTTTCAGCGATGAACGCGCCCGTATAGATAGACAAAGCAAACCAAATTGCGATCAGTGGACCACCGATCTTGATACCGCCCTGAAAGTTGAAGCCCTTCAGCTCAGGAATCTCAAACGAAAGACCGAGCAGGAGGCTAACCAAGATAAGCGGTACAAACCAAACAGCGAGGTTCGTTACCAATGTAGCAGGGCGAATACCGGTCGATTCTTGGATGCGTGTCGCACGGGCGTTGACCCAACGCATTGTGAAAAACGATCCCACGAGCAGCGCAAGCACCAGCAAGAAATCGGTGCCGCCACCAAAGCCACGTTCAAAAAACGGAAGCGGAATATAGACGCCACGGTTGGTAAAGGCAGAGATTCCCATGAACATTGACGAAGTCGCTGCATCACCACGGAATTCCCTTGGCCCTGGCAGGACAGCAGTCATGATCGTAAAGATAATGATGATCCAGATCAGAACAGGAATGTTGCGGAAAATCTCAACGTAGAAACCCATCAACTTGCGCAAGAGCCAGTTGTTTGACAGTCGCAAGACACCAGCCAACACACCAAAAATAGTGGCCGTTACACAAGCGAGGAACGCCACAAGCAGCGTATTGAGAATACCCACAAATGCGGCCTGAAGGTTGGTTGACTGACTTGTGTATTCAATCAGGCGCTGGTTGATATCGTAGCCAGCCGGCGCGCCGAGAAATCCAAAGTCGATGTTCAAACCGCGCATCGCGAGGTTGGTGAACAAGTTGTTTACTAAATAGCCCAGCGACGCTGCGAGCACGATAAACGCGATCACTTGGAACGTGATCGAGCGATAGCGTGTGTCGTTGATGAGCATGGACAGGCGAAATGACCCCTGCGGTGGGTCTGTGATCGACGTCATAATATGTCCCCATTAGATCAGCGCTTTTCGCGACAGGTCCAGTATCGGACAAGTGTGCGTTACGCTTTGTTGGTCGTTTATTGGAAAAAGGGCGCGGTTTGCACCGCGCCCTTTCATCTTACACTCTATCCTAGCGGAAAGGTGGTGAGTAGATCAGACCACCTTCGGTCCACATGGCGTTCAAGCCACGTGCAAGACCGATTGGAGTAGCTTCACCGATGTTCTGTTCGTACAGTTCACCGTAGTTACCACCAGCCATGATCGCGTTCTTCGCCCATGAAGCGTCGAGACCGAGCATTGCGCCCAGTTCGCCTTCAGTGCCGAGCAGACGGTTGATTTCTGGGTTGTTGCCTGGTGCTGCGGACAGCTCAGCAATGTTTGCAGAAGTCACGCCCAGCTCTTCAGCTGTGATCAGTGCGTTCAATGTCCAGCGAGCGATATCGCCCCACTCGTTGTCGCCGTGGCGAACCAGTGGGCCAAGTGGCTCTTTGGAGATGATTTCTGGCAGAAGTGTGTGATCGCCAGGTGCTTCGAATGTAGCACGTGTCGCAGCCAGACCGGATGCGTCAGTTGTGTACACGTCACATGCACCAGCAAGATACTGCTGCTGAGCTTCAGCGTTTGTTTCGATTGGCACTGGCTCATAAGAGATGTTGTTAGAGCGGAAGAAGTCAGCAAGGTTCAGCTCGGTAGTAGTACCAGTCTGAATGCAGACAGTCGCGCCATCAAGATCTTTGGCAGAAGAAACGCCGAGCTCTTTTGGAACCATGAAGCCTTGGCCGTCATAGTAGTTTACGCCAACAAATTCGAACGCAAGGTCAACGTCACGGGACATTGTCCACGTTGTGTTACGTGCCAGCAGGTCGATTTCGCCAGAAGCAAGCGCTGTAAAGCGTGTTTTGCCTGTTGTTGGAACGAATTCAACAGCAGTTGGGTCGCCGAAGACAGCAGCCGCAACAGCGCGACATACGCCAACATCAAAGCCTTCCCATTCGCCGCTTGCATTTGGTGCAGCAAAGCCAACAAGACCAGTTGTCACACCACAGTTCAAAGAACCACGTGCTTTAACGTCATCAAGTGTACCAGCTGATGCAACACCGGCAGCCAGACCAGCAACAGTCAGTGCGCCGAGAAATACGGTTTTTTTCATTTTTACCTCTTCCTGAGTTTCCGCCCCAAAGTTCAGAGCGGTATTATTTGCCCCGAAGGACGATTGTTACGTTGGACCAAGTTCTCCCGTCCAATCGCCAGATATTGTGCGGAGTTGTTTGCAAAGGTCAAGTCTAGCATTTTGAAAACCTGACCGCATTTATTCACGAATCGGGGATTCAACGCTTATTTTTAAACTTTTTCTTTGCTTAACGCTGCGTCAGGGACATCTGATAGAATCGGGCAGCATGTGTGAATGCTTCCAGTTTTTTCACTTCTGTCGCCGTCGCCTCGTCGTCCTCACCCCATTGTTCAACCTGCCAATGTTCATCAATGCGCGACACCGCCCATGCCTGATCCACTGGCAAATATTCACGGGTAACGGCGAGCGCGACAATCAAAGACCCTGAAATTGAAACCAGATCATGGACGCCCGCGAGTGCAAAATTATCGAATGATGCGACTTCGGCGTGAAGGTTGGAAAGCAATGCCGGATCTTGGGCAACATGCATCACGCCCTCACCGACAACCAGACGGGCGCCAAACTGATCGGCTGCCCAATTCAGCAACGGATCCCAAGCGTTCGCTTGGCGTTCAATTAGCTCCCTTGGCCCTACGGCGCGATAACAGAGCAGATCACTGCCGCCGTATTCGGCCAACATCGCGACGACTTCTGCCTGCTGCGGGGCAACTTTATCGAGCGCGGAATTGGCGCTTCGGGTTACGGGCATTGTCAGCGGATCAATTTGCTCAACCTGTGCATCCCATTCTGCAGCAATCGCCTCGGCCATCGCTAATGTGGGAACGACCAATGGGGTTTTATTGGGGGTGTTGACCGAACGTCCGTCAAGCGACACGCCATAGCCACCGTCGCGTGGGGCCGCCTCGGCGGATTTCCAAAACCGTTTTTGCTTCAAAATGCTCATGTTTTTGCTTTCGTTAATCTGTCGATCGCTGTTGGTAGCTCGGCAAAGCTATTGATCAGGATGTCAGCGTTTAGGCTGGTTGTATCGTGATACCCCCAACTGACGCCGATCGTGCCTACGCCAGCCGACCGTCCCATATCCATATCATAGGTGGTGTCACCAACAATCACGGCACGATGTCCCTCGATGCCTGTATCACTTAGCGCCTGCAGCACCATCGCGGGATGCGGCTTGCTGGGGTGGAAATCAGCGACTTGCTGGCTAACGAACAGCCCTTGCAGGCTATGGCGCTCGATCATCTTATCAAGACCACGTCGCGATTTACCCGTAGCTACGGCCAGCAGCGTATTATCCTGCGCATGTAAGTTCCGAAGCGCATCCATCGCGCCATCAAACAGCGGGGAAAGCTCGGCATTGCCGTCAGGTCCGCGCAAATCGTTGAACGCGTCCTTATAGGCCTGAACCAATCGCGATTGCTGCGCATGGTCGCTGTCGGGACACAAGACCGCAAAAGCCTCGGCCAGTGACAATCCCACAATGGACAACACCTTCGAGCGATCAAGCATTGGCAAACGCTCGGATGCGAATGCCCGCGTCATCGCGGCCATAATCTCGGCCTGACTATCGACGAGCGTACCGTCGACGTCAAAAATCACGAGCCGCAGATCACTCATCAGGCATATTGAACGGATCAACGGGCGCGTGGGATACGACCCAGCCCACGTAATCCCATGTCGCCTGCATGTGGTCAGGCAATGGGGCGGTCAGGTGCAACGTGGCACCCGTAAACGGATGTTCAATCGTCAATGACCGCGCATGCAGGTGCATCTTGCGCCCAATCTCTTCACCCATGCCGGAGCCCCAGCCGTCGCCAGCATTTTCCTGGCTCGACCCGCCGTATTTACCGTCACCCACAATCGGGTGCCCGATCTCGGCCATATGCGCGCGCAATTGGTGTGTGCGACCCGTAATCGGCACCAGCGCGCACCACGATGCACGCTGCCCAATGGTATCCATCACCGCATAATCCGTGGTCGCGCGTTTCGCGCCTTCGGTGCTGGCCACATCATTGGGATGAACACAGCGCATTTTCTCGTTCTCGCCACTTTTGCCGTGACCCGGCGCCTTGAGCAGACCGTATTTGATCGTCGCCGCACGTGGATGCGGCACACCTGCAATCGCGGCCCAGTAAATCTTGCGGGTCTCACGGTGCTTGAGGTTTTCGGTCAACGCCTTGGCTGCCATTCGCGTGCGAGCAAGGATCAGAACACCCGATGTGTCCTTGTCCAAGCGGTGCACAAGGCGCGGTTTTTCATCGTAATCATACATCAATGCCTCGGCCATGCCATCGACGTGGCGAGTGGTCTTTGACCCGCCTTGCGTTGCCAGCCCCGCAGGTTTGTTGATCACGATCATATGCTCATCTTTGTAGATCACGCATGATTGGATCAGCTTGGCATCCGCCTTGGTCACACCGTGCTTGAGCAGCGACGAAGCAATCCGCGCCTCTTCCTCAGTCGGCAGTGGCGGAATGCGGATCGTTTGACCAACCTCAAGCCGCGTGTTTGATTTCACGCGCCCCCCGTTGATACGGATTTCGCCCTTGCGGCACATCTTTTCCACGCGCCCTTGCGTGACATGCGGAAACAGGCGGCGCATGTAGCGATCCAGCCGTTGATCCCCGTCGTCGGGGCCGATTTGACGGGTTTGCACACCGCTCATACTGTCATTCCTTTGGTCAGCCACAGACCCAACGCGCAGGCCCCCAGCGATAGCAGCACGGATGCTACAACATATGTAAACGCCGCGCCAAGGCGGCCGCCCTCGATCAGGCGCATGGTATCAAGGCTGAACGCGCTGAACGTCGTAAAGCCCCCTAAAAATCCGGTCATCACCAACGGCAACCACGCCTGTAGCCCCCGCGCCGTGAACAGCGCCCAAACGACGCCTATCGCCAGTGACCCCATGATGTTGACGGCCAGCGTTCCCATCGGAAAGGTCACGGCCAGACCAACAAGGTATCGCGCCACAGCGCCAAACGCGCCGCCAAGCGCCACAGAGATCACAGATGATAACATGCCGCCCATGTGGCGGTTTGCGCGATGGTTGTCAATTCTTGCCGCGTTTGGCCCGCAGCCCCGCGAAGAATTCAACCCGCTTTTTCAGATCACGCTCAAATCCGCGATCAACGGGGGTGTAATAGATCGGGCGCTTCATCGCCTCGGGGAAATAATTTTGCCCCGAAAACCCATCTTCGGCATCGTGATCATAGGCGTAGCCTGCGCCAAACCCTTGCTCTTTCATCAACGTGGTTGGCGCGTTGAGGATATGCGCGGGCGGCGGCTCTGATCCGTGTTGCTTGGCGCTATTCATCGCGGCCTTATACGCCACATAGGTCGCGTTCGATTTCGGCGCGAGCGCGAGGTATGTCACCGCCTGCGCGAGCGCGAGTTCGCCTTCTGGTGATCCCAACCGCTCATAGGTTTCCCACGATTGCAGGCACACCGATTGCGCCTGCGGATCGGCAAGACCGATATCCTCAACCGCCATCCGCGTGATACGGCGGGCAAGAAAACGCGGGTCTTCTCCACCTGCCAACATGCGCGCGAACCAATAGAGGGCTGCGTCAGGGTCAGACCCGCGCACAGATTTATGCAAGGCGCTGATCAGATTGTAATGTTCTTCGCCCGACTTGTCGTATTTCGCGGCCCGTTTCATCAGGCGTTTGGACAGTTCATCACGGTTAATTTTGCCGTCGACTTTCCATGCCGCGATCTGCTCGATCAAATTGAGCAATGCACGGCCGTCACCGTCAGCCATTTCCAACAGCGCCTCTCTTGCGGGGCCATCGAGGGGGAGCGGCTTTTGCAACTCTTGCTCGGCCCGCTGCGCGAGGCGTTCCAAATCAGCGAGGTCAAGACGGGTGAGGATCAACACTTGGGACCGCGACAGAACCGCAGCATTCAATTCAAAGCTGGGGTTCTCGGTTGTGGCCCCCACCAACAGGATCGTGCCGTCCTCCATATAGGGCAGAAAGCCGTCTTGCTGCGCCTTGTTAAAACGGTGAATTTCGTCAACGAATAGGAGCGTCCCCTTGCCGTTCTGCCGTCTGATTTTCGCCGCCTCGAACACCTTACGCAGGTCCGGCACGCCCGTGAAAATCGCGCTGATCTGAACGAAATGAAGATCGGATTCATTGGCGAGCAGGCGGGCGATTGTTGTTTTACCAACACCGGGCGGACCCCAGAAGATAAGGGAGGACAGCGAGCCGGACGCCAGCATTACGCCAAGGGGGGCGTCGGGGCCAAGCACTTGCTCTTGGCCGATCACCTCGGCCAAGATTTTCGGGCGAAGTCGGTCTGCTAAGGGGCGGGGCCCCGATGAAGGGTTTTCAGAAGCGGAAGAGAAAAGGTCGGGCATTGAATGTTTGTAACCTCTAGCCCAATAATTGAAAAGCCAGCTAGCATTTGCAGCGCCAGCTTTCGTTAAGCCAAACTATTTTTCAGACTAAATGCAAGAGGCCAACAATGAGAAAACTCCCGCACCAACAATCCGGCAGCCTCGGGGAAGCCCTTGCTCTTGCGAGGATTGGCTCTCTAGGAATGCCTGCATACGCAAGTCCAGAAGGCGCCCCTGGGCATGATCTCATTGTAATTGTTGATGGCGATCCAAAATCAATCGAAGTTAAGACCCGCCAATACTTCGAAAGGCCAACTGAAATCTCACGCTGGCCCGTGGACTTAATAACAAAGGGCGACGCGGATTTTTTTCTTTTTGTGGAACTTAATCCGCAAGACCTAAGTCCAACTTTTTATTTATTAAACAACGAGCAAGCCCGCACAACCCACCGAGATTACCAAGGTGGCGGGAATTGCATACCGTCAAGAGTTAGGGCTGCTGTTGCACCAAACGATTTCTCGGCCCTAAAACCGTCAGAGAGATAAACAAAAGGCCCCGCAAATTGCGAGGCCTTTCTAAATTCATATCGCGAGCGCTTTACTCGACGTCTTCGAACTCTGCCAGACGTGCCTTGTCAGCTGCGCCTTTTGCGTCGACGTCGCGGTCGACGAATTCGATGATCGCCATTGGCGCCATGTCGCCGTAGCGGAAGCCAGCCTTGAGAACGCGGACGTAGCCACCCTGACGCTCGGCATAGCGTGGGCCGAGGATTTCAAAGAGTTTCGCGCAGTGCATGTCCTGCTTGAGCTGAGCGCGGGCCTGACGGCGTGCGTGCAAATCGCCGCGCTTGCCAAGTGTCACGAGCTTTTCGATGACGCGCTTGAGTTCTTTTGCCTTAGGCAATGTTGTTTTGATCTGCTCATGTTCGATGAGCGAGCCAGCCATGTTCGCGAACAGCGCTTTGCGGTGTTCATGTGTACGGTTCAGGCGGCGGTAACCACGTGCGTGACGCATTTGATAGTCTCCATTTTGTTTTATGATGGGCCTGCGCTGCGATGACGCCTGCTCCGTTAGTGGGACAGCATTGTCCAATTTTCCCCGCCAGTGCGGGCATTTGCGGATGGGCCCGAAGGCCCACCCAAAACCTTAGAACTGGTCGTCGAATTTCTTCGCCAGATCTTCGATGTTGTCCGGTGGCCAATCCTCAACGTCCATGCCGAGGTGCAGACCCATGCCTGACAACACTTCTTTGATCTCGTTCAAAGA
>CAXHZK010000012.1:0-65642 GCA_964021915.1 uncultured Roseobacteraceae bacterium | reverse complement strand
AACTCTCGTTAAGCAAAACTACCGCTCTGTCTCAAAGGCCGTGACGGGATACACTTTAGCTTGTTCGAAGTCTTCAGTTTTAGTGCTGAGTACAATGCGCTTGCCATTATCAAGTGTTACACGCGCGTACCAATTTGAACTGTTGGCACGCTTATCGAGCTTCAGTTTTTTGTGCACAGTAATTGTTCTGACGCCATAACTCATCTTGGACTAAATCCATAAGTATCTGTTGCAACACACAATACTTCAAAATGAGAAAGACTTCGACACAAAACTGCACGCGGACTGTGTACGAATTGTGTACAAGAATTGCGTGACTAGATTTAGTGAATATTTGGGAATAACGATCAAAAACAACAAGATGTTGTGGAGGCGAGTACCGGAATCGAACCGGTGTACACGGATTTGCAATCCGCTGCGTCACCACTCCGCCAACTCGCCGCCTATGGTGTGGCGTTGCTTTAGCGTGATGCGGTGGGCTGTGCAAGGTGGCACGAAGCAAATTTGGGACGTAGATCAATTTGAGTCTCCGCCGTTGCCGATGGCTGTTAGATATGGCATGGATAGTGCGAAGATTCTGATAGCAGCGAGAGTTTGCAGTGTGACTGATTTTGCCGCCCGCCGTATGATGATGGTAGACACTCAAGTTCGCCCGTCTGATGTGACCAAATTTCCAATTATTGACGCTATGTTAGCAGTACCGAGAGAGGCATTTGTGCCTGAGGGCTTGGGCGAAGCCGCCTATGTGGGTGAGAACCTAGCAATCGGTGGCGGACGGACGATGCTAGATCCGCGCACACTTGCGAAACTATTAGATGCGCTTGAGATAGCTAAAACTGACATTGTTATGGATATCGCCTGCGGGCTCGGCTATAGCACGGCTCTTTTGGCACGGATGTCTGAATTTGTCGTCGGGATAGAATCCGATGAACAGCTAGCGGCCCGGGCGCAAGCCAACCTGACAACACTTGGTGCTGACAATGCGGTAATTTCACACGGCCTGCTGTCTGAGGGTGCCGAAAAGTCTGGACCCTATGATATTATTGTCCTGCAGGGCGCAGTAGAGAATGTGCCAGCTAGCATTACTGACCAGCTAAGAGATGGTGGCCGAATAGGAGCTATTTTTGCGGACGGGAACTTAGGTGTTGTGAAAATCGGCCATAAATGTGGCGATGCAATCAATTGGCGCTATTCTTTTAATGCAAGCGCTCCGGTTTTGGCCGGATTTAAAAATGCGGCAGCATTTTCATTGTAGATTGTTGCCACGTGCAGCACGTCAGATGAAAGTTTAAGGCTGTTGCAAGAGGAGAGAAGTATGGGCCTGTTGCGTGTTTTAACGATTGTCATCGGTATGAGTAGTGCAGCGTCTGTTCCCTTGAATGCAGAGAGTCTGAATGACGCGCTGACAGCAGCCTATGGTCACTCCGGATTACTAGATCAAAATCGGGCGTTACTGAGGGCTGCAGATGAGGATGTTGCTTTGGCTGTCGCTGCGACATTGCCGGTGGTAAATTGGGCTGCCAATGCATCGTCACAAGAACCACGAGCGCAAGGTGCTGATTTAATAGCCGCAACAGCAAGCTTAACAGCCAATTGGACGTTATATGATAGTGGTGCAGGGCAGTTTGCTGTGGAGGCTCAAAAAGAACTTGTTCTTGGTACGCGCCAGTCACTCATAAACGTCGAGCAGCAAGTTTTACTGTCTGCGGTGCAGGCCTACATGAATGTTCAACGGGACGACGCGTTTTTAGGCTTGCGAAAGAACAACGTAAATTTGATCTCGCAGCAGTTGCGCGCGGCAAGAGACCGGTTCGAAGTGGGCGAAGTGACGCGTACGGATGTTTCCCTAGCAGAGGCACGATTAGCTGGTGCAAAGAGTCAGGTTGCTGCAGCAGAGGGTCAGCTAGCGCGATCAATTGCGGAATTTAAGGTTGCAACCGGACGTAATCCAATAGCGCTAGAAACGGTCGAACCTGCGCCGGTTTCAAAGACACTGGATGCTGCCAAATCGTTTGCCACCAGAAATCACCCAGCGATGAAAGAAGCACAACACGCAGTATCCGCGGCGGAGCTCAGCATTCTTCGTGGCCAAGCGCTTTCCAGGCCAAAAGTGTCGGTGTCGGGTGAGGTCGGAATCGATCAGGATGGAAACATCGGTCGTCGCATTGGCTTAACTGCCAGTGGCCCTATCTATTCAGGTGGCAGCATCTCAGCACAGATCCGCCAATTGATGTCTCGCCGTGATGCGTCGCGTGCAGCGCTGCACTTGACCCGTCATTCGATCGAGCAACAAGTTGCCAATGCATTTAGTTTCTATGATGTCGCGGCTGCGATGACAGATGCTGCGGAGAGGCAAATTCGTGCCGCGACGGTCGCTTTTCGGGGTGTAAAAGAAGAGGCGACGCTTGGTACAAGAACGACACTGGACGTATTAAACGCGGAGCAAGAACTATTGAATGCCCGGGCCGATGCGATTTCTGCGCAAGTGGATCGTGTTGTTGCCTCTTATTCGTTATTGTCTTCGATGGGTCTATTGACGGTCGATCATCTCCGATTGCCGGTCAAAAAATACGATCCGACTGCTTATTATAATATGGTAAAAGACGCGCCAACATCTATGTCTGAGCAGGGAAAAGCCTTGGATCGAATTTTGCGTGCAATTGACAATTAATGGAACTTAACGGCCAGTTGTTTGAAGCCGCAGTTGAGTCTATGGTCGGTAAAGTCCAGCAAGGAATGCAGCATGAGTGATGCAGTTACAAACGTTGAAATAGAAGATGTATTGTTGTCCGTGAAACGGTTGATTTCCGAGACAAATGTTTCAACGTCGCCAAATCCAGAACGTAACCGTCTTGCAGACGACGTGGTGACGCGCCTTGTTCTTACGCCTGCATTGCGGGTTGAAGATGAGGATTCCGTGGATTCAGCGCCGGTTTCCAAGTTGAAACCGTTATTGTTGGAACCTGCACAGGCTTCGCCATTTGACGTGAGTGGCGTTGGTTTATCGGAAGAGCCGGCAGGTGTCGCGTTAGAGGCAAAAATAGCAGAACTTGAAGCCGCAGTTACTTCTCAAGCGGAAGACTGGGAACCGGACGGCAGCGAGGAGCAGGATGATTCTGACCTGAACAGTGTCGTTGCAATAAAGGCACCGCCTGAACTGCAAGATGTGTCAAAACTGAGTGAGCAAGTTGAGGATACTGCGGACGACGAGCCTGACAAAGAGGCAATTGAAGAAGCAATCGTTGAGCCGTTGCAAGTGCAATCTGTTGAAGCAGAGCCAGATGACAACTTCGGCGATGATCTTCAAGACGAAGATGAAGATGAAGACGGTCTGCCGATTCCTGACAATCTCGACGAGAATATCGCCTCTTATATCGCAGGTGGCCCCCAGATGGATCAATCTGCGCTGCGCGACCTGATTGTTGAAGTTGTGCAGCAAGAGTTGCGCGGCGAAATGGGCGAACGGGTCACACGCAATGTACGCAAAATGGTCCGTCGCGAAATTCACCGCGCGCTTGCGGCCCAAAAGCTAACTTAGACTTTAGCGGCCAGCCCCAAAAACGCTTCAACATCGAAATGGGTTTCCATGTGTTCAGCAAGTGCATCTAGTGTGGATTGGACCGTGCTATCATAACTTATGTGCTGTGTTGTTGCTCCGATCGACGCAAGAAATGATTGCCGAAAGGCATCGGCACTAAACAACCCGTGAAGATAGCACCCTCTGATTTTCCCGTTGGTCGATGCCGCTCCTGACAGCTCTCCGTTGACGCGCAACCATCCGTTTGTGCAGTCTGGGCCCGTCGTTTCGCCAAGGTGGATTTCATACCCCGTCACAGGGTCGTTGGTGGCAATGTAATGTGCATCTGTCAGCGTCAGCCGTTTTTGCTGTGACATTGTCGTCGAAATATTGAGCAAGCCAAGTCCTTCAACCGTTGACGGAGGGCCTTCAATGCCGTCAGGGTCGGCAATTTGGCGGCCAAGCATTTGATAACCACCACAAATGCCCAGCACGTGGCCGCCACGCCGAACGTGCGCTTGCAGGTCTATGTCCCACCCTTGTGCGCGAAAATCGGCTAGGTCCGCGATTGTCGATTTTGATCCTGGGATCAGGACGAGATCGGCATCACCGGGAAGCGGTTTGCCCGGCTGGATGATTTCGACGCTGACTTCGGGCGTGGCCGAAAGTGGATCAAGGTCGTCAAAATTGGCAATGCGGTTCAAGCGTGGCACGGCAACCTTGATCGGACCACCCGACCGCGAGGCAATATCCATTACGTCCTCAGCGGGGAGTTTCCAAGCATCGGCAAACCAAGGAATAATCCCTAACGGCACCCATCCCGTAGCTTCAGCAATCGTGTCCATGCCCGAATGGAACAGGGTCGTATCCCCACGAAATTTGTTGACGCCAAATCCTTTGATCAGGGCGCGGTCCTCGGCTGGCAAAACGGCGTGAGTACCCACCAGCTGTGCGATGACACCACCGCGGTCAATATCCCCGATCAGGGCCACCGGAACACCTGCAGCAGCGGCAAAGCCCATATTTGCGATGTCACCCTGACGCAAGTTTACCTCTGCTGGACTGCCCGCGCCTTCGACGATGATAAGGTCGTACTTCGCAGCAAGCCTTTCAAAGCTTTGGAGCACAGCCGGTAGCAATGTTTCCTTTTGCTTGCCATAGTCGCGTGCCTTCATCGTGGCGACGCGTTTGCCCTGCACAATGACTTGTGCACCAATGTCAGTTTCTGGCTTGAGCAGGACCGGGTTCATATCGACGACAGGCTCCAGACCGCATGCCAGTGCTTGCAATGCTTGTGCGCGGCCAATTTCGCCGCCATCCACTGTCACAGCTGCATTATTTGACATGTTTTGGGGTTTGAACGGGGCCACGGAAATACCCCGGGCACGGCAGGCCCGCGCGAGACCCGCGACAAGCATGGATTTGCCAACATTCGAGCCAGCCCCTTGGATCATAATTGCCTTAGTCATTGGCACCCCCTGCCATAGCTGTCTAAATGCACATGACCTATGAGGGAAGATCATGAATACACCTGCGCATCTGATTTTTGGACTAGCTGCATTTGGCAAGCCCGACCGCCGCGCGATCGTCGCCGCCGCGCTTGCAGGGGCGATCATTCCTGATTTGTCGCTCTATTTGCTGGTCGGTTGGGAGTTACTGATCGCGGGAACAGCGCCCGAGGTTGTGTTCGGGCAGATGTATTACTCTGAAAGTTGGCAATCTATTTTCCGGATAGATAATTCATTCGTTTTGTGGGGTATTGCGTTTGCATTGGCGTTTGTTGCTAACTCCAGCGTTGCTATGGCGTTATGTGGTGCGGCGCTCTTGCATCTGTTGCTTGATTTCCCGCTGCACAATGATGATGCGAGGGCGCATTTTTGGCCAATTACGAATTGGAAATTCATCAGTCCCGTGAGCTATTGGGACCCGAAATATTTTGGGCACATCGTCGGACCGGTTGAGGTCGCATTGGTGATTGCCTCTGCCATCTATTGTTGGCGCAAATATTCAGGTCGCTACATCCGGTTACTGGTTTTGGTGCTTACATTATTTGAAGCGGCACCGATCATAATGTTCGGGATCATGTTTGCGAGCCCATAAACGAAAAACGCGGCCCGATCAGGGGCCGCGTTTTCAATGTCCGCTGGCTGGCGGAGGAGGTCGAAACGAGCCTTATGCGGCACGTGCCTCTTGTTCAGCAGCGTTGCGGCGCTCGCTTTCTTCACGAGAAAGGGCAACAGACGTCCGGACACCTTTGCCCACGAAATCCATCAGGCCACCAACAACACGTTCGTTTGGGTCGATCCCAGCACATGACAACACTTCGCGTCCATCACGTGAACGAGCCCAGCGCGCGATCTGTTCAGGGCCGTTGCCATATTTCTTGTCATCAGCAATGGCATCATCCAATGCAGCCAACACAACAGCGGCGAACAATTTACGGGCACGGTTGCCTTGCTCATTATTAAAAGCAGATCCGTCGACGAAATCTCTCATCTAGCGTCCTTTGTATTGCTCTTGTCATTCGGGCGTGACGTCTAATATGCACATAAAAACCGATTCGGGGTGGCTTATTTTACATGGCAGCCATGCAATTTTTGCATAGCTCTTGCTCGACCGGTTGCACATATAGTTATCTTGCCAGCCATTCGTCACCCAGATATAGGTTTGGGCAGCAATCTATCAACCATTTACCCCTTATTTTACAAGAAGCAGCCTATGCCCAAAATCAACGGAAACGAAATTCGCCCCGGCAATGTGCTGGAACATGAAAATGGTCTTTGGGCCGCAGTAAAGGTGGACCATGTGAAGCCCGGTAAGGGTGGCGCATTCGCTCAGGTCGAGATGAAGAACCTGCGTGATGGCCGCAAACTCAATGAACGTTTTCGGTCGGCAGATAAGGTTGAGCGTGTGCGCTTGGATCAAAAAGACCAACAGTTCCTGTTCGAAGCCGACAACATGCTGACGTTCATGGATACTGAAACCTATGACCAAATTGCATTGCCTGCGGATATTTTGGGGGACCGCCGCCCATTCCTGCAGGACGGCATGACTGTGAAAATCGAATATTACGGCGAAGAAGCACTTAACGTGACTGTGCCTCAAAAGGTCGTCTGCAAAATTGTTGAGACAGAACCTGTCGTCAAAGGCCAAACCGCAGCGAACAGCTTTAAGCCAGCCACATTGGACAATGGCGTGCGCGTCATGATTCCGCCATTCGTGGGACAAGACGAAGACATTGTGGTCAACACAGAGACGTTTGAATACGCCGAGCGTGCCTAATCTCAGGCCTTCGATCTGAATTGATCGCTCGTGACACCTAAAAAGGATCTAACTATTGGCGCAGTCGCACATCGGCTGCGCCAATTTTCATTTCGGTAGAACGGTCGAAACGAAGATACGCAAGCGCGTTGAGCCCGCTAACAGTGTGCAGCACACCTGCAGGTTTGTCGTGTGATGTAATCAAAGCACCCGCTTTCGCTGGGACATCCAGCGCAACGCGAACCAAGCCTTTTTTCAGTGTGGTTTTATGCTTCATGCGGGCGACAATTTCCTGACCGACAAAGCAACCTTTACGAAAGTCCACGCCGTTGAGCGCTTCAAAGTTATGTTCAAGTATGTAGCTATCTGGCGTTAGCTCTACACCTGCGGCCGGAATGACATGTTCAACGTTAATTGCATCCCAATCAGCGGGCTGACTGACGTCTGTGGCCCCATATGCGCGCCACCCAAGCGCCTCATGACGTGGGTCACTAAAGCTACCCATTGGTGGCGAACCAGTACCGCGTGATGCAATCAGGTCAGTTTCAGTAATCTGCACATCTGCCCGTAGCCGATACATGCTGAGGCGTTGGAACAACTGCGCGGCATGGCTGCTGGCAACGTCGATTAGAATGTCATCCGCACGGCCAATAACAAAAAAGTCAGCTATGTATTTGCCCTGAGGGGTCAGCAAAGCCGCGTAGATGATCCCGTCTTCAGCGCGCGCCATATCATTGGTGATCAGGCCTTGAAGAAATTCGATCCGGTCAGTCCCCGAGATTGATAATACGGTGCGCGTCATTCTGTCCCCGCCTGCGTTTGCTTAAATTGTAGATTGTAGAGATCGGCATAAATGCCATCCCTTGCAAGCAACTCTTCATGGCTTCCCTGATCGACGACGCGGCCTTGATCCATGACCACAATGGAATGTGCATTGCGGATCGTTGATAGCCGGTGCGCGATGACAAGCGTGGTGCGCCCCTGTGATAGATCATCCAAGGCGTGCTGAACGATGGATTCAGATTTGGTATCAAGAGCGCTTGTCGCCTCGTCTAACAACAAAACGGGCGTGTTGCGCAGTAATGCGCGGGCGATGGCCACACGCTGGCGTTGACCACCTGATAGGTTGGATCCCCGCGGGCCAGCTGGGCTGTTCAAACCATCAGAAAGCTGCGGCAAAAAATCGGATACGTGGGCTGCGTCAATTGCAGCGTTCAGGTCCGCGTCGCTTACATTCTCTCGACCTAACAAGATGTTTTCGCGCAGAGTTTCATCAAAAAGCGCGGCATCTTGGGAAACAACTGAACACAGACCGCGCAGGTCAGGGAGAGTAAAGTCATTGATCGGCGTACCATCTACGGTCACCGCTCCGGCCTCTGGGTCGACAAGGCGGGTCAGTACATTGAAAATTGTGCTTTTGCCTGCGCCTGATGCACCAACCAAAGCAGTTGTTTTGCCTGCCGCAGCGGTAAAGCTGGTGCCGCGCAGCACAGGAAGGTCGCCATATTGAAGCTGTACGTTATCAAATGTGATTTGAGGGGCAGACTGAGAAGGTGCATCTGCCTCAACTGGCGCCATGACCGTCGGTTTTTCGCCCAGCATGTTCAAAATCCGGTCAATGCTCGCCGCCGCAGTTTGCCATTGACCGCTCATCATGCCCAACCGGCGAAGCGGCTCAAAGGCAAGTGACATGGCCGTAAAGAACGACATGAACTGCCCAATCGTCTTGTCACCTGCGATTATTTCCGCCCCACCATAGATGAGCACACCCAAAAAACCGATGCCTGTCATGATATCGATCAACGCGGGCACGGTTGCTTGACCTGTCGCTGCTCGCACCTCTGCATCTACGCGAGAGGAGGCCAATGTATCATACCGTTCGGCTTGGTATGCTTCGATGCTATTGAGCTTGATCGCGTTTATGCCGTGGAACACTTCATCAAGCCGTGTCGCCATGCGCCCCGCCAGATCGCGCGCAGCGCCAGAACGTCGGCGCACATAGGCTTGCGCCAGAAGCGATGGCAGCACAAGAAATGGGATGCCAACAAGAGCAACAACCGTCCAAACCCAATCAACCGAAAGCGCGACACCGAAAAGCGCAATTACAGCGATGAGGTCACGACCCAGTCCCACCAGCAGCGCGCCCCACGTGTTATGGATCAAGGTGACATCACCTTGCACGCGCTCGATCAACTGACCGGCTGGGTTTTGTTGATGATAGCTGGCGTCCAGCGTCATCAAATGCTGCAACAGCTGACTGCGCATACCTGCTGCAGCGGTTTCAGTTGCCCGCTTCATTAGGATTCGTTGTCCGGTTGAGCTGATGGCCCGGACAGTGAAAATCAGAAAAATACCAACGCCCACAAAAACAAGCATGTCACTTTGCCCTTGGACAAAAACACCGTCGAACATGGGCTTGATCATCCAGCTAAGGAGGCCAAGCATTGATCCTTCGATCGCCATGAAAAACACAGCCGCAGACAACCGGGCCTTTTGTGGGCTTAGATAGTCCCGCCAAAGCCAGCGAAATAAACCCGAAGTCGGAGCGGTTGAACGGTGATTAGCCATGGAATACCTTTGGTCAAAGTCTCGCTTGCTGATCTAATGGCAAAGCAGGGGCAGGGGCAAGGTTGACGCGGCATAGCGCGTTGCTAATGTTGGGCGAAACTCTTGAAAGGTTATCCGTATGTCGCTTGCCAATGGCCGCGCTTATCTTGCCATACCCGGCCCGTCTGTCATGCCTGATCGCGTGCTGCAATCAATGCACCGTTCATCACCAAATATCTATGAAGGTGAACTGCATGATTTAACCGATAGCCTCATTCCTGATCTTAAATCAGTCGCCATGACGGATCAGAACGTCGCAATCTATATTGGAAACGGGCACGCATCATGGGAAGCGGCACTATCAAACACAATGTCAAAAGGCGACACGGTTCTGGTGCTGGCAACAGGGCGGTTTTGCATTGGTTGGGGCGAAATGGCCGAGGATTTAGGGCTCAATGTCCAAACCATCGACTATGGCGACGAGGCCCCGATTGATCTGGCCCAAGTAGAAGACGCGTTGAGGGCTGATCAGGCGCATAAGATCAAGGCTATCTTGGCCGTTCATGTGGACACATCAACAAGTGTCAAAAACGATATCGTAGGGGTTCGCGGCGCGTTGGATGCTGCTGGCCATCCCGCTTTGCTGATGGTCGATTGCATCGCCTCATTGGGATGTGACCGGTTTGAAATGGATGCATGGGGCGTCGACGTGATGGTGTCAGCTTGCCAAAAAGGATTGATGACGCCAGCTGGAATTTGCTTTGTCTGGTATAATGAGAAGGCAAACGCCCAGCGTGGTGATCGGGTAACACGGTATTGGGATTGGCGCGCGCGGACGAATCCGGATCATTTTTTCCAGTACTTTGATGGCACGGCGCCAACGCATCACCTCTATGGCTTGCGAACGGCCTTGGATATCATTGCGCAAGAGGGCCTAGACGCGGTATTTGCAAGACATGAGGCGCTGGCAAAGTCCGTTTGGGCGGCGTTTGATTGCTGGTCCACACAAGGGCCCATGCGGCTGAATATAGCTGACCCAGCGCATCGTTCACATGCTGTTACCGCTGTGGTCGCAGGGTCGCCAAACGGCGAGGCGCTGCGGCAATGGTGCGAAACACAAGCGGGGCTAACGCTTGGTATCGGGCTTGGCCGGACGCCAGCAGATGGGTTTTTTCGCATCGGGCACATGGGGCATGTCAATGCCCATATGATAATGGGGGTGCTTGGGACAATCGAAGCGGGCCTTACGGCGTTAAAAATTCCGCATGGCGCAGGCGCGCTGCAAGCGGCCGCCAATGTGATGGCATTAAATGCTGATACGAGCGCGAGCTGCGGCAAGGGCGGCGGGGAGTGCTGCGGCTAATGCGTCAAGCTCATCCTGAGGGCCGCAGCTGATGCGAATACAGCGGTCCTGAGGCGCAACAAAGGGCATGCGAATGAATATTCGACGCTTCGCAAGTTCGGTCACAATCGCACGTGCAAATGCCCCATCGCCCCCACAATCAATTGCGACAAAGTTAGTGGCGGATGGCAATGGCATAAGACCATTGTCACGGGCAATGCTGGCAATGGTTTCTTTGGAAATCGCTACTTTTTCCAAAGTTTGTTCAAGATATTCTTGATCCTCAAGGGCCGCTAAGGCGCCTGCTTGGCTGATGCGGCACATGCCAAAATGGTTGCGGACCTTGTTGAAGGATCGGATCAAATCAGTGTGGCCCAAGGCATAACCAAGACGTGCACCTGCGAGGCCATACGCCTTTGAGAAGGTGCGCATGCGAATGATGCGGGGGTCATCAACTTGGATTGTTGGAAGGTCACCAGAAGGCGCAAATTCGCCGTATGCTTCATCGAGGATCAACAAACAGTCGTTTGGTAGTTGCTCGACCATATGTTCGACAGAACCCGCAGATTGAAGCGTGCCCATCGGGTTGTCGGGATTGGCAAGGTAGACCAATTTAGCACCGGTTTGTTTTACTTTCTCGAGGAGAGCTGCTGGGTCCTCATGATCATCAATGTAAGGGACCTGATGCAACACGCCGCCAAATCCCGCGACATGGTAGTTAAACGTCGGGTAGGCTCCTGCTGACGTGACAACGTCGGTGCCTGCGTCAACCAAAAGGCGTACAAGAATGCCAAGCAACGTGTCGATCCCCGCATCTATTGCAATATTGTCGGGTGAAACGGAGTGATGCGCCGCCAGTGCCATTTTGAGATCGTGATTTTCAGGATCGGCATACATCCAAGCGTCAATTGCCGCAGATTGCATCGCAGATATTGCCTTGGGCGACGGACCAAACCCCAATTCATTTGCCCCAAGACGGGCATCAAAGGGCCGGTTTGCGGCGCGTTCTTGTGTTTCGGGGCCCACGAATGGAACGGTGTCAGGCAAAGAGGCCGCAAGGGCGGTAAGGCGAGGATCATTCTTCATGTGTGTAGCTAAGCGGGGAACGCCAACGGTTGCAATCGCGATTTCAATACGTACATGAGAATCATTCGCAACTGGAGGGTTGATGATGGAATTGAGCAGACGTGGATTTTTGGCCGCAACAGGTGCAGCGGCAATTGTGCGAGTAGCACCAGTGGTGAGCAAAGCGCCAACGCGGCGCATCCTGACGCTCGTCTACGACAAAGGCCTTGGCATGATGCGCGCTGTTGAGCGGGTCGTGAAGTTATAGCGCGCCTGCGGCGCATGACATTTTGGCGCGAGCTGTAAGGCTTCGCCTGTTTGGCGGTATGCCCCGCCAGAGGTGATGTTATTGCCTCCGGCGGGAAATTTAGGCGAGATGATGATTAGCCAAGCTCGGCAAGTCGCGAGATGGCGGCTTTGAGCTGGGCTTCTTCTTCTTCACGCAGGCGCAGGTTTTCTTGGGTCTCTGCCAAGACTTCTGCTGGCGCTGATGCTGCGAATTTCGGGTTGTTGAGGCGGCCGCGTAGCCCGCCCAATTCCTTACCCAGTTTTTGCATCGATTTTTCAAGCCGCGCGATTTCGAATGGCACGTCGATCAGCCCTTCGAGGGGCAGGCCGAACGTGCCGCCGGGCATGGGGATTGTTACGCAGCCCTTGGGAAGCGTTTCCACTTTGGTCAGGCTTTCGATACGCGCGAGGCGCTGGATCAGCACATGGTTGTTTTCCCAAGCCGCTTGGCCTTTGGCATCGAGGTCCGTGTAGACGAGTGCGACCTTTGCGCCTGCGGGCACGTGGGTTTGGGCGCGGTTGGACCGGACGGTATCGATCAGGTTGATGGTCCAGTTCATTTCGGCATCCGCATCTGCATCCACCAGTTCCGCGCCATAGGTCGGCCAATCGGCGTGGACCAGCATTTTGGCGCGGGCGTCGGCGTTGCCCCATAGCTCTTCTGTGATGAACGGCATAATCGGGTGCAGCATGATCAGCGCTTGGTCAAGGACCCAACGCAGAGTGGCTTGGGTTTCAAGTTTTGCCGCTTCGTCAGTGCCTTGCAGGATGGGTTTGGAGAATTCCAGATACCAGTCGCAAACCTTGCCCCATGTGAAGGCATAAAGCGTGTTGGCCGCGTCGTTGAAACGGTAGGATTCGAGCGCTGCATCCACAGCGACGCGGGTTTTGCCGACCTCGCCGATGATCCATTTGTTGAGGGTTTGCGTGGCCTCTGGGCAGGTGGTGTCGCCCGCATTCGGAATCTCGTAGTGGTCGGCAAAGCTGAAGGCGTTCCAGAGTTTGGTCCCGAAGTTCCGGTAGCCCTTGATCCGGTCCTCGGAGATTTTCAGCACGCCGCCAAGGGCCGCCATTTGCGCGTTTGAAAAGCGCAGAGCGTCGGCACCGTATTCGTCGATCATGTCGAGCGGGTCGATCACGTTGCCCTTGGTTTTCGACATCTTCTCGCCCTTCGCGTCGCGGACGAGCTGGTGCAGATAGATTGTGTGGAACGGATTTTCGTCGAGGACCGCGTTGGACATCATCATCATGCGTGCGACCCAGAAGAACAGGATGTCTTGACCCGTGATCAGCACGTCACCGGGGAAGTATTTCATCGCCTCGTCTTCCGCAGGCCAGCCCAGCGTGCCGAATGGCCAGAGGCCGGAGGAGAACCATGTGTCTAGGACGTCGGAGTCGCGGGACAAGTCAACGCTATTCACCGAACCTTCGCTTGTCCCAAATGCGTGAATTTTTGACCCAAGATCTCCAGTTATGAAGTTAACTTCAACGTTGGCGCCATAATAGTCTTTTGCAAGTTTCACCGCATCCTCTGCGTTTGTCGCACAGAATGACACGGGTTCGAATGATCCAACCGCAGGATATGCGTCGATTTCATCTTTGCTTGGCCCATACCAAACCGGTATCTGATGTCCCCACCACAGTTGGCGCGAGATGCACCATGGTTCGATATTGTCGAGCCAGTGGTAGTACACTTTTTCGCCGCTCTCGGGCATGATTTTGGTTTCGCCATTTCGCACGGCGTCCAGCGCAGGCTGCACGATTTGGGCGGTGTCGACGAACCATTGGTCGGTCAGCGCAGGTTCAATGACGACGCGAGAGCGGTCGCCAAAGGGCTGCATGATTTTCTTGTTCTCGACCATTGGCACGGTCTCGGTGATTTCGACCTTTTCGCCGTCCTCGTTTTTCACGGTGCGGGTGACGTCATGCATCACGGCGAGGCCTTCGGCGGTGATGGCCTCAACCACTTTGGCACGGGCGTCGAAACGGTCAAGACCACGGTATTCTTCGGGGACCATGTTCATTGCGGCGACGGATGCTTCGGTGAATTCCGTTTCACCGTTGGCGATGGCTTGGGCGGTGGCGGCTTCTTCGACATATGGTTTACCGTCGGCACGCATCGCGCCCTTGGTGTCCATCAGGGCATACATCGGCAGGTTCGCGCGTTTGGCGACTTCATAATCGTTGAAGTCATGGGCGCCTGTGATTTTCACAGCGCCAGAGCCGAACGCCATATCGGGGTAGGGGTCGGTGATGATCGGGATCAGGCGGCGCTGCGCCTTGGGGCCGACGGGAATTTCGCAAAGCTGGCCCACGATGGGGGCGTAGCGTTCGTCGTCTTTATGCACGGCAACCGCGCCATCGCCGAGCATGGTTTCGGGGCGTGTCGTGGCGATGGCGATGTAATTGCGGGTCTCGGTCAGGGTGACGTTACCGTCCTCGTCCTTTTCCACGTATTCATAGGTAGCACCATTCGCGAGCGGGTATTTGAAGTGCCACATGTGGCCGTCGACTTCGGTGTTTTCGACCTCAAGATCGGAAATTGCGGTTTCAAAATGCGGGTCCCAGTTGACGAGGCGTTTGCCGCGATAGATTTTTCCGTCGTTATAAAGCTTGACGAATACCTGCAGCACGGCGTCGTGGAAGTTGCCGGGCTTTTCCGTGTCAGGGGCAGAGGCAGCACCCGACATAGTGAAAGCGGAGCGCGAGAAGTCCATGCTATCACCAAGACGGCGCGCCTGTTGTTCGATCATGCCACCTTTGGCGGCTTTCCATTCCCAGACCTTTTCAAGGAATTTTTCGCGGCCCAATTCGGTACGCTTGGGTTGACCGGTTTCAGCAAGGTCTTTTTCAACCATCAACTGCGTGGCGATGCCTGCGTGATCGAGGCCCGGCTGCCAAAGCGTGTCGTAACCCTGCATGCGTTTCCAACGGGTCAGGATATCCATCAGCGTATGGTTAAACGCGTGACCGACGTGCAAGTGGCCCGTAACATTGGGCGGCGGCAGCATGATGCAGAATGTTTCATCGCGGCTGGCGTTGGCACCAGCGGCAAACGCGCCTGCGTCTTCCCACATTTTGTAAATCGCGGCTTCGCGGATTTTCGCGTCGAATGTTTTTGCCATCGCCATAGTCTTGTCCTTCAAGGTTTGTCTGGGGTTTATCCAAACCTTGAGGCGGGGAAAAGGGCTATGTCGTCAGTGGTTCCCGTTCGCCGACACGAATGATCGCAGGATCATAGGGTTCGCGGGCAAACACCTCTCGGACGCGGTCGGCGAAGTGTTCGATTGGTAAGGTGTCATAGGCGGGGTCAAACGACGATTGGTCCCAGCGTTCGCAGAACGTCGCGCAATCGTCGAAATAGGCGTGGCCTGCGTAGGCTTGGCGCTTTTCGGGGTTAGCACCAACATGATCGCCGTAATAGACCAGTTGAAAATCACCGTGCTTTTCCACGACCCATGCCACCTGTTCACGCACGAATGGCCGCAGGATGCTGGCGGCATATTCGTCGTGGTTATAGGGGGCGTAGATGTCACCGATGTCGTGCAGCAGTGCGGCGACGATCCAGTCCGTGTCGGCTCCGTCACGTTCAGCACGTGTCGCGGACTGTAGGGAATGGCCGAGACGGCTGATTTGATATCCAGACAGCCCTTCATCAAGCTCAACCAAGGCCTTGAGCAAGCGGTCAGCGGTGCCTTTCGTGTGCGCGATTTCGTGCGCGGTCAGAAAATCGTAATCTTCTTTGTCACCATCTTTCATCGACGTGAATTTGACGCGGTCCATATGCAGGTTTCCTTGGCTAGACAGTCAGGCTGTGCAAGTTAGGATATGCGCAGCGGAGGCGAACGATCAATATGGAAAAATTTGGCAAAAGCCAATCAGTTGCCCGGCGAGAGGATGACAGGTTCCTCAAGGGGCAGGGCCATTACGTCGATGACATTGCGCCAAAGGATGCTTTGTTTGCCTATTTCTTACGTTCGACAACGGCCCATGGCGTGATTACAGAATTGGATGTGAGCGAGGCGCTGGAAATGCCTGGTGTGGCATTGGTTGCGACCGCAGATGATTTGATCGCGGCAGGTGTCAAACTGCATATTCCAGCGACGGTCATTCGAAACACAGACGGCAGCCGTGCTGCGGATCCGGTCCGGCCGGTGCTTGCCCATGGCCGAGTGCGATATGTCGGTGAGGCCGTGGCTCTGGTTGTTGCAGATAGCCTGAATGCGGCAAAGGACGCGGCTGAGACAATCTTGTTAGAGATTGACGATTTGCCTGTTCAGGTTTTGCCCACGGTTGGCGGCCCAGCTATTCATGATGTGGCACCTAACAACAAAGCATTTGATTGGGGTATGGGCAACGATACGGCCGTTCAAGCCGCCATGACCGATGCGTGTCACGTGGTTACCGTTACAGTGCCGGACAATCGTATAATCGTGGCCTCCATGGAGCCTCGCGGTTGTTTTGCCGAGCTTGTGGACGGGCGCCTACATGTGTCGATCAATGCGCAAGGCGTGTGGATGCCGAAAAAGGATTTGGCCCATCAATTCGGTTTGGAACCAAGCCAAGTCCGCGTGACCAATCCAGACACCGGCGGTGGGTTCGGGATGAAGGCAATGCGCTATCCCGAAACATTTAGCGTGGCGCATGCCGCCCGCGTGCTCGGTCGGCCAGTGCGCTGGATGTCTGACCGTAGCGAAGCGATGCAAACGGACAATGCGGGGCGTGATTTGGTAAGCACAGCAACACTAAGCTTTGATGCTAACTATAAAATCACAGGCTACCGTGTTGATAATACTGCAAATATGGGGGCTTATAACTCTCAATTTGCACAGGGCATTCAAACAGATTTGTTTTCAAAGGTGCTGACTGGGGTCTATGATATTCCCGCAGCTTACATGAATACTGTTGGTGTTTATACAAATACAGCCCCTGTTGATGCCTATCGGGGCGCAGGGCGGCCAGAGGCGATATTTGTGCTGGAACGGGCCATGGATCAAGCGGCAAGAGAGCTGGACATCGATCCGATTGAGCTGCGTCGTCGCAATTTCATTCAACCGGATCAATTTCCGTACACGACCCCAACCGGCATGCACTATGACGTCGGCGAATTTGACGCATTGTTGACCCAAGCAGAAAAAGCAGCCGACGTTACAGACACTGAGGCTGTGCAAGACGGCAAGTTAAGGGGGAAAGGGCTTTGTTATTATATCGAAAGCATCCTTGGCGCGCCTTCCGAAACCAGCCGTGTGGTATTCGATGGCACAGGGGCCACAATTTATGTCGGCACACAATCGAATGGGCAGGGGCATGAGACCGTTTATGCGCAATTCTTATCAGACCAAAGCGGAATACCAGCCAAAGACATACGGGTCGTCCAAGGCGACAGCGATCTGATTGCGCGGGGCGGTGGCACTGGGGGATCACGTTCTGCCACAGTTCAAAATACCGCAACCCTTGCGACGGTTGAAGAGATTGTTCGCGCATTCAGCGTGTTTCTGGCGGAGATTGAACAGGTGTCTTTGGATGAGGTTACCTTTGACCATGAACGCTTCCGCATTGTGGGCTCCAACCTGTCACCAACGATGGTCGAGGCGGCCGAGATGGCACGGCAGGCTGGCCGACATGAATTGCTGGATCACTCCGCGACGATCACGCTGGATGATCGCAGCTTTCCCAACGGGGCACATATCGCCCAAGTTGCAATTGACCCTGACACAGGTGTCGTTACGATTGAGCGCTACACGGTGGTGGATGACTTTGGTAACCTTTTGAACCCAATGCTTGTTGAAGGCCAAGTGCATGGCGGTGTCGTGCAGGGATTGGGCCAAGCGCTAAGTGAAAGGGTGGTCTATGACGAGGACGGTCAATTGCTGACAGCAAGCTTTATGGACTACGCGATGCCAAGGGCCAGCGATGTGCCTTTCATTCATTTTGAAACACGCGGTGTCCCGTCAACATACAATCCTATGGGTATGAAGGGCTGCGGCGAGGCGGGCACCGTAGGCGCACTCGCGGCAATCACAAATGCCGTAACTGATGCACTATGGGATATTGGAGTGCGGGATGCGCATATGCCGTTTACACCGCATCGCGTTTGGCAAATGATCCAAAAAGCAAAGGCCCACAATGGCGTGGCGTGATTGGGTTTTTGGATTATTTGGACGGCGGGCGCGGTCCGAGGAAAGCAGCCACCGTCGGCGTGGTGCGGCGACCCATGTTGTCATCCTTGATGGCACGATGTCATCCCTTGAAAATGGCTTTGAAACCAATGCTGGCTTGACTTTGGGATTGCTCAAGGAAGCAGGGCAAAGCGCGAATACGACGATCTATTATGAGGCAGGCATCCAGTGGCGTGACTGGTCAGGCACATGGGGTGTGATGACCGGCAAGGGCATCAATAAACAGATTGAACGGGCGTATGGCGTATTGGCGACCCGCTATCGCCCCGGCGATAAGATCGTGTTGATCGGATACTCCCGCGGCGCATATGCCGTCAGGTCGTTGGCAGGTGTAATCGGGTTCGTCGGCCTTTTGCGTCACGACGAGGCGACCGTCCGCGCCGTAAGGCAGGCATACAGACATTATAAACTGGGCACGCGAAGCAAGTCCGTCGCGCGGTTCAGGGAATTGTATTGCCATGAGAATACGAAAATTGAAGCGGTTGCCGTTTGGGATACCGTCAAAGCACTTGGCCTGCGATTACCGATAATTTGGCGCTGGGCGCAGGCCCAGCATTCTTTTCACGACCATCAGCTTGGGGATCACGTAAAAAACGGGTTTCATGCAATCGCCATGGACGAGCGTCGGGAAACTTACGCGCCCGTCATGTGGCACTGCCCACCTGATTGGGATGGCCATGTCGATCAGGTCTGGTTCAAGGGGTGCCATGGCGATATCGGCGGCCAGCTCAAAGGGTTCGAAGCTGCGCGACCACTGGCAAATATTCCTTTGGTCTGGATGCTGGAAAACCTTGATCAATGCGGATTGGCCTTGCCGGATGGCTGGCACGACCGTTTCGAACAAAATGTTGATGCGCCGTCTGTTGGATCATGGCGTGGCTGGGCCAAATTATTCTGGTCGCGGCGCAAGCGCAAAATGCTCTATGATCCGTCGGAAAATATTCACCCTACGGTGAAGGACTGGAAGCCATAATGAGGCAAGTCGTCGTGCCAGTCGCGTAGAGCTTTCCATCAACAGCGCCGCGAATTTCACCATGTGCTACCCCGGTTGTTCGGCCGGCATGATCAACGACACCTTCGGCAAAAATTTCTGTGCCAAGCGGGATCGCACGGGTAAGGTTCACCTTATATTCAAGTGTCGTATAATAGCTGCCCTTTGGCACCGTGGTCATAACCGCGCAGGCCATGCAGCTATCCAATAATGTGCCGTACCAGCCGCCGTGCACGCCGCCCATTGGATTGGTGTGGGCAAATTCAGGGGTGCCACGAAAAACAACGCGACCGGGTTCCACCGCTTCGAGCGCATAATTCAGCAACTGTGAAATGGGTGGGCGCGCGAATTCACCACGCAGCACGGCTTGCATAAATTCCAAGCCCGACCGCGAAAGTAGCATTTCGTGATCAGGCAGGTCGGCGAGGGAGGTTGCTTTTTTCATGCCGCCGAGGCTGCAGCCTTAGGCCACGTTTTGCAAGGGGCGCGTCGCAGGGCACCCAAGCGCAAGGCAGGTATCGCGTGTCAGTTCGGCACGGTTCAGTGTGTAGAAATGTAGGTGATCAACGCCGCCTTCGATCAGCTCGTCACAAAGCTCGGCTGCAACAGCTGTTGCAAGGAGCTGATGCGTACCGTCGCGCTGGGCGTTTTGGAATGCCTGCGCGATGGTCGCTGGAATTGAAGTGCCACATTTTGCTGCAAAATTCCGAACCCCATTCCAATTTTCGACAGGCAGAATGCCGGGGATAATCGGTGCGGTAATCCCGGCATCTGCACAATCATCGCGGAACCGGAAATAGGTATCAGCCTCAAAGAAAAACTGGGTAATCGCAGTGGCCGCGCCAGCATCGAACTTGCGCTTGAGAAACTCAATATCAGCCTCACGGCTGCGGGCCTCTGGGTGGGTTTCGGGGTATGAGGCGACGTGAATGTTGAATTTATCCTTGGCCGCGAGGTCGGCGATTAGTTCAACCGAGGATTTATAACCGTCGGGATGGGCCGTAAAATGATCCTGACCTTCGGGTGCATCACCTCGCAGCGCGACGATGTCGGTAACGCCCGCCTCAGCAAATTCATCAGCAATCTTAAGTGTTTCGGCCTTGGTTGCTTCGACACAAGTCAGGTGCCCCGCGACACGTAGATCACTGCAATTATGTAGCGTGTCGAGGACTTCATGCGTCGCATCGCGGGTGCTGCCACCAGCGCCATATGTAACGGATACAAATTTGGGGTCGAACGACGATAGCGACCGAACTGCATCCCACAGGCGGAATGATCCGTTCAAACCCTTTGGCGGGAAAAACTCGAATGAGAGGGCAGGGCGTGTCATCGTAAATTCCTTAACTGAGCGGTTTTCATGGTTGTCTCACGTCAAGCATTGTGAAACAAATTCATAATATTCAGAATTGTTATGCAGGTAATTCATGATGCGAATTGAATTTCGTCACCTCCGCACCATTCAGGCAATCCATGAAACGGGTGGCCTTGCGCGTGCTGCCGAACAGTTGAACATGACGCAATCCGCGCTTTCGCATCAAATCAAAGGGATCGAAGATCAGGTCGGTGTTGCCCTGTTCGCGCGCAGGACCAAACCGCTAAAGCTGTCCGCCGCTGGGATCAAACTGCTACGTGCCGCCGAAAGCATTTTGCCACAGGTCGCAGCCCTAGAAGCGGAATTTGAAGGGCTCATTTCGGGCAAATCGGGGCGTATGCATATCGCCATTGAATGCCACGCCTGTTTTGAATGGTTGCTGCCCGTGCTTGAGGCATTTCGCAAAGCATGGCCCGAGGTTGATGTCGATATCCGCCCGGGTCTTGCATTTGATGCGCTGCCAGCCTTGCGCCGAGAGGATATTGATCTTGTTGTCAGTTCTGACCCCGAAGAGGCGGCTCAGGCGGATTTCACACCGTTGTTTGACTACGAACCGGTCTTGCTTGCGTCGTCGCAAAACCCGCTGGCAGAAAAAGCGTTTATCAGTCCCGATGATTTGCGGGATCAAACGTTGATTACCTATCCGGTTGAACGGACCCGCCTTGATGCTTTCACAGAATTTCTAACACCTGCAAAGGTAGAGCCAGCTGCAATCCGGCAGGTGGAACTAACGGCCGTTATACTGATGCTTGTTGCATCAAACCGCGGCGTTGCGGTTTTACCTGATTGGGTTGTCCGGCAAGTGCAATATAACGCAGATTATGTGGCGCGACCATTGACCCAGCATGGCATTACACGCCGCCTATATGCGGCCACCCGACATGAAGATACGCAGCGCCCATTCGTGGCCCATCTTATCCGGCTCGCAAAACAAGAAGCCGTTCGCATGCAACGCGTCGGATAATGCTGCTGCCCCTTGCCCGCAGCCACGGTTGCGCCTATAGCCCGCTGGATTACATATTTCCCCGGAGGCCCCGATGGCTGGCAGTGCAAACCTAAATGTTATGATGAAAACGGCCCGCAAGGCAGGCCGCGGTTTGTTGAAGGATTTCACAGAAGTTGAAAACCTCCAAGTTTCGACCAAAGGCCCGGGCGACTTTGTAAGTCGCGCAGATCGCCAGGCAGAAGAAATCATTCGCGAAGACTTGATGACCGCGCGCCCGTCTTATGGCTTCTACGGCGAAGAGGGCAAAGAAATCCAAGGCGAAGACCCGACCCGCCGCTGGATTGTCGATCCGCTTGATGGCACGACGAACTTCTTGCACGGTCTGCCGCATTGGGCTGTTTCCATTGCATTGGAGCATAAGGGGCAAATTGTTGCCGGCGTCATCTATGACCCGGTCAAGGACGAGATGTTCTATGCCGAAAAAGGTACAGGCGCTTGGATGAACGAAAGCCGGATTCGTGTTTCAGCCCGTCATCGTTTGATCGAAAGTATTTTTTCAACCGGCTTGCCGTTTGCTGGCCGTGCTGATCTGCCGACAACCTTGCAAGACCTTGCACGCATCATGCCAGCTTGTGCGGGTGTGCGCCGTTTTGGTGCGGCGTCTCTTGACCTCGCTTATGTGGCGACTGGCCGCTACGAGGGGTTCTGGGAACGTCGATTGCATGCGTGGGATATGGCCGCTGGCCTGATAATCGTACGCGAGGCAGGGGGTATCGTGGAACCACTCACAGTCGGTGGCGACATCATGGCAGACGGCGAAGTCATCTGTGCCAACGAGCCAATTTTTGAAGCGTTTGCAAAAGTTATCCGAAAGCCCGCCGCCAAATAAGTATGGCTTTCGGCAAAACGCCTATTTAATTTGTAATTGGTATCTTGCCCTGATTGCGGCTGATTACCGTTTTCGCACAATCGGAATCCGCGACGGATATTCTGCTTCTGGATGGGCAGGGTGGTAATCAGTGCTGAGCCACCACTGCCGTCCGCCGAGCTTGTGCCAAAGCGGTATTGCGAAAACAAACCCAACGATAAAGCCGCCTGCATGGGCCCAATAAGCGACACCACCACCGCTGATGTCGTTCGCGAATGCGTTCGTTAGCTGAAGAGCGAACCATAGGCCCAACATGATCCATGCGGGGATCGGCAAAATGCGGAAAAAGATCACAAAGAATATGAAAATATCGACTTTGGCCTTGGGAAATAGCAACAGATAGCCGCCCAATACGCCCGCAATCGCCCCCGATGCGCCGACCATCGGAACAGGCGAAGTTGGATCGACAGCAAGCTGCGCGAAACCTGCACCGACGCCGCTAAGAATGTAAAAGGCCAAAAATCCGAAATGGCCCATCTTATCTTCGAGGTTGTCACCAAATATCCACAAAAACAGCATGTTACCCGCGATATGCATAATGCCAGCATGCAGGAACATCGACGTAAGCAGCCCGGCATATCCCTGACCCTCCGACATTCGTGCCGGTATCATCGCATAGTCAAAGTAAAACCGAGACAGGCTCATATCCGTGGTGAACACCACCGCGCTATACAAAAATACAGCGATATTCACCGTAATGAGCGCATAGGTTACATAGGGAACACGGTTCGATGGGTTGTGGTCTCGGATTGGAAACATGCGCCATTGGTGGCTGGGTTTGATGCGGTGGTCAAGCGCCTGCCTCCGCCAAGAGCGCGGCATTGCCACCTGCGGCAGTCGTGTCAATGCACACATGCCGTTCATGCATGACATGTGCCGCGTCGGGCATGGTGGTGATTAATGCGGTGATTGGCCCATCACGTTCCGACAGCGCCAGTTCAATTTGTTGGGCGTACTTGTCGTCGCCCCACCAAATCACGCCGCCCAATCGAGGCAAAGTTGCCAATTCGGAAGCAGGGATATGACCTGCTGCAACGATTGCCACCCCGCCAAATGATCGAACCGCATCGGCCTGCGCACTGGCATTTTCGGCGCCCGGACCCATGCAAAGAATTGCGCCTCTTGCCTTGATCGCATGACGGTTGGATTCACCTGTTGGACCAGGAAGATCGGTTGGCGCTAATGCGGCTGGCATTTTCGCGGCGCGAAGTTCATCTGCCAACATCGCGAGGTCGGCATCCCCTTCCCATAGGTTCGCGTTAACCACAGCATCAGCGGCCATCGTGAAACGCGGCAGATAGTGCGGACCACCGGCCTTTGGACCAGTGCCCGAAAGCCCCTCACCGCCGAACGGTTGGCTGCCGACGACGGCGCCAATCTGATCGCGGTTCACGTATATGTTGCCAGCATCAATTTGTTCGACAATCGTCTGCACGCGGTCGTCAATCCGCGTGTGAAGCCCGAACGTCAGCCCATATCCGGTTGCGTTGATGTCCTTAATGACCTGTTCCAATTCATCGGCCTTAAAGGTCGCGATATGCAGCACCGGGCCGAATATCTCGGACTTTAGGTCCGCAATACCGTCAATTTTTAGCGCTGTCGGGGCGATAAATGTGCCTTGTTTTGGTGCCGAAATTCGATGGATGACGCGGCCTTGCTGCAATGCAGTCTGTATGTGTGCAGCAATGCCATTTTGGGCCAATTGGTCGATAACAGGGCCAATGTCTGTTGCAAGCGACCACGGATCACCAACGGATAGCTCATCCATCGCGCCCTTCAACATTTTGATCAAGTTGGGGGCAATATCCTCTTGGACATAGAGGCAGCGCAGAGCGGAACAGCGCTGACCCGCAGAACGGAATGCGCCGTTGATGATGTCTCGCACGGCGGCCTCTGGCAGGGCGGTGCTATCGACAATCATTGCGTTCAGGCCGCCTGTTTCGGCGATCAGCGGGGTCCCGGGCTTGCAATTGGCTGCCATGGTTCTTTTGATTTTTAACGCGGTTGCCGTGGATCCCGTAAACGCCACGCCGCTTATACGTGGATCAGATGTCAATGCTGCGCCAACTGCGCCGTTCCCCGGCAGCAACTGTATCGCGTCTGTTGGCACGCCGGCTTGATGCATCAGTTGGACCGCAAAATGCGCTACCAGCGCTGTTTGGTCTGCAGGTTTTGCAAGCACCGCATTGCCCGCAGCCAACGCCGCTGCAATTTGACCGGTGAAAATTGCCAACGGAAAATTCCACGGGCTGATACATGTCCAAATGCCACGCGCTTCAGATGTATGATCAATCTGCGCTGCATAATAACGTAAAAAATCCACCGCTTCTCGTAACTCTGCCAACGCGTCAGGCATGGCCTTGCCCGCTTCTCTGGCCAAAATCGCAAACAGCTGCGGGGTGTTGGCCTCGTATGCATCTGCAACGGCGTTCAGAATTTTCGCGCGCTCATTTGGCGTGGCTTGCCATGGAGTTGCGAGCTCTATCGCCTTGGCGGTGTGCTCTGCTGTGCTGCCTTCGACGTACCCGACGATATCTGCCGGATTGGCAGGGTTGGTTACCGCCAAGCCGGTTTTTGATGTGGCCAGCTTAGAGCCGATGAGCGGGGCCGCTTGAAATTGAGTCTCCGCATATTGGCCGCGGCTTTTGAGAAGCGTCCTAAGGCTTGGACCGTGTGTCAGGTCAATGCCAACCGAGTTCTTACGCTCGGGCAAGAACAACTGTGGTCCCGTCGCAAGTTGGAAATCAGGGCTGGCCTCAAACGGATCAGCAGCAACGACTGCAGGCGGTACATCTTCGTCAACGATTTGGTTGACGAATGACGAATTCGCCCCGTTTTCCAAAAGCCGACGCACCAAATACGCCAATAGGTCCTCATGTGCGCCAACGGGTGCATAAATGCGACAATGGGTTTTATGCGCGTTCAACACCAACGTATGCAGCGCCTCGCCCATGCCATGTAACCGCTGAAATTCGTAGTCAGCGGGCGTTTTGCCCATTTCAGCCGCTAAGTGCAAAATAGCTGCAACTGTATGCGCATTGTGTGTCGCAAATTGTGGATAGATACGATCTGAATAGGTCAGAAGCTTGCGCGCATTGGCGATGTAACTGATGTCAGTGTTCGGTTTGTTGGTGAAAACGGGAAACCCGCCCAAACCTTCGACCTGCGCGCGTTTGATTTCAGCGTCCCAATACGCGCCCTTGACCAAGCGCACCATGATCTTGCGATCGAGCTTTTCCGCAAGTGAATGCAAATAATCGATAACGTATGGGGCCCTCTGGCCATAGGCTTGCACCACAACGCCAAAACCATCCCATCCTGCGAGGGCGGGTTCAGACAGGACTTCTGTGATCACTTCGAGTGAGAGCGACAGGCGGTCCGCCTCTTCGGCGTCGATGTTGAACCCCATGCCTGCCGATTTCGCCAGCATCGCCAGGGCGCGAACGCGCGGCACCAATTCGATCATAACACGCTCTTTTTGCGCGACTTCATAGCGCGGATGGAGGGCCGACAGTTTAACAGAAATGCCTGGGTTGGCGGCCACGCTGTCATGCGTGCAGTGTAGCGCGATGGCAGAAATCGCACGGCTATATGATAGATGATATGCGCGCGCATCTGCATCTGTCCGCGCCGCTTCACCCAGCATGTCATATGAATAGGTGAACCCTTTGGCATGCATCCCTTCGGCGCGGGCCATGGCCTTTATGATCGTTTCTCCCAAGACAAATTGCTTGCCCATTTCACGCATTGCCCGCCCAACGGCCGTACGGATGACCGGTTCACCCAATCGTTTCACCGCGCTATGCAGGTGGCGCGTAATGCCCGGCTTTTCGTCGTCAAGCACACGTCCAGTCAACATCAACGCCCAAGTTGATGCATTCACGAGCGACGACGCAGAATGCCCCAAATGTTTACCCCAATCAGACGGTGCAATCTTATCTTCGATAAGTGCATCGATCGTGTCGGCGTCAGGCACCCGCAGCAGGGCCTCGGCCAAACACATCAATGCAATCCCCTCGTCGGTTGAAAGGCCATATTCAGCAAGGAATACTTCCATCAATCCCGGCTCTGCATTGTTGCGGATGTCATGGACCAATTTCGCACCATCGCGACAAATGCTTGCACGGGCATCAGGGGTCAGATTGGCAATCTCGACGAGGGTCCCGATTGATTTGCATTCCGCCGCATATGCGTGCTTATCAACTGATTGAAGCATGTTTTTCAGGAGAGCATTGGACATTGGCGTAGCCTTTATAGGAATCAATGTAGTCACTATATTCCACAATTTTAAGCCGTATTTCCTGTCATTGGTATCAGTGATAGCCTATACGACTGAAAAATTTGATTCATATGGGGAATTGTGATGAACGAGTTAGATGGCTTTGATCGCCACATATTGGACATTTTATCAGTCGATGGCCGGATCAGTGTGACTGCAATGGCTCAGATCATCGGACTATCCAAATCCCCGACCCAAGCGCGGCTAAAACGTCTCGAAGAAACAGGTGTCATCAAAGGATACCGCGCCCTGTTTGATCCAATCAGGCTGGGCCGCGACCACGTTGCATTCGTAGAGGTAAAGCTTTCTGATACCCGTGAAAAATCTCTGTCTGAATTCAATAAAGCCGTCATGCAAATTGCAGAAGTTGAGCAATGTCACCTAATTGCAGGCGCATTTGATTATCTGCTCAAGGTGCGCACGGCTGGTATGACAGGTTACCGCGCTGTTTTGGCTGAGAAAATCTCAACCTTGCCGCATGTCTCTCATACCTCAACATATGTCGCAATGCAGGCGCTTAAAGACGAAGCCGCCGGTAGCGTTGGGTAGGGCCTGACTTGACGAATTGTGAAACTGGTACACATCGTCTTTTATGAAACATCTAGTTTTTAGTCTGATCTTGGTGATTGTGCCAACCGTCGTTGCCGCATGTCCTAACCCGCCCGACCATCAAAGCCGTCTGGCGGATTTGACATATCAATTGTCGCGCTCGCCCAATCCGGTAGCCGCGCAGCCATTGACCCAAGAGATCTGGACGCTTTGGCTTGATGCCCCCGACGCGCTGGCGCAACAGCTCTTGGATCAAGGGATGTTTCAACGCGAAGCAATGGATTTCGCAGCCGCACGGGCAACGCTCGATCAGCTTGTCCAATACTGCCCAACTTACGCAGAAGGGTACAATCAAAGGGCTTTTGTGTCATATCTGGCCCAAGATTTTGAGGCGGCTCTTGTCGACCTAAACCGAGCGATTGAACTTGTGCCAAACCATATTGCCGCATTGTCTGGCAAGGGGCTCACGCTGATGGGGCTTGGACGCAATGCCGAGGCAGATGCCGCGTTTCGCGCCGCTTTGGCGCTGAACCCTTGGTTGGCAGAACGACGTTTTCTCAATCAGCTACCGGGCACAGATATTTAGCGTGATACCCGTTGCAAGCGCGGCAACTGGCCCTTAGGAAGGGCGCGTGCCTCCGTGGTGGAATGGTAGACACTGGAGACTTAAAATCTCTTGGCCGTATGGCCGTGCCGGTTCGAGTCCGGCCGGAGGCACCACCTACATTGATAGATCAATCTGCTGGGCAGCGTATGCGATCGCGCGCTGATAGTTGCCACTGTCGTTCCACGCGGACAGAACCTCAAAATTGGCCGTTCCTTGACCGAAGGGTTCACCTCTACGCCAGCCGTTTGCGCGCAGCATATTTGCGGCACTGGCCATGGCATCGACGGGGTTATATGGATCCGCTGTTCCATCGCCGTTGCCGTCCACACCAAATTGCGCCCAGTTGCCTGACAGGAACTGCATATGGCCAAGCTCTCCGCTTGGGCCGCCTCGTGTATCAGCCGTGATGACACCCTGATCGACCAGTCGCATCGCAGCAATTGCATGGGTTTCAAAGCGTGGATGGCGACGGCAATACGACGCAAGGGTTACAGCAGATGACACAATAGGCGTGCTGCCCAAATAACCGCCCCACGATGTCTCTAGCCCCCAGATCGTCGCAAGAATACTGGCGGGCACTCCGTAACTGCGCTCAAGCGATGCAAAGGTGTTTGGATTGCGCTTCATTTTGCGCAATGCGCCTTGGACAAAGGCATTCGCGGTCGATTGGGTCCGTTTGGCAAGGAATTCTGCGGGGTCGCCATAGCTGACACCTGTTTGGCTGGCAGGGGTGGATTCAAACCGCCATGTAATGCCGGATAGCGTAGCTGCATTCAGGGCCGCCATACCCAAAGGCCCGATTCCTGATGCGGCTGCATCAACCGCAATGTTTCGTTTGTAGTTAGAAAAGTCCGATTTGCTTGTTATGCAATTGGCCGCGAGGGACGGTGTGGCAACACTGGCCACCAGTGCTGCGGAAAGTAACATTCTGAACATTTAACGCCTCGCTATTTATACTACTCTTCAACGTTAACATATTTCGAATGGCAGCCAAGTGTTTAGCAAATGGTGCTGACAGGACCCCGATGGTTGGCGGATGCAAAAGGTGCATGAACATAGTTCAGGGCACCGGTTCTCTTGCAATGATTTTTGGTGTGTTTCATTTGGGCCAGTCCGGCACAAAACGCAACGACGCAGCCATCCTGACTGATTTATTCATAATTTGTTTACTTTTTGATGATGTCCAACATTCGTGACAAGCTCGTGCTTTCGTACTGCTTTGGTAGGTGATGCAGGCGGTATCGACGCGGTAAATAGCGGTATGGATCGGGTAGGTGGCGCAGTCATATATACTTAACGTTGGAGGCCTATGATGCTTCGGGCGATTAAATGGCACCAATGAATGAAAAGGCCAAAATTGATGTTGCATGAACAACTTGAACGCGCGTTACCCGCAGTCCGTCGCTATGCGAGGGGGCTCGTTGGCGATCAGCAGGCAGGTGATGCTTTGGTCGTGAGCGTTGTTGAACGTTTCCTGCTCGAGACGGTATCGAATGCGCGTGAAATAAAAATGCAATTGTTCCGTATCCTTCACCGAATTTGGGTCGAGAGCCTTGCCAGCAGACATGTGAGCCCTTTGGCATCAAATAACAGAGCGCAGGTGCAACGAAAGCAGCTGACGCCTTTGAGCAGAGAGGCACTTTTGCTCCATGCGATCGAAGACATGTCTCATCAAGCAATTTCCAAAATACTTGATGTCGATGTTGGTCATGTCGACAGTTTATTGGCTGACGCTTCTGCAGAAATCAAACAGGCCGCGCCTGGCCGCATTTTGGTGATTGAAGACGAAGCCCTTATTGCGATGGATTTGCAGGACATTCTGACAGGTGCAGGCCATCGTGTCATTGGTGCCGCTGCCACCCATGAACAAGCCATTGCACTCACAGAGGCGGAACACCCTGATCTTATACTTGCGGACATCCAGCTTGCGGATGGCAGTTCTGGGATTGAAGCAACTGATGAAATCCTGAAAACCTATAAGGACCTACCAGTAATTTTTGTTACCGCGTTTCCAGAATTGTTGCTCACCGGCAAACGGCACGAGCCCGCATTTGTGATTGCAAAGCCTTATAACCAGCTAAAGGTGACATCTGCGGTCAGTCAGGCAATGTTTTTCGCAGATGTTCAATCCGGACCGCGTTAATCGCGGACACCAGCAAAACGTTCGGCCCATGTTTCACGCTCATCATCCGTAATTTTGCGGAATGTAATGTCAGGCACCGTAAAGGTGTGCCCAGCGTTAAGGGAATTGAGCGCCGTCTCAACGTCAGTCGGCCATTGTGCATCAGATGCATTCATGGCTGCAAGAATGTCAGCGCTTGCGTCGGGAATGAATGGCGCTGACAGCACACCGTAAAGCCTGCAAAGGTTCAGGCCAAGGCGCACTTGCATAGCAGCAACTTCAGGGTCAGTTTTGAAGGTCGACCAAGGGGCCACAGCCTGCAAATACTCATTGCCCAGTACCCAAATAGCACGCAGCGCTGCGGCAGACTTGCGGACTTCCATCGCGTCCATATGGCCTTCATATTCCGCTACTTTTGCGGAAATTTCGGCGATAAGCTGCGCTTCGGCTGCTCCATAGGCGGGGCCTTCAGGCACCGCCTCTGAAAATTTGGAGCGGCAGAATTTTGTAATGCGGCTGACAAAATTGCCAAGCACATCTGCCAGATCTTTATTCACATCCGTCTGGAAGTTTTCCCAAGTGAATTCCGCATCTTGGCTTTCCGGCGCATGCGACAATAGCCACCAGCGCCAGTAATCGGCAGGCAAGATTTCTAAGGCTTGGTCCATAAATACGCCGCGCCCGCGTGATGTGCTAAATTGGCCACCATCATAATTGAGATAGTTGAACGATTTGATGTAATCGACCAACTTCCACGGTTCTTGTGATCCCAGAATTGTGACAGGGAATGAGAGCGTGTGAAACGGGACGTTATCCTTGCCCATAAACTGGGTGTAGGTCACATCATCAGCGCCCTTGTCCGTACGCCACCAGCGTTCCCAATCCGTGCCTTTGTCTGCATCAACCCATTCTTGCGCACATGCAATGTATTCAATGGGGGCGTCAAACCAGACGTAGAATACTTTGCCTTCCATGCCGGGCCAATCGGCACCACCCTTTTTAACAGGAACGCCCCAGTTGAGATCACGCGTGATGCCACGATCTTGCAGGCCATCGCCATCCGTTAGCCACTTTTTTGCAATTGACGTGGTTAATACCGGCCAATCGTGTTTGGTATCAATCCATGCTGCAATATCATCTTTCAGCTTGGATTGGCGCAGGTAGAGATGTTTTGTCTCTCTGACTTCGAGGTCGGTAGAGCCGGAAATCGTCGAACGCGCATCAATCAGGTCGGTTGGATCAAGTTGTTTGGTGCAGTTGTCACATTGATCGCCGCGCGCGCTATCAAAGCCGCAATTGGGGCATGTGCCTTCGATATAGCGGTCTGGCAAAAAGCGCCCATCAGCGATGGAATAGACCTGTTCTTCCGTGACTTCGCGGATCAAATCCATATCATGCAATCGCCCTGCGAATGCTTGGGTCAGCGCGTGGTTCTGCGGGCTAGATGAACGTCCAAAGTGATCGAATGACAGTTTGAAACCATTGGCGATATCCGCCTGAACCTGATGCATTTCGGCACAGTAGTCCGCCACATCCTGACCTGCTTTTGCAGCAGCAAGCTCGGCTGGTGTTCCGTGTTCATCAGTCGCGCACAGAAACAATACCTCATGACCCCGTGCGCGCAGATAGCGGGCAAAAAGATCAGCAGGCAGTTGGCTTCCAACAAGGTTCCCTAAATGTTTGATCCCGTTAATGTAGGGAATGGCAGATGTGATTAGGTGGCGGGCCATATAGGGTATTCCTTGATTTGCGTTATTACTTACTAGCGGGGGATGTTGATGGTTGCCAGCCGCAAGCGTGACCTAAGCCGCAAAATTGATGCAGCAATCGGCGAAATATTTAATGATCATTGCGGTCGCGTGATCGGCCGAGCAGCTTGCCAATCGTAAAACTGGTGCGCGGCGCATAAATATAGCGTGTCCGGTCTTCGGGCGCGCTGCGAACGCGCATGCGGCTGAGGCCAAATATAATGAGCGCCACGTGACCCAGCGAAATGAATGTGAACAATGCGCTGGGCCCGTATGCCGCGATTAATGCGGAGCTGGTATATGGTGCTGCAATTGCGCCAAGGGCATAAAAGAACATCAAAGCCGCTGACAATTCGACCCGCTGGTCCGAGGTGGCAAAGTCGTGGGCGTGGGCTGCTGACACTGAATATATTGGAAATGTCGTCAGGCCAAAAATGAACGCCGTGGTCATAATTGCGGTGGTGCCCATCTGGGATGCCACGACAGTTATACCGCACGATAGAACGGCCGCGGCAGACAATCCAATCAACACCCATCGGCGATCATATTTATCAGCGAGCCATCCAACGGGATATTGCGCCAATGCGCCACCTGCAACAAAGGCCGCGAGAAAGTAGCCGATCTGACTGGCGGCTAATCCGACTTCTTGCCCGTAGATCGGGCTCACCATCCGAAACGCTGATGATGACAGTGCAGCAACTAAAACGCCGGCAACCGCAAGTGGCGATGCGGTCCACGCGATGCGGGGCTTTAAACGGGTCATCGCGGGTGTGGCGGGCTGTGGCGCTTTGGTCAGCGTTAGGGGCAACAATGATGCGCAACATAAGATCGTTAGCAAATTGTAGGCGATATATGTTTCCATGTCCGCCAAAGCACCAATCATGAACTGCGCCACGAATGACGCGCCCATGTCCGCGATGCGGTAACTGCCCATCGCACGGCCTCGGGTCTCGTTGGTGACTTTGGCCTGCAACCACGCCTCAATCACCGTGTAGCAGCCTGCAATGCAGATACCTGATGCGATGCGGCACAGGGCCCAAAAGACAGGATCAGTCGCCAATACGTGTGCGGCAATGCCAATTGCCCCCATTGCCGTAAATGTTGCAAACGCGCGGCTATGGCCAACACTGCCCATCAAACGGGGCGCCCACCAACAACCAATGAAAAAGCCAAAGAAATGCGCAGAACCCAGCACGCCGACCTGCGATTGGGTAAATCCAACGTCCAAACCATTGAGCGCATCAAGCGGGCCAACACCGCCAGAGGACAGCTGCAAAAGCGTCACCGAAAGGAACAATGATGCAAAGGAAATGATCATACGCATGAACTAACCCTCTGCCTCCTCGGTGTGGCATGCAACGCTAAAATCGACGAAGTGAGGGTCGATTTCTGACCTTGCGCTAATGGGTGGGATGGCTAGCTTGCGACCATTACAAAAGGACCCGACACAATGAAAATGATCCCCCTCGGCCGTACCAATATTCAAGTAAGCGATTGGTGCCTTGGCACAATGACTTACGGCAACCAAACGCCGCAAGACGACGCGCACAGTCAGATTGATATGGCGTTGGAGGCAGGGATCAACTTTATCGACACCGCCGAAATGTATCCGGTCAATCCGATCAGCGCCGAGACCGTTGGTCTTTCGGAACAGGTCATCGGGAATTGGATCGCGCAGTCGGGCCGTCGCGATGAGGTGGTGATCGCAACAAAGGTTTCTGGCGACAACCCCGGCTGGGTGCGCGGCGGCGCGGGATATGATGGCAAGGTGATTGGTGAGGCGATCAATTCCTCGCTCAAGCGTTTGCAAACGGATGTCATTGATCTTTACCAAATGCATTGGCCAATGCGTGGATCCTATATGTTCCGCCAAAACTGGGCCTATGACCCATCAGGGCAGGACCGCCAACAGACGCTTGACCATATGTCCGAGGTGCTTGAAGCGTTAGATGTTGCGCAAAAAGCAGGCAAAATTCGCGCCATCGGCATGTCAAACGAGAGCGCATGGGGCATGACAAAGTGGTGTGACGTTGCCGAGGCTAATGGCCTGCCGCGTATGGCATCGGTGCAAAATGAATATTCAATGCTGTGCCGCTTATTTGATACAGATAGCGCCGAAATGGCCGTGAATGAGGAAGTGACCCTGCTTTCATTCTCTCCCTTGGCGGCAGGGTTGTTAACGGGAAAGTATCGGGACGGCGCCGTTCCAGCAGGCAGTCGCATGTCAATCAACAACAATCTTGGCGGCCGGATCACTGACCGTGTTCATCCTGCTGTTGATGCTTATGCCGCTGTCGCCCAAAAGCACGGGCTTGATCTGGCGCATATGTCCATGGCTTGGCAATGTAGCCGTCCATTCCCAATTTCTGCGATCTTCGGTGCGACGACGTCTGATCAACTGGCGCATTTGCTTAAGGGCAAAGATTTGGTGCTGGCAGATGACGTTTTGACAGATATTGCGAATACTCACCGCGCGCATCCAATGCCCTATTAATCAAACACTATGCGAAATTGCGGACCCAGATTTGTGATCTCATCCAGCCCCATGATATGCTGATAACGCCTGAACCATTTCCATCAATACGGGCAGATCATCTCGGTTCGCTGGTCGAATGTGCATCTGGTTCTCATCTGGCAAAGTTTGTCGCAAATATGCATGGCACTCGCCCGCATGGTTGTCGATAGTTGGAGTAAGTCAAAAAGGATCGAATCATGCCCCTGCAAATGAACCGCGAAGTTTTCATCACCGCTGCTGTCACTGGATCGGGCGCAACCCAAGACCGTAGCCACCATGTGCCGCGTTCACCCGAACAAATTGCCAACAGTGCGATTGATGCGGCCAAAGCAGGAGCAGCCATTGTGCATTGCCACGTGCGTGATCCTGAAACAGGTGCGCCGAGCCGCGATCGCGCATTGTTTCGGGAATTGACCGACCGCATTCGTGCATCCGACGTTGATGTCGTCTTAAACCTGACCGCAGGTATGGGCGGCGATATTGTGTTTGGGGATGTTGAAAACCCGATGAGCCTCAATGCCGCAGGAACAGATATGGCAGGCGCGACCGAACGTGTTGCGCATGTTGCCGAATGCCTGCCCGAAATTTGCACGCTCGATTGCGGCACCATGAATTTTGCCGAAGCCGACTATGTGATGACCAATACACCCGGTATGCTGGTGGCGATGGGGCGAATGATGACTGAACTGGGTGTCAAACCCGAGATCGAAGCCTTTGATACTGGCCATCTTTGGTATGCTAAACAATTGGTCAAAGACGGCGTGCTGGAACAGGGCGCATTGGTGCAGCTTTGCATGGGGGTGCCATGGGGCGCGCCCGATGACCTCAACACGTTTATGGCGATGGTCAACAATGTGCCGGATGATTGGACGTTTTCTGCATTCGGGCTTGGCCGCAGCCAGATGCCCTATGTCGCGGCCTCGGTATTGGCCGGCGGCAATGTGCGTGTCGGGCTTGAGGATAATTTGATGCTTGATCGCGGCGTGCTTGCAACCAACGCGCAATTGGTTGAGCGGGCGGCAGGCATTGTTGAAAACCTAGGCGCGCGCGTGATTGGCCCTGACGAGGTGCGCAAGAAACTCGGTCTGACCAAGCACGCTCCAGTGACGCTATGAGGAAATTAATTGCCGCCATTTTTCTAAGCCTTTCCGCCTGTGCGACACCATTCGAGGGTGAAAAACTTGGCAAGTTTGGCGAGGTTTACCGCGACAAGTCCGTGCCAATTGCGTCCAAAGCCGTTTTCGACCCTGATCGTTATCTGGGCACTTGGTATGAAGTCGCACGGTATCCAGTAATATTTGAACGCGGCTGTGTCGGCGTGACCGCGACCTACGGTAAAAACGCGGATGGCACCGTTTCGGTTCTGAACATTTGCAAAAATACTGACGGAACAGTCAAAAACCGCATTGAGGGCAGCGCAGAAATTGTCGGGCCGGGCCGGCTCGCGGTCAGCTTCCCGTCTGTGCCATTCGGTGCATCTGATTACTGGGTATTATGGACCGATGAATCTTATATGACTGCCGTCGTTGGCGCTCCAAATGGTAAGTCTGGTTGGATACTGAACCGTGATCCTAAGATACCAGCTGATCGTTTGGCCGCCGCAAGGGACGTATTAGACTTTAATGGTTATGATTTATCCCGTTTGATGGAGGTTCCTCAGTGAAACATTTTTCAATACTCGGCACGGTGCTTGTCGCACTGGTCGCCTGCGACGAAACTGCGATGAACGCCGGAAGCGGCGGCGCGAGGGAGTTTCTCGTCATCGGTGGCCGCATGACGTTTGAACAATGCAAGGCCCGCAATGGATTGATCATTCAAGATCAAGGCAGCGCAATGGTTGCATGTGATCCATCTGTGAGCCGCCAACCTGCGCCGGAAAATGAATTTGATCACCCGACCGAAAACGCCGGCACCTAAGAGAGTTAGACAACCATGACAAAATCAGTAGCAATCATCGGCGGTGGTGTAATTGGTGGCGGCTGGGCCGCACGGTTCTTGCTTATGGGCTGGGACGTAAGGATATTTGATCCTGACCCAGAGGCCGAGCGCAAAATGAGCGAAGTGTTGGAAAACGCACGCCGCTCATTGCCTGGCCTGTCGGATGTGGCTTTGCCTGCAGAGGGTGCGCTGACGTTTCATGAAACGATGTCGGATGCTGTCGCGGGTGTTTCATGGATTCAGGAAAGTGTTCCAGAGCGCTTGGAGCTTAAGCAAAAAGTGTATCAAACGCTGCAAGAACATTGCCCACATGATGCAATTATCGGGTCATCGACATCAGGGTTCAAACCATCCGAACTGCAATCCTGTGCGACACGACCAGAGCAAATCATGGTCACGCATCCCTTTAATCCCGTCTATCTGCTGCCGTTGATTGAATTGGTCCCAACGGCAAAAAACACGCCTGCGTTGATTGAAGAAGCGAAATCAATTCTCACGTCGATCGGCATGTATCCTTTGCATGTCAAAGCCGAGATTGACGCGCACATTGCCGATCGTTTCCTCGAAGCCGTTTGGCGAGAGGCGCTTTGGCTGATCAAGGATGGCATCGCGACCACCGAGGAAATCGATAATGCGATTCGCTATGGCTTTGGTCTGCGCTGGGCGCAAATGGGCCTGTTTGAAACCTATCGCATTGCGGGCGGTGAACCGGGGATGCGTCACTTTATTGAACAATTCGGGCCCGCTCTGGCGTGGCCTTGGACAAAATTGATGGATGTGCCCGAACTGACCGATGATTTGATTGATCAGATCGCAGGGCAGTCTGATGCCCAGTCGGGCCATATGACCATCCGTGAATTAGAGCGCGCTCGTGACAATAACCTCGTATCAATCCTGCGCGGCCTCAAGGCACAGGATTTTGGGGCAGGCGCACTTCTCAATGCGCAAGACGCGCGTGCTACACCTTCCGCTCAAATGCCTTCTGATGTTTCGCAGCCTATTGAAACAGTGCGTCGCGCTGTTCCCCTCGATTGGACGGATTATAACGGCCATATGAACGAGGCGCGATATTTACAGGCGTTTGGCGATGCAACTGACCGCATGATGGCCATCGTCGGTTGCGATGCGGATTACATTGCCAAAGGTGGAAGCTATTTCACCGCAGAAACACATATACGGCACCTTGATGAGGCCCACGCAGGCGCTTTAGTCCATATTGAGACCTATGTTTTGCTCGGTGCTGGTAAAAAAATGCAGCTTTTTCATAATATGTATGAAGGCGACCGCCTGCTGGCGACGGGCGAGCATATGTTGATCCACGTAAGCCTTGAAACACGCCGTGCCTCTGATCCAGCGGATAATATTGCAGAAAACCTTGCGCGTATTGCTGATGCGCACGCAAAACTGCCGACACCCGAAGGCGCCGGAAAAGCAGTAGGTGTGAAATGAGCCGCGTTCTCGTCACCGCAGGTGGATCAGGTATCGGCAGAGCCATGGCAGATGCCTATGCCGCTGACGGGTTTGACGTTTGGGTCACGGATGTAGATCAGGCTGCCTTGGCCTCGTTGCCTGCCGACTGGCACGCGCATCAGGTCGATGCGTCGGATGAAAATGCTGTTTCTGCGCTGTTTGATAAGATCAGTTTGGCAGGTGGATTGGACGTTCTTTGTGCGAATGCGGGCATCGCGGGCCCAACGGCATTGATAGAAGATATTGCGCTGAGTGATTGGCAAAAATGCGTGTCAGTCAACCTTGAAGGCGCGTTCCTCGCGACGAAATATGCGAGCCCCATGATGAAGGCTGCAGGCGCAGGAGCGATCATTTATACCTCGTCCACCGCGGGCATCTATGGCTATCCCAATCGTGCACCATATGCGGCGGCCAAATGGGCAATTATCGGATTGATGAAAACCACCGCGATGGAGCTTGGGCCGTTTGGCATTCGTGCCAATGTGATTTGCCCTGGCGCCGTCGAAGGGCCGCGCATGGAAGGCGTCTTGGAGCGCGAGGCCGCAGCCAAACGCATGACGCGTGATCAGGTTTACGATGGTTACGCATCTGGCACGTCAATGCGCAGTTTTGTTGAGGCGACCGACATCGCAAACATGGCGCTTTTCCTCGGAACTGCGCCCTCGCGATTAGTGTCTGGACAGGTCATAGCCGTCGACGGCCACACAGAAAACCCTGACCCAAAGGTCTAGGCATTCTGCTAACGCGCTGGCATAGCTGGCGCATGGAACTTTGGATACCAATCACGCTCGGCGCGGCATTGTCGCAGGCAATGCGCTTTATGCTGCAAAAGCAGCTCAAGCAAACGCAACTTTCGACTGCGGGTGCTACGTTTTCGCGATTTGTCTACTCAAGCCCGCTCGTGCTCATCATAGCAATTTTCTATGCCCAATTCAGCGGTTTTGGTGTTCCTCAAACATCCAGTTCTTTTGTTGGATACGCTCTTCTCGGGGCAATGTCGCAAATCCTAGGCACAATTTGTGTCGTCGCAGGGTTCGCGCACCGCAGTTTTGCCGTCGGTATGACTTTCAAAAAAACCGAAGTGCTATTGTCGGCGCTGATCGGGTTTTTGATCTTGGGGGATGCGATTAGTGCTGCGGGTTTGGCGGCAATTTTGATCGGGCTTATGGGCGTTTTGCTCCTGTCCGATACCCCTGGTATTGATGGGTCTTGGGCCAAGCGGCTGCTGACACCGGGAACAGCCCTTGGCCTTATGTCCGGTCTCATGTTCGGCTTTTCTGGCAATGGGTATCGCGGCGCATCGCTTTCATTGATCGAAGGTGACACGTTTTACCGCGCAATCATTACACTCGCCTTTGTCACGATCTTTCAAACCGCGATTATGGCGATTTGGCTATTCTGGCGCGAACGTGGTGAAATCGCCCGCGTTTTTGGTGCTTGGCGTATCGCAGGGCTTGTCGGGCTTACGTCTATGGCCGGTTCAATTTGCTGGTTCACGGCGTTCACAATGCAAACTGTGGCCTATGTCAACGCGCTGGGTCAGGTTGAGCTGCTGTTTTCACTCGCTATCGGCGCATTTGTGTTTGGAGAAAAAATCACGCGCCGTGAATGGCAAGGGTTGCTATTACTCAGTCTCAGCGTCCTGCTTCTTGTTCTCGTGACTTAGAGTGGTGAACGTCCATCAAGACGACGCACCAAATGTTGCTCGTCCTCATTGGCAAAGAACGGAACTGAGGATGGCAATGCACCGCGGTCGATGATGTCGCGCAGCTCTGCCAGCACGACCTGCGTAATAAACGGCAAGTCAAATTCGCGGGCCTTGGTCATTGGCACCCATTGAAGATGGGATAGTTCGTCCTCAGCCCCAGAAAAATCGTCAGGATCGGTCGCTAGGTCGGACGCGTGCGCGAGCAAAAACCGAGCGTCAAACCGTCTTGGCGCACCAATCGGCGTCACTGCGCGAAAAATGAACTGCAAGGCCTCGCCATTTGGCGCATGCCCCGTATCAGCAAAACCGCGCCATCCCTTTGGCGCGCCATCCCAATCGTGCGGTCGGCCAAGAATTTGTCCGGTTTCTTCCCAAAGCTCTCGGACGGCCGCTGCGATAATTTGCTGCGGGGGTAGGGGGCTTTGATCCGCCAAACCCGATGAACATTGTTGGGAAACGTCCCCAACGGGAACAATCGCATCTACAGGATCAATGGCTCCGCCGGGAAAGACGAATTTCCCCGGCATAAACGCCGCTGACTTACCTCTTTGTCCCATCAAGACGCTGGGATTGGATGCCTTGTCCCGTAACACAATAATTGTCGCCGCATCACGGATTGGGACAGGATCATTCATTACTTTTGCCCAAACCCATGCATGCCGCGCGACCATTGGATGCCGACCACGAGCCCCTTCATCCTTGGCAATAGAAACAATGAAAGCCCAACACAGAAAACAGTGAAAATCGTGGCCATGACCCACGGATCAGGACGGAACTGGGTCCAAGTAATGTGAATGAGCGGTGCAAGCAGGTGCCCGACAATCAAGATTGTGAGATAGGCAGGCCCGTCATCTGCGCGGTGATGTGATAAAACTTCGCCGCACGCAGGGCAGCTATCAACAACCTTGAGATAACCGTCAAACAAATGCCCTTCACCGCAATTGGGGCATTGCTGGCAAAAGCCACGCCATTTTGCTGGTTTATCAAGCCGTTCATCTGTTTGTGTCGTAAGCATAGCGAGCTCCTGCTTTATATAGTGCTATACATGGTGCGATTAGTCACCATTGCAAAGTGGGCAGAGCGCCGCAGGCAGGCAAGTAAAAATAAAACGACGGAAATGTTTGGACCACGCGTTTGAATACCATGAACGGCCAAGATGAGCCTTCCAAACACATTGAGGAAACACCATGAACAAGACATTTATCACTGCCGCATTTATTGCAGGTCTCACCGTTGTCGCCGCAGGCGCAAATGCTCGCGGGCACGATGAAATGCCAAGCTTTGAGATGCTCGACACAAATAGTGACGGCGTGCTCTCTGCACAAGAACTGCAAGCTGCAGGTGCGGCGCGGTTTGCGAATATTGACACAGACGGAAACGGCAGCCTCTCAGCTGACGAATTGGCGGCTGCTGGTGGCGAACGTGCCGCAAAACGCGTAGAAAAGATGCTCGAACGTCTTGATGAAAATGGCGACGGTGAGCTTCAGGCTGACGAGATGCCCCAGCGCGGCAATTCCGACAAACGTGCAGAAAAAATGATCGAGCGTGCTGACACCGATGAAGACGGTTCAATCTCTGCCGATGAATTTGAAGCCGCAAAGGATAAGACAAAAGGCAAAGGCAAAGGCAAAGGCAAAAAGCGTGGCAAGGGCATGAAACATGATAAAGATCATGATCAAGAAAACCGCGACTAAGTAACCACGGTCGGCCCAGCGTGAATTCTGCTGGGCCGCCCGATCTATTTTGACTGCTACACATACCGAATGGATTGAAATTGAGTTTCGACGCAAAGCAAGCGCAAACCGATGCCGCACTTTTGGCTGCGTTTGCTCAGGGCGATAAGGGGGCTGCTCATGATCTGACGCAGCGCCTATTGCCGCTGGCTTATGGTCAGGCGATGCGCATGCTGCAAAACTCCGCGCAAGCCGAGGACGTCGCGCAAGAAGCGATGTTGCGTCTTTGGAAGGCGGCGCCAAATTGGGAGCCAGGCAAAGCAAGGGCATCAACTTGGCTGTATCAAGTCGTTTCAAACCTTTGCATCGATATTCTGCGCAAGGCGGCACCGGCCTCTATTGATGAAATCGCAGAGCCGACAGACCCTGTCGAAAGCGCAAGCGATAGATTGCAGAATTTGGCGCGTGCAAACGCATTGAAAACAGCGATTGGCAGCCTGCCAGAACGACAGGCACAAGCCGTTTCGCTGCGGCATCTAGAGGGATGCAGCAATCCGGAAATTGCTGACATCATGGACTTGAAAGTTGAAGCGGTGGAAAGTTTGATTGCCAGAGGTAAACGACGCATGGTGCAATTGCTGTCGCCAAGAAAAGCTGAATTGGGGTTCACAGAATGACCAAAAATGATGACATGTTCCTAACAGAATTATTCGCGGAAGCCCGTGATGCTGATTTGCAGGTGCCACAACATTTGATGGCCCGTGTTTTGATTGATGCAGATGAACAAATTGCAGCCACGGCAAAGGCCGCGCAAAAACCGCAACAGGGGCTATGGTCGCTGCTGATGACCGCAATCGGCGGATGGCCTGCTGTTGGCGGTTTGGCGATGGCGGGTGTCGCTGGAATTTGGGTGGGGTATGCGCCACCTACTGGTATTCCGGATATCGCCAATAATGTATGGGGCGACGCAATGACGGTGACCGTCTTGGATGTATCCACTGACTATGAGGATTTTTTCTATGCAGAATGAAGCACAAGGCACTAAGCGTGGTCTGAAATGGCTTTTGATCGGGTCACTTGCATTGAATATGGTGTTGATCGGATTGATCGGTGGTGCAGGCCTAAAATCACGGCAAGGTTCAGCAAGAATGGACGTAGGCATTGGGCCGATTACTCAATTTTTGACGCCGGATGATCGCAAGGCGATTGGTAAATCGTTACGTGGCCGAAATGACGGCCGCGGACCTAACCGTCGGGATGACAAAGCATTCTCCGAGGCATTGGTAAATGCGCTTCGCGCCGATCCATTTGACCGTGGTGCGGCCGAAGCTGCAATTTCCCAAAGGCGCGAAAGGGGCCGGAATGCAGGCGAACTTGTGGAAGCGGCGTTTCTTGACCGCCTTGCAGAAATGAGCCTGGACGCGAGGGAAATTTTGGCAAAACGCATTGAGGCTCCGCGCAAGCGCTAAGCGGCGGAACCCATCAGTACCCTGTCGCGGCCTGCCGATTTTGCAGCATATAGCGCAGCGTCAGCCGCGTCGCACATTTTTGGGACTGTTTTGACTTGGCTGAGGTTCGAGCCACCAACAGAAACCCCGATCGAAATGGTCACGCGCTGCTGGTCACCATTTTCCCCAATGTTGAATGGCACATTTGCGATCAAACTGCGTAACCGGTCCGCTGCGGCATAGGCGACTTCCTTGGTCGTCGAAGGCATGGCAATTAGAAATTCCTCCCCCCCGACACGGGCGACAAGATCAATGGCACGCAAATTTTCACGCAGGCGGTTCGCAAATTGCCGCAGAACTTGATCGCCGGCTGCATGGCCAAACCCGTCGTTGATCGCCTTGAAATGATCGATATCAATCATCATAACGGCAAACTCTTGTTGGGATTGCAGCGCTTGATCCGCCATTCTCGCCAGGTGGGAGTCGAGATAACGGCGATTGAACAAACCGGTCAGGGAATCCGTCACTGCCGCTTGAAGCCCGTCGCGCAGCCCTTCACGAAGCGTATCGTGCAATATTTTTTGGCGCATGAGTGCACGGGACCGTAAAACAATCTCCGCATCGGAAATTTCACTGGCCACAGCATTGTCAGCGCCAAGGTCAAGGCACATTGCCGCTGCGTCCTGTCTGCCCTCGGGCAAAAGGACGAGAATGGTTGAATGACGGCTTTCTGATCGCGTGCGAAGGTCGGAAATAAGGTGGTAAATCTCTTGGAGCTCGGCAACCTTCGCGGTTGCATCGATGACGAATAAATCGAGCTCTGGTGCTATATCAACACCCAACGCTTCGTCGAAATCCATTAGTTTTATCGGGTGTTCTAGGCTGCTGGTCAGTCGTAAGCGGATCATATTGGCCCGCTTGAGGTCGGCAGATAGAATTGCGATTTTTCCGATGTTTTGGAAATCAGTGCGTGAATCCTCAAACCCAAGTGCACGGCTAGTCCCATCGCGAAGCCGCATTTCTTCACGGGCATAACGCACGCGCAGCAGTGACCTGATGCGTGCAAGAAGCAAGGAATCGTTGATAGGGCGCGGCAACACATCATCCGCACCAGCGTCTAATGCCGCAAATCTGGCGCGGGCGGTATCAGCCACCCCAACCGAGATGATAGCAATGGAAGCGGTAGAAGGATCAGATTTAAGCGACTGACAAAATGCGTGCCGGTCTTCAACGGGGTCAGAAAGGTTGATCAGGATCAGATCAGGGCAGTTTTGAGCAATACACTGCTCTGCTTCGGCTTTGGATGCACATGCATCTACCTTGAATTTCGCGGCAAGCATTTTAACCTTGAGCACGATACGATTGGTGGGAACGGTATCAATGATTAATATCCTACCCGTCATCGAATGATCCTTCCTGCGGTTTCTCCACAATGGTAGGAAGAGCTTGCCAACCTAATAGTTAAAAAACGGTTTCTATTTCTTAAGGAATGCCAAATGACGCCTGAACTCGCTCAAATAATTGCACTAGAGGCGCTAGGCTGGATCGCAGGGCATGATGAGCTGGGCGATATTTTCCTAGGAGCAAGCGGCAGCAGCGCACAAGATATGCGCCAAAGAGCAACTGATCCCGCGTTTCAGGCATCAGTGTTAGAGTTCCTGACGATGGACGATGCCTGGGTCACGTCATTTTGTGACGCGCACGACCGCAAATATGATGAACCACTTGCCGCACGATATGCGCTGCCGGGTGCTGAAATGGTGCATTGGACCTAAAGGTCGATCGAAATGACACCGTTTTCATCGGATGCGCGGCTTTGGCACAAGATCATTTGATCCTTTCGCTGCGCTGCCGAAAGCACGTAATCACGGTGCTCGATTTCACCTGACACAACACCACATTTGCACACACCGCAAAGCCCGTCGCTGCATTTTACATCAACATGAACGCCCGCAGCTACCAGCGCGTCAGACGCGGATTGTTCTGCGCTTACCTGAATTTGGCGGCCATCAAGCAGGGCAAGCGTAAAGGGGTAATTTTCATAATCCGGTGCATCAGGAACGGTAAAATACTCAATGTGGCGCGCTTCTTCGGGATATCCATTTTCGGCTGCTGCATCCATCACCGCAGTCATGAAGGCTTCTGGTCCGCAGGCATAAACATGGTCGCCTGACTGGTGCGGGATACTTTCCACCAAATTTGCGCGCGTGCCTTCGTTGCTGATGTGCAGGATTACGCTTTTCGCCCAATCTTGTTCCATGAGTAGGCTTGCGAATGGCGCCCTATCGCGCGTTGGCACGCAATAATGTAGCGTAAATGGTCTGTTGTCGCGGTGTAGCTCATGCGCCATCGCGATCATCGGCGTCACACCGATGCCGCCGCCCCAAAGGTGGCTATGCCCCTGTTTAGACGCGATTGGAAAATGGTTGGCCGGCTTGCTTACAAATATCTTGCGCCCTTGTGTGAAAATCCGGTGCATCAATTTTGATCCACCTCGGCCGTCATCTTCCCTGAGCACCGCGATTTGATATTTTTTCCGGTCATCAGGGTCACCAGACAGCGAATATTGCCGGAAAAATTCGGGCGCGACCACGACATCGATATGTGCGCCCGCAGTAAACGGCGGCAGATCGTGGCCGTTGGCATCGCTCAATTCATACAGCATCGTCGTGTCATTTAAGGCCTGCGCGCGGCTTACGACAAGCTGTTGGACTGGGATATTGCTGAGATCTGGTGCATAGATATGTTCTGGGGCTTCGCCATGCGCTCGGCGCTTGCGATGTTCGTTCGCTGTTATCATGTCGCGATAGGCCCTGATCCCCGCTTCCCGATCGATCGGAAATGGCCACGCAAACGGTGGCGGCGCAAGCGGGGCGGGGTATACAGCGAGCGTTTGATCCTCATATTTTAGATCGAGGGATGGTTGAATGTCCCGCTTGTTCACCGGTGCCGTTGCAGGGCGATAGGCCCCATCGTCGACCATTTCCAAATCCCACCACCATTTTTTGACGGGATTGATCGCACCCTTGCCAATCGTATCGTCAAGCTTGGCCAGCGCTTTGGCCGCTTGCGGCACTGACATGGCAAGCTTGCGGAATGGGGCCTCGGCAAACAGCCCCTCAAGGTTCCAAGGGCATGTTTTCATGCAACGACCACACATAGCGCCATTCTTCTGACTTACTCGGTATGTTGTGCATTTCTGGCTATCGGACTTCCAAATCTCGTACCCGTTGAACATCAGCTTTGGCCCAGCAGTGATTGCACCTGACGGGCACTCTCGGGCGCATTTGTTGCAGGCGTCACAAAATTTCTGCAGCCCGAAATCAATCGGCTTGTCATGTGTCATCGGCATGTTGGTCGTAATCACACCGGATTTCAGCCGCGGCCCAAGGAACGGGTTCAGGATCACCTCACCAATCCGGCTCACCTCTCCGAGGCCCGACAGCAATAGTAGCGGCGGGTGAAGCACTTCTTCATCCATGACCGAATGCACGCGTGCATCGTGGCCAAGGTTGCGCAAGTGTTGGGCCAACACGCCACCAAGAAGCGAAAACCGCAGATAGGCCCGCATGGATTGCGCACATGCGATCCAGTCGTCGCCTGACGCACCCTCCATTGTTTCATGACCTTGGTCGACGATCATGGAAATGGCATGTTGGTGGTATGGTGTGATCGGTTGCCCAGCCGCGTCATGGCTATAATAGGCGTAATCGGGGCAGGCGGATAAACCAACGGCATCAACACCCAGAAAATAGAGTGCTGCTTTGATGTTATCGGCATTCTTGTCGGGATCTAATGACTTACCCGCCTGCGACTTTGCTTCACCATCTTGCAGTAATATCAACGCACCAAGCGAAGGGCGGAACGCATAGGCGCTGGCGGATTTACGCACATAATTCCCGTTTTTTGTCGCGTCTTGGACATGTTTTCCCATATCGCCAAACAACGCACGAACGAACAGGTTGGCCCGTTTTGGCACTCGCGCCACATTTGGGGCATCAATATAAGTGGTTGGGTTCTCAACCCGCTTTAACGTATCAAACGGATGCGCACCTAACCTGTAATCACGGGCCTTAAACGGGTCTGCTGTTCTTGCTGTTTTCGCATGTTTGCCTGTGCCCATTACATAACTGCGTGGCAGTGACTGTTTAGGATCAAGCGGTTCGTCCGCCTGCATGGGCAACGTCGTTGTGACAGCGGCCAGCCCGAAAAGGTCACCGGTAAACGGGTTGCGCAAACTTCCATCGGTTTGCACAATCAGTCCCGCGGCGAGGGCAAGCACATTGAGGTTTACATCGCTTGCGACCATAGAATGCGCACGTGCTTCATGCCCCAATGATCTTAGGTAACTTGCCAATGTGACAGCCGTTTCCATCCCCCTGAGACAACTGCGATGTGCCGTGGCATCCTTAATCCAGTCTGTCCCTTTTTCATCATCGTGGGCGTCACGTGGGTGGGCATATAGAAATACCATCGCGTGCCCATGATGGTCGCAACCCGTCGGTGGCAACGCCATACTTTCGCGCAGTCCGGCCATGATGACATCAACGCCAGCGGCCAATGATGTAGGTTGCATTGTCCGCAGTTTATCGGCCAAGCGATCCACATCTGGGTTTTCTCTGGTCTGGGCCAACCACGCCTGTTTTGGAATTTTGCAGATACCAACCATGTCAGCATCACAGAAATATCCGAATGCCTTTAGGTGGTCGGACCGTTCGGTCAGATCGTCAGGAATTTCGGCAATCTCTTTCTTGATCATGCCATCGCGCGTCGCATCGAGCATCGCCTGATAATCTCGCATTGCGTTTACAATGTTCTTAGGGTCGTCCGATTGAAATGTCAGATGTGCCATGGGCGGCACTCGCGCCATATCCACCTGCGCAATCCGCGCCAGTTTTTCCAAAGGATAACCGCCCAAATGAACGGGGCGATCGCGATAAGAACGTAGTTTCAGCATGTTGACACCGTCCGCCGAGCGGGGCTTGCTGTCAACCAAATGTGAAAGGGTTAGGATGATCAAAGCGATTGTTTTCGACAAAGATGGTTGTCTGTTTGACTTCAACGCGACATGGGGAGCTTGGTCACGCGAAATGATCTCGTCCGAGGTTGGCGGTGATCCGGCGCGCATGGCGCAATTGGCGGATGTGCTAGGCTATGATCTGGGGGCAGGGGTGTTCCTTCAGTCCAGCATCGTAATCGCCGAAACAATCGAAGTGGTTGCGGATGCTATGCTGAATATCTTGCCAGAAACCGACAAAACCAGCCTGATTGAGCGGATGAAAAATGCGACCCAACATGTGCCGCAAATTGAACCTGTGCCACTTGATGCGACGTTGAGCGAGCTCAAAAATATGGGCCTGCGCCTTGGTGTTGCCACCAACGATGCCGAGGCTCCGGCGCGGTCAAATCTCGCTCATGTCCAACAGCATTTTGATTTCATTGCAGGTTTCGATAGCGGCTTTGGTGGTAAACCCGCCCCCGGGCAGTTGCTTGCGTTCTGCGATCAATCAGGGGTTCCGCCGTCAAACTGCATCATGGTTGGCGATAGCACACATGACATGCAGGCTGGCCGTGCGGCAGGTATGAGATGTGTCGGCGTTTTGACAGGCCCCGCACCGCGCCATGAATTGGCACCCTATGCTGACGTCGTGATGGAAAACATCGGCGGTTTGCGCAAATGGATCACCGAGCAAAATGGAAAATCGTAAAAACGACAACATTTGTCGCGAACGGCGCTGGGGTCGCGTGGTGAATACGACTTACTGAATGCAATAAACGGCAGGAGATAGATCAATGTCCACTACACGGCGTCGCGGCGGTGGCCGCGCAGGTAACGCAGCACGGCGTGGCACTGCTACCATTGATCAAATGCCGTGGCGGATACCCGTCAACACTGATCGCCCGATTGAACCCCTCGGTCCTGATGGTGTCGCAGCTATTCACAATGGCGCAATGACAATCCTAGAAGACATTGGAATCGAATTTCTAAACGAAGAAGCAATCACGCTGTTCAAACAAGCGGGCTGTAGCGTCAACGGCACCAACGTGCGCATGGGGCGCGATTGGGTGATGGAAATGATAGGCTTGGCTCCAAGCCAATTCGATATCACACCGCGCAACCCCGATCGTAAAATTACGATTGGTGGCAATCATATTTTGTTTGGAAACGTCTCCAGCCCACCCAACTACTTTGACTTGGAGATCGGGAAAAAGGTTTCAGGCACAAGAGAGCAATGTCAAAATTTGCTCAAACTGACCCAGTATTTCAATTGTATCCACTTTGCAGGCGGCTATCCGGTGGAACCCGTGGATATCCACGCATCTGTGCGGCACCTTGATGTGCTCTATGACAAACTAACGCTCACTGACAAAGCGATGCACGCCTATAGCCTTGGCAAAGAGCGGGTCGAAGATGTGATGGAAATGGTGCGCATCGCGGCGGGTCAAACGCACGAAGAATTCGAAGCCAAGCCGCATATGTATACCAACATCAACTCCACATCGCCATTAAAGCACGATGTGCCAATGATTGATGGCTGTCTGAGACTGGCGCGTAAGGGGCAGGCGATCGTTGTGACACCCTTCACATTGGCAGGTGCCATGGCCCCCGTTACAATGTCGGGTGCGGTCACGCTGTCAATCGCCGAGGCGTTGGCAGCAATTGCCTTGTTCCAATATGTGCGCCCGGGGTGCCCATGTGGGATCGGGACGTTCACCAGTAATGTTGATATGAAATCCGGGGCACCTGCCTTTGGCACACCTGAATATATGCGAGCGACCCAAATGACGGGGCAAATGGCGCGTTTCTACGGGCTACCGATGCGGGCCTCTGGCGTATGCGCGGCAAATGTACCTGACGGGCAGGCGATGTGGGAAACATCCAATTCGCTTTGGTCTGCCGTGCAATCGGGCACCAACATGGTCTATCACGCGGCGGGTTGGCTGGAGGGTGGGCTAATCGCAAGCCCCGAAAAATTTGTGATGGACTGCGAGGTGATCCAGATGATCCAGCGCTACTTGGAACCCGAAATCGTGGCGACCAAACCAGAAGACATCGCAATTGACGCGATCAAAGAGGTCGGACCGCAAGGACACTTCTTTGGGATCGAGCACACCCAAAAACGGTATGAAACGGCGTTCTATTCTCCAATCGCTTCCGACTGGCGCAATTTTGAAGCATGGGAAGCGGCTGGTGCGACATGGACGGCCGAGCGGGCGCATGGCATCTTCAAAAATATTATCAATGACTTTGAAGCGCCAGTGATGGACCAATCTCACCGCGAAGAGCTGGCTGACTTTGTCGCGCGCCGCAAATCAGAAGGCGGCGCACCGACCGATTTTTGATTAAGGCGCGAGGCAATTGCTGACAGCTTCGCCAAGGTCACGGATAAGTTGCGTGTAGAAACCCGCGCCTTGGGCAATGTCATTGCCCAATGGGTCAATCACTGCTGTCTTGATGTCACCAAGATCGCCCAATGGGGTCAACCAATCCTCGCCGACTTCTGCATCAAGCAGGATGCAAAAAACCTCATCATTCGCAACGATATCCACCAGTTCAGCAATATGCGCGGGGCCAGGCGCATGAGCATGGGCGTCGGCAATTGCACCGACGGCATTCAGTTCAAAAGCCGCCTCGAAAAAGCGAAACCCGTCGTGGGGCCATAGCAATGCATTGTCCTTAACCGGATCAAGCATCTGCAGGATCTCTGTTTTCAACATTCCATACCGTGCAATGGCCGCTTCAGCGTTTGCCAGATATGTGGCTGCATTTTCAGGGTCGTCTTTGGCCAGGCGGTCAGCAATTGTTACTGCCCAATCCGCGGCATAATCAGGGTCCAACCATTCATGCGGGTCTTCGTGCGACGAAAGCACTAGGGGCGGTGTGTCACTGCCCAAGGCCTGTAATGGTTTTTCCAACCAAGGCGTCAGCATAGGTCCAACCCAAATGAACAGCTCGGCGTTTGCGACGCGACGGGCATCGGATGGCTTTAGCGCATAGTCATGCGCGTCGGCAAATGGGGGCAGCAACACGTCCGGCGTCGCCAAATCGCCCATCACATCTGCAACAATCGCCTGAACGGGCGCGATATCGGTCAAGACTTTTGGTGTTGCTTGTGCGGCTGATGCACAGAATGTCAGGAGGATAAAAAAGAGACGCATATCTTGTTCCAATGTGATTCTTTGTATAGACTGTATGTTATAACATAACGAAAGACGCAATATGCCTTCTGCACCACTCGGGTTTTCGCAGCATGATCATGCTCATTGCGTGAAATCAGCGATTATTTCAGCAGAGGATATCTGCACAAAAAACAACGCTCAATTCACACCCGTACGGCGCCGCGTGTTTGAAATATTGCTCGAATCCCATACCGCTATGGGGGCCTACGATGTGTTGAGCAGGCTCGACGCCGAAGGATTGGGATCAAAGCCGCCCGTCGCCTATCGCGCGTTGTCGTTCTTGGTTGATCAGGGTCTTGTTCACAGGATCGAACGGCTCAATGCATTTGTGGCCTGTGCGACACCCGGTGCACACCATGATCCCGCATTCATGATTTGCCGCGGATGTGGCACTGTCGCAGAGGCGCAAACCGGATCAGGCCCATTGTCACAATCGGCATTGGCTACAGGCTTCGAGATTGAGCAAACAGTGATCGAGGCCGAGGGACTTTGCCCTGAGTGCCAGTCTGGTCCCACATCATGAGTTTAATTTCAGCCCAGGGAATTGGGGTTTCCCATGGTAATTTGCGGGTTCTTGACCATGTGAACTTTAACGTCGAGGCAGGCGAAATCGTCACGATCGTTGGTCCAAATGGGTCGGGGAAATCAACGCTCCTGCGGGTTTTGATCGGCGCAATGGAACCACAACAGGGGCGTGTTATTCGCGACGCAGGCTTGCGGATCGGCTACGTCCCGCAAAAGCTGCACATCGACCCAACAATGCCTATGACTGTGCGGCGGTTTTTGACACTGACGCGCCCAATTTCATCGGTTGAATGTGATAATGCGTTAAGAACCGCCGGCGTGCCTGACGTTGCAAAACGACAAATGACGGCGCTATCTGGTGGGCAACTTCAACGGGTTCTTTTGGCGCGTGCCATCCTTGAAAAACCGGATGTTCTGTTCCTTGATGAAGCGACCCAAGGCCTCGACCAGCCTGGATCAGCACAGTTTTACACCCAGATCGCCCAACTTAGGCAGGACATGGGGTGTGCTGTCGTGATGGTCAGCCATGAACTGCATGTGGTGATGAGCGCCTCTGATCGGGTGATTTGCCTCAATGGGCACGTCTGCTGCGAAGGAACACCTGATGTCGTGTCAGCTGCACCTGCTTACCGAGAGCTATTTGGCACCGGAACAGGGGGCGCATTGGCTCTTTATCGCCATGACCACGATCACCACCACCACCATGACCACGATCACGACCATGGGGCGCATTGATGTTTGATGATTTTCTCGTTCGTGCCGCACTTGCAGCGATTGGTGTGGCAATACCAGCAGCCGCCTTGGGGTGTTTTGTGGTGTGGCGGCGCATGGCGTATTTCGGCGATGCGACGGCCCATGCGGCGGTTCTTGGCGTCGCGATTTCCTTTGGTTTCGGGTTGTCAATTTTTGCAGGCGTTGGCCTTGTGGCTGTGAGCATGGCGTTGCTGATCCATTACCTGACCGGTCGGGGCCAAACGTTTGATACGGTGCTTGGCGTATTGGCACATGGGGCATTGGCGACAGGGCTTTTGGCAGTGACCATGTTGCCGGGGCGGGGGATCGACTTGGAATCCTACCTCTTTGGTGATGTGCTGACGGTGAATACTGTTGATATGGCGGTCATCTATTTAGGCGGTGCATTCGTGATGGCCGTGCTCTGGTTCAACTGGCGCGCCTTGCTGACTGCGACGATTAGTGCGGATCTAGCTGCTGCAGCGGGCCAGAACCCACGGCGCGCGCAGTTGATCTTGATCCTCCTGCTGGCCGGCATCGTGGCGCTTTCGATCAAAGTTGTCGGCGCGATCTTGATCACCGCGCTTTTGATCGTCCCGGCTGCGACGGCCCGCCGCCTGTCCCGCGATCCTGAACAAATGGCACTGATTTCAGCAGCACTTGGTGCGGCCTCTGCAATAGGTGGGCTGGCTGTGGCATTGGCATTGGACACAGGTGTCGGCCCCACGATTGTTTGCGTTTCGGTTTCGATGTTTGCCATTGCTCAACTGCCGCTGGGGTTTGCGCAGCGCTGACCCATGGATGTTTCCAAGCGTCATGGTAGTGTCAGAAAGGTGAGCTGGAGGTGATTGCGATGAAGACTTTGGATTTGGGCATTATCGCACTGGCATTTGCCTGCTTCTCCGGCCCTTTAGCCGCCGCCGCGCAATGCGCATTGCCAGAAAATGCCGCTGCAATGACCTCGGAAATGGCCCAAGGGGTGAATGCAAACAGGCAGGCGAATGGGCTTTCTGCGCTTTCACTGAATGAAAAGCTCAACGCTGCTGCATTGGATCATGCTTGCGATATGGCAGCCAATACAATCCACGGGCACACTGGTAGTGATGGTTCCACCCCGCGCAACCGAATACGTGCCAACGGCTTCAATGATCGTTCTTCTTACGAGAATGTCGCTTGGGATTTCCCACGTGTGGTGCAGGTCGTGACAGGTTGGATGAACTCACCCGGTCACCGCCGCAATATGCTACAAAACAATGTGGAAGAAATGGGCATCGGGATTGCGAGCGGCCCCAAAGGCCCGCAATATGTTCTTGTTCTTGCCAAGAAGCGCTAGATATCGATCCAGATCGTTGATGGGCCGTTATTGGTTAGGCTCACTGACATCATGGCACCAAATTCACCTGTTTGGGCCGCAATCCCCAACGCTCTGACGTCTTGGATAAATTGCGTGTACATCTCGCGGCCGATCTCTGGTCTTGCTGCTCGGGAATAGCCCGGCCGATTGCCGCGACTGGTGTCAGCGGCGAGCGTGAACTGACTCACGATAAGTGCAGCGCCGCCTGTATCAATCAATGATCTGTTCATCTTGCCATCTTGGTCAGCAAAAATTCGCAGTTTCGATATTTTGGCAGCAAGCTTTGCGGTGGCATCTGGCTGGTCACCGTCCATCGCGCAAAAGAAAATGAGCAACCCGTGGTCAATCGCACCGACAATTTGGCCGTCAACAGTCACGCTCGCTTGGTCAACGCGTTGGAGTAATGCTCTCATTTCTTCACTTTCTTAGCGCTCATTTACTTGCCGCATTGTCATTGGCTCATGGCCACAACATATCCGACAATTCCCGCAACGATCAGCCCCACCAAAACGGCAAATGTAATTTTCCACGCGGAGTAGGGTCTTGCCCCCTGCACACGGCCCGTGCGGCCGTTGACCACAAACCGGTAGGTGCGGCCACGATACTTATAGGCGGCCAACCATACGGGCAGCAGGATATGTTTGAACGTCACATCGTCCACTTGCGTCTGCACGTCACTGACCCGTTGTGCATCACCGCCGATGTCATATTTGACGTCCCTTACGATCATCCGATCCATGTATTCTCTGGCCGCTGAATACCCGTCGACCAGTTCAACCTGATAACCTTCCGCGCGAAATCCAGCGAGGTATTCAGGCTTATACGGTTCTAATGCCGACAAATCCCAAGGTTCCAGCCCGTCGGTATATTCTTTGGGCAGGCTTTTGGATGCGAGCACAAGCACATCATCAAAGAAGCGGGCCACGCGCCCTTTTACACTGTTCCATCGGGTTTTTCGCACGCGCACTTGTTTTTGCTTGCCGTCCCTCATGACGGTGCGTGTTTCGTAGTAATGCGTGCCGCGTTGACCTGAATACTGGCTCTTTGTGTCGGCATCGAATGTCCAATAGGGGACATAAATGCCGCTCATCTTTCTTCCTTTGCGCGCGTATTCCTTAACACCGTTTGGCGCAAACCAAAGGCTGCCGAGCCAATCCGCCAACGCACGGCGTGCGGCGATGTCATCAAGCTCAAACGGCAACAGCCCCAGTGGTTTGATATGACGGTGAACGCCAGTATCTGTAACGACAGGCGTCGCGCAAAACGGGCACTCGGCGGCATGCGTATCTGCGTCAAATTCGGTTTTCGCACCGCAATTGGGGCAAGACACAACACGTGTTTCTTCGATCTCTGCCTCTGAAAGCTTATCGTTCACGGCATTGCGAAAATCCAGTTCCTTGATCCCGCCGTTTGTGCGCTTTGTCCCTTCAATCTGTTCTTGGTTGCCGCAATGATCACATGTCAGCGCACGCGCGATTGGATCGAACCGTAGGTCCGACCCGCAGGTATCACACGGAAACCTATGCTCCGAAGTTTCAGTAACGGTCATTGAACCTCTCGTTCACTCGATATGGGCTAATGCGCATTAGGGTTTGGTCCGCAATATACGCACCGTTATCCCATGCGATTAAATTTTCTGACTATGCGTTTGGTGGCGGTGGCGGCATCACGGTAAATAGCCTTGCCAATTCGGCCACATCTTCGGCCCTCATCCAGCCATCTTGGCCTTGGGTCCAAACCAAGCTGTCGCGTGTAAGACCACCGTCTGTAACCTTGCGCCCCATCGCCGCTTTTGAAAACGGGCCTGAGGTCTTGCCAGCTTCGGCAATGTGCCAAACGTGTTCAACTGGCGGCGGTGGCGGTGGCATCGCGGCCGTTTGTGGTTTTGCGCCCCATGGGCCAGCTTGCATCTGGGTCGCCATTGCCATGCCCATACCCATGCCAAGGCCAGCACCCATGCCGCCACCGCCATTTGGGTTGTTGGCTGATGCCGTCATCGCCTCGGTCGTAGAATACTGCATGAAATTCCCTAAATCACCGGCAATGCCCATTGATGTGCGCTTGTCCAACGCGGCCTCAACTGCCGGCGGCAGGCTGATGTTTTCGATGTAAAGCTCTGGGATCATCAGGCCATATTGCGCCATCGTTTCAGCAATGGCCGTCGCGATTAGCCTACCTAAATCGGCGGTGTTTGCCGCCATGTCCAAGACGGGAATGCCCGATTGGGCGATCACACGGCTGAATTCCTGCACAATGATGTTGCGGATTTGATAGCTGATTTCATCCATCGTGAATTCACCGTCGGTGCCCACGATTTCACGCAAAAACACCGCGGGATCGCTCACCTTGACGGTATAGGTGCCATAGGCGCGCAAACGGGTTGGCCCAAACTCAGGATCGCGGATCATTATCGGGTTTTTGGTGCCCCACTTGAGATCACTAAAGCGGGTGGTGTTGACGTAATACACCTCTGACTTGAACGGGCTTTTGAAGCCATGATCCCAGTGGTTCAAGGTCGTCAGGATCGGCATATTGTTGGTTTCCAACATATAAAGGCCCGGCGTGAATACATCTGCCAACTGACCTTCATGCACAAACACGGCCGCTTGGCCTTCTCTTACGGTCAGCTTCGCGCCGTATTTTATCTCGTGGTCTTCGCGTTCGAACCGCCAAACCATCGTGTCGCGGGTATCATCAGTCCAATGAATAACGTCGATAAACTCGCCCGTTAGAAAATCAAAAATGCCCATGTTATCAGGCTCCTTATTGTAAGGACGTCAGCTGTTGCCGCCGCCGGTCAGTTCGGTTGCAATTAAGCCTGCGATTGGGGCTGCTTGGGTCGCATCCATCCCTATCCGTAGGCGATTATCATATAACATTTTGAGCAACAGCTCATCATGGGTTGTCAGTAGGCCGAATTCTTCGTCATCATTAAAAATTGATGGGCGCGCGCGCGGGCTATCATTGGCAAGCCCCAGCCCTTGGGCCAGCTCTTCATGCACACACGACAGCCGCAACATGTCAGGGTGTTCGTTGCGTATGATTGCCACAGCACGCGAATAGGAGCTTTCGCTGCCGTTCGAAAATGCAACAACGATACAAAGCTGATCACGCGGCATTTCCAACATTGCGCGAAGCGAGCTGTTGGCAATGCCGGGCATCAATTGACGCAACTGGCCTTCTGCGGCCAATCGGTCGTCTTCACCTAAAAAGAGTACGTGGAAATTGGCATCTGTTTCGACGACGGAAATCGGGTGTCCCGTAATGCGGCCCAGCCGCTCTGCGTAATCTTGGACAACCGTGCGGTCAGTCAATTGTCTTGCGGGGTCCACGCTTGCCCCAAACTCAACATCAATGCGGACCGGTTTATCCCAACGCCGCAGCAATGATGCAGTTTCGCGGGCACGCAACCTGTCACCATCGGCAACATATTCGTCGAACAGGGCGATTTGCACAAAATTGCGTGCCAGTTGGGTGTCGGTGAACGGGGTATCGGGCCCGCCGCCATCTGTCCGCATCAAGCCTCTCGCCAACAAATCGTTTTGTAGTCTCTGATAATATGTCGATAGTTTTATGCTCGCCTCCGAAGGCGACGGCGTCACAATCGGGTTGACCACTATCGGCTCTTGCGGGCGCGCATACGGCCCGCCAGCTTGCGTCAAAATTGAGGGCAGGGTGCAGCCCGCCAAGGCCAGCACCCCAAGACATGCACCAGCGCGGCGCAAATATCCCCCAACTGTTTTCACTTATGCTCCGGTCGCAGTGCCAATATTGTCACCCGTTCCTGTTTTCAGTGCCTTGGCCGAGGCGAGCGTGTTCTTCAGCTCGGTCTCCATCCGTTGCAATTCATTCTCGGCCTCAGCGCGTTTGCGTTTGCCTTCATCCGCAATCATCAGGCTTTCGTTGATCGTGGCAATCAGGTTCGTGTTGGCTTCTTTGACGGCATTGATGTCAAACACGCCGCGCTCCATCTCTTCACGGATAACCTTGTTGGCGTCACGTAAGTTCTGCGCGTTTGCTGTCAGCAATTCGTTGGTCAAATCGTTTGCGTCGCGCACCGCTTCTGCGGCTTCAGCAGAGCGTTGGATTGTGACTGCTTGTGCCAATTGCGTTTCCCAAAGCGGGACTGTGTTCACAAGGGTAGAGTTGATTTTGGTAACCAGTGATTTGTCGTTTTCCTGCACCAAACGGATCGATGGCAGCGACTGCATCGTCACCTGACGTGTCAGTTTCAAATCATGGACACGGCGTTCCAGATCGTCACGCGCGCCACGCAGATCGCGCAATTCCTGCGCCATCATCACGGCCTTGCCTTCAGGCGCCTTTTCAACCTGTTGTTCCTTTTTGGGAATAACCTTGTTGTCGAGCTCTTCAATTTTGGCCTCGCCCGCCGCGATATAGAGCGCCAGTTCGTCATAGAATTGCAACGTCTTGTCATACAGCACATCAAGGCTTTCGATGTCCTTGAGCAGCACATGTTCATGGCGCAATAGATCGTCGGTGATGTGATCAATCTGACCCTGCACATTTTCAAAGCGCGCGACGAATTTTGCCATTGGTGCTGCACGGCCTAACAGCCGTTCCCACCAGATACGCTTGCGGCGCACATCAAGCTCGGATACGGAAAATCCGCGGATTGTGCTGACGATATTGCGCAGGCTGTCACCTGCCGGGCCGACATCCTTATTGCGCACACCAGCTAGCATGGATTGGCTGATCACTTGCAACTCGGCCTGCGCGCCAGAGCCAAATGCGACGATTGAATTTGTATCGCCCATGTCGATTTCGGCCATACGCGTTTTGATTTCGGATTTGGTGGCTTTGTCAGCTTTTGCAAGTGGCACCAATTCACCCTTTGGTTCGGGCAAGACGACTGCAGTGATTTTTTCAACATCGGCCAAAGTTGCCTCTGCCTTTTGACGAATTTCTTCAGACATTACATGTCCCCCTTTATTTGAGGCTTACGCCCTCGCGCTGCAAACGATCGCGCAGCACTTTGATTTCAATGTCCATGTCGCTGCGGTCATCGAGCAACATCTTTTGTGTCCTTGCAGCGAAGTTCTGCTCAAGATCGGTCAGCAATGCTTCATAGCTTTGTCTTGCATCAGCGTCTTTGTTGCGGCGGTATAGGTCGATAAATTTTACCGTCGCGTCACGCGCACCCATCAAATACACACCTAAAAATTTGCGTGCGCCGCTTAGGTCGCGCGGGTCTTCTTCAACCGTGCGGATCATCTGCCGTGCAGCAGCCTGAAATGTATTCACACGCGCCATCAACTTGCGATCACCAAGCCCATCAACCTGATCATGCATGATTTGCAGGTTGGCTTCTGCTTCATCTACAACTCTCGCAACCCGATCTTGCTGGAACGTATCAATACCTTCCATCCGTTTGTCGCGTAGCGGGTCAATTCCGAATGCGGTCACATGCAACCCAAGCGCAATCAAGCCATAGAGGCCCGCGCCAAGGATGCTATGATCATGCGAAAATGATGCAAGGGCAACTCCGATACCGGTCAATGCTGTCGACAATAGTTTTCTGGGGATCGCAGGTCTGCGTGCGACCTTGCGCAGGTCATAATTGGCCTGTGCCCGCAACCCTTCGCGCAGTAACCACGCGGCCGCTGTCAGTGATCCGGCGCTTATCAGGGCGGTGATCAGGTCAACGGGACCATCATTGAGATTGGTCGCGGCGACAACAATCGCAGGCACAAACAATACGTTTGAGCGTGCACCTGCTGCGTCAACCTCTCTGTCATCCACTATGGCATCTCTTGGCCCATCATTTGATTGGCCATCGGGGCTGTATTTTCCGCCGTATCGTTTTGCCATGCTCAGATACCAAACCCGCCCGATGTCACGCCGAACATCAAGATAATCAGGATGATATAGGTCCCTTTTTGAACGGTCTTTGACATCGCGCTTCCCCTCTACCGCCCCAACATGGGGGCGTTTGAACCCAATTACGAGTGTTTGTGCTGGGCCGCACGTTCGGCGTTCAGCTTGCGGCTATATCCTGATTGAATGATTTCCACAGCGACAAGCACAATCACAGAAAAGTAGAATGTCGACTTCGACATCGGGATGATTTCTTTGTCGAACACTTTGATGTTCAGCGCCTCATTATGCATCGCATGACCCGCCGCAGGGCCAGCTTCGCCCAACAAGACAACGCCAACGATCAACAGGATAAACAGCCCGAGGACTTCATACATCCGGTTCTTTTCCAAGAACCGCGTCACACCATCCGCAAGCAATAGCATCGCCAAACCGGACAAAATGATCGCAGTCGCCAAGATCGGGAATACATCTGTAATCGCAAGCGCCGACAACACAGAATCGAACGAGAAGATCAAATTCATGATGACGATCATCATAACAACGCGCATCGCGGACTTGCCTGATTTGCCTTCTACATCATGATCAAGATGTTCAATGGTCAGCATGTGGCCGATTTCTTTGACGGCAGTATACATAATGAACACGCCGCCGATAATGAACACGCAGGTTGCAAAATTCACGCCGCCTTCGATCACGCCCGGCCAGTCGAAGATGTAGAATGGCTCCGATAATGCGCCAATCAACTGGATCATCGTAAACAGCAGGACAACCCGCAGGCCGACAGCAATCAAAATGCCCCATGTCCGCACAGATTTCTGCTGTGCAACGGGTGCGCGTTGGCTTTCGATTGAAATGTAAAGAAGGTTATCAAAACCCAAAACGGCCTGCAAAAAGCAAAGCATGATTAGGTTGGTCGCGTTTTCCAGCGTTAATAGATCGGCCACAATAGTGTTCCCCAAGGTTCGTTTTGTCTATTCAAGCACAAGCCCGAGCCATGCGGCAAGGTTCAACCTGCGCGGTTTTTCCCCGTGCCGCCTTTGCGGCCCATTGGCTTGCGTGTGCGTTGAGGTGTTGGCTTTTTTTCTTCAATGCCCAATTGCTCGCGTAATACGCGGCGTTTGACCTCTTCAACGTCACCAGCTTTCAAATTGCCCAACTGAAACGGCCCATAGCTGACACGGATCAATCGATTCACAATCACGCCGATGGCTTCCATCGCGCGGCGGATTTCGCGGTTCTTGCCTTCGCGGATGCTGATCGTCAGCCAAGCGTTCGCGCCTTGTTGGCGGTCAAAGGTCACTGTCATCGGCTGATAATTTACACCCTCAACCGTGATCCCGTTACGCAGCAGGTCCAGCTTGGCCTCCGACGCGCTGCCTTTAATCCGCACACGATAGCGGCGTAACCAGCCAGTGCTTGGTAATTCCAACTTGCGTTTGATCTCGCCGTCATTGGTCAACAGCAGTAGCCCTTCAGAATTGATATCCAAACGGCCCACCGACATCACACGCGGAAGGTCCTCGGGCAGGGCTGCAAAAACGGTCGGGCGGTCACGTTCGTCGCGCTCGGTGGTCACAAGACCCGCAGGCTTATGGTATAGCCACAAGCGCTCCGGCTCTGGGGCGCCGACTGGTTTGCCGTCCACTTCGATTCTGGCACCTGGCCCTACATTCAGGGCAGGGCTATCAATAATTTTGCCGTTCACGCTGACGCGGCCAGCTTCAATCATACGTTCCGCTTCACGGCGACTTGCGATGCCAGCGCGCGATAAAACTTTGGCGATCCGGTCGCCTTGGGGGTTATTTTCAATCATGCAGATGCCATAGCGCCTTTCATCGGCCCTTGCCAGTGGCGCGTTGGTCTGCACAATTGGGCCATGACATTTACCAGCCATATGGACATTGCCCTGAACGAGGCCCGCGCCGCTGCCGCACGGGGCGAAGTGCCCGTTGGCGCCGTAATTGCCAAAGACGGGGAGGTAATAGCCACTGCTGGCAATCGCACCCGCGAGCTGCATGACCCAACAGCCCATGCAGAAATGCTTGTCATTCGCGCGGCATGCCGTTCATTGGGCCGTGAACGGCTAACGGGGTATGACCTTTACGTAACGTTAGAACCCTGTCCGATGTGTGCGGCCGCAATCTCTAACGCGCGCATTGCACGGCTTTACTATGGTGCGGGTGATCCAAAATCCGGTGGTGTGGCGCAGGGTGCACGGGTTTTCAACCACGCTCAGTGCCATCACGCCCCGGAAATCTATGACGGAATTTCAGCGCAAGAGGCATCAGGCATCCTGAAATCGTTTTTCCAGCTAAAAAGATAAAGGCCTGTTTTGAAAACCAGACTGCGTGTTGACAGCGATAAATTAGTCAGATCAAAATTCGTGATCACACGTGTCATCGCGTTCGCCTTATAAGGAACCCGTCATTTATGAATTGGCTTGCCGAAATCGATAACTATTGCGAACGTCTTTCGCCCGATTTTTGGGCCGAGCCGTTGAATGCCTTGACGAATTTGGCCTTCATTATTGCGGGCATCTTGATGTGGCGCAGGGTGAATGATCTGTCATGCCGCCTGTTGTGCGGGCTATTAATCGCCATTGGCGTTGGTAGTTTTCTATTCCATACCTTCGCAACCCGTTGGGCAGCACTTGCCGATGTTGTTCCTATTGGGTTGTTTATTATTGCTTATCTTTATCTCGTTAACCGCAAAATTGCGCAGTTCAAAATTTTCAAATCTGGTGCGTTGGCTTGCCTATTCGTTCCAAACGCCGCTTTGGTGGCAACTGGTCTCAGCTATGTGCCGTTCTTCAATATTTCGGCTCTTTACTGGACTGTCCCGCCAATTTTGCTGGCCTATGCTGTTTCATATCGAGTGCTTCCGTTCGCCTATGTCGCACTGTTGCTCTCGGCCTCCATCGCTATCAGATCAGTGGATTTAAGCCTTTGTCAGGCGGTTCCAATCGGCACGCATTTCGTTTGGCACATTTTGAACGCTGGTGTGCTCGCCTATCTGATTTCTGTTTATGCGCGTCATGGTCTTGCGGCGCAGGATCGGCAAGAGTAAACGAACGCGACCCATAATCCCGTTTCGGAGGCCCCGATGTCCATCGACACTGACACAGCCCGCCGCGTCGCCAAACTGGCCCGCATCAAGGTAGAAGACGACGCATTGCCAGCATTGGCACAAGAATTCAGCGCAATTCTTGGCTTTATTGAGCAGCTCAACGAAGTGGATGTCGACGGTATTGAACCTATGACCTCCGTCACACCGCAGCGTCTCAAGCGCCGCAATGATGTCGTGACCGATGGTAGCCAGCAAGCCGCCGTATTGAAAAATGCGCCAGATGCGCGTGAAGGCTTCTTTGCCGTGCCAAAGGTGGTTGAGTAATGACTGATCTCTCAAAACTGACGATCGCATCCGCACGTGATGCCCTGCGCAAGGGCGAAGTGTCTTCTGTTGAATTGACCGACGCCTACCTAGATGCGATTCAGAATGCGGATGCGCTAAACGCGTTTGTTCACCACACACCTGACGTCGCCAAGGTCCAAGCCACCGCTGCAGATACACGTATCAAATCCGGTGACGCGCCTGACATGTGTGGTATTCCGCTTGGGATCAAAGACCTGTTCTGCACCAAAGGCGTCAATTCTCAGGCCGCCTCTGGCATCCTCGAAGGCTTTAAGCCCGAATATGAGAGCACTGTCACGACGCAGCTGTTTGATGCGGGCGCTGTCATGTTGGGCAAGCTTAACATGGATGAATTCGCAATGGGTTCGTCGAATGAGACATCCGTTTACGGCGATGCTGTGAACCCCTGGAAAAATGATGACCGCAATTTGACGCCTGGTGGATCGTCTGGTGGTTCCGCCTCTGCGGTTGCCGCTGATCTGTGCCTTGGGGCGACGGGCACCGACACAGGCGGCTCTATCCGTCAACCTGCGGCGTTTACGGGTATCACAGGGATCAAGCCGACCTATGGCCGCGTGAGCCGCTGGGGCGTTGTCGCGTTTGCGTCATCTCTCGATCAGGCAGGTCCGATGACCAAGGACGTGCGTGATGCTGCCATCATGCTCGAAGCGATGTGCGGCCATGATCCAAAGGATTCGACATCTGCTGACCTCGCCGTGCCAAACTTTGAAGCGGCGCTCACAGGCGACATCAAAGGCAAAGTCATTGGTATTCCAAAAGAATACCGTATGGATGGCATGCCTGCTGAAATTGAAAAGCTTTGGGAAGACGGCACTGCAATGCTCCGCGATGCGGGGGCAGAAATTCGTGATATTACGCTGCCGCACACAAAATACGCCCTGCCTGCATATTACGTGATCGCGCCGGCCGAAGCCTCATCGAACCTTGCCCGCTATGACGGCGTTCGCTTTGGCCACCGTGCCAAATTGGCCGCGGGCGACGGCATCACAGAGATGTATGAAAAAACCCGCGCCGAAGGTTTCGGCCCAGAGGTGCAGCGCCGTGTTATGGTTGGCACTTACGTTCTATCGGCCGGTTTTTATGACGCCTACTACAACCGTGCCCGCAAGGTGCGTGCATTGATCAAGCGCGATTTCGATCAGGTATTTGCTGCTGGTGTAGATGCAATTCTCACGCCCGCGACGCCATCCGCAGCCTTTGGCTTGGGTGAAATGGCTGACGCTGATCCAATCCAGATGTATCTCAATGACGTGTTTACCGTGACTGTTAACCTTGCTGGTCTGCCCGGAATTACCGTGCCAGCGGGTCTCGGTGCCGACGGCCTGCCATTGGGGCTGCAACTGATTGGTCGTCCATGGGAAGAAGGCGATTTGTTAAACGTCGCCTATTCACTAGAGCGCGCAGCCGGATTTGTAGCCAAACCGAACAAGTGGTGGTAAAGCTGCGATAGTGTCTGGTTTGAAAGGCTTTCGACGTGAAAAAATTTGGTCTTGCTCTTTGTAGTATTGTCTTGCTTCAGGCCTGCGGAGTCCAAAGCCCGATTAGCAATCCGGCTGTCGGTTTTAGCAATAACTCTGACTTAGAGGTTGAGCGTCTTCGTCGCGAAGCAGAATTGTCAGGATCATCGACACCCTCCGAACAAAACCCATTTTTCACACCAACAGGCGAAGTACCGACCGGCGGTAACTTAAAAAAGCGTGTTGGTATTCAGGCAAGTCCTGCCAATGCTGCTCCTGAATTGGTTGGCACAACCGACATTTCCGATGAACAGGATTTTGATGCCGTTGCAAGCCGCGAAACAATTGAATCTGATGCGGCTCGTCGGGCAGAACAGGCAGCGGCAAGGCAACAAATCAAACCGACGGCTATTCCGGATCGCCCAGTAAATACTGGCCCAAATGTTGTCGAATACGCATTGAGCGCCCCGAATGCAAAAGGCCAAGAATGGTATTCACGGTCAATTTTCGCTAGCCAACGCCGTTTTGTCCGCAATTGTGCGAAATACGCTAGCCCCGATGATGCGCAGCGCGATTTTCTTGCGAACGGCGGACCGGAAAGCAACGCTAAGGGGCTTGACCCTGATGGTGATGGATTCGCATGTGGTTGGGATCCTGCTCCTTTCAAGCTGGTATTCGACAACTGATCGTCCGCGACACCCCATCGCCTAATTTTGGCCCAAGGCGGGATGGCGCAAAGCCTGATCTCATTGTGATCCATTACACGGCTATGCGGGCGGCAGATGCCGCATGCCGCGCTCTGTGTGACCCAAGCCGGGAGGTGAGTGCGCATTATTTGATTGCCCGCAATGGCGCCGTTCAACGGCTTGTGCCGGAAGCTGACAGAGCATGGCACGCTGGGGCAGGGCGCTGGGGTGATATCACGGACGTCAACTCCCGCTCGATCGGGATCGAGTTGGACAATGATGGTTATTCACCATTCTCTGCCCCACTTATGGATTCGCTCACAGTGCTCCTAGGTGATGTCCGTGCTCGTTGGGCTATCCCCGATCACGGGGTCATCGGTCATTCCGATATTGCACCGGGTCGCAAAATTGACCCCGGACCGCGTTTCGATTGGCAGCGCTTGGCTCGACTTGGTCATGGGGTTTGGCCCTCTGTTGGGGTCGCTCCAGCGGACTTTGTCAACAATATGCGCCTGTTTGGCTATACCGCGACGACGGACCCAACGCTGCTGCTGCAAATCTTCCGCCTCCGCTTTGCTCCGCACCGTATCGGGCCGCTGTGTGACGCGGATCGCTGCGAAATCGCTGATCTGGCTGCACGCTTTCCCGTTGACGCATCTGGCTTGACCGCGTAGCCAAGCCCTTGCGCGGAGGGTCGGATGATCGCGGGGTGGTGACACCTCGAGGAAAGTCCGGACTCCAACAAACAATGGTGCTGGTTAACGGCCAGCGGGGGTAACCCTAGGGATAGCGCCACAGAGAACAGACAGCCTGCTATATGTAGGTCACGGTGAAACGGTGGGGTAAGAGCCCACCGCGCGAGCAGCAATGTGAGCGGCACGGCAAGCCCCACCAGGAGCAATGCCAAATAGGGGCCCCATGCAGCAATGCGCGGGTGTTTG
>CAXHZK010000011.1:0-86425 GCA_964021915.1 uncultured Roseobacteraceae bacterium | reverse complement strand
CCGACCCCTTGATTCGTAGTCAAGTACTCTATCCAACTGAGCTACCAATCCGCGTGAGGTGGGATTTAGCTGGAGGTGCGGGGTGATGCAAGGGGCAAAGCGCGATTATTTACTCGGTGGCTTGATCTAATGCCAAATCGGCCTTTGGCAGTGTAATCGTAAAGCTGGTGCCAGCGTCGCCGGTTTGTGACAATTCCAACCGCCCGCCGTGCCCGCGCACCAAATCCGCAGCAATCACAAGCCCCAAACCGGACCCGCCTTTGCGCACACCACCTTGAAAGGGTTGGAACAAATGCTCTTGAGCTTTGGGCGGCAATCCCGGCCCAGTGTCAGACACGATGATTTGCCACGCGTTGTCATCTTCTTTGGCGCGCACGCATATTTCCCCTGCTTGCCCTGTGGCCATGATCGCCTGCCTTGCATTGCGCACAAGGTTGAAAATAACGCGGAACAGCTGTTCGCCGTCGGCGCGGATTGTCAGACTGGCGGCAATATCCTCGGCAAATGACAGATCGTATTCGCCTGCGGCCAATCGCTCACTATCGATGACATCGCTGACAATTTGCGACAGGTTGATGCGCGCCAACACTGGTGCAGGTTCATCAACCCGCCCGAACGCGAGCGTTGTTTCGCATAAATTCACAGCGCGGGTAATCGACCCCACCAGTTTGGGTGCCATGCGCTTGACCAGCGGGTCATCTGAACCTTCAATCCGGTCCGTGAACAATTGCGCCGAGGTCAAGATATTGCGCAGGTCATGGCTCACCTTTGCAACCGCGCCGCCCAATTGGGCCAGCCGTTCTTTTTGCTTCAGCGCGCCGGTGAGTTCCGTTTGCATGGACTGCAACGCTTCTTCGGCATCACGCAGCTCTACAATACCAGCAGATGGCATGATGATGCTGCGGGCGTCTTCTGGGGCTTTGGCGTAGCTTTGCATATGGCCGACGACCCGTTTGATCGGGCGGACCATCAGGAATTGCACAGCACCAAACAGCATAAGTGCGGTAACCACCGAGATCACGGCAGAAAGCGCTAGAACATTGAGCCCGTATTCAACCATTGCTGCACGCAGCGGCATTTCATCCATCGTGACTTCGATCAGCAACCCTGCTTCGCGAACAGGGTCGCCGATCACACGGACGATCCGTTCATCCGTGTCGGTCAGCGTTTGCAGCGCATCTGCTATCAGTGTCATGGCGGACGGATCGCGCATATCATAGGTCGCAGAAATCGGCGTTGGGATCGGTGATGATAGCACTAGCTGCCGGATTTCATCGCGCCTTAGGACGACGTTATAAACCTCGGCGTTGCGCAATAGCTCTGATTCAAGCGCCGTCGAAATCATATCGTCCGCTTCAAGCGCAAGCGATGCGATCTGCGCCCGCTCAAGTCGCGCCAGCAGGTAATCTTCACGAAAACGCGCCACTGATGGCACAAAGATAAACACTTCGGCCAGCATCACAAAGATGATGGTCAGGATCAAAAACCGCCCTGATAGTGAATTGTGCATTGCGCCTCTTTTAACCTGTCTACGGCAACCAGCGCTGCACAAACCGCACCACACGCTTGACCGTATCACTTTCAAACAATCTAGGGCTAAAGTAAGCACCCGCAGCGCGTTTGTTAACCTCAGAAACCGTAGGGTAGGGTAACACAGTATTCGCGATTGCCGACATCTTCATATTATTCGCAATCGCCATGGCCCACATGCCGATTAGTTCACCCGCAGATGGCCCTGCGATTGACGCACCAACAGGGCGGCCTTTGACGACCATCACCTTGATTAATCCCTTGTTCTTACGCTCGGCAATCAGGCGGTCATTATGGTGCATGTCAAAGCGAACAACCTCGAGCTTGTCGCCGTGTTTCTCAATCGCTTGCGCCTCGGTCAGACCAACTTGCGCCAATTCAGGGTCGGTGTAGGTGGCCCATGGGATATGCGCAGTCTTTTGCTTGCTAGGCAGCCCAAACAGCAGGGACCGGATCAATACGCCAGCATGGTAGCCCGCGACATGGGTGAATTGCAGGCCACCCGCCACATCACCAGCAGCATAGACCTTCTTGTTGGTCACGCTGCGCAGATCATCACCGACTTTGAGGCCGCGGCGGTCAAATGCGATCCCGCCTGCTTCAAGGTTCAGCTTGTCGATATTCACTTTGCGACCTACGGCCATCAACAGATGTGACCCTGTTACGTCACCCTTGGGCGTATGCACGGTGATCTGATCGCCCTTTCCGCTGATGCGTTCTGCCTGCGCACCTTCGATAATTTCAACACCTTCGGCGCGAAGGTTTTCCAACACAATCGCCGCCATCTCAGGGTCGTCATTGCCAAACGCCTTGGCTCCCTCGATCACGGTGACGTTTGATCCCAAGCGCACATGTGCTTGCGCCATTTCCATGCCAATCGGACCACCCCCAATAACGATCAAATGCTCAGGGCGGGTCCGCAGGTCAAAGATGTCTTCGTTGGTGTAGTGTTTGACCCCACCCAACCCGTCAATCGGTGGCACAAATGGGCCAGAACCCGTGGCGACAACGAAACGCCGCGCCTCAATTACCGTATCACCCGCTTGGACTTCGGTGCGCGAGATGAAGCGACCAAACTCCTCGATAACCTGTACGCCGAGCCCCTCGAACCGTTCAACGCTATCGACAGGGGCGATTGTCTCGATAACGTTGTGCACGTGATCTTTGGCCGCCGCATAATCGACATCCGCATCGACGGGCTTCACGCCATATGGCTCACCATGTGACATTGCATGTGCCTGCTTGGCAGAGGCAATCAGCGCCTTCGACGGCACGCACCCGTAATTCAGGCAATCCCCACCCATTTTGTGCCCTTCTAGCAGCACAACAGTTGCTCCCATCTGCACAGCACCCGCAGCGACCGACAGGCCGCCAGAACCACCGCCAATGACACAAATATCAACCTTCATTCGTTTCATGGCTTAGATGCCTTTCTTGCCGCGCAGGGCGTTAATGATGATTGGCAAGGCGGCCAATGCGGCCAAGCCAAGCAGCGGGAGCAAAATCGCAGGCTCAAAAATAATCCCAAGATCAGGGCTTTCGCCACGTGCAAACACCTCGCCCAATCCTGCCCCAACGGATGTAAACACAACAGTTGCTGGGATCACGCCGAAGAATGTCGAGATGAAATAACGGTGCAGCGGCACTTCTAGAAAGCTAGGAATAAGATTCGCGAGGAAAAATGGCACCACTGGCACAAGCCTGATCAGGAACAACATTGACCATTGGTTTTCGTCGATCCCGTCCTTGATCTTTTTGACCAAACCATCCGAGCCTTCAAGTTTAGCACCCAGTTTTTCACCAAACCCCCATCGCGCCGCGAGGAAAATCATCGTCGCCCCGATTGAGGCACCGATGACATTGAACAATGCACCTGGGAAGGTCGCAAAAAGGAACCCGCCCGTCAGCGTTGCAATCGTCCCTCCGGGCAGTGAAAAGCCAACAATCAGGATATAGGCCGCGATGAACAATAGAACCGTCATGACATAGTTATCATCCCGAAATCCGATCAAAGCCTCGCGGTTCTCGGCCAACGCCTCGAATGTGATATAGTCGCGCAGGAAAAATGCGCCGCTGATTGCGACGATAATGATGGTCAACAGTGGCAATCGGCGCATAAGTGCGTTGGGGCTGGGGTGAGACATGATGCTCTTTCTTATCAGTGCGTTGGTTTCATCCTAAATGGCGTGAATTTGCTCGATGTCCCACCCCACTCACGCGGCCTTGACCGAAAAGCGGGGGTTTTAAGGGAAATAGAACGCCGATCGGCCAAACTGTAACATTTGACGTGATCGCAGGTGTGATTTGTTGCATGAAACGCGGGTGAATGCGTTGACACCTATCACACGCCCCTCTAAAGGAAGGCTCTGAAATGTAAGCAGGCTTCGAATCCTTTTAAGGGTTTGGCCACCAACCGGAGAGACGCAATGAAGCGCACGTTCCAGCCATCAAACCGGGTTCGCAAGAACCGCCACGGATTCCGCGCACGTATGGCCACTAAGGCCGGTCGCAAGATCTTGAACAACCGTCGCGCAAAAGGCCGCGCGAAGCTGAGCGCATAAGCGCCCTTCATTTACGGTAATTAGATTTGAAACCGCCGGTGGCACCCATGGATGGCAAACACGCCGATCCCATGGACGGGCCGCCGGCGGTTTCCGTTTGTCCACAGCTGACTGTGCTGACGCAGCGCGCCGATTTTATCCGTGCCTCGAACGCCAAACGCCAAGGCACCCCCGGTATTCACCTACAGGCCCGTAAACGGCATTCGGATGAAACCGCTACGGGCATCCGCGTCGGCTATACCTGCTCTAAAAAGGTCGGCAATGCCGTTGCCCGCAACGCCGCCAAACGCCGCCTTCGCGAGGTCGCACGGCAGGTCTTGCCCAGTGATGGCCTTGACGGTTGGGATTATGTTCTCGTTGGCCGCAAAGATATCACTGCAACATTGCTGTTTACGGATCTGATCGCAGATATGCGCCGCGCCTTGCGCAAGGTTCACACATGACACCAGCGGCATATCTCCTCTCGCTTCCTGTCAGGGCTTACCGGCTGTTGCTGTCCCCTTGGGTCGGTCATGGGTGCCGGTACCACCCCACATGCTCGGCATACGCCCTCGAGGCGCTGCAAAAGCACGGCGCGATCAAGGGCGGATGGCTCGCAGCGCGTCGCATTGGCCGCTGCCACCCATGGGGCGGCACTGGCATTGATAATGTGCCCGACTAACCTAGTTTTATGCGCAACAGCCGATAAAACGAGGGTTTCCGATGTTATCACGTCTCGCACTGCGCACGCTTTTGCTTTGCGCCGCACCTATGGCCCATGCCGATATCACTGTCACCTTTGTTGAGGGCGCCCCAAAGGACCAGTTTATCATTGCCACCGATGAGGCATGTGCACTACCTCCGTTTTCTCTGACAATTGACCTGACCTCATCCGCCGCAGGCCTGATTTTTGACGTCACCGACGCAGGCGCTGGGGTCGAAGTGTTTCAACCCCTGACGCTGACAACGGGCGCGGACCAAGTGACCGCATTGTCGACACTTACAGATGGTGATCAATACCTGAGCCTTGATATCGCCTCTCTTACAGCCAATAGCCCCATCACATTCACGACCGATTTGGATGACACTATCGATCAACGGGCAATTACTGTTACCGGCGCAGAGATCGCGGGCGCAACTGTACGTCTTACACAGATGGACGGTGTTATTTCTGCCGACTTCGGCGCGACGGCCGCGGCATCGATACCAACAACCCAATGTAGCGGCTAAGCGTTATTTCTTTTCGAACGAAATACTAACGTCGCCAATATCAAATCCGTACCGTTTCACATAAGCGCGATTGAAGAGCCGATCGTCGGCCAACAACCACATCCAGTCATCAAACGTGACGCGCATGGTTTCAACCGTGCCATCCGCGGCAGGAATCGGCAGATCAATCTCGTATTGCCAGTTGAAGCGATTGTCCTGCTCTATCCCCGTCGCGGTGCCAATTATCCCGTCGGCTGTGCCCGTCCAGCTATCTGGTCCGGTCTTGGTCAGGTTCCAAATCCGCTGTTCTGTCGCGCCATCCTCATAAATGAAATCCTCTTGCAGGCGCAGGCGCTCACCATCCCAATCCCCTTGTAACTCTACAACAAACGACCGGCGCACAGTGCCAAGCACATCTTGAAACTGACCATAGGCGACCAATTCACCATCAAAAAAATCTTCGAGGTTCAGCGTCTTGTCTGACAATGGTGCATCGTCAAACGATGGCTTGCCCGTGCAGGCGGCAAGCAGGGCAATAGCTGCGATCATGATGAGGCGCATTGGATGTCTCCTTTCGGTCCTACCTAGTGCCGCCACGATGATTGACCACTATGCAGATCATCCGCTTTCTGGCATATGCGCCGACATGCTTGATGATCTTGACGATATTCACCCGCTCTTCCACGGCGCCCCTTCGACGACAGAGTTCAAGAAGCTGCGCAAACGCATTGTCCGCAACACCCGCGAGGCAATCGAACAATATGGCATGATCGAACGTGATGCCCGCTGGCTGGTTTGCCTATCTGGCGGCAAGGACAGCTATACCCTGCTTGCCGTCCTGCACGAGCTAAAATGGCGCGGCCTTTTGCCAGTGGAAATTATCGCTTGTAACCTTGATCAGGGCCAACCGAATTTCCCTGCGACCGTGTTGCCTGCTTTCCTTGAGAAAATGGGCGTGGAGCATCGCATCGAATACCAAGACACCTATTCCATCGTCATGGACAAAGTGCCTGCTGGTCGCACGTTCTGCTCGCTCTGTTCTCGACTTCGCCGTGGAAACCTGTACCGGATCGCCCGCGAAGAAGGCTGTAGCGCAGTTGTGCTCGGCCATCACCGTGATGACATTCTCGAGACGTTTTTCATGAACCTCTTTCATGGCTCTCGCCTTGCGACGATGCCACCGAAATTGGTCAACGAAGAGGGCGACTTGTTTCTCTACCGCCCGCTCGCCCATGTCGCCGAAGAGGACTGCGAGAAGTTTTCAACAGCCATGAATTATCCGATTATTCCTTGTGATCTTTGCGGAAGCCAGGACGGCCTGCAACGCCAGCAGGTTAAGCAACTGTTGGACAGTTGGGAGGCAAACCACCCCGGACGCAGGCAAAAAATGTTTCGTGCATTGATGAATACCCGCCCCTCGCATTTGCTTGATCCGGCGATATTTGATTTTGCTGGGCTGTCGACCGAGCCATAAAAGAAATGCCGGTTAATGATTTCGTTATTTGTTTGAAGCTAAAGTAATCAAGAATCGAAATAACAGCATCAAGGCACCCAAATAAATGCTACGGGCAATGATCCATCGTGTGCGCGATGTGGCTGTTGCCTTTTGGGCTGCAACAATGCGCGCCATTCATTGGGCGGGCGGCCACAGGCGATCACCACAGCAAAAAAACGTCGGTCACAGCGGCAGGGACTTGATTCTTGATGCACTCACCACGTCGGCATCAGTCATGTCCGATGGCACCTATCAAGGTGCCGCTTTGGTGCTCGAAATTGATAATTTTGAACAGCTCGAAAAGACGATCAATCGCGACGGGCAAGAGGATTTGTTTTTTGCCGTCTCCAATGTCATTGCTGATGTGCTCGGCCGCGACGATGTGTTCGCACGCCTTGAGGGGCCGCGCTTTGGCATGGCCTTGTCATCGGCTGGCGGGTTTGATCTTGAACAGGCAATTCAATTAGCGACGCGCATTCAACACGCGTTGGCTGAACCGCTCAATCTGAGCGTTGAACGCGCGACCATCACCGTTTCTATTGGCTTTGCGCTTGCGTCCCGTGTCGAAACCAACGGGCCAGCGGCATTGTTTCACAGCGCGTGCATCGCCCAGATCGAAGCCTCCCGTGCTGGCCCCGCTGCAATCCGCAGCTTTTCACCGGCCATGCAACGCCGGATTGATGATCGCGGTGAATTGGCGCAGGAATTGGATGCAGCGTTCCAACGCGGTGACATCATCGCATATTTCCAACCCCAGTTGTGTTTGCGCGATGATATGCTCGCCGGGTTCGAGGCCCTCGCGCGATGGCAGCATCCAACACGCGGCATGATTTCACCCGCTGAATTTTTGCCGATCTTGATGAAAACCGGCCAAATGGGACGGCTCGGTCATAAAATGCTCTGCGATGCGCTGCGTGCGTTGTCGCAATGGGATGCGATGGGCCTGAATGTTCCGCAAGTCTCGGTCAATCTATCCAAGGTCGAATTGCGCAATCCGGCCTTCGTCGATCAAATTATGCATGAATTGGACCGCTTTGATCTGGCACCCACCAGGCTCGTGATCGAAGTTCTTGAAACCGTCGTCGCGACTGGCGTGGATGATTTGATCGTCGCCAATTTGCATCGGCTGGCCGCGCTTGGATGCCGCATCGACCTTGATGACTTTGGCACAGGCCATGCGTCTATCACGGCCATTCGCCAGTTCTCGGTTCACCGAATTAAAATTGACCGCTCCTTCATCACAAATATCGACAAGGATGAGGAACAGCGCAGCATGGTCGACGCGATCCTGACCATGGCAGAACGGCTTGGACTTGATACATTGGCAGAGGGTGTCGAAACGCCACAGGAACAGGCCACATTGGTCGAATTGGGCTGCGATCATATGCAGGGATTTGTCCTCGCAAGGCCCATGCCGCCTGCCCAAGCAGGGGAATGGGCGGCGCGCTGGATGGGCATGGCAGGGGCCTCTAACCTCGTATCGTTTAAATAATAGCGCCTTGCTTCCATGTTCAGGGCATAAATCCGTGGAAAACCGCTTGACCTTTTGGCTCTCGACGGGTTGAACACCAGTCACCTTTTCCTGTGATATGGGCGGAACCATGGACGACCAGAATAAGAACCTCATCTCTGCAACGGTGCTGAGCTTTCTCGTAATCCTTGTGTGGTTCTGGCTGTTTCCGCCAGAGGACACATCAACACTCGCCAGCGGGGAAACAGTCGCGTCCCAAGACGTAGGCGCCGAACTTCCCGGCATCACCTCTGAGGGCACAACAGCCGCGCCTGCACCCGAAGCAGCGCCTGTGCCCGAGGCCGCTCGCATCGCGATCGAAACCGAAGAATTATCCGGATCATTGTCACTGCTCGGCGCACGGATCGATGATCTGAAACTGACGCAATACAAAGAAACGTTAGATGAGGGCGCTGACACGGTGCGCTTGTTTAGCCCCGTCGGCGAAAACAATGCTTATTTCACCACCTTCGGCTGGGCTGGCATTGACGGGCTTTCACTTGATCAGGTTCCGGGCCCCGACACGATTTGGACATTAGAGTCCGGCGATACGCTTACCGCGCAAACTCCTGTCACGCTTGTATGGGATAACGGCGCCGGTCAAGTTTTCCGCAACCACATCAGTGTCGATGACAAATTTATGTTTAGCTACGCCCAGTCCGTTGCCAACACTGGCGCTGCCGCTGTTGTCGCACGCCCATACGGCTTGTTACGTCGTCATGGTCTGCCTGATGATCTAAAAAACTTCTTCATCTTGCACGAGGGCCTCGTTCGGATGTCCGACGGTGAACTTGAGGAAACGAAATACACCAAACTGGACAACTACGAAGTTGACGCTCGCGAAGGCACCCAAGCCGAGCGGATCGAAGTGACCGAAAATGGCTGGATCGGCTATACGGATCACTATTGGATGACCACATTAATCCCCGATCAAACATCCCCGTTCCGGTCCACATCCAAGTTTTTCGCAAGCCGCGATCTTTATCAGGCCGAGGCAGTAATGCCGGCTGCGACGATTGCGGCAGGTGATGAAATCACCGTGACGACCCGCGTTTTTGCTGGCCCAAAGGAATGGGAAGCGATCCGCAACTACGAACAGGATGATGGCGTTACGCGTTTTCTGGATAGCATTGACTGGGGTTGGTTCTTTTTCCTGACCAAACCGATCTTCTGGCTGCTGCACACGCTGAACATTTACATCGGCAACATGGGCTGGTCGATTATCGCCCTGACCTTCATCATCAAGGCGCTCGTGCTGCCACTGGCCTATAAATCCTACGTCAGCATGGCCAAGATGAAAGAGCTTCAGCCAGAAATGGAAAAGCTCAAGGAGCGCACGGGCGAAGATAAACAAGCCATGCAACAAGGCATGATGAAGCTTTATAAAGAAAATAAAGTGAACCCTGCCGCCGGTTGTTTGCCAATCATCCTTCAAATTCCGATCTTCTTCTCACTCTACAAGGTGATCTTTGTCACAATCGAATTGCGTCACGCCCAGTGGTTCGGCTGGATCAAGGATCTGTCCGCGCCTGATCCGTCATCTATCATCAACCTCTTTGGTCTGATGCCATGGGGATCACCTGCGGCCGGAACTATCTTTGCAATTTTCGCACTTGGCATCCTGCCCATCCTCTTGGGTATTTCCATGTGGTTGCAACAGAAATTGAACCCAGCACCAACTGATCCAACGCAAAAAATGATTTTTGCTTGGATGCCGTGGGTGTTCATGTTCATGCTTGGCAGCTTCGCCAGCGGCTTGGTCATTTACTGGATTGCAAACAACGTCATCACGTTCAGCCAGCAGTACCTGATCATGCGCAGCCACGGGGCCAAGCCTGATATCTTTGGGAACATCAAATCCAGCTTTGCCAAACGGTCGGCGGCTGCGAACGATACAACCCCGCCAAAGGATAAGTAGATGGGAAGTGTCACATCCTTGTGGCGCTACCCGATCAAAAGCCATGGTCGCGAAGCGTTAGGTGAAATCACCCTGACCAAAGGCCAGACAATCCCTTGGGATAGGCATTGGGCCGTGACCCACGCGGATACCAAATTTGATGCGCAAAACCCCGCGTGGGTCAGCTGCCGCAATTTCATGATCGGTGCGCTGACGCCGGATTTGGCTGGGCTATGGGCCACGTTGAATGAGGGCGACGCAACAGTGACCCTGCGCCATCAGGACTTGGGCGAGATTACTTTTGCGCCTGACAACCAGCTGGATCAGCAACGATTTGTGTCTTGGGTCAGCGCTCTTTGCCCCGCTGATAAACGTATGCCAAACGGCATCGTTAGCGTCCCAAATCGCGGCATCACCGACACCGATTACCCCACGATCTCAATCATGAACACAGCCAGCCACGCCGCAGTTGCAGGCCGCCTTGGGCATGCCCTTGAACAAGAGCGTTGGCGCGGCAATATCTGGCTTGACGGGTTGGAACCTTGGGTCGAGTGGGACTGGATCGGGCGCGATATCACCATCGGTGGCACCATCCTGCGGATCACTGAGCGCATTCAGCGCTGCAAACACACGACAGCCAATCCAGTGACAGGCAAACGCGACACTGATACGCTCGGCCTATTGCGCGACAACTGGAACCATCAAGATTTCGGCGTTTATGCCCAAGTTGTCCAAAGCGGACAGATCGCCATGGGCGACACAGCACAGGTTAATTAATATGGAACTCCGTTTCCCAGAACCCCAAGACCCGACACCACAAGAGCTTGAAAGGGGCCGCTTGCTGTTTGCAGGCGAAACCGAATTCGTCAAAGGTGTCGTCGCCATGAGCGGACTGCCCGAGGCGGATCGCACTGAAATCTGCTTTGCTGGCCGCTCGAATGTGGGCAAATCATCGCTGATCAATGCGCTCACGGGTCGCAAGGGCCTAGCGCGTGCATCCAATACCCCTGGCCGGACACAAGAGATCAACTTTTTCACGGCTGGCGATTTCTACGTCGTCGATCTTCCGGGATACGGTTTTGCCAATGCGCCATTGGCCGTGGTCGAAAAATGGCAACGCTTGTTAAAACAATACCTCTCTGGCCGCCAAACATTGCGCCGCGTGTTCGTGCTGATTGATGCCCGTCATGGGGCCAAGGCCGTCGACGAAGAAATCATGACGCTCTTGGACAAATCGGCCGTGACGTTCCAAGTTGTGATGACCAAAATTGACAAGCTGAAGGGCGATGCTCTTGAGGCGTCATTGACCAAAACGCGGGCCGCGCTTGCCAAACACCCCGCCGCCTATCCTGAGCTGATCCTAACCAGCTCGGAAAAAGGGATTGGCATCCCGACGCTTCGCGCGATAATCGCGGGGATCGCATGAAAAAGAGGACGCCAGATATGCATCAGGATTGGTTCGCAACCGCCGCCACGCTTAGTCAGGCGCTTCCCTATCTGCAACGCTATGCGGGTGCCACTGTTGTCATCAAGCTTGGCGGCCACGCCATGGGCAGCGACGAGGCGATGTATAGCTTTGCGCGCGATGTGGTGCTGATGCAGCAGGTCGGTCTAAACCCTGTCGTCGTGCACGGCGGCGGACCGATGATCAACGCGATGCTCGACAAGCTCGAGATCAAATCCGACTTTGTGAACGGCAAACGTGTGACGGATGATGCCACTATGGAAGTGGTCGAAATGGTGCTTTCTGGCCGCGTGAACAGCCGGATTGTTCAGGCTATCGGCGAAGAGGGCGGCAAAGCTGTCGGCCTGTCCGGCAAAGATGCGCGTTTGATGGTTTGCGATCAAACCGATCCGGCGCTTGGCCTTGTCGGCACGCCCAGCGATATCGACGTGACAATTTTGCGTGATTTGTTCGCAGCCAAGGCGATCCCCGTAATCGCCCCGCTTGGCATGGGCCGCAACGGCGAGACGTTTAACATCAATGGCGATACTGTTGCAGGTGCTATTGCTGGCGCGCTCAGTGCGGATCGTCTGCTTCTGCTCACCGATGTTTCGGGGGTAAAGGACGGCGACGGTAATGTGCTGACCGAATTGTCACCAATCCAAATTGATGCCCTTATTCTTGATGGCACGATCGCTGGCGGCATGATCCCGAAAACCGAAACGGCGCTTGATGCAATCGCCAAAGGCGTGCGCGCTGCGGTTATCCTCGATGGCCGCGCACCCAATGCCTGCCTGCTCGAATTGTTTACCGACCATGGCGCGGGGTCCATCATCAGAGAGCCGAAATCCTGATGGATTTGCTGCTCGATGGCACAGGCCTGATGGCCTTGGGCCATTGTCCGGTGTTGCCAACTGATAACTTGCCGGACGTCACCGGCAGCCTGATCCTTGTCGGACCTGATGAACCTGCCTTTTGGCCGATATTTGCAGCGAGCGATGAAAAATGTGATGGCCACGCTGATCCACTGGATCGCTGGTCCAAGCGTGTGATTGGCGCGATTGCAGGCGACATTGGCGGCAAGGCCTACTTTCCTTCCGATGGCCCACCGTTTCTCCCGTTCTATACTTGGGCGCTGCGTACGGGCCGCGCATGGGCATCACCCATCGGTTTCCTTGTCCATGATAGCGCGGGCCTTTGGGTGTCCTTTCGTGCGGCTGTCTGGGTGCCACAGACAATTGATAACCAACCCGCAACCCAACCCTGCCTAACCTGCTCTGCACCGTGCAAATCAGCCTGCCCCGTGGGCGCTTTTGACAGCGGCTATGACGTCTCTGCCTGTAAAACGCACATCAACGGGCCTGACACTGCGTCCTGCATGGACGCGGGATGCGCGGCGCGCCGATCTTGTCCCGTAGGGCAGGGGCGCAGGTTACCCGTTCAAGCCCGGTTTCACATGGAGGCATTTCAATGACCCGTCTGATATTGATCCGACACGCCGAATCCGGCTGGGATGACCCGACTGCGGATGATCACGCGCGTGTTCTCACGCCGCGTGGGCGCAATGAGGCCACTGCTATCGGCGATTGGTTGGCGCACAGCGGTTACCTGCCCGATGTAATCCTCTCTTCGGACGCTGCTCGCACAATCGAGACGACAGAACTTGTGATCAATGCGCTTAAATCGCAAACACCGGTCGTCCTCGCCCAAATGCTCTACCACGCCAGCCCTGATACAATAGCAGAGCAGGTTGATGCACGCGCCGAAGGTGTCATTGCCGTCGTCGCGCATAATCCGGGAATATGCATGTTGGCGGATGGTCTGTTGGTCAAACGGCCCGCGCATCGCCGCTTTGCCGATTATCCCCCCTGTGCGACCACCGTGATTGATTTCGATGGTCCCATCAGGCCCAATTGCGGGACTATTATGGAATTCGTCGTGCCCAAGGACTTGGACACGACGCTGTTCTAGTCGCTATTCAGCGGCCTCAAGATAATCATCCATCGGCGGGCAGGTGCAGGTCAAATTGCGATCGCCCCAGACGTTATCGACACGGTTGACCGACGGCCAATATTTGTCGACGCGGAACGCACCCGGAGGAAAGCAACCTGTTTCGCGTGAATATGGACGATCCCAATCGCGCACGAGGTCTTCCATGGTATGCGGCGCATTTTTCAGCGGGTTATTCTCCGCGTCAATCTCACCCGCTTCGATTTGCGCAATCTCGGCACGGATCGCCAACATCGCATCACAGAACCGGTCCAGCTCCGCTTTGCTTTCGCTTTCTGTTGGTTCGATCATGAGCGTGCCCGCCACAGGCCAGCTCATTGTTGGCGCGTGAAAACCGCAGTCGATCAGGCGTTTTGCTATGTCATCAACGGTGACATGGGCGCTATCGGCGAATGGTCTTGTGTCGATAATGCATTCGTGTGCCACGCGACCAGTTGGCCCTTTGTAGAGCACGTCATAAGCGCCCTCCAATCGCTTAGCGATGTAATTGGCATTCAGGATCGCGACACGTGTCGCCTGCGTCAAACCTTCACCGCCCATCATCAGGCAATACGCCCATGAGATAGGGAGTAAGGAAGGTGAGCCAAATGGCGCAGCCGATACTGCACCCGTGCCGGTGTTCGGATCACCGGGCAAATGCTTGATCAGATGTGCCTTAACGCCAATCGGCCCCATGCCGGGTCCACCGCCGCCATGCGGAATGCAGAATGTTTTGTGCAGGTTCAAGTGGCTGACATCACCGCCCAGATCGCCGGGACGGGACAGGCCGACCATCGCGTTCATGTTGGCGCCGTCGATGTACACCTGACCACCGTTTTCATGTGTGATCTTGCATACGTCGATCACTGTCTCCTCAAACACACCGTGGGTTGATGGATATGTGATCATACAGGCCGCAAGGTGTTCGGCATATTCTGCCGCCTTGGTGCGGAAATCATCCAGATCAATATCGCCACGGTCGTTGCATTTCACTGCAACAACTTTCCAGCCGACCATCTGCGCGGACGCGGGGTTTGTGCCGTGCGCGTTCATCGGGATCAGGCAGACATTGCGGTGATCTTCACCGTTTTCGCGGTGATAGCTGGCGATTGACAACAATCCGGCATATTCGCCCTGCGCACCCGAATTGGGTTGCATTGAAATCGCGTCATATCCGGTCACATCACATAGCTTTTGCGATAGATCGTCGATCATGTGGTGATAACCCGCCGCCTGATCCTTTGGCACGTAAGGGTGCAGCAATGAAAACTCGTCCCATGTCACAGGCATCATTTCTGCGGCTGAATTCAGCTTCATCGTGCATGATCCAAGCGGGATCATCGCGCGGTCAAGCGCCAGATCACGATCTGCAAGCCTGCGCATATATCGCATCATTTCGGTTTCGGATCGGTTCAGGTGGAAAATCGGGTGGGTCAGGTAACTTGTCGAACGGGCCAAGGCGTCCGGCAGGCGGTAGCCGTGGGTAAAGTTGGTGTCGGTCCGTTCTACGTTGAACGCACGCCATACCGCTTCTGTCGTGTCACGGCGCGTTAATTCATCCACGGAAATACCGATCGTGTCGCCGCCAACGGCGCGCAAATTTACACCGTTTTCAACAGCGCGCCGCATGATCGCATCCTGCTGATCGCCGACATTCACTGTGATGGTGTCGAAGAACCCATCCGCTTGATCAATCGTGAACCCGCCGTCTTCTAATCCCTTCGCCAGACGCACTGTCTTGCGGTGAATACGCTGTGCAATCGCCTTAAGGCCCTCTGGCCCGTGGAACACCGCATAAAAACCAGCCATCACCGCCAGCAGCGCCTGCGCTGTGCAAACGTTTGACGTCGCCTTTTCGCGGCGAATGTGCTGTTCGCGGGTCTGCAATGACAGGCGATAGGCTTTGTTGCCGTGGCTATCAATTGATACGCCGACAATGCGGCCCGGCATATTGCGCGCCATTTTTTCATGTGTCGCCATATAGGCCGCGTGCGGGCCACCATAACCAACAGGCACACCAAAACGCTGGGTCGAACCAACGGCAATATCCGCGCCCATTGCACCGGGTTCTTTGAAGAGGGTCAAGGATAGCGGATCGGCGGAAATGATGCCAATCCCTTTGTTGTCGTGCAGCGCTGCGATTTGATCGGTGAAATCGCGCAGATGGCCAGTTGTCCCCGGGAATTGGAAAATCGCCCCGAATACCTCTGCCGCATTCAGGTCATCAGGGGAGCCGACAATCACTTCGATACCCAATGGCGCGGCGCGTGTTTTCATCACGGCGATGTTTTGCGGGTGGCAGTGTTCATCGACAAAGAATTTCATCGCTTTGGATTTGGAAACACGCTGCGCCATTGTCATGGCCTCAGCACAGGCTGTGGCCTCATCCAGCAATGATGCATTGGCAATATTTAGGCCCGTCAGGTCCGACACCATCGTTTGAAAATTCAGCAATGCCTCAAGCCGCCCTTGGGAAATCTCAGGCTGATACGGCGTATAGGCCGTGTACCACGCTGGATTTTCAAGAATGTTACGCTGGATCGCAGGTGGCGTAACCGTGCCATAATAGCCCTGCCCAATCAGCGACGTCAGAACCTTATTCTTTTCGGCAACTGTCTTCATATGATGCAGCAACGCGCGCTCGGTCAACGGTTTGCCGAAATCAAGCGGTGCTTTTTGGCGAATGTTTCCCGGCAATGTGTCGTCAATCAACCCGTCAAGGTCATTTGCCCCCACCACGGCCAGCATGTCTTGCATTTCCGCAGGCGACGGGCCGATGTGACGGCGGTTGGCAAAGTCGTAGGGCAGGTAATCGGTGGGGGTAAATGTCATTTTAGTAGCTCCGTTATGCTTTAGGCAATCATCGCGTTGTAGGCGGCTTCGTCCATGTAGCCGTCCATCTGGGATGCGTCGGATGGTTTGATTTTGAAAAACCAGCCGTCGCCAATTGCGTCTTCGTTCGCAAGTGCAGGATTGTCTTCAAGGGCGGAGTTTACTTCGACAATTTCGCCATCAATCGGGGCCATAATGTCGGACGCCGCTTTGACGGATTCGATGACGCAAATCTCGTCGTCTTTGACCACGGTGTCGCCAACTTCTGGCAATTCAACAAAGACGATATCGCCCAGCTGTGTTGTTGCGTGCTCTGTGATGCCAACGACAACGTGGTCGCCCTCAACGCGTAGCCATTCGTGCTCTTCTGTGAATTTCATGTGTGTGTCTCCCTTTGGTTCTTAGCGTTTGAAATTGGCCGGTGTGAACGGCATTTTAGCAACGATCAGCGGCAGGCGTTTGCCCCGCAGCTCACCGTAGACAACTGTATCGATCTTGGCGTTTTCTGTGGTGACATAGCCCATCGCAACAGGGCCGCCGACTGTGGGGCCAAAGCCGCCCGAGGTGATCGAGCCGATCTTTTCGCCGCCCTCATCAGTTGCAAACAACGGCACGCCTTCGCGCATCGGCGCACGGCCCTCGGGGCGCAGGCCGACGCGTTTGCGCGGCGCGCCATCGGCCATTTCGCCTGCAATCACATTTGCGCCCGGATAGCCGCCGGCGCGGTCGCCGCCAGCACGGCGCACCTTCTGGATCGCCCAGGTCAGCGCACCCTGCACTGGTGTTGTTGTTTCATCGATGTCGTGACCGTAGAGGCATAGCCCGCCTTCCAGCCGCAGGGAATCTCGTGCACCAAGGCCAATCGCCTCGACATCGTCGTGCGCGAGGAGTGCACGCGCCAAGGCCACTGCAGCATCGTTCGGCACAGAAATCTCATACCCGTCTTCGCCCGTATAACCAGACCGTGAAACCCAGCATTCCGCGCCGTTCAGTGTCAGGGTCGCCACGTCCATGAACGACATATCAGCGGCCTTCGGGTCCATCTGGGCCAACACGCCCTCGGCAGCGGGGCCTTGTAACGCCAGCAATGCGCGGTCGGTAATTTCGGTAACGTCGATGCCAGCAAGATTGGCCTGCATATGCGGAATGTCTTGGTTCTTGCATGCCGCATTCACCACAACAAACACGTGGTCGCCACGGTTCGCTAGCATCAAGTCATCGCGAATACCGCCTGCGTCATTGGTAAAGAACCCGTACCGCTGACGGTTTTCCTCAAGGCCCACAATATCAACGGGGATCAATGTTTCCAGCGCCAGCGCCGCCTGTTCATAGCTGTCGCCACGCACGATCACTTGACCCATGTGGCTGACATCAAACAGCCCAGCCTTTTCGCGGGTCTGCGTGTGCTCCTTCATCACGCCTAGCGGATATTGCACAGGCATATCATAGCCGGCAAACGGCACCATCTTGGCACCAAGCTCAACATGGAGGTCATACAACGGGGTTCGCAATAATTCAGACATCGACAGCCCTTTATTCATTTGCCGATGCGAAATTGAATTTCGGCGGCACCACATTCATCGCAAAGGTTGCCCCTTGCGCGCGATGCCTCCTCTGTCCGGGTGCCTGAGATTGCTATCCCTTCGGCGGGTGCATATGGCACCTCTCTCCAGAGTTGTCGTTTGCCCAAAATCGGTCCGGTGGCCTGAGAGTTTCCGAGGCGGTTGCTCCTTCGGCATCAGCAGCGCTGATTCTCCCGATTTGGGCGCGCCTGATCGTCTGGCGCTGCCGGAACCTAGCGCAGTATACCTTCGTAGACAATGTATTGTTTCACGAAAATTGCGGCAATGCAGATACGGCTCTGGCCATTTCGAAAATGCTCATGCACGTTTGTCCCAAATCATAAGGACACATCGCCATGACCGACACATTCAACGAAGACTTGTTTCTCAAGGGGTTGGAACAGCGCCGCGCGACGTTGGGCCGCGAATATGTCGATGCAAATCTCGCCGCCGCGGATGATTTCACCCGCCCCTTCCAAGAGGCGATGACATCTTGGTGCTGGGGCTTTGGTTGGGGCGACGATGTGATCGACGCCAAAACGCGTTCAATGATGAACCTGTCGATGATCGGCGCGCTGGGCAAAATGCACGAATGGGAATTGCACTGCCGCGGTGCGCTGAACAACGGCGTCACCAAAGAAGAAATTCGCGCGATCATCCACGTCATTGCGATCTATTGCGGTGTTCCGCAATCGCTCGAATGTTTCCGTGCCGCGCGCAAGGTTCTCGAAGAGGCGGGTGAGCTATGACACGCGTCTTCATCAACGGCTTTGGCCGGATCGGGCGCACCGTGCTGCGGGCTTGGGCGCAAGGCGGCTGGCCGGATGTGCAGATTGTGGGCATCAATGACATCGCAGCCCCTGACCTTTGTGCGCATCTGTTCGAATACGACAGCGTGTTTGGCCCGTTTCAGGGCGATGTCCATCTTGATGGCATCACGTTGCATGTGAACAATCACGCAATCCCGATCCATCGGACCCCCGACGCCAGCACGCTGGATCTGTCAAACGTCGATATCGTGTTCGAATGCACGGGCAAGGCAAATGGGCGCACCATCGCAGAACGCCCCATACAGGCCGGTGCGCGTCGCGTGCTGATTTCCGGTCCCTCTGCTGCCGCCGATGTCACCGTGGTCCTAGGCGCGAATGAAAGCGACCTGAAAGATCAGCCGATCGTTTCCAACGCTTCCTGTACCACCAACGCCCTTGCACCTTTGGTTCGCCTGCTCGACGATGAATGGGGCGTGCTGACGGGGTGGATGACGACGATCCATTGCTACACAGGCAGCCAACCATCCATTGACGCGCCGCGTGGCGACATAATGCGCAGCCGTGCTGCTGCCATGTCGATGGTGCCAACTACAACCAGCGCCATGCAGCTTTTGGATCATGTCCTGCCCGACATCGCTGGCCGGATTGAGGGCGCCGCCGTGCGCGTGCCTGTTGCCTCGGTCTCTGCCGTTGATTTGACGGTTACCTTGGGCACCGCCATCACCCGCGAAGCGGTCATCGCGCGCCTTGGCCAAACAACCCCCATTATCGGGGCCACGACCAAGCCATTGGTGTCATCCGACCTGCGCGCCCGCCCCGAAAGCCTGATCATATCCCTCCCCGAAACCCGCGTCACAGCCCAAGGGCTGCTGCGCGTATTCGGCTGGTATGACAATGAATGGGGCTTTAGTTGCCGCATGCTGGATATGGCAGGGCGGATGGCCTGACCTCTGGGGTATCATTCACCCGATTGTTTTCTCAAAGGATTGCGCAGCGGTTGGACAAGCATTTTGTCGATGCGTAAATCTGACCTCTCGCGAAACGCGTTAATCCCAATCTTCATGTCTAGATGCCCATCGCGTGGCTGCGCGATGTAAGTGCCAAACAACCGGTCCCACCACGGGACACTAAATCCATAGTTGCTGTTAGTTTCATCAGGGTGAACAGAATGGTGAACCCTATGCATATCTGGTGTCACCAACACCAACCGAACAAGCCGATCAACCGTCTTGGGCAGGCGCACGTTTGAATGATTAAACAGCGATGTCGCGCTCAGGATCACCTCGAATATAAGTACGGCAACCGGCGGCGCACCAATGGTGAGCACAACTGCCATCTTGATCGCCATCGAAAGCATGATTTCAATCGGGTGAAACCGCAGTCCTGTCGTCACATCGAACTCTTGATCCGAGTGGTGCATCCGGTGCAATCGCCACAGCGCGGGGACCATATGAAACGCGATATGTTGGCCGAAAATAGCCAGATCCAGCAACAAGATCGCCGCCAATACCGCAAGCCACGAAGGGAAGTCGAAAAGGTTCAACAACCCCCAACCATTTTCCTGCGCAATCACGGCTACCCCAACCGCCAACAGCGGAAATGCGACGCGCACAACCAGTGAATCCAGGACAACCAACGCCAGATTGTTCGTCCACCGCAGCAGGCGGGGGATGTCAATGCGCCGCTTGGGTGATGCTACCTCCCAAATGGCCATGACTGTGAGAACAACTAAAAACGCGGACATCCGCAGCGTTTGCTCATTATTTAGAATAAAATCGGTCATTCTCGTCACCTAGTTATCAAGGGTTAGCTATGACTTGGACGTCAGCGCCCACTATTTCAATAGCAACTCTGACGCCGATCCGCTTTCCCTTTTGCTATGAACGCGCTAGGTCTCTTGAAAGTGTTATAAAAGGACTGCGTGCATGGCTGCGATTGTTTGTGTGAAAGAGCTACGCAAGGCCTATGCGGGCGGTTTCGAGGCGCTGAAATCAGTGAACCTCGATATTGAAGACGGCGAAATTCTCGCTTTGCTGGGGCCAAATGGCGCGGGCAAAACGACGCTAATTTCCACGATTTGCGGGATCACCGTGCCAACATCCGGCACTGTCACCGTCGGTGGTTTTGATATTCAAAAGGAATACCGTGGCGCGCGCGGGCTGATCGGGCTGGTCCCACAGGAAATTAACCTTGAGCCGTTTGAAACCGTGATCAACACCGTGCGTTTTTCGCGCGGGCTATTCGGCAAACCAAAGAACGACGCGTTGCTTGAGGATATCCTGAAGAAACTATCTCTCTGGGATAAGAAGGATAGCAAGGTCATGATGCTGTCCGGCGGCATGAAACGCCGTGTTCTGATCGCCAAAGCACTCAGCCACGAACCGCGCGTTCTGTTCCTCGATGAGCCAACCGCTGGTGTCGATGTCGAGCTGCGCAAGGACATGTGGGACGTGGTTGCCGATCTCAAGGCTGATGGCGTCACGATCATTCTGACTACGCACTACATCGAAGAAGCCGAAGCAATCGCCGACCGGATTGGCGTTATCTCCAAGGGTGAAATCCTGCTTGTGCAGGACAAGGCATCGCTGATGGCGCAAATGGGCCAAAAGCAGCTCCAAGTCGATCTGAACGCCCCTTTGGCCGACATACCGGCCAGCCTCGAGAGTTACGCGCTTGAAGTCGGCCCCGATGGTCAAAGCGTGATCTATACCTACGATACCAAGGGCGACCGCACGGGCATCACAACGCTGCTGAATGATATTCAAAAGGCAGGTTTGCAGATGACCGATATGCAAACCCGTCAAAGCAGCCTCGAGGATATTTTCGTCGGCCTCGTAAAGGAAACAGCATGAATTTTACAGCCGTCGCATCCATCTACCGCTTTGAAATGGCGCGGTTTTTCCGCACCATCACGCAATCACTTGTCTCACCTGTATTGTCGACGTCGCTCTACTTCGTTGTCTTCGGCACAGCCATCGGCAGCCGCATTCAAGAGGTCGAAGGCGTCAGCTACGGCGCGTTTATTGTGCCCGGCTTGATCATGCTGTCGGTCATGACACAGGCGACCAGCAACGCGTCATTCGGTATCTATTTCCCGAAATTTATCGGCACGATTTATGAATTGCTGTCCGCGCCTGTGAACTTCCTTGAAATCACGCTCGGATACGTCGGCGCCGCCGCAACCAAGGCGCTGTTTATCGGCATCATCATCCTTGCGACGTCGTTCTTCTTTGTCGATATTTCCATTGCTCATCCGTTCGCAATGATGGCGTTTTTACTGCTTACCTGCATCAGTTTTTCGCTGCTGGGGTTCATCATCGGCATCTGGGCGGGCAACTTTGAACAGCTGCAACTGATCCCGCTCCTGATTATCACGCCTCTCGTGTTTCTTGGCGGGTCGTTCTATTCCGTCACCATGCTGCCACCCGTCTGGCAAACGGTCACAATGTTTAACCCTGTTGTGTATCTGATCAGCGGTTTTCGCTGGGCGTTCTTTGGTGCCGCCGACGTGCCAATCGGTATGTCACTCTTGGCAATTGGGGCGTTCACGGGGGCTTGCGTTCTGGCGATCTGGTGGATTTTCCGCACAGGCTGGCGCATCCGCCAGTAACCCTTGTCGCAATGCTACTCCGGACATAGATGGACATCATGAAAAAGTTTATCCCCTTTATGAAATCCGACCCGATCGTTTCCGTGATCCGCCTGCAAGGCGCGATCTCGAACGGGGGGCGTGGGTTGGACAATCCGTCACTGGCACCCGTCATTGAAAAGGCATTCGCCAAAAAGCCAGCTGCCGTCGTGTTGGAAATCAACTGCCCGGGCGGTAGCCCCGTGCAATCATCGCTTATCGCTGCCCGCATTCGCAGGTTGGCCGACGAAAAATCGGTTCCCGTTTTCGCCTTTGTCGAGGATGTCGCCGCATCCGGTGGTTATTGGCTGGCTTGTGCTGCAGACGAAATTTTTGTCGATGACTGCTCGGTCACAGGATCAATCGGCGTGATCAGCGCGGGTTTTGGCCTGCAAGACGCAATCGAACGCTACGGGATTGAGCGCCGCGTCCATACGGCGGGTACATCCAAATCAATGCTCGACACGTTCAAGGCGCAAAACCCTGAGGACGTGACCCGCCTCAAAGGCTGGCTCGAAGATATACACCAGACATTCATCGCCTACGTCAAATCGCGGCGCGGCACGAAGCTTGCCGATAATCCTGATCTCTTTACCGGGGAGGTGTTCATCGGCCAAAAGGGCGTCGATCAAGGTCTTGTTGATGGGGTCGCCCATATGGTGCCAGAAATGAAACGGCGCTTTGGCGACAAGGTGAAATTCCGCCGCTATGGTGCCAAGAAATCAATCCTGTCCCGTTTCGGTGCGCGCATTGTCAGTGACGCCGTGGCAGAGGTCGAAGACCGCGCCGCATTCGCGCGTTTCGGGCTTTGATATGCTGATAAAGGTCGTCCTGTTATTCCTCATTTTCATGATCGTATTAGCGATGTTTGGGAAATGGCGGTTTCCGGGTGCTGCACGGATGGCAGCGGCAAAGTGTAAAAATTGCGGACGGTTCCGCATCGGTAAGGGCCAGTGCCCATGTGAACGAGGACGACCATGATGGATTGGATCTATACGATCGGCGGCTTGGTGATCCTGCTGTTTGCGGGTGATGCATTGGTCAAGGGCGCGGTAAACATGTCGCTCCGCCTTGGTGTGCCTGCCCTGATCGTGTCGCTTACAATCGTGGCATTCGGCACCTCCGCACCAGAGCTTTTGATTTCCGTCCAAGCGATTTGGGACGGTGTTCCGGGCCTCGCGCTGGGTAACGTCGTTGGCTCAAACACCGCAAATGTACTGTTGGTTCTGGGTATTCCTGCGCTCTTGGCCACGATGCACACCCAAGAATGCGACACCCGGCAAAGCTATCTTCAAATGCTTGCGGGCACGGCCTTGTTCATCGCGCTCTGCGCGACTGGAACACTGACTTGGTGGAGCGGGCTCATTCTCTTGGCGGCTTTGTCCGCGATGCTGATCCACGCCGCGTGGTCCGCCCATGCGCATCGCAAGGGCCGCAGCGAGGAAGAAGAAATCGAAGGCGCAGATCCAAGCCTCGGTTGGTCAAAGATTTCGTTCTTCTTAATCTTAGGCCTGATCGGCCTTCCGCTCGGCGCAAACTTATTAGTCACCGGCGCGACCAGTATCGCTCGTGATTTTGGCATTTCCGAAACAGTGATCGGCCTGACCCTTGTTGCGATTGGCACGTCGTTACCAGAGCTTGCAACAACGGTCGTCGCGGCGCTGCGCAAACAGGCCGACGTGGCATTGGGGAATGTGATTGGATCAAACATGTTCAACTTGCTGGGCATCATGGGTGTCGCCAGCCTCGTCGGTGATATCCCTGTTTCGCCGCAAATCATGACGTTTGATATTTGGATCATGCTGGCAGCGACGCTCATCCTCATTCCGTTTGTGTTTCTGCGTTTTAATATCACGCGGCTCTGGGGCTTTGTCCTCAGCGCGCTATATGTCGCCTATCTTGTGGTTGTATTGGTGTAAGAACATGAAAGCATTGGTCACTGGCGCAGGCGCGCGGCTCGGGCAGGCGATGGCTCTTTACTTGGGGCAACGCGGCTATGACGTCGCAGTGCATTACGCGGGCTCTGCTTATGGCGCGGCGGACACGGTTGTTCAGTTACAGGCGATGGGCCGCAATGCCGCAGCTTTGCAGGCTGACTTGCTAGAGGAAGAGGCAACGCAAGCACTTGTCGCACGCGCGGCTGATGCGCTAGGCGGTCCGCTGACCTGCCTGATCAACAACGCTTCGATCTTTGAATATGACACGCTGGCATCGGCAACCTCTCAAAGCTGGGACCGTCACATCAATTCCAACCTGCGCGCACCGTTCGTTTTGACCCAGCAATTTGCTGAACAAGCGCCTGCCGCCGCTGTCGATGATGCAGGCGAAACCTTGGCCACGGGTCTTGTGATCAACATGCTTGACCAACGCGTGCACAAATTGACGCCCGAATTTATGACCTACACAATCGCGAAAATGGGTTTGTGGGCTTTTACCCAAACCGCCGCGCAAGCGCTTGCGCCTCGTATCCGCGTGAACGGAATCGGGCCGGGGCCAACGCTACAGGGGCACCGTCAAACCGCCGATCACTTTGATCGCCAGCGTGCCGCAACAATTCTGGAGCGTGGAGCGAACAAATCGGACATCGTGGCCGCACTGGGCTTTTTCCTCGATTCACCTGCTGTAACAGGGCAAATGATCAGCGTGGATGGCGGTCAGCATCTTGGGTGGAAAACACCTGACGTATTGGGTGTTGAGTGAGCAGGCCACAAAAGTTGTGCACTGGTTCACGTTTCCGTTAACGAAGAATAATAAAACGCTAATGTTATCAGTGTGTTGCAATTTCGATATTAATTTTTTCTGCAAAAACAATAACTTATAAAACTGCCTAATTTTTAAGCAATCACTGGAAATGCAAGAAAAACAACGAAAAAACCCGACCCTGTCGGTTTTGCCCACCGACTTATCCACAGAAACCGTGGATGCCTTTTCCCTTGTTTCCGCTAGACTAACATGCACCGCATAACAGGGAATCGCCCCAACAATGACTACGCCCGAGCAAGAACAGCCCCTGACAGGGTATGACCGGATCAAAGGCTATCTTCGCACCATTGACGGTTCACCGGGGGTTTACCGGATGCTTGATGCGGAAAGCCGCGTTTTATATGTCGGCAAGGCCAAAAACCTCAAGGCGCGGGTCAGCAATTACTCTCGCCCCGGCGACCATTCTGCGCGGATCACCCGCATGATCCGCGAAACATCATCAATGATGTTCCTAACCACCCGCACCGAAACCGAGGCGCTGCTGCTTGAGCAAAACCTGATCAAGCAGCTCAAGCCGCGCTACAACGTCTTGCTGCGCGACGATAAATCATTCCCCAATATTCTCGTGACCAAAGACCACGCCTATCCGCAGATCAAAAAACACCGCGGCGCAAAAAAAGAAAAAGGCAATTACTTTGGCCCATTCGCAAGCGCTGGTGCGGTCAATCGTACATTGAATCAGCTGCAGCGGGTATTCCTGCTGCGCAACTGTTCCAACAGCGATTTCGAAACCCGCACGCGCCCATGTTTGCAGTATCAAATCAAACGCTGTTCTGGCCCTTGTGTCGGGCTGATTAGCCCCGAAGAATATGGCAAATCGGTGCGTGATGCGGGCGAGTTTTTGGCTGGGCGCACCAAGGGCATCCAAGAATCGCTGGCCAAACAAATGTCCCAAGCTTCGCAAGAACTCGAATTTGAACGTGCCGCAGCCCTGCGCGACCGGATCAAGGCATTGACCCAAGTGCAAACAGCACAAGGCATCAACCCCCAATTCACGGCAGAGGCAGACGTGATCGGGCTTCATATTGATGGCGGACAGGCCTGCGTGCAGGTTTTCTTTATTCGCGCCAACCAAAACTGGGGCAACCACGACTATTACCCGCGTATTAGCGGCGAAGAGGACGCATCAGAAGTGATGGAGGCCTTTGTCGGGCAGTTCTATTCGGACCGCGAACCACCCAAGACGGTGATCCTCAGCCACGGCTTAGACAATGATGAACTGATGGCGGATGCCTTGGCCGAGAAAATAGGCCGCAAGGTCGAGGTGATTGTCCCGCAACGCGGGGAAAAGGCGGAATTGGTTCAGGGTGCGCTTCGCAATGCCCGCGAAAGCCTTGCTCGCAAAATGTCAGAAACGGTAACGCAGGCCAAGTTGCTGCGCGGGCTGGCTGAGGCGTTTGACCTACCCAAAGTACCCGCCCGCATCGAGGTGTATGACAACAGCCACATCCAAGGCGCTCATGCCGTGGGCGCGATGGTCGTGGCTGGTGCCGAAGGCTTTGACAAAAACCAGTATCGTAAATTCAACATCCGCGGCGATGACCTCACGCCTGGTGATGACTTTGGAATGATGAAAGAGGTGATGACCCGCCGTTTTCAACGGTTGTTGAAAGAAGACCCCAAACGCACATCGGGTATGTGGCCCGATCTGTTGCTGATCGACGGCGGGGCAGGGCAGGTAAGCGCGGTACGCGAGATCATGACTGCGTTGGGCGTTGGCGATGTGCCAATGGTTGGCGTCGCCAAGGGCGAGGATCGCGACGCCGGCAAAGAAGTGTTTTACCGCACCGGCAAACCTGTCATGGCGCTGCGCCATAATGATTCTGTGCTCTATTTCATCCAACGCATGCGTGATGAGGTTCACCGTTTTGCCATTGGCACGCACCGTGCAAAACGATCCAAGGCAATCGGGGCGACACCGCTTGATGATGTGCCGGGTGTCGGCGCGGGGCGCAAACGTGCGCTGCTGGCGCATTTTGGATCGGCCAAGGCCGTCGGGCGGGCCAATCTGGCAGACTTGAAGGCGGTTGATGGGGTGTCGGCAAATTTGGCACAGACGATCTATGATTATTTTCACGAGAATGGTTGAGAATACGGGAGCCTCCGGCGGCCATATTTTTGCTCAAGAGAAAACAGATCGCAGCGCACCATTGGCAAGCATAGCCATTGCAGGTTAACTAGACATATGAATTGGAATATCCCGAATATATTAACGCTGTTGCGTTTGCTTGCGGCACCCGGTGTGGTGATCATGTTTTTGTATTTCGATCGCCCATGGGCCGATTGGTTTGCGCTTGTCTTGTTTGTGGGGGCTGCGGTCACTGATTTTGTCGATGGCTACCTTGCTCGCGCATGGAAACAAGAAAGCAAGTTTGGCGCGATGCTAGACCCGATTGCCGATAAGGCGATGGTGGTGATTGCATTGGTCGTGATTACCGGATTTTCGGGCATGAACCCGTGGATATTGTTGCCCGCAACGCTGATCATTTTCCGAGAGGTGTTTGTGTCGGGTCTGCGCGAGTTTTTAGGCGATACGGCGGGCCTGCTAAAGGTGACAAGCATTGCCAAGTGGAAGACCACCGTGCAAATGATCGCGATTTCATTTTTGTTCGCAAAAGGCGCGTTCGAGCATTATTTGATCGAACGTAGCATCGGCATGGACGAAGATATGTTCGAAGCGATTTTGGCGGGACAAGTTGAAGATACGCTTGGCCTTAGTTCGCTGGCGCTCGGCTGGGATGTGTGTTGGTACGCAGGCATTATATTGCTCTGGGTCGCGATGGTACTTACGGTGATCAGTGGGGCGGATTATCTGCGTAAAGCGATGCCATACCTGCGGGACAATGCATGATGAATGTCATGTATTTTGCTTGGGTGCGTGAACGGGTCGGTGTTCCCAGCGAAGCGGTTGAAACGACCGCAATCACTGTCGCGGATTTAGTCCAAGAATTGTCGGCAAGAGAAGAGCGATACGCCGCTGCATTTGCCGATGTATCCGCATTGCGTGTCGCCATTGATCAAGAGTTGGCAGAGTTTTCATCCCCCCTTGCTGGTGCCAAAGAAGTTGCGTTTTTCCCGCCCATGACGGGCGGCTGATGGACATTCGCGTTCAACAGGTGGCGTTTGATGCGGGAGCCGAGCTTTCTGCATTTTCGCAAGGGCGGCTGGACGTCGGGGCGATCGTCAGTTTCACAGGTGTCGTGCGCGATACGGCTGGTGATCTACATGCAATGGAAATTGAGCATTATCCGGGTATGACGACCAAAGCGATTACGGCCATTGCGACCGAGGCGATGGCGCGTTGGTCGCTGGCTGATGTGCTGGTCATTCACCGCCACGGCGTATTGAAACCGGGCGAGGTGATCATGATGGTCGCCACGGCGTCGGCCCATCGCGCAGCTGCGTTCGAAGCGGCTGACTACTTGATGGACTACCTCAAATCCCGCGCCCCGTTTTGGAAGAAAGAAACGACAGATGGCGGTGCGACATGGGTCGCGGCCAAGGACGAAGATGAGGCCGCACTAGGCCGTTGGTAAGCGCGCCATTTCGCGACAGGGGCTATGACGCGGGCAGTCGGTCGTGTGGTTATTGATTAATCCGCAAGCCTCCATAAAGGCGTAGATAATAGTCGGGCCGCAGAACTTGAAACCTGCTTTCTTGAGGTCCTTTGAAATTTGCAACGACAGGGCTGATTGTGTTGGCATCGCGCTCCGATCATCCAGCGTTGTTTGTAGTGGATAACCGTCGACGTAATTCCACAGAAACCTGTCAAACCCGATATCCGCCTCGATCACTTGCCAAGCCTTGGCGTTGGTGATTGTCGCCTCAATCTTTCCCCGATGCCGAATGATGCCGGCATTCCCGAGTAACCGCTGCACGTCATCCTCGCCCCATGTGGCGATGACGTTGGGGTCAAAACCGGCAAAAGCTTCGCGAAAGTTATCGCGCTTTTTGAGGATGGTAATCCATGACAACCCAGCCTGAAATCCATCCAATATCAGCTTTTCCCAAAGCGCGCGGCTATCGTATTCGGGCACACCCCATTCAGTATCGTGATAGTCGATATAAATTTGCTCGGGCCCAGCCCAGCCGCAGCGTTTATCGTGCATGATTTCAGACCTGTTCATCATTCGTTAGCCCATCGTGTGCCAAGTTGAACCGGAAAGGAAGCCCATGTCATTTGCGCCTCGGTTTGAACCTGACGATCCGGCCTTGCTGGACCCATTGCAATTTGCAACGGCGTCTCGGGATCAGGATGTGCTTGCGACGGTGCGGCGCGCCTTGGAAAATCAGCAGGCCAAACTTGCCTTTCACCCAATTGTCACAACTGGCAGCCAAAGCCGTATCGCATTTCATGAGGGTCTTATTCGTGTTCTGGACCATTCGGGCCGTGTGATCCCCGCGGCACAATTTATGCCGCTGATTGAGGAAATGGATCTGGGACGTGAGGTGGACTGCGTCGCGCTTTATCTTGCGTTTCGAATGTTGCGGCGTAACCCGCAGTTGCGGCTGTCGATCAATCTGTCGGCACGTTCAATCGCCGATGGCAAATGGCGTGAAATTCTCTATCGGGGACTAACGGAATCTGGCCAACTCGGTGATCGGCTTATTTTTGAAATCAGCGAAAGCTCGGCAATGGTTTTGCCAGAGGTCGTCGTGCGCTTCATGGAAGAAATGCAAACCACGGGCGTGGCGTTTGCGCTTGATGGGTTTGGCGCGGGGTTGATCGCGTTTCGCCACCTTAAGGATTTCTATTTTGACCTTGTGAAAATCGACAAAAGTTTCATCCGCAACATTGATGCTGACCCTGAAAATCGTGCCCTGACCAAGGCGCTGATGACCGTCGCGCATCAGTTTGAAATGCTTGTGGTTGCTGACGGCGTCGAGACATTGGACGAGGTAAAAATTCTCGAAGAATTAGAGGCGGACTGCCTGCAGGGTTACCATTTTGGTGTGCCCAAATTTTCACTGACCTAAATCCAATCCTTTCGCAGGTGCAGAAACTTGTTTGCATCACGTGCACACGGCACCTACCATACCCGTGAAAAGCGGCGGTTCGAACAGAATCCCGCAGCGCCAAAATATAGGGGATCACCATGACAAATGTAGTAATCGCATCAGCCGCCCGTACGGCCGTTGGCAGCTTCGGCGGATCGTTCGCAAACACACCAGCCCACGACCTTGGCGCCGCGATTTTGGCAGAGGTTGTCGCCCGCGCAGGCATCGATGCAAGCGAAGTTTCCGAGACAATTCTTGGTCAGGTCCTCACGGCCGCCCAAGGCCAAAACCCGGCCCGCCAAGCGCATATCAACGCCGGCCTCCCGATCGAGGCTGCTGCTTGGGGCATTAACCAAGTATGTGGGTCCGGCCTGCGCGCTGTTGCCCTCGGTGCGCAGCACATTCAGCTTGGCGATGCGTCCATCGTTGCAGCAGGTGGTCAAGAAAACATGACGTTATCCCCCCATGCGGCCCATCTGCGTGCGGGTCAGAAAATGGGCGATATGAAATACATCGACACAATGATCCGCGATGGTCTTTGGGATGCATTCAACAATTATCACATGGGCCAAACGGCCGAAAATGTAGCCGAGAAATTCCAGATCAGCCGCGATATGCAAGACGAATTCGCCGTCGCCTCCCAGAACAAAGCCGAGGCCGCGCAAAAGGCTGGTAAATTCGCTGACGAAATCGCAGCATTCACGGTCAAAACCCGCAAGGGCGACATCGTCGTCGATCAAGACGAATACATCCGCCACGGCGCCAACATCGAAGCCATGGCCAAAATGCGCCCCGCATTTACCAAGGACGGCTCTGTAACCGCTGCAAACGCGTCCGGCCTCAACGACGGCGCAGCTGCGACCTTGCTAATGTCCGCTGATGATGCGGAAAAGCGGGGCATCGAGCCGCTCGCGCGCATCGCATCTTATGCAACTGCTGGCCTCGACCCATCAATCATGGGCGTGGGTCCTGTGATGGCGTCGCGCAAGGCATTGGCAAAGGCGGGTTGGTCCGTAGACGACCTCGACCTTGTCGAAGCTAACGAAGCATTCGCCGCCCAAGCCTGCGCTGTGAACAAGGAAATGGGCTGGGATCCAGCCATCGTAAACGTAAACGGCGGGGCGATCGCAATTGGTCACCCCATTGGCGCATCCGGCTGCCGCGTTCTGAACACGCTGTTGTTTGAAATGAAGCGGCGCGACGCGAAAAAAGGCCTCGCAACACTTTGCATCGGCGGCGGCATGGGCGTTGCCCTCTGTGTTGAGCGGTAAATATTGTCGGGGCGCGACAAATCGCGCCCCGAATTTATTGCGTAATATTATTGCGCGCAGCATAATAATTACGTAATTACATTTCAACGTAAATCCTAAGAGGAGAATCCTTATGTCCCGAGTCGCATTAGTCACCGGCGGATCCCGCGGTATTGGCGCCGCTATCTCAACCGCACTCAAAGATGCAGGCTTTACCGTCGCCGCGACCTACGCTGGCAATGATGAAAAAGCCGCAGCGTTCACAGCTGAAACAGGTATTAAAACATACAAGTGGGACGTGGGCGATTATGATGCATGTGCCGCAGGCATCGCTCAAATCGAAGGCGACATCGGCCCTGTTGATGTGCTCGTCAACAACGCTGGTATCACGCGCGACGCGCCATTTCACAAGATGTCTCCTCAACAGTGGAACGAAGTCATCGGCACCAACCTTAACGGCGTTTTCAATATGACGCATAATGTTTGGGGCGGGATGCGCACACGCAAGTTTGGCCGCATTGTTACGATCAGCTCGATTAATGGTCAAAAAGGGCAATTCGCCCAAGCCAACTATGCGGCGGCCAAGGCGGGCGATATCGGCTTTACCAAGGCATTGGCCCAAGAAGGCGCGCGCGCAGGAATTACCGTCAACGTGGTGGCACCTGGCTACATCAACACCGAGATGATGAGCACAATTCCTGAAAAAGTCATGAACGATGTGATCTTGCCGCAAATTCCAGTGGGTCGCCTTGGCGAAGCCTCTGAAATTGCCCGCGCTGTGTTGTTCCTTGCGTCTGATGACGCGGGTTTTGTGACCGGTTCTACAATGTCGGTCAACGGTGGTCAGTATCTGACCTGATCTGTTCGCATAATTTATATAAATTGGGCCGCGGTGAAAACTGCGGCCCTTATCTTTTGAAAATTAACTCATCGAGAGTTTGTCAATTTCTTGCTTGATCGCCAGCTTTTGCTTTTTCAGCGCTGCGATCTCCAAGTCGCTCGTGCCGGGGCTGCGTTGCAACCCTTCGACCGATGCGGAGAGGGTTTGGTGTTTCTTCTTCAGTTCCTCAATATGCGAACTCAAGCTCATAGTCGTCCTCCTCTGATATGTAACATTACCACTCCACCACATGCGGCGCTGCCTGTCACGCCGCAAAGCGGCATTGCAGGGTAGGTTCAGCGTAGTCGGCAAATCTTTGCCAATTGGTAAATTTTAGAGAAGCAATGTATCGCCATTGCGCAAAATGCCACGCAGCTGTGCGGTGTAACTTTCGCGGTCTCCGTCATGGGACGCGCCTTCATGCATGACCAATGCAGGTAGCATCACAAATGGTGCGCGGCCGCTATGGCGGGCCTGCAGGATAAACAGGTGCGGCGCACGCTGCGTTCTTGCCGCAATTGGCAATACGCGAATGCTGCCCAATCTGTGATCAATCGCTGTTAATGCCTCGGGCAGCCGCTCTATCCGATTGATCATCGTCAGATACCCCTTGGGCGCCAGCCGCGATGTGCCGATGCGCACCCAATCGGCCAGCGCAGTATCGCCACCCATTGCCACATCACGCCCTTGATCAGGCGCCGCAGACCCTGCCGCGCGGTCAAAGTAGGGCGGGTTCATCATGACATGGTGGAACTGCCGGTTTCGCAAATGAGCAGGCAGGTCGCGCAGATCGGTTCGCACAACATCCAGCCCGTTCTTTTCGGCAAGGTCCGCATATTCGGGCTGTAATTCAACACCGGTAATTTTTACACGCGGTTCACGTGCCGCAACGCAGAGGGACGGCACACCAACACCGCACCCCAGCTCAAGCACCCGCTCATCTGCCCTGACAGGCACACTCGCCGCCAGCAGCACCGCATCGACACCAGCGCGATACCCTTTGGCGGGTTGATGGGCATGCACCAGCCCCCCTAAAAACGCATCATATGTCGTGGTCATGGCCGTCCAAGATCAATGTCATTGTCGCGCATGATCGCCTCGGCCTGAAATAAATCGCGGTCGACCACCATCAACCGGCGCGGCAAAATGCCGATGCTACCTTCGAGCACGCTCATATTTACGTCAAATTGAAAGCAGGCTATACCCTCACCGTCCAATAGGGCGGTGGCGTAGGCGATGGTCGTCGGATCATTGGTGCGCAAAAGCTCTTTCATATCTCTGACGTAAGATGCATCAGCAACTTTGTCCATTCACGCTTACGGAACCCTCGCATGAGCCTTGATACCGCAGCCACCAAACCGCACGAACGCCTTGCCGCCGCATTGGCCGATGATCTTGGGTTGGTCAACGACATGATCCGCACGCGCATGGCGTCCGAACATGCGCCGCGCATCCCAGAAGTCACCGCGCATCTGGTCGAGGCGGGCGGCAAACGCCTGCGTCCTATGCTGACATTGGCTGCCGCGCGGATGTGCGGCTACGACGGCCCTTATCATGTGCATCTCGCGGCCACGGTCGAATTTATTCACACCGCAACCCTGCTGCATGACGATGTGGTTGACGAAAGCGACAAACGGCGCGGCAGGCCCACCGCTAACCTGCTTTGGGACAACACATCATCAGTTCTGGTCGGTGACTACCTCTTTGCGCGCTCGTTCCAATTGATGGTCGAAACCGGATCGTTGCGGGTGCTTGATATCCTTGCCAACGCCTCCGCGACCATTGCCGAGGGCGAAGTGCTGCAACTGACCGCGGCCGCTGATATCACCACCTCAGAAGAGATATATTTCAAGGTTGTGCGCGGTAAAACCGCCGCCCTATTTTCCGCTGCAATGGAAGTCGGCGGCGTCATCGCCGCTGCCGATGAAACCCACGTCAAAGCACTGTTTGACTACGGCGATGCCCTTGGGATCGCTTTTCAGATTGTCGACGACCTGCTGGACTACGGCGGCACGGCGGCAACTGGCAAAGACATCGGTGACGATTTCCGTGAACGCAAACTGACCCTGCCAGTAATCCGCGCGATTGCTGCTGCGGATACTGATGAACGCGCGTTCTGGCAGCGCACTATCGGTAAGGGCAAACAGAACGATGGTGATTTGGACCATGCCCTAACTTTGCTGGCCAAACATGGCACTATGGAAACCACGCGGCAAACGGCGATTGCTTGGGCGGATAAGGCCAAGACGTCCTTGTCGGTGCTGCCCGATCACGCGCTTCGCGATATGCTGACTGATCTGGCCGATTACGTGATCGCCCGCGTGGTCTAAAGGATCGGCGCAGGCGCGACCCACCAATTCATATGCGCTACTTGAATGACGCGGGCGACTTGCCGTGCGTCGGCCGCATTTTTGACAATGCCATAGCACGTTGCACCGCTACCGGACATGCCGACATGCCCGACCAGTGGCATGCGACGTAGCGCATTCATAGCGACTTCGACCTCAGGTGCGACCGCAATTGCAGGTGCCATCAGGTCATTTCTCTGCTCGCCCAACCATGCGCAAAAATCGTCATAGCTCATACCTGCGCGCAAAATTCCCATGTTCGGGTTCCGCTTTTCGCCCAAGGCTGCAAAGACAGGTGCAGTTGGCACCGTGACCTGCGGGTTCACCAACACAATCGCGCATTCGGGTAGGTCCGCGACAGCAGACAAATTATCACCGATCCCCTGCATATGCGTCGGATTTGGTGCTTGCAGACAAACAGGCACATCCGCACCAAGCGCCGTTACCTCTGGTGCATGGTCGGGCAGGGGGTCAACGCCCCATAAATCGGCCAGCATCGTCAACGCAATTGCCGCATCCGCCGACCCCCCGCCGATGCCCGCAGCATGTGGCAGGTGCTTTTCCAACGTGATTGCAGCGCCCGTGGTCACGCCTCTGGCGGCTTGCAACGCCTTGGCCGCACGCATCACTATGTTGCGCTCATCGGTCGGCACCCCATGTGAAAACGGCCCCGTCACTGACAGTTGCAATGTTGGTGCCGTCGTGGCCGTCAATTGATCAAACACGCCCGCAAACACAACCAGACTATCCAGCAGGTGATACCCATCCGTGCGCTGCCCGGTCACATGCAGCGTCAGGTTTACTTTGGCAGGGGCGCGGCCCTTAATTGTTGCCATCAGCGAGCGACCTCGATCGGCTCGGCACCCTCGGCCGCCAAAACAGCATCCAAACCAATGCTCAGCTTGCGTGTAATACGCTCGATGTCCGCCTCGGTGGGGTCATATGACAATGCGCGCTGCCATTGAAAATGCGCCTCATATTTCCGCCCTGTCACCCAATAGGCATCGCCAAGGTGATCGTTGATCACGGGGTCGCTGGGCATCAATGTCACTGCCGTTTCGAGGTGCCCGACCGCTTGGTCGTAATCACCTAACTTGAACAACACCCACCCAAGGCTATCAACAATTGCACCGCTTTCGGGCTTTATCGCGACGGCGGTCTCAATCATCGTCAATGCCTCGTCCAGGTTCACGCCCTCTTCGACCATCGAATACCCCAGATAGTTCAAAATATCGGGATTGTTTGGATATAGCTCCAACGCAGCGCGGAAATTTTCCTCAGCTGCTGGCCAATTACCCAACTTATGATGCGCGATTCCTCTGGCATAAATAATGAACCACCGCGTCGGGTTTGTCGGCTCATATAGCTCTAGCGCAGTGGTGTATGCGTCCCTTGCCGCCTCGGGCTGATCAGTGCGCCGCATAATATCACCCAAGGCGGCGTAAACGCTGGGATTGTTACTATGACTGCGTTGCAACGCCTCAAGAACTTCTATCGCCGCGTCGCTCTTGCCCGCACTATATAGCGCATCTGATCGCCCCAGCTCGGCGACGAGGTAACGCGGGCTGGTTGGTTCAATCGCGCGGTAGGCTTGCGTGGCAAGCGTATATTGCTGCAAATCATTGAGCGCCTTTGCCGCGATTAAAACAGCGTCATCGTGGCTTGGGTTCAACGCTTGCGCCGCGCGGGCAAACCGCAATGTAACCTTGTAATTTTCATCACTCTCAATCGCTTGGGCAATATCAAAATAGACTTCGGCCAACCCCGCCGCTGGCGTTTTGGCGAAATCATAGGCAACGGGTTCTCCGGCTGCCATTGTGCGTAGTAGCGCTGCGGCCACCTCATCAACGCTGCCACCGAAAACGGTCTCGATCATGTTTCGCGCGGCATCGGTCTGGTCAATCTGCGCCATGATTTGCGCATGCGCAATCGCCCGCCGGACGGTATAGGTCAGGCCATTTTGCGCCCCGTCCACAAATACACCCTGCGCCCCGTCAAAATCACCGATCGACCCCAGCGCCAGCGCCTTATGCCACTGTGCAAACGCGCTTAGGCCCTTGTCGGCCGCAAGCGTATCAAACTGTTCAATGCCGCCGGTCATATTTCCGGTGCCGATCAGGGCCCAGCCTTTGGTCAACCCGTCTACCAACGGGTTCACGCTCGCGCCTGCATCCAGCTCGTCCAAGATCGCCCGCCAGTCGCCTGCTCGGGCAAACACAACGTGCCGGATCAATGTGGTCAAGGATTGGTTGTCGCCCTTTGGGTCATGCGGCTGCGCGATTGCCGCTGCCATGTCAAAATCACCCAGCCCGACATAGGCCGACTGCGCACGCAATCGTAAAATGGTATTTTCGGGATCATTGCCCAACGCCTCGGGGTGGTATTGCGCACTGGCTGAAATGTCGCCGTTGATCGCGGCTTGCCTCGCGGCCAAATAGGCCCCTGCTGCATCGTCTGCATATGCCGCACTTTGGAAAATCGGTGCCGCGACCAATGCCGCCAGAACGAGGAAATGATAACGCAAAATGGGGGTGCCTTTCACCGGATCCGAAACCGCAGCATAGGCAATCACATCAGCGCCCGCAATTCACCAGTTGTCACAGCATTGCGAGCGGGGGGCATTGTCGGCAATCTCTTGCCGCGCAAAAGAAAAGGGCCGGATCAACCGGCCCTTTGTCGTTCTACATATTGGGGTAGTTCGGCCCGTCGCCACCTTGTGGCACTGTCCAGTTGATATTCTGGCTCGGGTCTTTGATGTCACATGTTTTGCAATGCACACAGTTTTGGAAGTTGATGACAAACTGCTGCTCGCCGTCCTTTTCCACCACTTCATACACGCCTGCAGGGCAATATCGCTGCGCTGGTTCCGCGTATTTTGGCATGTTCACACTGATCGGCACGCTCGCGTCTTTTAGGTGTAGGTGCGCGGGCTGGCTTTCTTCGTGATTGGTAAAGCTGAACGCAACATTCGTCAGACGATCAAACGACAGTTTGCCATCAGGCTTGGGATAGCTGATTTCAGGATAATCCGCCGCAAGACCTGTTGCCTCTGCGTCTGATTTTCCGTGACTCAGGTTGAGCGGCGACCAACCGGTCAAGTTCCGCAGCCACATATCCGCGCCACCTACCGCAAGTGATGCCAGCAGCCCGTATTTGGACCAAAGCGGCTTGACGTTCTTCACACGGCCAAGGTCTTTGCCAATCTCGCCATCGCGCACGGCTGTTTCATATGTTGTCAATTCATCGCTGGCACGGCCTGCGCTAATCGCATCATTCGCGGCCTCAGCCGCAGCAATGCCTGACAGCATCGCGTTATGGTTGCCCTTAATGCGTGGCACGTTGACCATACCGGCCGAACACCCCAGCAGCGCACCACCCGGGAACGTCAGCTTGGGCATGGACTGCATACCGCCCTCGGTGATCGCGCGCGCACCGTATGCCACGCGTTTTCCGCCTTTCAGCAGTTCCGCTATCATCGGATGATGCTTGAAACGCTGGAATTCCATGTAGGGGAACGTGTGCGGGTTTTTGTAACCAAGGTGCACAACAAAACCGACATAAACCTGATTGTTTTCCAGGTGATAGATGAAGGAACCACCGCCAGCGCCGCTTTCTTGTAGTGGCCAGCCCATGGTGTGGGTCACGGTCCCTTCGGAATGTTTCGCAGGATCAATTTCCCAGATTTCTTTCATACCAAGGCCGAATTTCTGCACATCGCTATCAGCGGCCAGATCGTATTTCGCGATCACCTCTTTGGAAAGTGATCCGCGCACACCTTCGGACAGGAATACGTATTTGCCGTTCAGCACCATGCCGGGTTCGTAGTTCGGGCCGTGCGATCCATCGGCCTCTTTGCCAAATTCACCCGCTACAACGCCGCGCAATTCGCCGTTTTCGCCATACACCAGCTCCGAACACGCCATACCCGGGAATATTTCAACGCCCAGCTCTTCGGCTTGTTCCGCCATCCAGCGGCACACATTGCCCATGGACACGATGTAATTGTGGTGGTTGTTCATCAACGGCGGCATGACAAAATTAGGGATACGCAGCTTGCCCGCTTCACCCAGCATATAGAAATTGTCTTCCTTGACGGGCACATTGATCGGTGCGCCCTTGGCCTTCCAATCGGGGATCAGCGCGTCGATGCCAGCGGTGTCCAAAACGGCACCAGACAAGATGTGTGCGCCGACCTCGGAACCCTTTTCCAACACGACCACTTCGAGGTCCGCATTGAGCTGTTTGAGACGGATCGCAGCAGACAGTCCAGCAGGGCCCGCACCCACGATAACCACATCATAATCCATTGTTTCGCGTTCGATATCGGCCATCATCATGCCCCTTTATGACAATAGGGGCATCGCCCCCGAAATATTGTTGCGTTATCGATTAACGTAACCCATGCGGCGGGGCAATCACGACGCGACGATAAAATGCCAATCAGCGACCTACAAACGCGGGTTGCACTTGACTTTGATCTGCCTGAAGAGGGTAGATAAGTACGATTGATGATTTTGCCCCAAAAACAGGAAGGGCTTCGTTCCATGGAAAAGATACCTTTAACACGCCCCGGTTATGATAAACTGGACGCAGAGCTAAAGCACCTCAAGACGGTGGAACGCCCTGCCATTATTCGCGCCATCGCCGAGGCCCGCGAACATGGTGATCTGTCCGAGAACGCGGAATACCATTCTGCTAAGGAAAAGCAGTCATTCATCGAGGGCCGCGTCAAGGAATTGGAAAGCGTGATCGGCTTGGCCGATATCATCGACACCTCCAAAATGTCAGGTGCCATCAAATTTGGCGCTCAGGTCGAGTTGGCCGATGAGGACACCGATGAAGAAAAAACCTATCAAATCGTTGGCGAATACGAGGCGGATATTGAAGCAGGCCGCCTGAACATCAAATCTCCCCTCGCTCGGGCTTTGATTGGCAAGGACGAAGGTGATAGCGTTGAAGTGCGCACCCCCGGCGGCGTGCGGTCTTATGAAATTTTGTCGATCACCTATAGCTAGGCGCACCTGATGGCCCAACTGCCCAACTCGCCACATTCAAAACTGTCCAGTGCAGATGTGATTGCAATCGTCATATCGCTGGTTTGGCTTGTGGCCGTTGGCCTGTTTTTCTGGTCTTTGCCGATGGATGCGGATGCCACGCCGACGGCGGGTCGCTTGCAATCAATTATGATGCTCTTGGCGATTTTCATGCCGTTGGCGATGATTTGGGTTGCGGCGTCTGCCAGCAGGTCCGCTCGGATCATGCGTGAAGAAAGCAGCAGGCTTCAGGCGGCAATCGACGGGATTCGCCAAACGGTGATGGAAACCCGCGCCGTGCAGCATTCAGGCGTGCAGCCGACGGTCGAAAAGAAGCTCAATGAAATCGCACAGGCGACCCGTAAAACGGAATCGACCTTAGCGACTTTTGCATCAACACGACCTGAACAAAAGCTACAGATCACATCTGTCCGCGCGGCGACACCTGATGACCAACCAGCGCTTGCGCTCGGGACAAGCGCAGAAGACATCAGCCCTCCGTTGCCCAACGTCGATCTGATCCGCGCCCTAAACTTCCCCGACAATGACCAAGATGCCGCAGGCTTTGCCGCCCTTCGCCGCGCTCTCAAGGATCGTAATGCCCGTGCCTTGGTGCAAGCATCCCAAGACGTCTTGACCCTGATTTCCCAAGACGGGATCTATATGGACGACCTTCGCCCCGACCGTGCCCGCCCCGAAATCTGGCGGCGGTTTGCGCGTGGTGAACGCGGGCGTGCCATGGCTGCTTTGGGGGGTGTTCGTGACCGTTCTTCCTTGGCCCTGACCGCTGGCCGGATGCGCGAAGATGCAATTTTCCGCGATGCAGCCCACCATTTTTTGCGCAACTTTGACAAAACACTGGTCGCGTTCGAACCGGATGCAACGGACGAAGAGATCAACGCGATGTCCGAAACCCGCACCGCTCGGGCGTTTATGTTGCTTGGGCGTGTGACGGGCGCATTTGACTAAACCCACATTTTAAATGAGGCCATTCGCCATGCAAACCATATCCGAAAACCGCTGCTTTGGTGGCACACAGGGCGTCTATTCTCACACGTCCGACGTTTGTAAATGCGACATGACATTTGCCGTGTTCTTGCCGGAAGAGGCACAACATGGCCCCGTGCCCGTGCTGTGGTTTCTCTCGGGCCTGACTTGCACACATGAAAACGCAATGACCAAAGCAGGCGCACAGGGATGGGCGGCAGAACAGGGCATTGCTCTGATCTATCCCGATACCTCGCCGCGCGGGGATGATGTGCCTAATGATGCGGCCTATGACCTAGGCCAAGGCGCTGGTTTCTACATCGACGCAACCAATGCTCCTTGGGATCAGAATTTCAAGATGTGGTCCTACATCACGTCTGAGCTTCCCGCTTTGCTGGGCGAAAACTTTGATCTGGATATGGATCGCCAATCTATCATGGGCCACTCAATGGGCGGTCACGGAGCGCTGACGATGGCGATGGCCTTGCCGGGCCGTTTTCGGTCCGTCTCGGCATTTGCCCCCATCTGCAACCCGACCGCATCCGATTGGGGCCGCAAACAGTTCGCCGCCTATTGGGGTGACGAGGCAAACTGGGGCCCGCATGACGCTACCATCCTCGTGCAAAGCGAAGGGTTTGACGGCCCAATCCTGATCGACACAGGCACCGACGATCAATTTGGTGATTTGTTGGGCACCGAGGCCTTTGCCGCTGCGTTCGCGGCCAAACGCCAAGAGGGCACGATCCGCCTGCAAAAGGGCTATGACCACTCCTATTTCTTTATCTCGACCTTCATGGAAGACCACGTCGCATTTCACGCAGAGGCGCTCTACTCGTGATCTACGTCGACGCAGATGCATGCCCCGTCAAATCCGAGGTGGAACGCGTCGGCACACGCCACAAATTGCGTATGTTCATCGTATCAAACGGCGGGTTGCGCCCATCGCAAAACCCGCTGGTTGAAACCGTTATCGTCCCCGATGGCCCCGATGTGGCCGATATGTGGATCGCGGATCGCGCGGGCGAGGGCGACGTGGTTGTCACTGGTGACATTCCTTTAGCGGCCCGCTGCGTTGAAAACGGTGCTCAGGTGATCAAACACAATGGCGAACCACTGACCCAAGCCAACATCGGCAACGTTCTGGCGACCCGCGATTTGATGGCCGACGTGCGTGCCGCTGATCCATTTGCGATCGGTGGTGGCCGTCCGTTTTCCAAGGCAGATCGCTCTCGGTTCCTCGATGGTCTCGAACGGGCCGTCCGCGCGTCGCAAAAGGGCTAGACGCCCCTGCATCCGACTGCCACCCATGGGGCCATGAACATATTTGCCAACCTTCGCCCCGGTCAGATGGGTGCCATATCCGCGATGATCGCGGTTTTCTTTTTCTCGGTCAACGACACCGCGATTAAATTCCTTTCAGGCGGCTATGCCTTGCACGAGGTGGTGCTAATCCGCTCCGTCGTGGGCTTGGTCATCATCCTGCTGCTGATTGCTCCGCTCACCGATGGTTGGGCCATTTTCCAAACCAAGCGTCTGGGTCTCCACCTTGTTCGCGGGTTCTGTGTGGTCATGGCGAACATGACATTCTTTCTCGGCCTCGCGGCCATGCCCTTGGCCGATGCGGTCGCCATATTCTTTGTCAGCCCTCTGATTATCACTGTGTTTTCGGTTGTTTTCCTTCAGGAAAAAGTTGGCCCCCGCCGTTGGGCCGCAATTGCGGTGGGGTTCGTTGGCGTTGTTATCATGCTGCGGCCTGGCACGGCATCATTCCAATATGCGTCCTTGCTGCCCTTGGTGGCGGCGGTGGCCTACGCGGGCTTGCATATGCTCACCCGCTTAATCGGCCGCACGGAAAGCGCGGCGACGATGGCGTTTTATATCCAGATCGTTTTCATCGTTGTCTGCCTTATCATCGGGCTGGCTGTCGGTGATGGCCGCTTCGGGAACCAAACTGATCCATCGCTGCGCTTCCTGCTTCGTGCTTGGGTTTGGCCTGTCGCATCTGATATCCCTCTGATGCTCCTCGTTGGTTTTGGCGTTGCAATCGGTGGCTATTTCATCAGCCAAGCCTACCGCGTGGCCGAGGCCGCAGTCGTCGCACCGTTTGAATATCTTGCGCTGCCATTGTCCGTTCTCTGGGGCATCATCGTATTCGATGAATGGCCCGACGCCATCGCCTATCTGGGGATGGCTCTTATTTTCGGAGCGGGGCTGTTCATTGTCTGGAGAGAGGCCGCCGTGGCCAAGAAAATGCTACAAAACCCCCGTGTTCGCCGCTAGGCTGGGCTGACAAACTGGGGGCATAACATGACAATCCAAGCAGTGATCTTTGACATCGGCAATGTCCTGATCGAATGGCAACCCGAGCGATTTTTCGACGGTATCATCGGCCCTGAACGGCGCCGTGAAATGTTCGCTGAAATTGACCTGCACGGCGTCAATGACGAGGTGGATCGCGGTGGCGACTTCAAATCGCTCATCTATGCGGCCGCCGACGACCATCCCAAATGGCGCGATGAAATCCGCCTTTGGCATGACCGCTGGATCGACATCGCAGCCCCCGCGATCCCGCATTCGGTTCGCTTGCTCCATGCCGTTCGCGCCGCTGACGTGCAGACCTTTGCTCTGACGAATTTCGGTATTCAGACGTTCGAAATCGCCCGCCCAGTTTACCCGTTTTTGGATGATTTTGACCGCCGCTATATCTCTGGCCATATGGGCGTGATCAAACCTGATGCCCCGATTTATCAAATGCTCGAGGACGATTGCGGCCTGCCGCCATCATCCCTTTTGTTCACCGATGATCGCATCGACAACATCAACGCGGCCCAGTCGCGCGGCTGGCAAACACATCATTTCGAGGGGCCTGAGGCGTGGGCCGATTGCCTCGTCTCTCATGGTGTTTTGACCAAGGAACAGGCGCAATGACATCAATGATTTCCTTTGACGGTGGTGATCCGCTTCTTGAATGGTTGCCGCTTACCGATGCTCTTGCCGCAGGGCATAAATTGCCCCCCGCCACGGTCGAAGATGTGTTCCTTTACCAAGGTGACAACACGCTGCTCAACCGTTCAGCATGGATCGCGGGCATGGGGTTGGCGATCAAGTGCGCCACCGTTTTTCCCGGCAACCGCGATGCCGGCAAACCGATGATCGGCGGCGCTGTGAACCTGTTTTCCGACGTTGATGGCGCGCTCGAGGCGATCCTCGATTTTCATCTCGTGACCAAATGGAAAACCGCGGGCGATAGCCTCTTGGCCGCGCGGCGCCTGATCCGACCCGATGCGCGACGGGTTCTGATCGTTGGGGCAGGGACCGTCGGCCATTCATTGTATGACGCATACCGCGCGTTGATCCCCGACGCGGCGTTCACCATCTGGAACCGCTCGCCTGCGGGGGCCACGGCCTTTCAAAACGCACATCCCGACGTCGACATTGCCACCGATCTGGAACCCGCCGTCAAACAGGCCGACGTGATCACATCCGCAACAATGGCGACCACGCCCAACATTCTGGGCGATTGGTTGCAACCCGGACAGCACGTCGATCTGATCGGTGCCTATCGCCCTGATATGCGCGAAGTTGATGACACTGCCTTGCTTCGCTCTCGCATCTTTGTCGACAATAAACATACGACTGCTGGTCATATCGGAGAGCTGAAAATCCCAATCGCAGAAGGTGTGATCAACACGTCAGACATTGTTGCCGATTTCTATGATCTTGATGCATTTACACGCACCTCCGACGATGAAATCACGCTATTCAAGAATGGCGGCGGTGCGCACCTCGATCTTATGACCTGCCGCTACATCTTAGAGAAATGGAACGCCAAATGATGACGTCTGAACAGATCGCTGATTTTCAACGCGACGGTGCGGTGGTCATTCGCGGTGTATTTGCCGATTGGGTTGATGTCATGGCCCAAGGCGTCGCGCAAAACATGGCTGAGCCAAGTGAATATGCCTCTGAAAATGCCGTCAGCGAGGGCCGGTTTTTTGATGACTATGTGAACTGGAACCGTATCCCTGCGTTTGAACGCATTGTGCGCGATAGCCCTGCAGCCAAGCTTGCCGCGACGGCCATGCAAAGCACCCGCGCCCAATTTTTCCACGACCATGTGCTGGTCAAGGAACCGGGCACGCCCAAGCCAACGCCTTGGCATCAAGACGCGCCATATTACCTTGTCGAAGGGTCCCAAACCGTGAGCATGTGGATGCCGCTTGACCCGGTGCGTGGCGCCTCGCTTCGCTTTATCGCAGGCTCCCATAAATGGGATAAAATGGTCCGCCCCGTCAGTTGGTCAGACGATAGCGATTTTTATGCTACCGGCGATTGGACGCCGGTCCCCGATCCCGATGCAAACCCCGACGATATGACAATTCTCGAATGGGCGATGGAGCCGGGTGATGCGGTGCTCTTTGATTTTCGCACCGTGCACGGCGCGCGCGGCAATACCAGCACTGCGCGGCGGCGGGCATTGTCATTGCGCTGGGTCGGCGATGATGCCCGTTATGTTGCCCGTCCAGGGCGAACGTCACCCCCGTTTCCTGGCCATGATATGCAATCGGGTCAGCGCCTGCGCGATGATTGGTTCCCGATTTTCAAACCCTGAACATCACGGAATTGATACAGACGTCTTACCAACGACGGGGCTGTCTGGGGCGTGATAATCCACAAACGCAACGCAATCCCTGCCCAACGCTTTTGCGTGATATAGCGCATCATCTGCGGCACTGCGGAACGTAGCAAAGTCTTGGGCTGCGGGCGCCCAAACAATGCCCACACTGATTGTCGGGGATGCGTGCATGCCAGATTTTTCAAAATCGGCCCTGACTACGTTGTTGCGGCATCTTTCGGCGATGGCTTTGGCTTCGTGGCTGGCGACATTGTCCAACGCAATCAAAAATTCGTCCCCGCCCATCCGGCAGAAAATGTCATCTGGCCGCAGGCATTCTTGCATCCGCTTTGTCAGTTCAACCAACACGCTGTCGCCCATTTGATGGCCGTGGGTATCGTTGATTTGCTTGAAATTATCGATATCGATGCAGGCCATCGCGCACCCACGGTTAGCACCATGTTGGATATTGCGCTTTCGGTATGCTTCCATCGCGCTGGAGCGGTTCAAAAGTCGGGTCAACGGATCGGTTGTTGCTGCTTGCAACAGGCGCGTTGCCTCTCCGGCCAATGCCTGTTCGCGGTAAATGAGCAGCGCCAACATTGCCGAACCAACAAAATTCAGCACAATCAAGACCGGCACAATTTCGGTAAAAACAAACCACCGTAGATCTGCAGGCAAGAACACCGTCGGCAATATGTGCACTGAAATCATCGCACCTAGGATCGGCACCGCGACCAAATCATTGGGGACTTTGGGCCGGACAGCATAGGCCCATAGCGCGCCCATTGTTGCGGCAATGCCTATGGCCAAGATGCCAATCGCAGCACCATCGCCGCCAATATAGGCCCGCGTTAGCAACGCCATAACAACCGTAACAGCCCCACCGCGCCAGCCGAAAAACGCCGCCGAAACACCGACAAACAGGTTGCGAAGGTCAATTATCCGCCCCTCAGCCACCTCAATCGGTGATGACATCGCAATCATCGCGGCTAAACCAAACAGCAGGCCCATACAAAGCTCGATCTGGTTGTTCGACGATAATTTTCGCCCAAACACGCCATAGAGATAGACCAAAACGATCGTTATCCCGATGGGCTCTATAAATGTGGCAATTCGTTGAAACGAATCAAACATGGCATATACCTAAAATTGGATATGCCACTTCTAGGTGACGCCGATGAGAGAAGAGTTAACAAGGTGCCAATCCTCGCATTTTAACGGCATTTTGTTTAAACCGTAGCGGCCTGTCGCGGCTCTTTGATCGGCAAATGTACAATTGCGCTGAACAGGCCAATCGCGACACCAACCCACCAAACATAGGTATATGTCCCGTATGCGTCGTATAATGCGCCGCCCAGCCACACACCTAAGAACGACCCAAGCTGATGCGAGAAAAAGACAATCCCATAAAGCGTGCCCATGTACCGTAGCCCATATAAATGCGCGACCAACCCCGATGTCAGCGGCACAGTCGCCAACCACAGGCTGCCCATCCCAATCGAAAACGCGATCACGGTCACAGGGGTTATCGGGGTCATTATGAATGCCGCCGCGATAATCGTGCGCCCGAAGTAAATGCCTGCTAGCAGGTATTTCTTGGGGAAATGGTTGCCCAAATACCCTGCGATCAACGTGCCAGCGATGTTCGACAATCCGATCAACGAAATCGCAATCGCTCCCAGCGCGCTTGTGGTTGTGATCCCCATATTGGCCAACACGCCACCCGCCAGAATTGGCCCGCACATTTCAGCGACAAGCGCGGGAAAATGCGCCGTGATAAACGCCAACTGATAGCCACAGGAAAAGAATCCCAAAAAGATCAACGTATACGACGGGTCTTTGAATGCGCGCTTCAGGATCGTGCCCATGCTTTCTTGCAATTGGGCTTTGCTGGCCACCTGTGGACTGCGCATCATCGGCAATACCATCAGGACGCCAAGGATCATGGCTGCAAACACTATGAACGTTTGCTGCCAGCTTAGGAACGTCAGCAGATATTCCGCCAGTGGCGCGCCAAATACCTGTCCCGCTGATCCTGCCGCCGTCGCAATCGCCAATGCCATTGAACGGTGTTTATCGGATGCTGCACGTCCAACCACGGCGAGGATCACGCCAAACCCAGTGCCCGCAATGCCGAATCCAACGAGTATTTCATAGAATTGATGCGCTAGTGGTGTCGTCGCCCCTGCCGACAGCAAAAGCCCCGCCGCATAAAACAGCGCGCCTGCAATGATCGCCTTGCGGTCGCCTATCTTCTCGGCGATGGCCCCGAAAATCGGCTGCCCGATCCCCCAAGCAAGGTTCTGGATCGCAATCGCAAGGCTGAAATCGGCCCTCGCCCAGCCGAATTCAGTGGCAATCGGTATTTGAAACACACCAAACGACGCACGAATGGCAAAGCCTGTCATGATGATCAGGCACCCCGCTATCAGGACAGGGTTCATTAGGCGCGATTGATGTTGCATTCTCGCAGTTGGTCCCGAACCGCGATCCTTGTCAATGCTTGCTCTGGGGTACAGATGTTCTTCCCAATTTCGGCCCATCACGCTATCGGTGGCTTATGACCATGCAAGAGATATACGCCGCCGCCGTTGCCGACGGATCGCTTACGCCCGATCCTGCGCAGACCGCTGCCTTGCCCATGCTCGAGGCGGTGCGATCAGGCCTAGCCGCTCCGCAACCCAAACGCTTCTTTCGCAAGGCCCCAGATCCGGTCAGGGGGCTCTATCTTTGGGGCGGCGTCGGGCGCGGCAAATCCATGCTGATGGATATGCTGTTTGATGCGATCACAGTGCCTAAACAACGCAGCCATTTTCACGCTTTCATGCAATGGGTCCATACACGCATTGATGCCGCCCGCAAAACAGGGGTTGATGATGCCATCGCACCCGTCGCCGCTGAACTGGCGGGGCAGGTGCGCTTTCTTGCGTTTGATGAAATGCAAATCAGCGACATCGCGGATGCGATGATTGTTGGCCGCTTGTTCGAAGCGCTCTTTGCCGCAGGCGTCACCGTGGTCACAACCTCCAACAGGCCCCCGGCAGATCTGTATAAAAACGGGCTGAACCGCGCATTGTTTTTGCCCTTCATCGCCTTGCTGGAACAGCATCTCGACAATCATGAACTGGCCAGCGCCACCGACTACCGCCAAGGCAGGCTTGCGGGCACCGACCTTTACTTTACCCCCGCCGATGCACAAGCCCGCAGCGCGATTGACGCTATTTGGCAGGGTCTGACGCACAATCAGGCCGAAGGGCTGACCCTGACGGTCAAAGGACGCAAGGTCGAAATCCCCGCGTTTCACAATGGCGCTGCCCGTGTCGGGTTTGGCGACCTTTGCAGCCGCCCGCTTGGGGCCGCCGATTACCTTGCTCTTGCGGATGCAGTGCGTGTCTTGATCCTTGAAGATATCCCCCGCTTGTCGCGCGATAATTTCAACGAGGCAAAACGCTTTGTGACACTGATCGACACCCTCTACGAGGCCAAGGTCCGACTGATCTGCTCGGCTGCCGCCCAACCAGAAATGCTCTATCTTGAGGGCGAAGGATCGTTTGAATTTGAACGCACAGCAAGCCGCCTGCGTGAAATGCAGGCTGAAAATTGGGGCGTCACCTAAATGCGCTATACAATCATTTGGGATTAAGGCTGTCTTAAAAACAAGAAGACAGGCTCAAAGCCTGCCCCCTCGCCCTGCCAAGGACGGCACAGCGGGTCAAAACGACACGCGCTGCGGTTGAGGCCGAATCTGCGGTATTAGTGATTCGCCGTCAATCCCCTAGATGCGAGGCTTCGTTGTTTGAGAACAGACATCTTCCAAGTCTAGCGGGTCTATACGGGGTGGTTCTCGCGCAAAACATGTCCCGCAAGGTATAGCGATCCACAGATCAAGATACGCGCTCGCGGTGATTTGCTCTGAATTGCCAAAATGGCGTCTTCAACACTGTCGGCAATCGCCGTTTTCATCCCGATGTTCTTTGCTTCTTGTGCGGTTCTTTCTGCGGGAATTGTGTTGATTTCATTTGGAATTGACACACCGGTCAATGTTTCGGCCACACTTGCAAGAGGCTCTAAATATCCGCTGATATCTTTGGTGTTCAACATACCGCAAATCAAATGCGTTTCACGCGGTGGTTGCTCGCGTAGCGTGGCCGCCAGCGCATGCCCCGCCGCAGGGTTATGCCCACCGTCTAGCCACAGCTCACAGGGTGCAGCCATTTCAACCAACGCGCCTGTCGTCAGTTTTTCCATCCGCGCAGGCCACGTGGCATTCACCACGGCAGCTTCACACGCGGTCTCATCCATCCCAAGTAGTCGCAACGTCGCAATCGCGGCACCTGCGTTCATCACCTGATGCGGGCCGGGTAGGGCGGGCATCGGCAGATCAAGCAACCCGCGCTCGTCTTGATAAATCAGGCGTCCGCGTTCCGTGCTTACGTGCCATTGTTGGCCATAGGCATGCAGCGGCACACCTAATCTTGCGGCCACGGCATCAATGACGTCCATCGCCTCTTCATGCTGTGGCCCCACAACACAGGGCACGCCGCGTTTCATGATCCCGGCCTTTTCCCCCGCAATCGCGGCCAGCGTATCGCCAAGAAACTGTTGATGGTCTAAATCAATCGGCGTGATCACAGTCGCTGCGGGCTGCGCTACAACATTCGTCGCGTCCAATCGCCCGCCAAGGCCAGTTTCCAACAATGTGAAATCCGCAGGCGTCTCTGTGAATGCCAATATGCCCGCAATCGTCGTAATCTCGAAATAGGTCATCGCGTCGGTGCCATTGGCTACATAACAGCGGTCCAACACTTCGGTCAGAGCTTCTTCGGAAATCAAGTCACCCGCCAGCCGGATCCGCTCATGAAACCTAGCCAAATGCGGTGACGTATAGGCGTGCACGGCCTTGCCAGCACCCTCCAGCCCCGCGCGGATCATCGCTTGCGTTGATCCCTTGCCATTGGTGCCAGCCAAATGAATGACGGGCGGCAATTTATCTTGCGGGTTGCCTAATTTTTCGAGCAATAGCCACGTGCGATCCAGCGTCAGATCAATCACCTTAGGGTGCAGCGCCATCATCCGTTCTAGGATGATGTCTGATCCGGCGCTCACTCTACGGCGTCCTCGGTGGTTTTTTCTTTGGCCTCTGGCGCTTCATCCGGTGCAGGCAGGTCGCCCTTGATCGGCGCCGTTTGGCCCGTCAGCAGCCGCACAATTGTCACCAGCTCGTCTTTTAGGTCATTGCGCTTTGTCACGCGATCCAGCATCCCGTGATCGAGCAGGTATTCCGCACGTTGAAAACCTTCAGGCAGCTTTTCACCAATCGTCTGTTCGATCACCCTTGCGCCGGCAAAACCAATCAATGCGTTCGGTTCTGCAATTTGCACGTCACCCAACATCGCATAGGACGCGGTCACACCACCTGTCGTTGGGTGGGTCAGCACAACAATATACGGCAATCCCGCTTCTTTGAGCATCTGCACCGCAATCGTCGTGCGTGGCATTTGCATCAGGCCCATGATCCCCTCTTGCATCCTTGCACCACCTGCGGCGGAAAACAGGATCAGCGGACGGCCCAGCGCAATCGCTCGTTCAGCTGCCGCGACAATCGCATTGCCGACATACATCGACATCGATCCACCCATGAATGAGAAATCTTGCACCGCAACGACGACGCCGGTGCGGCCCATGTCGCCCTCGGCTACCAACATCGCATCCTTCTCACCCGTCTTCTTGCGGGCGTCCTTGATGCGGTCAGTGTATTTCTTTTGATCCTTGAAATGCAGCGGGTCGGCAACCGGCTCTGGCACGTCGACTTCGACAAACACGCCGCCATCAAAAATGGATGTCAAACGGTCCCTTGCACCAATCGCCATATGGTGCCCGCAGTTGGTGCACACATTCAGGTTATCTGACAGCTCTCGGTGAAACAGCATCGTGCCGCAGTCTTTGCACTTCGTCCAAAGATTTTCCGGCACCTCGCGGCGTGAAAAAAGCGAATTAATTGTCGGGCGGACGTAGTTGGTAATCCAGTTCATCACATGGCCTTTATCATTGTTGATCTAGAAATATGACGCATGGGAAGGAATTGCAATTAGGCGCGGATCGCAATCCTTGCCGCAAGCCATAAAATCAGCACCATCAAGCCTGCGACAAATATTTCCAGCAACCCCGACGGCGTCAAAAGCGCCGCAAGACTGAGATCATGCGCATAGGGGTCCTCATAGGGGTAACGAAACAGCGCCAGCCCGCTGGACGGCCAATCTTGGATGCTGACATAAAATAACGCCACCATATTATTGGCGACATGCAGGCCTAATGCGGCACCAATACTGCCGGTGCGCGCCGTCAAATCAGCGCAAGCCAGCCCCAGCAAGAATGCCCAGATCGCATAGATCGTGCCATCTGCCACACCATAGCCGTTAAAATAGTGCCCAGCACCAAACATAGCAGCGGGAGCAGCCATCCAAATGATCTTATTATTGCTCAACGCTGCAAATTGCTGCTGCAAATACCCTCGGAAAAATAGCTCTTCCGTGCCTGCTTGGATAATCACAGCCACAAACGCGACGGGTATCCATAAAATCCACGGCACCAGCGGCTGCATCGTCACGCCCTCTGATCCCGCAGGCCACGGCGGCAGGATAATTTGCGCGACCAGCACGATCAGCACCATTTTTGTGCAACGGCGCAGATCATGTATTACAATCGCGCTAGGCCCGATCAACGACGCGAACCCTCGCTGATGCTGCAAATTCACCAATCGCAGCAACGCAAGACCAGCCACGACAAAGCTGAACAGCTGAAGCACCAGCCCAAGCGGCTTATCGCCTTCATAAAACGCATTTTCCAACCAGCTGCCCGGCAAAAGCGTGGCAAACACCAGCGGGCCGAGCAGAAACGCAATTTCCGCCCCGATAATGACAATAATAACGCGCCCAAGGTCGCTCATATCTCGGGCGGGTGCGACAAACGCTTCGTGCTTGGAATAGGGATCATTCATACAGCACAGTAGACCGCGCGGATTGCGACACACAACGCCAGATCAGGCTTGTGTCATGGCCACAGCGCATTTAGACCGTTTTCAACATATTTTTGAGGGGATGCACCATGTCACAGGGCAAAACAGACAAGACAAACCTACCAAGCCGCCACGTCAGCGTCGGCCCAGAACGTGCGCCGCACCGTTCCTACTACTATGCCATGGGCATGGATGAGCAGGCGATTGAACAACCGTTCGTCGGCGTCGCGACCTGCTGGAACGAGGCCGCACCTTGTAACATCTCTCTGAACCGTCAGGCGCAGGCGGTGAAACTGGGCGTTAAATCTGCGTTTGGCACCCCGCGCGAATTCACGACGATCACTGTTACCGACGGTATCGCAATGGGTCACGAGGGCATGCGCTCTTCGCTCGCATCCCGCGAGGCTATCGCCGACACGGTTGAACTGACGATGCGCGGACACTGCTATGACGCGCTTGTCGGACTGGCTGGTTGTGACAAATCCCTACCCGGTATGATGATGGCAATGGTGCGTTTGAACACACCGTCCGTGTTCATCTACGGTGGGTCCATCCTTCCCGGTCGCGCACCCGCAGGTGCCGAAGTGCCAGCAGAATACGCGAACCGCGACCTAACCGTCCAAGACATGTTCGAAGCCGTCGGTCGCCACCAAGCGGGTGACATGAGCGACGAAGCGCTCGAAGTGCTTGAGCGCGTTGCTTGCCCATCCGCTGGTGCTTGTGGCGGCCAGTTCACTGCCAACACGATGGCTTGTGTGTCCGAGGCTATTGGCCTCGCGCTGCCGCAATCCTCTGGCGCGCCCGCACCATATGAAAGCCGCGATCAGTATTCGATCGCTTCCGGTTCCGCGGTGATGAACCTGCTAGAGAAAAACATCCGCGCGCGTGATGTTGTCACCCTCAAATCCCTACAAAACGCAGCCCGCGTTGTGGCTTGCACTGGCGGCTCTACCAACGCTGGTCTGCACCTGCCTGCGATTGCGCATGAAGCAGGCATTGATTTCACCCTTCAGGACGTCTGCGACATCTTCCGCGACACACCATACTTCGTCGACCTGAAACCAGGTGGTCAGTATGTCGCCAAGGACCTCTATGAGGCTGGCGGCGTTATGGTCGTGATGAAAGAACTGCGCCGGGCTGGCCTCATTCATGAGGATTGCATGACCGCAACGGGCCGTTCCATGGGCGAGGAAATTGACCTTGTCCAAGGCGAGGCCGATGGCCGCGTAATCTACCCTGTTGATGCGCCATTGACCAAAACAGGCGGCGTTGTTGGCCTCAAGGGTAACTTGGCCCCAGAAGGCGCAATCGTAAAAGTCGCAGGCATGGCAACCCAAGAACAATACTTCGTCGGCCCAGCCCGCGTGTTCGAATGCGAAGAAGATGCATTCGAGGCGGTCAAAGCACGCCAATATGAAGAAGGTGAAGTCATCGTCATCCGCAACGAAGGCCCAGCAGGCGGCCCGGGTATGCGCGAAATGCTGGCCACCACCGCTGCTCTTTCCGGCCAAGGCATGGGCAAAAAGGTCGCTTTGATCACCGATGGCCGATTCTCTGGCGCGACACGTGGTTTCTGTGTTGGCCACGTTGGCCCAGAGGCGGCCCATGGTGGCCCCATCGCGTTGATTGAGAATGGCGACATGATCACCCTTGATGCTGTCAAAGGGTCGCTTTCCATTGACCTGACAGATGAACAACTTGCTGAACGCAAAGCAAACTGGAAAGGCCCTCGCGAGACGATTTATGCTTCCGGTGCGCTTTGGAAATACAGCCAGCTTGTTGGCGGCGCGCAGCTTGGCGCAGTCACACATCCGGGTGCGAAAAAGGAACGCCATATCTACATGGACCTGTGATCAATGATCACAGCACTTCGTAGGCTTGCTATTATGTCCCTCACTGTGGGCGGTTTGACCGCCTGCAGTGATACAGGGTTCCAGATGCCTGCGATGCCCTCGATGCCTGACATTTCGGCGACCAGCTTGCCGCAATTGCCCAGCTTCAACTTGTTTTCATTTAACAACGGCCCAGCCTCGTCCCAATTGCAAATGACCAGCGGCCCCATCGCAGCGGGCCCCGACGGCTATTGCGTCGATGCAAGGGCCAGCGACGCGGCCACCGGCTTTGCCATTTTCGGACCCTGCGCCGCGCTTGGTGCCCAAGACGCCTCACCAGTGATGAGCGGCGTCTACACCGTTCAATTCGGCGCACCGCAATCCGCTGTCATCACTTCAAATGGCGCTGCATTCGTGGATGTGTTGAAATCCGGCCAAGCAAATGCGCTTTTGGCTGAAAACGCGGCAAGTGTGGTTATTCACCATACTGCCCTGACAGATAATGTCGTGACCGTGCGCCTCGAACACGGGGCCCCTTCACCTATTGCCAATACCCAAGCGCTCGAATGGCGTGCGTTTCTTGATATTGACGGGCGTTTGGTCACTGTCGCCTTGCACGGCCTGTCATCGTCACCCCTATCCGCGGACGCTGGATCGTTTCTTTTGCAACAAGGGATCGCTGCTATGATTGCCGCAAATCCAGAGAAAATCAGCGCAGGCAGCTAAAACTGTTTCCATTTGCGAAATGATTTGGCAGTAATGCACGGGTCCACCCTTGGTGCCACACCTTTGAAAGCAATGCATTTGTCATGTCTAATATGATCAGCTCCTTCTTCGATCGCCTGACTTATCGGAGGGCTTTTTCATTCTGGTCGAAGGCGGCACGGCGTGCCAAAAAGACTGACCTTTCATCGCTCCGGACACAGCAACAACAGGCCTATCGGCTGCGTGGGCAGTTGGACGAACTCACACATGTTGCTGATAATCGCCTTGGGTTTCCTCGTGTCGGGTCCAGTGCCTTTCCGCGCCCCGGTGGCACGGATTGGGCATGGCGTCCGCAGCTTTGGCGCGGTGGTTTGGGCCAAAAGGGCATCGCTGGCGCAGAAAACAGAACTGAGCTTGGCGACGAGATTACTCTCTTTCACGATTGCAAAATTAGCGAACTAACGCTCCGCCAATTGCGCAACTCCCATCAAACCGATCTGGCCCCCTACGGGCTTCGCATGGACGTGTTCCGCTTCGACGGCAGCTTTTTGTCACTGGCAATTGATCTACCCCAAGACGCCTGCACCGGATTGGAAAAGCGGCACATCATCAAGCTCAACACGATCATCGAAACTGAAAAAGACATCGAAATTTTCGGTCGCCTGAATGTAAAGCACGGGCCAAACACTGAGCAAATCGTGCGCGAAATTCCCCTCGGCGGGGCGGAAACCAGCGCCGAATTCGACCTTGGTTACTCTGACATCAACGAAAAGCGGATCGAGCGTGTCTGGCTTGATTTGATTTTCGAAAGCCCCGAAATGAACCAAGTTACCATCCGCGACGCAACCCTCTGCCGCTTTCCACGCGCTGAAATCTGATCAATAGGAGATGCCCGTCATGGCTGAACTCACCCTCACAAAAACCAGATTTTCCGGCGGCACTTGGGAAGGTATCATTTCAGGTGCCGGCAGCGAAGCACCCACAATTGTCGTCACGCACCTGACCCAAGCAATTGATGGCGTCACAGTTGAACAAGGCGCCAGCGACGGCGAATACACGCTCACGATCCAAATCGCATCCAGCATGATTTCGGACGGGGTGCAGACATTTATCATTACTGACGCTGACAGCGATACCCGTATCGGCAGCTTTGAAATTCTCGCAGGTGATGCGCTTGCCGATGATATTCGTGCCGAAATGAACCTCCTGCGCGAAGAGCTGGACATGCTCAAACGCGCCTTCCGCAGGCACTGCGTCGAAACCGCTTAATTGACGCGGCGTTTAGGGTGACGGGCACGTCAACTTATTGCATTCTATGCTGAACCCAAAGGAGCGTGCCATGACCGATTTCCCAACTCTTCTCTCGCCCCTCGATCTTGGCTTTACGACGCTCAAAAATCGCGTGCTGATGGGGTCGATGCACACGGGGCTTGAGGAAACCAAAGATTGGAACCGCGTGGCAGAGTTCTATGCCTCTCGTGCGCGGGGCGATGTGGGCCTGATGGTCACGGGCGGCATGGCCCCGAACAAAGAGGGCGGCGTATTCCCCGGTGCCGCTGGCCTGTTCAACGACGCTGATATTGCCAACCATAAAATCGTCACCGACCGCGTGCATGACGCTGGCGGCAAAATCGCGATGCAGATCCTGCATGCTGGCCGCTACGCCTATTCCCCTGATTGCGTGTCCGCCAGCGCGGTCAAATCCCCGATCTCTCCATTCCCACCCAAGGAACTGGATGCAGACGGCATCGAAAAACAAATATCCGACATCGTGACCGCCGCCACACGCGCACAGCAGGCGGGCTATGACGGCGTCGAGGTGATGGGATCAGAGGGCTATTTTATTAACCAATTCCTCGTCACCCACGTCAACAAACGCACCGATGAATGGGGCGGCTCTTATGAAAACCGCATGCGTCTTCCTGTCGAGGTGGTCCGCCGCGTGCGCGAGGCCGTCGGCACCGACTTTATCCTGATCTACCGCTTGTCGATGATCGACCTGATCCCGAATGGGTCGACTTGGGCCGAGGTTGTGCAACTGGCCAAGGCTATCGAGGCCGCAGGCGCCACCATCTTTAACACGGGCATCGGCTGGCACGAGGCGCGAATCCCAACGATTGCCACCTCCGTCCCCCGCCGCGCATTCACTTGGGTAACCAAGAAACTGATGGGCGAGGTATCAATCCCGATCATCACATCCAACCGCATCAACACGCCTCAGGTCGCCGAGAACGTTCTAACCGATGGCTGCGCTGATATGGTCAGCATGGCGCGCCCCTTCTTGGCCGATGCGAATTTCGTGGCCAAGGCCGCTGCTGGCAAGCCCGATCAAATCGCACCCTGTATCGCCTGCAACCAAGCCTGCCTTGATCACACCTTTAGCGGCAAGCTGTCGTCCTGCCTCGTGAACCCTCAGGCCTGCCATGAAACCGAATTGGTGCTTACCAAATCAGACAGCACCAAAACCGTGGCCATTGTCGGCGCGGGCCCCGCTGGCCTGTCCACCGCACTGGCCGCCGCTGAACGCGGCCATGCCGTCACTATCTTTGATATGGCAGATGAAATCGGGGGCCAGCTGAACATGGCTAAACAGGTGCCCGGCAAAGAAGAGTTCTGGGGCCTTGTCGAATACTACCGCACTATGGTCGCCCATGCGGGCATTACAGTGCGTCTGGGCGTGACCGCCGATGTCGCCGCATTGGCCGATTTTGATGAAGTTATCATCGCCACAGGCGTCACACCCCGTGATCCACAAATCCCCGGCCAAGACGGTGCAAACGTTCTCTCTTATATAGACGTACTGCGCGGCAAGGCACCGGTGGGCAAGAAAGTCGCGATTATCGGGGCAGGGGGGATTGGCTTTGATGTGGCCGAATATCTCGTCACGGACGACAGCCCGACCGAAAACCTTGATGAATGGCTGGTAGAATGGGGCGTTGGTGATCCCGCCGATACCCGTGGCGGTATTCGCCCCGAAGGCCCCAAACCCGATGCGCCCGTGCGCGACGTCACGCTGCTACAACGCAAAGCGCAAAAACTAGGCAAGAACCTGGGCAAGACGACAGGCTGGATCCACCGTGCCGGCCTGCAAATGAAAAACGTGCAAATGGTTGGCGGCGTGAATTATGAACGCATCGACGCCGACGGCCTGCATGTGTCCTACGGTGAAGCCCGCGAAAACCCGACGCTGATCGCTTGCGATACTGTCGTCCTGTGCGCGGGCCAGCTACCGAACCGCACACTCGCTGATGATCTCATCGCCGCTGGCCGCACACCCCATGTGATCGGTGGCGCAGACGTCGCCGCAGAATTGGATGCCAAGCGCGCAATCGACCAAGGCACGCGACTCGCAGCGACTCTCTAGCCGTTCGCGAAAAATCAACAATGTGGTGGCCCGCGCCCCGATTGTCCCCAATTGAGGCAGCAATAAGCGCAAAACCACCCGATTTCGGCAGTTTTGGCCCATTTCACTGTTTCCAATGCCTCAACATTGGCCCTTAAAACCGTGGAATGGTCCCACAGACGTCCCATTCGCGCCCCAATCAAGGGCGAAAACTGATCCAACGAATAAATGTTGGAGATCTTAAAAATGGACCGCCTTACAGAAATGGAAGCCTTTGCAATGGTCGTCGACCAAGGTGGATTTACGGACGCCGCGAAAAAGATGGGGATGTCGAAATCGGCAATCTCGAAACATGTTTCATCCCTCGAGGCCCGCCTTGGTGCCCGTCTGCTAAACCGCACGACCCGCCGCGTCAGCCCGACCGAAATTGGCCTCGCTTATTATGATCGTGCCCGCCGTGTTCTGAATGATGCAGGCGAAGCCGATGCTCTGGTCTCCTCGATGCAGTCCGAACCATCAGGCATTCTTCGTGTCTCTGTTGCGACCGACTTTGGGGTCAACCACCTCTCCCCGATCTTGGGTGACTTCATGTCCGAATTCCCTGACATCACAGTCAACATGGCACTCAACAACCGCTACGTTGAGATGATCTCCGAAGGGTTTGATATGGCTGTTCGCATCGGTGAGCTCGAAGATAGCACATTGCGTGCACGCAAGATTACCGAAACATCCAAGCGTATGATCGCCAGCCCGGAATATTTCGCCAAATACGGTCGCCCCGAGAAAATTGACGACCTTAACGATCACCGCTTGCTGCATTATTCAAATCAGGCCAACTCCGCCGTTTGGAAGATCACCGCGCCCTCTGGTGAAAAACGTCACATCCGCACCGCTGGCTCTCTGACAGTCAACGATGGTCAATCACTCCTTAACGCCTGCATCGGTGGCCTTGGCATCGCTTACTTGCCTAGCTTCCTTTATGCAGACGCTCTCAAATCCGGTCTCGTCGAAGAGGCAATTCCGGACCTTCCGGTAGAAAAACAAGGCATCTACGCCGTCTACCCACCAGGCCGCTTTACGCAGCCCAAGGTCCGCGCCTTCATCGACTTCTTGGTTCATCAATTGGCTGACAAAGGCCCGGACGAGTGGTAATGCCCCCACCCGCAACTCCGTGATGATACTCAAACGGCCTTCCTTCGGGAGGGCCGTTTTCATTTTGTGCGCCACCATTAAGTTGATGTTCAAAGTTTGTTCCTATCGTGCCCCCATAAGGACACGTAATGAATCGCATTTTTGTATTTTTGGCACCTCAGAGCGCCATTGGCGGCGTCACGCGATGCATGTTTATGCTGACCGCAATCTGTTTGATCAATTTGGCCTACGGGTATGCATTTGATTTTGGCCTGCGGCGTGGCGCAATGTTTTACCTGTTGCAGGGTGTTGCTGTCGGCGGTCCCTTTACTGCGCTCTTTTTTGCGATCACTGCATATCAGTTGAATTTGATCCGCAAATTGTCGCTGCTCTCGCGCAAGGATGGGTTAACAGGCCTCAACAACCGCCGCACATTCTTAAATTTGGCGCAAAAACGCTTGTCCCGTACAGGCATGGGCATCTTGTTGCTGCTCGATGCCGACAATTTCAAACAGGTGAACGATCAATTTGGCCATGCTGCGGGCGATGATTGCCTCCAGCAAATTGCCCATCGGTTGAACTGGAATTTACGCAAAAACGACGTCGCAGGCCGGATCGGCGGAGAAGAGTTTGCCGTTTTGTTGTCATGTGCATCGATCGAACAGGGGCGGGTGATCGCTGAACGTATGGGGCAACCGATCCCCTATCATACCAATGACCGCACGCATCACGAATGTATAACGCTCTCGATTGGGATGGTTATCCTTGACCCGCTGCAATCGCTTGATTGCCACCTGCAGCGCGCTGACCTCGCGCTTTACGACGCCAAAAAATCTGGCCGCGCATGTGTCAGGGTTTGGGAACCCGCGATGGCATTTTCGCTTAGTTCTGTGTCGTAGTAATGATCACTTCGACGCGGCGATTGGCATCGCGGCCCTCTTGCGTCAGGTTGCTGGCGACAGGTGCAAGATACCCCATCCCTTGGGCCTCTAATTGCCGCCGTGGCACAGCGTAATCCGTGACCAACCGTTCAAGCACCGATCCCGCGCGCCGTTTCGACAACCGGATATTGGCGGCCAAACCACCCGACGAATCCGTGTGACCCACCAACGCAACGGCCCGTGTCGGATATCGCTGCAAATAGCTGCCGAGCGTGGCAAGACTGGCAAATGGACCAGGGCCAAGCCGCGCTGATCCGGTCTCAAACGCCAGATCGTCCAATGTCGCATGCCCCAATGCATCAAGCGTCGCTTCAAGGTCCATCGGTCCTGTTTCGCCCTGTGTGATTGGTGCCGTTGCCTGCACTGGTGCTGCGTCTTGTCCCACAGATGTGACATGCACATAACTGACCTGACCCAACTGGCTGGCAATAATTGCAATTAACTCCTGCGCGTCGCCGCTGCCTTTTTGCGCCGCCAGATACCTGAAATCACCCAAATTGACCTGCATCGCTGGCGGTGCCAACAGATCAAGCCCAAAGCGGAAATCAAAACCGCCGCAGCGTTGATCGGCACATTCGAAAACCACCCGATACCCATCGTTGCGCAGCTGTGCCCTCAACGGTCGGATCACTTGCAGCGTCGTCAGCCCAACAGCCCGCATTTGCCACACTTGTCGTTGTAACTTGCCCTCTGCCACCAAAATCGGCGTGCCTTCTGCGGTCCAAGGCCCAATCGCAATGTCATAGCTATCCAAACGCGCGGCCTCATCCGCCGCAAGGATGGCATTCGACGGCATCCGCAATGGTTCCGCCCATGCCGGTGCGGCCCAAATCGCCATCAAAAATAAAGCCGCGCGCAGGATCATCTGTTCTTGCTGTGATATTCTGGATTGGGCCGCATATCTGTGGCCGACGCGATCCGGTTTGTCATATTATAAAAGCCCGCCGTCGCGGCAATGTCCCAAATGTCTTGGTCCGAAAACCCAACACCGCGCAACACATCCCGATCCGCCTCGACGATTTTTGCGCTCTCGATGGTCATCTTTTCCGCAAATTCCAACATCGCTGTTTGCCTCGCATCAAGGCTGGCAACCCGCCAGTTCATCACCAACATTTCACCAAGCATCGGATCACCTGACAACGCGCGCACCGCTTGGCCATGGGCGGTAAGGCAATAGAAACATTTGTTGATCGACGACACCGCAACCGCAATCATTTCCCGCTCAAGCTTGCTCAGCCCCGATTGTGCCAACATCACGTCGTTGTATAGCGCCGTAAACGCGTTCAGCTTTTCGATATCAAATGCATAGGCTTGCAAAACATTCGGGATCAGGCCCAGCTTTTCTTGGCAAATATCGAAATATTTCTGCGTGCCCTCTGGCAGCGGCTCAACCATCGGCAGGTCAAGGGCAGTTGGTTTTTCGGTCACGTCACGGTCTCCGGTTTGATGCGATAATGATAGTGTCCCACAACCTCCATCCCGAGGGAAGCATAGAGCGCATTTGCCACGACATTTGCCTCTGTCACCAGTAACGTCAAATACTCGCAACCGATACTTTGCGCCCATTTTGCACCTGCCACGGTCAAATACCGGCCCAATCCCTGACCCCGAAACCGTTCTTCGACCTCTAACGCGTGGATCATCGCACAGCCGCTTGTCGCACCGAGAAACACGCTGCCCGCAGGGTGTTCACCGGTGCGGCCAAGGATCGTGATCTTGTCACATTTCACCCTGTCCATCACCTTGAGCCGCGCGTCGCCTATGCCACCTTTGGCCCAGATATCCCTTTGGGCGGCCAATGGCGGCCACGCTGGAAACGCGGTTTTATGGGGCAGCGGCTGTTTGGCAATCTCGGCGGCAGAGCCTGCATAAATCGCAACTGGGTCTTTGATCTGATAGCCCATATTAGCAAGCATCCGGTCCAAGTCGTCATCGCCCTGCCGGATCATAAACAAATGCTGCTGCCCAAGTGCGGTCATGGCATTTTCGGCCGCTCGCACCTGATCCGCGCTCAAATTTCCGTGCAGTGTCGCCGCAGTTACGCGACTGCCGCCACCCTCTCCCCGCCTGATATGAAACGCCCCGCATGTGGTCATTTGCGCAGATGGCCACGTGTCTTCGATCACGGCATAAAGCGTTTGAATATCAGGCCGTGCCATCAGGCAAAAACCTGTGCAAGCTCCGACATGGCTTGATCCAGCGCTGCCTCATCCGCGCCCCTCACCACAAGGTTGGCGCCGTAAACCCCGTTTTCCTGAAACGGATAGGACCCGACCGACAGCGCCGGATTTGCTGCCGCAAACACACCCAACGGCCCCGCAATATCGCCCTCACCCCTTACCACCCGCAAGCTGCGCGACAATAGCGGGGCCCCGCCGTTCAGTGTCGGCAAGACAGAGGCCACCATGGCCTGAAAAATGGACGGCACACCCGCCATCACGTGTACATTCTCCAATACAAATCCCGGCGCGGCGCTGACGGGGTTGTCAATCAATGTGGCCCCGTCGGGGATGCGTGCCATGCGCAATCTTGCTTCATTCAGCTCTTTGCCATCACGGTCATAATGCTCTTGCAGGATCGCTCGTGCATCGTCGCGCACATCAATCGGGGTATCAAAGGCGGCTGCAATACAATCGGCGGTGATGTCATCATGGGTTGGCCCGATGCCGCCGGACGTGAACACATAGGTGTAATTGGCCGACAATGATGCCGCCGCATCCTTAATCGCCGCCGCATCATCCGACACAACGCGCACTTCTTTCAGGTCCACGCCTACGTCGGTCAATTGCTGCGCAAGGTGATGCATATTCGCGTCTCTGGTGCGTCCTGATAGGATTTCATCTCCGATCACAAGCATCGCGGCGGTAGGGTTTGGCATGGGCGGTTCTCCTGATTGGTTATGCTTGTTATAGACCTCGGTATGGAATTTGCCACGCCCCTGATCCCCGCTCGCCTGATCCGCCGTTACAAACGGTTTTTGGCCGATGTGCGGCTGGACGACGGGCGCGAAGCCGTCGCCCATTGCGCCAATCCCGGTTCAATGATGGGACTGGCCGCGCCCGATACTCTGATCTGGCTCGAGCCGAATGATGACCCCAAGAAAAAGCTGAACTACGGCTGGCGTTTGGTCGACCATGAGAACGGGCATTTTACAGGGGTGGATACATCCATCCCCAACCGTGCCCTGAAACAGGCGCTGCTCGATCACGCCGTGCCCGGCATGCCTCGCTATGATGCGCTGCGGGCCGAGGTGAAATACGATGAAAATAGCCGCGTCGATTTTTTGCTCACGGGGCAAGGCGCCGATCATTATGTCGAGGTCAAAAGCGTCACACTTTGCCGCCAAGCGGGCCTCGCCGAATTTCCCGATAGCGTCACCGCTCGCGGGACCAAACACCTTGCCGCTCTGTCGCGCATGGTTGCCGAAGGCCACCGCGCCACGCTGTTATACCTTGTGCAACGCACCGATTGCACCCGCGTCTCCGTCGCCGCCGATATTGACCCCACCTATGCCGCCGCCCTGTCGGATGCCCGCGTGGCAGGGGTTCAAATCCTCGCGATTGATTGCTCAATTGATCCCAGCGGCATTCACCTGCGCCAGCAACTCCCCTATATTTAGCGCGCAATGATGGGGGTGGTTTTGACCCCGCTGATGTCCTATGTCGGCAATAATACTTTATAAGGAAAACAGCCCGTGACGACGAACAATGGCCGCATCACCAAAGATGGCATCCGCATTTATGACCCCAGCGATTTCGCCGGAATGAATGTCGCTGGCGCCCTTGCCGCGCAAATTTTGGATGATATCGCAGCCCATGTTTTCGTCGGCCAGACAACGGGTGTTCTTGATGGCCTGATCACGCAATGGGTCGAGGATGCAGGCGCTGTATCCGCGACCATCGGTTATAAGGGCTATCAACACGCCAGCTGCATCTCGGTCAACCACGTCGTTTGCCACGGTATCCCGGGTGACAAGTCGCTCAAGGATGGTGACATCCTGAATATCGACGTGACGGTGATCGTTGACGGTTGGTTCGGCGACACCAGCCGCATGTATGTCGCAGGGAAAATGTCCCGCAAGGCCGAGCGTTTGATCCAAGTCACCCATGATAGCCTGATGATGGGCATTGAGGCGGCAAAGCCGGGCAATACATTTGGCGATATTGGCCACGCAATCCAAACCTACGCCGAGGCGCAACGCATGTCAGTTGTGCGTGATTTCTGCGGTCACGGCCTTGGCCGCGTGTTTCACGCCCCGCCCAATGTCGTGCACTATGGCCGCCCCGGCACGGGCCCAATGCTCGAAGAAGGCATGTTTTTCACCATCGAGCCGATGATCAATCTGGGTCGGCCCGAGACGAAGGTATTGGCCGATGATTGGACCGCAGTGACACGCGACAAATCGCTGTCCGCGCAGTTCGAACACTCCATCGGGATCACCGCAAACGGGGCCGAGATTTTCACGCTATCGCCAGCTGGTAAATTCCACCCGACCTATAGCTAAACGCCGAGCCGCGCCCGCACTTCATCCATCGTGAACACAACCGGATGCCCCGTTGCGCGCAACTTGTCGGCATTGCTGGCCGCCGCAAACCCAATCGCAGGCATGCCCGCCGCATCCGCCGCACGAGTGCCTGCCGTCGTGTCATCGATCATCACAGCATCACTTGGCGCGACCCCGTTGTCGCGGCATGCCGCGAGCAACATTTCCGGCGCTGGTTTGGGCGCATAGTGTTCACGTGAATAAATCCGCCCCTGCAACCGATCCCAAAGCCCTGACGGCCCAAGGCTCACCTTCATCTTGGCCATCGGCCCGTTGGACGCAACAGCCACCGCAATGCCAGCATCATCCAGCGCGTCCAGCAGCGCGAACAACCCGTCGAACACCTCGACCCCTTCGCGCAATGACGCAAAAACCTTTTCGTAAATCTCGTTCAGCCAGTTGTTGGGCAATGTCGCCCCGCGCCTGATCGCTTCTTCGCCCGCGCCATCCATCGTGCCACCAACGAACAATTCGCTGATCCGTGCGGGCGTCATCGGCAACCCGTGCGCCGTGAAGTACGCGGACAGTGCGGCGTCAGTATGCGATTCCGTTTCGACCAACACCCCATCGCAATCAAAAATAACCAGTTTCGGCGTCATGCATCCGCCCGCAAAAATGTCACCCAAGTATCCCCGTATTTACGGCTATCAAGCGACGTAAATCCCCTCGGTGCGGGTTGTGCTGTGGCCTCTTCCCAAACGATCAATGCGTCCGCTGCGATCCAGCCACCAGCAATGGCTGACGCAAGCGCCTTGCCGCCTAATCCTTGCCCATATGGCGGATCAAGGAATACTAAATCACACGGCTCACCATGCGGTAACCGCGTCGCGTTGCCGGCAATTAGCTTGGTATCATCCCCGCGCCGTAACTTGGCGATGTTGTCGCGGATTAGCTTGCCCGCCACGCGCCCGTCATCAACAAACGTCACATGCGCGGCCCCGCGCGACAGAGCCTCCAGCCCCAAGGCTCCGGTCCCTGCAAACAGATCAAGCACCCTTGCACCAGAAATCGGATCACCAAATCGCCCGCCTTGCAGCACGTTAAACAGGCTCTCTCTGACGCGGTCGGTTGTCGGGCGCAAATGCGCGCCTGCGTCGCCCTTGCCAACCGCCGTCAGCGCCGTGCCGCGATGTGTCCCGCCAATAATCCTCACGGTTTCAACAGCGCTTTCATGTCTGTCTCTGGGTCGGTGATTTGCGCGGGGGTGGGGCTGCGTCCCGCCTCGATCAACCGTTTTCCAATCATGTAATTGCGCGGGTCATTCATTGCATCCACCGCTAGCAATGTCTCGCCCTGATAATACCAATGCGATATGGCTTCGCCCGTCTGGCGCACATACACGGCGTCATAGCCCACATTCAGGCCCGCAATCTGCAATTTGCAATCGTATTGATCCGACCAAAACCACGGCTTTGGCTGATAGGCCACATCACCACCCGCCATATTCTGCGCCGCTACTTCGGCCTGATCAATCGCGTTGCCCACACTTTCCAGCCTGATCTGCTGGCCCTTAAAGACAAGCGTCGCGCAATCGCCAGCGGCATAAATATCTGCATGTGATGTCTGCGCATGATCATTGGTCACGATACCATTATCCACCGTCACGCCCGCACTTTCGGCCAGCGCCGTCGCGGGCATGATCCCCACACCAACGATCGCAAAATCAATCCCGATCTCGGACCCGTCCGACAATTTGGCACCCGAGACATGTTCGTCTCCAATGAGATGATCAAGCCCAATACCCTCGCGAATATCAACGCCGTGCCCTTTGTGCAGATCACGAAAGAAATCCGATGTTTCCGGTGCCGCAACACGTTGCAAAATGCGGTCGGCCATCTCAACCAATGTCACCTGTAGCCCCAGCTTGGATGCCACCGCCGCAGCCTCCAGCCCGATGTAGCCACCACCGATAATCAGCACACGCTTGCCCGCAGTGAACGCAGGGGCCATTGCATCCGCATCCTTCAGGTCACGCACACTAAACACACCGTCCAAGTGCCCACCAATGGCCGCAGGCAAGGTGCGTGGATGCGATCCCGTCGTCAGAGCCAGCTTATCAAACGCAAGCGCGGTCCCATCCGATAGCTGCACCGTTTTCGCGGCTCCATCCACAGCTACAGCCCGCGTATCAAGTCGCAGCGTAATGTTCTGATCGGCATAAAATTCTAGCGGCCGCAGGAACAAGCGCTCTAGCGTCATGTCCCCCAAAAGATACCCCTTGGACAGCGGCGGGCGTTGATAGGGCGGCACATCCTCGGCCCCGATTAGCGTGATATCACCCTCAAACCCCGCAGTGCGCAGCTTCGCCACAAGCGATGCACCCGCTTGCCCTGCACCAATAACAACATAATGGGCCATATGATTTCCTTGATTGCTGGTCACGCCACTGCCGCCACCCTATATGGTAGGGGATAACAGACGCAATTCCAAACGGGGACAAATGATATGACGATTACGACAGGTGAAACGATACCAAACGCCACGCTCAACCGCATGGGCGCAAACGGGCCTGAAACGGTTGAACTCAGCACGCTGACCGCTGGCCGCAAGGTCGTGATTTTCGGTCTTCCCGGTGCGTTCACAGGCACATGTTCCACCGCCCACGTGCCCAGCTTTATGCGCACAATCGACGGGTTCAAATCCAAGGGCGTGGACGAGGTGATCTGCCTCTCCGTCAACGATCCGTTCGTCATGGCTGCTTGGTCCAAGGACACTGGCGCGGGCGACGCAGGCATCACCATGTTGGGCGACGCGCAATCCGAATTCACCACGGCCATCGGCATGGATTTCACCGCACCACCCGTTGGCTATGTTTCGCGATCCAAGCGCTATTCGATGCTGGTTGATAACGGTGTGGTGACGATCCTGAACGAAGAAGGCAGTCCCGGCGAATGCGAAATTTCAGCAGGAGAAACCCTGCTCGCCGCTCTCTAAAGCTCGGCCCCGCGCGCGCGTCTCGTTCCAGCGCAAATACGCATTGGCACCGGCCCATGACAACAGCTTAGGCGGCAGCTTTGATGGCGCCGCCTGCGCCTGCACTTGGCGCAATAAGTCCGCTGGCCAAATCTGCCGCGAGCGCAGGGTCATCTTCGACGCCTTCATCAACAACGGAAAATGCCACGGCAGGATCGTGGCAACCACGTCAATCGTCAGTAACCACCTACTTGTCGCAATTGTCGCTATTCTGGGGCTTGGATAAATGTCCTTGTCGGGAACGGAATATCAATGCCACCAGCGTCCAGCGCCTCTTTGACCTGCCGCTTCATATCCGCTTGATAGGCGAAAAGTTCCGAACTATCGCACCAAACCCTGACCAGAAAATCGACAGAGCTTTCGTTCAGATTATTCACCTGAATAAACGGTTCCGGCTCCAAATGGCTCCGCTCGTCCGCCATGATCGTGTCACGGATAATCCGCTCTGCATCGGCCAGATTGGCACCATATCCCACGCCAAACGTCCATTCGGCACGGCGCGTATCATAGATGGAATAATTGGTAATAATATTGCCCCAAACCTGCGAGTTGGGGATGATCACCTGCACATTACTGGTGGAGGAAATTTCGGTGAAATTGAGCGTCACATTAACAACGCTACCCATTTGTCCAGCGACCTCGACAAAATCCCCAATCTTGATCGGGCGGAAAAATATGATCATCACACCCGCCGCCACATTCGACAGCGTGCCCTGCAACGCCAAGCCAATCGCAAGTCCGGCGGCACCGATGATAGCCACGAATGATGTTGTTTGAATACCAAACGTATTGAGCACAAACAGACAGGCAAACCCGATAATCACATAACGCAGGATATTGCCCAGAAACTTGAACAACGTCACATCCAACTGTTCGTAATGTTCCCCAAGCCGAATGATCTTACGACTGGCCCAACCCGCAAGCATATACCCGACAATCAGGATCACGATTGCGCTCAGGACGTTTCCTACGATCGAGGCGAAAAACTCTAGCGTCAGCAAATCAACAATCGATTTGCCGCCCCAAATTTCAGTGTTCAACAGTTCTTGCATTTAAACCTCGACCAATGTGTTCATTTTCTTCGCCAGCTTTATATCCAGCATCGATAGCCCGTCTACATCATGGGTGATCAATGTCACGTTGACTGTTTTATAGACGTTTGACCATTCGGGGTGATGGTTCCATTTTTCTGCCCAGATCGCGGCGCGGGTCATAAAGCCGAACGCGTCGATAAAATTGCGAAACACGAATACTTTTTCAATCGCATCTTTGCCCTCGGCCATTTGCCAACCTGTTGCCAATAACGCAGGCAGGGCGTCGTCGCGCTCTTCTTGGGTCAATGCATCTGTCATTCTTGTTCCTCCTGAACGTTGCGGCGAAACGGGCCATAGCTGGTTAGCACCTCAATCTCGTGATCGACAGCATCGCGCTCTTGTTCCAAATATTTTCCCACCGCATCAGCAAACCCCGCATCACGGAACCAATGCAACGAATAGGTCGGCGTCGGCAGATAGCCACGCGCCAGTTTATGTTCGCCCTGCGCGCCTGCCTCAACACGGGCCAACCCGTGGGCAATCGCGAAATCAATCGCCTGATAATAACACAGCTCGAAGTGCAAACAGGCATGGTGTTCAACGCAGCCCCAATAGCGGCCAAAAAGCGTCTCTCGCCCGATGAAGTTCAACGCGCCAGCCACAGGCACACCATCGCGCACAGCAAGGGTCAGCATGATGTCATCGCGCATCGTTTCATGCGCTACGTCAAAGAAGTGCCGCGTCAAATAGGGCGTGCCCCATTTTCTGGCACCCGTGTCTTGGTAAAACTGCCAAAACGCATCCCAATGCTCGGGTTCGACATCATCGCCGGTCAGGCAAATGATGTCGCCACCAAACCCCTGCGCCATCGCGCGTTCCTTGCGGATGTTCTTGCGCTTGCGGCTGGCCAGTTGTCCCAAGAAACCGTCAAAGTTTTCATACCTGTCATTGAGCCAGTGAAACTGCTGACCCGTGCGCAACATCAGCCCCATTTGCTCACCTGCGAGGGCCTCTGCCTGCGTGCAAAATGTGGCATGAAGCGATGACAGGCCATTGTCAGAGCCGATCTGAATTGCCCCCTGCACAAGCGCCGACATGCCTGTGACTTCAAATCCGGCGCGGGTCAAAAACCGCCTGCCTGTGGCAGGGGTAAACGGCACGGCCATCTGCAATTTCGGATAATACCGCCCACCTGCATTTTCATAGGCATGGGCCCAATTGTGGTCGAATATGTATTCGCCCTGACTGTTCCCTTTCACATAAAGCGGGGCCACGGCGATCACTTGATCCTCTTGTTTGGCGACCAGATATTGCGGCTGCCAGCCCGTGCGCGGCCCGACCGATCCGCTGACCTCTAGAGCATGCAAAAACCGGTAGGTCGTGAACGGGTCAAACGGCCTGCCGCCATCAGCGGCCTCTGGGCAGGCACAGGCATCCCAATCGGCCTGTCCGATCACTTCAATCGTTTGATGCGTGCTAATCGTGATTACGGGTTCTGTCATAGGTTTCGAATTGGTCTGAACCGACGCAAGTTCAAGCCAAATATCCTTCGAAGGTGACATTATCCACGATCCGGCGCGCATCCTGTTCAACCTGTGCTGATCGCACGGTCCAACATAAAATCGACGCGCCCGCTTGCTTTAGCTCGGCCACGCGTGCGGCACCCAGATCATTGACGTTATGACTGATAAAGCAGCAATCAGCCGTGTCGTAATCTGGTATTTTTGCATGGCGTTCGCGGGTCGCTGCTGGCACCGTTGGCCAGTCATCAGCTTTATAAGGATCAGTCACAAAACCACGCGGTACATCAGGCAATAGTTTACGCATCTCAATGATTGCATGCGGGTTGAACGACATCACGGCAAGCGGTCCGTCATACCCCCCCAACACCTCGGCCACCGCCTTACCCATCGGGCCAATGTTGGGCCCCAATGCGCCATCTTGGTCTTTGATCTCGATCACCAAGGGGACTTGGCCCGCAACTTGGTTTAGGACCATTGCAAGGGTGGGAATGGTGCCGCCATCACCTTTTAGCGCGATCGCCTCAAGCTCTGCTGCATCCCGTTGCGCCACAGGACCACGTTCATCGGTCAAGCGGCCCAAATCATAGTCATGAAACACCATCGGCACGCCGTCACGCGACAATTGCAGATCAAGCTCGATGCCATAGCCAGCCTCAATCGCGGCTGCAAATGCGCGGGTGCTATTTTCAGCGCGGCCTTGCGCCAAATCATGCAGGCCGCGATGGGTAATCGGGCGGGTCAGAAATGCAGCGGGCAGGGTCATTTGATTGTAAATATGGCTTCGATTTCGACAGCCACACCAAACGGCAGGCTTGCGGCACTGACGGCGGACCGTGCGTGACGGCCCTGATCGCCCAATGCCTCGACCATGAAATCAGACGCGCCATTGATGACCTTGGGCTGGTCGCCAAAAGCGGCCGTTGAATTGACAAAACCCACCAGTTTCACGACGCGGTCAAGACGATCAATATCACCCCCGCATGCGGCCTTGAGCTGGGCAAGCAGGCTGATCGCACATTGACGCGCGGCTGCAGCACCGTCTTCAACGCTGACATCAGCGCCCAATTTACCAGTGATCAGACCATCGGCATTGCTGGAAATCTGCCCTGACACATAGACCGTGTTGCCATCAATAACATAGGGCACGTAGTTGGCGGCAGGTGCTGGCGCGTCGGGCAGGGTGACGCCAAGAGTGGCGAGTTTGGCTTCGATTTTGCTCATGTCGGTTTCCTTGTGATTTGCCGCAACGCTAGCGGTCAAATCACAAGGGTGCAATCACGACTCGCGGAATGCTTTGGCGAAATAATCGGCAAGTGGCTTAATCAGATAGGCCAGCGGGCTACGCTCTGCTGTGCGCACGAATGCCTCGACCGGCATGCCAGGGATCAACACCATATCGTCTGGCAGGCGGGCGGCTTCGCCCTCGCTGAGCTGCACTTCGGCGCGGTAAAATGACTGGCCGCTATTTTCGTTCTGGAAGGCATCCGCAGAAACCAGCGTCACCTCGCCCTTCAATTCCGGTGTGCGGCGTTGATCAAACGCTGAGAAACGCAATGTCACCTCTTGGCCGACGTTGATCTGATCGATGTCAGTGGGCCGGACTTGCGCTGCAATGACCAAGGGGCGATCTTGCGGAATGAGGAACATGACAGGATCAGCGGGGCGGATCACGGAGCGTGGCGCAAATACCTGCAGCCCGTAGACAATGCCAGACACAGGGGCGCGAATATCCAAGCGGTCAAGCTGCTGGCGCAATGTGCGGCGGCGCTCTGACAGCTCTAGCTCATTATACTGCAGATCGCGTAGACGTGTAATCGCTTCTTCGCGGCGCGACGTTGTAAGGCCGAGAATTTGGATATCAATCTCGGTCACGCGCTCGCCTGCCTGCGCCGCTGTGGCGGTCAATTCACCTGACCGGCCAAGCAGGCTTGCCTGTTCGCGTTGCAACGCAAGCACGCGGCTAGCCTGCGCAAGACCACGATCAAGCAAGGTTTGCTGATCCGCCAATTCCTGCGCCAATAGGGCCTGCTGATCGGTGAGGGCCTTTTGTTGCGCTGCAATCCCTGTCAATTGACTAGCGAGCTGAGCCTTTTGCTGGGTAAGCTGTTCCGTCGCGGATTTGATGCTTTCGAGGCGTGCCTCAAATAAGCGAACCTGACCCTCGACAAGCGACGTCGTCGCCTCGTCTTCTGAAAGTAGCGCATCAAATACGATGGTTGATGTATCATCGCGCTCGGCCTCAAAACGGCCACGGCGCGCGGTGATCTCGAACAGTTGCCCCTCGACAACCGCCAGTTCGGATTGGAGGATCGACGCGTCAAGTTTGATCAGCAAATCGCCCTCAGCAACCAGATCGCCCTCTTCAACAACAATGGAATCGACAACACCGCCATCAGGGTGCTGAATAACTTGCCTGTTGCGGTCCACTTCGATTTGGCCAGAGGCAATAATGGCGCCAGAAATTTGCGCCTTGACGGCCCAAGTGCCAAAACCACCGACCAGAATGAGCAGGGTCACAAGGCCCATGAGCATCGGGCGGTTGGCAGCCCAGCGTTTGTTGTGATCAACAGGTTGGTTCATGATACGCCCGCCCCTTTTCCGCCGGATTTCTGGATTGCAGCATGGTTGGCCACGGTTTCCTTGAGCACCTCATCCTTGGGCCCAAAGGCACGTTTTGCGCCGCCTTCGATCATCAAGATCATATCGCATTCCTTGATCGCATCAGGCCGGTGAGCCATCACAAAGACCAAGCCTTTCGCGGCCTTTTGCGCACGAATTGCGTGGTTAAGTGCGATTGTGCCTTGGTTATCAAGGTTGGAATTGGGTTCATCCAATACCAGCACAACAGGGTCGTCATACATGGCCCTCGCAAGGCCGATGCGCTGAATTTGACCACCCGACAGGCGGCCGCCATGGGCCGTGACGCGTGTGTCGTATCCATCTGTCAGTTGCAGGATCATTTCATGCGCGGCTGCTTTTTTCGCGGCGGCAATGACCTTGGCGTCGTCGGGGGCCATCGACATGCGCGCGATGTTTTCTTTGATCGTCCCATCAAACAGCTGCACGCGCTGCGGCAGATAGCCAACATGCTGGCCCAGCACGTCGGGATCATATTGATCCAACGCCGCCCCATCGAGCCGGATTTTACCGCCAGCAGGTGCCCAAACACCCGTTAGCACACGCGCGAGCGATGATTTGCCGGCACCCGATGTCCCGATGACACCAATCGCCTGACCCGGTTCAGCGGCAAAGCTGATCATCCGCAACGCGGCCTGTTGTTCACCAGGTGGTAGAACAGTGACTTGATCCGCCGTCAAACGCGCAGCTGGTCGGGGCAAATTGGTCCGCGCTGGTTCCTCTGGCACGGATCCAAGCAGGGTCGCCAAATTGGCCCACCCTTCGCGTCCGCGTTGAAACACGGCCCATTGCCCGATAATCTGTTCCATCGGCGCAAGAGCACGGCCCAACAGGATGGACCCCGCAATCATTGCACCCGGGGTGAGCTGTTCTTGCAGCACCAAATAAGCGCCAAGGCCCAACATCGCGGACTGTAAGAACAGCCGGAACGTCTTGGTCATTGCGGTAAATGTGCCGCTCGCGTCAGCCGCGCCAATTGTTGCATCCAATGACGCACCGCGCGCCATCTGCCAGCGGTCAAACGCGGCTTTACGCATACCCAGCGAATGCACCATTTCGCTTTCGCCGCGAATTTGCGCGCCAAGCGATTCTGATTGGAATGACGCGGCATTTGCCTTTTGCAGCGGTTTGCGTGTGGTCAATTGGTTGATAATCGCCACCATAATTAAAATAGCCGCACCACACAGCGCAAGAATGCCCATCAACGGGTGAAACAGGAATATCCCAAAGAAGAAGAACGGAACCCAAGGCAGATCAAAGAACGCCATCAAAACAGGTGATGTGATCAGTCGTTGCACAGATTCCAAATCACGCAGGCCTGTTGCCGCCTCTTTCGGGGCACGGTTCAGCGTTGTGGCCTTTAGCACAGCCGCGAAAACACGACGATCCAATTGCGCTTGGAAACGCGCGCCAACACGCCCCATGATCCGTCCACGCACAAAATCCAAAACGCCCATGCATCCATATAAGAACGCAACAAGGACAGTCAGCGCGAGCAGTGTCTCAAAGCTGCCGCTGCCCAACACACGGTCATAAACATTCAACATATATAGCGGCCCCGTGAGCATGAGCATGTTCACGAAAAAGCTGAATATTCCCACCATCCAATACAGATGATTGCTTTGTTTGCGGGTGCCGATCAGTTCTGCTTGACCGCGTTTTTGGTTTTCATCTGACATTGGCGCATTTGCCTTTGGATATTAGTTATTTTTTATGACTTTAGGAGCGAAATATACCGACTAATTGCGCAAGTGCCTACTACCAAACTGCAAATCTCAAATATAGCGTAGCCACCTAATCAAGGTGGCACAATCTGGCGAAGTTATATTCGCTGCAAAATAGGCGACGGGATTTTAAGAGTCATAATTGGAACTTTGGCTTCGCAAATTTCCGGAAGCTATATTTTAGTTGCCGTCCAGTATTGAATTGAGCACGTCAAGAATTTGGTTTTCAGCCTCGACATCTCGTGGCGGGCCGCTCTGAAGCAGCGTCGTGCTTGTGCCAAACGCAGGGGCCTGCATTGGCAGTGGCACCGGGGGTTGCCCGTCCAACACCCGTGTCATGGTTTCACGCCAAATATCAGCAGGCAGGCTGCCGCCCGTCACTTTGCTTAGCGGGCGGTTGTCGTCGTAGCCCATCCAAACGCCGGTCACATAGTCGCCCGTAAAAGCAATGAACCATGCATCCCGCGACGCCTGTGTTGTGCCGGATTTCCCAGCGATTTCCCATCCGTCAATCCGCGCACGGCGGCCTGTGCCCTGTTCGACAACCTGATGCATCATCCATGTCAGCTGTTCGGCGGCTGATTGTTGAATGACCCGCTCGCCAATGCCCGTACCCGTACCGTCCATCAGCGGTTCTTCGTCGCCTTGGAACCGCAAATCAACCAAACCGTATGGGGTTACGGACGATCCGCCATTGAGAATACCCGCATAAGCGCCTGTCATTTCGATCAATGTGCTTTCCGAAACACCCAGCGCCAATGCGGGGCCTGCGGCCAAATCGCTTTCAATGCCAAATCCGGTGGCGATATTGCGCACCATTTCGCGGCCCATTTGTTCGGATAGGATCACAGCGGGAATGTTGCGGCTTTCGGCGATTGCGGAGGTCAGCGTAATCGGGCCTTTGAATTCGCGGTCATAGTTGGCCGGGCACCATTCACCAGATCCGCGAATGAACCAGCAGGTTGGCGCGTCATCGACCATGTCATTGGGTTGCATTCCCAGCTCTAACGCTGTGCCGTATACGAATGGCTTGAACGCTGATCCGGTTTGACGTCGGGCCTGCGTGGCACGGTTGAACGCACCTGCAACTGTATTATCGCGTCCACCCACCATGGCGCGCACTGCGCCGTCGGCTGACATCACAACGATCGCGGCTTGTGCTTCTGATCCTTCGCGGACCTTGTTTTCGAACACCCAAGCCAGCCCCTCTTCGGCGGCACGTTGGATGCGTTGGTCAAGGGTTGTGCCGATCAGAACATCTTCGGTGGTGTTGCGGGTGAAAAACTCTGGCCCGCTAGCCATCACCCAATCAGCGAAATAGCCACCTGCGTTTTGTTCAGCCGCCGCTGATAGCGTGGCGGGGTTGGCGCGCGCCTGATCGGTCTGGCTGTCGGTGAGATAATTCTGACGGTTCATTAATATCAGGACGGTATCCGCGCGTTCTTGGGCGCGCAAAAGATTGCGGGTCGGCGCGTTGGATGATGGGGCCGGCAAAAGCCCGGATAACATCGCGGCCTGCTGGGGTGATAGCTGCGCTGCACTGATCCCGAAATAGCGCTGTGACGCCGCCTCGAACCCACGACTACCGGCACCGAGATAGGCACGGTTGAGATAGATCGTCAGGATATCATCCTTGGTATAGGCCAGTTCCATTCCCATCGCGAAAACGGCCTCTTTGACCTTGCGCCATAATGTCGTGCGGCGGCAGTCGGCTTCGTATTTCGCTTCGCTGTCCCATTTTGTGGGGTCGTAGGGCACGCCAAGGCACAGAAGTTTTGCAACCTGTTGTGTGATCGTTGACCCGCCGTTGCCTGACAGCGGCCCGCGTCCTTCGCGCAGGTTGATCCGCACAGCAGAGGCGATCCCGCGTGGAGAAACGCCAAAGTGGCGGTAAAACCGCTTATCTTCGGATGCGACGACTGCATTCTTAAGGTGCACAGACACCGAATTGGCGGTAACCATGCCGCCGAATTGATCCCCGCGCCAAGCGAACACCTCGCTATTGCGGTCCGTCATGGTGACCGACCCACGTGCGCGGCCGTCGATCAATGTGTCAATGGCGGGCATTTGCGTTGCGAAATAATAGACAGCAATCGCCAGTAACACGCCCATCACAGCTGCACCGCGCCACATGAGACGCCACAACAGCCGCAATACCCATTTGAACGGCCAGAAAATCCAACCAATGATCCCCCGTTTTACGGGCTTGGCGGCTTTCTTCTTTTTGGGTGCCGCCTTCTTTTTCGCGGCTTTCGGTTTTGATGTGGTGTAACGCTTATCCGCGACCAATTTGCCGCGCCCGTTGCCGTTGGTTGTCATAGCTCTGCCCTTGATGCGCAATTTCCGCGCTTGTTGCCGCTAGGCTACCCGATGCAACCGACGATGTTTAGGGTGCGTGTTTCGAATTTTGCCAAGAAGTCGTTTTTGCACCGCACAATTTTTTGGCAGTGACTGCCGAATATCGCCCAAAAATCAGTATTTGCCCGTTTTTGCAGCATAAAATTTCTCCATTCGTTGCAAATGCTGCAATGCAGCGCAGTCTTGGCAGCAGTTCCAGAAGTCTACTTGTTAAGGAGGAAAGACATGAAACTGATTATTGCAGCAATCAAGCCGTTCAAGCTTGAGGATGTTAGAGAAGCGCTGACGCAGATCGGTGTGCGCGGCATGATGGTGTCGGAAATCAAAGGTTTTGGCGTTCAGTCGGGCCATACGGAAATCTACCGTGGGGCTGAATACGCCGTGAATTACTTGCCGAAAATTCGGCTTGAAATTGTCGTGGCTGAGGATCTTGCGGATGACGTCATCGCGACGATCACCAAGACCGCATACACCGGCAAAATTGGTGACGGGAAAATATTTGCGCTCGATGTCGCGCAGGCCGTGCGTGTGCGCACAGGTGAGACAAACGAGGCCGCATTATGAGCACGATAAAAAAGGATTTAGGTATGAAAAAGACAAGTTTGATCGCTGTCGCATTGATGCTGTCGCCTAGCATCGCATTCGCCCAAGACGCGGCCCCCGGTTTTGACGAAATCGGGCCGTATCTGATGACAACACTGCTTTTCTTGGTTGGTGGCTTCCTTGTGTTTTGGATGGCTGCAGGGTTTGCCATGCTCGAGGCTGGGCTTGTCCGGTCCAAGAACGTGACGACGCAGCTCACCAAGAATATCGCGCTATTTTCGATATCAGGCATCATGTATTGGCTGGTTGGTTTTAACCTGATGTATCCAGGTGATGGCAACTGGCTGGTCAGCGGTTGGCTTGGCCCGTTCTTTAGCATCACCTCGCTGGAGCCTGTTGGGCTTGATGCGGCGTCAGCGGCGCTTGATTATGCGTCTGTTGCGTCAGATTTCTTCTTTCAGTTGATGTTCTGTGCGGCGACGGCGTCAATCGTGTCTGGTACAATTGCGGAGCGGGTGAAACTGTGGCCGTTCCTGATCTTTACCGCCATTCTGACCGGTATCATCTACCCAATCGGCGCAAGCTGGCAGTGGGGCGGCGGCTGGTTGTCCGAGATGGGTTTCTATGACTTCGCTGGTTCAACAGTGGTGCACGCGGCTGGTGGCTTTGCAGCGCTTGCTGGTGCGATTGTCCTAGGTGCGCGGATTGGCAAATACAAAGACGGCCGTGTTGTCCCGATGCCGGGCTCAAACCTTGCGCTTGCAACATTGGGTACGTTCATTTTGTGGATGGGGTGGTTCGGCTTTAACGGTGGCTCACAACTTGCCGCGGGGACAGTTGGCGACATTACCGATGTTGGTCGTATCTTTGCCAACACGAACATGGCAGCGTCTGCCGGTGCGGTTGCTGCGTTGATCTTGACACAGCTGATGTTCGGCAAAGCGGATTTGACGATGGTACTGAACGGTGCGCTTGCTGGGCTTGTGTCCATCACAGCCAGCCCGCTCGAGCCAACTTTGTTCGGTGCACTTTGGATTGGTGCAGTGGGCGGTGTGATTGTTGTCCTTGCGGTGCCGTTCTTGGACAAGCTGAAAATTGATGACGTTGTCGGTGCGATCCCTGTGCACATGATTGCAGGCTTCTGGGGCACAATGGTTGTTCCGGTTTATGCAGACGCATCATTTGTCACGCAATTCATCGGGTTCGTTGCAATCGGTGGTTTCGCATTCATCGCTTCGTTCATCATGTTCAACATCTTGAAAGCGACCACGGGCATTCGCGTCAGCGAAGAGGCCGAGATCAACGGCTTGGACGTGTCCGAGCTGGGGATGGAAGCCTATCCAGAGTTCGCGAAGGGCTAGTATGACGCGCGGCGATGGGTGAATAACCCATCGCCGCCATAGCCCACGCAATATACTTCTATAATACAGTTAAAGTGCGCAGATTTCTTGCGTAATTTTTTCGTTTTGATGACCATTGCGCAATGACATTCGGGCATATGCGGGACATCTTGCATTAAATTCACGAATCTCTTGGGGGCTATCCGATGATCCAAACACCTTACCTATTGTTTCTTGGCGATGCGCCTGACCAACTTGCTGCAAAAGTAGCGCAGGGTATCAAAGACTGGCGTCCAGAAAATGCTGTTGGCCAATTCCGTATGGACGGCTGTGGCGCCGATCTGGGCATCACTGACATGACGCTTGAAGACGGTATCGCTGCTGGTGCCAAAACACTGGTGATTGGTGTGGCGAACCGTGGTGGTTTCATCTCTGACGCTTGGAAAGAGGTTTTGGTTCAGGCGCTCAACATGGGTTATGACATTGCATCCGGTTTGCATAACCTTTTGCGCGACGAAAACGATCTGATGGCTGCCGCGCGTGTGAACGGGCGCACATTGTTCGACGTGCGTATCCCATCCGTGGCTTATCCGATCGCAACTGGTGTCAAGCGCACGGGCAAGCGTTGCCTTGCGGTTGGGACCGATTGTTCCGTTGGTAAAATGTATACGGGCCTTGCGATGGATGCAGAAATGCAAAAGCGCGGCATGAAATCCACGTTCCGCCCTACGGGTCAGACGGGTATTCTGATCACTGGTGGCGGTGTGCCGCTGGACGCTGTGATTGCTGATTTCATGGCCGGTGCGGTCGAATATTTGACACCCGACAATGACGCCGATCACTGGGATCATATCGAGGGGCAGGGCAGCCTGTTCCACGTATCCTATTCCGGCGTGACAATGGCGCTGATCCACGGCGGTCAACCTGACGCAATCGTCTTGGCACATGAGCCGACACGCACGCATATGCGCGGCCTGCCGACCTACGATCTGCCGTCACTCGAAGCATTGCGCGATATGGTCCTCCCAATTGCGCGCATTGCGAACCCAGATTGCAAAATCGTTGGTATTTCTGTGAACACGCAGCATTTGTCAGATGACGAATTCGAAGGTTATTTGGCGGAGGTCGAGGCACGCATGGGCATGCCAGCGATTGATCCATTCCGTCAGGGTGCTGGGCGTTTGGTTGATGCTTTGGATGCCGTCTAGGTCAAACTTCGTTCACAACCAATGAGGCGCGATATGCAAATTTCCGTGTGTGAAAATAGTTTTAGGTTGGCCCAAGTGTTTACCATTTCGCGTGGGTCGCGGACACAGGCGGATGTGCTGACGGCGTCTGTTTCGGATGGTGGGATCATAGGGCGCGGCGAATGCGTGCCCTATGCCCGCTATGACGAAACCATGCAAAGCGTGACCGCGCAAATCACCGGGTTTGACGGGGCATGGGGCGATTTGGCCGATGCCTTGCCCGCAGGTGCGGCGCGCAATGCGCTGGACTGTGCATTCTGGGATCATGCGGCGAAATCGGCGGGCAAGCGCGTCTGGGATCTGATCGGTGTGCCTGCGCCACTGCCAGAAATCACCGCTTATACGCTTTCACTGGCCACACCAGACGAGATGAAAGCGCAAGCCGCGAAAAACGCGTATCGCCCGTTGTTGAAAATCAAACTTGGCACGCCCGACGATATGGCGCGGCTCGAGGCGGTGCGCCGTGGTGCGCCTGATGCACCGATTATAGTGGATGCCAATGAGGGCTGGGATGCGGATGTTTATGCAGACCTTGCCCCGCATCTGATCCGCCTTGGTGTGAAGATGGTTGAGCAACCGTTGCCAGCAGGTGCTGATGATATGTTGGCCGAAATTGCACGGCCATTGCCCGTTTGTGCGGATGAAAGCTGCCATGACCGCAGCAGCCTGCCCAAGCTGCACGGCAAGTATGACATGGTGAATATCAAATTGGACAAGACCGGTGGGTTAACCGAGGCGCTCGCGCTTAAGGCTGCTGCGATTGAAGCAGGCTTTGATGTGATGGTCGGCTGCATGGTTGGATCGTCGCTCGCGATGGCACCTGCAACAATTTTGGCCCAAGGTGTGGCGTTTACTGATCTTGACGGCCCACTGCTTTTGGCCGAAGACCGTGCAACACCTTTGAAATTTGATGACGCGGGGGTTCACGCCCCTGACGCAGCTTTGTGGGGATAAACCAATGCGGACTGTCTATTTGAACGGCGAATATGTTGCCGAAAATGAAGCGAAAGTCTCGATCTTTGATCGCGGGTTTCTGATGGCGGATGGTGTTTATGAGGTGACGACCGTTCTTGACGGTAAGCTGATCGACTTTGACGGCCACGCCATTCGCCTGCAGCGGTCTTTGACCGAGCTGGGCATGGGCAATCCGATTTCCAAGGATGACCTGCTTGAGGTGCACCGCGAATTGGTGCGCATCAACGAGATTGATCAAGGTATGATCTATCTGCAAATCACGCGCGGTGCGCCGGATGATCGTGATTTTGTATACCCATCCGCCGATACACCGCAGACGATTGTTTTGTTCACACAAAACAAGCCTGGTCTCGCCGATAGCCCTGCCGCGAAAAAGGGCATCAAGGTGATCAGTATCGAAGATCAGCGCTGGGCACGTCGTGATATTAAGACTGTGCAACTGCTCTACCCGTCCATGGGCAAGATGATGGCCAAGGCCGCAGGTTGTGATGATGCATGGATGGTCGAAGATGGTCACGTGACCGAAGGCACATCCAATAACGCCTATATCATCAAGGGCAACACGATCATCACGCGCCACCTTGGGAATGAAATCCTACATGGTATCACTCGCGCGGCCGTGCTGCGGTTTGCCAAAGAGGCGCAGATGACAGTGGAAGAGCGCAGCTTTACCATCGCAGAGGCGCAGGACGCGGATGAGGCGTTTATTACATCCGCCAGCACATTCGTCATGCCCGTGGTCGAGGTTGATGGCGAGGCGGTCGGAACCGGCGAAGTCGGTCCGGTTGCCACACGCTTGCGCGAAATCTACCTTGATGAAAGCCGCATGGCCGCGATCTAGAGCGCAACGATTTCCCAATAAAAAAGGGCCGCTGTCAAATTTGACAGCGGCCCTTTTTCTTTTAGGTCTTCGTGAACATCAACGTTAGTTGATAATCATGCCTGCAGGTGCGGTTCCTACCCCAGTCAAAGTTGCCACAACGGAACCGTCAACCGAAACAGCCGTATCCAGACCGCCATTTACCGATTGGGTGGAAATGCGAGCTGCGTCAATCGGATCGCCGTCTTCGTCCAAAATCTCAATTGTTTCGCCAGTTTCAAAATCCGTAACAGTAACGGCATCTGCCGATGCGCGATGGCTGACTTGGAATGCATCTGTGCCTTCACCGCCGCTCATGGTGTCGCCATCGTCGCCATTCAAAGTATCATCACCAAAGCCGCCAAACAGCTGGTCAACAGTCCCGTAGTCTGAAGCGTCATCGACACCGATTACGATATCGTCACCCGCATCACCGTACAAATAATTTTCGCCCATTGAATCGTAGACAAAGTCGCCTTTGGCGCCACCATGAATGGTGTCGTTACCTTCAAAAAGTTCTGTATCAAAGGTTTCTAGATTCTCATACGTGCGGTCAGCTGTGCGGTCAAAACCATCACCAAGGAATATGCTGTCGTCGCCAGCGCCACCGGTGATAAGATCATTACCCTTTAAAGAATAAATGAGATCGTCACCATCGGTGCCGTTGTATTTATCATCGCCAGGGCCGAATTCGGGAGGCTCTTCTTCCGATTCACCTTCGCCATTGGTTCCTAATGGGCTCCATGAGTCGAGCGCAAAGGTCAGCCCAACCATCAGAAGTATTGGCATTATGAATATTTCTAACATTTTTTACTCGTCGACGTATTAGGCCCCGCGCCGCTTATGTGACAAATGTTAATTTCTGTCAATCGAATCGGGCCGAGGCCTGAACTAAAGGCCCTTATTTTATGGAAAAATGCGCAAGTAACACGGTTAAACGCATATTGTTTCTATTTTGGCTTTAATCCTGAGGGTGGCTGGCAATAAATGTGGCTTTTGCGTCACCGCTTGCTTCGGTCTGGTGGGCGGTTTTCCACTCTTCAAACGGCATTCCGTAGAATCGTTCGCGGCCCTCGGCCTTGTCCATCGTGATCCCGCGCGCATTCGCCGCTTCTTGGTACCAACGTGACAGGCAATTCCGGCAAAATCCGGCTAGGTTCATCATGTCGATGTTTTGCACATCCTTGCGGTCTTCCATCAGGTGTTTTTGCAGGCGGCGGAACGCGGCGGCTTCGATTTCAAGTTGGGTCTGGGCGTCCATGGTCGTTACTCCTATAAGGCGCTGTTTTCTAATACGGATTTCAGAATTGGGGCAAGTTTTTGCGCCCAATCCAGTTGCGCATCTGGGGTTTCAATCAGGTCATTGCGCACTTCGATCAAAACATTGGGTCTTCCGGCGCGCAATGCGTGTTGATCAACGCTGTCGCCGGGCAGGTGGCCAGCATATGGCTCATTATCACCAACGTACCATCCCTGATTGCGGCACGCGGCTAAAAACGGATCGGCTAGGCGCCGATCACCCGCTGATAATACGCCAATTTCCCATGGTCGGTGAGGGCGGCCACGCAATTGCGGAGTAAAACTGTGCACAGCACAAACAACGGTGTTTTCCTGACGAGCGACAAGCCGACCATAGGCCGCGTGATAAGGGCGATGCAAACGATCAAGCCGCTCCTCTCGTTCTGCATCGCCCGCATGGCGATTGGCCGGAATGATTGTGCCGTCATAGAGCTTCATTAAAAGTGTCGGGTCGTCTTCGCCGCGATTTGGATCAATGACCAAGCGCGAGAAATCGGACAGAATTGCAGGGCTATCAAGCAGGTTGGCCAAGTGCTTGGACACACCTGCCGCCCCGATATCATAGGCGATGTGACGGCCCATATCTGCCGCAGGCAGCCCCAGATCGCCGCCACCAACCCAATCTGGCACGCGATTGCTTGCGTGATCACAGGTTACCAACCAGCGCCCCGCGCGGTTTTCGCCATCAATTTGAAAATACTGTTCTGTCATATATCCTGCCTGTCGACTAACTAGTCATCTAGGCTAGTTGTGTCCGAAATGGAAATGCGCAATAAGGCCCACAAATAATCTGTTAGCGTTAACATTTGCGTGAGCGCAGCCAGCATGAGGTGAAAATATGAAACGCCATCGTAATGTAAAAATTGTAGCGACGCTTGGACCTGCATCAAATGACTATGCGATGATCCGCGCATTGCACGAAGCGGGCGCAGATGTGTTTCGCCTCAACATGAGCCATGGCGACCACGAAGAAATCCGTGCCCGCCACGCGATTATCCGTCAGATCGAAGCGGACCTCGACAGCCCGATTGCCATTCTGGCCGATCTTCAGGGACCGAAATTGCGCGTTGGTGTATTTGCCAATGACGACGGAGAAGAGCTTGTTGTTGGTGCGGCGTTCCGTTTGGACCTGAGCGATGAGCCAGGCACCGTTGATCGTGTGCAATTGCCCCACAAAGAGATTTTTGACGCGCTCGAGCCGGGTGCGCACCTGTTGGTCAACGATGGCAAGATCAAGCTTCGGGTCAAAGATTGCGGTCGCGACTTTGCCGATTGCGAAGTCATTGTCGGCGGCGTTATTTCCAACCGTAAGGGCGTGAACGTACCTGATGTGACGCTGCCAGTGGCCGCGTTGTCAGAAAAAGACCGTCGTGATTTGGAATTCGTCTGCGAACTGGGTGTAGATTGGCTTGCGCTATCGTTCGTTCAGCGGCCCGCTGACGTGTTCGAGGCCAGAGATTTGGCCAAAGGCCGTGCTGCGATCCTGTCCAAAATTGAAAAGCCGAACGCGGTCAAAGCGTTTGATGAAATCCTCGCTGTGTCAGACGGCATTATGGTTGCCCGTGGTGATTTGGGCGTTGAATTGCCTGTACAAAACGTGCCGCCGATCCAGAAACAATTGGTGCGCAAGTGCCGTGCGGCAGCCAAGCCGGTGATTGTTGCGACGCAAATGCTGGAATCGATGATCGATTCTCCGATGCCGACGCGCGCTGAGGTCAGCGATGTGGCGACTGCAATTTATGAGGGCGCGGATGCGATCATGCTCTCGGCTGAATCAGCGGCCGGTAGTTTCCCTATCGAGGCCGTGACCACCATGAGCAATGTCGCCGGTGAGGTTGAATCTGATCCGACATATACCGACATTATCGAGGCATCGCGCAAAGCGGACCGCAAAACCGTGGCCGACGGCATTGTTGCCGCCGCCCGTGAAATTGCAGAAACCACTGATGTAAAAGCGATTTGTTGCTTTTCTCAATCCGGTACAACCGCACTTTTGGTTGCGCGGGAACGCCCCCGTGTGCCGATCATTGCGCTCACGAGCGTTCGCAAAACGGCCCGCAGGCTTTGCCTGAGCTGGGGCACCAATTGCGTGGTCACTGGTGATGTGGACCGCTTTAAGACGGCTGTTATTTCAGCGGTGCGTGCAACGTTGCGTGAAAATTTGGCCACAGAAGACGACATGATTGTTGTGACTGCGGGTGTGCCATTTAATACGCCGGGTTCCACCAACATCTTGCGGGTTGCGCCATGTGCAGAACGATTGATCTTTGCATCTGAAGAAGAGTAAACTTCACCTATTGATATAGGTGATTTACGATGGACATTGACCTCGCATTTACGTTGGGCTGCCTTTTTGTGTTTTTCGCAATTCCGGCGCTTGTTAGCGGCTATTCGGAACAGCAATTATCGCGGTTGGGCGTAGTTTTATTGCTTATCGGCGGCGGCGGCATTGGCTATGCGCTAATGAACGACGCCGCGCGGTATTCGCCTGAGGCAGTGCCCGAGATATTCTTGCATGTTTTTGCACGGTTTTATGGCTAACTAGCGCTTGCGCATTTTTGGGAATTTGCCTAGAAGACAGCTTCACCCGCGCGTCCGGCCTATATGGCATGCCGAGTCGCGTGTTTCGACCGAACCCAAAGAGGAGACGGAAATGCCGAAGATGAAGACAAAATCGAGCTGCAAAAAGCGGTTCAAAATCACGGCGACTGGCCGTGTTCTTGCCGCGCAAGCAGGTAAGCAGCACGGAATGATCAAGCGCTCTAACAAATTCCTCCGCAATGCCCGTGGCACAACCACACTTTGCAAAGCTGACGAGGGTATCATCAAACCGATGATGCCTTACGCACGTTAATTAGAGGGATATTAGAATATGCGCGTTAAAGGTGGTACAGTCACTCATCGTCGTCACAAAAAAGTTCTCGACGCTGCCAAAGGTTATTATGACCGTCGCTCCAAGACCTTCAAGGTCGCCAAGCAGGCCGTCGAAAAAGCCAATCAATATGCAACTCGCGACCGTCACAATCGCAAGCGTAACTTCCGCGCTTTGTGGATTCAGCGGATCAACGCTGGTGTGCGCTCGGTTGACGAAACACTGAACTATTCCAAGTTCATCAACGG
>CAXHZK010000010.1:0-98082 GCA_964021915.1 uncultured Roseobacteraceae bacterium | reverse complement strand
GACGTCTGATCCATCGAACTGAACCAAACCGCCCACATATCTCTTCAGATATTTAAATTTCAAAAAGCGACACAGACAAAAACAAACTAGATGCGCCGTAACTTGTGGCGCGCCTCGCCTGCTCTATTCTGTGTTTTGACCGAAGTTTGCGTCGCCGCTCGTCCGGTAAGGGGGCTTCTAAGGTTACCCGCAGAGAGTCGCAAGCGCTTTTTTCAAAAAAGTTGGAAAAAGTTTTTATGACTAATATTTGACGCCCTCCAGCAAATGTCTCCCTGAAGGAACTGCATAGTTATAGAGTTACGAACATCTGCACTAATACATTTTATAAAGTGGTTGCGTTTATTTCCCAAGTTGGTTAATCTAGTGTTAACAGAGGAGAGCGACATGAGTACGACTGAACTTGGAAAGGAGCTTCGAAGGCTACGGATCGACCAAGACGAGCGCCTTTTTGATATGGCAATTCGGCTTGGATTGTCATCGGCTTTCATTTCTAACATTGAATCTGGAAGGAAATCGCCGCCCGTTGGCTTTGAAGAACAGATCATTAATTGCTACCATCTGAATGCAGAGCAGGCAGTCGGATTGCGGATTTCAGCGGATCGCTCGCGAAAGGCATTCAAGCTTGAGGCAAATTCACAATTGCAGCGCGACACCGCAGGCTTAATGGCACGTCGCATGGATTTGCTTTCACCCAATGAGTTATCCAGCATTCTTTCAATTTTGAAAAAGAACTCGGAGAGACAGGGCTAATGCAAGTTGATGATTTTATAGTTCCACCACTAGCATGGGACGCGATCGAGACACTAACAGTTCGAATTCGCGCCCAATTTGATCTGAGTAATAACCCGCACTTCCCCATAATTGAATTGATTGAACAAGTTTTGGATCAAAAACTAGGGTGGGTGAATTTTGAAGTAGGATCGGTTGAAGAGATGGGCCGAGCCGAGGGCTATACTTGCCCGAAAGGTGAATTCATTCAGCTACGTGAAGACGTTTACGTCGACGCCTGCCGCAATCAAGGTCGCGCTAGATTTACAGCAGCGCATGAGTTGGGGCATTTTGCGATGCATACAAATATACCATTGGCACGCGCCACTCGCGGCGACGGCACCCCAGCTTTTCGACTGGCCGAGCCTCAGGCTAATCAATTCGCAGCCGAATTGCTAATGCCGGTTGCCTTTATTCGCCGGTATGACACTGCATCAACATTAGTTGGTCGCTTCGGAGTATCACACGTGGCTGCGTGCAATCGTCTCGAATACCTTTCTAAGAAAGGTAAAATCTAAAAAGGCTCAGGAATTAACCTGAGCCTTAGTCAAAATTCTAGTATCGTGCATGAGGGCTTGACGATGCGAGGCCTCCAAAACTGAAACCAGACCTTGTAGCGAAGTCAGTTTAATCGGTTTTTGGACGAAAGGCAATATACGTCCCGATGGAAGGACCGCGCAGTGACTAAACGTAATTTTCGTAAAGCACCGCCGGGCTTTAAGTACATTTTTCGTCAAACGCGAAAGTGTCCGTGGACTGGTCAGATCCAGCACGCGAAAGCTCACGGCTTTAAAGCTTGGCCAATCTTGGTGCCCGTTTAAAGCCTGAAACTGCAGACACCATTTTGAAATGGTGTCTGCACACACCTAAACCACAACCTCAACCCTATCCTGATCCCCGACCCCAAACACACGCTTATACCGTGCGATCTCTTCCTCTGGCCCCATCGCTTTGTTCGGGTTGTCGGAGAGTTTGACCGTTGGGCGGCCATTGGCCTCCACCGCTTTGCAGACCAGTGAGAACGGCGCCAGAGCGTCGTCGGCCACCAGCCCTTTAAAGTCGTTCGTCAGCATTGTGCCCCAGCCGAATGAGATGCGCACGCGGCCTGCGAATTGGCGTTGCAGCTCGACGATCTTATCAGTGTCCAAACCGTCGGAGAAGATGACCAGCTTTTGCGTGGGGTCTTCGCCGCGGGCCTTCCACCAGTCGATGGCCACTTCCGCCCCTGTCGCAGGGTCGCCGCTGTCGACGCGGATGCCGGTCCAGCCTGCCAGCCAGTCGGGCGCGCGGTCGAGGAACCCTTGGGTGCCATAGGTGTCAGGCAGGATGATGCGCAGGTTGCCGTCGTGTTCGGCCTGCCAATCGGACAGCACGTCATAGGGGGCGCGCGCCAATGCGTCGTCGTCCGGCGCAAGCGCACTATATACCATCGGTAATTCATGGGCGTTGGTGCCGATTGCGGGCAGGTCGCGGTTTTTGGCGATCAGGCAGTTTGATGTCCCGACAAAGCTATCGCCCAGCCCTTCGTTCATTGCCTGCACGCACCAGTCCTGCCAAAGGAAGCTATGCCGCCGCCGCGTGCCGAAATCAGCGATGCGCAGATCGGGGACGGTTTGCAGGGTTTCGACTTTTTGCCAGACCTTGGTCATCGCGCGGGCATAGAGCACTTGCAGCTCGAACCGCCCCATCGCACCCAGCACGGCGCGGCCACGTAGTTCCATCAGAACCGCCAGCGCAGGGATTTCCCATAGCATGACCTCGGGCCATGAGCCTTCGAATGTCAGCTCGTATTGGCCGTCGATTTTCTCAAGGTGGTAGGCAGGTAGACGCAGGTTTTCGAACCAGTCCATAAATTCAGGCGTGAACATCTGGCGCTTGCCATAGAATGTATTGCCGCGCATCCACGTGCTTTCGCCGCGCGACAGGGACAGTGAGCGGATATGATCCAACTGCTCGCGCAGCTCACCCTCATCCACAAGCTCGGCCAATCGGATATGATTGGAGCGATTGATCAGGCTGAATTTGACATGCGTGTCGGGTTTGTTGTGAAACACCGACTGGCACATCAACAGTTTATAGAAATCCGTATCGATCAATGACCGCACAATCGGGTCGATCTTCCATTTGTGGTTCCAAACGCGGGTGGCAATATCGACCATGTTCACTTTCCTCTAACTTGCGCCGTTTAGACCAAGCCAAAGGGGGGCAGTGCAAGCGAATTGCGCATCTGCCATTTGAGCCGGCGAGCATTTGCAAAGGTTTGTTTCATTGGCACCGTATTGAAACCGTCGGCGTTTCCATCCAAGCTATCCTGACGGCCGTAAATCCAGATCGCAAGACTGGCGGCCGCGCGCACGTTCAAACTACCGCAACCGACACGAGGCCACCTATGACGACAGCCCGCATCATCGGCTTTGTGTTTGCAGCCATGTTTCTGATCGTATCGGGCGATGCTGCGGGCAAGATGCTGAGCGACCAAGGTGTAGCACCTGCTTTTGTTGCATGGTCTCGGTTTGCGTTGGCCGCATTGATCTTGCTACCCCTCGCTGGTCTGCAAGCAGGAGAGTTGCGCCTGCTCATGGATCCGCGTTTGTGGTTGCGCTCTGCTCTGATTGCGGCCGGCATCTTCTGCATCTTGAGCGCCTTAAAAACCGAACCAATGGCCAATGTATTTGGCGGCTTTTTCATCGGACCGATTGTCGCCTTTGCGCTGTCGACGATTGTCTTGCGTGAACCGGCAACGCCATTGCGCGTGGTTCTTTTGGGGATCAGTTTCGCTGGCGTTCTGCTTGTTGTGCGTCCGGGGTTTGGCATGTCGACGGGTATGGGGTTTGCTGTGCTCGCGGGTATTTTCCACGGCTGTTATCTCGTCGCGACACGGTGGCTCGCGGGTGGCTTTCGGCCCCGCTTTCTGCTACTGTCACAATTGCTGATCGGCACGCTTTTGCTGGCGCCGGTTGGTGCCGCATCATGGCCTGCACTTGACCCGATGCACTTGCCCTTGATTGGTTGGAGCGCTGCAGGTTCCGCAATGGGCAATCTGATACTGGTAGTGGTCAACCGCCATGCGCCCGCAAATGTCATAGCACCGCTGATCTATTCGCAGTTGGTTTTTGCCACTGTCATCGGGTTCGTTCTATTCGCAGAATGGCCGGATTTGGCCACCATATCTGGCTTGGCCATTATCCTAATCGCAGGGGTCGGGTCGGTTATTCTGGCTCGTCGATCTTAGGCAAATATTCCCGCAACAGCTGGCTATTCTCAGCTGAAATGCCAAACACTTTTTCGACTTCGTCCAACACAGCAACCTCTGCTTCGTGTTTAATACCATCAGCCAATGCGACGGTCCAAAGCGCCCAAACGGCTTGCATTCTTTGCTCTTCGCTAATCGCAGCCTGTAAAATCACAGCAAGATCGGCCGTCCGCGGCAACTGTTTTTCCAAATCTTCGCAAATCTTTCGCATTTCCGGTGCTTGGTCTTCTGACAAACCGAACGCGGATATGAAAATGGATTCGATAGTGTGAACTTCAGCCAACTTGTAACTCTTGTCTGACCTCGCGGTGCGAACCATCAATGCGCCCAACGTGCGGCGTGCATCCAAAAGTGGTAACGGCACAACAGGACCCGATGATTTCTTAAAAAGCGCTAAAATTCGTTCAAACATGGAAGCTCCCAATTTGGCGCGAAGCTAAAGTAACCCGCCAATCAAAAGCAAGCATTCTATTTGATCATGTAAATTCATTTTTCAGGCCGTCGCTCACATGATGTGGAATACCCAGCACATGTCCAATTTCATTTAACACCTCGGTCTCTGATTCGTGCCTGACACCATCTGCAAGCGCCACAGACCAGAGTGCCCTAATCGCTTGGAGGCGTTGTTCTTCGCTGATTGCGTAGTGCAAAATTCGCGCCAAGTCCTCTGTCTGCGGCATTTGTTTTTCCAACAATTCGCAAGACGCCCGCATTTTTGCGGCCTCCACTGGATTAAGGTCAAACGCCGTCATGAGAACCGCATCAATTGTTCCAATTTCTTCGAACAAATAAATCTCATCTGCCTTGGCTGTGCGCACGAGCAACGCACCCAATGCATGTTGCGCGTCCATCAACGGTAGCGGAACAATCGGTGCGCTATCATTGCGAAACAACGCCAGTATTCTTTCAAAATTGCTCAGTCGTTCCATCGCAGCGATCCTATTCTGACGCCAGAATTTCCAAGAACGCTGCGCCAAATCTATGGGCGTGCCGCTCTCCGATGATTTGCTCCAGCCTTGCCGGGTCAGCAGACCTCAGATTGGCAACTTTCGCAAGCACGCCCGCCGAACATGACATCGGCTTTGCCGTACCATCATCCCCACGCAACAATTCGGCCTGCGCGGCCAATAATTGATCATAGATCGCGCCCTCGCCCTTGCCCGCCAGTTTTCGGCGAGTCGGGTGCATCTGCTCGACCTCACCTGCGATAACGCGCAGGAATGCGTCGCCATAACTGTCCAGCTTTTTCGCGCCAACGCCGCCGATCCCCGCCATGTCGTCAATCGTCATGGGGCGTCTTTCGGCCATCTCGATCAATGTGCGGTCATTGAAAATAATATAGGCAGGCACGCCGGCTTGTTCCGCCAACGCGCGGCGCTGGGCCTTAAGCGCAGACAAGAGAGGCGCGTCTTCCTCGCTGACCAATTGGCGGACTTTGGGCCCGCTGCCTTTGGCCGCCGCAATCGTATCACGGCGCAACGTGATCTCGGCCTCACCGCGCAAAATTGGACGCGCGTGTTCGGTCATTCGCAGTGCACCATGCCTGCTGGGATCGGGGCGCAATAAATCGTGCCCCATCATTTGACGAAATACGGCCTGCCATTGGCGCTTGTCGTATTCTTTGCCCACCCCGTAGGTCGGCAAGGAATCATGACCGCGCTGCGCGATTTTTTCGGTCTTGGCACCTAGCAGGATATCAATCAAATGCCCCGCGCCGAACCATTCTTCCGTTCTTAATGCCGCAGATAGTGCCATGCGCACCGCAGTCGTGCCATCAAATGTTTCGGCAGGTTTGTCGCACAAGTCACAGTTGCCGCATGCGATGTTGTCCTCACCAAAATACCCTAGCAGATTCTGACGTCGGCACACCAACGCCTCGGCCAACCCTAATAAGCCGTTTAACCGCCCGTGATCGGCCATCCGGCGCTCCGGCGGCGCCAATCCTTCGTCAATCTGCTGGCGGCGATAGCGAATATCATCAGGCCCGAACAACGTCATCGTTTCGGCAGGCGCACCATCGCGGCCTGCACGCCCGATTTCTTGGTAATAGCTCTCGATCGACTTGGGCAAATCCGCATGCGCGACCCAGCGAATATCCGGCTTATCCACGCCCATCCCAAACGCCACGGTTGCACAGACGATTAGACCATCCTCAACCGCGAACCGCCCCTCAACGACGCGGCGGTCCTCGGCGTCCATGCCGCCGTGATACGCACAAGCTTCGTGCCCCGCTTCACCCAGCGCCTTGGCCAGCGTTTCGGTTTTGGCCCTTGTGCCGCAATAGACAATACCCGACTGCCCCTTACGTGCTGCGGCAAATTGCAAAATCTGCTGGCGTGGCCCGTTTTTGACCGCGAAATGCAAATGAATATTGGGGCGATCAAAGCCTTGCAAAAATGTGCGCGGGCTTGCCCCGTCAAACAGCTTTTCAACAATCTCTTCGCGCGTTTCCGCGTCTGCCGTTGCGGTAAATGCGGCCAACGGCACATCGAGCGCACGGCGCAATTCACCAATCCGCAGATAATCAGGCCGGAAATCGTGCCCCCACTGGCTCACACAATGCGCTTCGTCCACCGCGATCAGACCAACACCTGCTTGGCTCAGCATCCGCATGGTACCACCCGATGCCAAACGTTCCGGCGCCATATACAGCAGCTTCAACCGCCCTTCGGTCAATCCATCCCAAACCGCGTCTGTCTCTTCTTGAGTATTGCCTGACGTCAGCGCACCTGCTTCGACACCCGCCGCCTTTAACCCGCGCACCTGATCGCGCATCAGTGCAATCAGTGGCGAAATCACCACCGTCACACCGCCCCGCGCCAAAGCAGGAAGTTGAAAGCATAGCGACTTGCCCCCGCCCGTGGGCATGATGGCAAGCGTATTTTCACCGGCTGTCACAGCATCGACAATCTCGCGCTGACCAGGGCGAAATTCATCGAAACCAAAGACATCCTTAAGCAGCGTATCTGCGGGCATAAATCGGGGGACCTGTTGCGGCTTTTTCTACTCGTTGCGCAACAATCCCACATGCCACCCTTGGCGACAAGTGCGCATCACCCAATCGTTGCCAACCAGGGCACAACCGCTTACCCCTATGCGTCTAGGACAAAGGAAAAATCATGGGCGAAATCACACTGGTCCGTCACGGCCAAGCCAACTCAGCTGCTACCGACGAGGTAGGCTATGACAAGCTGTCTGAACTGGGCCATCAACAGGCACGTTGGTTGGGTGATTGGATGCGGGCCCATGACGGCCCGTTCGACCAAGTATTCGCCGGAAGCCTGCGCCGCCAACGCGAAACAGCCGCCGGATTGGGCTATGACACACCCACCATCGACGAACGTCTGAACGAGATCGCCTATTATGACCTGACCGCCGAAATGGACGCGCTGGAAATCGCCCCGCCGCGCGAAACCCCCGATGATTTTGCCGTCCATTTCCCCGCGACCCTGACAGCATGGCGCGACGGCAAAATCGCAGGCAAAGAAAGCTTTGACGACTACGGCGCCCGCGTCCGCACTATGATCAATGAGGCGGCTCAACCCGGAAAACGTATCCTTTGTGTTACATCCGGTGGCATCATCGCGCGCGCCGTGGCCCATATCCTGCACCTCGACATCCCGCAAATGGCGCAGATCGCCTTGCCGATCCTGAACACGTCTGTTCACCGCATCCACGTCACCCCCCAAGGGCCGATCCTGTCGGTTTTCAACAGCTCACCACACTTGGATCACAGCGACCGTTTGGCCGCCCGCACACATTATTAAAGGAGCGCGCTCATGCTGGAACTGCACTACGCCACAGGCTCTGTCGCGATTGCCGTTGCCATCGCACTCGAAGAATCCGGCCTGAACTACACCGCGACCCGCGTTGATTTCGCAAGTCGTGAGCAAACCAAGCCAGCCTATCTCGCGCTGAACCCTAAGGGCCGCGTTCCCGCCCTGATCACCGATCACGGTGTGATGACCGAAACCGGTGCGATACTCGAATATATCGGTGCGCAATCCGACCTGATCCCCGTTGATCCCGTCGCCGCAACCCGTATGCGCGAGGTCATGTATTACATCGCCTCCACCATGCACGTCGCCCACGCCCATAAACTGCGCGGCGCTCGCTGGGCCAATCTCGACGCCAGCTTTGACGACATGCGTGGCAAGGTCACGTCCAACATGGCCGGTTGCTGTTCCTATTTGGAGCACACTTATGCGTTTGATCCATTCGCCTTGGGCGCTGAATTGACTGCCGCCGATCCCTATCTGTTCATTGCTCTGACGTGGGCAAAATCAGATGGCGTTGATCTTGCTGCTTTCCCTAAACTCACCGCCTTTATGAACATGATGCACGAACGCGCATCCGTACAGGCCATCATCGCTAAGGGTATTTTCGCATGACACATCTCTGGGTTCGTTCGGAAAGCCGCGCACACGAAGAACGCGTTGGCATCACCCCCGCAGGTGTCGCTGATTTGATCGCCGCAGGCTTTACCGTCACTGTTGAGCAAAGCAGCCAACGCGCCATTCCCATCGATGGATACGCAGCCGCAAGTGCCACCATCGCATCCGAAGGATCATGGCCAACCGCCCCGCGCGACGCGATCATCTTTGGCCTCAAGGAATTACCCGATGATGGCACTCCTTTGCCCCATCGCCACATCATGTTCGGCCACGCCTATAAGGGGCAAGCCTCCGGCGCTATCCTGCTTGACCGCTTCATTGCTGGTGGCGGCACGCTCTATGACCTCGAATATCTCACGCTGGAAAACGGTCGCCGCGTCGCGGCCTTTGGTTATTGGGCTGGGTATGCGGGGGCGGCTGTCAGCCTGCTCGCTTGGATCGCCCAACAATCCGGCGGCATTTGCCCGCCCGTTTCTACCTACGCCAGCGCCGATGCCATGAAATCCGCGCTTTCCAATGCGCTTAATGGCCGAACCCCCTCCGCAATCATCATCGGCGCATTAGGCCGCGTCGGCACAGGTGGCGCTGATCTATATCAGGCGCTCGGTATGCCCGTCACGAAATGGGACATGGATGAAACCGCGTCCGGCGGCCCGTTCCCCCAAATCCTCGACCATGACATGTTCCTCAATTGCATCCTCGCCCGCGACGGCACGCCTGTTTTCGTCGATGCAGGCGCTGGCACCGCACCCCGCAAACTGACCGTCATCGGTGATATCGCCTGCGATCCACAGTCTGATTTTTCACCGATCAAGGTTTATGACATGGAAACAACATGGGACGCCCCCGTCACCCGCACCCATGCCACGCCACCGCTTGACGTGATGGCCATCGACAACCTGCCATCCATGCTCCCCGTGGAAAGCAGTGAGGATTTCGCAGCGCAACTCTTGCCCCACCTCACAACGCTAGATTACATCGAAACAGGTGTCTGGGGCCGCGCCGCAGGTCACTTCAAATTGGCCATTGGCTAAGCTTACTTCGCCCGGAAAAGCCGATAATACATCCAGTCAGGCATAAACTGCGACAGTCGAAACACCCATGAAAACACCATCGGAAAGCTTTTCTTAAATCCAGCACCGCTCATGTGATCAAACATCACTTGTGCTGCCTCTTCTGGCTCCATGATAAACGGCATCGAAAAATCATTCTTTTCGGTCAACCGTGTTTTGATGAAACCCGGATTAATCAGCTGCACCTGCACGGGCGAGGTGCGCAGATCCGCTTGCATCGATTCCGCAAGCGCCATCAATCCGGCCTTGGATGCACAATACCCGATCGCCCCCGGCAACCCACGAAAGCCCGACAATGATCCAGTCAGCACAATGTGCCCCGCACCCTTTTTGATCATCGGGCCGATCACCTCACCCACGACACGCGAACCACCGAGGTAGTTTACCTGCGCCATCAGGTCGGCTTTTTCGTTGTCCCATTCCGATGCCTTCATCGGCCAATACACACCAGCCAGATAAACCACGCCGTCAATCTCACCGACCTTAGCCGCCGCCGTTTGCACGGCCTTCAAGTCAGCCACATCCACCGTGACATATGACGCAGGTTCGCCCAGTTCCTCGACCAGTGATTTCAACCGATCCTCGGATCGTGCAGACACAATCACCTCGGCACCTGCCGCGGCCATTTTCTTGGCCAGCTCGCGCCCCAGGCCCTCGCTTGCGCCGACGATCCAATAGCGTTTGCCTTGCCAATCTCTCATCGCTCGTCCTCGGCGGTGCGCGGTCTGATCACGGCAACCAGTTCGGCAACCTTCACGCCCCATTTGCGAAACTGGCTGCGGTTCATGATGTGGCCGTTGGGCAGCAGATAGAGCCAATCCTGCCCCCTGAGCACATGACCGCCCGCCTGCGGTGATAGTTTCAATTTATATTGGGTCAGAACGCCGTCACCTGCTTGTCTGCCATACCCATTGCCGATGACATCATCGGCTTGCATGACGATCTTACCATCTTCTTGAATTTCCAACGACCATTTGCGGTGTTCTTCGGCCCCGCTGTCATAGCGGAAGTGCTCTGCAATAGTGCCTTTGTTACCGTCCCAAACACCTTGCCAATCGGCGACAAAACGGGACGTGACCCGCCCCGTCGGGCCGTAAATTATACCTTCGCATACCATTGCCCCGTTCAGTTTGTCACGGATGTTTAGCTCTTCTCCGAACGCGTAATCGTCAGGCACCTGCGCCACAAAACTAAGATAGCGCACCTTGGCCCAAGCCAGAAAACACGCCGCTGCGAACCCAATCGCAATATAGATCAACATAATCACAAGCCGTCCTCTCTTAGTGGCAACAGAATCAATAGCCCGATCGCAACCAATTTCAATACTGTCGGCACCAATGCATAAAGTCGGGTCAGCAGATCAAGCGCCGCTTGTGGCACCTCAACGGCCCCTGCAACAAATCCCGCGGCTTCCAACATGGGCAACAAAACAACCGCCGCAATCGCCAAGGTCATCTTGCTAACCAACGACCACAGGCCAAATCCCTGCGCCCCATTGGGCGATATTTTGGCCATGCGCTTGGCAAACATCGCAGGCAGCAGCGTCAGGTCCGCGCCAATTGTTGCACCGCTGATTACGCAGATCACGGCAAACGCGGCTATCTCGCCCTGCTCCAACGTCAGCACAAAAGAAAACGACCCGACGGCCAGCACCATCGCAACCAGCAGCGTCTGTTTCTCGCCCCAAATCCGTGCAGCCCTAGACCAGATTGGCGATGACACAGCTGCCGCGAGGAAAAACAACACCAGCAACGCGCCTTCCCAGCCAGATGCGCCCAATCGCGCATCCACAAAGAATAGGAACAACGTCGATGAAACGGCCAAGGGCGTCGCGTTGACCAGCGCCAACAACAGCAATTGGCGGGCCTGCCTATCAGCCAAGATTTCGCGAATTTGCGACGGCTCTTGCCTTGGCGCTGCTTTCCATTCCGGCCACATAAACACCGCCGCTGCCAGTGTCGCGGCTGCAAAACCATAGGCGAAAATGGCAAACGGATCATCCGCTATGTCCATCAACATCGTCGGCATTACCGCCGCAACACATACCCCAAGCAGCGCACCCGTTTCCCGCCACGCCGCCAGCTTTACATGGCCATCGGGCCGGTCACCGGCCTTGCCAATGCCCTGCGCGTAAAAGTTGATCGTCAGAAAGCTGAACGCTGTAAATAACCCCGTGATCGTAATCGCAAACCAGATTGCGGGATCAATCGGCGGGGCCACTGCAAACAGCCCAATCATCGACACCGCCAAAGCAACCCCGCCCAAGCTGATCCACACCGCCTTGCCGCTCCGCATTCGTTCGCTGATCCAACCCAGCACTGGGTCTTGCACCACATCAAACAGGCGTAGCCCGAATAGGATCCCGCCCAACGCGGTCAGGCTCACGCCATATGTGTCAGCGTAATATTTCGGCGCATAGATATAGATCGGCAGGCCCGCGCCCGACAATACGGCAGCAAACAGGCTATAGGCAGGCATGCGTTGGGACAAAACGCTCATCTGGTGACTTCGTCGCGTGGCGGCTCGGGGCGATTGCGAAACGCAGCGCCTTTCCACCACAATTTCAACGCCTGCCAATGGATCAAGCCAAGCACGCGGCGAGATCCAAACGGCCTGCGCAGTGCCGCCTTCAAAATCGTGAGGTTACCCATCGCACGACGATCCCCATGCAACGTCGCAATCAAGCCTCCGTTGCCACGCTGATAATCAATCCAAATGCCTATCGCCGCCTTGGTGATATCAAACCGGAATGTGTATTGGCCCTCGACCGGTTGAAACGGCGAGACATGAAAAATCTTATCCGCCGTGATCTGTTCGTCCTTGGTAATGACCCGCCCATCTTCGCGCCGACACAGATAGCAGTGCCTGTCGCCATATGTATTCGACACCTCTGCAATCACCGTCGTTAGAGCGTTCCCATCATAACAAAGCCAAAACGCTACAGGGTTAAACACATGCCCAAGCACCCTCGGTTGTGCCAAAATCTCGATCCGGTCAGGCTGCGGCAAATCATGCGCGGCGAACACGTCGCGCACCCATTTCGCCCCATGCCCTGCCTTTGGCTTGCCCCCATGATCACTGTCATGCAGCGACATCAATCCGGCACCATTGCGCCCGAACATCCACGGCTTGCCCGCAGGCTTCTCTGCGTCAGCGATCACATAATCAATGCTGTAACGAAACCGGTTATCCACCGCACCGCGCCGACCATGAAACGTCTGTCCGGCGATATGTTCGATCTGGTTCATTCCGCCGCAACTGGGATAACTGCGGCATGCCTACCACGGATCGCCTGCACAACATCCACTGCCGAAGACAGGCCATCCTCGTGAAAACCATTCTTCATCCACGCACCGCAAAACCATGTGCCGTTTGTTCCGTTCTGATCCGCAATCCTTGCCTGCGCATCCAACGCCGCCAGATCATAAACAGGGTGGCGCAATGTGACCTGATCCCAGATCAACGCCTCATCAATCTGGCGTTGCGAATTGAGCGTGACCATATAATCGCGCCCCTTTAGCCACGGCTGTAGCGAGTTCATCCAATATGTCAGATCAATCGCTCCACCTGCTCGCGCGGCGTCTTCGGTATAAATCCATGACGCCCAAACCTTCTTGCGCTTTGGCATGATCGTCGTGTCCGAATGCAGCACAATCTTGTTCGGCTGGTACTTCACAGCCCCCAATAGCGCGGCCTCGGTATCGCTCGGGTCGGCAATCATGCGCAGCGTATCATCGGAATGGGTCGCGAAAATGATCTGATCGAATTGTTCATTTTCTGCGCCCTCGGCTTTCACGCTTGCGCCGACAATGTCACGACGCACCTCTTGCACAGGCGCACCCAACCGCAGTTTAACACCCCGCTGCTCCATGGCACGGCCCAACCGCTGCACATACTGGTCGCTGCCACCGTCAACAGTATACCACTGGTGCTGCCCCGTGGATTGCAACAACGCATGATTGTCGAAAAACCGCATCATCGCATGGGCCGGAAAATCGAGTATCTTTTCCTTTGGCGTGGACCAGATCGCACCCGAAAACGGCAGCAGGTAATGATCTCGGAAAAAGTCAGACAGCCCCAGCTTTTTTAACAAACCGCCGATCGTCAGATTGGGATCACTGCTCGCCGCCAACCCATGTTTGTTGAAATGCAAGATGTCCCGCACCATGCGCAAAAACTTGGGGCTGGCCATATTGCTCCGCTGCGCAAATATCGCATCAAGGCTGGTCAGCGCATATTCAAACTGCCCACCGCCAAAGCTTGCTCCGAACGACATATTGCTCTTGACCACAGGCACATCAAGATCGTCAAACAACTCGGTCAAATGCGGGTAATTGGCGTAGTTGAACACGATAAACCCCGTGTCGACTGCGTCTTCGCCATTCGGCCCCGCCATCCTCGTGCGGGCATGACCACCGAGCCGCTTTTCAGCCTCGAACAATGTTACATCATGGTCGGCAGACAGCATATAGGCCGCCCCCATCCCTGAAATACCTGCCCCAACAACGGCGATCTTTTGGCGGAGTTTTGGCGGCTGGTTCAAATCAAGCAATGCGGCGTCCCTTCAGCAACATTTTATCTGTGTTAAGGGGCAACGCCCGACACGTCAGATTGGTTGCATGAAAAATCAACCGCAGCTGAATTATTTTCCACGTAATCACAAAAGCCTGTCTTTGCTTTGCGGATCGCTCAATGGGACAACGGTATTGTCCTCTGGCGCGAGCTCTTCGAAATCAAAATTATCGAGCTTGATCGCCCGTTTGCCCGCCCGCTCAGCGGCTGTGGTAATATCATCAAGGTCTTTGCGGGCTTGTCCGAAATGCGTGTTCAGCTTGGCGACCCGTTCGACCACAAGTTCCACATCGCGGTGCATCAAGCGCAATGTCGTGCGGATCGCGCCGGCCTGTTCACGCATCCGCGCGTCTTTCAAAATCGCGCGCATCGTATTGAGCGTCGCCATACATGTCGTCGGTGACACAATCCAAACACGGGCCGCGAACCCTTCGCGCACCAGTTCAGGGAAGTTTGCGTGCAACTCGGCATAAACCGCCTCGGACGGTAGAAACATCAACGCACCATCAGCGGTTTCGCCATCAAGGATATACTTGTCACTGATCGCCTTGATATGCGCCTTGACGGATTGGCGCATGAATTTCGCGGCCTCATTCGCTTCCCAATCCGTCGTCGCATTGCGCAACGCTTCATAGGCCTCGAGCGGGAATTTACTGTCGATCACAATCGGGCCGGGTGGATTCGGCAGATGGATCAAACAATCCGCGCGTTTGCCGTTCGATAGCGTGTGCTGGAACTTATATGCATCCGAGGGCAGCGCCTTGGACACGATATCGTTCAGCTGAATTTCCCCAAAGGCACCGCGCGTCTGCTTGTTCGATAGAATATCCTGCAACGACAACACATCACCTGACAGTTTAGTAATGTTTTCCTGCGCCTTATCAATCGTCAGCAACCTTTGCTGCAATTCACCAAGGCTGGCCGCCGTGCGCTGCGCCGATGACGACAGGTTCACATTCATTGCCTCAGTCACTTGCGCCAATCGTTGTTCCATCAATGCCAGCGTTTTCGCCTGCTGCTGCGCTTGCGCCTCGGTCACGGATGTCAACCCACCAAACAGCTGCTGCTGCCCGTTTGACAACATTTCAACGCGTGACCCAAGGCCACCCATCTGGCTTGCCAAAACATGCGCCATCTCGGTCGATTTCCCCGCGCGCCGCACCGTCATGATCAGCAGGATCAGCACAAGGCAGACCACCGCGATCCCGACCAACCCGACAATCACCTGCGTCTGATCAAACGTGTATTCACCAATCGTAATCATGTGCGCCCAAACAATCGTTCGATATCTGTCATCTTCAATTCCACATATGTCGGCCGCCCGTGGTTGCATTGCCCCGACCTTGGCGTTGCTTCCATTTCGCGCAGCAGCGCGTTCATTTCCTCGGCTCGCATCCTTCGGCCAGTGCGGATTGATCCGTGACAGGCGACGCGGCTCAAAATCGCCTCAATTTTCAACTGCACGCGATCCGATCCGCCCGTGTCCGATAGCTCATCAAGGATATCGCGCAACATCGCACTGGCGTTGACTTCACCCAAGATCGCAGGCGTTTCGCGCACGGCTACAGCGTTGCCACCAAACGCCTCGATCCCCAAACCAAAGCGCGCCAGATCATCCGTTATGTCCAGCAATTGCGCCGCCTCACCCTCGGCCAGCTCCACGATCTCGGGGATCAGCAACGCCTGCGCCGCGACGCCATTCTCGGCCATCTGCGTTTTCAGTTTTTCATAAACCAACCGCTCATGCGCCGCATGCCCGTCAACAATCACAATGCCCGTTTCGGTTTGCGCAATGATGTAGTTCTCGTGCAATTGCGCCCGCGCCGCACCCAGTGGCAAATGATCGGCCTCGTCCTCGTCCACGGGTTCAATCCGCCCGCTCGGTGCCTCGGCAAATCCGGGTGCCTGCGCCTGAAACGTCATTGACCGGGCAGTATAGCTTGGCCGGTCCATTTGATACACACGCGCCTCGTTCGTCTGCGGTTGCATCGCGCCCAATGTCGCATCCGCCACTGTCGTTGACGCCCGATGTCCCGCACCCGCCATCGCATGACGCAATGCCGATACGATCAACCCGCGTACAATACTCGGCTCGCGAAACCGCACCTCTGATTTTGCGGGATGCACGTTCACATCCACCAGCTTCGGGTCGCAATCAATGAACAGTGCCGCAACGGGATGCCTGTCCCGCGACAGCACATCCATATATCCCGCACGCAACGCACCTAGCAGCATCTTGTCTCGTACGGGCCTGCCGTTCACGAACACATATTGCGCCACCGCTGCCCCGCGTGAATAAGTCGGCAACGCTGCAAATCCGGTCAGGCGAAATCCGTCACGTTCCGCATTAATCGCTAGTGAATTATCAGCGAAATCGCGCCCGATAATTGTGCCAAGCCGCCCGCGCAGCGCATCAAACAAATCACCCGTTTCAGCATCTGCACGAAACGTCACACGGCTATTACCACCCGATACATCGCGCAGAACAAAACCGATCGATGGTTCCGCCATCGCAAGCCGCTTGACCACATCGCCAATCGCCTGCGCCTCGGCGCGGTCGGTGCGCAAAAACTTCAATCGCGCGGGCGTCGCGTAAAACATATCCCGCAATTCGACCACGGACCCTGCGGATAATGCCGCTGGCCGCACGGGTTCAGCCTTGCCACCCGCCACAGTGATCACCGCCGCCTCGCCACCCGCCACACGCGATGTGATCGACAAACGTCCCACCGCCCCAAGGCTTGGTAACGCCTCACCGCGAAATCCAAATGAATGGATATTCAAAAGGTCAGAGCCGTCAATCTTGCTTGTTGCATGACGTGACATCGCCAGCGGCAAATCACCTGCCGCGATACCACAACCATCATCCGTTACACGGATCAGCGTCTTGCCGCCATCGGCCACCGCCACGTCAATTCTCGTGGCCCCTGCATCAATCGCATTCTCGACCAGTTCTTTCACCGCCGACGCAGGCCGTTCGAGCACCTCACCCGCCGCAATACGATTGATTGCAGCGTCATCAAGCTGTTTGATCACCGGTTGGTGCTTTATCTGGGGGTCATGCATCGCCATGCCACAAGTTCTAGCATAGCCGCCCCCGATTCTACGAGCGTGATTGTTGGTTAATCCGTGCTCTCTAGTCCCACGGGTTGCCCGACCACGACAAAGTGCAAATCATCAGGCTGCAGCAGGTCAGCGGCCAAAGCGTTGACTTCGTCCAGTGTCACCGCATTCAGCTTTTCATTGCGTGTGTCGATGTAATCAACGGGGAGGCCGATCATCTGCATGCCAACCATAATCCCCGCAATTTCAGCATTGCCATCAAACCGTAACGGATATGCGCCCGTCAGATAGGTCTTGATCTCATCCAGCTCAACTTGCGTCATGCCGTTCACCGCCAGATCGGTCCACACATCACGGGTCACGGCAATCGCCTCGGCCATCGTATCGTTTCCGCTGGCCACCTGTCCCAGCAACAATTCCGCGTGCAGTTTTGGCACGAGGAAACTACTGATCCCATAGGTCAGCCCGCGCTTTTCACGTACCTCATACATCAGGCGGCTTTCGCGCCCTGAGCCGCCCAAAACTTCGTTCAAGAGATATGCCGCAAAGTAACGATCATCATCGCGCTTGATCCCCTTATGCCCGAACAGCGCCACCGATTGCGGCGTCTCGAAATCGATCACAGTCACGCCACCGTCCAGCGCAAATTCAACAGCCTCAGGCATGGGTGGCCCCTCAGCAGGCAGATCACCAAGCAACGCATCAAGCATCGGCCCGATCTCATCCGTCGTAATGTCACCAACGGCTGACACAAACATCCGATCACGGGTCAACGCCGCGCTATGCGCCGCAAACATATCTGCTTGGGTCAACGCATTGACGCTCTCCACCGTGCCATCGTCGGATGTGCCATAAGGATGAGCACCAAATCCGGCGCTATCAAAATACGCCCCAGCTATCCGGTTTGGGTTCTTTTCATCCGACGCAATTCCCGAAATCACTTGCGCGCGCACGCGGTCAATCGCAGCTTGGTCAAACCGTGGGTCAGTCAACGCTTGGCGTAACAACGCCAAAACCTCGTCCTGATTTTCGGTCAAAAACCGTGCCGAAATCGACATCGTGTCGTCATAGGCGCGGAATGAAAAACTGGCTGCCAAATCCTCTAGCCGCGTCTGGAACGCCTGCGCATCCAAATCACCGCTGCCCTCTTCGATCAGCGCCGTCATCAGGTTGATCGCCCCGCGCTTACCCTCCACATCAAGCGACGTGCCACCGCGCACACGGATTTCGAGCGCTACGAACGGGATTGCTGGCTCTTCGACAACCCACGCGTTGATCCCGCCATCGGATGTAATTTCTTCAATTTCAAGCGCACTCACAATATTGGCGGATGCGGCGAAAACGGCAGCTACGATAAAACGATACATCATTTCGCCTCCTCCTGATTGGACACAACCCAGCCGGTCACCGCTTGCTTGCGATCCAATACCTTTCGCGCGACTGCCTTAATCTCTTCGGCTGTCACTTCTTGCAAAATCTGCGGCCACGCCTGCACGTCCTCAACCGTCAAACCTTGGGTCAGTGCAGCGCCATAGCGCCTCGCTAAACCTTGCATGTTGTCCTTGACGTAAATTTCGGATGCTCTGAGCTGGCTGCGGATGCTTTTCATGCGGGCCTGATCAATTTCTGCCTCTAGGAATTTGGCAAGGGTGTCGTCCATCGCGGCCTCGACCTGCGACAGGCTAATCCCCTCAGCAGGGACAACGGTCAGGCTGAATGTTGTGTCATCCAGCGACTGCCCGCCATATCCAGCGCGTGCGTAAATCGCCGTTTGCGTGTCAAATTGCAGCGCCTTGCCAAGCGCGGATGTAAACGGTGAACCGCCCAACAGGTCCGCCAGATACACCAGCGCTGCCGCTTCTTTTTGCGCGCCACTATCACGTTCGGGCGCCAAATAACTGCGGCTGACATAGGGTTGGCTGACCCGCTGATCGACATAGGTGATCCGGCGCTCTGCCCGCTGTGGCGGCTCTTCTGGTCGAATACGTTCGGGTAGGTTTTCTTCCGCCGGAATAACGCCGTAATATTGCTTGGCCAGCGCATGCACCTCATCAGGTTGCACATCACCAGCCACCACAAGGATCGCATTGTTCGGGCTGTAATAGAGATCATAGAAGTCCAACGCATCTTTCAGCGACAAATCTTCCATCTCGTGCTTCCAGCCGATAATCGGCACACCATAACGGTGGTTTTGATATTGCGCCGCTACAAATTGTTCACGTGCCAGCGCCCCGGGGTTGTTCTCGGTCCGCTGATTGCGTTCCTCTAGCACAACATCACGCTCGGTCTCGACATCCGCCTCGGTGATACGGAGGTTGTTCATCCGGTTGCTTTCCATCTGCATCATCAGCTCGAGCCGATCCGCGGCGACACGCTGGAAATAGGCAGTGTAATCGTGGCTGGTAAATGCATTGTCGGACCCGCCATTGGCCGCAACAATCGCCGAAAACTCACCGCTTTCCAGCTGATCCGTGGCCTTGAACAACAAATGTTCTAGAAAATGCGCGACACCCGATGCGCCCACAGGTTCATCCGCCGACCCAACCTTATACCACAGCATATGCACAGCAACAGGCGCGCGGTGATCCTCGATCACGACAACATCCATCCCGTTATCAAGACGGTAGGTCGTCACGTCCTCTGCCCAGACGGGGGCGGCGGTCAAACAGGCAATAAAGCAGGCGATCAAGCGATACATATCGGCGCGGTCCTTTGTTGGTTTCGGGCAAACCCTGCGTTGCAACTTACGCCGCAAATCGAAACCTTCAAGTCAACCAACGCGGATGTGAGGATCATTTACCTGATCGCGGGCAATGCGTGTCGCGCGATCCGCTAGTCTTGGCTACGACGCACGACCACCCAACGCCACGATTGCATCAATCAACGGCGTCGGATCGGCGCGATTGGCAACACCGGTCACAGGTGTCGGCAACGCAAGGCTCTCTGGCATTACCAGTGGGCGCATGGGCAGAATTTCAAATTCATTGGGCCCATTGCGGGACACGCCATCGCCATCAAGCTGCGCTTGGTCACTGGAACATGCCGTCAGCACGACCCCCAGAACTGATGTCAAAATAATCGCGCGCATTTATTCCTCCACGGACCCGAGTGCATTGTTATCGCAATGACTGGCTCGCGTCAGCCCTCTATCTCAGATCGTTTTTTGGGATCGGCAAGAGCAAGCCCAATCGCGCCCGCAAAAATAGCAATATCCGCCACATTGAACGCATATGGGTTGGTAAATCCACAGCACGACATGTTCAGAAAATCGGCGACCGCGCCATAGATCAGCCTATCAACAACATTACCCAATGCGCCGCCGACCAATGCTCCGGCCGCGATATATGTCCAGCGGTTCGCGTCGCGCTTCCATAACCAAACCAGCACGCCACCTGCGATGACCATTGCCAAAATGATCAGCACCCAGCGCATATCCAATCCAGCCCCAAGGCCAAAGTTTACGCCGCGGTTCCACGCCATTTGGAAAACCAGATAGGGTTCAAACACGTCGATGCGCTTCACAATGTCCAGCTTGAGGATGTGCACAACGTAATATTTGCTGGCCTGATCCAGCAAAAACACCCAGAAACCTGTCCAAAAGACGATGCGCATCTCGTGTTCCTTAGTGCCTAAAGTGGCGCATGCCAGTGAATACCATGGCAATCCCAGCCTCGTCCGCCGCCGCGATCACTTCATCATCGCGCATTGATCCACCTGGTTGAATGACGCATGTCGCGCCGGCGGCTGCCGCTTCCATCAAGCCATCGGCAAACGGGAAAAACGCATCAGATGCAACCGCTGACCCAATCGCCAGTGATTGCGGCAGGTCCATCGCATTTGCCATCCGTTCCGCCTTTTGTGCTGCGATCAACGCACTATCAAGGCGGCTCATTTGTCCCGCGCCAACGCCAACCGTCGCGTTGTCTTTCACATAGACAATCGCGTTGGATTTGACGTGTTTCGCCACTTTCCATGCGAATAGCAAATCGGCCATCTGCGCATCGGTTGGTTTCACTTTGGTCACTACCTTCAGGTCGTCTTGCGCAACATGCCCGACGTCTTTGTCTTGCACCAACATGCCGCCAGCGACCTGTTTCATCGCCACTTGCGCGGCTTTCGGATCAGGGAGGCCATCGGTTGTCAGCAAGCGCAAATTCTTCTTGGTGGCAAACACCGCCTTAGCCGCGTCCGACGCACCGGGTGCGATCACAACTTCGGTGAAAATTTCGACAATCGCTTTGGCTGTGTCCTCGTCGAGAGGCATATTTAGCGCAACAATCCCGCCAAACGCCGATGTGCGGTCACAATCAAATGCATTGGTATAGGCCTCGACCAATGTCGCCCCTCTTGCCACACCGCTTGGGTTCGCGTGCTTGATGATCGCTACGGCTGGGCCATCTGCGGGATCAAATTCCGCTACCAATTCAAACGCCGCATCCGTGTCGTTGATGTTGTTATAAGAAAGCTCTTTACCCTGATGCTGCACCGCTGTCGCCACACCTGCGCGCCCTGTGCCATCGGTGTAAAACGCGGCCTGCTGGTGGCTATTTTCGCCGTAACGCATCGTCTGCGCGAACGTGCCCGCAAACGTACGGCGGCGCGGCTGATCCACGCCCAACGCACCCGCCATCCATGTGTTTACTGCGGTGTCATAGGCCGCCGTGCGCCCATATGCTGTCTGCGCCAATCGCTGGCGGAACGCATAGGTTGTCTGCCCGTCATTGGCATCCAATTCAGCCAATAGCGCATCATAATCCTGCACATCCGTCACCACAGTCACAAACGCATGGTTCTTGGCAGCAGAGCGGATCATCGCAGGCCCGCCGATATCAATATTTTCAATGCACGTATCGTAATCAGCGCCCTTGGCGACCGTTTCTTCAAACGGATACAGGTTCACAACAACCAGATCGATGCCACCAATCTGGTGCTCGTCCATCGCAGCGACATGATTTTCCAAATCGCGCCGCGCCAAAATACCACCATGCACAACAGGGTGCAGCGTTTTCACACGCCCATCCATCATTTCGGGAAAACCAGTGACATCCGCCACATCGCGCACGTCCAGTCCAGCATCGCGCAGCGCCTTGGCTGAGCCGCCCGTCGACAACAATTCAACCCCACGCGCCGAGAGCGCCTTACCCAGCTCCAAGAGCCCCGTTTTGTCAGATACAGAAAGAAGGGCTCGGTTCAGGGGGGCAAAATCAGTCATGTCAGTCCTATGAATTACGTGTCTTTTTTGTCCATCAGGTCGTCTGGCACAAAGTCGCGTACCGCGTCAGGTGTGTCTTGGGCCTTGGCAATCGACCAACGGACACGGGTCGCATATGCCATTGTGCGGCCGGATAAAACCACCTGTTGCGCTGGACGCGGCTTTAATCGGCCATTTTCCAAATAAACTGACGGCTCAAGCCCCATCGAAGCGTTGCCATCATGCCGCAAAATCCAAATCTCACCTGATTTCAGCGCAAGTGAAACCGCCGTGCCGCCCATATCAATCGTGGCATCCACATCAGGGTGCAAATGAAACCGCAGCGCAAACGGCACGCCCTTGAGGGCAGTTTCATCCAGCGCACGGTCAAATGTCTTTTTGTCGCTATCGTTGAGCGTCGCGATCAAATCCTCGCCCACCATACCCCGACCATCTGTTGACAGATCGATCGTTCTGGCGTGGGTAAGCCCATGCGTCGGGCGATACCCGTCATGGCTCAACTCAATGCGGCGCCCATCTTGCAACGGCGACATCTGGCATTGCACCAGTTTGGGGACATCTTCCAACATTTCTTGGCGTGACGTGATCAACTTGCTTGGCGCGCCCAATCGTGATGATGAATACCCTTCAATGCACAGCGTTGAATGGCTTGGCGTGGCCCTGCCCGCGCGGCGCCAATCCTCTCCAAATGATTTGCCTGAACCGCAGTTCACGATCAGCGGCCTGCGCCCTGACGTCACTTCGAATGCCAATGTGCTTGCATGTGCATTCACTGATGCTTGTCCGGTCGGCGGGGGGCCTGCATCAATCACGAGCGTTGTGCGCGCTGATGCGATCCTAGCGTAACCCATGTGCAGCCCCTCGCTGGGCCGCGACCGGTCACCCGATGATGCCAGCGCGTTGTCAAGTCGACCGTCCAAGCCGCGACCGCCGCCGTGAAACCGTGCCAAACCACCATCTGCATGACGCAATGCTCGTAACGTTGGCGTCAACCTTACAATCGCTGTCGCAATCTGTTCGGGCGGCTGACGATCCGTCATTTCCAACGCCTGAACGGCCCATGTTAATAACGTCAAAACTTCCAACAGCTCTTCGGGATTACGGGTCGCAATGCCACCGCTGTCATCGATCTGGGTGGCGCAGTCCTCAGCCAGCGCTGCGATGGCAGGCTCAACGTGATCCTCCATGCCCTCAAGCGATAACCCTGCATAAATCACCCCGGTCAGGGCCTCAAAACGCGGCAATCCCGATGCGGTCGTGTGCCAGCGTTTTGATAGGAAAATCGTCTGCCGTGCGAGCGAGCAATAAAAATCATCGCTCTGCTTTTTCTCCTGCCCTCGCAACAGGAAAAAACCGTGCTGAATCCACCGGATCAACCGCCGTCCCGTCAGGTCGGGCGTCCAACCTGGGCCCCTGCCCTTACCGAATTTTGCGATCCACTCATGAACCCACTTTTGCGCGAGCATCCTTGCCTTGGCATCACCAACGGCGGCCAAATCATCAAGCCATGCACAGCCGTGCAATTCCTCCTCGATCACGAAATTGCCTTGACTGATGTCCCAGATCGACGCGCCTTTGGCCTCGGTCAATGTGCCTGCAAACAGAAAATTTCCGGCGACAAGCTGCCTGCCACGTGCAAAATGCCCGATCGTCTGCGGCTCAGGTTGGCTGACAAATCCCGTCGCGGGGCTAGCCTTCGCCGCCTTACGCGCATGATAACGATGCATAAAATGCGTGCGTCGCGCACGCCAAGTCTGCGGTTTTGCCACTTTATCTGCCCTGCTTATGCGTGTTTTCACGCTTTGTTGGAGGCATGATACGCAGCAATTATGCTTTTGTCAGCACCGCAATATAAAACCCGTCCATTCCGCCGATATCCGCCCAGAAATCAGGCCGCAATCGCAACCCGCCCTCGGGCGTTCCCCAGTCCGGATCAACACCATCCAGCGTAATCGGCAAAACAGTCAAATCATCATGACGCGCCAGCGCCTCTTCCACCTGAACCTCACCTTCATCAGGCAAGAGCGAACAGGTGCAATATACCAACCGCCCGCCGGGCTTTAGCAGCCCAAGCGCATGGTCAATCATCGCTGACTGCTGATCAATCAACGCGCCAAATTCCGATCCATCCTTGGCATAGGGTAAATCAGGGTGCCTGCGGATGGTGCCCGTCGCCGAACATGGTGCATCCAGCAGCACAACATCCCACTGGCCCACAACATCAAATGCATCTGCGCAAATCTGTTTCGCCTGTAATCCCACGCGATCCATATTTTGCGTCAAACGGTCCAATCGGTTCTGCGACACGTCCACCGCCGTTACATCCGCGCCAGCAGCCGCCAATTGCATCGTCTTGCCACCCGGTGCTGCACAAATATCCAGCGCTGTCAGCCCCGTCACATCACCCAGCAATTTCGCAGGGATCGCCGCCGCCGCATCCTGCACCCACCAGTCGCCCGCATCAAATCCGGCCAATCCAGTGACCTGCCCCGCCTGCGCAATCCGCACCGAACCAGTTGGCAGAACCGTGCCGCCCACGGCCTCCGCCACAGCCGCGGCATCACCTTTTGCTGTCAAATCCAACGGCGCGCCTGCGAAATGCGCGGCCTCCATGCCCTCAACCGGCTTGCGGCCCCACGCGGCAACCAGCGGCTGGCGCAGCCAATTTGGCATCAGCGGCACGTTGCGTTTCGTCCATCCCGCCTCGCCCTCGTTCGCAATTTTGCGCAACACGGCGTTGGCCAAACCCTTCATCGCTTGTGTGCGCTTGTTCTTGGACACGATCTCAACATAGGCGTTCACCACACCATGGGCCGCCTCGCCGGACGTCAATTCAATCACGCCCAACCGCAACGCGTGCATAACATGGGCAGGTGGCGTTTTCTTGAGGTATGGCTTCAACATCCGGTCCGCACGGTCCAAGCCCCGCAGCGTATCATTGGCCAGCCGCTGCGCCCTTGCACGATCATCCGGCGCAAGCCTGTCCAATGCGCCCGCGCCAATCAACTCGGCCATCAACTTGCCGTCCTCAGTAATCTGCATCAGGAGATTATGCGCCGCACGGCGGGCAGGCAGGCCAGTTTGCATCATGGATGATCCCTTGTTTTCATTGTCGGTGGGCGTATATCAAACGCTACGCACCCACAAGGAGCCACCGTATGTCCGAAGAACTCCCCGACGCCGCAAAACGCGCCCTTGCCGAAGCCGAAGAACGCCGCAAAAAAGCGACTGCCGCACTCCCCAAAGAACTCGGCGGCCGCGACGGCCCCGAACCCGTCCGCTTTGGCGATTGGGAGAAAAAGGGCATCGCTATCGATTTTTGATCGCTTTTGCTGAGTAGGTCTATGGCTGCTTTAGTGGGGAAAACAGCCGTTCGATTGTCCGGCACTCAACGTCCTATGAATCAGGTATCGTGGATCAGATGCCCTAGGGCACTGCAGTCAGCATCGCCTGCCCGACCTCAAACCTGACCGCTTCGCCGCTTAATCCTTCCAGGTCCAACACCGCTTGCAAAAAGCCGATTTGGAATTGGCAGAATTGCGGATGCGATGTGTCCTGGCTGAAAAGAGCCTGCAACTGGTCGCCGGGCATTTCACGGTCAATGAGTATCTGGACCAGCAGACCGTAGTCTTCTTCAGTTGGCGGCTTTGGGAAGGAGGCTCCTTCAGACGCGGCAGTGCGCGCGTCAAGCAGGTTTACAGTCATCACGATCAGATTTTGGTTCATCAAGTCCTGTGCGGAAAGCAACTGTTCTTGCGTCATATTTTTGCCACCCGTCATTGCCAACTCCAAACACAAAGCGGGCCGGTCTTCATACGCACTCAGCAAGTCCAAGCTGCTCTGGATTATCTGCTTCCTTTGCGTGTCGTTTAGCGCAGAGGCATAAATGGCGAGGGATAATCGGTAGTTGACGAGTTCTTGGCTCAGGATTTGGCGTCCTTGGTCAACGCTCCGGATCTCGCCTTCTTGAGCAAACATTTGTTCGATAATATAATCTAGGTCAGCGGGCGCACGCCCATCAACTACGCGCCAGAAAGGAGCAAGATCGCCGTTAAGCATTATGTCGCGCATTTCAGCGCGCGATACGCCCAGCCCAGGCCCTGATGGCGGACCGTCCACCGACAGGCTGTAAATGCTGCCACCTATGTTCCCAAGACCGATCAAGGTAATCGGAATGACGAACATGAGCGCAATCGCCCGTCCGACAATGCCGCGCTTTTGAGGAAACTCTGGTGCGGGCGGTGTGTTTTCATTATTAAGCCAGACGAAAATGCCGACGAGAAACGCAGATATGGAGTATGAAATAATCTGCACCAAATTTGGTAGATTGGTGATGCGGCTGGAAATCCCATCGGTTCCATCGCCGAACGCCGAAAAACCGATTGCTACAATTCCGGTGAGTAGGACCACCCAAAGTTGGTGCAATTTCGCCCTACTAGGGCCGAGGATTGCATATCGGAACAAGAGGCTGAAGAGGTAGATGCCAATGATCCCACCAAAAATCGAACCGCCAACGTAGTAAGGACCATATCCAAACATTCATTTCTCCAATCTTCTTTTTTGACCAGCACATTGCTCCTAAAGCGACTCAACTTCCACCGACTTTCTCAGTTTATTTATGAAGTTATTTAACTTCCTGCCCTTACTACAGCATTGGTCATTCTGGCCTCACTTCTGCCACTCAAAGCATGCCCCAAAATCACCCCTTGCGGACACGCCAACATTTTTTGCAAACACAGCCCCCCAAAAACAAAAACGCCCACCAAAATGGCGGGCGTTTCCGTAAATCAATTTCGCTAAAATTAGCGACGTAGACCAAGACGCTTGATCAGGTCCTGATAACGGGCCTCATCTTTGCCACGTGCGTAGTCCAAAAGCTTGCGACGCAGCGCAACCATTTTCAACAGACCACGACGACCGTGGTGGTCTTTTTTGTGGGTTTTAAAGTGCTCAGTCAGCGTAGCGATACGTGACGAAAGGATAGCAACCTGTACTTCGGGTGAACCAGTGTCACCTTCTTTGATTGCGAATTCCTTCATGAGGCGTGCTTTTTCTTCAGCAGTAATCGACATCGGGGTCTCCTTGTCTAAAGGGTTGATGGCACAATCCGGGATGTCGTCCAGAAAAGGCCCGTGGAGGCTCCGTTCAGGGGATTCCCTGCGCGGATGGCTGCGTTTAGGTCATTCCGCGTAAAAAGAAAAGAAATTTATCACCCCGCCAGATAGGCAATCTGCACATTGGCAAGGTCCAGCGCGGTCAGCCCGTCAAACACGGCGATCGCCTGACCATCCGCGATTAACGTGACGCCTGCATCATCCTCTGCAAACGCAATCTGCGGCTCGCTCAGGCCACCGTTATACACCAGTTCAAGCCGGTCGATATCAGGATCAAAATCCGCAATCTGCGACGGCCCGCTTTCCTGCAAAACAAAGGTATCTGCGCCTTCTCCACCATGGAGATGATCACCCTCGCCCGCCAACAGGGTATCATCACCGTGGCCACCGTTTAGGAAATCCTTAGCACCGTCGTCCCGCCCGTCCAAAATATCATCGCCGGACCCGCCAAACAGCACGTCCTCTCCGCCGCCGCCGTGCAGTGTATCGTCACCCAAATAGCCCTGCAGCATATCGTTCCCATCGCCGCCGCTCAGGTGGTCCTGCCCATCCCCTCCGATAAGCAAATCTGCCCCATTGCCGCCGAACAAGATATCATCGCCCACATGGCCAAATAGCGCATCATCACCATCGCCGCCGGCCAATATGTCATTCCCGCGTCCGCCATGTAATTCGTCATCACCGCCCTGCGACGTGATCCGGTCATCCCCATCACCACCCGAAAGGTAATCACGCCCGTCACCTGACAACAGCGCATCATCGCCATCCCCCGCGAATATGATCGTCGGTTTATCGGACGGCAAATCGGCCTCTGCCCCTTTGCCCGACGAAGTCAGGAATGCGGTATCTGTTTTCACCTCTTCAGTGTCATCAAATTCTGGCTCGGCTTCCGCTTGCGGTGCTTCTTCTACGCCAAAATCGGAGAACGCATAAGCCGACATCGCCAGTCCAAATATCCCCACAAGTGCAAGCATTGGTCATTCCAATCCGTGAATCGCCCCCGACCCGCGTTGATCAAAATGAATAGCACGCCAGCCAATGGACGTGGCATGGTTTCGTGTTCCATGGTTAATCGACTATTACGCGCCGGCGAAAAACGGCAGGAACGCCTCCACAATCGCGTCAGGGTTTTCTTCCATGGCGAAATGACCGGCATCGCACGTCGCTGATGTCACCTGATCGGCCCAGTTTTCCCATAGCGCGGTAGGATTGCCCGTCTGCGCGGGAAACCCATGAATGCCGCACAAGAAATGCAGCGACGCATTAATCTTGCGCCCTGCTTTTCGGTCAATTTCATCGATCTGGCGGTCCGTCGTGGCGCCCGCACGGTAATCTGCGCACATCGCGGCGCACCGCGCCGGATCGGCCATCTGATCGCGGTAGCTTGTCAAAGCATCTTCCCTGAACGCATCCAACGCTTTGTCCTTGGTCCATGACGCCAGCGTCCAATCAACATAATCTGCCGGACCAGCGGCAATCATCCGCTCGGGCAATGGCGCCGGCTGGGCAAGAAACGTCCAGTGATAGGCCTTCATCGCCCTGCCCTGATCCCACCCTGCCCAGAAATCAGAGGTCGGCACGATCTCGATTATCCCAAGCCGGTCAATGCGATTGGGGTGATCCAATCCAAACCGATACGCCACCCGCGCACCGCGATCATGGCCAAGGATATGCGCCCGCTCAATCCCGAGGCTATCCATCATGCCAGCAATATCCGCCGCCATCGTCCGTTTCGCATAAACCGTATGGTTCGCATCATCCGCAGGCGCGTCGCTTTGCCCGTACCCGCGTAAATCAGGAATAATCACATCAAAATGCTCGGCCAGTGTCGGCGCAATCTTGGCCCAGCAATGATGGTTCTGCGGATACCCGTGCAGCAGGATCAGCGGCATCCCATGCCCCGCGCGATGCACGCTCAGCGTCACATCACCCGCATTCACAAACTGCTGTTCAAAGCCTTGGATCATCCGTTTGGTCCCACAATTGCGGCACCTCACTATACGCCACATAAAGCGGATGACGCGGATGCCCGTCCTTGGTCAGGCCCAGATGGTGCATCACATGCCCCTTACCGCGCAAGAGGGTTGCAACCTTCGGCCCTTGCCCCAAGTGCGCGCCATGGGTTCCCCACGCGGCAATCGTCACATCCGCCCAACACACCGCATCAAGGATCGCCTGCGCATTGTCCGGCCCCTCCGCATCGGCATGTTTACGCATCACATGCGGATCGGTCTGGCGCAGGGCAAAAATGTTGACCGCACGCACTGCGCCATAACCCAGCGCAACCGCCCTTCGCTGACACCGCTCAATTGTCGGATCGTTCTGCGCCTCAGTTGCCTTGGACGGGTTCAACATCACAAAACACAGCTTTGGCTTGGCCTCATCCCACACGCGGGTCAGCGCATAGCGGTAGGTTTCGCACGGCGAATAGACAGCGCTTGATACGCACCCATCTTCGCTATGCGTCCGTTCAATCACGCCTGCGGTTTCACAAACACGCGCAGCGGATGGATTTCGCCACCACGGTAATGGCCAATCGCAATCGGCTCATCCCCGTGCGCGACCCAAATCAGATCATCATATTGCACGCCGGATGCGATCACATGCGCAGGGTTCCCATTGCGCAGCTTGTTCACACTCTCCGCCGGACAACTTGCCTTCGGCAAATCATGAAGGCCCGTTTCCAGCGGCATCAATGCATCTAGCAAAACATCCGTTTTGGCATTCGCCTCAACCCATTCCATGGTTTTGGCGTCTTCCACGTCAAACGGCCCTGACCAAATCCGGCGCAGTTTCAGCACATGACCGTAACAGCCCAATGCCTCGCCCAGATCACGCGCAATGGCGCGGACATAACCACCCTTGCCGCATGTCATTTCCAGCTCGACATGATCCTCGTCAGACCGATCAACCAGCACCAGCTCCTCAACCCAAAGCGGCCTTGCTGCCAATTCCATCTCTTCGCCGTCACGCGCCTTCTTATAGGCCCGCTGCCCGTCGACCTTTACCGCAGAAAACTGCGGCGGCACTTGCATGATGTCACCGACAAATGCGCCCAGCGCCGCTTTGATGTCATCATCGCTCGGGCGCTCGTCACTGGTGCGGGTCACTTCACCCTCGGCGTCATCCGTATTCGTCGCCTGCCCCAGCCGCACGGTAAACCCGTAGCATTTCAACGCGTCGGTAATATACGGAATGGTCTTAGTCGCCTCGCCAAACGCCACGGCCAAAACACCCGTCGCCTCTGGGTCCAACGTGCCTGCATGGCCCGCTTTCTTGGCATCAAACGCCCAGCGCAGCTTGTTCACCACCGCCGAAGACGTGATCCCCGCAGGTTTATCAACAACGATCCAACCCGATATATCTTGGCCCTTGCGCCTGCGTCCCATAGATCAAACTTTCTGATTATTTGTTTGGCCTGCTAGTGAACCCCTCGTTCGAGGTCAACTACTCAACGACACCCACAATCGGGCCAAGCCGAAACCCCGGATCATCGCGACCCAACTCCGGCGCGTATAGCCGCGATACATTGCCGTCGAAATAAAGCGCATTCGGCACATCCAGCACATCGCGGAACAGCGTGCCAAATTCGTAGAAACTGACCACCTGATTGGAAATCGCAAAAACCGCCCGATCCCCCTTGGCACTGGTGCCTACGCCATTTCGGACAAACCGTGATGTGCTGTCTTGGCGAAACCTCGGGTGTAGATTGCCATCAATCACCAGCATCGGTCCCGACTGGCTCGCGTCTCTACACTCCGGCGCTTGCTCAACATAGGTCAGCGTCTCATACACCTGCGCACCATCGTCGTTCACACAGAACACACCATTGGGTAGCATCCCGAAATTACCCGGCCCAGCATTTGGGATCACGCGCATCTGATCGGTCCCAGCTTCTCGGTAATGGCCAACAGGGGCGCGGTTCTCATGATACATGCCGGCATTCATCGCAAAGCCCAGCTTGCCACCGCTGGCGCCCTCAACCGCGCGGAAGCTGCCCAGCACCTCGCCATCCTTGCCGCGCAAAAACAGGCGCAGGTCCTCGGTCACAGGATCAACTTCGCAAATAGTAAAGCTTTTGCCGGCGTGGCTGACATCCTCGCAGGTCACACCAAACGCAGGCCCCGCCCAAAACAGGGCAAGGATCGCGCCTCGGATCACTCTTCTAAATCCTGCCGCACGTGATCGGACCCCAGCAGTGCCGCTGTCGCGTCCATCTGATCAAACGTGCCGTCAATTTCAAACCGCAGTTCCGGCGCGTGTTTCATCGACCCGCCTTTGACGACCAGATGCCTGATCTCGTGACGGTTCTTGCGCACTGCGGCCAATGCCTCGACCTTCTGATTTCCGCCCAGCGGCAGAATAAACGCCGTGGCCACGCGCAGATCAGGCGACATGCGCACCTCGCCCACCGTGATCATAAACCGCGCCAAATCGGGATCATGCACTTCACCACGCTGCAGGATCGACGACAAATCCCTGCGGATCATCTCGCCAACCTTAAGCATTCTCTGCGTGGGCGCGCGCCCGTCTCTTGATGTATTCTTAGCCATAGGGGGGATGTAAGGGGTTGGGCGCAATTTGCCAAGTCACCCCCTCAATCTAAGAAGAAGTGCCAACGCCAAATTCGCAAAACTGCGTATACTGCACCACGACGTTTCCATCCTCAATCAACACAACACCATATTGCGGCGCTTCTCGTGGAGCCTCAAACGTATCCCAATCCCACGCCGGTCTGGGCTGCGGCGCCTGAAACGCCAGTGACCCAAGCGTCGCAAACGGAATACCGCGGACAGCGCCTGACGTCGGGCGATGCACATGCCCCATAAACAGATGACGCACATTGCCGTGGCACGCGATTAGATCAAGAAACGCATCCGCATTTTCCAACATGAGCGCATCCTGTGGCGGCAAGCCCAGCGCGAGCGGTGGGTGATGCATAAACATCCCGCTCCGCATTCTCGGTCAGGACTCGATCCAACCATGACATCCGCGCATCACATAACTCGCCTACGGCAGACCCAAGTTTATGCGTATCCAAAAACACAAACAGGCCTACCTCGCTATTTAATGTATATTGCACAAAATCGGCCATCACATCATTGGGCAACGTCAGTTGGTGTCGAAACGCGGTCCGTTCATCATTGTTCCCCATGATCAGATACATCGGCATGGCTGACCGCGCCAAATATCCGGCAATCGCTGCATAGTCCCCAGCCACGTCATCCCCGACCAAATCACCGCTCATAACCGCAAAATCCGCGTCGTCGTGATGCGCGTTCGCATGATCAATTGCCGCTGCCAATCGTTTACGCGGGTCTAAACCGTCAATCGTGCCCTTTGCCTGAAAATGAGGATCAGACATCCATATAATCTTTGTCATAATGTCACCCATCACACCCCTGCAAGTTGTCCACCGTACTTTGCATTTGCTGATCCGCGCCAAACAGCTGTTCTAATACAGGCAGTCGGTTTGGCACCTCGGCTACCAATCGCGCCGTCACATCCGCTGGCAGCCGATCAGGGTGCTGAAAATGCGCATAGGCAAAGAGCGCGGTTTCAGCCAAATCCTCTTTGTAGGGATTGGCCTGCGCATACCGCGTCACAAACCCATGGTCATTTTGCTGCGCCCTTTGCCATGCATCCGAGCGCGCCAACGGAATATCCAGCGTTGCATGCACCGCCTCATGAAACACGGTTTCCTCAAGATCATGCGTCGCGATCCGCCGCGCCATATTACCATCGTACAGGACAAAGAACCGCCCCTCATCTTCGGCAAACGCAGTCTCATCACCGTGATGAATGACAACATGCCCGAGGCGCTCGCTCATAAACGGCGGCAGGCGGCCCAACGGGCCTGTCACTTGCAATGCAACCTGTCGCGCATTCTCACCAACATCAGGATGCACCCAAATCCCAATCGCGGTGCCATCCTTGAACCACGCTTCAAAGTTATGCACCCCATCGGCAAAAAGCTCGTCCTTGCGTTTGTCAGGCATCTCTCGTCGGTCAGTTCCGAAGTATTGAAGGCAATAAAATGCGCTTGGGTCTTGCGTGTTAATAAACCCCAAATCGTTCGACACGACCGAGTTCCCAAACAGCGGCGCAGCCGACGCGCTCAGCGCCACAACTCCCAAAAATGCTCCCAATAAACCCCGCATCAAACCAACCCCGCAGATTTCGCAAACGGATCAACATTCGCATCCCTGTGCCAAGTATATTCACAACTCAGCGCCATCCGCTCGGCCACCTGAACCCCATATAAATCAGCCAAGACCGCCAGCGACATATCAATGCCGGCTGACACACCCGACGAGGTGTAGAACTTCCCGTCTTCGACCCATCTTGCCTCTTTCACCCACTCGACTTTGGGGGCGAGATGCACGGTGCTGGTGAAATCCATCTTGTTCGTCGTTGCACGCCGTCCGTCTAACAGCCCCGTCATGCCCAAAATCACCGTGCCGGTGCAAACCGCCATCACCCGATCGGCCTTGGCGGACACATCAACGATCCACTGCAAAATGTCGGGGTCATCGCATTCAATCAACCCGCTATCCCCCCCGGGGATCAGCACTAGATCATAATCCGCACCTTCCGACAGCGCCCGATCAATGCATATCCGCTGCCCATGCACGCTCGCCACCGGATCGCTGGTCTTGGCAACCGTGATCACCTCGATCTCATCCCCCATGCCGCCCAGCATTTCTATTGGACCAAAATAATCCAACGTCTCAAACCCCGGAAAAACCAGTGCAGCAAGTGTTCTCATGAAACTCTCCTTAAACGGGCCAGAAATTTGCCCTATTCCCCATAGAACCGTATCGCCCTATACCTCGGCAAGCTTAAATCAAAGGACGACTCCATGACCAATCTTCCCGGCATTGTTATCACTGGCGCTTCTGGCCGAATGGGGCAGATGTTGATCAAATCAGTCGCTGCCTCTGACAAATGCAATTTGGTCGGTGTGCTGGAACGTGCGGGCCACGATTGGATTGGCCGCGATGTGGGGGCCGCGATGGGTGGCGCTGACATGGGCGTGCTGGTGTCTGATGATCCTTTGGAGGTATTCGCCAAGGCCCAAGCCGTGATCGATTTCACAGCCCCCGCCGCCACTGTCGTCTTCGCTGGCCTCGCCGCCCAAGCCCGCGCCGTGCATGTGATCGGCACCACGGGCCTGTCGGATGCGGATATCACCGCCATCGACGCCGCCGCACGTCACGCGGTGATCGTGCGTGCTGGCAATATGTCACTGGGCGTGAACCTGCTGACCCGCCTGACCGAAAAAGTCGCCGCCGCCCTCGACGATGATTTTGATATTGAGATTATCGAGGCGCATCACAATCAAAAGGTCGACGCGCCATCCGGCACGGCCCTCATGCTTGGTGAAGCCGCCGCCGCAGGCCGTGGTGTCGCACTCAACGACGTGCGCGATAGTGGCCGCGACGGGATCACCGGTGCGCGGACCAAAGGCGACATCGGCTTTACCGCGATCCGTGGTGGCGACATCGTCGGCGAACACGACGTGCTATTTGCCGCCGCTGGCGAACGCATCACCCTGCGCCACGTCGCCACCGACCGCGCCGTATTCGCCCGTGGCGCACTCAAAGCCGCGCTCTGGGGCCAATCCCAAGGCCCCGGCCACTACGATATGATGGATGTGTTGGGGTTATAGCCCCCGACACACATTATTTTATGACAGCATTTGATTTCAGACTTTTCCAAACTCTCTCCGACCTTCGCCGCGTGCAGCAGCACATTGGCCTGACGCGCTCAATCTGCTCGCACAAGGGAACGCGGCCCATCTTGCAGCGTTGCGGAATTTTGCTGACACGGCATTGCTATCGGCGCCACTAGACCTTCCTAGCGACTTGGTTGATGCAATCTGGTCGGCCGTTTTTGATCGTGCAAACGACGACGCTTTTGTTCTAGCCACTGTTTTATTGCTGCAAAACAGTTTGATGGGCGGGCAATGTGCTGTGCGCGATCCAAGTATGGTTCAAAGTAACTTTGATCGCTACCGCATGCTACCGCCTCCGATGCGTTCGGCCATATTCAACGGTATTGCTGTTCTTCATACGCTTGAATTTGTTGAATTCGCCAATTCCATTCCGATGATAGAAACACTCACGTCAGCGCTTACTGAAATTGAAGACGCTCTAATTCCAATCGCCCGCGCAATGACATCAGATGAAATCGACGAGATCGCGAAATGTGGCGACCCAAAGGACCAGCCACAACACAAACAGGCATTGATAACCTTGCTTGAAACGCCTCGGATAAACTATAGCGAAACAGATCGACATTGGTTCCCCGCAGAAGCTATTGAAATCGTTTCTCATGTACCAAACTCTCAGGGATATGTGCCTGCTACGGCAATCGTCTTGCTAGACGCCATACGGCATGGCGATGATCGTGAACATGTAAGCTTTCGCTTTGCTAGCCAGTGGAAAGAATACGAAGTTTTACCAAAAAATGTTAGGGCTACATTCCACGCAGCAATTCGCTATCTCTATGAAACAGACCGGAATTGGGCACCAAGCTTTGACACTTACAATCAATCCGGTGGCGACCGTGATGTCGCGATAGACTGGTCGCCCTCCCCGCTTCAATAGCGCTGATTACATTTGTCCAACAACTAAAATGAAACCAAACCCCTCCTCCGCGCGTTCTCTCATCGGAACCACCGCCGGAGGCCACAATGAAAACGCTTGCGCTTACTCTCGCATTGTTCATCACTATGCCTGCGATGGCCGCTGCGTTTGATCGGATCACCGATCGCGACACGTTCTTGGCCTTGATCGCCGACAAATCTATTTCCAACCGCCTTTATGGCGTTAAGCTGATCGTTGCGGACAGTGGCGAAATCAACGGCGCTGCTTGGGGCTGGGACATCACCGGAACTTGGGATTGGCGCGATGGTTACTTTTGCCGCCAACTGTACTGGGGTGGCGATGACATCGGTTATAACTGCCAGATGGTATCGGCCCGCAGCGGCGATGAAATGCGCTTTACCTCCGACATGGGCGCAGGCGACAGCGCGTCATTCAAGCTGCGTTAACGCGCCATCTTGTCAGCCCTTGTTCAATATGGTTTGAGACGGCCAAAGTTTACAAGGATCATGCCCGTGACCGACCGCCAATCCATCCGCCACATCGTGTTCTTTAGCGCCAAGGACAAAGCAGACGTTTCCAAAATCGTCGATGGCCTGTCCGAGCTGGGCAAAATTCCCCATTCCGACGTGTTCGAGGTCCGCCGCAACGTCAAGGGCGACGCATGGTCCGACGAGGTTGATGTCGTTGTCTACGCCGAGTTCGCAAATGAGGATGCTTTGGCCGCGTATAAGGCTGATCCGATCTACGCTCATGCGATAACGGTTGTGCGGCCCTTACGCGAATTGCGCATCGCAGCAGATTTCTGATCTGCACCACGTGGGCCTGAAAGGCGGTTCATGATGACACAGCAAGTCTTGTTCGATCACGGCCCCCTTGGTGGCCCGACCCGATTTTCCGCGCCCCACCGCGTGATCCGCGCCGATACCCCTGCCGAGGTTTATGACGCCCTCGCCGCCTTGCAAGAGGCGCAGGATAACGGCCAGTGGCTCGCGGGTTTCGCCAGCTATGAACTCGGATACGTGTTTTCCCACAAACTGCGCGATCTGCTGCCCGTGCCACGCGACACGCCCCTGCTACATTTCGGCGTGTTCGATGCCCCCGTCGCCGCAGAATTGCCCGCGCCATCCGCAGGCGTCGCCCTAACCGCGCCCAAACCAATCTGGACCAAGGCGCAATACCAATCCGCCTTTGACCAGATCAAAGCCTACATCGCGGCTGGCGACATCTACCAAGCAAACCTGACCATGCCGATGACGGCCCAATCAGACGCGGACCCGCTCGATCTATACGCAGCACTTTGCGCCAAACAGGCCGTGCCACATGGCGCATTCGTGGACCTAGGCGGCCCCGTGCTTTTGTCCCGCTCGCCCGAGCTGTTCTTTGATATCGACGCGGATCGCACCCTATCGGCCCGCCCGATGAAAGGCACCGCCCCCCGTGGCGGCACCAAGGCCGAGGACGCCGCCCTCAAAAAATGGCTCCACCGGTCTGAGAAGAACCGCGCCGAAAACCTGATGATCGTGGATCTTCTGCGCAACGACATGAGCCGAATTTCTGAAATCGGCACCGTCAAAGTCCCCAAACTCTACGACGTTGAAACCTACGCCACCCTGCACCAGATGACATCTTCCATCACTGCACAGTTGCGCGATGACCTATCCCTGACCGAAATATTCGAGGCGCTCTTCCCCTGCGGTTCTATCACAGGCGCACCCAAAATCCGCGCCATGCAAGTCATCGAAGAGCTCGAAGCAGGCCCGCGCGGCGTCTACTGCGGCGCCATCGGCTGGATCGCCCCCGACGGCCCCATGCAATTCAACGTCGCCATCCGCACCCTCACCTGCCTACCCTCCGGCACGATCCGGTTGAACGTCGGTGGCGGGATTGTGCATGATAGTGAGGGCGCCGATGAATACGACGAGGCGGTGCTGAAAGCGCAGTTCGCAGTTTTAGGCTGAGCATGTGATCAGCCGGATGGCTGCTTCGAGCCCAAAAACGTCCAATGCTGCACAAAGAACGAATGACTGCTTCGGCCGTGCTCTAGCTCCGCTATTCAGCGTGATCCCAAGCCCATTCAAGCCTTGACGGTATTGGGAATAGCCCAGTAGAGCACCGCAGTCATGGTGACGTAAGTGAAGATGATAGTGGGCATTGTGGTATTGAATCCCAAATCAAACTCCGGAAGATGAAGGAGGTCACGAAACGAAACAGTGGCCACCGACAGCATAAAGCCGATGCCGTAGACGAACACACCGATGATAACCGCGCGGTTTTTGCCTGTCCGGATGATCCGGGCTTTGGCCTCTTCACGAAAGTAGTAGGTGAGCGCAGCGACTATAAAGACGGCTTCGATCAGGATTGCGAGATACGCGTTGGTCGCATAAAGCCCCAAACCGACGCCCTGTGTGCCTTCGCCAAACACGTTGTGGGCGTGCCCCGAAAAGAAATCCAAAACAAAGTGCCCGACGAACAACGCCAGTGCGACCAATCCAATCGTCGTGCTTTTGAACAGCCATTTGCCAATCAGAAAGACCACCACAGCCCAGAAAAGTTGCGGCAAGAGGTGGTGACTGTACATCATCGACACGGACATGGTGTCGATTGTCGCATCAAAGACGTCATCGGGCGTTGTCGGTTCCAGCCCAAGATAGTGGAACACGAACCAGAAGATGTCCTGAAATTGAGATGCAACCAGAAAGAACAGCAGCGTTCCTCTGGGAAACTTCTGATGTGCCACAAGGGCGGTTGCGTAGTGTCCGGCGATCATTTGAATGTCCTTTGACCCGATTGCACCACATGCGTTCTGGAAAGGCGTCCGGGGGCATGTTATGATTTCGTACCTACTGGTCCTTTATGGCTCGGTCAACAATAAACTACCACAAGGTACGGATATGCCGAATGGAGACAAATTACCCAAGCGCGGACGGCCGCAGACCTTGGATCGCGACGCAGTCACCAAAATTGCGCTGGCGTGCTATTGGCGGGATGGGCCAACACGCGTTTCGGTCAGCCAAATCTGCCAAGCCGCCAACGTGTCCAAACCAAGTCTGTATCGTGAATTTGGCAGCGATGATGGGCTTCGGGAAGCCGCTCTCGATCTTTACCGGCGCGTGGCCCTTGTTCCGTACTACGAAAATATGAACCGTGGGATCGGGTTCAAACACGAGATCGAAGCGCTGATCGCCTTTATGACCCAAAACCGGACAGTCCTTGGAATTCCCAGTGGATGTCTGCAGGTCGAAATGCGGTCCAGCTATTGTGAGTTGGGAGACGTAACGCGGGCCAAGGTCGATCTCATTCGGGGCGAAACACTTGAGACCTACGAAGAGTGGATCGATCGGGCAAAGTCGACTGGTGAGTGCACGGTCGACATTTCGTCAAGGGCAGCGGCGATCTTTTGTGATGTGCAAAACATGGGTGCCATGCGAATGCAAAGAGAAGGCGTTCCGAACGAAATCATTGCTCAAACGCTGAAGCTCGGATTTTCGGCACTGGCGTGATGCGCGGAACCTCACCGCAAGGCACATCCTGACAGCGACCGGTATCATGATCATCGCGCCGCGCACACAGGATCCAATGTCGGCTTGGAGCCCAAACTCGTTGGGTGCAGCGCAACGATCGAACGGCCAGAATGAGCTGTTCGATCGCTGTCGATATTAGCGGGCTGCCTTAAGCAGTGTTTCCGCAGCCAGCCTTCCAAGGTCGTTGGACGCCTCCGGGCTGGCGCCCGTTATTAGGTTTCGGTCGACGTGGCATGTATCGTCGGCCTTTTTGTTGATGACCGAAAGGCCCAATGACTTTAGTGTCACCCCCAGCTCAAACGGCATGTGGCCCGGCAAATAACCTATCATCGGAGTTTGTTTATCGACTGCGTCAGGAAATAGCGCAATTTCGTACCCGTCATAGATAAAGTTTCCGTCTTGCTGTGCAGACATCAGCGCTCCCGGTCCGTGGCACAGGGTGATTGTGTGGATGTCCTTGCCGTGCGCCCAACGGAGTACTTTCCCGAGGTCGGCGTTGTCAGGCAGGCCCAACATTGCGCCGTGGCCACCAGGGATAAAGACACCAACATAAGGCGTGTCATCGCTGAGGGATTTGGCCGCGAAATCCGCGAGGCTGCCGGGGTTCTTTAGCGCGTCGGCATAGTCACTGAACAACTTGATGACTGCAGCATCGTCTTTGGGCATCGCCCACATCTCAATGGCAGCAGGCGCACCGGTCGGAGTCACAATGTCCAGCTCAAAACCCGCACTTATGAGGTGCAGCATGGGCAGTGCCATCTCAACGGGGTGATTGCCCGTCGAGAATTTCTTGCCGTTTGCCATGGTCATGTTGCGCTCTTCGGTGAGCACAACAAGAATTCGTGCGTTCCTGCCCGTGTAGGGGGTTGGATAAGCACCGCCATCATAATTCGTGGTTGCCGAAGTCGCCAATTTCAGTGCAAGGCGTGACGGTGCGAACGCACCATCTTCGGTCGGGGTGGGCGCGATGCCCAGAAGTTTCTTGATCATTCTGTTTCTCATTTAGTTATGGGAATAGGGCTGTCGTGATTATTTGATCGAAACCACGATCTTTCCTTTGGCGCGTCCGGTCGCAAGTCGGTCGAACGCTTTGGCGGATTGGTCCATTGGATAGGTGCTGTCGATGACAGTCTTAATGGTGCCGTCGCTGATCAACGTCGCAATCTCGGTCAGCATTTCACCGTCTGGCCACATAAAAAACCATTCAAAACGGACGCCGTATTTTTCGGCCAAACCATCATTGTCTTGGTTCTTGACCGAGACCAAAACGCCACCCTTTTTCAAAACTTTGAAAGACCGCTCAAGGGTATCGCCGCCAATGGTGTCGATGACCAGATCATAGTCCGACAGTTTGTCTTCGAAATTCTGGGCGGTGTAATCGATGACAAGATCCGCGCCGAGGTCTTTGACCATGTCAGCGTTCTTGCCGCTTGTCGTCGTCGCGACGAAGGCCCCAAAATGTTTAGCGATCTGGATCGCAAGGGTACCGACACCGCCGGAGCCTGCATGGATCAGGACTTTGTCACCCGCCTGGATGTTGCCTTTGGACACCAACGCCTGCCATGCTGTCAGACCGGCGAGTGGGACAGACGCCGCCTGTTCATGGCTAATGTTCTCAGGTTTAAACGCCAGTTCGTTTTCCTGAAGACGAGCGAATTCGGCAATCGCGCCGGCATCTTCCTGGTTGGGCCGGGCAAAGACTTCGTCGCCGACTTTGACACCACGAACATCCTTGCCGACCTCAACGACCGTGCCCGAAACATCATAGCCCTTCACATGTGGAAAGCTGAGTTCCAGCATCTGCCGCAGGTAACCAGCGCGCAGAATGTTGTCGATAGGGTTCAGGCTGGCTGCGTGGACCTTGATCAAGACACTGCTGTCCTGCAGTACGGGTTTTGCAACCTCGGCAATTTCAACAGGGGCGGCATAATCGTGATAAACGGCGGCTTTCATGGCGGGTCCTTCGAGCATGAATAATTGTTGAAATTCACATAAAGTTGCGCATTCACATTGAAAATGGTTCACTATCGGTTAAGACTATTGTCTGTTTGGCAACAATAGGGACTTGCATGGATCGCCTTCGTGCTCTGCGCTACTTCGCGAAACTCGCGCAGACTTTAAGTTTTAGTGAAACTGCAGATTATTTCCGAGTGCCGTCGTCGTCGGTCTCACGACGTATCAAAGATCTCGAAGCGGATCTTGGAGCGGCTCTCTTTGTGCGCACCACGCGGTCGGTCAGTTTGACCGATCTGGGAAAGCTCTATTTGGGCGAGATTACGACGGCGCTGCAGTCGATCGAAATGGCCGATGAGATGGTGCAAGCGCAGTCTGCCGCGCCAACCGGAACCGTTCGGATAACCGCAATGCCTGGGTATGCCGAGCTTTACGTTCTACCCGCCCTGCAGAAATTGCGAAGCCTCTACCCGGACATTAAATTCGATCTGAACATCACCGACCAGGTCCTTAGCCTTTCCAGTAATGAGGCCGACATCGCAATCCGTGCGGCATCGGATTTGCCGGACTATGTCATCGCGCGCCGGTTGGGCGATCACACCTTCAATTTGGTCGCGTCACCTGACTACATCATTCGAAACGGGGCGCCGCGCACGTCCGATGACCTGAAAGACAGCCCAGTTTTCATGTACCGCACCCCGCGCGGCGTACTGAATTGGCAGATGAAAAAGGAAGGGAATTGGAAAGCGATCGACCTGGCGCCGAAATACGTCAGCAATCATGGGCCATCGATTTTGGAAAGTGTTGTCAAAGGACAGGGCCTTGCGTTCCTCCCCAGTTGGGGGGTCGCGGACAAAATCGCAGACGGGCAGCTACAAAAAATAGACCTCCAAGACGGGCGGCTTTCAACCAGTGGTGATGTCGAGATGGGGATGTACCTTCTCTATCACCCACCAAAGTTCCGCCTGCAAAAAGTCAAAGTAGCCGTCGAATTCCTTGTCGCAGAATTGAAACGTGAAACGGACAAATCCTAGGATCGAGTTTGCCCTGGTCTTTGAAGTAATGTGAAGAAAGCAGCCGCTGATGAGCGGTGCAGCGAAAGAGTTTTTTGTCCGCATAGCCGCCGTTTGCCATGATGCAACCAACCAAGCCCTCATCAACTGCCTAAACATGTTTTGAGGCCACTCGATTTTGAAACGATTGGCATTCTGACCTGCACCCCTACAAGGTTTCGGAACGGTGGGAATACATCCGCTACGCAGGGGCATCGGGACGGCCTTATTTTCTTGGCGCAATTCGCGACTTTGGCGCTAACCCCAAACCATCACAACCAACGCCAACACCAGCATCGCCACCGTCACAGGGCCCCATAGCATTCGCTCTGCCTTCGACGGTGTGATCAGGTTCAGCACGGTCGAAAGCGCCGCAATCCCCAGCGCGGCCCATCCCGTCCAGCGTGGCCAGTTGGGCCAAAGCCCCGCCGCAGAAAAATTGCCGCAGCCAGACACCCCATCAAAATAATCGAAATTCCTGCCCCGATGCGGTTCGGTATCGGCAACTTCCCCGAATGCGCACCGCCTTGGGTCAACCGCCCCCATGGCGCACCAACGATCAGACATATCTGAAACACGATTACAGCCAGACAGAGCGCTACATAGATAAAGGCGGACGTTTGGATCAACTCGGCGGTCCCTGAATAGTCTTGTGAATGCCCCTAAGGACCTAATTGTGAGCAGCGCGCATTTCAATCATTCCCTTTCACAGCCCCGATTGGTCAACACAGCGCCAAGCCACTCCCCCCTTCCCAACCCCCCACAATTCCTATAAGGCCCGCCTATCTTGAAACGATTGGCGTCCGCATTCCAGCGCCTCACCAAGATATCGGAATGAGGGGGAATACGCCCCCTACGCAAAATCAGGGCAACATGCCCAAAGGAAAACATAGATGTTTAACGAAGTGAAAAAATCAATCCAGTGGGGCGAAGAAACGCTCTCACTCGAAACAGGCAAAGTCGCCCGTCAAGCCGACGGTTCCGTGATTGCCACGCTGGGCGAAACCAGCGTCATGGCGAACGTGACATTTGCACGTAAGCAAAAGCCGGGTCAGGATTTCTTTCCCCTGACCGTGCACTACCAAGAAAAATACTACGCTGCCGGTAAAGTACCAGGTGGCTTCTTCAAGCGTGAAGCACGTCCAACTGAAAAAGAGACGCTGACATCCCGCTTGATCGACCGTCCAATTCGTCCACTGTTCGTCCCTGGCTTCAAAAACGAAGTTCTGGTGATGTGTACAGTTCTGTCGCACGATCTGGTCAACGACCCAGACATGGTTGCGATGATCGCAGCCTCTGCTGCGCTGACAATCTCTGGCGCACCATTCATGGGCCCAATCGCTGCTTGCCGCGTTGGCTTTGAAGATGGCGAATACATTCTGAACCCTGAAATGGACGACATGCACAACCTGCGCATGAACCCAGATCAACGTCTTGACCTCGTTGTTGCCGGCACAAAAGACGCGGTAATGATGGTTGAATCAGAAGCATACGAGCTGACCGAAGAAGAAATGCTCGGCGCTGTGACATTCGCACATGACAGCATCCAGCCAGTTATCGACATGATCATTGATCTGGCCGAAGAATGCGCAAAAGAGCCGTTCAACTTCGAAGCACCAGATTACTCTGACCTGTTCGAAGCAGTGAAGGCAGCTGGCCAAAAAGACATGGCAGCAGCTTATGCGATCATGGACAAGCAAGAGCGCACAGCAGCCGTTTCTGCGGCCAAAGACGCGATCGTTGCGAGCCTGACAGAAGAACAGCAAGCTGACGGCAACCTCGGCTCTGCTCTTAAGAAGCTGGAATCAAGCATCCTTCGCGGCGCAGTTGTCAAAGAAGGCAAGCGTATCGACGGTCGTGCATTGGATAAAATCCGTGACATCGTATCCGAGACAGGCATCCTGCCACGTACACACGGGTCTGCTTTGTTCACACGTGGTGAAACGCAGGGTCTTGTTGTGACAACACTCGGCACTGGCGACGATGAACAGATGATCGACGCGCTGTCCGGCATGTATAAATCCAACTTCATGCTGCACTATAACTTCCCACCATACTCTGTTGGTGAAGTTGGCCGTGTTGGTGGCCCCGGCCGTCGTGAAATCGGTCATGGTAAACTTGCTTGGCGCGCTCTTCAGGCTGTCCTGCCTGCGCCAACTGATTTCCCATACACAATCCGCTTGGTCTCCGAGATCACTGAATCAAACGGCTCGTCTTCTATGGCGTCTGTTTGTGGTGGCTCCTTGTCCATGATGGACGCGGGTGTGCCATTGAAATCAGCAGTTGCTGGTGTGGCTATGGGCCTCGTGATGGAAGACGATGGCGACTACGCGATCCTGTCCGACATCTTGGGCGACGAAGATCACCTCGGCGACATGGACTTCAAAGTTGCTGGTACTGCCAACGGTATCACATCTTTGCAGATGGACATCAAAATCGCGGGCATCACGCCAGAGATTATGGCCAAAGCACTTGAGCAAGCCAAAGCAGGCCGTTTGCACATTCTCGACGAGATGGGCAAAGCTCTGACAGGTGCCAAAGATCTGGGCGTTCACGCACCCAAGATCGAGACCATGCAGATCCCAACTGACAAGATCCGTGAAGTTATCGGTTCTGGCGGCAAGGTCATCCGTGAAATCGTTGAAACATCCGGCGCCAAAGTCGACATCAACGACGAAGGTATCATCAAGCTGGCATCCAACGACGCCGAGGCCATCAAGAGGGCCTATGACATGATCCACTCTATCGTAGCTGAGCCAGAAGAAGGCGTTATCTACAAAGGTAAGGTTGTGAAGCTCGTCGACTTCGGCGCATTCGTGAACTTCTTTGGCAAGCGCGACGGTCTGGTCCACGTATCCCAAATCGAAAACCGCCGCCTGAACCACCCTTCCGACGTCCTCAAAGAGGGCCAAGAAGTTTGGGTCAAGCTCTTGGGCTTCGACGACCGCGGCAAGGTCCGCCTGTCCATGAAAATCGTCGATCAGGAAACTGGCGAAGAAGCAAAAGAAGAAAAGTCAGAAGACTAATCTCCTGCTCCTTTCTCAAAACGAAAGCCCCGATGGAAACATCGGGGCTTTTTTTATGCTATGTCCGCTTTGAGCCCAATCTGTAAATTCGTAATTTGCGCTGCGTGCGCACGCAGCGCAGGAAATGCCGCAAGTGCGACATATTTCGTGCCGCCGCGCAGCAGGAAGACCGGCCATTCATGCAGACCGCAGCAAGGATCAGAGGTGGAATTTACACACTGCGGACTTAGCGCCAGTTCGCTGCGGCTGCGCCAATGACCCCTTTCATGACGATAGCCTAAAGGATTGTTTTGCTTTTGACAGAAACGTACAAGTTTTGTAAAAATCCAAGCACTATAGGCGTATCGTTGTCAGCCTGTTAGTGTCTACGAATATTCACAGCGGGGACCTAGCGTATCTCATGGCAATTCATCGAAGCAATATACCTCAACTCAAAGGTGACCTGTATGTGGTCTACACCGGCATGGAAACCGATCTTATGTTCACCCAAAGTGTCGATCTTCCGGGGTTTGCCTCTTACCCGCTGCTGGAATCCAAAGACGGACGCGCTCAACTGAATGGCTATTACCGTGATTTGATCGCTGTAGGCAAAGAACATGGCATTGGCGTCATCCTCGAAAGCCCAACGTGGGTCGCCAATCGGGATCGCGGTGCCGCCGTTGGTTACTCACCCGAACAATTGATTGACCTGAACAAGAAAGCCATAGCCCACATGTGTGCCGCGAGGGACGAGTTAGGCGATCTACCGACGGTGATAAGCGCCAATGTCGGACCGCGCGCCGATGCCTACGCGCCCAGTGAACAAATGAGCGCAATTGAAGCTGAGGCCTATCATGTTGAGCAAATCACGGCTTTGGCAGAGACGGATGTTGATCTGATCAGCGGCTACACTCTCGCCTATCCTGCCGAGGCCGTGGGTATCGTACGAGCAGCGAAGCTCTTTGGCCTCCCGGTCGTCATCGCTTTCACGGTTGAGACCGATGGGTGTCTTCCAACAGGTGCTTCACTTAAAGAGGCAATCACTCAGGTAGACGCGGCGACGGGCGGTTATGCCGCATATTTCATGATCAATTGCGCGCATCCTGACCACTTTGGGAACGTGTTGACCGATGCTCCATGGATGCAGCGCATACGCGGCATCGTCGCCAATGCATCGCGGTGCAGTCATGCAGAGTTGGATGAAGCCGAAGAGCTTGACGACGGCAATCCAAATGAACTCGGACAGCAACTCTCGGAAATTCGGCGTAGGTTTCCGCATATTAACGTTCTTGGAGGATGTTGCGGGACGGACATGCGCCACATGTCCAGTATTTCGAGAGCTGCCAAAACTACTGAAGCCGACATTCGCCGCATTGCAGAAAATCTGTAAAGTGGGCTCACAGCCGCCGTTAGCTGACGCGGCAATGCCGGTGCGGCAAGCCGACCAACACCGGCCATCTGATCGTTTGGCCAAGCCATTGAAATCGCGGCTGGCCCTGCGATTGGCACTCGTTGGCTAATCAGCGGCTGTCGTTCGCTCTCTGAGCGACGAAACCTAACTGCGAGCCCATTCTGCGAATTCGATTTTTGTGCTGCGTGCGCGCGCAGCGCGGAATTTGCTGCAATTTCTTAAGTTCGTATGCCGTTATGCTAAGGGAAAACCAGTCATTCACCCAAGCCGCCGCGAGAATGATACGCTCAAGCTTCAGGTTGCGGACGTAGCTGGCCGTGTGTGTTTGAATGACTGACCGGTCTTGGCACATCGTAACCGAAAGGCCGTTAGGCAAAATGCCCTCGAACCTATTCCGCCTTTGCCCTTCTGAATTCAAACGGGCTGATGGAAAACTCTGCTTTGAAACACTTCGAAAAGTGGCTTGGTGATGTGAAGCCACACGCGAAAGCCACTTGTGTGATGCTCAACTGGGATTGTATCAGCAGGCGATAAGCCTCACGCAGTCGTAGCCGCATATAGTGACGCTTCGGAGATGTCCCGATGTAGCGCTGGAACAATCGTTCTAATTGCCGAGTTGAGATGCCAGAATCTTTCGCAAGAACAGTTGGAGAAACAGGATATTCGATCGTGTTTTCCATCATCGCAATAGCCCGCGAGACGATTGGATGTAGAACCGACATACTATTGGGGGATCCAGTATCGACGGATTTCTGGACTAATCGAATTGGTGCGTAACAAAGGCTTTCCGCAACGTCATTCGAAAATGTGGTCCCGTGATCCAAAGAAATGAGGTCTAGGAACAGATCGATGCCGGACACTCCGCCAGAAGCAGAACAGCGTAATCCTTTTGCAAGATGTGTTTGACGACTAAGTGTAACACTTGGGTAAAGCTCGGTGAAACCGGTACGGTACCACGGGTGCACGGCCGCCGATTTACCGTCCAACAAACCTATCCGTGCCATTATTATTGACCCAGTGCCTATTGCGGTAACGCGTGTTTGACCGCGACCAACGCGGGCAAGCCACACTTTAAGACGCCCAATATCAATCTCGAACGCGCCTTCGCCTGATACAATGACGATGTCTTGCGGGTGCGCGATGTCGCGAACATCAAAATCCACCGGTAGTGCGAGCCCAACGCTGGAACGGACGGGACCCCCTGATAGGCTGCATGTCTTCCAATCATAAAGCTGAGACCCCGCAACGAGGTTTGCAGCCTGAAGCGTTTCAAGCGCAGACACCAAGGACAGATGAGAAAACCCATCTAGTAGGACGAAAGTGAACAGGTGTAACTCGCACTGCTTATTATAAGCAGTGCCCGCGCCCGCGACTTGGGTCATCGGCTCTTTTTTCATGCTTTGGTCTGCGCAAACACGTCTTAGGCTGGAAGATGTATGTTGTGCGTTGCGCGCAATTTCGCGTCAAGCGTGGGTTCAAAACGCGCAGCAGAACGTTTGGCCAAGATATCCTCTTTGCGCTGTGTTGCTTTGATCAACAGATTGGGTTTGTCCAATTCAGCCCATTCCTTTGGTGAGGTGCGATCGCCCAGAGCGGGATAGACAAAGTCTGATTGCATCCGGCTAAGTGTTTGATCGGTACCAAGATAGTGACCGGGGCCACCAACGCAAACTTGTTCGATTTGATCGAGTGCGAGGGTTTCATCGTTCACTTCAATACCGCGGACACACCGCAATGCTTGACCGATGATGTCATCACTTAGGATCAGGCTTTCATGACAGAACCCCAGCAGCGACGCATGCATGCCCGCAGCCTCATAGACCATGTTTAGACCTGACAGACCCGCCATGACGTTGGAACACATCTGTTCCCAGCCCGCCTGCATGTCCGGCATTTTGGAATCTGACGCGCCAGCCGGGGCACCACCAGGCAAGCCATAGAATTTGTGCATCTGGGCACAGCCTGCGGTCAGCAACGCCTGCTCGCCTGATCCGACCGACATAGCACCTGTGCGCAGGTCTAGGCCGAATGGCCACGTGCCAAAGATGGCTGGATGCCCCGGAGCAATGGCATTAACATAGACGAGGCCAGCGAGACATTCAGCCGTCGCCTGTGTGATCGCGCCAGCAATGGTCGATGGGGCCGTCGCCCCAGCCATACCTGCCGACAGCAATAGAACGGGCATGCCGCCACGAATGCAGGCCTCCATAACCTCGCAACTTTCAGTCGCGAATTTCATTGGCGGGACAACGAAACAGTTCGAGTTTGAGACAAAGGGGCGTTCGCGGTACTGCGCTTCGCCACCCGCGATTTCATACAACATTTCAAACGCACCCGCGACGAAATTGGGTTCGGTGAATGACACGCCTACGTGTTTGGTCGTGCCTGACGTACACGCATAAATCGAATTCAGATCCATTTCGTAATTGTCGGGGATGTCACGGCAAATCATCGGGCGTTGCAAGAAGTGGACGTTATCGAGCTCGTCCACGATCCGAGCAGCGTCGTGCAAATCCTGAACGGTGCATTCGCGGTATTCATTGCCATGAACGTCGACAATGTGCACCGCCGCGCCAGCAGTGCCGTAGTGCACGCGATGACCCGATAGCAACAAATCATTTTTACCATCACGGCTGAAAAGGGTCACTTCACGCCGCGCTCTGGAAAGCATGTCTTCGACAAGTGCGCGGGGGAACCGGATGCGGCCGTCATCCCCTTGGATTGCACCGGCTTTTGTCAAGATTTCGACGCCAGACGGCGGTGCATCAGCAAGCCCGATACGTTCGAGTGCTTCCAGTGCGGCATTGTGAATTTTCTGAATGTCTGTGTCGGACAGCGGTTTGTAGGTCCCGCCTTCCATACCTGCACGGATCGGGCGAACATCCTCAGTCAGAGGTGCGGCGCGAAGCGCTTGGCGGGCAGAACGACCGCCTGAACGGCGCGGGCTATTTGATGACATAATAAAGATCGCCTTTGTTGGGTACGCTTGCTGCCGTTAAGCAGTAAACTGGTATTCAATTTCGGAAAAGGCATTTTCGCCAAAGCCATAGGCGAACTTCAGACCTTCATCACCAGCGCGCACACCATGTTCGACATTTCCCGGAATGAAAATCGCCGAACCCGGGGCAATATGGTGGGGTTGCCCGTCCATCGTGACAACGCCCGATCCCGAAAGGCAGAAGTAGAATTCTGGGGGCGCATGTCGGTGCAGATGCAAAACACCGTTTGCTGGAAACGTCGCGACGCCCAGAACCAAACCGTTTGACGCAGTCTTGTCGCCCGAGATGAGGGTTTGCCATGTCACATCCCCAAAGATCGGATCAAACCCGCCTTCAATCGGTTGATCGTCCAATGCGGCGACAAATGGCGTCGGGGTATCGTTGGCGGCCTCTGGTACGAATGATGTATCGTCAAGAAGGTTATTCAATGAAGATAGGGGCATGAGGGTTTTCCCGAAGATGGATGTTGATCTTGTTGAACTACGATATCCACCACTTGCGCAAAAAATAAAAACGATGAAAGATGGGATTTATAGGCAAATAAATTTGGTGGTAGATGGTGCTGGAAAAACAGATCAACCTTACATGGCTCCGCACGTTTGAAGCCGCGGCCCGGCATCTAAATTTCACCGAAACAGCGGCGGAACTTGGACTGACGCAAACAGCCGTCAGCCTTCATATCAGATCACTGGAAGGCCGGTTGGGAAATCGCTTGTTCCATAGACGCGCGCGGCATCTGTCCTTGACAGAAATTGGTCAGGCCTATGTGCCGACGGTGCGGCAATCTTTGTCAGACATCGCTCTCGCCACAACCAGTCTTTTTGGTACGACGACAAGTCGAATGGTCACGCTGAAGGCGCCCATATCGACATCCGCCCTCTTTCTCGCCCCGCGGCTCCCTAAATTCAGGGCGTTGCACCCGGACATTGAACTGCGCCTGGTGTCCAATATTTGGACGGATACAACCGGATTCGATGACGTTGATGTCGAGTTGCGTGTTGGACGCGGAGATTGGACAGATGTCGCGTCTGAAAAGCTATCAGACGAAACCATTGTTCCGATATGCGGTGTTGGTTCGAACAATGGCGCCAACAAAACAATGGAGATTTTGGCAGGGCCGCTGATCCACGTTTTGGGACAAGAAGCCGATTGGGGGCGTTACTTCGCAGCCAAAGACATTGCCATGCCAACGGGGATTTCAGAGTACTTCGTCGATACAATGACAGCAGCAATTGAGCTGGCTGCAACAGGCGGTGGATACGCTGTGATAATGACACAGTTGGTTGAAATGGCGAACGCAACAAACGAAAGGGTTTCAGTGGCCGGTGCCGAAGTCCCAATCCCGAATGGCTACTACCTGATGCGACCACGCTCGAAACGTTCCAAAAGACCCGAGGTGCAGCTGTTTGAAGATTGGCTGTTTGAAGAATTTTCAGGCGGAAGCTGAACCATTGCTAAGATAGGACTGGTTCAGGTCTGCTCGGGTCGCGTTTGAACAAGTAACTTCTTAGTCGCTGGCCAATTGTATTCCTCAAAACGATAGTAAGGGAACACAACAGATGAACCAGTACACGTCCGGCTTTGGGTTTCCCCAAGATGTGATATTTGATGATGCGCGCGCACGGCGGGTTCTCAGTCAAAAGTGGTTTTTTGTAGGGACCCGCGGGGATGTGCCCGAGCCTCGCAACTATTTCAATTTCCAGCTTTTTGACGACCAGTATTTCCTGTTGCACGGTACAGATGGCGTGATCCGCTGCATGGTGAACAGGTGCCAACATCAAAGTGCGCGGCTGTTGAAACAAGATACCGGAAAATGTCCCGCGAGCATAATTTGCCCAAACCACCAGTGGGCTTACAACCTGAACGACGGCACGCTGCGCAACGCGCCAGGATTTGGAAAAGAGTTCCCAACATCAGCCGAAGGTGTGTCTCGCGGCTTGCAGCAAGTCCCTGTGGTCGAAATATCAGGCATGATTTTTGCCTGCCTTAGCGATAATCCAGACTACAGCGATATGGATGAAATAGTCAAAATTATCGCTCCCTACACAGATCCGTTCGGGTTCGAAAAGGGTGGATATAAACTGGCACATCACCACCGCGAAATCATTGATGCCAATTGGCTGATGGTCATGATTAACAACCGTGAATGCTGCCATTGCACCAACAACCACAAAGGTTTGACGCAACTCTTTGATCCCTCCAGCTTTAACGGCGCTGAAACGCCTGCCTACAAAGTGCTGTTTGATCGTGCGGTGCAGCGATGGGAAGGGTTGGGCCTTACTTGGCAAGAAAAGGCTTTTACGCTAAATGACAGTGCCCGGATCGCGCGATACCCAATGTATGAAAACTACAAATCCATCACATTTGACGGCGCACCAGCGTCTAAAAAACTTATCGGACCGTTTGAAGATTATGATCCAAGTACATTGTCTATGTGGTTCAATCCAAATGCATGGATCCACTTCACGTCAGATCACATTGCGACGAATTGGGTCTTGCCGCTGGGGCCAGAGAAATGCGCGCTCTATTCCAGTTGGATCGTGCGTGATGATGCCGTTGAGGAGGAGGACTATGACGTCGCGCATCTGACAAATGTTTGGAAAGTCACAAATGCCGAGGATGTTGGATTGTGCATGTCCATGACATCAGGCGCGCGATCAACGCATTATAAACCGGGGCCCTTCGCAGCTGACGAACAGCACTGCAAACAATTCTGCGATTGGTACATGAAGTACTCGGCATAAGTGTCGTCCGTTGCATAGGCGAGCTCTGGCAGAGACTTTCGCCAAGACCTGTATGTCCCCGCGAGGTGTTATTCACTGGTCACTGAGCGGCACGCTTGGCGGTTGGCAGACCATGGGTCGCCCGAAACCGTCATCAACGTCGTTTTTTCAACAGACGGCTATTGATGATTGTCCAATCGTTGCAAGATGGATCAAGAAGCCGTTTATCAAAGCCTGTTGCGTACTACGCAAACCGCTTACGCCGAAAATGCCGCGATGACGGGTTTTACGCCGTTTCCCGATGATATCGGACGCCAAGCCGTCACGCCATTTCACAGCACGTGCTGCGATGTCTTTTGCGAGGACAAAAAATTGGTCTCTCACAATTACCCAGCACTTCAGGATGCCATTCGCGCGGCAAGCGACGCGGTTCATTGGCGCGAAACCTACAAAGACACCGACATCGGCGACGACTTCATGGACCGGTTCGCATGCTACTGCATCATTGGCGAAAACGCCCCGTTCATGTCTGCGGCGATACGGCTTTTCATGGTCTATATGCCGTGTCACTTTTATTATCCTTGGCACCAACATCCTGCCGAAGAGATGTACATGGTTGTGTCCGGTAACGGGGTGTTCAAACGCAAAGGCTGCCCCGATGAAAGGCTCACCGAAGGCTGCACATCGTTTCACGAAAGCAATCAACCGCATGCGTTGGAAACCTTGGATGATCCGGTGCTTTGCCTCGTCGCGTGGCGCGATGATTTTGAAATGCCACCTGTTTTGACCCCACCATCAGAAATGTCCTGAGGTTGCCATGACCCACGACGCTGACCCAAAGCCGATAAGCAAAGAGTGGCACTATCATCCAGATCTTCCACTTGCGGACCCGTCAATTTTCAAATGGCCGCCTGATCCACGCTTCCTTGGCCGGTGGGTGTTGCGCAACTGGCTGACATTAAGCGAACGGGTGATGATGGTCGTCTTGGCGACGCTGAGCTGGTTGTTCCTGTATCCGTCGCTTGAAACAGCCAAGACGTTCGCGTTTGACTGGGTCTTTCAGGTTTGGCTGGTGAATTTGGCCCTGATGATTTGCATCGCAGGCGGGTTGCATTGGTTCTTTTACGTGCGCCGGGGGCAAGGCAAAGCGCTGAAGTTCGATCACCGAGAACCGGCAAAAGGTAACAGCCTTTGGAATTTCTCTAACCAAGTGCATGACAACATGTTCTGGTCGCTTGGAAGCGGCGTGCTGCTAGTCACGGTGTTTCAGGTTTTGGTTATGTGGCTGATGGCGAATGGCTATGTTCCAACCATAAGCCTAACATCAAACCCATTTCTGTTCACCGCGGGATTGGTGCTGTTGCCGATCTGGTCCGCGTTCCATTTCTATTGGGTCCACCGGCTGTTACATGTGCCGATCCTGTATAAACGGGTCCATGCGCTGCACCATCGCAACGTGAATATCGGCCCGTGGTCTGGCCTGTCGATGCACCCCGTCGAGCATTTGCTTTATCTATCATCGCTGTTGATCCATTGCGTGATCCCAAGCCACCCGATCCATCTTTTCTTCCATGTGATCTATCTGGGCCCCGGCGCTGCGATGACGCACACGGGCTACGAAGACCTGTTGATCAAAGATAAGCGCAAGCTGGCGTTGGGGACGTTTTATCATCAACTCCATCACCGCTATTACGAATGCAATTACGGCAATCAGGAGATGCCGTGGGACCGTTGGTTCGGGACATTCCATGATGGCAGTGACGCCGGCACGAAAGAGACACGAAGCCGCAAGAAAGACATGCATTCCGGTGTTTAATGCGATGCAGGGTTAGTCCGGGGCTGTCCGAGCAACCTCGGCAAATAGATCATACCCAAGTTGCAGCAACACATGCGGGATATCCAACATGCACCAGTTCTCTAGAATTTTACCGTTCTCACACCGCCACCAATCGCAGTCGCGCATGAACACGCGCTTGTTCGTGGCAGGAACACCCAGAAACGATTTGACCTGAACACCCGTCAGTTGCGGCCAACCGCATAGAAACGTGTATTCCCCATCACCCGATTTGCACTGCGATCCGACGCCGGTGACGCCATCGGCCTTACCATCGCCCCAGCCTTCAAACGTCTCCTCGAAGGGCCTTTGAAATGCGGAAAATCCGTCGAGGGTAGCATAAGATCCCAAACCGCCCGGCCCGTACCAGACCATGCGGTCATCCCAGAATGGCTTCCATCCTTGGTCCGCTGACGCGAGCTGCATCAACATGCCTTCGACGTGATCCGCCGCCGCCCGTGACACCGAAGGATCGGATGGATCATAGAACACGCCGTCATGCGTGGCGGGGCCAGTGACGACGCCCTCGTATCCTTGACTTGGTGCCAACGGCCAAAGCCCAAGTGCGATGATCAGCTCCGCGAACCCTAAGAAGACATAGGATTCCGTGATCTGCCCATCCTCGACTTTGTGAAATTCGCCAAATCGCAGATAGGTGAGATTTCCACTTGGTGGTATTCCGAACAACGGGTTCTCAAAATGGCCATAGAAATAGCCAGTCGATGTCACCCATTCTGTGCCAAGGTATTCCCCGCCGATGACGATGTAATTCTGGCGCTGTAGTCCGGAAAATGCGTCGACCAGTGGCGCGATCACATCCGCGACGTATCCGTTGCCCGCTTCATTGATCGGGTGGCTGGCGTTCGTCTTGGACGTGTCAGAGAACATGATCTGACCCGCTTTGGCGACATCAGCGAAATGCCCGGTGTCAAAGCTTGCAAGAAAGTCGCGATAAAGAAGCTTGTTCTGAACGGTCGTCTTGGTAGCGATACCCATAGGTGGTCGCGGTGTGCGTTCAGACATAAGGTTTCTCCTTTGATCGGCTTCAGTTGCTGTCGTTTAATAGATCGCGCTGCCCTTTTTCGCACCCGCCATCATAACCTTTGCCTGCTCCACACGGATGGTCTCATATAGAGCCATACTTTGGTCATCGAACAGGGCCGCTGGTGGATGGTAGGTGGTAAAACTGTCCTTACCATGCGTCCCACGTGCCAAGATGGCGTAGTCTTTGGCACCACCCGCCTTGCGCATTTTGGCCGACACGTACCTGATTGCGACACCGATCCGACGGTCATCAGATTGGTTGGGGCCGGACCCGTGGATCGTCAATCCGTGATGCAGGCTGATACACCCCGGTGCCAATTCCACCGCGACTTTATCGGCCTCGGTCACATCAACAGCAATCTCTTGCCCTCGCGACAAAAGGTTCAGTTCGTCAAAGCTATCCTCGTGATCCAAAATTTCGTTCTTATGACTGCCCTGCACAAAATCCATGCACCCCGAGGTGGTCGTTGCCGGCGACAGCGCCAGCCAAGCCGTCAGGATATTGTCCATGTCCCCCATGCCCCAATAAGCAAGGTCTTGGTGCATCGTGACTACATGTTTTGTGTGTGCCTCTTTAGTCAAAAACTCGACGGAATATAGCATGACATCGAGGCCAAGGACGCCCTCGACGGCGTCTAGAATTGGGCTATGAAGGCCGATTTCACAGGCCAAAGGCATGACAACTTGGGCGTTCACGCGCTTGTAGGTGTTGAGCGGCAAAGGCAGCCCATTGTCGAGCCAATCGCGTTCGATCTGTTCCAACGCGCTGCGCCAAGTTTTGACTTGGGACGCCGCTGCAACCTCAATCGGGAAAAGATAACCATCGTTCCAATACGCACCCCTTTGTTTTTCCGTCAGGCGGCCATTCGATAAAACGATACAGTCCTTCATCACCAATGCTCCCAATTTCAAGCTATAGCGATGTGAGACCAGATTCGGACATTGTATCTACCCTAATTGCGACCCAATTAGGCGTCGTAATTGTCGTCACGTATTAGCTGGGATAACCTGCAAACCTAAAGCTGAAATTTGAGCAACTGCAGCAAAAAACCCTTTGAGATCCGGCAAGGTTGACCCGTTCGAGCGGCTGCTTTGGTGAAAATGCTGCAGTGACATGCGATCAACGCCGCGGCAGCGAGACAATGCTGCATCAGCAATAGCCGCGCGTGCACAAGTCCGGTTTGTCCCGCAAAGCGGCGTTTCACGGCCCTTCCTTACGAACCGCGACCTCGTCAAAGAACGTCAAAAGGCCCGCCATCATGACGGACCTTCCACTCTTACAAACTTGTCTTGCGCAGGTACGGCAGCACGGTTTCAAACGCACCAAACTTCGCCGTGGCATCCGCATCAGAAACCGTCGCGGGGATGATGACGTCGTCGCCCACGATCCAGTTGGCTGGCGTCGCAACACCGTGCCCTGCCGCCGTCTGCAAACCGTCCAATGCGCGCAGCACTTCGGCAAAGTTGCGGCCCACGTTCATCGGGTATGTCATCGTCAGTTTGACCTGCTTGTCAGGCCCGATGATGTAAACCACGCGGACTGTTGCGGTGTCATTTGGCGTGCGCCCATCGGGCAGGATCGCCTCGGCGGGCAGCATATCGAACGCTTTGGAAACAGCCAGATCAGTATCAGCGACAATCGGGAAACCAGCGGCAGCGCCGCCCACTTTCTCAATATCGCCCTTCCACTTTTTATGATCCTCAACACCATCGACAGACACGCCAATCACCTTGGTCCCGCGCTTGGCCCATTCATCGGCCAGCTGTGCCACGGCACCAAATTCGGTTGTGCACACAGGCGTGAAATCCTTGGGATGCGAAAACATGATCGCCCAGCTATCGCCAACCCAATCATGCAGCGCAAATGTGCCCTGATCGGTTTCAACAGTCAGGTTCGGGATCGTGTCGTTAATACGTAGGCCCATTGCGGCTCTCCTTTTTTCATCAATCTCTTTCCTTAACATAGGTGCGTCACTGATGGCCTGCCAGTGGTCTTGCGCCCAAACACACGCAATGCCAGATTGCGGCAAACGCATAGCCGGAGCAGCGACATGATCACCAAAACAGATTTCTACATCAACGGCGCTTGGGTCGCCCCTGCCACACCACACGACTACCCCGTGATTGACCCCTCGACCGAGGATCAGGTCGCCAAAATCTCGCTCGGCTCGCAGGCTGATACCGACGCCGCCGTCGCAGCCGCCCGCGCCGCATTCCCCGTATGGGCCGCCACACCACCTGCCCAGCGCAAAGCGCTGCTTGAAAACATTCTCACTGTTTATGCCGAACACGCCGATGACATGGCCGAGGCGATCCGCATGGAAATGGGCGCACCGCATGATCTCGCACACAACGCGCAGGCCCCCAGCCTGCCGTGGGCGTTGTCAGACGCGATCAACCATATGGACGCCATCGAATGGGTCGCACCCCTTGGCGATCACGCCCCGAATGACCGCATCATCCGCCAGCCCATCGGCGTTGTTGGCATGATTACCCCTTGGAACTGGCCGATTAGCCAGATCGCACTCAAGGTGTTCCCCGCCCTCGCCGCTGGCTGCACCATGATCCTGAAACCATCCGAAGAGGCGCCATTGTCTGGCGTCCTGTTCGCAGAAATCCTGCACAAGGCTGGCGTCCCTGTTGGTGTGTTCAACATGGTCAACGGCGACGGCGCTGGCGTCGGATCACAACTATCATCCCATGATGACGTCGACATGATCAGCTTTACCGGATCAACCCGCGCTGGCAAATTGATCAGCAAGGCCGCCGCCGAAACCTTGAAACGCGTCCGGCTTGAGCTGGGCGGCAAAGGTGCCAACATCATTTTCGCCGACGCCGACGCAAAGGCCGTCAAACGCGGCGTGATGCACTGCATGAACAACACAGGCCAATCGTGCAACGCGCCGACACGCATGCTGGTCGAACGCTCGCGCTATGATCAAGCAGTCGAAGAGGCCATCGCCGCCGCCAACATTATCCAGGTCGGCCCCACCACCGAGGCAGGCCGCCACATGGGACCAGTTGTCAACAAAACCCAATGGGACAAAATTCAAGGCCTGATCGCAGTTGGTGAGAAAGAGGCGCGCCTTGTCGCGGGCGGCACTGGCCTGCCTGACGGCGTGAATCGCGGCTATTACGTCCGCCCCACCATTTTTGCCGATGTGACCAATGACATGGAGATCGCACAAACCGAAATCTTTGGTCCCGTTTTGGCGATGATCCCGTTTGATGACGAGGCAGACGCAATTCGCATCGCCAATGACACGCCATATGGCCTGACCAACTATGCACAAACCAGTGATGGCGCCCGCCGCATCCGTCTCGCCCACGCTCTGCAATCTGGTATGGTTGAAATGAACGGCCAGTCCCGCGGCGCAGGGTCGCCATTTGGCGGCATCAAAATGTCCGGCGATGCGCGTGAGGGCGGTGTTTTCGGGATTGAGGAATACCTTGAGGTCAAAGCCGTCTCTGGCTGGCCAGATTAATGTCATGTGCAGTGGCGCACCAAACCTATGCGTCACTGTGCCTTTTGTGCGAATTAAATCTCTCTATTTATGACCTAACAATTTAGGAGAGAAATCATGCTGACCCAAATCCAAGGCTTGCACCACGTTACATCACTGGCCAGCAGTGCTGTTCAGAACAACGCGTTTTTCACAAACGTCCTTGGCCTGCGCCGCGTCAAGAAAACAGTGAACTTCGACGCGCCTGACGTCTACCACCTCTATTATGGTGACGAGGCTGGCACACCCAGCACGGTCATGACCTATTTCCCGTTTGAACACGCAGCGCGCGGACAACGCGGCACAGGCGAGGTTGGCATCACCAGCTTTGCCATTCCCAAAGGCGGGTCAAAGCCTTGGATCGACCGCCTGACCACATTTGAGGTCGCGAACCTGACGACTGACACCCACTTTGGCGAGCCCCGCATCCTGTTCGACGGCCCCGACGGCGAACGCCTTGCCTTGATCGAAGCGGAAGATGACCGCACCCCTTGGACAGGCAATGGTGTTGATGCAGATTTCGCGATACGCGGATTTCGCGGTGCTGACATGGTGCTGACCGACGATGGGGCCACAACCGAACTACTCAGCTTCATGGGTTACACGCAATCCGACACATCCGGCGATACCACGCGCTTTATTGTTGAGGGCGGCAATGACGCCAATATCATCGACGTGGTGAAACGCCCCGACGCACCCGATGCGAAATCAAGCGCAGGCTCCGTTCACCACATCGCATTTGCCGTCGAAAACCGCGCCCGTCAGCTTGAGGTCCGCGAAGCCCTGCTCGACACTGGCTACCAAGTCACGCCCGTCATCAACCGCGACTACTTCCATGCCATCTACTTCCGCACCCCCGGCGGCGTGTTGTTCGAGGTCGCCACAAACGAACCCGGCTTCAATACCGACGAAGACACGGCCCACCTCGGCGAGGCTCTCAAACTCCCCAGCCAGCACGAACACCTGCGCGCAGCTCTTGAAAGCCATCTGGTTCCACTGTCATGACCTACCTCGCCAACCGCACCCGCCACGACAGCGCAAGCCGCCACGTCTTTACCTTTCACGGCACAGGCGGGACCGAGGATCAATTTCACAGCTTCGCCGTCGATCTCTGGCCCGACGCTGACATTACCTCCCCACGCGGCGATGTCAGCGAAGGCGGCGCACTTCGTTTTTTTCGTCGCACAGGCGAGGGCGTCTATGACATGGATGATCTCGCGCGCCGACAAATGGCAATGGCCGCTTTCGTCCGGTCCGAGGCCCCGCAATCAAAACGCATCGCGCTTGGCTATTCCAACGGCGCAAACATTGCCGCTGCCGTGGCGCTCGACCAACCTGATATTTTCAGCGATCTGATCTTGCTCCACCCGCTGATTCCATGGGCCCCCGCACCACAACCCGCGCTCGCAGGTCGCCGCATTCTGATCACGGCGGGCGAACGCGATCCAATCTGCCCAGCGCTACAAACACAGGCCCTTGCCGATTACTTCTTATCCCAAGGGGCTAATGTGCAGCTGCATTGGCACGCTGGCGGCCACAACATTGATCAATCAGAAATCTCTGCAATCCAAGAATTTGCAGCCCAATAAGATCATCTGACCAAAATACCCACGCTGAAGGCTCCGACACTCCATACTAGAACGGAGCCTTCGCCGTGATGCGCATCCCCTGCCCACCATCAGGGTGCCGGAACTGCAGCGTTTCTGAATGCAACATCAACCGCTCATATTCCCGCGCCTCGCCCGTCGCATAAAACGGATCACCCAGAATCGGATGCCCTAGCGCCAGCATATGCACCCTTAGTTGATGCGACCGCCCCGTTTTGGGCATTAACCGCACTCGGCTCTCGCCATTTTTGGCCCGCAACACGCGCCAATCGGTCTGCGCCTGCTTGCCATTTTCATGGTCCACCATCTGAAGCGGCCTGTTCGGCCAATCAACGATGAGCGGCAGATCAACAGTTCCTGTCTTCTCGGCCATTTCACCCCATACACGCGCGACATATGTCTTCTTAGTGTATCGCTTTTCAAATTGCAGACCCAGATGCCGCTGCGCATGGGGCGTCAGCGCGAAAATCATCACGCCAGACGTATCGCGATCCAACCGATGCACCAGCAACGCCGTCGGAAACGCCTTTTGAACCCGCGCGATCAGGCAATCGGCCAAATGTTCGCCCTTGCCCGGCACCGACAACAGCCCCGATGGCTTGTTGACCAGAATCACCTCATGATCGTCGTGCAATATATCCAGCGGATCCATTGGCGGATCGTAGTCACTACTCATAGGTGCGCTCACCAAAGATCGCTGAACCCACGCGCACATGGGTCGCCCCCAATGCAATCGCGCTTGCAAAATCGCTGCTCATCCCCATCGAAAGGCCCGTCAGCCCATTGCGCTCGGCAATTTTGGCCAACAGCGCAAAATGCAGCGATGGTTCTTCGTCCACGGGTGGAATGCACATCAATCCTTGCACAGGCAGGTCCAGCGCGCGGACCTCTTTGATGAATTCATCCGCATCGCGCGGCAAACATCCCGCCTTTTGCTCTTCTTCACCTGTGTTCACCTGTACAAACAAGTCAGGGCATTGCCCCATCTCTTGCGCCAACCTTGCAATCGTATTGGCGAGCTTGGGCCGATCCAGCGTATGGATCGCTTGCGCCAGTTCCATCGCCTGCCTTGCCTTGTTGGTTTGCAAGGGCCCAATCAGATGAAGCTGCACATCATTATTCGTCTCGCGAAATTTAGGCCACTTTCCGGCGGCCTCCTGCACCTTATTCTCACCAAAGACTCGGTGCCCCTGATCGAGAATCGCTTTCACCCGTTCATCGGGTTGCACCTTGGATACCGCGATTAATGTCACATCTTCATCGGATCGCCCCGCTTGACGCACAGATTTTGCGATCCGACCCTGAATTTCAGCTAAACCCATATTAACCCCTTGTTTTATATATTTGAATCGCCAAACGGCATGTCGTTATACCCTTTATAGGCCCCTTCATCGGCGGAGAACCGCAAATCGGTGTGTGACCTTCATGCATCATTTATTCCGCGCGGGCCAGATTCCCAGCCAATCCTCTTGAGTGTGCAGCCAGTTCGGCGCAATTACTCTGGCAATGCTAGAACATCTGGCATCTTTGGAATGCATAACACGAGGGTTTTATACTATGAAAAGCATCCTTCTCACTACATCAGCTCTGGTAGCCTTCGCAGGCGCCGCAGCTGCAGACGGCCACACAAGCGTTAAGTTCTCCGGCGAAGCATCTGCTGAAGTAAACGACGTAACTGGTTACGCAACTGACGCCGACATCACTGCAACAATGGCTGCTAAGCTGGACAACGGCCTGCGCGCAACTGCTGTGATCAACTTCAACCCAAGCACTGGTGCTACAAACGAAGTATCTGTTGGCTCCATCAAGCTTGCTGGCAAAGACGCAAGCGTCACATTCGGCACAGGCCTTGACGGCGCTGTATTCTCCACAGTTGGCGACGATTACGACATCGGCCAGGCTGCTGAAGAATCAACAGACGGTATCGTTGGCGCGTTCACAGTTGCTGGTGCATCTGTAGCTGTTTCTATGCCTGTTGCTGCTGGCGCAGACATCGACACAGACACTGTTGAAATCGGTGTTTCAACTGACCTTTCCGGTTGGGCTGTTGCTCTTGGTCTTGTTGGCGGCGAATACGCTGCAACTGCTGCTGGTACAGTGGCTGGTGCTGACCTGAACTTCGGCATGGCAAGCAACGACGAGTGGGATGCAGGCGTATCTTACGGTCTTGGTGCTGTAACGCTTTCTGCTTCTACAGACGAAGCTGAAGCTTGGACTGTTGGCGCTGACTATGCTGCTGGCGACTACACAGCCGGTGTTGAATACAACGCTGACGAAAGCTGGGAAGTTTCTGCCGGTTACGCTGCTGGTGCAATCGCTGTAGCTGCTTCTTTGGATAGCGCTGACGTGACTACTCTTGGCGCAACATACGACCTTGGCAACGGCATGACTGCTGGTGCTGGTGTTGCTGGCGACGATTCATTCGCATACGTTGACTACGATCTGGGTGGCGGTGCTTCTGCATTCGCAAGCTACACAGACGCAGCAGCTAAACTCGTAGAAGCTGGTCCTGCTGAGCGTGACGTGACAGCTGGTACAACAGTTGGTGTTTCTTTCGAATTCTAAGTCGAAGAAATCTACTTAAGTTTGGGCGGTCCTTCGGGGCCGCCCTTTCTTTTTTGCGGCACCTATAATCAGCGTGCCTTGCAAACCGCTTGTGACACCCCCTTTGGTTCGCTACATATTTCGCAACGTGAACACCCGTCAGGGGGATTTTGAAATGCAAGCACACTCCAATACGACACGCGGCGTTTTGATCGCCGCGATGGCATTGGGCCTTTCCGGCTGCGGCATGATCGACAGCCTCGGGTTCGGGTCCATTTTCAGCACATCACAATCACCCAGAGACGAAACCGTCGAAACCCGATCAGCGAACCGATTTCTCTATGCTGCTGCCTTAGATGTGCTCAAATTCTTGCCCGTCACTGACGCCGATCCTGTCACTGGCACCATCACAACGGGCTTTGGCACCCCGCCAGGTGGGCGCGCTTCCTATCGCGCAGCAATATATGTCACAAGCAACGCCCTCGATGCCAGTTCGCTCGTTGTGTCGCTTCAATCCCGCAGTGGCCCTGTTGCCGTCGAAACCAAACGCGCAATTGAAGATGCTATTCTCACCCGCGCGCGCCAACTCTTTATCGCAGATCGCGGCCTTTAGGCCCGTTTGCCCCGCCACAATTGATTACCGCCGCGCCATATCACCGGCGTTTGCAGATGAAAGACCCCCAATATGTCCACCTACGCCCCCGCTTCGATTGAACAAAAATGGCAATCCGCATGGTCTGATGCCGACACGTTCAAGGCTGTCCGTTCCGAAGATAAGCCCAAGTATTACGTGCTCGAAATGTTCCCATACCCGTCCGGTCGCATCCACATGGGCCACGTGCGCAACTACACAATGGGCGACGTGATCGCGCGTTACAAAATGTCCACGGGCCACAACGTCTTGCACCCAATGGGCTGGGACGCATTCGGTATGCCCGCAGAAAACGCGGCCATGGCATCCGGCGGCCACCCCAAGGATTGGACCTATCAGAACATCGCCGACATGAAGGCCCAGATGAAGCCGCTCGGCCTGTCCATCGACTGGTCTCGTGAATTTGCGACCTGCGATCCTGAATACTACGGTCAACAGCAGGCGCTGTTTATCGATTTCCTTGAAAAAGGGCTGATTTACCGCAAAAAAGCCGTCGTCAATTGGGATCCAATAGACATGACCGTGCTGGCCAACGAACAGGTCATCGATGGCAAGGGCTGGCGCTCTGGCGCTGACGTGGAACGCCGCGAATTGGTGCAGTGGTTCTTCAAAATCAGCGATTATTCCGAAGAATTGCTCTCCGCGATCGATACGCTTGATGATTGGCCCGCCAAGGTAAAACTGATGCAAGCCAATTGGATCGGCAAATCCCGCGGCCTGCAATTCTCATTTTCAATGGTTGATGGCCCAGACGGGCATGACCGCGTTGAGGTGTATACAACCCGCCCCGACACATTGATGGGCGCGTCATTTGTCGGCATTTCGCCAGATCACCCATTGGCCCGCGAACTTGAGCGTAACAATCCAGAGGTCGCGGCGTTCTGTGCCGATTGCCGCAAGGGTGGCACCACCGCCGCCGAGCTTGAAACAGCCGAGAAAAAGGGTTTCGACACCGGCCTGACCGTGCGCCACCCTTTCGATACATCATGGGAACTGCCCGTCTATATCGCCAACTTCATCTTGATGGATTACGGCACTGGCGCCGTATTTGGCTGCCCTGCCCATGACGCGCGTGATTTTGAATTCGCCACGAAATACGGCCTGCCGATCACCGCAACATTCCTGCCTGACGCTGACAGCACCCCCGAATTGACCGAACCTTTCGTGCCACTGAAATCCGAAGCTGTGCACTACGTCAAAGGGTTCGCTGGCGAAACAGTGCAAACTGGTGACGATGCGGTCAACGCGGCCATCGCGTTCTGCGAAGAAAACGGCGTCGGCCACGGTGTGACCAAATTCCGCCTGCGCGATTGGGGCCTGTCTCGTCAGCGGTTCTGGGGCACACCCATCCCTGTCGTGCATTGCGACGACTGCGGCGCCGTGCCCGAGAAAAAGGAAAACTTGCCAGTCGAATTGCCCTATGACGTCACATTTGACGTGCCCGGAAACCCGCTAGACCGTCACCCGACTTGGCGCAACTGCGCATGCCCCGCCTGCGGCAAGCCCGCTACGCGCGAAACCGATACAATGGATACATTTGTCGATAGCTCTTGGTATTTTGCGCGTTTCACATCCCCCAACGCCGCAACCCCCACGGACATCGACGAAGCTGCATATTGGATGAACGTCGATCAATATATCGGCGGGATTGAACACGCAATTTTACACCTGCTTTATAGCCGTTTCTTTGCCCGCGCGATGAACATGACGGGCCACCTACCCCAAGGCACCTCCGAACCATTCAAGGCGCTGTTTACACAAGGCATGGTGACACACGCGATCTATGAAAACGCAGAACGCACCACCGAAAATGGCCGCCCCATCTATCACTATCCCGAACAAGTCGAGATGCGTGACGGGGCGATGTTCGTGTCCGATACAGGCGAAGCGGTCAATGTGATTCCCTCCGCCAAAATGTCCAAATCCAAGAACAACGTGGTCGATCCTGACAACATTCTGGCCCAATATGGCGCAGATACCGCCCGTTGGTTCGTCCTGTCTGACAGCCCACCAGAGCGTGACGTTGAATGGACAGCATCAGGTGCAGAAGCATCATTCAAACACATCGGTCGCGTATACCGTGTCGCCGCTGACATCGCCGCGATGGATGACACGGCTGGCACAGGTGATGACGACCTGATCCGCGCCACCCACCGCGCCATTGTTGACGTCACGAATGGCATCGAAAGCTTTGGTTTCAACGCAGCCATTGCCAAGCTTTACGGCTTTACCAACACCCTCGCCAAATCCAAGGCTGGCGGTCCTGCAAAACGCGAGGCAATGAAAACGCTCGCACAACTGATGGCCCCAATGACCCCGCATTTGTCAGAAGAAGTCTGGTCACTGCTCGGCGGCACAGGCCTTGTGATCGACGCGCCTTGGCCCGTCGCTGACGAAACCCTGTTGATCGAGGCCACAGTCACCATGCCGATCCAGATCAATGGCAAACGCCGCGGCGAAATCGCCGTGCCGTCAGATGCAAGCAAAGGCGCTATTGAAAAAATGGCTTTGGCGCATGAAGCTGTCGTAAATGCACTCGATGGTGCTACGCCCAAGAAAATGATCGTCGTTCCTGGTAGGATTGTGAATATTGTCATCTGATCAGCGCCCCGTGTCTCCATCCCGTAGGTCCGCCCTTTTGGGTTTGATGGCCTTGGGCGGGTGCGGGCTTGCGCCGGTCTATGGCAAAAACGCCCCCGCTCTTGCGCTACGCAATGCGGTGGCGTTGACCACACCCGAAACGGTGATTGGTTTCCGCCTGCGGCGGCGGATGATTGATCGTTTGGGCGCAGCAGAGACCCCACGATTCAATCTGACCGCCTCATTTACCATGACGACCAAGGCGGCCACCATTACAGGCGATGGTAACACAAGCCGGATCAGTTTGATCGGCGTCAGCCAATGGTCATTACAAGACGCCGCTGGCGAAACCACGTTGATCACAGACACCGCAACAACATTCACAAGCTACAGCGCGACAGGCTCAACCGTGGCAACTGTGGCTGCAAAAGACGACGCAGAGGCACGGCTTGCCATCGCCATCGCTGACCTGATCACAAACCGAATCCTGTTGTTTATGTCCGGCCGCACCCGATGAAAGTCGCAGGCAGCGCAGTCGCATCATTCCTGAAAAAACCCGACCCATCCCAAATGGGCGTTTTGATATTTGGTGCCGATCCGATGCGCGTCGCCGCTGCTCGTCAATCTGTGATTGCTGCACTTGTCGGGCCGCAGGGCGAAGAGGAAATGCGGCTCACACGTATTCCCGCCGCTGACCTGCGCAAGGACCCTGCCCGCTTGGATGACGCAATCAAAGCGCAAAGCTTCTTTCCCGGTCACCGCGTTGCATTTGTCGAGGACGCGACCGACACGGTGACCAAACTGATGGCCCAAATCGTGACCGAATGGCAGCCCGGCGATGCGCAAGTGGTGATCACAGCGGGCCAACTCGCCGCGAAATCAGCTTTGCGCAAACTCTTCGAGGCCCATCCAAACGCCAGCGCAATCGGCATCTACGACAATCCCCCTACGCGTGACGAAATCACTGCGACACTAACCTCTGCGGGGCTTAGCCAAGTGGACCGTGATGTCATGGATGCGCTGTTTGGATTGGCACAAGCGCTCGAGCCGGGTGATTTTCGCCAGACAATCGAAAAAGTCGGCCTCTACAAGCTGGATGATCCATCGCCGCTGACAATCGCTGAGGTGCTATCGCTGTCGCCCCAATCCGCCGAGGTTGATGTCGATGATGTGCTGGATATCGTGACCTTTGGCCGTGTCGGCGAACTTGGCCCGATTTTGCGCAATCTCTACGCTCAGGGTGTATTGCCCGTCACCTTGTGCATTCAAGCCACCCGCCATTTCAAACGGCTCCACCAAGTGGCAAGCGACCCAAGCGGTCCGCAATCGGGTATCGGCAGGCTTCGTCCGCCTGTGTTTGGCCCGCGTCGAGACAAGGTGATCCGCCAAGCGGAACAATGGGGCCGGATGAAACTGGAACGCGCGCTTTCCGCTCTGACAGAAACCGATTTACAATTGCGTTCGGCTGATACAGCGCCGCAACGCGCCTTGACGGAACGATTGTTGATCCGCCTTGCAATGATGGCACGCCGTTAATCATACCCCCCAACACAAAAAGACGGGCCAAGGCCCGTCTTTCCGTATTCTGTTTTCTAAGGTTAACTTAGAAAGAAGAAGCAGCCAACAGAGCAACCAAAAGGCCCATGATGATTGCGCCACCGCCCAATGAGCCAGTAGAACCTTCACCCATTGAAGCTGCCATTGGAACTTCGATTGCCATGTCGTCGTCAGACATGCCTGCGTCGCCAAGGCCACCAGCGTTAGCAGCAACACCGGCTACTGCGATTGCAGCAGAAGCTGCGAGAGTTGTTGTAATGCGCATGTCAGTACTCCAGTTAAATGCACGATAAGAAGATCAGAAGTTTTCTAACTACCTCTGTATCATATGACAAGTCCGTATTTACCACGACCATTTCTCTGGGAAAAGCTCGGCTGATGACTTTGACAGCTAAACAAGCGCAATCTTGCCAATTCCGTCATCCATGATGCTCCTAATTCGTTGAAAATAAGGGTTTTTGGCCAGTTTACGCAGTTCCGCGACGAATAGCGCTATTCCATTGCGCCTAATGATCGAGATTTTCGGCCCAAAAATTGGTGCGTTTTGGCAACATATAGAGCGGCCTCGTGGCCTCGTGGCGCCCAAATTCCGGTGGAAAAATTCGCGTGTTGCTCCCGAATGCACGATTCCGCTCGCGTCAAATGCCCTGTCGTTCTTTCTAAATCGCAACATCCACGGATTTCAACGCGTCATTCGCGGCGGCTTTGCCAGACGCCAAACACCCCGTTATCAGGTATCCGCCCGTGGGCGCTTCCCAATCCAGCATTTCGCCCGCCACAAAAACGCGGGGCCTGTCCTTCAACATAAACCCATCCAATGCATCAAACGGAACTCCGCCAGCCGTTGAAATCGCTTCATCAATAGGCCGCAGCCCCGCATGGGCGACAGGCAACGCCTTGATCAATGGCGCGATGTCGTCGGGCAATGGTCGCCCGCATTCTTGCAACAACGCAATTTGCGCCGGGTCAAGCCGCAGCGTTTTGCGCAGCTTATTCGCAATGCTCGCCTTTTTCCCACCTCGTTGCAGGGCTTGCCTCACCCGATCCACATCCCAATCGGGCAAGAGATCGACGTGCAACGCGGCACCCTCTCGCAGGGGTTTACTCAACGCATAGATTCCGCCGCCCTCGATCCCTCGCTTGGAAATCACGATCTCGCCCCGCGATTGGAATTGGCCCGCTCGCATGGCAATGCCTTTTAGCGGCTGCCCGAAATGGCGCTCCATATGGGGTGACCAATTCATCATCAGTCCGGCGTTCGCGGGCGCGAATGGAACGGTCGGCGCATGTTGCGCCCATCCCCCATCTGACCCAAGCCGCTTCCAGCTTGCGCCGCCCATCGCCAGAATCGTGATGTCAGGGGACAACGCCACCTCCCCGTCCGGCGTTTCGAATTTGGCCGCGTCCGCGTCCCAACCAACCCATTTCCAACGCCGTTCAAACTGGCATCCAGCCGCCGCCAACCGCGCAAGCCACGCCCGAAGCAACGGCGATGCCTTCATCGCTTTGGGAAATACGCGCATGGTCGATCCGGCAAATACGTCTTGGCCCAATCCTTGGGCCCATGCGATCACGTCTGCAGGGCCAAACTGGGCCAACGCATCATGCATCGCTTCGGGTATGTCAGGGTAATGGCCCGCAAAAGTCACCGCTGGTTCATCCTTGGTCAGGTTCAGCCCCGATTTACCCGCCATCAAGAACTTGCGCCCGAACGATGGCATCTGATCCGCAATCGTCACATGAACACCAGCCGCCGACAACACGTCTGCAGCCATCAAACCTGCAGGACCAGCGCCTATGACCAACGCGGTTTTCACGCAGGCATGCCGCCTTTGATTTCGATCACACGATGTGGGTATGGAATTTCAATGCCCTCGTCTTTGAGCGCATTCCAGATGATGAACAGAACGTCGGATGTATATTTGTTTTTGCCATCGTCGATCCCGTTGACCCAAAATTCGACGACAAAATCAATGCCGCTGTCACCAAATCCGCGCAGCTCGCAATCGGGCGGCTCAGGCGTGTCTAGCACGCCCTTGTGTTTGGCCACCGCCGCCTCGACGATCGCAGGCACCTTGTTGATGTCCGTGTCATAGCTAACAGAAAACGGCGCTTCCAAGCGGTTCGCTGATCCGCTGTCAGAATAATTCACAACCCTTGTGGTGATGAAATCTTCGTTCGGGACCACAATCCAGCGGCCGTCAAATGTCTCTAGGAATGTCGCGCGCGCTGTCATCTTAATGATCGTGCCTGCCTCGCCGCCATCCAACTCGACATAGTCGCCAACCGTCGCCTGCCCTTCGACCAACAAAATCACGCCCGAGATAAAGTTGGACGCGATTTTTTGCAGACCAAAACCAAGGCCAACACCAATCGCACCCCCGATTACGGCAAACGCACCTAGGTCGATGCCCATAATGTTCATCAGCATCAGGAACGCGACGCCAAAGATCACCATTTCAGCAAACTTAACCAACAGCTGCCTGATCGCAGGGCGCATTGCTTGTTTTTCGATATAATTGGCGGATTGCTTGTTGGTCCAACTGCCCAGCCAGAACAGCAAGCTGCCTGCGACAGCACCGCGCAACAGCGCAAGCGCGCTAAACCCGATGTTGCCAATGCTCACCCGCGTTTCGGCAAGCCCTACAATCACCGGATCAAGAATGCCCAGCGCGTAAAGCGCGGCAAACGGCACAAGAAAGAATTTACCAAGCAAGAACAGAAACGGATCGGTTAAAATGTCCCTCGCAAATGCCCTGATCGCAAGGAACAGGAACACCCGCTTGCCGAACGCGATGACGGGACCGGACCCAAACATCGCCGTCACAACGCCCTCACCAATCGCGGTGAATCCATAGGCAAACAGTGGCAACAGCAACGGCAGGAACCGCAATACAAACCGTCGCGCTGTGGCGATAATGGATTGCTTGCCTTCTCCTGGCGTCAAAAACTGCGTGATTTTGGGCGAGGCGAATTTGGTCACCATCACAGCCAGGAAATACGACCCGACCAACAACCCAAATTGCGTCCAAGCAACAGGCGACAGCAGCCATCCCATCGCAAGATCATAGCCCCATTCGGCGTAACCCACAGCTTGGTCGATCAGCGTTTGTTCTTCTTCCACGGCCTATACCCTTTACTACTATAGCTGGGTTATCACGATTTCGGGGTAACCTGACAAGCCGTTCAGAACAGCGCCTTTATGCCCGCCACATGCAAAGTGTCGGCCATTGTCGCACCCCCGCAGATTTCGCGCAGCTTTTCGTGCAAATCATCGGGATCGCAAACATAATCGATCAACCCAACACGCAGCGCTTCTTGCGCCAGCATCTTATCACCAGCCATTAAAATGCGCTTGGCCGCTGCTGGCCCCGTCAGCGCCGCCATGCGTTTGGGATCGGACGGTTGCGGCAAAAATCCCAGCTTCATCACAGGATAGAAAAATTTGGCCGACGGCACCGCAATCCTCAAATCGCAGGCCAGCACCATGCCAAAAGCCCCGCCCGCGACCGTGCCGTTCAACGCGGCTATGGTCATTGCTGGGCTGGCCGCAATAACACCCGACAGCTTTTCCCATTCCGGCGATGTTGCAAGGCCCGCGCGCGCCGCCTCTAAATCGGCACCCGCACTAAACACCTTGCCCGCCCCCGTTAGCACGATCACATTCGCATCGGCATTTTCAAACGCGACCCGCAGGTCAATCAACATCTGTTCGGTCAGCGCATTCGCCTTGTCAGGACGATTGATCGTAATCGTCCGCACGCGCCCTTCATCAACGATATTGATCATCTAAGGCCAACTGCCTCTCTGATCGCAGGGTCCCTTAATGACACGTCAGCACCCAAATGCGCGTCGGCCTCGGGGTTGCACATCCATACCAGCGTTTGCGCTGGCCATTCTGGCGGCACGTGATCTTCCCATGCAAGCTGGCTTACGGGGTTGATGCCCGATGCTTTGATCTCGCGTTGCATCTGCGTGGCCACGGTCCCCGGTGACAGGCCCATAATCCTGATGCCTTTGCCGCGGTTCTCAAGGTCGGCTGCGCGGGTCAACATATAGGCCCCTGCTTTTGAGCTACAGTAGGCGGACCAACCTTCAACCGGACCATGCGCCGCCCCAGATGACACCGTCAAAATCGTGCCGTGACCTTGGGCAATCATGCCCGGCAATACGGCTCTCATACCGTAAAACACGCCCTTTAGATTGATATCAATCGTGCGGTCCCATGCATCGGGATCAATGTCCGACAAATTTCCAATCGGATCAACGACACCGGCATTACCAACCAGAACATCCAGCCCACCAAATGTATCGACTGTGGCCGCAACTGCCGCTTCGACCTCAAATCTACGCGATATGTCGCATGGGATCGCAATCGCCTTGGCCCCGATATCACCCGCAATGCGCGCGATGTGATCGGTAGATCTTGCCAACAAGGCCACATTTGCACCCGCTTGCGCAAATGCATGTGCTGCTGCCTCACCAATTCCGCGGCTCGCACCCGTAATCAGGACTGTTTTTCCTTGCATATCAAAGTTTTTCATCGTCCATCCCTTTTGATTTTGGCTCTAATAGTTAACTTATGCAGATAAATTGTCGAGCGCCCGTTCTCGACCTGCTGCCCATTTGGAAGGAACCAGTATGTCTTTAAGCCCCCGCTTTACCACCCTTGTCGGAGCATCTGCTCTTATGATCGGCTCATCTGCGTCTGCGGATGTGACAGCCGCCCAAGTCTGGGAAGACTGGCAGCGCAGCCTTGCAATCTACGGCGAAGACACGATTTCCATCGGCAGCACCTCAATGATTGGTGATACTTTGACTGTATCCGACGTGACAATGCGTCTGGTCGACGAAACGACAACAACGATCATCGACATGGGCGATATGGTGTTTACCGAGGCGGGTGACGGCACAGTCGATGTCACACTGCCTGAACAATACCCGATCATTGCCACCAATGAAGATGGGTCAGGCGGCGTCAGAATGACGGTTACTCAGGGTGGTTTAACCACCAAAGTCAGCGGTGATCCATCTCGGCTCGTCTATGATATTTCTGCCGAACGTTACGCCTTTAGCATGGATGAAATTACCGTCGACGACACGACCATTGATATGGATGTCCGCATCGGCGTGAATGATATGTCGGGCACATATATCTCTGAACCTGGCGATATTGGGGTCTATGGCTATATTCTTGATGCGGGTTCTCTCGACTTTGTGGTCGACACGCCAGAAGGCGAAAACAACCAAGACCGCGTGACCGTGGTCGGCCAAGCAAGCAATTTGTCTATCAACTTTGATTACACCGTGCCAGCAGGTGGCATTTCGGAAAATCCCGCTGAACTATTTTCAAGCGGACTGACGCTCAATGGCGGCTACGCCTATGACGGTGCAGATATGACCATTGATATGGTATCAGACGGTGCATCATTTTCGACCAAGCTGGGGCTGGCGAACAGTGCACAGCAATATGATATATCGGACAACATGTTGCGTTACAGCGGTGAAAGTAACGGTGTCAGCATTGATGCCACAGGCGCGAGCCTTCCGTTCCCCATCGCCATGACACTCGCTGCGTTCAGTTCCTCTTTTGTCATGCCTATGGGTGAAACCGATGAACCCGCTGATTTCGGCATTTCACTGGGGATTGAGGACCTGCAGGTCAGCGACATGATTTGGTCCATGCTTGATCCCACAAACGCGCTGCCGCATGACCCCGCGACGTTGCTGTTTGAACTTTCCGGCAAAATGCGCCTGCTGATGGACGGCGCCCTCGCCCAAGAACAGCTTCTTGAAAATGATGGCGCGGTTCCGGCCGAGGTCTATTCATTGGATCTCGACACCCTGAAACTGGACATCATCGGCGCACTTTTGACGGGCGAAGGGTCATTCACATTTGACAACTCTGACCTCGATTCCTTCGACGGAATGCCCCGCCCCGAGGGCACTGCCACCTTTACGCTGACAGGTCTCAACGCACTGATCGACAACCTTGTATCAATGGGTCTGGTGCCTGCGGATCAGGCAATGATGGGCCGGATGATGACAGGTATGTTTGCGCGCTCCACCGGTGATGATGAATTGACCACGACGGTTGAAATCAACGGCCAAGGGCACGTCATCGCCAACGGGCAGCGCCTGCAATAACACAACAACACCTGCCGAAGGCTTGCAGCAGGGCCTTCGGCGGATTACCTGTCACGGGACCAAAGGATTTTGACCCCGATGACAAACTCTCTCTCCAATCTTTCTCACCAACTTCTTGATCTGGCAGCACGTGCAGGTGCAGATCAGGCCGACGTGATCGCCGTTGACGGCACTTCAATTTCCATCGACGTGCGTGCAGGTGCGCTTGAACACGCCGAACGCAGCGAAGGCATCGACATCGGCCTGCGCGTCATCGTCGGTCAAAAACAGGCATGCGTGTCATCCTCTGACACCAAACCCGACACATTGGCCCAAATGGCCGAACGCGCAATCGCCATGGCCAATGAGGCCCCCGATGACCCCTACGCAGGGCTCGCATCTGCCGATCAATTGGCCACAAACCGCGACAACAACTCTCTCGAACTCTACGACCCCACCGATGAACCCGATCCAGCCACGCTTCAGGATGATGCGGCCCGCGCCGAAGCCGCAGCACTTGCATCCGGCGGCATTAGCCAAGTGCAATCCGCATCCGCAGGCTACAGCCACCGCCGCATCCACCTTGCTGCCAGCAACGGTTTTGACGCCGGATACGCCCGCACTGATCGCGGTCTGTCTTGCGTCGCTATCGCAGGAACCGGCACGGGTATGGAACGCGATTATGACTACGACAGCCGCACGTTTCAGGCCGATTTGCGCAGCGCCGAAGATATCGGCCGCATCGCCGCCGAACGCGCCGTCGCCCGCCTAAATGCCCGCAAACCCAAAACCGGCACCTATCCCGTCTTGTTCGATGAACGCATCGCAGGCTCTCTCATCGGGCATCTGTTACAGGCGGTGAACGGTGCTGCCATCGCCCGTGGTGCCAGTTGGCTACGCGACGCAATGGGCGAACAGGTCCTGCCCGCTGGCATGGATATTTTCGAGGAACCCCACCGCAAACGCGCCACGTCTTCCCGCCTGTTCGATGCCGAGGGCCTGCCAACTGCCAATCGCAAGATCGTGGCCGATGGCACCCTCCAAGGTTGGACACTCGATCTCGCCAATGCCCGCAAACTGGGCATGGATAGCACATCAAACGCGGCACGCGGCACCTCGTCCCCGCCATCGCCCAGCCTGTCCAATATCCGCCTAACCCAAGGCACCGCATCCCAAGCTGACCTGCTGTCCCAAATGGGCACGGGCCTGCTCGTCACCTCGATGATCGGCTCCACCATCAACCCCAATACAGGCGACTATTCCCGTGGCGCATCCGGTTTTTGGGTGGAAAACGGCGAAATCACCCACGCGATCAATGAATGCACCGTCGCGGGCAACTTGCGCGATATGCTAACCCGTATCATCCCCGCCAATGACGCGCGGATGCACCTGTCCCACATCGTGCCATCGCTCTTGGTCGAAGGATTGACCCTTGCCGGCGACTGATCTTGATCTTCTGACCACTGCGGCCCTTCGCTCTGGTGGCATCGCCAAATCCTACTTTGGCCAATCGCCACAAGTCTGGGACAAGGCCGATAACGCAGGCCCTGTGACCGCCGCTGATTTGGCGGTCAACGACATGCTGACATCAACGCTGCAATCAGCGCGCCCAGATTACGGCTGGCTGTCCGAGGAAACCGAGGACGGCACAGCACGCCTTCAAACCACACGGCAATTCGTAGTTGATCCGATTGATGGCACCCGCGCATTCATCGAGGGCGGCAAGGATTGGGGCCATTCTCTTGCCGTGGTCGAAAACGGGGCCGTCACGGCCGCCGCTGTCTACATCCCCATGCGCGATATGCTGTTTGCTGCCACTTTGGGTGGTGGCGCTACCTGCAATGGCCAGCCGATTACCACCTCTGATACTGCCCTCTTGGGCGACGCCTCCGTTCTATCCCACAAGGCGAACTTTGACGGCAAATATTGGAAGGGTGGCTGCGCCCCAAACATGCGCAAGGCGTTCAGGTCGTCGCTTGCTTACCGTCTTTGCCTTGTGGCATCCGGCCGCTTTGATGCCATGCTGACGTTCCGCCCCACGTGGGAATGGGACATCGCCGCCGGATCGCTGATCGTGGCCGAGGCACGCGGCATCGCCACAACGCAAACAGGCTCTTCATTACGTTTTAATAATGCTCATCCACAAGTGACAGGTGTTGTTGCGGCGGGCCAATTGCATGGCGATATCATCGCCTGCCTGCACGGCAACGCTTGAGATTACCCCGTCCAACAGCTACGATAGTAAAAACACAAACGCGCATAGGTTTCCCATGACACAACGCTTGCATCTCGTCTTTGGTGGCGAATTGACTGACCCCACGAAAAACGCATTCAAAGACGTCGATCAAATCGACATCGTTGGCATGTTTCCTGACTATGACACCGCCTATAACGCATGGAAGGGTGCCGCACAGCGCACCGTCGACAATGCGCATATGCGGTATTTCATTGCGCATATCCACCGCCTGCGCGACGAGGCAACAGCCGCCTCCCCGACAGAAGAGCTCGGCTCTTAACGTCCCGCTATGACCCGCTCGCTCGCACTTGCGACGTATCTCGCCGTGGGCGAGCGTGGCACCAAATTTGCCGCAACACCTGCCTATCCGCCTCGTCCAACTGGGCGGGTGATCTGGGCTTGGTGTTCTGATACTTCGCAAGATGCCAGCCTACAAACGCTGCGGTCGCGGTTTGCCGATGATGGCGAAGATTTAACGATCGTATCGACCCAGTCGGATGGGTCCGGTGATTATGCGGCACCGACGCATACCGATGATATCGCCAATTTCATCGCTCATTGGCAGCCAACCGCCGTGCTCTGGTGCGCCCCATCGCTTGACCCTACCACTGTGAATGCGCTCGAAAATCATTCTATTCCCCTCATTCTGACCGACGCTTCCAACGCAGGGTTGGAGCAAACATCTGGGCGGCGTTTTCCGGGGCTATTGCGTGGGCTGCTGGCGCATTGTCACACCATCTATGCGTTAGCTGACGATGATCGACGTCAAATCATACAATCTGGTGCGTCGCGTGCAAACACCATCACCACCGGACCACTCGAACAATCCATTCCCGGTGATTCCGTGCCAGATGATCAACGACAGGGCATGGCCGCCACAATCGGCACCCGCCCGCTTTGGCTTGCCGCTGATCTGGCTATCGACGAGCTGCCAATGGTCATTGCAGCACATCGCCATGTGGCCCGCCGTGCGCACCGTTTGCTAACCGTCATCGCGCCTGCGGATAATCAGTTAGATAACATCGTACATTCGCTGACCGATGCAGGCCTTTCTTTCGTTATGTCGTCAGATGGCCCGCCCCGCGATTCAACGCAGGTCTTGATTGCCGACACAGCTGATAGCTTTGCCCTTTTTGTCCAACTTGCCAGCATGTCCTACCTTGGCGGCAGCCTAAGCGACGGGGCGGAGATGCCTCCATTCGTCATCGCGAAAACCGGTTCCGCCCTGATATCCGGCCCTCACCGCACGGGCCATGACCGTCAATGGTCCCAGCTACTGGCGAACGACGCGGTTTGCTTGGTCGAGGACGCCAAATCCCTTGCCGCCATGATCGAAGCCTTGCTTGCCACCGATCAAGCAGCCCAATATGCCCACCGTGCCTGGGATGTGATATCAAGCGGAACCGAGGTCACTGATCAATTGGTCGAGCTCATCTATTCCATTTCCGACGCCGCAGGAGGCTGACATGAAAGCACCGTCGTTTTGGCACCGCCCCGCTGGTGTCTGGTCCACGCTCCTTGCCCCTCTCGGCTGGCTCTACGCATATGCCACCGCCCGCCGTGTTGCCCGAACGGACGGCTACCGCGCCTCTATCCCTGTCATCTGCATCGGCAACATCAACGCCGGTGGCACAGGCAAAACCCCCACCGCGATCGCTGTCGCAACTCAGCTGTTTGAACGCGATGCCACGCCGCATTTTGTCACGCGCGGCTATGGCGGCTCGCTTGCTGGCCCTACCCAAGTTACAACCACCCATACCGCCGATCAGACAGGTGATGAGCCGCTCCTTCTGTCCGCATTCGCCCCCACATGGGTCGCCAAGGACCGTGCCGCAGGTGTTCTCGCCGCCGAGGCCGCAGGCGCGTCCGTGATCATCCTCGACGACGGGTTCCAAAACCCGTCCGTGATCAAAGACCTGTCCATTGTCGTCGTCGATGGCGCGCGTGGTTTCGGCAATGGCCGCGTTATGCCTGCTGGTCCTTTGCGTGAACCTGCCCACATCGGCATTAAACGCGCTGACCTGATGATGATCGTGGGCGCGCAATCCGCCGCCCTGCCTACCAGCTTACCCACCCTGCACGGCACGCTTGCCCCCCTGCAAACAGGCATGACTTGGCAGGATATGCCCGTCCTCGCCTTTGCCGGTATCGGTCATCCTGAAAAATTCTTTGCCACCCTTCGTGCGTCTGGTGCCAAGGTAATCCACGGCGAGGCCCTATCAGATCACCAACCGTTGACCCCCGCTCTCATGACGCGGCTCGAGGCCGAGGCCAAGCTGCGCCGCGCACAGCTTGTCACCACTGAAAAAGACGCGGTTCGCCTGCCCGATTCTTTCCGCGCTAAGGTGCTCACGTTTCCCGTTCGCCTCACTTGCGACGACTGGCAACCACTTGATAATGCTTTGGAAAAAATCGGGCTTTAACCCAAAATATCTTGATCTTGGCCCAGCTTCGGCGACGCCTTCTCCGGCGCCGTTTCCGCATCTGAAAACACAACAGGCAACCTTACCGTCGGCACACCGCCCAAGTCCACTTGCATACCTCTGGCCACGATCTGCGGGTCCGCGAACACTTCTGCCATGTTGTTGATTGGCCCCGCTGGCACGCCTTTGGCCTCTAACGCGGATAGCAAATCGGCCTTGGTCCATTGCTCCGTTCGCTCGGTCACAATCGCCGTCAGTGCCTCACGACCCGCCAACCTTTGCGCATTGGTCGAAAACGCGGGATCCTCGTCCAGCCCAAGTACCTGACACAGCTTGGCAAACTGCCCATCATTGCCCGACGCGATTATGATATGCCCGTCCGCACAGGCAAAAACCGCGTAGGGCACAATGTTTGGATGCGCATTGCCCAATCGTTTGGGCGCGTCACCCGTCGCCAGATAATTCATAGCCTGATTGGCCATCACCGCCGTCGCCACATCCAACAGCGCGATATCGATATGCTGACCGACACCCGTGCGCCCGCGCTGGATCACCGCCGCCATAATCGCGTTAGATGCATAAAGCCCCGAGAAAATATCAGTGACCGCGACACCCACCTTTTGCGGTTGCCCATCCGGTTCACCCGTGACCGACATCAGCCCCGACATGCCTTGAATGATGTAATCATACCCCGCCCGATGCGCGTATGGCCCTGTTTGGCCAAACCCGGTGATCGAACAGTAAATCAGCTTGGGGTGGCTCTTGCTCAGGCTTGCAAAATCAAGCCCGTGTTTGGCCAACCCACCAACCTTGAAATTTTCGATCAGGATGTCAGCCTCATCAATCAGCTGCATCAACTGATCATGGCCCTCATCGGTGCGGAAATCGATGCAAACCGATGCCTTGCCCCGATTGCAACTGTGGAAATAGGCCGCCGTTGTTTCACCATCACGGGTGATAAATGGCGGCCCCCATTTACGGGTATCGTCGCCATCAGGCGCCTCGACCTTGATCACTTCGGCGCCCAAATCGGCCAACGTCTGACCCGCCCATGGGCCCGCCAGAATGCGCGCTAGCTCAACCACCTTTAGTCCAGCTAGCGGCTTTGTCATCTTACGCTTCGCCCAGCGCCGCGTCGATTGCAGGCACCAGACCATTGGCCCAGCTTGCGTCAAGCATCTTGCCGTTGATCATGAACGACGGCGTTGACCGCACGCCATCACGTTCTGCATTCGCCTTGAACCAACCAACCAAGGCCTGCGCCTGATCCGCGTCTTCTAGGCAGGTATCCAACATCTCATCGGTCATGCTGGCCGTCTTGGCCAGCGTGCGCAGGGCCTCAATGATCGTCGCCGGATCGCCGCTGGCAGTCCAATCGCGCTGACGCTCATAAATCAGGTCGGTCATACCAAAGAACCGCATTTCACCGCCGCACCGCGCAATCATCGACGCCCAAAGGCCAAAGCGGTCAAAATACACCTCGCGGTAGATGAACTTCACCTTGCCCGTATCAATGTAATCCGCCTTGATTTGCGGCATCAGGTTTTGGTGAAAATTCGCACAATGCGGGCAGGTGTATGACGCATATTCAATAATCTCGACTTCGGCATCTGGGTTGCCCAGCACAATGTCTTTAATCATCGGCGCATCGCCTTCGCTGGTTTGCGCGTTAGCCGCCATCAACGGATCAGGTGGCAAATCGCCAGACCCACGGGTCAATGCCCAACCGCCAGCGCCAACAACGGCAACGCCGCCCAATAATAATGCTCTTCTGTTCATCTGTTTTCCTTCTCGGGATCAGGTTTTGCGTTTGGATAGGACGTTTGCCCCAAGCGCCGCAAGTGCCGCGCGCAAATCTTCGCTTTCAACGCCCTGCGACATATCGCGGGCCTCGTTTGTAGCAATGGGATCAGGGGCCTTGGCTGCTTTGGGGGCGGGCGCAAAATTTGCACGTCCCTCATGAAACCCGACAGGTGCCGTTTGCGTGATCCGGACCTTGGCAATTGCCTTATAGCCGTAGCAGCCGTTTACCTTTTCGCGGATCTGCTCTTTTTGCATTTCCAGCATCGGCGCCTGCGCACCCGTGGTCAAAACAGTCAGCGTCGCACCCAGCCCACCCTTGCCGTAGCTCACATTCACCGGTGTCGCGATTCCCGCCGTCGCCTCGCCCACAATTTCTGCCCAATGGGTTAGCAGACGCGATTGCGCAAACCCACGCGTTTCACTGGCCTTGCGGATGCGTGTCTGCATCAGGCCGGACGCGCGTGAAAATCCGCGTGTTGTGCTGGTGTGGCGTGTCTGTTTCATATCTAAGCTCTAGTCTAAGGGTTCTTGCCCCGCTTTCCAGCGAAACCGCTCAACAAGGTGTATAAACATTGCGTGACCTGTCTGACATGATCCTGTCTTGGTATGATGTGCATGCCCGTGAAATGCCTTGGCGCGTGGGCCCCATGGATCGTAAATCCGGCGTCCTGCCCGACCCCTACGCCGTTTGGCTGTCCGAAGTGATGCTGCAGCAAACCACCGTCGCCGCTGTCACCAAATACCACCTCAAATTCACGTCCCTCTGGCCCACCGTCAGCGATCTGGCCGCCGCTCAGGATGCCGATGTCATGGCCGCATGGGCTGGCCTCGGCTACTACGCCCGCGCGCGCAACCTGCTCAAATGCGCCCGTGCTATCGTGGCCGATCATGGCGGCGCTTTTCCTGTCGACTACGCCACACTCCTCAAACTCCCCGGGATTGGCCCCTATACCGCCGCTGCCGTGTCATCTATCGCCTTTGATGCCCCCTCTGTCGTGGTTGATGGCAACGTGGAACGGGTCATGTCCCGTTTGCATGACGAACACATGCCCTTGCCGTCCTCCAAACCTGTGCTGACCTCCTACGCCGCCGCGTTGACACCGGCTGTCAGGCCGGGGGACTACGCCCAAGCTGTCATGGATCTCGGCGCGACGATTTGCACCCCTCGCAATCCCTCTTGCGACCAATGCCCATGGCATACCCCCTGCCTTGCCCGCGCCAACGGCACGGCAACCGAACTGCCCAAGAAAACGAAGAAAAAGCCAACCCCCACCCGCCACGGCATCGCCTATGTCGTCCGCCGCACCGATGGCGCCTGGCTCTTGGAAACCCGCCCTGACAAGGGGCTGCTCGGCGGCATGCTTGGCTGGCCCTGTAGCGATTGGTCTGACGATCCTACCCCGTCGCCCCCCGTCACCGCCGACTGGCACACGCTCAATACGCAGGCATTGCACACCTTCACGCACTTCCACCTGCGCCTGACAGTCATGACCGCGACCGTGCCGTTGGACACCACCCCTATCAAAGGCCAATTCATCCCAGATGCTCAATTTTCATCTGCCGATTTGCCCACCGTAATGCGCAAGGTATTTGCGCTATTGCCCGCGACGTAACGGCCTGTTTGAGTTTTCGAAAATCGCACCTATATTCCCCTCAACCCCGCGCAAAGGCCGCTAAATGACCTCCAGACCACGCATCTCTCGGCTGATCTCTGCCCTGCCGTTTTGGCTGTCACTACTGCTGCTTCCCATTGCTATTTATGGCGCGGCATCGGGCGGCTGGCGGGTGCTACTGGTCCCGATCTGCACGTGGTTCCTGTTTTCAATCATCGACGTTTTCGCTGGCCTGAACGAGGCAAACGCCGACACCGACACACCCGATGATCAACTCAAATGGTATCGCCTGATCACAATCATCTGGGCGCCGATCCAATTCGCTCTGATCTTTGGCATGATATACTACACCACCCGCGCGCCTCATCTTGGCACATGGGAGCAGGTGGGCATGTTGTTTGGCGTGGGCGTGATCACCGGCACCGTCGGTATTAACTACGCGCATGAGCTGATGCACCAACGCCCGAAATACGAACGCTTCGCCGCAGATGCGTTGCTGGCGATGGTGCTTTATTCCCACTTCCGGTCCGAGCATCTGCTGGTTCATCACCGCTATGTGGGCACCAACCGCGACCCTGTAACCGCTCGCTATGGCGAAGGTTTCTGGCGCTTCTTTCCCCGCGTTCTACGCCAAGGCTATCGCTCTGCTTTCCGCGCCGAGGCGGCCATGCTCGCCCGCAAAAAGCTGGGTGCCTACCACCTTGGCAATCCCTTTTGGAAGTATTGGGTGTTGCAGGCCACCTGTCTCATGCTCGCTTTCGCCATCGCAGGCCTCTGGGGCCTCGTGCTCTTTGCTGTTCAGGCCATCGTCGCGATATTCCAGCTGGAATTGGTCAATTACATCGAACACTACGGCCTAACCCGCAAGCACCTAGGCGATGGTAAATATGAACACGTGAAACCGCGCCATTCTTGGAACGCGGATCAACGTGCGTCAAACTGGCTTTTGATTAATTTGCAGCGCCACTCGGATCATCACTACAAACCCGACCGCCGCTATCCGCTGCTCCAAACCTACCACGCCGATGAGGCACCATTGCTCCCCTACGGCTACCCCGTCATGACCCTCGCCGCCCTTTCACCCACGCTCTGGCGGCGCGTGATGAACCCTCGCGTGCATGCATGGCGTGAATTGCACTACCCAGAAATCACCAAGTGGCGTGCCTACAATCGCGGCGAAAACCCACAGCCTCGCTAGGGAACTTAGCTATCGGTGGCGACGTGTTACCAGCCGCTAACAGCGCCGACCGCGTCGAAATGCGGCTTTCAGACAATACCTAACAAGCCATTACCCCAGCGCGCGCAATTGATTTCATTAGCGAATTCCAATTGTTCCGCACGCGAAACTCCGGTTCGCCGTGCCCCAAAACGAAAAAAACCCCGCCACAAGGGCGGGGTAAAGTTAGTGCGCGCAGGGCCCTCCCATAGGATTGGGGGACAGCCGCAGGCACCGGCGGTATTCGTAAATTTCGGGGTTAGTGCTTGGCCATCTCCGAACGGATTTGCTGGCGAAGCAGGTCGATCGGCACCTTTTGGCCATCGCGTTTGAATTGCCAATATGTCCAACCATTACAACTTGGCGCGCCCTCAAGATGGGCACCAACTTGGTGGATTGATCCTTTGATATCGTCGCCAATCAGCGTGCCATCAGCACGAACTTTGGCCTTGTGACGCCCGTTTTGTGACCACAGCTCTTCACCGGGGCGCAGCATGCCACGCTCAACCAACACACCAAAGGCAACACGTGGTTCGGCGCGTTTGGATTGGGTAACCTCGAGGGCTTCATTGTCAAATTTGCGGGTGTTTTTGATCCGCTTTTCAGCAACCTTGCGGTATTCTTCTTCGCGTTCAATGCCGATAAATTCGCGACCCAACATCTTGGCCACAGCACCCGTGGTGCCCGTGCCAAAGAACGGATCAAGCACAACGTCACCAGGGTTCGTGGTGGCAACCAAAACGCGATGCAGCAGCGATTGCGGCTTTTGCGTTGGGTGGGCTTTGTCACCATTTTCATTCTTTAGGCGCTCATGACCCGTGCAAATCGGCAGCACCCAATCCGAACGCATCTGCACACCTTCGTTCAGCGCCTTGAGCGCCTCGTAATTGAACGTGTATTTGCTCGCCTCTTCTTTGGCAGCCCAGATCAGTGTTTCATGCGCATTGGTCAGGCGTTTGCCACGGAAATTTGGCATCGGGTTCGACTTGCGCCAAACCACGTCGTTCAAAATCCAGAACCCTTGGTTCTGCAATTCGGCGCCCATACGGAACACGTTGTGATAGCTCCCAATCGCCCAAATCGCACCGTTTGGTTTCAGCAGACGACGTGCCGCCGCGAGCCAGTCTTTGGTGAATTTGTCGTAGACAGCAAAGCTATCAAATTGGTCCCAAGCGTCATCAACCGCGTCCACTTTGGAATTATCAGGGCGATGCAGATCGCCGCGCAGCTGCAAGTTATAGGGCGGATCAGCAAAGATCAGATCAACCGAACCCGCAGGCAGGCTGTTCATGACTTCAATGCAGTCACCGTCAATAATCGTATTCAGCGGAAGCGTGTCCGCCCCTTTGGCCGCAATTGGCCCCTTGGTTTTGATTGTCATATCTTGCCTCTGTCCCCGGCGGTTTGTCCGCTCTTGGTTGTCCCTAATGTGAGTCAGAGGGGATTCGGTGTCAAAAACTTTATTGAATCAATCACTTAGGTTTTTTGCTTGATACAAGATATTGTGGACGGGTTTGAACGTCCGTCTATGGTGTGGGGTCACGCCAAGATTTATGAGTGCTTTTTTGTGCACAGGTGTCGGGTATCCCATGTTGGATTCCCAGCCGTAGCCGGGGTACTGTTGCGCCAAATCCACCATGTGTCGGTCGCGCCACACTTTTGCGGCGATGGATGCGGCGGCAATCGACAAAGATCGCGCATCACCTTTGACGATTGCCTCATGCGCAATGTTCATACCGCGCGGTATTTGTTTGCCGTCGATCAGCGCATAGTCCGCAATGTCTTTTAACCCCCGCAGCGCCCGCACCATCGCGATGTGCGAGGCTTGCAATATATTGTGCTGTTCAATTTCCGCGACGGATGCCTGTGCAATGCTGACATCTGCTGTTTCCATCAATTGACCATACAAAATGACCCGCCGCTCCTCGGTCAGTTGTTTACTGTCGTTAAGGCCATCGGGAACATTATCGAGATCAAGCACTACCGCCGCCGCAACGACCGGTCCTGCCAATGGTCCGCGCCCGACCTCATCCACACCCGCAATGCGGGAGAAACCACGTTGCAAGGCCGCGTTTTCGAAGGAGAGGTCGGGGGATGATTTGGACATGAGGGTAGAGAGCATTTTGGTGGGGGTAGGGGCAAGGGGGATTTATAATGGCTGGTCAGTTGGCGGCTAGTAACCGCAAAAGTTTTCGTACGAATGTCTGGTTGGAGCACATTGTGTTCGTGGCTTGAACTGCCCAAACTATTAAAGAATGAAAAATTCACATAGTCACGATCGTTTCTGAACAAGGTGAAGCAATTTCTTTTGACAAGTATCTCGGAACAAATGGTTGGATAAAAAAATACTGGAAATTATCTTTAAGTTTGGCGACGTCCTCAATGAAAGGCCCAAAACTGCCATCTTTTTTGTTTTGGTGAGCTATTTTGCAACTTTCTACGCTTTGGCTGGTTTAACAACGGCTTTTCCAAGGCACGCCACGGAATTGGCCATTTTCATTCTAACATTTTTTGCATTTTGGTCTGCATGGACTGTAATACCAATCGTTCGCTATATGGCCGACAAACACAAGGGGGTGAAATAGCGTGGCTGACAAAGGCAAATTCGTTGGATCAGATTGCATTGACAATAAAAAATAATTTGGAAATGGGGGCTGGTTTGATCGGGCTTTTAACCCTCAAACGGAAGAGACTGACGTTGATGTTTCGGGTGCAATAATATGATATTTACACCACCCCAAAGAACGCCTGTTTTTAAGTTGCAATGGGGCGGTGCGAAAATCAGGCGCGATGAAAGTAAATTAGCGATCTAGCAAAAATTGCTTATAATATTTGTATTTTGCCACGGGGTTACTGACCCGCATCAAAAACCATTGTTTGTTGAAGGATCAGAATTGTGGTCGATCTGAAGTCGCGGCCTCGAGATTCCCCCTTGATGAATTTTCAGTGCAAGCACACTTTCTCTGAATTTCAACAAACCACCCCAACAAAAAATGAGGGCAAAGGCCATGTCCGAACCTTTGCCCTCAAGTAGCTGATCAGTCGGGGTTGATGATCAGCGCGCTGCCACTAGCGGTGGCGGCGATTTGTGCGGAAGCCCTCATCACGCAGGCATTGCGGATCCCAGCCACGAATTGGGCCGTTTCTCCCTATGATCTGCACGCCGCATTCACGGGGCAAAGCCCGCACAAATTCAGACTTTTTCTTCATGCAATCGCGTTCGTATAATGTCTGGGCGCCGTAGCGGGTATCAGCGACGGTCAGGCATTCGCGCGGCAGGATTGTGCGCGCCGCGGCTTTTTCGGCCTTGCGACCACGTTCACGCCAGTTGAGGCGATTGTCGACGCGGGCAGGCTCTGGCGTGGGTTGCACCACAACCGCAGCAGCGCGGCGTTTGCGATCGTTGTCGTCTACCATCTTGGCCACGGTTGCTGCCGCAACCAAACCAAAGAGAAATTTGCCAAATTGTTGTTCGTCTAACGTTGCGGCCTGCGATGGCGTGGCGGTCGAGACGGTCATAGCGATTGCGGTGATACCTGCGATAAATATCGTCTTCATGTGTTCATCCTTTCCATGATGAGCCGGTGATGGATCAACGATGGGCGGGTGTGGCAATGTCAGACAATATCAGGGGATGGTTATGTGATACGCCCCGCGATAACATGGGACGATATTGAATAGCAGCGCGGATCAGGGCGATATACGTAGCATGAAACATATCTTCTTTTTTCTTATCGCAATGATGGCGACTACGGCGCAAGCGGACTGCTTTGCTGATTATAAAGCAAAGCGTGATGACCCGCTGCGGCTGCACTATGGCGTGGCGCAGATTGACGGGCCATGTTCAGTAAAGGACGCGACATCCGAGCTAGCTGCAAAGTTAGCAAAAGATGACTGGCAGCTGTTGAACGTGATGGCCGTGTTTGATGCTGCTGGATCAGAAGAAAGAAAGGATAGCGCCGGTGACTACTACCTCCGCTACTGAGACACGCGAAATCGGGAATAAGATTGTCGTCGCAGGGATTGCGGCGATTGTTCTTATTTTGCTGATCGCGGCGATTTTGCTTTTCATCAACCTGCCAGATGCCAATGCATTTAATGCGCGGGTTGAGCAGTTGTTTGTTGAGAATGACAACCTGACCAGCGGTGCCGAGATTAAGCTGTTGGAGATTTTGGCGCAGTCGGGCACGGCGTTTTCGGACACGTTGTCATCCTATCGGTTTGTGATTTTTGTGTTGTTGGTATTTGCAACGTCACTGTTGATTGCGGCGGTTGCGTTTTTGGTGATGTTGGTCGCGATGAACCGCCGGATGGGTCAGATTGAACGGAAGGGCATCGAAGTGAATTCCCTGATCATCAACCGCGATCAAAAGGCGGTGTCGCTCAATAATTTCGAATTTAAGCTGACCGATGCTGCGATGGAAACGCTTTCCGTCTTGGCCGAAGCGCGGATGGACGACGATGTGATGTCGGGTGCCGAGATTGAAGGCGTGATTTCCGGCCGTAGTGCCGCCGATTGTGATGAGGCCGCAGGCGCCACAAGGATCAAGCGCCTGCGCGACACGCTCGGCAATCAAATGGTGAGCGAACTGTTGGTCAAAAACATCGCCCGCAAGGGGTATATGTTGGCGATTGATAAGGACGTCATTCGGATGGTCTAGGCTTGCCAATACCTGCAATTGTCCGCAAACCTAGGCGCGATCAAATGACAGGCGCAAATCATGACACACCCCTACGCCGGTGACGGTAACCACACCACGAGCTATTACGCAGCAAGCGCCAATCCTGTGCCGGATCGCCCTCCATTACGGGGTGCGGTTGAGGCAGATGTCTGCGTTGTCGGTGCGGGGTATAGTGGGTTGTCGACGGCGCTGCACTTGGCCGAAGCGGGGCATAAGGTCGTCATCATCGAAGGCGCGCGCGTTGGCTGGGGCGCATCGGGCCGCAATGGCGGTCAGATTGTGAACGGATTGAACGCCAGCTTACAGACTATTCGTAAACGTTACGGTCAGGATACTGCCACTTTTGTTGCCAGTATCGTCCAAGAAGGCGGGCAAATCATCCGTGAACGGGTTAAAACCTATGACATTCAATGCGACCTCAAAGAAACCAACGTGTTTGTTGGCCTGACTGGCGCGCATATGAAAGAGCTGGAGGAACGCCGCGCGCTCTGGGCCGGTTACGGGATCAACAACCAAGAGATGCTGGACCGCGATGCGCTGCGCGATCATGTGCAATCGGACCTATATGCTGGCGGTTTGATTGATCACTCGGGCGGGCATATGCATCCACTGAACCTTGCCCTTGGTGAGGCAGCCGCATTTGAGAGCCTTGGCGGTGTTATCTATGAAATGTCGCCGGTATCGCGTGTGGATACCGAAGCCCATAAGCCTGTCGTCATCACGCCGCATGGGCTGGTGACATGCAAAACACTGGTGCTATGCGGCAATGCCTATCTGGGCGGTGTTGTGCCCGAGCTCACGCCAAGAGTGATGCCAGTTTCGACCCAAGTGATGGCAACAAAACCATTGGGTGACCTCGCTGATCAATTGATCCCAGGTGACGGTTGCGTCGAAGATATTCGCTATATCCTTGATTACTACCGACTGTCAGCCGACAAACGGTTGCTGTTTGGTGGCGGCACGGTTTATGGCGGCGCTGATCCGCGCGATATTGAGGCCAAGCTACGCCGCAATATGGCCAAGGTGTTCCCGCAGATCTCTGATGTCGATGTCGAATACGCTTGGAGCGGGAATTTCGCACTATCATTTAGCCGTGTCCCACAGATGGGCCGTATCGGCGCAAACACTTATTTCGCCCACGGCTATAGCGGGCACGGCGTCACCGGATCGCATACATTCGGGCGTATCCTGTCCGAAGCGATCAACGGTGATTTATCGCGCTATGACGTCTTTGCAGGTTTACCATGGTATCCATTCCCCGGCGGTCGTGCGCTGCGTGTGCCCTATTCTGTGATGGGGTCATGGTATTACGGCATTCGGGATAAATTGGGGATTTAGGGGCTTATCAAAGGGCAGTTTACCATCCCACTTGAAGCCATGAGCAATTTAACGGAATAAACAGGTTGGCCTGAAATACTTAAATTTCAGCGTAACCAACGAAAAACGCCCCGCAGTGAAAACTACGGGGCGTTTTTCGTTGGTTGCGGGAGTAGGATTTGAACCTACGACCTTCAGGTTATGAGCCTGACGAGCTACCGGGCTGCTCCATCCCGCGACACTGTCGATGGGTGCCTGATAGCGATGCATGACGGGAAGCACAATAGGGATTTGGCCGTGAAACGGAAATTTTCGGCGGCTTGCACGAGCGGGCGCGATGTGGTGGCATTGGGCGACGAACAATGGAGAGTGCAATGCCTGCGATATTGGCAAACGGGATCACGGTTGAGGTTGAACAGCACGGGGACCAGAATAATCCGGCGCTTTTGCTTGTGCGTGGGCTTGGGTCACAGTTGATCCATTGGCCCAAAGCGTTAATTGACGGATTTGTGCGACAGGGTTTTTACGTTGTGACGTTTGACAACCGTGACACGGGGTTGTCGGAAAAATTCGCAGAGCATGGATTGCCGGATTTGGATAATCCTATGACAGCCCCCTATTCGACGGATGATATGGCGCAGGATGCGATCGGCGTTCTGGATGCTTTAGGTGTTGATAAGGCACATGTTTTCGGCATTTCGATGGGCGGTATGATCACGCAGCGCCTGTTGATTGATCATGCGGATCGTCTGTTGACTGCGACGATTGTGATGTCGTCGAGCGGTGCATATAACCTGCCGCCAGCCAAGCCAGAGGTTTGGGATTTGATGCTACAAGAACCCGCCGCACATGACCGTGCAACCGTAATTGCGCATACACTCATGTGTGATTACGCCTGGTTCAGCCCCGGCTATCCGTTTGATGAGGACGCGCGGAAGGCCTTGATCGGGGCGGCGTATGATCGGTGTTATGATCCAGCCGGTGTTGCGAGGCAGTATGCCGCGGTTGTGGCCGGGCGCGGGCGAGAAGCGGAACTGGACGGCGTGACCAAGCCTGTTTTGGTGATTCACGGCACTGCAGATACGTTGCTGCCGATTGAACACGGGCGCGATATTGCAAAACGCATCAAGGGTGCGCAGATGATCGAGATCGACGGCATGGGCCACGATCTTGAAAGGGCTGTGCCATCCATGATTGTGTCGCAAGTCGCGGAATTTATCGCGGGGGCCTAGTTGCCTGCTGCATCCATTTTGCGGTGTGCAACAACGTCCTCTAACCAGCCGAGGCGCATTTCCGGCACGGAGCTCAGCAACAGATCAGTGTAGTCATCGTACGGCGGTGCGAGCACCTCGCTCTTGGGGCCGTAGCGCACGACTTTGCCTTGATACATTACGGCAATGCTATCGGCGATGGCGCGGACGGTGGCGAGGTCATGGGTGATAAAGAGATAGGCTACGTCTTCGCGTTTTTGCAGATCAAGCAGCAGTTTCAGGATACCATCAGCGACGAGCGGGTCGAGCGCGGAAGTCACCTCATCACAGATGATCAGCTTGGGTTTGGCAGCAAGCGCCCGGGCGATACAGACGCGTTGTTTTTGCCCACCAGAAAGTTCGGCTGGATAACGGTCCAAGAACTCGGGGCCCATCTCAATCTCTTCGAGCAGGTCGAGGATTTTCTGGCGTTTTTCAGCACCCTTATAGCCAAAGTAAAACTCCAATGGGCGACCTATGATTGTGCCCACGGTTTGGCGCGGGTTCATCGCCGTGTCGGCCATCTGATAGATCATCTGCAATTCTCGCAGATCTTCGCGAGAGCGTGCCTTTTGCGTGGGTGTGAGAGCGCGGCCATCAAATGTTATGTCGCCTGCGGTTTGCGGCAAAAGGCCCGTAATCACGCGCGCAAGCGTTGATTTTCCAGAGCCGCTTTCGCCGACAACGGCAAGCGTTTGACCGGGGTGCAGCTCTACATTCACGTCTGATAGGACATCGAAATTTGTGCCCTTATACCGCGCGTTGACGCCTTCAACCCGCAAAAGCGGATTGTCGGTCGGCACTTTTTCCTCGTGATCAATCGAACGGACGGAAACCAGCGCCTTGGTATAGTCTTCTTGCGGGTTGTTGATGATCTGGTCGGTGGTGCCATATTCGACGGTATCCCCGAGCCGAAGTACCATGATGTCATCGCTGACCTGTGCCACAACAGCCAGATCGTGAGTGATGTAGAGGGCAGCGACGCCCGTGTCACGGATCGCTGCCTTGATCGCCATGAGCACGTCGATTTGCGTGGTGACATCAAGGGCAGTAGTGGGTTCATCGAACACGACCAGATCAGGTTCGGGGCAAAGGGCAAGGGCGGTCATGCAGCGTTGCAACTGGCCACCAGATACTTGGTGCGGATAGCGGGTGCCGATATTTTCGGGGTCAGGCAGACCAAGCGTGCGGAACAGATCAACAGCGCGGGCTTGGGCCTCGGTTTTTGTGAACTTCTTTTGGTGAACGGCGGCCTCGATCACTTGTTCCATGATCGGGCGTGCAGGGTTGAACGATGCAGCAGCGGATTGGGACACATATGTCACCTCGCCGCCGCGCAGCTTGCGCAAATCAGACTGCGTCGTTTGCAAGAGGTCGCGGCCGTTGACCCACACCTCACCACCTGTGATGCGCACACCACCACGACCATAGGCCATGGCAGACAGGCCGATGGTGGATTTGCCAGCGCCGGATTCACCGATCAGGCCAAGAACCTTGCCCCGTTCCAGATCAAACGACACGCCATGCACGATGGAAATGTCATGCGGTTTGGCATTGGGCGGATAGACAGTCGCGCCGATTTTCAGGTCGCGCACTTTGACGAGTGGATCGGTCATCCGCGCCCCCCCTTGAGTGAAGTGGTTCGGTTGAGAACCCAATCAGCAACCAGATTCACGCTGATGGCGAGCGTTGCGATTGCGACAGCGGGCCAGAGTGCGGCGCCAATGCCGTAAACGATGCCATCCTTGTTTTCTTTCACGATGCCACCCCAATCCGCCATCGGTGGTTGCACACCGAGGCCGAGGAACGACAGGGTCGAGATGAACAGCACCATAAAGATAAAGCGAAGGCCCATTTCGGCAACGAGCGGGCTAAGCGCATTGGGTAGAATTTCACGGAAGATCAGCCAAGAACGGCCTTCGCCCCGCAATGTCGCTGCTTCGACATAGTCCATCACGTTGATGTCCACCGCCACAGCACGCGCAAGGCGGAATACGCGGGTCGCATCCAAAAGGCCCATAACAACGATAAGAACTGGCACGGTGACGGGCATCACAGACAGGATCACAAGCGCAAGGATCAATGACGGGATCGACATGACCAAATCGACAAAACGGCTTAGCGCCTGATCGGCCCAGCCGCCTAGAACAGCGGCAAGGAAGCCAAGAACCGCGCCAGTGGTAAACGACAGGATCGTGCCCATCGTCGCGATAAAGATCGTGGTGCGCCCGCCATAGATCATGCGGGTCAGCAGATCGCGCCCGATGTTATCGGTGCCGAGCCAATGATCAGCGCTGGCTGGCTCCCAAACGTCGCCGACAATCTCAGCCATGCCATATGGTGCGATCCAAGGTGCAAAGAGTGCGATGAAAAAATACAGCGCGGTAAAGCAAAGGCCGACCATCGCCGCAAAGGGGATATTCTTGATCATTTTGGATGCCTCAAACGCGGGTTCGATAGAATTGAAACAATATCCGCAACCATATTGAGCAAGATATAGACCGAGGCGAAAATCAGGCCGCAAGCCTGCACAACCGGTAGGTCACGTTTGCTGACGTGATCGACAAGGTATTGGCCCATACCCGGATAGGTGAACACCACCTCGACCACGACGACGCCAACAACAAGATATGCGAGGTTGAGCATCACAACATTGACGATCGGCGCGATTGAGTTGGGAAATGCGTGCCGCCAGATGATTGTGAACATCGACAGGCCCTTTAGCTCGGCCGTTTCAATATAGGCGGATTGCATCACGTTGAGGATGGCCGCGCGGGTCATGCGCATCATATGGGCAAGCACCACGAGCGTGAGAACAGTGACGGGCAAGGCAATAGCATGAAGCTTTTCACCCAATGTCATGCTGTCGTAAATCGTGGCGACAGTAGGTGCCCAGCCGAGTTTCACCCCAACGAAATACATCAACACATAGCCGATAAGGAATTCAGGGATCGAAATAGTCGAAAGCGTAATGCCGGAGATCAATTTGTCAGGCCACCGATCACGGTAGCGCACGGCCACAAGGCCAAGGAAAATCGCTAGAGGCACAGAGATCACGGCTGCCCAGAACGCGAGGAACATCGTGTTGCCCAGCCTGCTGCCGATGCTTTTGGCAATGTCTTGGCCATTGGTCAGGGCAGTACCCAGATCACCGGTCAGCATGCCGCCAAGCCAATCGAAGTAGCGCGTCACCGGTGGCACATTCAGGCCCAGTTCTTCGCGCAGGTTTGCCAATGCTTCTGGCGTGGCCGATTGGCCCAATATGGATTGCGCCACATCCCCAGGCAGGATCAATGTCCCTGCAAAGATGAGGATTGAGACGAGAAATAAGAGGAAGATGCCCAGCGCAAGACGCTGGGCAACAAGTTTCAGTGCAAGATGCATATTAGGCTGTGACCCACATCTTAACAGGTGCGTAAAGGTTCATCATGGAGAAGCCTTTTGTATCGTCCCAGCCAGCAACTTTATCGCTTGTCGCGTCAATGAAGTCGTTGAACATTGGGCAGATCAAGCCGCCTTCGTTGTGCAGGATGGTGCCCATGTCAGCATACATCTGCTTGCGCACGCCTTGGTCAACTTCGGCACGTGCCGCAACAAGCAGTTGGTCGAACTGTTCGTTGTTGAACCGTGTGTCGTTCCAGTCAGCGGTAGACAGATATGCTGTTGAATACATCTGATCCTGAACCGGACGGCCAGACCAGTAGCTTGTGCAGAACGGCTGTGCGTTCCAAACTTCTGACCAATATCCATCGTTAGGCTCGCGCTTGACTTCGAGCGGCACACCAGCGGCAGAAAGTGACTGCTGGAACAATGCTGCTGCATCTGGCGCACCCGGGAACGAGTTGTCAGATGTGCGCAAAAGGATCGGATCAGTCTGACCTGATTTCTTCCAGTGGAACGCCGCCTTGTCTGGATCGTATTCGCGTTGCTCCATCTCTGTGAACAATGGATAGGATGCGTTGATTGGCGTGTCGTTACCAACAGAGCCATAACCGAACAGAATTTTGTCGACCATTTCCTGACGGTTCATACCGTATTTCAGGGCAAGCATTGCGTCACGGTTATCGAACGGCGACGTGTTGGTGTGCGCGATGAACACATAGTGGCCCGGGCCAGATTTGCTGTGCACTGTGACGTTTGGCGCACGATCAACAAGACCAGCGGTACGTGGTGGTACGCGGTTCGCCATGTGGATTTGGCCAGACTGAAGTGCTGCCATACGCGCAGTGTCATCGTTGATAACAAGCAGCTCGATTGTTGCGGCGTTGCCTTCACCAGCCCAGTGGTTTTCGTGCTTTTCAAACACAAAGCGCACGCCTGGTTCTGATGATTTCAAAACATATGGGCCTGTGCCAACAGCAGCAGTTGGATCATCAGAACCACCATTTGGTTGGATCAACAGGTGATAATCAGTCAGCAGGTATGGAAGGTCAGCGTTGCCTTGCTCAAGCTCGATAGTGAACATGTTGCCATCAACGCTCATGCCAGCAATACCGCGCATAATGCCCAGCGCACCGGATTTCGTGTCTTCGCCAGAGTGACGCGCCATTGTGGCCATCACATCGTCAGCAGTCAGTGTTTTGCCGTTAGAGAATTCAACACCAGAGCGGATTTTGAATGTCCAAGTCTTCGCATCAGCTGAGGCGCTATATTCCTCGGCAAGACGCATTTCCAAGCCGCCATCGCCGGCCAGCTCAAGCAGTGGTTCACCCCACATGCGAGACACCATGCCTTGCGTTTGGTTCGCAGACAGTGCTGGATCAAGGCTATCGGAAGAACCGCCGCCGCTAATGCCGACTTTCATTGTGCCGCCCATCTGTGGGCCAGCTGCGTGCACAGCACTTGCTAGCATACCTTGAGCTGCAATCGCGGTCACACCAACGGCGCCCATACGACCAAAGAATTCGCGGCGACCTATGAGGCCAAGCGCTGCGCGTTTTTTGAAATAGTCAATCTGGTCTGTCATTATTCAATCTCTCCCGGTTGTATCCGCCCGATTCCTCGGGTCCATATTAGTGGTTTCAGCATGACGTCAATTATCTGGTTATCAAGAGAAAACTGCGTTTTTCACCAAATCAAGTCGTTTACGACCTGCCAAAACACGCACCGACTGCCCCCTAATTGAGATTGCGTGGGACCGTGTCCGTCACTGCCCGCTCATAGATGAGGACATCATTTTCATAGGCCATCAGGCTGCCCTGAACGTAGAAGTTGACCGCATCCGATGACATTTCGGTCCTCGTTTCTGTGCGAAGCTGAATATCCCCGCGCTCCATTTCTTGGACCCACTCGGTTCTTGCATGGGCGCTGAGCGGGTTGTCAGGATGAATTGACCACCATTCGCGCGACAGGCTGCCGCTGATCAGCCCATGATCGCTATCGCGGACTTTGCCGTTGTCGCGTTCAATGCGGACCGTGATCGTGCCACTATCCATATCGGTTTCCGCCACATGGGTCAGGTTGGTCGGGCGCAGCTCTTCGATTTGCCATGGCTCGTCGGAAACAGGCTCTGGGAATACCCATTCAGGGTCCGTCGCCGTGGGGCGAACTTGTAAATTGAGCGCACCTGCTGTGATTGTGACAGCAGCCTGTTCCGGCTGTGGCCACAATAGCGGCCAATAGGACGTGCTAATGGCAATACGCAATTGGTGCCCCGCCGGTACACGGTAGGCACAATGATCAAGCGCAATTGTCACGTCAATTTCTTTGTGTACGGTCAATGCAGTTGGACTAGCATGAGAACGATGGTGCGCAAGGTTCAGCACACCAAAGCTTATCCGAGTGCTCGACCCATCAGGCAAGACGTGATTGAGCCGAACAACGATTTGGGCCTGCGGTTTATCCGCTGATAGGCGAAGTTTAACGCTAGGCGACCCCACCACATCCATTGACGATGTCAGAGGCGCGGTATCAAAACATGCCGAAAATGCATCGTCGTGACGTTGATCACCTGGCATCTCTGGCCCTGCTGAAAATGCAAAGTACTCACCACCCTCCATTCCGCAATGCTGTGGGGACGTCACCGTTTTATCAAATGGCGCGGGCGACGGCCCAAGACCGTCAGGCGAAAACTGGAACGTTTGTATCGGCCAACCGACCCTATCATCGGTCAACCACCGCCCCGGCCGTTTGGTATAGGAACGTTGCGGAGCAGCGCCATCCATCAAATAATGACGATAGGCTGGATCATCCTCTGCGCCATTTGGAACGTCCTTGAGCCAGCGGTCCCACCATCGGAGCGCCTCTTGCAGAAAGCCGATACGCGGCTCTGGTATCGCGAAATGTGGGTATTTGTGAATCCACGGACCGGTGATCCCCTTGGCGCCATCAATATTTTCAACAAGGGCTGGCGCGGTATTTTTATAACCGTCCCCCCAGCCACCAATCGCGAGGACCTTGGCGTTCAGCGCTGAATAGTCCTCGCAAACCGAGCCACGCTGCCAATAGGCATCGCGGTGCGGATGTTGGAGCCATGTCGAAATCAGATGCGGCTCTTGTTCCAGCCGATCCAACCAAAGCTCTCGCCAATCGGGACGCAATACGGGATCGGGCGGCCGTGAGGAATAGGACCACATTTGAGAGGACCATCCAAAGTTTTCATTCAGGATCGCGCCACCCTTGTAATGAATATCGTCGTGGTAGCGATCCGTAGTTGCGCATAAAGCGATGATTGCCTTGAGCGGTTCTGGCTGCATTGCCGCAACTTGTAGGCTGTTAAACCCGCCCCAACTGATGCCCATCATACCGACCGATCCGGTGCACCACGGCTGCGCCGCAAGCCAGTTTATGACCTCAACCGCGTCCGAAAGCTCCTGTGGTGAATATTCATCATCCATTCGTCCTTCGCTGTCGCCATTGCCGCGCATATCAACACGCACACATGCGTAACCGCGTTTTGCCAGCCAAGGATGAGTAAGCGCATCCCGCGCCGTTGTGCCATCACGTTTGCGGTAGGGGAGGTATTCTAGGATGACCGGAACAGGATTTTGTTCTGCATCGGCTGGCAACCACGCCCGCGCGGATAGACGACAACCGTCAGATAGCGTGATGCCCAGATCGTGCCATTCGTTGATTAGATTGCGCGGGTCATGTCGCTGTAACATCTATGGGCTCTTAGTGTGTGATAGGTTTGGAAACCTTACACGAAACATCACCGTTTAAAATAGCCGTGACATTTGTATGGGCGCAGTGCAGCGCTCAGTGCGTTTGAGTTTGTGTTTGTGGCAGGCATATTGCATGCCAGTGAGCGTCCAGTTGTCCGCTTGAGATCACTTTGGGTCGCAGTGTTTGTACCACGGACAGCCATTTATATTCGTTTTGTGTGTATGTATTTTGATCGTCGAGAGATACGTTTGATTTGCCTTATTAGA
>CAXHZK010000009.1:0-107748 GCA_964021915.1 uncultured Roseobacteraceae bacterium | reverse complement strand
ACTCCATTGAAAATCCTCGTGTCGGTGGTTCGATTCCGCCCCTGGGCACCATTTTATACCTACAATGACTATTAGACCAAATATTTCCACAAAGTAGTAGTGGATACAGTTGGACATTGCCTTGGGCGGTTACGTTAGCGGGCTAACTCGGGCAAATATGCGCGGGTTTCGTTAATGAATTAGCCACGCGTAATTGCTGACCCTGACCCTGACCCTGACGTTGATGTTAGCTGTGGCCAAAAATTTTCGATAGGTTTGGCTTTTCATCATTGCGGTTGGATGAATGCGGAGACTTGGCTTTGCATGCGCCAGTGAGTGATAGTCCGAGGTTGGCCGCTGCGAAGGTTATTTGTGCGCATCACGGTAGATGGATGATTTCAGAAGAGTGAACGAAATACAGCAAATACATCATTGTATAAGAAGGCGTTAGCGCCTTTGATCTTTGGCTGCGTTGCAGTTTTGGGGCGAAGCCGAACGGGCAACTTAACGCGAGTTCTAGCAAGTTAAGTTTACATTGCCGATTGAGCAGCCTTGCCCTGATGCAGATAGCAGGTAGTTTGAGTATCACTATTTTCTATCAAGGGTTCAAAGATGATAAAGAGCCAGATTACGCTTAAACAACTCGAGGCGTTTGCCTTTGTTGTGGACACCGGCACGTTTCGCGCGGCTGCTTCGGCGCTTGGTACGACCCAGCCTAATATATCTGCACGCATCACTGCGCTTGAAACCGCACTCGATGTCACGTTGCTAATCCGCGATGCCGGGTCAGTGCGTTTGACGGTTGATGGTGACAAGTTACTTAAGAAAACGCGTGATGTTCTTTGGGCGGGAGAGGCACTTATCGAAGAGGCTGGCCGGCAAGAGTTGATTGAGGAAACCCTGAGACTGGGTGTCACAGAACTTGTGGCCTGCACGTGGTTGCAGGGTTTCTTACGCCTGATGAGAGAAGCCTATCCCAAGCTGCGCATTCAATTGGAGGTCGACCTTTCGACTGCGATTGATGCGCGTTTGATGGAAGGGCAGCTCGATCTTGCGCTTCAAACGGGTCCATTCAAATCAAAAGCTTTTGCCAGCGAAGCATTGGGAATTGAGCGCTATTGTTGGGTGGTAAATTCCGACCTAATCCAACGTGTCAGTGCGACGCCGTCGTTACCTGAACTCTTAGACCTTACCGTGTTAACACATGCAAAGCACACCCAAGCCTGCGCTGCATTGCACCGCGTTGCAAAGGAGCAAGGGTTGCGCAGCGAACGGATTGTGCATTCCAGCGCGTTGTCGGCCTGTGTGCCTATGGTTCTCGAGGGGTTGGGGGCCGCACTATTGCCCGAACGATTGGTCGCAGCTGAAATCAGAGCGGGTGTATTGCATCAAATTGACGCTGATTGGCTGCCCGACCCATTATCGTTCTACGCACGTTATGCCCCGGCGCGCGCGGCCCATTATGTGGAAAAGGCGTCGCAGATTGCCAAGGTTGCTATGAAATCGCATTAGATCAATAAAATTGATCGACCTGAATTATTTAATCGATTTGATTATTGGGTGAAATTGGTGCCACCTGTCTGTGTAATACACAACAGGAGCCCGAAATGGCAGCACCATCCGTTCGCCTTGGCGTCGATATCGGCGGTACATTTACAGACGTTGTTTTGGAAAAGGATGGCATTTCGTTTTCCACCAAGGTTTTGACGACCTACGCTGCACCTGAAAATGCGATCATCGACGGTATGCATCAGGTTTGCGTTAAGGCGGATGTTTCCCCTTCGCAGATTGACCAGATTATTCACGGAACCACACTTGCTACGAATGCATTAATCGAACGGCGGGGCGCGAAGACGGCGTTGATCACCACCGAAGGTTTTCGTGATGTCATTGAAATGCGCACTGAGTCGCGGTTTGAACAATACGACCTAAACCTCAACTTGCCCGATCCACTGTTACCTCGCCACATGCGATTTACCGTGGCGGGCCGTGTTGATGCGAATGGCCAAGTGCTTGTTGATATCGACCGTACCGAAGTTGAGGCTGTTGTCGATCAGATTGCCGAGGGAGGGTTTGAGAGCGTCGCGGTTGGGCTGATCCATTCCTACTTGAACCCTGCGCACGAACAGCTTGTGCGCGAAGTTTTGGCTGAAAAACTGCCGGATGTCGCCGTGTCGATATCGTCCGAAGTGTCGCCACAGATGCGCGAATACGAGCGGTTTAATACTGTGGTTGCGAATGCCTATATCAAGCCGCTTATGGCGTCATATTTGGGGCGTCTTGAGGACCGCCTCAAAGGCGAAGGCGTGTCGTGCCGTATCTTCCTGATGCACTCGGGCGGGGGCATTATATCTATTCAGAACGCTGCTGAATTCCCTGTGCGTTTGGTCGAATCCGGCCCTGCGGGTGGGGCAGTCTTTGCGGCACACATTGCTGCGCGCTATGGGTTGGACAAGGTGCTGTCGTTCGACATGGGCGGCACGACGGCCAAGATTTGTTTGATTAAGAACCAGACACCCAAGACCAGCCGCGTGTTTGAAGTTGCGCGCACGTATCGGTTCAAAAAAGGCTCAGGCATGCCGATCTCGATCCCTGTGATCGACATGGTCGAGATCGGTGCGGGGGGCGGCTCATTGGCGCATGTCGATGCGCTGCGCCAGATCCGCGTCGGCCCCGAAAGCGCAGGGTCTGAACCCGGTCCGGCGTGTTATGGCCGTGGCGGGGAACGTCCCGCTGTGACGGATGCCGATCTTGTCCTTGGTAAACTTGACCCAGATAATTTCGCAGGCGGCACAATTAAGCTGCACCCTAACCAATCAAAAACGGCGCTTATTGGCCATGTTGGTCAGACGCTGGATATGGACGCGGTTGAGGCTGCGTTTGGGGTGGCCGAGGTTGTTGACGAAAACATGGCCAATGCGGCGCGCGTCCATGCGGTAGAGAACGGCGAAGACCTTTCGGAATATACCATGATCGCATTTGGCGGTGCGGCGCCCCTACATGCAGGGCGTTTGGCTGAGAAACTGGGCGTTGATCGTTTGCTTGTGCCGCAGGGCGCAGGTGTTGGCTCTGCTATCGGTTTCTTGCGCGCGCCGTTTAGCTTTGAGGCAAACCGATCAGTCTATATGAAGCTCAGCGATTTTGATCCCGCGCGGATCAAGTCGCTTTTGACCGGCCTTAAGGCTGAGGCGACAGGGTTTGTTCGGACCTGTGATGAAGTCAGCACCATCCTGTCAGAATTCAAAGTCTATATGCGTTATACGGGTCAAGGCTGGGAAATCCCGATTGAACTGACCGAAGACCAAGCGATGAACCCCAACGTCGATACCTTTGAGGCACGGTTCATCGAGGATTATACCAAGCTGTTTGGCCGTCCGGTGGAGGGCATGGATATCGAGATCACCGTTTGGTCGGTGAATGCAACAACCCCGCCTGAAAAAGTTGCACGGATGAGCGAGACTAACGGCGCAGACATCGCGACCCTTGCCGGAGCTCGGCAATTGTTTGACGCAGCATCGGCCAAGTTTCTTGATGCCGACATCGTCAACCGATTTGACATGAAAGCGGGCGAACGTGCGGTGGGGCCAGTCGCGGTGGTCGAGGATGAAACCACCATCATCGTGCCCGCCAGCCGCGACGCAATTTGCCAGCCAGACGGCTGTATAGACATCGTGACGAAGGGATAAATCAATGGCGCAAGATCACTCAAAAGTAGCCTATCAAGTGATGTGGAACCGCCTGATTTCTGTTGTGGAAGAACAGGCGCAGGCATTGGTTCGCACCGCGTTTTCGACCTCCGTGCGCGAGGCAGGCGATTTGTCAGCGGGCGTTTATGACGTCAAAGGCAATATGCTGGCCCAAGCGGTGACGGGCACGCCGGGGCACGTCAACGCGATGGCCGATGCTGTCGCGCATTTCATCCGGCGGATTGGCGCTGACAATATCCATGATGGCGATGTGTATATCACCAACGATCCGTGGGAGGGCACAGGCCACCTGCATGATATCACCATGGTAACACCTTCATTTCACAACGATGCGCTGGTCGGTTTTTTCGCCTGCACCGCGCATATCGTTGATATTGGCGGACGTGGGTTTGGCGCCGATGCACATAGCATCTACGAAGAAGGCCTCTACATCCCGATCATGAAATTCGCGGATAAGGGCAAGGTCGATGAAACCCTGACGCGCATCATCCGTGGCAATGTGCGTGAGCCTGATCAGTTGATCGGTGACGTTTACGCATTGGCGACTTGCAATGAGATCGGCCATCGCCGCCTTGTCGATATGATGGAAGAGTTTGATCTTGATGATCTAAACGGCATCGCCTCCTTTATCCTCGAAAATTCCCGCCGCGCCACGATTGAGCGGATCGCAGCATTGCCGCAGCAATCCGCGTCAGGTGAGATGACGATGGACGGTTTTGATCGCCCCATCACGTTGAAGGTAAAGGTCAGTGTCGAGGGCGACAGAATTGTATCCGATTTCACCGGATCATCGGGCCTCGACAAAAAAGGCATCAACTGCCCGCTCGTCTATGCCAAGGCCTATGCTTGTTATGCTCTCAAGGTCGCCATCGCGCCTGAAATTCCGAACAATGCCGCATCATTGGCCCCGTTCGAGATCGCAGCGCCAGAGAATTCAATTGTGAATGCGCTCCATCCTGCACCCGTGGCGTTGCGCCATATTGTCGGGCATTTCGTCCCTGATGCTGTCTACGACGCGTTTGACAAGATCGTGCCCGGGTTGGTGCCTGCCGAAGGGGCAGGATGTTTGTGCAACTTCCAAGTCTCACTGCGCCCACGCACCGATGCGCCGGCACCCATAGGTGCGCGACGGTCCGAGGTTTTGACCTTTAATTCAGGCGGTTCGGGCGCGCGACCCGAACACGATGGCCTAAACGCCACCGCCTTTCCATCCGGTGTGATGACAATGCCGATTGAGGCGACAGAACACGCGGGCCCTGTGATTATCTGGCGCAAAGAATTGCGCCCTGATTCAGGGGGGGCGGGCAAAACACGCGGTGGCCTTGGTCAATACATGGAGGTCGGTGCGCAGGAAGGGCACGAGTTTGATATCCAAGCCATGTTCGACCGCGTGGATCACCCTGCACGTGGCCGTCGCGGCGGTGGCGCAGGTGCGCCCACAACTATCGTTCAAGATGATGGTGCCGCGATGAACGGCAAGGGCAAACAGTTCGTGGCCCACGGGCGCAAAGTCGTCATGGCCTTCCCTGGTGGTGCTGGTTACGGCGATCCGGCTGAAAGGCCGCTTGAACTGGTCAAACGCGATCTCGCGCGCGGGTATATCACGGCTGAAACTGCGGCAACTGATTACAATCTGTCAGCCGCAGACATCGCAGACGTCCAAGCAGCCGTCGCAAGAGGAGACCAGCTATGAAAACGCAAACACCCAACAACACATCCTATGACGTCATCATTATCGGTGGCGCTATGATGGGGGCATCTGCTGCTTGGTTCTTGTCCGATGACAAGGATTTCGACGGTAGAGTTTTGGTCGTGGACCGTGATCTGAGCTACGAAAACACATCGACCATGCACACAAACTCTTGCATGCGGCAGCAGTTTTCGGGCGAATTGAACGTGCGCATCAGCCAGTTCGCCGCAGATTTCGTCAAGAACCTTCCCCGTTACATGGGCAACGATGACCGTGTGCCTGAACTTTCGATCCGGTCATTCGGCTATATGTATTTGGCTGACAACGAGGGCTTTGCTGATGTGCTGCGCGAAAGCCAGCAAGTCCAGCTTGCGGCAGGCGCTGCCACACAATTGATGACACCCGACCAGATCAAGTCCGCCTATCCGTTCTACAACGTCGATGACATCGTCTTGGGATCCATCAACTTGGTTGATGAAGGGTTCTGGGACGCGACAGCCGTCTTTGACTGGTGGCGTAAATCAGCCCGCGAACGCGGCGTCGAATACATTGAGAACGAAGTAATCGCGGTGAATAAGAACGCGGCTGGTACACGCGTTGAAAGCGTCACGCTCAAATCTGGTGAGGTTATCGCCTGTGGCCAAGTGCTGAACGCTTCTGGCCCGCGTGCGGCTGCAACCGCGCAAATGGCTGGCATCCAAGTGCCTGTGGAGCCACGCAAACGCTATTCGTGGATTTTCTCTGCTGAACAACCGCTTGACCGCGACTTGCCGCTAACGATCGATCCATCCGGCGTGCACGTGCGCGAAAATGGTGGCGGCACGTATCAGTGTGGTGGGCATTCGGACATTGATCCTGCTGTTGAACCTGATGATTTCATTATGGACCACAGCATGTGGGAAAACCACGTCTGGCCTATCCTTGCCACGCGCATCCCCCAGTTTGAAGCCATCAAGGTGCAGTCTGAATGGGCAGGGCATTATGCCTATAATACGTTCGATCATAATGCGATTTTGGGCCCGCATATGGAGGTGGAAAACTTCTTCTTCCTCAATGGTTTTTCCGGTCACGGGCTGCAACAATCCCCCGCAATGGGGCGCGGCACAGCCGAGATCATGGTGCATGGCAAATACCAAACACTCGACATGACCCAGTTCCACTTTGATCGCATTCCGGCAGGGCGCAAGATCATCGAAAAGGCGATTATCTGATGCAGTTGGCAACAAACACGTTTGCCCAGGCTTTGGCCGCTGGTGACAAGCAGGTCGGGCTATGGATCAGCGCTCAGCAGCGCCTTTGTCGCGGAAGTCACAGCCCCCGCTGGATATGATTGGGCACTGATTGATATGGAGCACAGCCCAAACGATTATTTCAGCGTTTTGGGCCAGTTGCAGGCATTTGCCAACAGCGACACAACGGCCATTGTGCGTGTTGAATGGAATGATCCCGTGGCGGTGAAACGCTTGCTTGATCTCGGTGCGCCCGGCATCTTATTTCCAATGATCCAGTCGGTTGAAGAGGCTAAGATGGCCGTTGCAGCGACCCGCTACCCTCCCCACGGCGTGCGTGGTGTGTCAGGTGCGACGCGGGCAACCAAATTCGGCCGTGTCACGGATTACGTTTCTCGGGTCGAGGATGAAACGGCTGTTTTGCTGCAACTGGAAACACGCGCGGCTGTTGAACAGGCTGAGGCGATCAGCGAGGTTGATGGCGTCAGCGGCATTTTCTTTGGTCCTGCGGATATTGCTGCTGACATTGGCAAGCTTGGCAAACCGATGGACACCGAAGTTTGGGAGTTGATCAAGCCAGCGGCGCAAAAGCTTATTGCGAAGGGTGTCCCTGTCGGAACTCTTGTTCTTGATCCTTCCTTTGCAACTGAATTGCTGAACGAAGGGTTCAGCTTTGTGGCCTGCGGGACTGACGCAAGCCTGTTGGCGAAAGCGTCGGATCACTTGCTTGCCACTGTGAAAGACGGATTGACGTGAAACTTTCGTTCTTTCGCCTTGATCCGGTCAACCCGCTTGCCTGCGCTCGGACATCCGAACGTGGTGATAGCGAAGTGACCACAACGAACAACATCAACGACACTCAACACACCTGAAGAGGAAGCAGATTATGACTGACGTAAGAGTAGCACTGATTACGGCTGGCGGATCCGGCATGGGTGCAGACAGCGCGCGGGCTCTGGCTGCAGACGGGTTCAAAGTCGGCATTTTATCATCGTCAGGCAAAGGTGAGGCGCTGGCCAAGGAACTCGGCGGCGTTGGCATCACAGGCACGAACAAATCTGATGATGATCTCCAAAAGTTGGTTGATGCGGCGATGGACCACTGGGGCCGCATCGACGTGCTTGTCAATTCCGCGGGCCACGGACCGCGTGCGCCTGTGCTGGAGTTGACAGATGAGGACTGGCACGAAGGCATGGAGGTTTATTTCCTCAACGCGGTGCGCCCGTCACGCCTGGTCACCCCGATCATGCAAAAGCAGGGCGGCGGGGCAATCATCAATATCTCAACATTTGCGGCGTTTGAGCCGAATGCGGTGTTCCCAACATCTGGCGTCATGCGCGCAGGCCTTGCCGCATTCAGCAAGCTTTACGCCGACAAATACGCAGCCGAAAACATCCGCATGAACAACGTCTTACCGGGTTTCATCGATAGCCTGCCCGAAAAGGACGAATTCCGTGCCATGATCCCTATGGGCCGCTACGGCAATTCTCTGAATGAAATTGCCAGCGTGGTCGCGTTCCTGGCGTCTGAAGGTGGCGCATACATTACAGGGCAAAACATCCGCGTGGATGGTGGAATTACGCGATCCGTCTAGCGGATCATCCAAGGTTTTGGCGCAAATTAAGTGATGAGCAGCGACACGTTGGTCGGTCTGTGTCCAACCGTTCTGCGGGGACATAGATTGTCATTCTTGAAAGTGGTTAGCCACCTGATGTCGGCGCAAAAAATGGAGCTAATTTAATGAGATGCCATTCGATTGGGTCATGTAGAGCCGAACGTTTGAATTGTGCCAGATTCAATCCGGTTTTGAGCCGCCTAAAACATCACGCCCAATAGCAGCAAAGGCACTTTCCTCAAAGCTGCTTCAAATGAGTTCCAAAAATTGACGATTGACGGGATATCCATCGCACTATTTTCAGCAACCCTTAGAAAAGCAGGTGCTATCTGGAACCGGATTGCTTGGGATGGTGTCATGAAAACCGAGTGGTGGGCGACCCTGGAATCGAACCAGGCGTGCGTCTCCGCGAGGGAGTTACAGTCCCCTGCCACACCTTGCGGCCTGTCGCCCACTGAGGGGCTGATTAAACGGGGGGTGGAGGTGCGTCAATGGGTAAATGCGCAAAAATTGCGGTGCTTCACAGCAAACTTAATCTGGTCTATGCGCGGGGGTGAAAAACGCGGAAAGGGTGACAGATGAAAAAGCCAAAGTGGGTGGTTGCGAAAGAGCAGGCAAAACGTATCGCGGCCAATGAAACAGTTTGGTTGTTCGGGCTTCATGCTGTCCGAGATGCGCTGCAAAACCCGAACCGAGAAAAACTGCGCTTGGTTGTCACGCGCAATGCGTTGGACAAACTGCAAGATGCGGTGGCAGCGGCTGGCATCGAGCCTGAGCTGTCTGATCCACGCAAGTTTGCAGCCCCTCTTGATCCGCAATCGGTGCACCAAGGGGCCGCGATGGAGGTGAAACCGCTAGACTGGGGTAGCGTTGATGATCTGGCGTTGGGCGATGGTATGATGCCGCCGCGGATCGTGCTGCTTGATCGGGTGACTGACCCGCATAATGTCGGGGCGGTCTTACGGTCTGCTGAGGTGTTTGGGGCACGCGCGGTGATTGCCATGCAACGCCATGCGGTGCCGGAAACCGGTGCATTGGCGAAAACGGCAAGTGGGGCGCTTGAGCGCCAGCCATATGTGCGGGTTCGGAACCTTGCCGACACCATCGAACAATTGCAGGGCATGGGGTATCTTGTGCTGGGCCTTGATGGTGAGGCGGAGTTGACTGTTGATCAAGCGGTAGAGGGCAAAAGGGACCGTCCGATCGCGCTTGTGCTGGGTGCCGAGGGCCCGGGGCTGCGTGAAAAGACACGAGAAACGTGTGATAGTTTGGTGAAAATTGAATTTGCAGGCAGCTTTGGTTCGTTGAACGTGTCAAATGCCGCAGCGGTTGCCCTCTATGCCGTGCGTGGATAGTTGAGCAAATTGTAACTGTCTTCACAGGTTAGCGAGGGTGGCTGACATTTGGCGGTGTTTGCCCCAGATTGGGGGAATAACCCAATGGAGATGCACAATGATTACTCGTCGCGCCACGCTTGGCTTTCTTGCAGCCACACCTTTTCTAAGCAGCCGCGCGATGGCGGCAACGGCAGAAATTTTTGCCGTTGATAATGTCGCAATTCGCGGCGCTGATCCGGTTGCGTTTTTCACGCAAGCTGAAGCAATTATTGGCAGTGCGCAGCATAGTTTGATGTGGAAAGGTGCCGTTTGGCATTTTGCATCAGCTGAAAATAGAGCGGCATTTGAAGCTGACCCGATGAAATATGCACCGCAATATGGCGGTTATTGCGCGTTTGCGATGTCAAAGGGTGCGATTGCATCATCGGTACCCGAGGCGTGGACGGTGTATGAAGGCAAGCTGTATCTGAACTATTCGACCAACGTGCGATCAATCTGGATCAAAGACATTCCGGGTAATGTCGCCAAGGCGGATGCAAATTGGCCGTCGATACTGCAAAGCTAAGTGACAAGCAGATTTGCGCTGGTGTCGACCGCTCAGCAAGTAAGGCGTCTACCGATTGCGGGGGCGCCTTTTTTGTGTTTGAAATTCAGAAACGGGAGTAAGCCGAGCATGCGAGACCAAGATATAAAAGTGCTTTTGTCGGCAGTGAAGACGGTGGCAATTGTTGGTGTTTCAGCTAACCCGGTAAGACCGAGCTATTTTGTTGCGCGTTACCTGAAGTTGAAGGGGTTTCGGGTGATTGGCGTTAATCCGGGGCTAGCAGGACAGGAGTTGTTCGGTGAGATGGTCTATAGAGACCTGATCTCTATCCCTGATACCGTTGATATGGTTGATATTTTCCGCAGATCAGAGGCGGTCCCGCCGATCGTCGATGAGGCACTGGAGCGGTGGCCTGAACTGACCGCTATTTGGATGCAAATCGGGGTGGAACATAGTGCAGCAGCTGCGAAAGCAGAGGCAAGAGGTGTTCAGGTCGTCATGAACCGCTGCCCTAAGATAGAATATCAGCGCTTGTTTGGGGAATTGCGCATGGGCGGGTTTAATACGGGTGTGATTTCTTCGAAGCTTTAATTTGGGGCCAGCCCCAAACCCCGGAGTTTACCGGACACAGAAAACGATTAGCGGGACGCTTTTTCTGAAATGCCGGAGGTGCCTTGGCGTTTTTCGAGTATAGCCATAACGTCAGCCAGCGGCACGTCGCGCGATGCAAGCATTACAAGCAGGTGATAGAGGACATCCGCCGCCTCAGATGCGAGCGCTGCCTTATCGTCTTTGACCGCTTCAATGATTGCCTCAACGGCTTCTTCACCAAATTTTTCGGCGCATTTTTCGGGCCCCTTGGCGAGAAGTTTCGCAGTCCAACTGCTATCAGGATCTGCGGATTTGCGGGCCTCAATCGTTTGAGCAAGTTCGTTGAGTGTCATGAGAGCCTCACTGGAATGCCGGCGTTGGCCATATGTGTTTTTGCTTCGGCGATGGTATAGGTCCCAAAGTGGAAGATTGAGGCGGCGAGCACGGCGCTTGCGCCGCCTTCGGTTACGCCTTCGACAAGGTGATCGAGGGTGCCAACACCACCGGATGCAATCACGGGGACATTAACCGCGTCGCTGATCGCGCGGGTCAGCGGCAGATTAAAGCCGGATTTCGTGCCGTCACGATCCATGGAAGTGAGCAGGATTTCACCTGCGCCTTTCGCAACCACTGTTTTGGCGAATTCAACGGCATCGATGCCAGTTGCCTTGCGTCCGCCATGGGTAAAGATTTCCCATTTGCCGGGGGCCACAGTTTTGGCGTCGATGGCGACCACGATACATTGGCTACCAAAGCGCATTGCAGCGTCTTCGATGACATTGGGGTTGGCCACTGCGGCAGAGTTGAAGCTGACTTTATCTGCACCAGCAAGCAGCAGATCGCGTACGTCATGGTGGGTGCGCACACCCCCGCCGATCGTCAGCGGCATGAAGCATTGTTCTGCAGTGCGCGTTGCCAGATCGAACATTGTGCCGCGATTTTCATGGGTGGCTTTGATGTCCAAAAAGCATAGCTCATCCGCGCCTGCCGCATTATAGGCGATGGCCTGTTCCACAGGATCGCCTGCATCAATCAGATCGACGAAATTCACACCTTTGACGGTGCGGCCCTCGGCAACGTCGAGGCAGGGGATGATGCGGGTTTTGAGCATATTATTTTAGTAGCTTGAGTGCTGCGGACAGGTCAATCGCCCCGTCGTAAAGTGCCCGGCCAGAAATCGCGCCTGAAATGGCGTTTGTTTCCTTAAGCGCAGTGAGGTCGGCCATAGATGATACACCACCTGATGCAATGACGGGGATGTCGACCGCGCTTGCGAGGGCGGCAGTGGCGTCGATGTTGGGGCCTTTCATCGCGCCATCGCGCAGGATGTCGGTGTAGATGATGGCACTGATCCCTGCGTCCTCGAATTGGCGAGCCAAATCAACCACTTGGATGTCGGTTTCTTCGGCCCAGCCACGCGTGGCCACAAAACCATTGCGGGCATCAAGACCGACTGCGACTTTGCCAGGGAATTCCTTTGCAGCTTGGCGCACCAGATCGGGGTTTTCCACAGCAACAGTGCCAAGGATCACGCGCGCGAGGCCGCGATCAATCCAGCGTTCAATTGTGGCCATATCACGAATACCGCCGCCCAGTTGGGCTGGAACAGGGCATGCCTTGAGGATTGCCTCCACGGGCGCTGCATTGACTGGCTCACCGGCAAAAGCGCCGTTGAGGTCAACGAGATGCAACCATTCGCAACCAGCCGCGACAAATGTGCGTGCTTGGGCCGCGGGATCATCGTTGAATACGGTGGTTTGATCCATATCGCCGTGTACGAGGCGCACGGCGTTGCCGTCTTTAAGGTCGATTGCGGGGTATAGGATCATGGGGACAGCCTGCTTTGTGTTGATAATGGCGGTTTATGCAGAGCAGCGGAAAATTGCAACGGACCCGACGTCAGACTTGCGCGAATATAGAACATGCAGCCAAGGTGTTGTGGGAATAAAGGGAGAAACCAAAATGAAAACATTACTTGCGACAGCAGCGGCAATGCTTGTTCTTGCGGCGCCAGCAATGGCAGACCCAGCAGTTGGTACTTGGCAGACACAAGTTGATGATGGCGCTTACGCGTATGTAGATCTTAATCTATGTGGGGAAGCCATTTGTGGCAATATTGCTCGGACATTTAAGAATGGGGGAGACGAATATCAGTCGCCAAACCTAGGGCGACAGATTGTGATCAACATGGTCCCTAGCGTTGCCGGAAAATACAAAGGTCAGGTGTGGCGTCCGTCGAACGACAAAATCTACAAAGGTGACATGACCGTAGAGGGTGATACGCTCAAGCTTCGTGGTTGTGTTGGCTTTTGCACTCCACTTACTTCTGCCACCCAAACGTGGACCCGCGTCAACTAAACCATTCGAGTGAAATCTTAAAGGTCGCGGACGAAGCTACTGCGGCCTTTTATGGTTGCCAAGTCAGGAAATTGCCGATCATCCTGAGACCGGTTTCCTGGCTTTTCTCAGGGTGAAATTGCATGCCAATGATATTGTCACGGGCAACGATCGCAGTGACTGGGTTGCTGTAATCCACATAAGCGATGCGCATTGCAGGATCAGCAACGTCCATTGCGTATGAATGCACGAAATAGACATGGTCACCGGTGCTCACGCCTGCAAGCACTGGATGCGGCTGTTCCACCACCAGATCGTTCCAGCCCATGTGAGGGATTTTAAGGCTTGGGTCGCTTGGCTTGATGCGGCGAATATCACCGCCGATCCAGTCAAAGCCCGAAGTTGGCTCGTATTCATGGCCCGTGGTTGCAAGCATTTGCATACCAACACAGATGCCAAGGAATGGCACCGCGCGTTTGGTAACGGATTCGGTTATTGCCTCGGCTAATGCCGAACGGCCAAATAATTCCGCGCGGCAATGTGGAAACGCCCCATCACCAGGCAGCACGATGCGATCTGCTTTGGCTACGACATCTGCTTCGCCAGACACGATCACGTCTCCAGCGCTCAATTCAGATGCCATCCGTTCAAACGCTTTTTGCGCCGAGTGCAGGTTGCCGCTGTCGTAATCGACGAGAACAGTTGTCATAGGCTGCCTTTGGTCGACGGGATCGCGTCCGCCTTGCGAGGGTCTGTTTCCAAGGCAACCCTCAGAGCACGCGCAACTGATTTAAATGCAGCCTCAACGATGTGGTGCGCATTAAAGCCGTGCAGTTTATCGATGTGTAGCGTGATGCCACCGTGTGTGGACAAAGCTTGGAAAAATTCGCGCACCAGCTCAATATCGAACGTGCCGATTTTGCCAAATGGCAGGTCGAGATTACAGATCAGGTATGGGCGGGCAGACAGATCAAGTGCGCAACGCACCTGCGCATCATCCATCGCAAGGTGGCAATCACCGTAACGCACGAGGCCCTTTTTGTCGCCCATTGCTTGGGTCAGTGCTTGGCCCAATGCGATCCCCACATCTTCGACCGTGTGGTGGTCATCAATGTGCAAATCACCCGACGCGCGCACGGTCATGTCAATCAAAGCGTGGCGCGACAGTTGATCGAGCATGTGATCAAAGAAACCCACGCCGGTTTGGTTGTCGTAGATGCCTGTGCCATCAAGATTGATGGTGACCGAAATATCAGTTTCCGCAGTCTTGCGTGTGATCGTGGCTGTGCGCATTGTCGTCCCCTAATGCAGTGTTGGGCCGCTTATAGTGTGTGGCTGTGTTGGGGCCAAGGGGCTGCGCACGGCCGACGTGTATGTGTTGTAAAGGGGATGAACCTGTAAACCCGCAAGCAGTGCAAAAAGCTGTGCTTAAAACTACAAAGGGCCACCCGAAGGTGACCCATGTCGTAACTAGCGGGGTATGCTAGTTAATTGGAGCGGGCGATGAGATTCGAACTCACGACCTAAACCTTGGCAAGGTTTCGCTCTACCCCTGAGCTACGCCCGCATCCTTGAGACGGGATTTATAAACTGTTGCTGATCACTGCAAGGCCTAAAATGCGCTTATGCAATTTTTTATTTGTGAGGGGTCACGTGGAATGCCCATCCCGCCGGATATCTTGGTCAAAGCCGACATCTTGGTGGTGACAAACCACGCCGTGATCAGTCAGCAAGGCAATTCCATATCCGGCCGGTTCATCAATTGAGAGGGACGAATCTGGATTTACCATGTCGAGGACACCCTGATGACACGGGCTCTTGAGCATCGTCCAAGGCACGGAAGCAGTCGTGCCTGAAATTGTGCGATGAATATGACCGCAAAATAGATGGGCGGCCTTATATTTCGCTAACAAGGCCAATACCGCATCGCCGTCACGCAATTGAATGCGGTCCATACCGACGATTCCCGTGCTAAATGGCGGGTGGTGCATAAAGACAAGCGGCATGCGCCCCTCCGCACCAGACAGCGCATTTTCAAGCCACGCCATTCGTTTCTCGCACAGTTCGCCAATATGTTGGCCAGCGGGGTAGGGCGGCCCCATGAGCGTATCGAGAGTGATAATTCGGTGTTGTGGGAAATCCAGTATGGATTGCACAAAGCCATCACCGTCATCCGGTGCCTTTGGAAATGCAGCACGAAACCTATCGCGCCTGTCATGATTTCCGACCATCGGAATCAGTGGGGTCGGTATCGGATTAAGAACTGCCCCGAGGCGCTCGTATTGATCAATTCGCCCGTGGTGCGTCAAATCACCCAATAGAATTATAGCATCGGCATCGCCGTGGTGCGCTTGTGCGTGGTTGAGAACCGACTTAAGCCGCGCAATCGGATCAAGACCAATAATCAGATCGTCCGTGCTGGTGACATGAAGGTCCGTAATGAGTATCAGTTTTTCCATTGTTTAAAACCAGTTGGCCGCCAATGTGATCAACAAGGCGACCATAATAAGGAAATGGATACTCATACCCCAAACGCGCAAACGGATCGTTTTCGGGGCAAATGACATCGAGTAGCCATGCAGCCCGCGCGCAATGACCAAAGACATGCCGAACCCATGCAAAAGAACAGCGGGTGCGCCTTGGACCTCTACCAATAGAAATAAGATCAACGTAATCGGCACATGTTCTGACCAATTGGCCGATGCCCTGATTTTTGCGTGCACGCGCGGGCTATTGTTGTCGCCATAAGCGAAACGGTTGGCCCGTCTTTCAACGACAACACGCATAAAAAGAATAATGTAGATCACCGTTAGCAAGACGGCATAGATCGGTGTGATGGAAATTGGCATTCATTGCTCCTTGATTGCGTCGATTTAAATCAACGCAATTCAATTTGAGCAAGATGCCATAGATTATTCCAACTCGATCAACAAATCCTTTGCGTCAATTTGGCCGCCCGCTTGGATATGAACAGCTTTGACCACTGCATCACGTTCGGCATGAATGCCCGTTTCCATTTTCATGGCTTCGATCGTCAATAGCAAATCGCCCTCTTTGACTGCGACACCAGCTTGGGCTGCGACAGTGGCCACCACGCCCGGCATCGGCGCGCCGATATGATCAGGGTTTCCTGCTTCTGCTTTGGGTCGGCTTATTTTATCCGCAGCCGCCAGACGGTTGAGGACACGAATAGCGCGAGGCTGGCCATTAAGCTCAAAGAACACCTTCACTTCACCATCTTCGTTCATTTCACTTACGGCTTGCAGGCGGATTTCTAGCGTTTTGCCGGGGTCGATTTCTGCGGTGATTTCCTCACCGGGTTCCATGCCGTAAAAGAATGTTTTGGTCGGCAACGTCCGAACGGGTCCGTATTTGCGGTGACGGCCCATGTAATCAAGGAATACCTTGGGATACATCAGGTAGCCGTTCAAATCCTCGGCATCAATTTGCATACCGTTCATCTGCTTGGACAGATCGGCAGCGGTGGCATTCAAATCGACAGGGGCAAAGTGTTTGCCGGGGCGTTCAGTTGACGCTTTTTCACCCTTGAGCGCTTTTTTCTGGATCGCCTTTGGCCAACCGCCCGGTGGTTGACCCAAATCGCCGCGCATCATGTCAACAACACTATCGGGAAAGACAACATCGGTGTCAGGGTTTTCCACGTCGGCACGAGAAAGGTTCTGGCTGACCATCATCAGTGCCATGTCGCCAACTACCTTGGATGATGGGGTAACTTTGACGATATCGCCGAACATCTGGTTTACGTCGGCATAGGTTTGCGCAACTTCGTGCCAGCGTTCTTCTAGGCCAAGGCTGCGCGCCTGCGCCTTGAGGTTGGTAAACTGACCGCCGGGCATTTCGTGCAGGTAAACCTCGGAGGCGGGGGCCTGTAGGCCGCTTTCGAACGCAGCGTATTGCCCGCGCGCCTGTTCCCAGTAATTGCTGATTTCGCGGATCGCTTTGACATCAAGGCCCGTATCACGATCCGTGCCGCGCAATGCCTCGACAATAGACCCAAGTGTTGGTTGTGATGTGTTGCCAGACAACGCATCCATCGCGGCATCAACCACGTCAACACCTGCGGCAGAGGCGGCCAGCACCGTTGCAATCGCGCTGCCGGATGTATCGTGTGTATGGAAGTGGATTGGCAGGTTCGTTTCTTCTTTTAACGCTTTGACCAGAACAGTTGCGGCAGCGGGTTTCAACAAACCAGCCATGTCTTTGAGGCCCAGCACATGGGCGCCAGCGGCCTCGAGCTGTTTTGCCATATCAACGTAGTATTTCAGGTCATACTTGCTACGGTTAGGGTCGAGCAGGTCGCCCGTATAGCAAATCGTGCCTTCACACACCTTGCCGCTGTCGACCACTGCGTCCATCGCGACCCGCATGTTTTCAACCCAGTTAAGGCTGTCAAATACGCGAAATACGTCAACGCCAGATTCCGCTGCTTGGCGCACAAATTCCTGCACGACGTTATCAGGATAGTTGGTATAGCCCACGCCGTTTGAAGCGCGCAGTAGCATTTGGGTCATAATGTTTGGCATGGCTGCGCGGATGTCGCGCAGGCGCTGCCATGGGCATTCTTGCAAGAACCGGTAAGCCACATCAAACGTCGCACCGCCCCAGCATTCGACGCTAAACAGCTGGTTCATATTGGCGGCATATGCGGGGGCGACCTTGATCATATCAATCGAGCGCATGCGCGTGGCCAGCAATGACTGGTGCCCATCGCGCATCGTGGTGTCGGTAATCAGCAGGTTTTTCTGATCGCGCATCCATTCGACAACGGCCTGAGGGCCTTTTTCATCCAACAACGTGCGGGTGCCATTTGGCATATCTGCGCTGGGCTTAACCGGCGGTTTTGCTGGTTTTAAATCAGCGGCAGGGCGCACGCGGCCCGCAGTTTCAGGGTGGCCGTTGACGGTGATGTCAGCGACATAGGTTAGAATTTTCGTCGCGCGGTCACGGCGTTTTTTAAAGTCAAACAGGCTTGGTGTCTCGTCAATGAATTTGGTGTGGTATTCATTATTCAAGAACATCGGGTGTTTGAGCAGGTTTTCAACAAAGGCGATGTTGGTGCTCACGCCGCGCACGCGGAACTCGCGCAGCGCGCGGTCCATGCGGGCAATTGCCATTTCAGGTGTTGGTGCCTTGGCTGTGACTTTGGTCAGGAGGCTGTCGTAATAACGGGTGATCACAGCACCGGAATAGGCCGTACCGCCATCAAGACGGATGCCGGGGCCCGTGGCACTACGATAAGTCTGGATGCGACCATAGTCAGGAATAAAGTTGTTTTGCGGGTCTTCGGTTGTCACGCGGCATTGCAAGGCATGGCCGTCAAGTTTGACATCATATTGTGATGCGCAACCGGTCGCCTCAACGAGGGGTTTGCCTTCTGCGATCAGGATTTGGGCACGCACAATGTCGATGCCTGTGACTTCTTCTGTAACTGTATGTTCAACTTGGACGCGCGGGTTGACTTCGATGAAGTAAAACTCACCGCTGTCCATATCCATTAGAAATTCGACTGTGCCTGCGCATTCGTAATTGACGTGCTTACAGATCTTCTTGCCTAGCTGGCAAAGGTGTTCGCGTTGGGCTTCTGACAGATAAGGGGCAGGGGCACGCTCAACCACTTTTTGATTGCGGCGTTGAACCGAACAATCGCGTTCCCAAAGGTGATAGATTTCACCGTGGCTATCACCCAAAATCTGTACTTCGACGTGACGGGCACGCATGATCATCTTTTCCAGATAACCTTCACCGTTGCCAAATGCGGCTTCGGCTTCGCGGCGGCCTTCGCGGACTTTCTCTTCCAGCTCGCCTTCATTCATGATCGGGCGCATGCCGCGGCCGCCACCACCCCATGATGCCTTAAGCATGAGGGGGTAGCCAACTTCGGCGGCCTCTTGTTTGATTGCGGCCATATCGTCGCCGAGCACTTCTGTGGCAGGAATGACTGGGACGTCAGCCTCCATCGCGACGCGGCGGGCAGAGGCTTTATCACCCAATTTGCGCATTGTCGCGGCCTTGGGGCCGATGAAGGTAATGCCATTCGTTTCGCATGCATCTACAAAATCGGGGTTTTCCGACAATAGGCCATAGCCCGGGTGGATTGCATCAGCGCCAGACATTTTGGCGACACGGATGATTTCCTCGATAGAGAGGTAAGCCGCAACAGGGCCTAGGTCTTCGCCAATGCGATATGCTTCATCTGCCTTAAAGCGATGCAAGCCAAGCTTATCTTCTTCGGCAAACACAGCGACCGTTTTCTTGCCCATTTCATTGGCCGCGCGCATGATCCGGATTGCGATTTCGCCGCGGTTCGCGATGAGGATTTTTTGAAACTCAGCCATGGGATGCTCCGATATTTTGCAGTTGCAGCATTTTTGCACAGAATGTGCAGGCTCGTAAACAGCAAGTGACGACAAATGTTATCGCTAACACTTTATAAGCCTTGCGTTAACGCAAACGGTTTTTGATGTCAGCCAAGGTCTGCGCGCCGAGCTGACCCATATTAGCGATTATATCTTGGCGCAGGATATCAAACACGTGATCCGGACCGTCACGCCCCAATGCAGCAAGCCCATAGTGAAAAGCGCGCCCCATCATCACGAAATCAGCGCCAAGCGCGATGGCACGTAAAATATCGAGACCGCCTTCGATGCCGCTATCCATAATGAGCGGAAGGCTTGTGGCCGCACGTACCTGAGGAAGAGCTTCAATGGTAGCGGGGGCGGCATCAAATTGACGCCCCGCATGGTTTGATACCCATAATGCGTCAACGCCATAGCCATCTAGGCGCTGGGCGTCAGCGGGCTGAGTAATGCCTTTGATAATGAGTGGCCCATGCCATGCATCACGAAGCTTTTGGACATAATTCCAATCAGGGGACGTGCGCAAAAGATAGCCAATGTGCGCAGTTGACGGAAGTTTGGTGTTTTGGTCCGCGTAGCTGTCCATCAATTTCATGCGTGGCATACCCGATTGCGCAATCCCCATCAGCCAAGCCGGTCGCATTGCCGCCTGCACGGCGAGCCTGCCTGTAAGGCGCGGCGGTTGGGTAAGGCCCCCTCGAGTTTGACGTTCACGACGAGACGCCACTGGCACATCGACAGTCATAACTAAGGTGTGAAAGCCTGCGTCTTTCGCGCGTTTGAGCATATCCGCGCGGATGTTTGCGTCACGAGGGGGGTAGATTTGAAACCAGCCTTGATCAGCGATGTGGGGTGCGAGGTCTTCGGGTGTTTGGGTGGCGACGGTTGAAAGCGTATAGGGCAGGCCTTGCCGCGCTGCGGATTGTGCAAGCAAGCATTCGGCGTTTGGCCATATCAATCCTGACATTCCGACAGGGGCGATGCCCACTGGCAAGGGATAATTTCGGCCCAGAAAACGGGTCGTCAGATCTGGTGTGAATTCACCATGAAGCACTGAGGGGTTAAATAACACCTCGTCGAGCATTGCGCGATTGCGCTGCTGCGTTGCCTCAGCCCCCGTCGCACTATCAAGGTACTCCCAAACGAAATGTGGGATACGCCGCCGCGCGCGAGATTTGAGATCGCTCAGGGCGGGGTATTTGGCATGATGTGTCATAGGGGTAAACTAGATGGGATGCAGGGCATATGAAAGCAGGTGTTTTAAGGTTTGAAAACTGGCGAGCCTCCGGCGGGAGTTTGATTAGACACAGAAAACCGTGAGCGGAACGTAAGTAGAACAAGGGTTTTCTATTTTTGTGAATGGCGCTATTTGTTAGCTATGAATGATTTTACCGATGAAGATGCTTTTGAAGCTGCAGTGCCGTTAAGCCAGCGGGCTATGGTTGGGCGGGCAACACCCTATTTGGAGGGGTTGAACCCCGCACAAAAAGAAGCGGTTGAGACTATTGAGGGTCCCGTTCTGATGTTGGCGGGCGCAGGAACTGGCAAGACAAAGGCATTGACCACCCGCATTGGACATTTGCTTGCTACCGGCACAGCGAGACCACATGAAATTCTGGCGGTGACGTTTACCAACAAAGCCGCCCGAGAGATGAAAAACCGCATTGGTGGTATGATGGGCGATGCTGTCGAAGGCATGCCGTGGCTCGGCACGTTTCATTCGGTTTGTGCAAAATTGCTGCGCCGGCATGCGGAATTAGTTGAGCTAAAGTCGAATTTCACGATTTTGGATACGGATGACCAAATCAGGTTGATGAAGCAGCTTATCGTCGCGAGTGGCATTGATGAAAAGCGCTGGCCGCCGAGAATGTTGTCAGGGATCATTGACGGATGGAAGAACCGTGCACTGACGCCTGAAAACGTACCCACTGCCGATAGTGGGGCGTTCGATCATAAAGGGATTGAGCTTTATGCCGCCTATCAGCTTCGTCTGCGCGAGCTGAATGCTGTCGATTTTGGCGATATCCTGCTGCATATGGTCACGATTTTTCAAAAGCATGAGGATGTGCTGAGCCAATACCAACGCTGGTTCCGCTTTATTCTGGTGGATGAGTATCAAGATACCAACGTGGCCCAATATATGTGGCTGCGCCTACTGGCCGCGGGGCATAAGAACATCTGTTGCGTGGGTGATGATGATCAGTCGATCTATGGGTGGCGCGGGGCCGAGGTGGGCAACATCCTGCGGTTTGAAACGGATTTCCCAGGCGCGCATGTGGTCCGGTTGGAACAAAACTATCGCTCGACTCCGCATATCCTTGCGGCTGCGTCCGGCGTGATTGCAGCCAATAAGGGGCGCTTGGGCAAGGCGCTGTTTACGGACCGAGAAGACGGTGAGAAGGTGCGCCTGATCGGGCACTGGGATGGTGAAGAGGAAGCGCGCTGGATTGGTGATGAGGTCGAGGCGTTACAACGTGGCACGCGAGGGCTCGATCCCGTCGGGCTTGATAGTATGGCTATACTTGTGCGCGCATCCCATCAAATGCGGGCCTTTGAAGATCGGTTTTTGACGATTGGGTTGCCGTACCGTGTGATTGGCGGGCCGCGGTTTTATGAACGGCTCGAGATTAGGGATGCGATGGCTTATTTCCGTCTTGCGGTGTCGCAAGATGATGATTTGGCGTTTGAGCGGATCGTGAACACGCCCAAGCGGGGACTGGGTAATAAGGCGGTGCAAACAATTCAACGCACTGCGAGAGAGAATGGCGTGAACTTGATTGAGGGCGCGAGGCTTTGCGTTGAAGGCGGCGCGATCAAGGGCAAAGGTGGTGGCGCCTTGCGTGAGTTGGTGCAAGGGCTGGACCGTTGGCATGTGCAGATGCTGTCAGAATCTGACACGCATATGGAATTGGCCGAGATGATTTTGGATGAATCCGGCTATACTGGATTTTGGCAGAACGACAAAACGCCAGAGGCGCCGGGAAGGTTGGAAAACCTCAAGGAATTGATCAAGGCGTTGGAGAATTTCGAGAACCTGCAAGGCTTCCTCGAGCATGTTAGCTTGATTATGGACAATGAGACGGAAGAGCAGGGTGAAAAGGTCAGCATCATGACGTTGCACGCGGCCAAGGGACTTGAATTTCCCGCGGTGTTTCTGCCCGGTTGGGAAGACGGCCTATTCCCGTCGCAACGGTCAATGGACGAGAGTGGGCAAAAGGGGCTCGAGGAAGAGCGTCGCTTGGCCTATGTGGGGATCACGCGGGCCGAGGAATTATGCACGATTTCATTTGCCGCCAATCGCCGTGTGTACGGCCAGTGGCAATCATCGATGCCGTCGCGATTTATTGATGAACTGCCAGAGGCCCATGTTGAGGTTCTGACCCCGCCCGGGCTTTATGGCGGTAGTTATGGTGCGGCGGGTATGTCGGCAAGCGCGTCACCGGCAATGCAAGAGGCATTCGGGTCAAACCTGCACCAAAAGGCCGCAAGCGCCGATGTCTACAATTCTCCGGGTTGGCGGCGGTTGCAAGAACGCAGCCAGCAGCGCGGCGTGTCTCAACCAACCCAAGCCAAGAACATGACGATCGATGCGACAGCTGTGAGCGCATTTACTATCGGTGATCGGGTGTTTCATCAGAAATTTGGATATGGAGAAGTCATGGGGATTGAGGGTGATAAGCTTCAAATCGAGTTTGACAAAGCCGGATCTAAGCATGTCGTCGCACGATTTATAGTGAGCGCTGGGCAGGCGGATGACGTGCCGTTTTAAACAGGAGGCTGGATATGCATTCTACGAATTACGCAAATACGTTGATCCTGCCGTCCGAAGACAGCAAAGCAACGAGAGCTGGTTTGCCAACCAAGGTCGGATCAGTCGCCGCTGTGCGAAGAGATGTTTCAAAAAGGACAGCCGTGTTTGCGGACATCCCCATTAGTCAAAAACTATGGTTGGGCGATCTTTCATGACGAAAAATCAATTGTCAGCTTGATCGATCCCGCAAGTCACAACTTTGCATTGTTGGTAGCGGATAACACCGTAACCAAGGTGAAAGGGATGCGCTCGAGCCGCAAATGATTAGTGGATCAGCATCGGATAGAGAGATGCCACCAGCAAAACAGCCATTGTCATGTTGAAAATCTGCAACCTGCTCGCGGTGCCAAGCCAACGGCGGACCTGCACGCCGAGCCATGCCCAGATGGTGACAGAGGGGAAATTTACTGTGCAGAATATGCCCGCAACGATGGCAGCTCCAGAGATCACACCCCATGTGGGCGGCGCATAGACGCTGACCGCGGTAATACCCATGATCCATGCCTTTGGATTAACCCATTGAAACGCGGCAGCTTGCAAAAATGTGAACGGCTTACCTTGGACGGTTCCCGCCTCTGGCGATGCGGCGTGCGCGATTTTCCACGCAAGCCACATCATATATGTCGCTCCGGCGACTTTGAGGACTGTGTTGATGATCGGATAGGCCTCAAAAATGCGCAGCAAAACGACGCCAATCATAAAAACCATAAACGAATGACCGAGACTGACGCCCAGCATATGCGGCAAGGTCCGGCGGAGGCCATAATTGGCCCCCGATGCCATGAGCATCAGGTTATTAGGGCCAGGTGTGATAGAGCTGGCAAATGCAAAGCCGATAAGGCCAATCAACAAAGTATAGGTCATGGGGCCACCTAAGCCTTATTCACCAACTATGTGTAGAGGTAATGATTGAGCGGATTGAGAAAAGTTACTTTTACTCGTGCGTTTTGTCAGCACACCACTCTGCGGCGTAAACCTCTGACGTTAAAAACGTGCTGACGGATAACCCGCCCATGATCAAAAGAAATGAAATAGCTAGAATGCGCATGCGTTGCCCCTTTGTTGTTATGGGTGAAACGCACGAGCCCAACACTTCCGTCGCAAGGGTTCATAAAAAAACGGCCACGCCCAAGGGAGGTTGGGCATGGCCGTTCTCATATTTGCGCCGCATCCTTACAGGGAGGATCCAGATGGGCGCTTCATGCTGCAGGGGTCATTTACAGGGAGGAATTCGACCCGATGCAGCGATGTTAAAACCTGTCAAAGACGCGACAGGCGGAATTTGGTTTTGGTTGGCGGCACCCTCAAGGGGGAGGAGCGGGTGCCGCCGTCCAAAGTGTGATCCAAGGTGCCCATTTCAGGGAGGAGCGGGCCGTCTTGGATCAGTTTGATGCGCCTTCAAAGGGGAGGAAGTCGGCGCATCAAATGCGAATTAATTCTCGTATGCTGCTTCGAGTGCGATGCGCTTGATCATGGAGCGGCTAATGCCCAGATCAGCAAGGTCGCGGTTCGACAAAGCGCTCAGCTCGGTTACGGTCGCAGTGTAAACTTTGCGCTGTGCGCGCGCCGTTACGAATGCGTCACGTAGCGTAGCGAAACGCTCGGCCAGAGTTACGTTAGCTGTGAATGTCTCAGTGATGAATGCCATCTTTTCGTCTTTCTCGTTGTTGCAGTTGCGGCGTATTCCGTTCTGCTTGTGAAGCTTATCTAACCTCATGCTGCATCTGCACAATCCCTTGAAAGCGAATTGCCGCTATGCAGAAAATGCATAAGTAATGTTGACCTAAGGTCATGGAATTGTTGTGTTTAAAAAACGCATGTGATTGCCCGCTTGCGCATTTCGCGAAACCTGCCAGTTATGGCGCTACTCTTGGAATATTCGAAAGGCTGTATGTATGTCAGTGACGCGCGATGATGTTTTAGCCACGCTTAGGGCGTTAACGCTGCCCAGTGGGGCAGATTTGGTCAGCAGTGACATGATCCGGGCATTGTCCGTTGATGGCGATGTTGTGCGCTTTGTTATTGAAGCACCGACGCCGGACGTCGCATCACAGATGGACGGGGTTCGCCGTGCAGCAGAGGCCACAGTTAAGGCGATGGACGGCGTGAGCGAAGTCTCGGTTATCTTGACCGCCCACGGACCAGCAGCCAAGGCGCCTGAGCCGCCACAATTAAAGGTTGGCCGCCATCCCACGCCTCAGGCGGGCCCGGCACCGGTTTCAGGCGTTGATCGCATCTTAGCAATTGGGTCTGGCAAAGGCGGTGTGGGCAAGTCCACGGTTTCGTCCAACCTCGCTGTCGCCTTGGCGCGTGAGGGGCGGCGCGTCGGGCTGCTTGATGCGGATATATATGGACCAAGTCAGCCACGCATGATGGGTGTGTCCAAGCGACCGGCATCGCCAGATGGCAAAACGATCATTCCGCTCAAGGCGCATGGCGTTACAATGATGTCGATCGGATTGATGGTCGATCCTGACAAGGCAGTGGTATGGCGTGGACCGATGCTTATGGGTGCGTTGCAGCAAATGCTGGGGCAGGTCGAGTGGGGCGAACTGGATGTCTTGATCGTTGATCTACCGCCAGGAACAGGCGACGTTCAATTGACCTTGTGTCAAAAAACACAGCTGACGGGCGCTGTTGTTGTCAGCACCCCGCAGGATGTGGCGCTTATTGATGCGCGCAAGGCGCTTGATATGTTTAGTAGCCTTCGTACACCTGTGCTTGGCCTGATTGAAAACATGTCGACATACGTTTGCCCAGAATGCGGCCATGAGGCGCACATATTTGGTCATGGTGGCGTCGCGGCTGAAGCCGATAAAATCGGTGTTCCTTTGCTAGGCACATTGCCGATTGATCTTGATACGCGCCTTGCGGGCGATGCGGGCACGCCTATTGCTGCGGGCGATGGTCCGATGGCTGACGCCTATCGCGCGCTTGCGAAGCGCTTTATCGAAGGCGGCATGGCGTAAAATGGACATTAGGTTAGCAACGTCGCGGGACGCAGATGAAATCTGGGCCACGTTGCAGCCAGTGTTTGCTGCAGGCGAAACCTATGCCATTGATCCAGCAATAGGCCGCGCTGACGCGTTGAAATACTGGATGGATCAACCGACGGCCTGTTATGTCGCCATCGTGGATGAAAAAGTGGTTGGTACCTACTATATCCGACCAAACCAAAGCGGTGGCGGCGCCCATGTATGCAATTGCGGTTATGTCGTTGCAGCATCTGCCCAAGGGCAGGGGGTTGCGGCCCAGATGTGCATTCAATCCCAAACCGACGCCGCGGCGCTTGGGTTTCGTGGGATGCAGTTCAACCTTGTATTAGATAGCAATGCCGGTGCTGTGCGGCTTTGGCATCGCTTGGGGTTTGTGACGATTGGCATGATCCCAAAGGCATTTTTGCATCCGGCGCTGGGATTTGTCGATGCGCATGTGATGTATAAGGCATTGTAATCCCGATTTGGGAAATCGTGGGATTTGTTGTCCTGTCTAAAGAATCACCAGTAAAATTTAGCCATCAGACCTCTGATTTTAGCAATAACTCTCATTGTGGAGGTGATTATCTGACTCCCATTGGAAATTTTTGGGATTTTGTGGGAAATTCCTGAATTTCAAATAATACTATATATTGTGCTTAAGAACCTCACGATAACTGCATGTATCCAGTTGGTGCGCAGAATTGGAGTGATCTGCAATTGTTGAGTTCATTTAATTCCCAATTAGTTCCATGAATTCCCAAAAAGTTATTGATCCGTTGCTCGTATTGCGTCAAAAGGGATGCACAGTAACGGCGAGAACATGACAACAAGGGGCGACAAAGAACCCCACGGCAAAAAGCAGGTTTCATACAGGCCTCGCATTTACTGCAACGATGAGATCCGGCGCGTAAGCGAGCAGACATCCCCCCAGGTGGCGCGCGCAGCTGGACATACCCGCCAAGCGGGACGAGGGCGGCGGAGTGAGTAGTGGCAGCTATCTCAACCCGCCGTTTTCATTTTAGACGATGATTTTAGACGGTCATACAAAAGGACAGCAGGGACAGTGGTTCTAAGTTTCACAGGCGAACACACCCAAAAGGTGGACGGCAAGGGGCGCATGTCGATCCCTGCTGATTTTCGTCGTGTGCTTGAGGCGCAAGACCCTGAATGGACGGATGGCCTCAATCCCCGCATGTATTTGTTGTATGGCGAGCACCTGAAGCAAGAGCTGCACGTCTATACCGTGGCTGAATTTGGCAAGCTGGTTGATCAGATCAACGCGATGCCCAAGGGATCCCCCGCTAAGAAGAAGCTATCGCACCTCTACATCGGTCAATCCATGAAGATGGACATCGACAAAGACGGGCGCACGGTTATGCCGATCCGGCAACGCGAAAAGCTTGGCCTGAAAGATGGCGAGCTTTATTTCCGCGGTGTCGGTGATCACTTTGAGATTTGGAAAGCCGAGACATTCAACGCCACAGTGGCCGAGGATATGACATCATGGCTTGATGATATGCCGGATGATTTTGATCCGCTGTCATTGTTGGAAGAAACCTAGAGGTTATCATGTCAGCTGCCACTGAAACCTCTCCCCATATTCCAGTTCTAATCCGGCCGTTGATTGCAGCGGTCGCACCTGTGTCAGGGGTTTGGCTTGATGGCACCTTTGGCAATGGTGGCTATACCCGTGAATTGCTGGCCGCTGGTGCGGACAAGGTGATCGGCGTTGATCGTGACCCGCTCGCGTTTGAGATGGCGGCGGATTGGATCAGTGACTACGGTGACCGGATCGAAACCGTGGCCGGGGTGTTCTCGCGGCTCGATGAATACGCGACTGACCTCGACGGTATCGTGCTTGATTTGGGCGTTTCGTCTATGCAGCTTGATATCGCGGAGCGCGGATTTTCGTTTATGCGTGATGGGCCGCTGGATATGCGTATGTCCCAAGATGGGATTTCTGCGGCTGATTTGTGCAATGACGCGGCTGAAGAAGAACTGGCCAATATCATTTTTCTGTATGGGGAAGAACGTGCATCCCGCCGTATTGCCCGATCAATTGTTGCCGCGCGACCCGTAACGACGACATTGCAATTGGCCAAGATTGTTGAGGGCTGTTTGCCCCGTTCAAAGCCAGGTCAATCACACCCTGCGACCCGTACGTTTCAGGCGCTCAGGATCGCTGTAAACAATGAATACGGCGAGCTGGCAGAGGGGTTGATGGCGGCAGAGCGTGCGTTAAAGCCGGGTGGACAACTTGCTGTAGTGACTTTTCACTCGGTCGAAGACCGGATGGCGAAACGGTTCTTGCAGGCACGTTCAGGTGGGCAGGCGAATGCCAATCGCTATGCACCCGAAGTGGCCCAAGACACCCCCGCATTCCGTGTTCTCAAGCGCAAGGCTATTGGCCCTGATGACGCTGAATTGGCGGAAAATCCTAGATCCCGCTCTGCCAAATTGCGCGTTGCGGTCCGCACAGACGCGCCCGCCGCAGATATTGACCTCGCAAAACTTGGTATGCCGATGATGAACAAGGGGAGGAAATAGATGCGTAGTCTGCTTTATATCCTCGCAGCGCTCGCTGTAATGGCGCTCGGGTTTTGGTCGTACCAAGAAAATTATAAGACGCGTGATGTCATTTCAGAAGTTCGCGGCCTTCACATGCAAATCGGTCGCGCACATGAACGATTGGGTATGCTGCGGGCTGAGTGGGCCTATCTGAACCGGCCCGATCGTTTGTCTGACTTGGCAGAGCTAAACTTTGACCGTCTGGGATTGTTACCATTGATGCCTGATGCCTTTGGCCGCGTAGATCAGATCATCTATCCATTACCCGAGATTTTGCCAATTACTGTGCCAATCGAAGTTTATAGCGCGCCGATTAACATCGACGAGGAAGCATTATGATCCGCACGCCTCTACGCCCGCTCGCCCGCATTCTAAAGGCACGTGACAAGGGTGAAGACCCAGCAGCAATTGAAGCCGAAAATCTTCGCCTGCGCCATGAAGAAACGCGTGATCATGATCGCAATCGTGCTGAAGGGCGGCTTTTGGTCATGGGGGCGATGTTTGCGCTGGCGTTTGGCACGATTGGTGTGCGCATGGGCGCATTGGCGGGCACCGTTGCCGAAGAGCCAAGAGCAACGACCGTTGGCAACCCGATTATTGGTCAACGGTCTGATATCGTTGACAGAAATGGTCGAATTCTGGCGACGAATTTGGAAACGCATTCGCTGTATGCGCACCCGCGCGATATGGTTGACCCCGCATATGCCGCGCGCGAACTTGCCAAAATTTTTCCTGAGCAGAAAGAAGAAGATTTGCTTGCTGATTTCACTGGCAAGCGGAAATTTGTCTGGATCAGAAAGCAGTTGAGCCCAGAACAAATGCAGTCTGTGCATGACATCGGCTCGCCCGGGTTGCTTTTTGGTCCACGCGAAATGCGGCTCTATCCCAACGGCCCAATTGCAGCCCACGTTCTTGGCGGGGCCAGCTATGGGCGTGAAGGCGTCGCAAATGCTGAGGTTATCGGTGTTGCTGGCGTCGAGCGTGAATTTGATGCCTTCCTTCGGGACCCCGCGAATGAGGGCGAGCCCCTACAGCTTTCTATCGATTTAACGGTGCAGGCCGCCGCTGAAGAAGTATTGGCTGGCGGTATGTCTATAATGAATGCCAAAGGCGCGACGTCGGTGCTTATGGACGTAAAGACAGGAGAAGTGATTTCGATTGTTTCTCTGCCTGACTTTGATCCGAATAACCGACCCCGCGTTTTGACGACTGGTGACCAATCAGACAGCCCATTGTTTAATCGGGCCGTGCAAGGCGTTTATGAACTGGGGTCAACGTTCAAGATTTTCGCAGTCGCACAAGCGTTGGAACTGGGCTTGGTCAATCCAGCCACTATGATTGAAACGAAGGGCCCACTTCGCTGGGGCAAATTCAAAATTCGTGATTTTCACGATTACGGACCAGAGCTGACTTCAACCGATGTTATTGTAAAATCATCCAACATTGGCACTGCGCGTATTGCGATGGACATCGGAGCCGAGCGGCAAAAATTGTTCCTAGAAAAGTTGGGTTTTACAAAACCTACTGAAATTGAGTTGTCTGAGGCACCATCGGGCAAACCATTGTTACCACGCAAATGGTCAGAACTATCAACGATGACAATATCTTACGGCCATGGTCTGTCGTCTTCACCGCTGCATTTGGCTGCGGGATACGCGTCGCTTTTGAATGGCGGAACATTGGTTCAACCTACGCTGCTGCGCCAGCATAATCCACAGCGAGGCGCTCGGGTTGTTTCAGAAGAGACAAGCGCCAACGCCAGAAATATGCTGCGACAAGTCGTTGTGAGAGGGACCGCAAGTTTTGGTGAAGTTGCTGGATACCGTGTTGGCGGGAAAACCGGTACGGCAGATAAACCCAAAGAAAATGGTGGCGGGTATTATGACGATAAGGTCATTGCCACATTCGCTTCGGTATTCCCTGCTGACGATCCGCAATACGTTTTGGTTGTTACATTGGACGAGCCGTCTGAAAATTCCGGTGACGAGCCACGGCGGACCGCTGGTTGGACAGCCGTTCCGATTGCAGCCGAAATGATCAGGCGCACGGCGCCGCTCTTGGGGTTGCGCCCGCAAGTGGACAGCCTTGAGCCCATCGGTGTAACACTCACCTCAAACTAAAGCGGGTGATCCCAATGGGGCAACAAACCAAATCATTAGCGGACCTTGGATTAACGGCACAAGGCGGGCGCGAGGCGCTGATCACAGGGCTAAGTGTTGATAACCGGAAAATCAGCGTTGGTATGCTGTTCGCGGCATTACCAGGTAGCAATCATCACGGTGCAAATTTTGCGCACGACGCGTTGAAGGCTGGCGCTGCGGCGGTACTGACCGACCAAGCAGGAGCGACGATATGCGCCGAGGCTGTTGCGGCGGCAGATGCCGCCCTTATCGTTGCACAAGATCCGCGGCAGGCGTTGGCGCAAACGGCATCCCTTTGGTTCGGAAGACACCCTGACACAGCTATTGCCGTTACGGGAACAAATGGAAAAACTTCCGTATCCACATTTTGCCGTCAAATTTGGGAAGAACTGGACATAAAAGGTGTGAACCTTGGCACGACAGGTGTTGAGGGCGCGTGGTCGTATCCGTTGAACCACACGACACCGGAACCGATCACGCTTCACCGCGTATTGGCGCAGGCCAAAGATCATGGCGTGACGCATGTCGCAATGGAGGCGTCATCACATGGCCTTGATCAGCGACGACTGGATGGCGTTGTGCTGACGGCGGCTGGTTTTACCAATTTTACGCAAGATCATCTTGATTACCACGAAACGTTTGATGCCTATTTCGAAGCAAAGGCGGGTCTGTTTGCACGCGTGCTGGGCGATGACGGGGTCGCGGTCATCAATCTGGACGATCCCAAGGGAGAAGACATCTCATCCATTTGCGCCGGTCGGGGCCAAGAGGTTATTGGCGTTGGTCGCCACCCTGACGCACGCTTGCGGATTACAGGTCAACGATTTGATGCGACAGGGCAAGATGTGCTGTTCAGCTGGCAGGGGAAGCCGCATCAGGTCAGGCTTAATTTGATCGGCGGATTCCAAGCTGAGAATGTGCTGCTGGCGGCAGGATTGGTCATCGCCGCAGGCATCGATCCGGCCCATGTATTTGAAGCATTGCCCCACCTCGGCACTGTCAGAGGGCGGATGGAGCTTGCTGCGACGCGGGGCAATGGCGCGACTGTGTTTGTCGACTATGCACATACACCCGACGCTGTGGCGACTGCGCTAAAGGCGATGCGCCCCCATGTCATGGGGCGGATTGTTGCAATTGTCGGCGCGGGCGGGGATCGCGATGTTGGTAAACGCCCGTTGATGGGGGCTGCGGCCGCCGAAAATGCTGATGTTGTCATCATAACCGACGACAACCCGCGGTCCGAAGACCCATCAAGCATTCGTGCAGCGGTGATGGCGGGGGCCTTGGGCTGCGCTGGGACGCGGGATGTTATCGAGGTGGGTGATCGCGCAGAGGCAATTTTGCGCGGCATCGATTCATTATCTGCAGGGGACGCATTGTTGATCGCAGGAAAAGGCCATGAGAGCGGCCAGACCATCGGCGATGTGACGCTACCGTTTGATGATGTTGAGCAAGCATCCGTTTCGACTGCGGCGCTGGAGGGAAAAATATGACCGTTCTTTGGACCGCAAGCGACGCGGCGACTGCCACTGGTGGCTGCAATCAATCGGACTGGGCTGCAAGCGGTGTTTCGATTGACACAAGGACAATTCAGGCAGGTGACTTGTTTGTTGCGCTCAAAGACGTGCGGGACGGGCATGATTTCGTAAAGCTTGCATTGGAAAAAGGGGCTGCCGCTGCTCTTGTGACCCATCGCCCAGACGGCGTTCCCGATGATGCACCGTTGCTTATTGTTGAAGATGTTTTACAGGCGCTCGAAAATCTTGGCCGTTTCGCAAGGCAAAGAACAACGGCAAAAGTAGTTGGTGTTACAGGATCAGTCGGCAAGACATCGACAAAAGAAATGTTGCGCACTGTGCTGCAAAAGCAGGGTAAAACCCATGTAGCAGAGGCATCGTATAATAATCATTGGGGCGTGCCACTTACCTTGGCCAGAATGCCGCAGGACGCTGATTTCGCGGTGATTGAAATCGGGATGAACCATCCAGGCGAAATCGCGCCATTGGCGAAACTGGCCCAGCTCGACATTGCAATGATTACGACCGTTGCAGCAGCGCATTTGGAGGCATTTGGTAGTGTCGATGATATAGCTGTTGAAAAATCCGCTATTATTGAAGGATTATTGCCCAGCGGTAAGGCGGTGCTCAATGCAGATATTGAAACAGCTGCTATTCTCCTTGGCGCAGCAGCGTCCCATGACGTCATCGAATTTGGCACAACAACGTCTGACTGGCGTGTCTGCAATGTTCGCTTGAATGACCACGTGACGATTATTACGGCGATGGCACATGGACAAGAGTATCTCTTTAAGCTTTGCGTCCCTGGTAGGCATTTTGCAATGAACGCTGTCGGCGTTTTGGCAGTCGTCGATGCCTTGGGCGCTGATGTGACGCGTGCGGCACTTGATCTATTTGAATGGTGCCCACCCAATGGGCGCGGCACGCACGAGACGATTAATCTGGATGAAGCAAACGAGGGAAATGCGCTAACCCTGATTGACGACGCATTCAATGCCAACCCAACATCCATGACGGCTGCTTTGGAAATATTGGCAGCAAGCACACCTCGTGATGGGGTCGGGCGGATTGAAAAGGGGCGTAGAATTGCGATCCTCGGCGATATGCTCGAGCTTGGTCCGCAAGAGATCAGTTTGCACCAAGCAATTGTGAACGACGCCGCAATCGATGCGTTTGATGTCGTGCATTGTGTTGGCCCGCTGATGCGCCATTTGTGGCAATTACTGCCGGCGGAAAAGCAAGGTGAATGCACCAATGCCGCTGACGCATTAAGAGGCCAAGTTGCCAAGTTGGTAGATGCGGGTGACGTCGTTCTCGTGAAAGGGTCAAAAGGATCCAAAGTAAGCACAATTGTTGACGCGATCCGCAATCTGGGGCATCGCAGAGGGTAGATCAGGTGAGAATCGAAGAGGTGACTACGAAATGTTGTATTGGCTAACTGCCCTTTCAGACGGCGGTGATTTCTTTAACCTGTTTCGTTATATCACATTTCGCGCTGGTGGCGCCTTTCTAACAGCCCTTATCTTTGGGTTTATCTTTGGACTTCCTTTGATCAATGTGCTCCGTCGCAAACAGGGCAAGGGCCAACCAATCAGAGAAGATGGCCCCGAAGGGCATTTTGCCAAGGCTGGCACGCCGACAATGGGTGGATTGCTGATCGTTGGCGCGCTGACGGTTTCAACGCTGCTCTGGGCGAGATTAGACAATCCATTCGTGTGGATGGTGCTGTTTGTGACGCTGTCATTCGGTGCGATCGGTTTCGCAGATGACTATGCCAAGGTGTCAAAGCAAAACACGTCGGGTGTTTCCAGCCGTGTACGGTTGATCCTCGGATTCTTGATTGCGGGTATCGCGGGTTTCTGGGCCGCGATGTATCACCCCGAGGATTTGACGAACCAACTTGCACTGCCAATTTTCAAAGACGCTCTGATCTATTTGGGCGTGCTGTTCGTACCGTTTGCAATGATCGTCATTGTCGGGGCTGCAAATGCAGTGAATTTGACAGACGGGCTCGATGGATTAGCGATCATGCCAGTTATGATTGCAGCCGGCGCATTTGGGATCATCTCTTATGCTGTCGGACGCACAGATTTTACACAATATCTGGATGTGCATTACGTTCCTCAAACCGGTGAAATTCTGATCTTTTGTATGGGGCTTATTGGCGGTGGGCTTGGGTTTTTGTGGTACAATGCACCGCCTGCTGCCGTGTTCATGGGTGATACCGGTTCACTCGCGCTTGGGGGCGCATTGGGTGCAATTGCCGTGGCAACCAAGCACGAGATCGTTTTGGCGATTGTCGGCGGCGTGTTCGTGGTTGAGGCTATGTCGGTTATCATCCAAGTTTTGTATTTCAAATATTCGGGGAAACGGGTGTTTTTGATGGCACCGATTCACCACCACTACGAAAAAAAGGGCTGGGCCGAACCGCAAATCGTTATTCGGTTTTGGATTGTCGCGTTGATCCTTGCGATGATTGGTCTTGCCACTTTGAAAGTGCGGTAGAAACATGATCCCCGTTCAAGGTTTCGAAGGACAGACAGTCGCGGTATTGGGGCTAGGGCGATCTGGAAAATCTGCTGCGCTGGCGCTTGAGGCAGGCGGCGCAAATGCTGTTGTTTGGGATGACGGTGCAGCGGCCCGTGATGGCGCCGAGGCCGACGGATTTGTGCTGCGGGACCTAGGCAAGGCAGGGGCGTTCGATGATGTTGCACGCCTGATCGTTAGTCCGGGAATTCCGCATTTGTACCCATCGCCCAATCGTGTGATTGAGGCCGCATGGGCAGCAGGCGTGCCTGTGGATAATGACATAGGTTTGTTCTTCCGCTCATTTGCGTCGTCTGAATGGGACGGATTTGACGTGGCCCCGCGTGTTATTGCCGTCACCGGATCAAATGGGAAATCAACGACTTCTGCGCTTATTCATCACATTGTGCAGGACTGTGGCCGCACCTGCCAATTGGCGGGCAATATTGGCCGTGGTGTCTTGGATATCGATCCAGCACATGATGGCGATGTTGTTGTGCTGGAGCTGTCATCATATCAGACCGAGCTTGCGCGCGCGTTGACCCCCGACGTTGCAATTCTCACCAACATTAGCCCCGACCACTTAGATCGCCATGCAGGGCTTGGCGGGTATTTTGGGGCGAAACGGCGATTGTTTGCAGAGGGTGGACCTGACCGCGCGGTCATTGGCGTGGATGAGGCGGAAGGCCAGTTCTTGGCAAATCAGATGTCCGAGGGTGCCAGCGATGACCGTGTGATCCGCGTTTCAATCGATCGCAAGCTTGATCAAAAAGGGTGGAGCGTTTTTGCACGCAAGGGGTTCTTGTCAGAATACCGACACGGGCGGCAAGTTGGATCGATTGATTTGCGCAACATTGCAAGTTTGTCAGGGGTCCATAACCATCAAAACGCATGTGCTGCTTATGCGGCGTGCCGATCAATCGGATTGGGGCCACGCGCCATTGAGGCTGCGATGCAAAGCTTTCCAGGATTGCCGCACCGATCCCAGATAATCGCGGAGCGTGAAGGTGTCCTATTTGTAAATGATAGTAAGGCCACGAATGTTGCGTCTGCGGCAAAGGCACTGCAGGCATATAAAAGCATTCGTTGGATTTGCGGTGGATTGCAAAAAGACGGCGGATTGGAAGAAGTGCTAAACCATATCGGATCAGTGCAACGCGCCTATGTAATTGGTCGCGAGGCAGAAGATTTCGCGAGACAGCTTACTGGTGTCGATTGTTCGGTTTGCACGTCGATGGAAGATGCCGTTGCGGAAGCGATCAAAGACGCCAACGAGGGTGACGTTGTTCTTTTGGCCCCTGCTTGCGCGAGCTTTGACCAATATGACAGCTTCGAAACACGTGGCGATGATTTCATTGCGCAAGTTGAAAAGGCCGCAGGCTAGGTTCAAGATTGCGCAGAAATTGCTTGTCCTGCGACCCACCCAGACGACCATGCCCATTGGAAATTATATCCGCCCAGCCAACCGGTGACGTCAACCGCTTCGCCGATAAAGTATAAATTGGGCATGGCTTTGACGGCCATTGTTTTCGAATTGAGCGCGTTGGTATCGATGCCACCTAATGTGACCTCGGCTGTGCGATAGCCTTCTGTGCCGTGTGGTGTGATGCGCCATTGGTGCAGCTTGTCTGCAAGGTCTTGCAATACTCGGTCGGATTGGTCGGCTAAATTGCCCCTGATGTTCAACATGGGGCTTAGGTGTTCAACAAGCCTGTTAGGCAAATATTGGGACAAAACGGTTGTGACCGCTTTTTTGCCGTCGGTTTTGCGCCGATCGCGAAGTGCCACATATAAATCCAGCTGCGGGGATAGATTGACCGCGATGTCCTGACCCTCAAGCCAATAAGAAGATGCCTGTAAAATTGACGGACCAGACAGGCCGCGATGCGTAAACAACAGTGCTTCGTCGAATGCCGGACCATCAGCTTGGACGCGGGCGTCAACGGCACAGCCTGAAATGCCAGAAAACCTTTGGTCACTAAATGTGAATGGGACAAGCCCAGCACGCGTTTCGGTTACCGGTACGCCAAATTGGTCAGCGATTTGATAGGCAAGGCCAGTGGCGCCCATTTTGGGAATGGATTTTCCGCCAGTGGCCATAACGAGGTTTTTATGGCGAATGACATGATGCTTGCCTTCACGGTTGACCGTCGTGGAAAATGTTGCGCCGTCATGTCTGATATCGATGACATTCGTTCGCAGCCAAAGATCAGCCTGTTTCATTTCATCGCGCAGCATCGCGATAATCTCTTTTGCTCTATCGTCACAAAACAGCTGTCCAAGAGTTTTTTCATGATATTTGATGCCGTGTTTGGCAACCATTTCGATAAAATCCCATTGGGTATAGCGGGTTAGGGCGGATTTGACGAAATGTGGATTTGCAGAGATGAAGTTTGCGGGGCTGGTATGAAGGTTCGTGAAATTACAGCGGCCCCCACCAGAAATGCGAATTTTTTCGCCCGCAGCCTTTGCATGATCAATAACGAGAACGCTTTTGCCTGCCTGTGCGGCGCACATCATGCCTGCCGCTCCCGCGCCGAGAATTAGTGTCTGATAATCCATCCCGAGCACCTGCCGCGAAATGCAAGAAAGTGCAACCCGAGCAATTGTCCGCGCATTTGGACAATGTTTCACATCCAACGTCGGCCTACCTGCCATTTATAGTGGATTGCCCTGCAAAATAACGCTATAGGTGGTGCTAGATCCGGAAAACGGACGATTTGAGGCAGTATTGGTGGTATCCCATGACAGAGATGGTCTATGGCACAGTTCCCGTTTACGCAGGCGAACCCGTGTTTCCGCGTTGGTGGCGAACAGTCGACAGATGGACGATGGTTTGCGTACTTATGCTCTTTGGCATTGGTCTTTTGCTCGGGCTTGCGTCATCGCCTCCGTTGGCGGCTAAGAATGGGCTAGGGCCGTTCCATTATGTTTCGCGTCAGGCGTTCTTTGGTGGCGTGGCTATGATTGTCATGATCATAACATCCATGATGTCGCCCCATCTCGTGCGGCGATTGGCCGTGCTTGGATTTCTCGTGGCGTTTGTTGCATTGATGGGGTTGCCTTTTTTGGGCACTGATTTCGGCAAGGGGGCTGTGCGTTGGTATTCGCTTGGGTTTGCATCTGTGCAACCTTCAGAGTTCTTGAAGCCGGGGTTTGTCGTCGTTGCGGCATGGATGATGGCTGCAAATCTAGACATTGGCGGCCCACCGGGGCGGGCATATTCGTTTGTGCTAACCGTGGTGATTTGTGCGTTTTTGGCGCTGCAGCCTGACTTTGGTCAGGCCAGCCTTGTCCTGTTTTCATGGGGCGTGATGTATTTTGTTGCAGGCGCGCCAATGCTTTTGCTTGTTGGCATTGCTGGATTGGTCGTTTTGACGGGCTGGTTTGCCTACGGTCAATCGGAACACTTTGCCCGTCGTATTGACGGTTTCCTGAGCCCAGACGTCGATCCAACGACGCAGTTGGGCTATGCGACAAACGCGATCCGTGAGGGCGGTTTTTTTGGTGTTGGCGTTGGTGAGGGTCAGGTGAAGTGGTCGCTTCCTGATGCCCATACTGACTTTATTATTGCTGTCGCGGCGGAAGAATATGGCCTGATTTGTGTTCTGGTCATCATTGCTCTTTATGCCACGATCGTTGTGCGCTCGCTTATGCGGTTGATGAAAGAACGTGATCCATTCATCCGGCTGGCGGGCACAGGGCTTGCCTGTGCGTTTGGCGTTCAAGCGATGATCAACATGGGGGTCGCCGTGAGGCTATTGCCAGCCAAGGGCATGACCCTTCCTTTTGTCAGCTACGGTGGGTCGTCGCTCATTGCAGGTGGTATCGCGCTTGGCATGTTGCTGGCATTTACCCGCACCCGTCCACAGGGCGAGATTGGTGACATCTTGATGAGGCGCGGCAGATGAGCAAGCTTCTTGTGATCGCAGCCGGTGGCACGGGGGGGCATATGTTTCCTGCGCAAGCCCTTGCCGAAGCGATGATGGAAAAGGGATGGCGCGTAAAGCTATCCACCGACGATCGTGGCGCGCGTTATGCAGGTGGCTTTCCCGACGACGTGGAAATTAATGTCGTTAAATCAGCGACATTTGCACGAGGTGGGATTGTCGCAAAGTTGGCTGTTCCTTTCCGTATTTTTGCAGGGGTGGTTGGCGCACGGCGAAGGATGAGACAAGAAAAGCCGGACGTGGTTGTTGGTTTCGGTGGATATCCCGCAATTCCTGCGATGGCCGCTGCTTGGTTGCTGCGAGCCCCGCGCATGATCCACGAACAAAATGGTGTATTGGGGCGTGTGAACCAAATTTTTGCCAAGCGGGTTGATATGGTGGCATGCGGCACGTGGCCAACTGAGCTGCCAAGTGGCGTCAAAGGCATAGATGTTGGAAATCCGGTGAGGGCGGCAGTTTTGGAGCGCGCAGGCGCAGGTTATATCCCGCCCGGTGATCATCCGATGTCGATCCTTGTGATGGGCGGTAGCCAAGGAGCGAGGATTTTGTCCGACGTTGTGCCGGGTGCAATTGCGGCACTGCCAGACGAATTGCGGAGCAATATCCGTGTTGCTCACCAAGCACGCGCAGAAGATCATGATCGGGTCTCAAGCACTTATGCGGGCGCTGGTATTGATGCCGTTGTGCGGCCGTTCTTTGACGACGTACCTAATCGGATGGTTGATGCCCAGCTGTTGATTTCGCGGGCAGGGGCATCGACGATTGCAGATGTGAGTGTCATCGGACGGCCTGCAATTTTTGTACCCCTCGCGGCGGCAATTCGCGATGAACAAACCGCAAATGCAAAGCAGCTTGTTGACACAGGTGCCGCGACGATGATCGCAGAAGCCGATTTTACATCAGCCCATTTGGCTGATCAGATGACGGTGATTTTGAACAACCCAGACCATGCTACCGCAATGGCGGCCGCGGCGCTTGCATGTGGGAAGCCGGATGCAACTGCGCGACTGGTTGAGCTGGTTGAAAACCTTGCTGTCAAGAAATGAAGAGTGGATAAAATGAACGCTAAAGCAACAAAACTCCCGCTTGATGTAGGTGCAATCCACTTTGTTGGTATTGGCGGTATTGGCATGTCGGGGATTGCCGAAGTACTGTTGAACCACGGCTACACGGTTCAGGGGTCCGACCTGAAATCGACACCAATTACACAACGCCTTACCAAACTCGGCGCGACCGTTTTTGAGGGGCAAAGGGCCGAAAACCTCGATAATGCGGAAGTTATTGTAATTTCATCTGCAATTAAGCCGGGCAACTTTGAATTGGACGAAGCACGCACGAGGGGTCTTCCTATTGTGCGCCGCGCAGAAATGCTCGCGGAGCTTATGCGTTTGAAATCCAATGTCGCGGTTGCGGGCACTCACGGGAAAACGACGACGACAACGATGGTTGCGGCACTTCTGGACGAGGGCGGCATAGACCCGACTGTCATCAATGGCGGGATTATTCATGCCTACGGGTCGAATGCACGTATGGGGCAAGGCGAATGGATGGTCGTCGAGGCTGATGAAAGCGATGGCACATTTAATCGACTACCTGCGACCATTGCAATCGTCACGAACATTGACCCAGAGCATATGGAACATTGGGGCACGATCGAAAATTTGCGCCAAGGATTTTATGACTTTGTGTCGGGTATTCCATTTTACGGGTTGGCTGTGTGTTGTACGGATAATGCGGAGGTCCAATCGCTCGTTGGTCGCCTGACTGACCGGCGCGTTACCACCTATGGCTTTAATGCGCAGGCGGATGTGCGGGCGGTTAATCTGACTTATCAGGCTGGCATTGCCCATTTTGACGTCGCACTCCAAGCAGAGGGCACTGTCATCGAAGGCTGCCAATTGCCGATGCCGGGTGATCACAACGTATCGAATGCATTGTCAGCGGTTGCTGTCGCGCGCCACCTTGGCCTGAATAAAGAGGCCATTCGCAAGGCATTGCGTGAGTTCGGTGGTGTGAACCGACGCTTTACAAAGGTTGCGGAAATTGACGGTGTGACAATTATTGACGATTACGGCCACCACCCCGTTGAAATCGCCGCTGTTCTGAAGGCCGCACGCCAAGCAACTGAAGGACGCGTTATCGCCGTGCATCAACCGCACCGGTATACTCGCCTGCATCACCACTTTGATGAGTTTTGCGCCTGTTTCAACGATGCTGATGTCGTGGGCATTGCAGAGGTGTTTTCGGCAGGAGAGGACGTGATAGAAGGTGCGACGCGCGACGATTTAGTCGCAGGCTTGATCCGCCACGGTCACCGCCACGCCCGCGCGGTTTCAGATGAGGCGGATTTAGAACGCCTTGTTCGCGAACAGGCAGGGCCTGGCGATATGGTCGTCTGCCTCGGTGCTGGTACGATTAGCACTTGGGCGAACGCTTTACCCAAGAGGCTAACGGCTTGACCCTTTCATTGATCATGTCAGCGATTTGGGCCATTGCGGCCACGATTGTGGCGTGTTTGCCGATGCGTTTCCAATATCGCCCCGGTCTCATGCTCTTGTTAATCGCACCAATATTGATTGGATGGGTCGGGTATGACTACGGTTGGTGGGTGTCTGTCTTGGCGTTGCTCGGCTTTGTGTCAATGTTTCGTAACCCGCTTCGATATCTCTGGCGGTTGGTGCTCAAAAAAGAGCAAGAGGAATTACCATGAACGGATCGCTGGCAGCGGCAGTGATTTGGGTGCTTTGCGCCAATGTGATGGCCGTCATCCCATCAAGGGACAATCATTGGCAGCGGGCCTATTTCCTCATTGCTTTGGGTGTCCCGTTGACGGTCTGGATTATCGTGCAAAATGGCATGTTTGCTGGGCTCGTGTTCCTGATTGCCAGCGGGTCAATGTTGCGATGGCCGCTAATTTACCTTTGGCGCTGGGTGCGGCGGCAAAATGGCTGATTTCCTCGTTGTTGGCATCATGTTGGCTGCTGCCGTCGTGCCGTTTGTTGGCATGACAGTTTTGATGATACGTCAATGGTATGGTCCCGCTTTGACGGTTGCGGCGTTGCTTGGGGCTTTGCTTGTTTTACTTATATTTGCAACGAGCAGGCCTGTTGGTATTGATCCGGTGTTTGCTATGACACTTGCCATGATAGGTGCTGTTCCTGCATTCATCGGCGCCGCCGCAGGGGCAATGCTTGGCTGGATGATCATCCGCCGCAGGACAAAAGGTAAAATCAGATGATATTGGATTTATTGCCACAGGTGCGGGGGCGTTTGACAGCAGGGCGCTCGCTGGCCGATCTCACTTGGATGCGTGTGGGTGGCCCTGCCGACGTGCTTTTCCAGCCCGCAGATATCGACGACCTAGCCAATTTTTACGCGAATTTGGACCCGAGCATTCCTGTTTTCACGATGGGTGTGGGGTCAAACTTGATCGTACGTGATGGGGGGATTTCAGGTGTCGTTGTCAGGCTGGGGCGCGGATTTAATGGTATTGAGATCAGTGACGGTGCAATAACGGCCGGTGCTGCGGCGCTCGATTCACATGTCGCTCGCAAGGCGGCTGATGCAGGCCTTAACCTCACATTCTTGCGCACCATCCCAGGAACAATAGGTGGCGCGGTGCGCATGAATGCCGGTTGCTACGGTGATTACATGGCCGATGTTTTGCAATCTGTTACTGTCGTTATGCGCAACGGTGAAAAAACCGACATCGACGTGAATGATTTGCAACTAAGTTACCGAAATTCAGTCCTTCCTGAGGGTGCTACCATCGCGTCGGCCAAATTGACCCCTCCGTCAGGGGATGCACAGCATTTGAACGATACCATGGCCAAACAGCTTGCAAAGCGGGATGAAACCCAACCCACCAAGGACCGAACAGCAGGATCAACATTTCGCAATCCGGCGGGATTTTCGTCAACGGGCAGGGCCGATGATGTTCAGGATTTGAAAGCATGGAAGGTGATCGATGATGCCGGAATGCGAGGCGCGAAAATCGGTGGTGCAGTCATGAATGAAATGCATTCCAATTTTCTAACAAATTCGGGCAACGCAACGGCGGCTGATCTCGAAGATCTTGGCGAATTGGTTCGAAAAAAGGTTTACGATTCAAGTGGTATAGCGCTAGAATGGGAAATTAAGCGGGTCGGTCACCGAATAGGTGAAACCGAAGCGTAAAAGAATATAAGACGTTTGGTCCTAAATGAGGGACCGCAAATAAAATGACGGGCCAAAAAGGTCCGCATATAGGTGGTGGGTATGTCGAGCAGGACAAACCCGAAAGTTGTTGTTTTGATGGGTGGCCCATCGGCCGAGCGGGACGTTTCGCTTAGCTCTGGTGCCGAGTGTGCAGCGGCTTTGCGGGATGCGGGTTTTCACGTGACAGAGGTCGATGCTGGCCCTGATCTGGTTGCGCAATTGGCGCAGGCCAAACCCGACGTCGTGTTTAACGCGTTACATGGTCGCTGGGGCGAAGACGGTTGTGTGCAGGGGCTTCTTGAGTGGTTGCAGATTCCGTATACGCATTCAGGCGTTATGGCTTCTGCCATCACCATGGATAAGCAACGCACAAAAGAAATATATGCGGCTGCTGGCCTGCCCTTTATGCCAAGTATTATCAGCACCTCGGCTGCGGTAGAGGCATCGCATGTTATGGACCCGCCTTATGTCGTGAAACCCTATAACGAGGGGTCTAGTGTTGGCGTCTATATTGTGAGCGAGGCCGCGAATGGTCCTCCAAGGCTTGCTCGGGAAATGCCCGAAGATGTTATGGTTGAGGCCTACGCACCGGGGCGAGAGTTGACGACAACCGTTCTTGGTGATCGCGCTTTGACAGTGACTGACATCGTGACCGACGGTTGGTATGATTATCATGCCAAATATGCTGATGGTGGATCGCATCACGTCATTCCGGCCGATATTCCAAACGACATCTTTGAAGCGTGCATGGATTATGCCTTGCGCGCCCATAACGTATTAGGCTGTCGCGGTCTGACGCGCACAGATTTTCGGTGGGATGAAAGTAAAGGCCTTGAAGGGTTGATTTTGCTCGAGACCAATACGCAACCGGGCATGACACCTACGTCACTGGCGCCAGAGCAAGCAGCGCATCTTGGGATTTCGTTTCCACAACTCTGTAAATGGATGGTGGAGGACGCGTCATGCCAGCGTTGATCATGCGCAAACGGGCAGAGCGCCTCGATCCTGCACCATCAAAGTGGAAATACCGCTATCAACGCTGGATGCTTACACCTGGCGTGCGCGCTGGAATGCGGATTGGCCTGCCCGCCATCATTATCATTGTAATAGCAACCAGCTGGTATAGCCGTGAAGCGAACCGCGAATATGTTTTCGCACAAGTGTCAGAGTGGAAAGCCCAATTTCAGCAGCGCCCAGAATTTATGATCACCTCGATCAATGTCAACGGTGCGGATGACGAGCTGCGCAAGTTGGTATTTTCGATCGTAAATATGCCTTTGCCCGCGTCGTCGTTCGAATTGGATATCGAAGATGTCAGGGTGCAGGTCAATGGGATTGAAAGCGTCGAGGCCGCTAACGTGCGCGTTGGTCAAGGTGGTGTGCTGGAAGTTGATGTGATCCCGCGTAAGCCGGTTGCAATTTGGCGAGACAATGACACGCTGCGTTTGTTGGGCCCAAAGGGAGAGCTCGCAGGTGCGATTTCCGCTCGCGCTGAGCGGCCTGACTTGCCGTTGATTGCTGGCGATGGCGCGGCCACACACATCGAAAGCGCTTTGGCTTTATTTGCAGCGATGGGCCCGATCAAAAGCAGGGTCAGGGGGCTAGTCCGGATGGGAGAGCGGCGCTGGGACGTCATTCTTGATCGTGATCAGCGCATCTTGCTTCCAAATGAAAACCCGCTTGCCGCGCTCGACCGTGTGATCGTGCTGCATCAGGCACAAGACATGCTCGAACGTGATATCGCGACCGTCGATATGCGCAACAGCCAACGACCAACCTTAAGAATGAACCAAGAAGCCGCCGTCGCATTGCGCCGCGTTGGCCAGACAGAGGCAGTAGATTAATGGGCGATCTTTATTCCAGTCAGCGCGCAATGCGGAACATGCGCCAAGCCGCAATGCAGCGCGGCGTCATTGCGGTCTTGGATGTAGGCACAAGCAAAATAGCGTGCCTCGTCTTGCGTTTTGACGGACCCGAAACATTCAAAGGTGCTGACGGCGTCGGTTCGCTTGCCGGGCAATCATCGTTTCGGGTGATCGGCGCGGCTACGACCCGCTCTCGCGGCGTTAAGTTTGGTGAAGTTGACGCGATGCAAGAAACCGAGCGCGCTATTCGAACTGCCGTTCAAGCCGCGCAAAAAATGGCGAACGTCCGGGTGGATCACGTTATTGCATGTGTATCGGGTGGACGCCCGAAGTCTTATGGGTTGGATGGCGCGGTAAAGATTGACGCAAGCGCAGTGACTGACAGCGATATCGGGCGGGTCATGGCATCATGCGATGTGCCTGACTATGGCGCTGATCGCGATGTTCTTCATGCTCATCCGGTCAATTTCACTTTGGATCACCGGTCTGGATTGGCGGATCCGCGGGGGCAGATTGGTAACCAACTGACAACCGACATGCATATGCTGACGGTTGATAATGTGGCGCTTCAAAATCTGTTTTTCTGCATCAAACGCTGTGACCTCGAATTGGCCGGATTGGCATCGAGCGCCTATGTTTCGGGTGTGTCATCTCTTGTAGAAGACGAGCAGGAATTGGGCGCTGCGTGTATCGATATGGGCGGCGGCTCAACCGGTATATCGGTCTTTATGCGCAAGCACATGATCTATACGGATTCTGTGCGCATGGGGGGGGATCATGTGACGGGCGACATATCCATGGGGCTCCAAATTCCTATGGCGACCGCGGAACGGATCAAAACGTTTTATGGTGGCGTGATGGCTACTGGCATGGATGATCGTGAGATGATCGAAATTGGCGGTGAAACTGGCGACTATGAACACGACCGGCGGACTGTCAGTCGCGCCGAACTTATCGGGATTATGCGTCCGCGTGTCGAAGAGATATTGGAAGAAGCCCGCGCACGTCTTGATGCCGCTGGATTTGAACATTTACCGAGCCAACAGATTGTATTGACAGGTGGAGCAAGCCAAATTCCAGGTCTCGATGGGCTGGCGTCGCGTATTTTGGGCCAGCAGGTGCGGCTCGGGAGGCCAATGCGTGTCCAAGGGTTACCTCAGGCTGCAATTGGACCCGCATTTTCGAGTGCGGTTGGCCTCACGCTCTTTGCCGCCCACCCGCAGGATGAATGGTGGGACTTTGCGATTCCAGCAGAAAGCCAACATGGGGGCTCTCTCAAGCGTGCCGTGAAGTGGTTTAAGGACAACTGGTAATACGCAATATCTTGCCGATAGGGCAAGATCAGGCGGATTTAGGCCAATAAATGTCTACATTTGGTAGGTTTTTCACCGATTTTACGTGACCTCATTATCCGTTTTCGTTAGGATTGCGGTTAATTATATTATGTTGCCCGGTGGGACGGGCCTCAAAAAAAGGCGAACATACCAATGACATTGAACCTTTCTATTCCGGGACAGGAAGAATTGAAGCCACGGATTACCGTTTTCGGCGTCGGCGGTGCTGGTGGTAATGCGGTCAACAATATGATCGAACAATCACTAGAAGGTGTGGAGTTCGTCGTTGCGAATACCGACGCACAGGCCCTCCAAGGGGCGAAAGCCACAGCCAAAATTCAGATGGGCATCAAAGTCACTGAAGGTTTGGGTGCTGGTGCGCGTGCAACTGTAGGTGCCGCCGCGGCGGAAGAAAGCATCGAACAGATTGTTGATCACCTCGCTGGTGCGCACATGTGCTTTATCACCGCGGGTATGGGCGGTGGCACTGGGACAGGTGCTGCACCAATTATCGCACAAGCTGCGCGCGAGTTGGGCGTTTTGACTGTTGGTGTCGTTACCAAGCCGTTCCAATTTGAGGGCGGTAAGCGGATGAAACAGGCCGAAGATGGTGTTGATGCACTACAAAAGGTTGTTGATACGCTGATCATCATCCCAAACCAAAACCTTTTCCGTCTTGCCAATGAGAACACAACATTCACCGAAGCATTCCAGCTAGCTGATGATGTCCTTTATCAAGGTGTTAAAGGCGTGACGGACCTGATGGTGCGCCCGGGCTTGATCAACCTCGATTTTGCAGACGTTCGCGCCGTGATGGACGAAATGGGCAAGGCCATGATGGGCACAGGCGAAGCAGAAGGCGAAAACCGTGCTGTTCAGGCTGCTGAAAAAGCGATCGCCAACCCGCTGTTGGATGAAATCTCTCTTGAGGGTGCGCGTGGTGTTCTGATTAACATTACTGGTGGTTATGACCTGACATTGTTTGAGTTGGATGAAGCTGCCAACAAGATCCGTGAAAAAGTCGACGCTGATGCGAATATCATCGTCGGTTCGACGCTTGATACTGAAATGGATGGCAAGATGCGGGTGTCGGTCGTAGCAACTGGCATCGACGCGATGGTTTCTCGTGCGGAAACACCATTGCCACGTCGTTCAATGGCCGCACCTCTGGCACAGCAAGCGGTAGAGCCTGCTCCGGTCGCCCAACCTGCGCCAGCTGCGGTTGAACCTGCGCCACAGCCGCAAACAGCGCCAGTGACTGAAGATGCAATGCCGACACTGTTTGAAGGCATCGATGATGCCCGCACAGTTCAGCCAGTAGAAGATGATTTTGCTGACATTCATGCGGCTTTGGCTGAAGCAGATTCTGTCGATGACATGCCGCCGCCAGCCTATACACCTCCTGCGGCACAAGAAATGGATACTTCTGAAGTGTTCGTTGCCCCACAAGCGCCTGCTGCTGGCACGCCCTCACCAGAGGCAATGGCCAGACTGCAAGCCGCAGTTGGTCGCGCACCACAGGCAAGGCAGGCGGCCCCAGTTGAGCCTGTTGAAGCGGACAAGCCGCGATTTGGAATCAATTCTTTGATCAATCGTATGACGGGTTCAGCTGCTGATGCGACTGCGACGGCACCAGCACAACGTGAGCAACCGAATGTTGCTGCGCCAAGCGCGGACCCTGAAGCGGCTGTTGATCCGGATCAGGAACGAATCGAAATTCCTGCATTTTTGCGCCGTCAGGCGAACTAGGCTTAGCAACAACGCTGAAATATTGGATCGGGGCGCTCAATTTGGGCGCCCTTTTTCGTATTCGATCAATAATGTAAGCGATTTTCCGGATGTTTCATTCGGTTACAAAGTGTGAATTGTGGCAATGTTGGTGACCTACTAGTTAACGAGGCAACATTTAACGATCAGAAAGCTGCTCATTTGCAGACGACAATCAAATCACTAGTCACGTTTGAAGGCGTTGGTTTGCACTCCGGCAAGCCGGTTTGCATAACGTTGCATCCTGCTGACGCAAATACCGGTGTTGTATTTCGTCGGAGCGACGTCGCTGGTGGTGATATTGCTGCGCTTTGGAATAACGTCGAACAAACTGCGTTGAACACCCGTCTTGTTGGCGCGGATGGTACTTGTGTTGGTACAATTGAGCACCTGATGGCGGCATTGGCTGGCACAGGTGTGCATAATGTATTGGTTGAAATCGATGGGCCTGAAGTCCCGATTATGGATGGCAGTGCATCGGTCTTCGTGCGGGGAATTGTGAAGACCGGTGTCATTCAATTAGCCGCGCCACTTTTTGCCATTGAAATATTGCGCGAGATTTCGGTGCAAAATGGTGATGCAGAAGCGTCGCTTACTCCCGCTACCAGCCTTCAAATTGATTTTGCTATTGCCTTTGAAGACGAAGCAATTGGTTCGCAGCACAAAACGCTTAATATGGCGAATGGCACTTTTGTTCGCGAATTATGTGATAGCCGCACGTTTTGCCGAAACAGTGATGTCGCGATGATGCATGAAAATGGATTGGCATTGGGCGGTTCGTTGAAAAATGCGGTTGTGGTTGATGGTAGCGAAGTTCTGACGCCCGGCGGGCTGCGTCACGCTGACGAAGCCGTTCGCCACAAAATGTTGGATGCGCTCGGTGATCTATATACGGCCGGCGCACCGATTCTGGGGCGCTACACTGGTCAGCGTGCTGGCCATGCCCTTACGAATAAGCTCTTGAGGGCGCTGTTTGCCCAACCTGATGCGTGGCGTTTAGTGCCGTGTGACGCGAATATCGCTGCCCGTCTTCCCGGTGTTGGTGTGACATCTGCGGATCTAATAGCTGTTGCCTAAGTCCTGTTAGGCAATGATTGCACTGTGGCCTGCAAAAGGCATTTTGCCCTTCATTTATCTGTGCTAGACCGATGAACAAGTCGACGTTAAATCAGACTAGGGCGATTGGGTGAGGGCGATTGATGCCAAAGGCGCGTTCAGTAATTATGCGAAATTTTGTTGCGGCGATTTGCCTGTTTGCGCTGGCCTCTTGTGGGGTCTTCAATTCGGACACAGCCGAAAACATTGATGAACTTTCGGCGGCTGAAATATTCAAGCGCGGTGAAGCTGAACTTGAACGTGGCCAATCTGATAACGCAGCCAGATATTTTGGCGAAATCGAAAGATTGTTCCCATATTCAGAATTCGCAAAACGCGCATTGATTATGCAGGCATTCGCGTTTCATCGTGACCAAGACTACGAAAACAGTCGTGCATCTGCACAACGCTTTGTTGATTTCTATCCTGCCTCTGAAGATGCGGCCTATGCGCAGTATCTCTTGGCGCTGTCGTATTATGATCAGATTGACGAAATTGGCCGCGATCAGGGTCTGACGTTTCAGGCGCTTCAAGCGCTTCGACAGGTGATCGAACAATACCCAGATAGCGAATATGCACGCTCGTCTGTTTTGAAATTCGACCTCGCCTTTGACCACTTGGCAGCAAAAGAGATGGAAATCGGTCGCTATTACCTCAAGCGCAAGCATTATGCAGCAGCAGCTAACCGGTTCCGCATTGTTGTAGAGGATTTCCAGACAACAACGCACACCGCAGAAGCGCTTCATCGTTTGGTAGAAAGCTATCTATCGCTTGGCCTCGTTGCAGAGGCGCAAACGGCTGGTGCAATTTTGGGTCATAACTATCGTGCCACTGAATGGTATGCGGACAGTTACGCGTTGCTTACCCAACGCGGCTTGTCCACGAATGCAAATGGCGACAATTGGCTGGCCTCGATCTACCGGCAGGTAATTCGCGGCGAATGGCTATAAGGGGGCGATGGGTGAAACCCCTTTGTGATGCTATCTCGTGCTGAACTCGCTCGATATCCGAGACATACTTATTATTGATAGGCTGACGCTATCGTTTCAGCCCGGGCTTAATGCGCTGACGGGTGAAACTGGGGCGGGTAAGTCGATTTTGCTTGATAGTTTAGGATTCGTGCTGGGATGGCGGGGCAGGGCGGAACTTGTGCGCGCTGGCGCCGATCAGGGGGAAGTGACGGCAAGTTTCCATCTTAGCGATGGACATGCCGGCGTCGAAATTTTAGCCGAAGCGGGCATTGAAATTGAAGATGGCGAAGTCATCTTGCGCAGAATTAACACCAAAGACGGGCGTAAGACTGCATGGATAAATGACCGACGCGTCAGTGGTGATGTGTTGCGTAAACTGTCTGATACCCTTGTGGAATTGCATGGACAGCATGACGACCGTGGGTTGCTGAACCCGCGTGGCCACCGTGTATTGTTAGACAACTATGCGAATGTTGCGTCCGAACTGGATGCTGTTCGAACAGCATGGCACGGCTGGCGGAGCGCGGAAAAAGCGCTGGCTAAAGCAAACGCTGAAATCGAACTGGCCAAGTCCGAAGAAGAATATTTGCGCCACGCCGTTGGTGAGCTGGATGCGCTATCACCTGAAGTGGGTGAAGAAGCGGCGCTGGATAGCCAAAGACGCATGATGCAAGCCGCTGAGAAAATCAGTGCCGATGTCCAAAAAGCGCGACACGCGATTGGGCTGCAAGGTGCTGAGGGCCAAATTACTGATGCGATGAGCTGGCTTCAGGCTGCTGTTGAACATGCACAGGGCACATTGGATGAGAGCCTTGCAGCACTGGAGACTGCGGCGCAGGCCCTTGATGATGCCCAACAAGGGGTTGCTGATTGCCTTGAGCGTTTGTCATTTAATCCGTTTGAATTGGAAGAGGCCGAAGACAGGCTGTTTGCGATCCGGGCTCTTGCGCGCAAACATGATATTCTGCCGGATGAACTGACCGCATTTGGGGATGAGTTGCGTTCGAAATTGGCAGTTTTGGATGGCAGTGCCACTGATATCGCTGATCTTGAAGTCGCGGTCGGGGCCGCGCGCGATGCATATGAAAAAGCATCGGCAACACTGACGGCAAAACGTACGGTTGCAGCAAAGAAGCTGGACAAGGCCATGGCACAAGAGCTTGGTCCTTTGAAAATGGACCGTGCAGTTTTTACAACACAGATTACAGCAACCCCCGCTGGAATTGACGGATCAGACGCGGTTGCATTCGAAGTTGCCACCAACCCCGGCGCACCTTCGGGGCCTATCGACAAGATCGCGTCGGGTGGGGAACTTTCGCGGTTTTTATTGGCCCTCAAAGTGTGTCTAACCTCTCATGATAGCGGATTGACGATGATATTTGATGAGATCGACCGCGGCGTTGGTGGTGCAACTGCGGATGCTGTTGGCCGTCGCTTGTCATCGCTTGCGCAGGACGGACAAATTCTCGTTGTAACGCATTCACCGCAGGTTGCAGCATTGGCGCAGCACCATTGGCGCGTAGAGAAGAAACAAACCGCCGCGACGACTTTATCAACGGTTTCAGCGCTCGACGACGATGCGAGAATTAATGAAATTGCCCGTATGATTTCTGGGGATCATATTACTGATGCAGCGAGAGACGCGGCGCGCGCATTGATGAGTTAACTGATAAGGGCGCATGAAATGCGCCGGCTCTCGAACACGGAGACATAATGGCAGAGTTGATCAAAAAACTTCTGGGTCAGGGCCTAAACGATTTACGCGCCGCTTGGCATGATGCGCTGAGGATTGTGAAAACACGTGGCCCGTCACAGTTACAGTTTTGGTTTATTGCTCTTGCCGTAGGGATAGCGGCCGGATTTGCGGCGCTATTCTTCCGCCTTGGTATCGACGCGTTACAGGGCATATTTTATGGCATTGATGACGGTGCGCGGCTCCATAGTCATGTCGCTGGGCTGCCTTGGTATCTCATCGTGATAATCCCGATTATTGGTGGCTTGATCGTTGGTCTAATTTTGCACCGTTTCACCGAAGACGGGCGCGCAAGATCGGTTCAGGATGTTATCGAAGGTGCCGCACTGAAAGAAGGGCGGGTGTCGGTCAGGCGTGGATTTGCATCCGCAATAGCCAGTATGGTGACATTGTCGACTGGGGGGTCGTCAGGGCGAGAAGGGCCGGTGGTTCATTTGGCCGCTGCACTGTCCACCATCGTTTGCCGCTATATTCGAGCGGATGGCATTACAGGGCGCGATTTGCTTGGGTGCGCTGTTGCCGCCGCCGTATCCGCGAGCTTTAACGCGCCGATCGCCGGAGCATTGTTCGCCTTGGAGGTCGTCTTGCGTCACTTTGCTGTGCACGCATTTGCCCCGATTGTGATCGCGTCTGTTGCTGGAACTGTGATCAACCGCTTGGCGTTTGGGGATGTGACCGAATTTGTCTTGCCCACGCAACATGCATTGGCGTTTTATGCGGAACTTCCGGCATTTTTGCTGTTGGGTTTAGTGTGTGGCGTCGTGGCTGTCATCATGATGCGGGTGATATTTTTCGCCGATAGTGTTGGGTCCAACCTGCAAAACACCCTTAATATGCCCCGGTACTTGCGACCCGCATGCGCGGGGGCTGTGCTCGGCCTAATCGCGGTTTATTTCCCTCATATCATTGGCGTGGGGTATGAAACCACCACGGCTGCGCTTACCGGTCAGCTACTCCTTCATGAGGCAGTGATTTTTGCCGTGCTCAAGGTCATAGCCGTAGCCATAACTTTGGGTGGCCGAATGGGCGGGGGGGTGTTTTCACCTTCATTGATGGTAGGTGCGTTGACTGGCCTCGCGTTTGGGACAATTGCAACGACCCTCGTTCCCAGTATGTCTGGTGAGGGCACGCTATACGCGCTTGCTGGTATGGGCGCTGTTGCCGCGGCAGTCCTCGGCGCACCTATCTCAACCACATTGATCGTATTTGAGCTGACTGGCGATTGGCAAACGGGGCTTGCGGTCATGGTGTCGGTTTCGCTGTCCACGGCATTGGCATCCAGCCTCGTGCACCGCTCGTTTTTTCTCACGCAGTTGGAGCGCAGAAACGTCCATTTGGCGGCTGGCCCGCAGGCGTATTTATTAGCGACATTTCGGGTCGCTACACTCATGCGAGAAAAGTCAGATGACCGCGCCGCAGCTGAGGATACATGCTGGCAGATGGTCAAAGAGGGCATTTACATTGATGGTAACGCCACGTTGGAACAGGCAATGCCGATGTTCGAACAAGGCAATCACCAGTTTATTCCTGTCGTCAGCCTCGGTGGTGACGATGCGCCACCTGAATTATGGGGCGCGTTGTTTCAAGTTGATGCGCTTCGCAAAATGAATAGCGCGATGGCAGAACGATCACGCGAGGAACACTCTTAACGCAGGCCGCGGGGCGCTCGTCGATCAGTGACGCGCGAGCGGGGCACAAGCGGCGCTGAGCCATTTCTTCACGTTCCACTCGACACAATCGCCAAGAAGAGCGAGGGTATCTGCATGATACTGATCGATCCACAAAATTTCTTGCGGTGATAGGCGATTTACGTCGATCAAACGCCGATCGAATGGCACGTAGGTCAACGTCTCAAACGCCAGCATTTCTCTCTTATCGGCACCAGCAATTTTGGGTGCGGTAATAACGGCAATCAGGTTTTCCGTGCGAATACCAAAATCACCTTCGCGGTAGTAACCTGGCTCATTTGATACAATCATGCCTTCTTTTAAGACGACGTCCGATCGCCGCGATATGCTTTGCGGTCCTTCGTGCACTGACAAATAACTGCCAATGCCGTGGCCTGTTCCATGATCGAAATCCATGCCCGCTGTCCAAAGCGGGAACCGTGCCAATGTGTCCAAATGCGCACCGGTCACGCCCTTGGGGAAACGCGCGCGGCTAAGCGCAATCACACCCTGCAAAACCAATGTGTAGCATTTGATGTGGTCCGATTTCGGATCGCCGACGATAATCGTGCGGGTGATATCCGTTGTCCCATCTACATATTGCCCACCACTATCGACCAACAGCAGGTCATCTAGGACAACCGCTGCATTGCTGTCGTCGCTAACCCTATAGTGTGGCAGGGCAGCATGTGGGCCGACGCCGCAAATTGTCTCAAAGCTAATGTCGCGCAACACGTTGGTGCTCCGACGTAGCCCCTCAAGCTGGGTGACGACGTCGATTTCAGTTAACCCACCTTGCGGGGCAACTTCATCCAACCACGCTAAGAATTGAACCATCACTGCGCCATCGCGCTTGGCGGCAGCACGCGCACCTGAAAGCTCGGCATCATTTTTGCATGCCTTTGGCAGCAGACACGGATCGTCGCCATGGAGCGTAGTGATGTGATTTTTATCTAATATCGCGGCAATGGCGTATGGGCACCATTTCGGGTCAATTTGAATTTTGCCGTCCATTTTTTCAACAAAGCTAACAAAATCACCAATGTCATGATGCCGCACGTCATTGCCCAAATGCTCTTGCACCTGATCAGCCTTGCCCTGAAGCGCAAACAGATCGACCGTAGCGTCCTTGTTCAAGATGGCAAATGCTTGGGGAACGGGGTTTCTTGGGATGTCTGAGCCGCGAATATTCAACAACCATGCAATGCTATCAGGCAAGGTGATAATCACAGCGTCACTGGTTAGGTGCTTGGCCAGACGCTCGCGCTTTGACTGATGGCTTTCGCCCGCATTCTCTAGGGCGTGCGAAATAAACGGCATATTGGCGGGCTGAGGCTGGTCGTCCCATATGCGATCAATGAGGTTTTCAACCGGTTTGATTTCTACGACTGTCAGATCATTTTTGAGCGTGGAGACTTGATCAACCGTGTGAAGCCACGGGTCAAAACCAATCGTTGCTTCGGTTTCAAATTTTGCGTTCAGCCACGCTGCAGCTGTTGTTTCAGGCCAGTCTACGGCAGTAAATACACCGTTTATCTGCTGACGCGCCTGCACTTTGTAACGGCCGTCGATGAAAACGCCTGCCTCGGTCTTTGTCGCAATGCAAAATCCAGCTGATCCGCTGAATCCTGTGAGCCATTCCAAACGCGCATCGCGTGCAGAAACATATTCACCTTGATGAACATCCGCCCTTGGAACCAAAAATCCATCAATCCCTTCGCGCCGCAATTGTTCTTGCAAGAGGCCAAGCCTTTTGGGGCCTTGTTCCGGAGAAGATGAATTTGAAAAAGACTGATACAATTGAAGCCCCCAGATGATTTTCTGTGTCCAAAAAACTCCCGCCGGAGGCTCCGGAATATGTTACTGTGTCTGGGCTCAGCCTATTTTTCGCATGCCCATAACACGCGCTTGTTTGCGCGGGTCGGTATCAAAAAGGCTTGCTAACTGTTCGGTCATTGCACCAGCAAGCTGTTCGACATCCGTGATCGTCACTGCCCGATCATAATAGCGCGTCACATCGTGACCAATCCCAATTGCGACGAGCTCAACCGCTTTACGTTTCTCAACCATAGCGATGACATCGCGCAGGTGCTTTTCAAGGTAGTTTGCTGGATTGACTGAAAGTGTGCTGTCATCGACGGGTGCGCCATCGGAAATGACCATCAGAACCTTGCGCTGCTCTTGTCGTGCAGACATGCGCCGATGCGCCCATTCAAGAGCCTCGCCATCGATGTTTTCTTTTAGCAAACCTTCTTTCATCATCAGGCCAAGGTTGGGCCTTGTGCGGCGCCACGGCGCGTCGGCAGATTTATAGACGATGTGACGTAGATCATTCAGACGGCCGGGCATAGCGCCACGTCCGTCAGCCAACCAACATTCTCTGGATTGGCCACCTTTCCATGCTTTTGTCGTAAAGCCGAGGATTTCAACCTTCACCGAGCATCGCTCGAGCGTGCGTGCCATGACGTCGGCGCATATTGCAGCAATTGAAATAGGGCGCCCACGCATAGAGCCGGAGTTGTCGATCAACAGCGTGACTACGGTGTCGCGGAAATCGGTATCTTTTTCGACCTTGAAAGAAAGCGGCGTGGTTGGGGATGCAACAATTCTGGCAAGGCGGCTTGCGTCCAAAATACCTTCTTCGCGGTCAAATTCCCATGATCTGTTTTGCTGGGCCTGCAGGCGGCGCTGAAGCTTGTTTGCCAGCCTTGAAACGGCACCTTTGAGAGGCTCAAGCTGTTGATCGAGATAGGCACGCAAGCGTTCAAGTTCGGCTGGTTCAGCCAAATCTTCGGCGTGAATTTCCTCATCAAAGTCAGTGCAGAATACTTTATAATCGGGATCAGCATCAGAAATTGGTTGCGGGGCAGGCGGCTCAAGCGGCGCCTCGCCATCAGGCATCTCAGTTTCTTCGCCCATTTCGGCGTCGGCCTGATCATCCATCGAAATTTGTGCTTCCGAGGCGTCTTGCTGTTCTTCTTGGCTCTGCTCAGGCGCTGCGTCCTGCTCTTCGCCATCGGCGTCGTCGCCAGTGCTGTCAGGTTGTTCATCGGCGTCATCGTCACCGTTTTCAGCTTCTTGGTCTTCGTCGTCATCCTGCCCGTCGGGATCCTCGCCAAGTTGGTCAGCGTACCCCAGATCGGCAATCATTTGGCGGGCGAATTTTGCAAAGGCTTGTTGATCCGAAAGCATGTCAGATAGGTTATCAAGGGTGCCACCAGCATGGTCCTCAATAAAGCCGCGCCATAAGTTCATAACGTTGTCAGCACCCTTGGGCAGATCACGTCCCGTAGCAAGGTGCCGTATCAAGTAGCCAGCGGCGGTCGCAAGCGGTGCGTCTGCGGCCTGCGTAATTCCGTCAAACCCCTTGCGCATGGCTTCGTCACCAATTTTCGCATCAATGTTGCCAGCAGTTCCGGGCATATATTGCGCGCCGACGGCCTCGACCCGCGCTGTTTCCATCGCGTCATAGAGATCTTTGGCCATTTGGCCTTGCGGCATATATTTTGCAGATGTTTTCGCGTCATGGAATTTATGACGCAATGCAAAGGCATCAGCTGTGCCCCTTGCCAGCAGCACTTCATCTCGTGTCATCCGCCTGCTTACTTGAGGGAGCCGGATACTGTCGGCGGTTTGGCCAGCGGGATCAACTGAATAGCTCACCGAAAGTTCTGGGTCATTGGCCATAACTTTTGTGGCCTCGGCGAGGGCCTTTTTGAACGGATCAGCAGGGTTATCGCTGGGTTTGTTCACTTGGTATGTTTCCTTACGGTGACGTCATGCCCAAAGATTTCGATGTTCGAGGGTAAACGCTTAGCCAAGGCTAAGGCTTGCAGCACTTTCCGGCAATTCTTGATCAAAGCAACGCTGGAAGAATTCGGCGACTGTCTGGCGTTCCAGTTCATCACATTTATTCAAGAACGAAAGGCGGAACGCGTAGCCGACGTCTTGGAAAATGCGTGCGTTTTCAGCCCATGCCAGAACGGTCCGTGGTGACATGACTGTCGAAAGATCACCATTCATAAATGCCGTCCGCGTAAGGTCCGCAACGGTCACCATCTGGCTGATCGTTTTGCGGCCGTTTTCCGTGTTGAAATGAGGCGATTTTGACAAAACGATCGCCGCTTCTGCATCATGGGACAAGTAGTTCAATGTCGCGACCAAGGACCAACGGTCCATTTGCGCTTGGTTGATCTGCTGCGTGCCGTGATAGAGGCCCGTCGTATCGCCAAGCCCGACTGTATTTGCCGTAGCAAACAGGCGGAAGTATGGGTTGGGGGTGATAATCTCGTTCTGATCCATCAGGGTTAGCTTACCATCGGTTTCCAGAACGCGCTGAATGACGAACATAACATCGGCACGTCCGGCATCGTATTCATCAAACACGATGGCCACAGGGTTACGCAGGGCCCAAGGCAGAATTCCTTCATGGAATTCAGTAACTTGCACGCCGTCACGCAACTTGATTGCATCCTTACCAATCAGGTCAATCCGACTGATGTGCGAATCCAAATTCACCCGAACCGAGGGCCAATTGAGCCGTGCTGCAACTTGCTCAATATGGGTGGATTTGCCTGTGCCGTGGTAGCCTTGCACCATTACGCGGCGATTGTACCCAAATCCTGCAAGGATCGCGAGGGTGGTATCAGGGTCGAATTTATACGTGCTATCAATTTCCGGAACCCGGTCAGAACCTTCTGCAAACCCTTTGATCTGCATATCACTGTCGATACCAAACAGGTCACGAACAGAGACATCTTCGGTTGGTTTTGCGTGCATTTCGTATGTTCCGTCGGCCATGGGAGCGCCCTTTGTAGCAAGTCGGTTTCATCGTTTTCGATCAATTCTGGGATGCAACATTCCTAGCTGTCGCGCAAGGGGAACACAGCATCCGATCGGAGGGTAAAATTCGATCCCTTTAGAACATAGCGCTTGGCATTCCTATCTTCGAGGGGGCATGGTAAATAAAGGCTTAAAGAGGGACCGATGGCTGATATTGCTGAAATTGAGGACTATATCCTGCGCTGTTCGCTCGGCGACAGAGAGGCGTTTTTATTACTTTATCGTGCTACATCAGCGAAACTTTTTGGCGTTTGCCTACGTGTCTTGGGAAACAAGGCAGAGGCAGAGGATGTTTTGCAAGACGCGTTCGTAAAAATTTGGCAAAATTCAGATAAATATCAAGTGAACGGGTTAAGCCCGATGACTTGGCTGATAACGGTCACACGAAATTTGTCGATTGACCGTGTGAGGGCAAGAAAAATCACGCAGGGTCAAGGCGCAGAAGACCCTGATGTTTTGATGAGTGAGGACCCCGGGCCAGAAGAATTGGCCATTGCATCATCTGATCGGGCGCAAATTTTGGAATGTATGCAAGAGCTTGACAGCGACCGTGCGGATGCGGTCAGGCTCGCGTATCTTGAAGGGGAAACCTATCAGGAATTGGCGACACGATTTGCTGTGCCACTCAATACAGTTCGAACATGGCTGCGTCGTAGCTTGATCAAGCTCAGGGAGTGTTTGACGCGATGAGTGATGACATTGACGATGACGAGCAGTCCAATCTCGCGGCTGAATACGCCTTGGGGCTATTGAGCGAGCAGGAAGCGTCAGCGTTTGAGCAATTGATGGCCGTTGATCCGTCGCTAAGGGAAAGCTATCGGGTTTGGATCGTGCATTTCACGCAGCTGACCGATGGGATTGCGCCAGTAGCGCCCCCACGCGGATTAGAGCGCAATATTATTGACCGACTGTTCGGGGATGAAACGCCTGACACCACTGGCATATTTGGCCGCTTGCGGTTCTTGCGCCCAATGTTGACTGGTCTGGCAGCGGCGGCAGCTGTTCTTTTGTTGATTAACTTCAGCGGGATAATGGATCCAAGGCAATCCCAACCGGCAAGACTGCCCTTGATGTTTGCTGAGTTGACGGCTGACGACCAGAGCTTTCTTGTGCAGGCGCAATTTAACCCCAATACAAACGCACTTATCCTGAGCCGCGATGTTGGATCGCCAAGACCTGGTCGTGCGCTCGAGATGTGGTTGATTGCCGCCGATCAAGCGCCGGTTTCGCTTGGTGTATGGCCAAAGGGGCAGAAAGTTGCGACGTTGATTGTGCCTGAAAACCTCGTTGCACAGTTTGATGGCGCGCTGCTTGCGGTGAGTGATGAACCAGTTGGCGGGTCGTTGACGGGTGCGCCATCTGGCGATGTTCTCGCGATTGGGCCAGTCAATCAGACATAATAAACGGGTGCTGAATTTTTGAGTAGGTACTCAAGAAAAAGGCCCCCTCGGTTTGGCGAACCAAGGGGGCCTTTTTCAATACTCAGGACAATGCCTTCTATTTTTCTTTGAAGTTCCGGCTGACCTTAATCTGATCCCATGCCCAAACGACTTCTGACAGCTGTTCTTCTTGGCTGCGATCGCCGCCGTTCATATCGGGGTGAAGAACTTTGATCAGGGCTTTATAGGCCTTGCGGATTTCGGGTTTGGTCCAATTGTCTTTTGCTTCCAAAATATCCATCGCGCGGCGTTCTGTTGGCGGCAACTTGCGACCAACTGCGGCACCACGGCCGGGGTTTTGGGTTGCGTTTCCGCCCAACACTTCATGCGCATCATCAACGCCAAGGCGCGCCCATGCACGTTCTTCGACGCTGCGCTTAAACGGCTTGGTCGGGCGCTCCCAAACACGATCACTGTCCATTTGTGCGGCAAGCTCTGCCTCTGACGTGGTGTCGAAAAAGTTCCATTTCAGGTTATATTCGCGCACGTGTTGCTGACAAAACCAAAAGAAGTCGTCCAAAACATCCGGTGATTTTGGCGCGCGAAATTTTCCAGATTCTTCGCAACCTTCGTGGTCGCATTGGCGCTTGGATGTCTCGGACGCGCCAGACATTCCACGCCGACCGCGAGGGTTTTTCTTCTTTGAAGTCGACACAGACATGTCAAAACCAAACGGATCTTTTTTATTCATGACGCAATCTCGCTTTCCCCACGGGCCAAGTGACTATAGACCCTGTGTTGGCAGATTGAAGGGGCAAAGAAAAAATAATGGCACTGGACAAAGAAATAGATGCCGCATTGCGCGCTGCATTTCCCCAAGCGGTGATTCACATCACCAATGAGAGCCATCTTCACGCGGGTCATAGCGGCGATGATGGATCGGGCGAAAGCCATTGGCATGTATCAATGCGCGACAACGCGATTGCAAATCTCAACAGAATTGCAAGACACCGGGCCGTTCACAATGCACTAGGCAAGGATATCATGAGCCGTATCCACGCGTTAGCGTTGGATTTAGGTTAGCGGTTTTCGTGCTCGTCGCGGTCGGTCACGTGTTCCGCAGCTTCATGCTCTGATTGCTCCGGTACATCAGGATCGGTGGTGTGTTCTTCAAACGCTTCTTCTGGCTCAGCCTGTGCAGTTTCCGCAAATGGGCGGTTTGTTTGGTCGATATCATCCGCATCTTGGGTCGGACGCTGAAATACCAACAGATTTTGATAGCTGGTGATCCGCCCCGTTAAACCGCTGCGCTCTTCGCATGGCAGGATTTCGGCACGCAAGAATGACCAGCCATCCGCTGCATATTCATTGAGCGTGGTCTCGATGGTATTTGCGAAACGGTCGCCTGTGGCTTTGACGCCTTTTATCTTTTCGCCACGGGCGGGCGCTGGAACGACTTTGTATTCAATGCGTTGCATGTTTTCCTCGATCGTTTGGCAGGGAGTTTACAGGCCCAATTTCGCCGCAATGAGCTGATTGACCATAGCGGGGTTTGCTTTGCCGCCAGTTGATTTCATGACCTGACCGACGAACCAACCAGCCAGTTTTGGGTTGGCCTTGGCCTTTTCAACTTGAGCTGGGTTTGCTGCGATGATTTCGTCGACGGCGGCTTCGATAGCACCCGTATCAGTCACCTGCTTCATGCCCTCAGTCTCGACAATTTCTGATGGGTCGCGATCTTGGGTATAGGCGATGTCAAAAACGTCTTTGGCGATTTTGCCACTGATGTCGCCTGATTTGATCAATGCGATAACCTGACCAAGGCGCGCGGCTGAAATGGGGCTTGCGGTGATGTCGCTGTCATCTTTTTTCAGGCGACCAAACAATTCGTTGATCACCCAGTTTGCAGCGAGCTTGCCATCACGGCCGTTTGCGACTTCTTCGAAATACTCGGCATTTGCAACTTCGGCGGTCAACACGGATGCGTCGTAGTCGGACAGGCCAAAGCTGTCGATAAAGCGCTTTTTCTTTGCGTCGGGAAGCTCTGGCAATGTCGCTGCAATTTCATCAACCCATGCCTGTTCAATCTCGAGCGGAAGTAGGTCCGGATCGGGGAAATAGCGATAATCATGTGCTTCTTCTTTGGAGCGCATGGAACGAGTTTCGTTCTTGTCTGGATCATAGAGGCGGGTTTCCTGCACAACAGATTTGCCATCTTCAATAAGAGCAATCTGGCGGCGTGCCTCGACATCAATTGCGGCTTGGATAAAGCGCATAGAGTTCATGTTTTTGATTTCGCAACGCGTGCCTAAGTGCGAGAAATCCTGTGTTTCTTGATAGCGCTCATAATCGCCCGGACGGCAGATTGACACATTAACGTCGGCACGCATGTTGCCGTTTTGCATGTTACCATCGCAAGTGCCCAAATAGCGCAAAATCTGGCGTAGTTTACCAACGAATGCGGCGGCTTCTTCTGGTCCGCGAATGTCAGGGCGGCTGACGATTTCCATCAATGCCACGCCAGTCCGGTTAAGATCGACGAACGACATTGTAGGATCCATGTCATGGATGGATTTACCCGCATCTTGTTCAAGGTGAATGCGTTCGATGCGGACGGTGCGCGCGGTGCCATCGCCCATTTCGACCAGCACTTCACCTTCGCCGACAATCGGGTGGTAAAGTTGGCTAATCTGATAGCCCTGCGGCAAATCAGGGTAGAAGTAATTCTTGCGGTCAAACGCGGACGTCAGATTAATTTCAGCATTTAACCCAAGGCCCGTGCGCACCGCTTGCTCGACGCATCCTTCGTTGATCACGGGCAACATGCCTGGCATGCCTGCATCGACGAATGCAACATTGCTGTTAGGTTCGGCGCCAAACAGCGTTGATGCGCCAGAAAACAGCTTTGATGCCGTCGCGACTTGGGCGTGAACCTCTAGTCCAATGACCAATTCCCAATCGTGTTTTGCACCAGCAATGACTTTGGGGGCAGGGGTGGGGTAGGTCAGATCAAGCATGGAAATCCTCGCGTGCGGGCAATGTATTGGAGTGTGGTTTATGCCACGATGAAGACTTGGACAAGTGGCGAGCCACAACTGTTATGCTCAATTGAGGTTTGATTGACTTTGCAGGGGCATGGATTCCAAATTTTCTGTCGAACGCGCCAATTTCTGGATAAGTGGAGGTTGCAATGCTTTGTGAATATCTGCCTTTTATGACTTGTCCGGATCATCGTCACGAGGGCGCTTCAATGGACTTTCGGGCGGCAGACAATTGCGATAGGCATAAAAAATCAAAGGCGGAGGCATCATGGCGCGACCAGTAATCGGTATTGTTGGCAACAGTTATCTATTGAACGACGAATATCCCGTTTTTGCAGCTGGAAAAATGAATGTGACTGCTGTCGCCTTGGCCTGTGGCGGGCTCCCGCTGATTGTGCCAACTGACCCCGAAGCCGTCACAATCCCCGCGTTGATGGACGTTTGCGATGGATTTTTGTTCACCGGCGGCAGGCCGAACGTGCACCCCGATGAATACGGAGAGTTGGAAACCGAAGCGCATGGTGCGTTTGATCGTGATCGCGACGCAGTGGCCCTGCCGTTGATCCGCGCTTGTATTGAGGCGGGGCAGCCCATCATTGGCATTTGCCGCGGCTTTCAAGAGGTTGCAGTCGCGATGGGAAGCACGTTGCACCCCGAAATTCGCGATCTTGACGGCCGAGATAACCACAGAATGCCGCCCGACGGCACGCTGGAAGAAAAATTTGCGTTGCGCCACGATGTCACTTTTGAACAAGATGGGCCGTTTCATCAGCTTTTGGGCGATCGCACGGTCAGAACGAACACACTGCATGGCCAAGGTATCAAACAGGCGGGCCCGCGCGTCGTGATCGATGGTTCCGCGCCTGATGGCACACCAGAGGCGATCTATATCGCCGACGCGCCTGGTTTTTCGCTCTCGGTGCAGTGGCATCCCGAGTGGAACGCGGTGAACGATCCCGTGTCCAAACTGCTGTTTGCAGCATTTGGTGATGCATGTGCTGCTTTTCGTGGGCAGCGTGTCGTGAAAGTCGATTAAAATTAATGTTTTCTTAACTGGTAAATACGATGTGAAGAATGCGGTTCGCCTTATTTCTAGCGGGCACCTGAAACACGGCATTGATACTCGTCTTTTTGTAACCTATTTTGAAATGTGGCCCCAAAATGCATCCAAATAGGGGCATGGCCTTGAAGCCCGCTGCGGGCGTGTCTAAGACTCTCGCAGGTGATTTGATATCGGACCAACGCGTCCCGCAACAAAGGCAGAGCACATGCATGATCCCGTCGAAACATATATGAACCTTGTCCCGATGGTCGTTGAGCAAACGGCTCGCGGTGAACGGGCCTATGACATTTTTAGTCGCTTGCTCAAAGAACGGATCATTTTCGTAAACGGCCCCGTGCATGATGGCATGAGCCAGCTTGTTGTCGCCCAGCTTTTGCACCTTGAGGCCGAGAACCCGAAAAAAGAAATTTCGATGTATATCAATAGCCCCGGTGGCGCGGTTCACTCTGGGATGAGCATCTATGACACGATGCAATACATCCGCCCAAAGGTGAGCACACTGATTTGCGGTATGGCTGCATCAATGGGCTCTGTGATCGCCGTTGGCGGTGAAAAGGGCATGCGTTTTGCGTTGCCAAATTCCGAAGTGATGGTGCACCAGCCGTCCGGCGGTGCCCAAGGCATGGCGTCCGATATCCTCATTCGTGCCAACCACATTGAGCAAACCCGTGAACGTCTTTACCAGCTTTACACCAAGCATACTGGGCAATCCAAGAAAGAGGTCGAAAAGGCCTTGGATCGCGACAAGTGGATGACGCCGGAAGAAGCCAAAGCTTGGGGACACATTGATGAAATCGTCACCAATCGTGAGAAAACCGACGAAGCTGAATAGGTTGTTAACATGACCGTGCGATGGTCATTTTGACATTGTGGCCTGCGGACTGCTGTCTTAGGGTAATTCCCAAGACAGCATTATATTTGGCGTTGGCCAAGGGACTAGATAAATATGGCGAATTCGAGCGGTAGCGAAAGCAAGAACACCCTTTATTGTAGCTTTTGTGGCAAAAGCCAGCATGAGGTGCGCAAGCTGATTGCTGGACCAACAGTGTTTATCTGTGATGAATGTGTTGAACTTTGCATGGACATCATCCGCGAAGAAACAAAATCAGCAAGCCTCAAGTCGGGCGATGGTGTGCCAACCCCGACCGATATTTGTCAGGTGCTTGATGACTATGTCATTGGTCAGATGCATGCAAAACGCGTGTTGTCCGTTGCCGTGCATAACCACTACAAACGCCTGAACCATGCTGATAAATCTGACATTGAGTTGGCGAAATCCAACATCATGCTGATCGGCCCTACTGGTTGCGGTAAAACGCTTCTTGCTCAAACACTTGCCCGTATTTTGGACGTGCCGTTTACGATGGCTGATGCAACGACATTGACCGAAGCGGGCTACGTTGGTGAAGACGTTGAAAACATCATTCTGAAGCTGCTGCAGGCGTCCGAATATAATGTTGAACGCGCGCAGCGCGGCATCGTGTATATTGATGAAGTTGATAAAATTACCCGCAAGTCTGACAATCCGTCCATCACACGCGATGTTTCAGGTGAGGGTGTTCAGCAGGCGCTGTTGAAAATCATGGAAGGCACGGTTGCTTCTGTTCCGCCGCAAGGGGGCCGCAAGCACCCACAGCAAGAATTTCTGCAAGTCGATACAACGAACATTCTGTTCATTTGTGGCGGCGCATTCGCGGGTCTTGATAAGATTATCGGCCAACGCGGCAAAGGGTCCGGTATGGGATTCGGTGCAGAAGTGCGGAACAATGATGACCGTGGTGTCGGCGAAGTGTTCAAAGAACTCGAGCCTGAGGACTTGTTGAAATACGGTTTGATTCCTGAATTTGTCGGCCGCCTTCCGGTGATCGCAACCCTCGAGGACCTTGATGAGGACGCTCTGGTTACGATTTTGACAAAGCCGAAAAATGCGCTGGTCAAACAATATCAGCGTCTCTTTGAGTTGGAAAAAACGACACTCACATTCACAGACGACGCCCTGCAAGCTATTGCGAAGCGTGCGATAGAACGGAAAACGGGTGCACGCGGCCTGCGGTCGATCATGGAAGACATTCTGCTCGACACAATGTTTGATTTGCCGGGGATGGATACGGTGACAGAAGTTGTTGTGAACGAAGAGGCGGTCACATCCGATGTATCGCCATTGATGATCCACGACAAAAGCAAGGCCACAGAAGCGGCGTCTGCTGGATAATGTCAATCAGGCGGATAAAGTCTGGCGGTCCGTTTGAAGAAAAAATCGGGTATTGTCGGGCGGTAGTTGCAGGTGGTTTCGTGCATGTTGCCGGAACGGTTGCTGCTGGTCCTGACGTTCCGACCGATGTTGCCGAGCAATGCAAATCAGCACTGAACACGATTGAAAACGCATTGGCACAGGCAGGGGCCGCATGGAGCGATGCCGTTCGGGTCACCTATATCTTGCCTGATCCCGAAGACTTTGAAGCATGCTGGCCAGTATTGTCACAGACATTCGGTGACAATCCCCCCGCAGCCACTATGATTTCGTGCGAATTGATCGATCCGAAATACAAGATTGAAATTGAATTGACGGCGGTCGCACCGCACGCATAGCGACTGGACGTTTGTCACAAATTCGGGCATGACGTTGCCAAGAACGGATGGAGCATCACATGGCCCTAGGCATGACAATCAATCGAATTTTCACATGGTGGCATGGTCAGACATTTGGCACCCAGTTGTGGACTTGGCGCAAAGGTATCAAGGTCGGCGAAGATGCGCAGGGCAACATCTTTTACACCAATGCCGATCGTAGCCGCCGCTGGGTTATTTTTAATGGCGATATCGAAGCGAGCCGTATTGATCCTGAATGGCATGGCTGGCTGCATCACACATGGGATAAAACACCTAGCGACGCGCCGTTTACGCACAAACCTTGGGAAAAAGCCCACCAAGAAAACCTGACCGGCACCATGGCTGCATATGCACCAGATGGATCAATGCGCAAAGCAGTCACGGCTGATCGCTCTGACTACGAGGCATGGAGCCCGAAGTAGATCGTTATAGGTTTTTGACGTCGCGGGTTTGTAAGAAGCATGAAGTTTAGAGTTTTCCTTTTATGCGTTAGCCTATTTTTGACGAATGGGCTGGCCGCATCTGCGCAAACCGCCGAAACTGGTATTGGTGGTGTGCTCCGCGTTCTCGACAAGGTAACAGGCGAAATCGTTGATTTAGAGCTTGTTTTAGGTGGTATTACCACGGTCGGGCGACTGACGATTGAATTGAAAGACTGCCGATATCCGCTCAGTAACCCATCAGGCGATGCGTTTGCTTTAATTTCAGTAGGGTATCAGGATGATGTAAAGCCGGCATTTGAAGGCTGGTTGGTTGCCACGGCCCCTGCTTTAAACGCAATGGATCACCCGCGCTACGATATCTGGGCGTTGCGCTGTATGACACCCTGAGCTGTTTGCCGTTCGGACGTATCCCAACTTGCGCCCAAGGCTATCGCCCCTCTCAAACTGACCAAATATTCTTCCTGTGGAATTTCAATCGCGCCCATGCTGGCTAGGTGCGGGGTGATGAATTGGGTATCAAACAGCGTAAAACCATTCTGTCTTAACCGATCAGTCAGATACGCAAGCGCCACTTTTGATGCATCAGTCGCGGTGCTGAACATACTTTCACCAAAAAATGCTGCGCCGATCACGAAACCGTAAACACCACCAACCAACACGTTATCTTGCCAAACTTCGACACTATGCCCATCACCTTGTTCGAAAACGGCACAGCTAAGATCATAAATGGTATCATTGATCCACGTTTCGTCGCGTGCCGCGCAATGGCGCACGACGTCTGCAAAGCAAGTGTCCCACGTTACCGAAAATGTGCCACGATTAAGTGTCTTTTTCAGGCTTTTCGAGATATGAAACCCGTCCAGCGGAATAACACCCCGCATCCGAGGCTCGACCCAAAAAATTTCTGGATCATCTCGTGCCTCAGACATTGGAAAAATGCCATTACAATACCCGATCAGCAACCGTTCAGGCGTGAGGGCATTCAGAGCATTAGACATTTATGACGGCTAGTTTAGGTTCTCTTCAAGCCACTTCTCGAGCCAGTGAATGTTATAATCACCAGTCTGCACGGCTTCTTCGGCTAGCAGTGCGTGGAAAAGTGGAATTGTCGTATCTACGCCATCCACGATCAGCTCACCAAGAGCACGCGCTAGACGCGCCAGCGCTTCTGGGCGATCACGGCCATGAACAATGAGTTTTCCGATCAGGCTGTCGTAATAAGGTGGGATCCGATACCCGTCGTAGAGCGCGCTATCCATACGAACGCCAAGGCCACCTGGTGCATGGTACTGACTGATCGTACCGGGGCAGGGCGCGAAATTGGGAAGCTTCTCAGCATTGATCCGTACTTCGATAGCATGGCCGTTGATTTTTAGATCATCCTGCGTGAATGACATCGGGTAACCAGCAGCAACAAGCAGCTGTTCACGAACGAGATCGACGTCAAAAATGCCTTCGGTGACAGGGTGTTCGACCTGTAGGCGCGTGTTCATTTCGATGAAGTAGAATTCATCATTTTCGAACAAAAATTCAATTGTGCCAGCGCCGATGTAGTTAATTTTTGCAACAGCATCTGCACAGACTTTACCAATTCTGTCACGCAATTCAGGTGTGATACAAGGGCCGGGGGCCTCTTCAAAAACCTTCTGGTGGCGGCGCTGAAGTGAACAATCACGTTCGCCAAGGTGAACCGCGTTCCCCTTGCCATCGCCAAAGACTTGGATTTCGATGTGGCGCGGGGTTGTCAGGTACTTTTCGATATAGACTTCATCGTTGCCGAATGCGGCTTTGCCTTCTGCGCGGGCAGAATGAAACGCTTGTTCCATGTCGGCCGCTGTCTGGGCTACTTTCATGCCACGTCCACCGCCACCTGCTGTGGCTTTGATGATGACCGGGTAACCAACCTCTTCGCCAATGCGTTGCGCATCTGCGAGGGTCGGGACACCGCCGTCAGAACCGGGAACACAAGGCACGCCGAGGGCTTTCATTGTGTCTTTGGCAGTAATCTTGTCACCCATCACACGGATGTGCTCTGCAGTTGGGCCGATGAATGTCAGGTCGTGATCTTCGACGGCTTGAACAAAGGCCGCATTTTCGGACAAAAATCCGTAGCCGGGGTGGATGGCCTGTGCGCCGGTAATTTCGCAGGCGGAAATGATCGCAGGAAAGCTGAGATAGCTGTCGGTTGAGGATGGGGGCCCAATGCAAATAGCCTCGTCCGCCATACGCACGTGCATCGCATCCGCGTCGGCGGTTGAATGCACCGCCACGGATTTCACACCCATTTCACGGCATGCCCTTACGACGCGCAGTGCAATTTCGCCGCGGTTGGCGATAAGAATTTTGTCAAACATGGGCCAATCCGCCTTATTCGATGATTACAAGTGGTGCGCCAAACTCAACGGCGCCGCCGTCTTCAACCAAAATCCGCTTCACAGTTCCGGACCGTGGCGCTGGGATATGATTCATCGTTTTCATTGCTTCAATAATGAGAAGTGTGTCGCCTTCGGAAACTGTCGCACCCTGCGCAACAAACGGCGCAGCATCAGGTTCTGGTGACATATAGACCGTACCGACCATGGGCGACGTAACCGCACCAGGGTGATTGGCTGGATCGGAGCTTTCGGGTGCAGCGGCGGCAGGGGTCGCGGCAGGGGCAGCTGGCGCTGCTGCGACTGGAACGGCAGCGGCAGGGGCCGCCACTGGTGCCACGATTGTTTGACGGCTTACGCGCACGTTTAAACAGTCATTTTCGGCGTATTCGCGCTTAACCTGCAATTCTGTCAGATCGTTGCTACGCAACAATTCTGCAAGTGATTGGATAAAGTTGACATCGCTCTCTTGAGAGGTTTTTTTAGTCATTGTTGCCCCGGCCCGTTGCCTACATTTCAATATTGCACCGTATCAACAACGGTGCGTGAACCACTTATAGGCTAGACGTTCGCATGTGGAAAGACACCGTGCGCGTAAAAATGACGCGACGTCCGATTCACAAGAAACCAAGATCGGGCGGGGGTGTGCAAACCGACGCGGAAATCAACATTTTAATCGCTGAGTCGGTTGCACATCATTCCCTGTATAAAGGAGTGGCGGATGGCGACGGTTAGATCGCCAAATATTGCGCGCGCAGTTGTTCATCGTCCAACACTTCTTGTGCGGATCCATCATAAACGACGGTTCCGGTATCAAGAATGACCGCGCGGTCGGCTAATTTAAGCGCGGCGACGGCGTTTTGTTCTACGATGACTGTTGTAATGCCTTGGTCGCGGATGATTTCCAGCGTTTTGGCGATTTCTTGCACGATGACGGGTGCGAGGCCCTCATATGGTTCATCAAGCAACAAGACTTTAATGTCGCGCGCCAAAGCACGGGCGATTGCGAGCATTTGCTGTTCACCACCAGAAAGGGTCACGCCTTCTTGTTTGCGTCGCTCACCCAGGCGAGGGAACAACTCATAAATGCGATCAAGGGACCAACCGATAGGTGGTGCAATTTGTGCAAGCTGGATGTTTTCCTCGACTGTCAGGCCGGGAATAATGCAACGATCCTCGGGAACAAGGGCGACACCTTCACCAGCGGCTTGGTGGCTTTTCATAAGGTGCAGCGGCTTGTGATCCAACCAAATCTCACCGTGACGAAGCTCCGGATCACCTAGACGCGCAATTGTGCGAAGGGTCGACGTTTTGCCCGCACCGTTACGGCCAAGCAATGCTAAAATTTCGCCTTCGTGGATGTTAAAGCTTACGTTTTGAACGATATAGCTTTCCCCGTAATAGGCTTCAATTTCCCAGACGCTGAGAAATGCAGGGTGGGTGGCCGCATTGTTGGCGTTTTTGTTGAACGTTTCGGTCATGTCTTTTTCCTTCAGCGGAGGAACTCTTGATCAAGAGTTTCCAATAGTAACTTGGTTCAAGCACTCGGTCTTATACTTGTGCCTCACCGAGATACGCTTCACGCACTTTTGGGTGGCCTTTGATGTTGTCGGGTGTGTCTTCAACCAATGGCATACCTTGTGCCAGCACTGTAATGCGCTCGGCTAAGCTGAACACAACATGCATGTCATGTTCAATGATGCACATCGTAATGTCGCGCTTTTCCTTGATCTCTTTGAGGAGATCAATTGTGTTGTTGGTGTCTGCGCGCGCCATGCCCGCGGTTGGTTCATCCAACAACAACAGCTTTGGTTCTTGGACCAAGCACATCGCCATTTCCAACCGTCGTTTATCACCACGAGACATGGACGAAGCAGTCATATGCTTCTTGTCCAGCATATTCACGTCTTCAAGAATTGCTTCTGCTTGTTCGTGAATGTCCGTTTCATGGCGTGTTCCGCCAATCGCGCTCAGGTGGAATGACCCATCACGTTTTGCAAAGCAGGGGATCATGACGTTTTCAAAAACCGTCAAATCAGCAAAAATTTCAGGCGTCTGAAACACGCGGCTGATACCCATTTGGTTAATCTCGTGCGGTGCACGACCTAAAACCGATTGGCCATCAAACATTACTGACCCGCTGTCGGGAATGAGTTTGCCCACCAAGACGTTCAGCAACGTCGACTTACCTGCACCGTTTGGACCGATGATGGCGTGGACCGTGTTTTCAGCGACACTTAGATTTACATCACCAAGCGCCTGCAATCCGCCGAACCGCTTGTTGATACCATTAACTTCAAGAATACCCATTGGTGTTCTCCTTATTCAGCGGATTTAGATTTGCCGCGACGAACGCGAGCAGCGATACGTTGGCCACCTTCGACGAGGCCACCGGGCAAGAAGATCACGACGAGCATGAACAGCAGACCCAAAGTCAGGTGCCAACCTTCGCCAGTGAAACGAGCAAAGAACCACACAACAGGCGTTTCCATAAAGTCAGGCAACCATTCGAACCAGCCGTGAAGAACATTCTCGTTGATCTTGGAGAAAATCTTTTCGCAGTATTTGATGAAACCTGCACCAAGAACAGGGCCGAGCAATGTGCCCACGCCACCAAGGATGGTCATCAAAACGATCTCACCAGATGCGGTCCATTGCATACGCTCAGCACCAGTCAGCGGATCCATCGCAGCCAGCAAGCCACCAGCAAGGCCGGCATACATGCCAGAGATGACAAAAGCTGACAGCATGTAAGGCTTGGTGTTCAAACCGGTATAGCTCATCCGTGTTTGGTTGGATTTAATTGCGCGCAGCATCAGACCCATCGGAGAGCGGAATATCCGCATTGAGAGATAGAAAGACGCCAACATGATGATAGCCGCGAAGTAATAACCGAGAGGAAAGAAGAACTCCCATCCGCCAATTGAAAGTTCGAAAGTAGAGCGCATTTCAAACCCGAAAAAGTGAGGAACAGTCGGGCCATCACCCAAGAGAACCTGCGGATCGTCGTTATAAACTTGCAATCCTGTCTCACCATTCGTGATCGGCGTGAAAACGGAATAGGCAAGGTTGTAAGACATTTGCGCGAAAGCCAACGTCAGGATCGAGAAGTAGATACCTGAACGGCGCAACGAAATGTAACCAATGATGACCGAGAACACACCAGCAACAAGCACAGCCACTGGGATTGCGAACAGGACGTTATAGTTCAGCAATTTGAACATCCAAACCGCCGCATATGAACCCACACCCAAAAATGCAGCGTGTCCAAATGACAGGTAGCCAGTCAAACCAAACAGAATGTTAAATCCGATGGCCAAGATACCATAGATGACAAACCGCTGCATCAGGTCGGCATAGCCTGCGTTAAACTGGGCAAGGCCACTTTCCGCAGGGAAGGGGTTAAGAATAAACGGGGCCAGCATTGTCATTGCGATGACCACCATGAACAGGCGGGAGTCTTTGGTTTCTAGTCCGAGCATGGCTTTAGTCCTCCATCACGCCTTTGCGACCCATAAGGCCACGCGGACGTGCGAGTAGAATGATAATTGCGACGAGGTAGATGATAACTTGGTCGATACCGGGAACAATTGCTTTGACCTGGTTCATCGCAGCGAACGACTGCAATACACCGAGCAAAAATCCGGCAAGAACGGCACCTGGTAGGGATCCCATGCCACCGACAACCACCACAACGAAGCTGAGAACAAGGAAGTCCATGCCGATGGTATAGTAGGGAGATAGGATTGGTGCGTACATCACACCGGCCAGACCCGCGACCGCCGAAGCGATACCAAACATGACGGTAAACCGCTTGTCGATATCGATGCCAAGCATACCCACTGTTTCACGATCAGCCATACCTGCGCGAACAACCATACCGAAGGTTGTGAATTGCAAGAAGGCGAATACAGCGGCGATAATTGCGGCAGAAAAGAAGAAGTACACAATGCGCCAAACCGGATAGACCACCTGATTTTCCGCAAGGCCGATCATGATACCGATATCGGTAGAGCCACTAAATGCATCAGGGGCAGGGGATTGGATCGGGTTTGCGCCAAAGAAATAGCGAACAACCTCTGACAACACGATCGCAAGACCGAATGTCACAAGGATTTGGTCCGCATGAGGGCGCTTGTAAAAGTGCTTGATTAAGCCACGTTCCATAACCCAGCCGACCAGCAACATAACGGGGATAACAAGCAAAATTGCAATTGGTACGGCCCAATCAATAATTGCATTCCCAGCTGATTGACCGAACCAGTCAACCACATATGGCGTTTCAACCTTGAGCGGATTTCCCAAGAAATCCTTTTGAGTGGCATCAATCGTTGTCTTACTAATCGACAGCATGTTTTGCATGGTTACGGCACAAAACGCACCGATCATGAACAATGCACCATGTGCGAAGTTAACAACGCCGAGCGTGCCAAAAATAAGCGTCAAGCCGAGGGCGATCAACGCATATGCGGCCCCCTTACTCAGACCATCAAGGGTTTGCACAACACCTTGAGGTAACGACACGCCAATGGCAGCCAGAAGGAAAATGATCGCAAGAAAGCCGCCAATCCAGATGGCAGCAGTGATCATTAATTGACGAAGGCGGGCGCTTGAGGCCGCCGCAGAAGCATCTTGGGACATGATCCACCTGATTTTTGAAAGTGGCCGCGCGATGGCGGCAGAATGCCTTAGGGAATTGACCGCCCTCGAAAGGGCGGCCAATCATAGTTTGGCTTAAGCGCCTGGGTTACACGTACCCAGATCGCCACCAGCAAACATTGGGTGATCCGGTGCGTACTCAACCTGAGCACGTGGTGTCACTTCAACGATTTCCAGTGTGTCGTACTGGTTGGTTGGGTTTTCTGTACCCTTCATAACCAACACGTCTTTGAAACACTGGTGATCTTCTGCACGGTACTCAGTTGGGCCATTGCCCATGCCGTCGAATTTGAAGCCTTCGAGAGCTTCAGCAACGCCACATGGGTTAAATGTGCCAGCACGCTCACAAGCATCTGCATAAAGCAGCGTTTGTACGTAGCAAGTGTGCGCAGAGCCGGATGGCGGGAAACCATACTTTTCGCCGAATGATTTGACGAATGCAGCAGTACCTGCATCGGAAAGCTGCCAGTTCCAGTTCATTGAACCAAACACGCCTTCGATGTTTGAACCCGCACCAGCGGCCATCAGCTCGGAGTAAAGCGGAACAATGATCTTGAAGTCTTTGCCGTTTACTTGCTTGTCTTTCAGGCCAAACTGAACAGCTTGTGTCAGAGAGTTAACCATATCCCCACCGTAGTGGTTCAGGATCAGTGTATCTGCACCGGAGTTCAGAACAGGCGCGATGTAGCTTGAGAAGTCACCGGCACCAACTGGTGTCAGAACGTTCTGTGCTGTGCGCCAGCCGATTGCTTCTGTTGACGCCTGCATGGATTCTTGCTGTGTCCAGCCCCATGTGTAGTCAGCAGTCAGGTGGTATGCGTTACGGTCGGAACCGTACTCAGCCTCAAGAACCGGACCAAGAGCAGCGCCAGACATGTAACCGTTAAAGAAGTGACGGAAGCCGTTGGCTTTCTTATCTTTACCAGTTGTGTCGTTAGAGTGCGTAAGGCCAGCCATGAAGATGATGCCAGCTTCTTGGCAAAGACCCTGAACCGCAATGGCAACACCGGAGGAAGAACCACCGTTGACCATGATAACGCCGTCTTTTTGGATCATTGACTGAGCAGAAGCACGCGCAACGTCAGATTTTGTCTGTGTGTCGCCAGTGACGAACTCTACCTTCTTGCCAAGGATGCCGTTGCCGGACAGGGCCTTGGAAGAGAATGTGTTCAGCATGCCGCCGTCGCCCATACCGTTCAGGTGCTCGATAGCGAGTTCCTGCGCACGCAGCTCGTCGAGGCCTTCTTCAGCGTAAGGACCAGTTTGCGGAACGTTGAAACCGATTTTCACTGTTGAGCCAGTTGGCGCGTTTGTGTAGCCGGCGTGGCTCGCTGCGCTTAGATACGTCGGCAGGGCCAGACCTGCGCCAGCAATGGCACCAGTCTTAAGCACGCCACGACGTGAGAAGTTTGAATTGGACATTATTATCCTCCCTAGGTTTTGCACCGCAAGAGCCTCCTCACTCCAACGGCCTGCACTTCCGTGCTGTTGTAGGGTCGTTCGTGAGGGGCCTTCTAATCAACCGCTGTAGAAAGTTGCTTTACGAATTTGTAAATTTATGAACAAATGCAGGAAATGGGGTGTTAATTAATTTTCTTCCAATCCCAAAACAAGGTGATCATTCGCGATGGCACAAACAGGCAAAGTCGGCGGACGTATACGGGACCGCCGGATGGATATCTCCATGCAGCAAGCTGTCTTGGCAAAAGCCGTTGGAATTTCTGCATCCTACCTGAATTTAATTGAACACAATCGTCGTAATATTGGTGGTAAGCTACTGAACGACTTGGCCATTCATCTGGACGTCAGGGCCGAGTGGCTCGCCAATGGCGCTGAAGATACGCTGCTGAGTGCGTTGCAAGAAGCGGCATCATCATCGAGCGAAAACCATGATCTACAGCCCCCCGAAGAACTAGCAGGGCGATTTCCAGGCTGGGCCGCGCTGATTGTAGAGCAAGCGGACCGTATTGCATCGCTACAGGACAGCATGGCGGCCGTAACGGATAGGATTACGCATGATCCGGCACTCGCAACGGCGTTGCATGAAGTTATTTCTTCGGTCACGGCCATTCGCTCGTCTGCGTCGATTCTTGTCGGGCAAGAGGTTTTGGACACTGATTGGCAAGAACGATTTCACCGCAATATTTATGAGGACAGTCGACGGTTAGCTGAAAACAGCGAAACGTTGGTTTCCTATCTAGAAGCTCCAGACACTGAAACAGGATTGCCGATTGCACCATTCGAAGAGGTGCAGGAGAAAATAGCAGGTTTGGATTTTCACATTGCAGAGCTGGAGGGGGATAAACCAAAAGCAGTTGCTGATATTGTAGGGCAGGGTGGCTTTAAGAGCGACGCGAGCGCCGCGCTTTATACCAGTTATTTGACAGGATATCATCAAGATGCAGTGCAGTTGCCACTCACGCAATTTGCATTGTCGGCGCGAGAGAATAACTACAACCCTGTCGTGCTATCACGCATTTTCAACGCGCCGCTCGCTCAGGTTATGCGGCGCCTTGCGTCCTTACCGCCCGATATGGATATCCCCCCAATTGGTCTGGTGATTGTTGATGCGGCTGGCGGCGTTGCATTTCATAAGCCGGTTGAAGGTTTTGATATGATGCGGAGCGGGGGGCATTGCCCGCTTTGGCCCGTTTTTTCCGCTTTGTCGCGTCCTGATCAACCGATCCGTGCAGTCGCGGCACTGCCGAGTGCAACCCAAAGCCATTACCAATGCTATGCGGTTGCATCATCCTTTGGCGAAGTTGGGTTTGACACATTGCCTCAAATTCGCGCGACAATGCTTGTGATCCCTGTCGCGGCTGAAAATGAGGGCGCGACTGTGCCTGTTGGAATGGCCTGTCGAATTTGCCCTAGGGACGCCTGTACTGCACGTCGCGAGCCCTCGATTGTCGCAAACATTGCCGCAAGGCTTTGACAGCAGCAGTTTAAGTGCGGATAACACTCGAGGAAAAAGCGCTGAGGGGGGCGGATGCATGGCGAAGAAGGTTCTATTGATCGAAGACGAGCCAAACATCATTGAAGCAATGAGCTTTATCCTTTCTCGTGATGGTTACACCGTTCATACCCATGAAAATGGCGAAACAGCGCTCGATAAAATCAGAGCCTATCCGCCTGATTTGATTATTCTTGACGTCATGTTGCCGGGGCGTTCGGGCTATGACGTTCTTCAGGATTTGCGAAGTGAAGACGCGATTAGTGACATCCCCGTCCTTATGCTAACCGCGCGAGGCCAAACGAAAGATCGTGAACAGGCGCTGCGGATTGGGGCGAATGCATTTATGACCAAGCCGTTTTCAAACGCTGAAGTCCGTGATGTCGTGCAAAAACTGATCGAAGCATGATACCGCCTAAGACCAAGCCGGCGTTTTTGGATCGTGATGCGTATCAAACCCGAAGATTACATGACGCCATAAGGGCAATGCCCGTCGCTGGGACGGTTCTATTATTAATTCCGCTAATGTGGGGCGCCTCGACACGGTCGAGCGATGCTTTGGTCTATGTGTTCCTTGCTTGGCTGGTATTGATAATTGCGTCTGCATTCATTTCACGTTTGCTGCCGGAACCACTTGCAGAAGATGATGAACAGGGGCCGCTCTGATGGCTAGTCTCAATGCACTTATCGCGGTGGCATTGGTTTATGTCGCGTTCTTGTTCACTGTGGCATTTTGGGCAGAGCGAAAGGCCCGAAGGGACCAAGGTGGTTGGTTGTCTTCGCCGCTTGTCTACACTCTTTCATTGTCAATTTATTGCACTGCTTGGACGTTTTATGGTGCGGTTGGGAATGCGGCCCGCACAGGACTTGAGTTTGTCACCATCTATCTGGGTCCCACGCTTGTGATGATTGGCTGGTGGTGGATATTGCGCCGCTTGGTTCGCATTGGACGTAGTCAGCGCATTACCTCGATCGCGGATTTGATATCGTCCCGATTTGGAAAATCAACATCTCTGGGTGTCATTGTCACATTGATAGCTGTCATCGCTGGAACGCCGTATATCGCGTTGCAACTCCAGTCGGTTACATTGTCATTTGCCGTTTTCGCCGAAGCGGGCGGGCGGACGTGGTTTGATGGTGATCTAAATGCAGCGGCAATTTGGGTGGCTGTCGGGCTTGCGATATTTACGATTCTATTCGGCACCCGAAATCTGGATGCCAATGAACGGCACCATGGTATAGTGATCGCTATTGCCGTCGAGGCAATTGTAAAACTTCTCGCTTTGGTGGCGGTCGGAGTTTTTGTTGTTTGGGGCATTGCAGGTGGTCCTGCGCAGATGCTTGCACAGATTGATGCCTCTCCGATTTCGCATTGGGAACAAAAGCCAAGCCGTTGGGTCAGCCTGATTTTCCTATCCGGTGCCGCGTTCTTGTGCCTTCCACGGATGTTTCAGGTGCTTGTTGTCGAGAACGTCAAAGAATCGCATCTGAGGATCGCCGGTTGGGCCTTCCCCGCGTATTTGTTGATCATGAGCCTCTTTGTAATGCCAATCGCGGTGACCGGCCTCGCGGTGCTTCCGGCTGATGCAAACCCTGATCTGTTCGTGCTGACAGTGCCTTTGCATGAGGGCAAAGAGGGGCTGGCGATGCTTTCGTTCCTGGGCGGATTTTCGTCTGCGACATCAATGGTGATTGTTGCAGCACTTGCTTTATCTACGATGGTTTCAAATCATATTGTTGTGCCTGTTTGGCTGTCTACGCGGCCGGGTGGGAATGCCAAAGTAGCGGGCGATGTCCGATACGTCATTTTGCTGGCCCGAAGGCTTTCGATCGCAGGTGTTCTGCTGCTGGGCTACATCTATTATCGTTTGTCTGGTGGTGGTGCTGCGCTGGCGGCGATCGGTTTGATTTCATTTAGCGGTGCGGTTCAAGTTCTCCCTGCGATGATCGGCGGCATTTTTTGGCGTGGCGCCACAAAAGTGGGGGCGGCCCTTGGGCTTTTGTCCGGATTGGCCGTTTGGGCTTGGACCATGTTCTTGCCAAGTTTGGGCGACGTTGGGGTGTTAAGCGCAGCACTGTCAGGCGGGCCATTTGGTCTCGCTTGGTTGCGCCCAGATGCAATGTTCGGAATTGCAGGCGTCGACCCGCTTGTTCATGGGTTGTTTTGGTCTCTCACTTTTAATGTAGGCATGTTTTTTGCGGGCTCTATTCTGAGTTTCCCAACACCGTTAGAACGGTTGCAGGGCGCTCAATTTGTCAATGTTTTTGATAATACGGCAGAAACAAGAGCGCATACAGAAAACGTCGTTACAGCCGAAGAATTGTTGATAATGGCGCAGCGCATCATTGGCGGCAAACGCGCACAAGCGTTTTTTAGAAATGCGGCGGAAAGGCAGGGCAAGGTTGGATATCTCCCGGAAGTCACTGTCGGATTTATCGAGCGTTTAGAACGCGAATTGACGGGGTCTGTTGGTGCTGCGACTGCACATGCCATGGTCGGCCAGTTAACTGGAAGTCGTGGGGTATCTGTTGAGGACTTGATCGCTGTCGCGGATGAAGCGGCACAAATCTTGGAATACTCCAACAAACTTGAATTAAAGTCTGAAGAGCAAGACCGTACCGCCGCAGCATTAAGGGATGCCAATGCAAAACTGACAGAATTGTCAGTTCAAAAGGATGCGTTTTTGAGCCAAATCAGCCACGAATTGCGTACACCTATGACGTCAATCAGGTCGTTTTCAGAAATTTTGCGCGATGGGGAATTGGCCCATGATGATCAGCAGAAATACTCTAACATCATTCATCACGAGACAATTAGATTAACCCGATTATTGGACGATCTATTGGACATTGCGGTTTTGGCGAACGGCCAAGTTACGCTTTATCCCCAAGACGGCAATTTGCACGATATTATTGATCGAGCTGTGAATATGGCTGCGGTTTCCACGCTCAAGATCAATCGGAATGAGGGCAGTGAAATGTTTTCGATCAAAACCGATTTAGGGCGTTTGGAACAGGTGTTTATCAATATTATCAGCAACGCGATTAAGTATTGCCGTGCAGAGAACCCCGAACTCAGCATTCGATGCACCACAATCGATAACCGCATCGTGGTTGATTTTGTCGACAATGGTATCGGCGTCCCAGCGGCAAAACAGCAGGTCATCTTTGAAAAGTTTTCGCGGCTATCCGACGATTCAACTGCCGGCGGTGCGGGGCTTGGTCTCGCTATCTGTCAGGAAATTATGCAAAGACTTGGCGGAGAAATTGCCTATTTACCCGGACAGGGTGGCGCTGCGTTCCGTATTACATTGCCGTTAGCAGATCAGTAACCTCGCGACACTATGATGGGCCCTGATAGTGAGGCAAATCAACATGTCGCAAGACCTACCCATCATTCGGCGCATGCTTGGTGCTGCCAAAACCGGACTATCCGAGCCCAATGTTTCGGTGCAGGTCGGCCTGCAATTGGCAATGACGCGGGCATTGGACCAGTTTTTAGGTCAAAAGTTAGAAGTATTGGAAACCGTGCAGTCAACATGCACCCTCGCGGAGCTATCCGGCCATTTGGCAGAACAGGGCGCTGTTTTCCAACTTTTGCGTGAGGGTCGGCCTGTTGGGCTATTGCAATGTGATTTAGCGATGACGGATGCAATTATATCGTTTTTGACGACGGGTCAGCCATCGGGAAACGGTGGCGAGGCGCGTGACATTACTGATACTGATCGGTTCATCACCCGCCCGTTTGCACAAAGTTGCATCGCGGCCCTCGTTCAAGATTTGGCCAAAACACCGCTGCATGACGTCGGTGCTGGAATTTCAATTGGCCCGCCGGTTGTGAACTTAAAGGATTTGCCTCTCATCTTTAAGGATACGTCATTCCTTGCGTTTCAACACCTGATTAACCTGTCTCAAGACAGCGGCGAAGGTAAAGTTTGCGTGGTACTGCCCAATATTGAGCCAGTCATTGACGCTCCAAACGCATTAAAAAGCAGCGAAGATTGGGAACAGAATATCACCTATGCAGTGGATCACGCGCCTGCGTCCCTAAACGTTGTTTTACATCGATTTCCGATGACAATCGGGGATATTGATAATTTGACCGTAGGGACGGTGATGCCAATATTTGGTGTAACGGCAGCCTCTGTTAAACTGGAAACAGCAGGTGGATATCACGTCGCAAATGCAAGGCTTGGCCAATCAACGGGGCTTCGGGCTGTTCGAATTGAACCTACGTTGCCGATGCATATTTCTGAATTAGAAACGCCCAAGAGTAAAATTAAAGACGATCAGTTATTGGCAGCTGCAATTTGATCAAGGGCAGGGCGCATGCCACCTAAACTATAACCAGCGTTTGTTGTTGCTAAAATAATGTCGTCGGTGGGAATTTCACCTGCGTTAGCATAGCTCCAAACGATGGATGATCGGGTGCCTGAGGCGCAATATGCCAAAATCGGCCCATCTAACTTTGACATGGCCGATTTTTGCGCTGCAATTATCTCGGCCGTTAATCCTTGGTGGGTAATCGGGTGATAAGACAGGGTCAGTCCGGCAGCTTCAGCAGCGGGCGCCATAGCCGCGAACTGAAGTGCTGCCGGATTTTCGGAATCGGGCCTATTGCAAATTACGTGTCGAAAACCGGCTTCGGCAATTACTGAAAGATCAGCCGGTTCAATCTGAGGGCTGACAGCAAATTCCGAAGTTAGGTGCCGAATATCCAATTTTAAGCCCTCAAAGTTCACCCAAGTGCGATTTTTGCACGTGGTCCTAGATACATTCCTGCCATCATTGCGACCAGAAATACAAGCCCGCTCGTTCCGCCAAAAGTGATCGATGCAAGTGCAGGGCCCGGGCAAAGGCCGACAAGTCCCCAACCAATACCGAACAAGACAGACCCAACAATGAGTGCACGCCCAAGACGCGGCTCAGGTGGCTCGGGGAAGTTACCGCCAACGAGCGGTTGACGGTTGTTCGTCAGTTGCCATGCGACTGCCATCGGTATGATCGCACCGCCCATAACAAAAGCTAGTGTCGGATCCCAGTCGCCAAAAATGTCGAGCCACCCTTGAACTTTTGTGGTGTCGGTCATGCCTGAAAATAGTAATCCGGTGCCGAACAAACTGCCTGCAATTAACGCATAAATGGACCGCATTAGATAATCCCCAGAAGATGTTTGAATAGCACGACGGTCAATCCGCCAGCCAAGATATAGAAAACTGTCGCGACGATGCCGCGCAACGAAAGCCGAGAAATGCCGCAGACGCCATGGCCAGAAGTACAGCCATTCGCGATACGCGTGCCGACCCCGACACAGAGTCCAGCAATAATGAGCAGAGCAATGTTATCCGTCGCATAGGTGGGACGCACCCCCATGACAGCACTGATCAATGCGGGCAGGGCCACCAGGCCAACAAGAAATGCGATACGCTCTTTCCATTGTGACGTCGCGGTTCCGTCAATGAGGCCGCCAATTATGCCAGAAGCCCCCATAATACGACCATTCGCTAGTAAATAGACCGCGCCGGCCAAGCCGATCAGTCCTCCTCCAAAGAGGCCCATAAGCCAATCCTGTGGCATTTCAGTATCCTATCCTATTGTCGTTTAAAGTTGGTTGATCGGCACTTTGAAGTACCTTTCCCCGTTGTCTTCCGGCTCTGGAAACTGTCCAGCGCGCATGTTTGTCTGAATTGACGGCAGGATCAGCTTGGGCATGCCCAATTTTGCGTCCCGTTCCGTGCGCATCGCAACAAACTCGTCGATCGAGCGGCCTGCACCGATATGAACGTTCAATGCCTTTTGCTCGGCAATTGTGGTTTCCCATGCATATTCATCACGCCCCGGGGCCTTATAATCGTGACCGACATAAACGCGGGTGTCGTCGGGCAAGGCCAAAATGCGCTGGATAGATTGATATAGATCGTCCGCCGATCCACCGGGGAAATCGCATCGGGCAGTGCCGAAATCGGGCATGAATAAAGTGTCACCTACGAACGCAGCGTCGCCCATTACATAAGTCATGCACGCAGGTGTATGGCCTGGTGTGTGCATAACACTGGCGCTCAGGTTTCCGATTTGGAAACAATCGCCTTCTTTTAACAGCGCATCAAATTGCGACCCGTCTCGCTGAAATTCTGTACCTTCGTTAAAGACCTTGCCAAATGTGTCTTGGACGACAGTAATTTGGCTGCCAATACCGATTTTCCCACCGAGCTTTTCTTGCAGATAAGGTGCAGCAGAAAGGTGGTCAGCATGGACATGGGTCTCGAGTATCCACGCTACCGACAGGTCATTATCCGTGATGTAGCGGATGAGCTCATCCGCCGATTGGGTGTCGGTGCGGCCGGATGCTTGATCATATCCGAGCACACTGTCCACGATCGCGCAACAATCGCCATTTGGTTCTTGAACAATATATGATACAGTGTTCGTGGCATCGTCGAAAAACGCTTTGATGATTGGTGTCATGGCGGGCTCCTTTGGAGTGAACCTAATACCGAACGCATCACATTTCAATATTGAAATGTATGAGCTGAAATATTACTGAGGCGTTATGGAAAAAATTGCTGAAAAACAGGTGGATCCGCTCGCTGCAGCTGCTGATGAAGCTGCAGACATTCTGCGATTGTTAAGTAATCCAGGCCGCCTCAGAATTTTATGCGCTCTGGTTCCCGGTGAACTCACGGTAGGTGAAATAGAACAAGCTGTCGACGAAAGTCAGTCCTATGTTTCTGGCCAGCTATTGAGGCTACGAAACCAAGGCCTCGTGGCAAGCGAGCGCGACGGACGCATTATGCGTTACCGTTTATTGGATGAACGCGTGCGCCCGATACTTGAGAGACTATACGAGGTTTTTTGTCCTGAAACGGACTAAGCTAGGGCGATACCCACGATCACAACCATAAGCCCAAGCGCAGACATAAAAAGTGCGGCCAGATTGAGCGGTAAAATTTTGCCAAGACGTTCGCGCATGACGGCATCTTCAAGATCATCACGTTTCGCGCGTCTGACCAAGATTATCGAATAGATAATTCCGCAAAGACCCAAAGTTGTCATAAGCGCGCCGGCCCAAATCATCACGTCACCTCAATTTATTCTGCCTTTTGTCGCTAACGTGGTGTTGACGATTGCGCAAGGGTTGCGGCAATCTTTTGGCCGCGCTAGGGATGCGTAACCTATGATAAAGGACCACTCCTATGAACGATCAAGTGACCGAAGGCCCAACTTCTGTAGCCGGTGAAGAGCTGCGCCAATTCATTGAACGCTATGAACGTCTTGAAGCCGAAAAAAAGGACATCGCAGACGGGCAAAAGGAAATCATGGCAGAAGCAAAGGGCCGAGGGTATGACACCAAAGTCATGCGCAAAGTCATTGCAATCCGCAAGCGCGACGCGAACGACTTGGCAGAAGAAGAAGCCGTGCTGGATATGTATATGTCAGCACTCGGTATGTGATTTTACGCTTGCTAGGGCGTGATGAAATTCACGCCCGGCAATTGACTGATAAACGCGACATCATTTTCATAGATATCCGTTAACCCATTTAATAACTCAGCAGGATAGTCGGGCAGCGAGAGGTCTTCTTCAACTTCGTCCTCAATGGCGTATTTGTCGAGAAACGCAGCAATCACCCGTCTTTTTTGGGCTTCGGTTTGCGGCGGATGGGCACGCAAATAATTTAAGAACCGGTTCATTCCTTCTGCTGACATGATCGAAGCCAAGAGATCAAACCCGCCTGTGATAGGGGTGTCCGCCTCCAACCCTGCAATTTTTCGAAGAATTTCAGCCCAGATAAATGGGGTGTCTTCGTTGCACCAAACAGTCAGCTTGGACATCGGCGCAACAGCTTGAATTCTCCGAACGACGTCTGACCACCGAATTTGGCTCGGGTCCAACCCTTTTAAATATGCGCCCAAGGAATCCGCTTTGGACTGATTATACACGGCAGGCAAAAATGTAGCCGGATTTCTAAGTGCTAAGAATATCTCGATTTCGTCATTGGGAAACAATTGGTGGAATGCCCCAATTTTTGCTTCGGTTTGCTCGTAAAAAATGCCCTGATCAAATATCCGGTTCGCAATGCAGGTAAAATTGGCGTTGCTGAAAACAACGCGGTCAACTTGTTCTTCGTCAAGAATTGCATCAAGCAAAATGCCCCTCGTTTCTGGCGAAGGCGGGGCGCCATTCAGGTTTTGAATTGTTTCGCGAATAAGTCGCCGATACTTTCCAGGCCCAGGGATTTTAACGCCATACTCGAGGAATGCATTGGTATTGCGCAGCAAAGATTTCAAAAGGCGATCTTCATCAGTGCAATTTGCGCCAATATGAAGTGCGATTTCCATATTTTCCCACCTGTTTCAGCTGCTTTTAACACATCATACGCGGATTTCTGGACAGTTAAATAGCTTTCCTTTAACTGCTTTCACAAATGCCCGATCAAACAAGTCAGAATTTAATCATACCTGCAAGAACCCGTCGGCTGGACCCTTGGTCAACGGGGGCTGTCATCATTTCGGTGCTGGTGCTTTTGCCGATTTTTGCAGTTATTTGGTTTGCTCTTAACCCTACTAGCAATATTTGGCCCCATCTTTGGGACACAACGTTGCCTCGGTATCTGCAGAATACTGCGATACTGATGTTTGCAGTTGGCATCTTGGCAGGTGTTATCGGGACCGTCACGGCGTGGTTGGTCACGATGTACCGTTTTGTTGGTCGGGGCGTTTTGCAATGGGCATTGCTGATGCCGCTCGCGGTGCCTGCTTATGTCGGTGCCTACGCACTTGTTGATCTATTAGAATTTGCCGGGCCAATCCAATCTGAACTGCGTGGTTTGTTTGGTTGGCAATCTGCACAAGACTACTGGTTCCCAGCGGTCCGGACACGTGGCGCTGCCGTTCTCGTGCTGTCGATGGCGTTATATCCATACGTATATATTCTTGCTCGCGCTGCGTTCCGGGAACAATCAGGCGCGAGTTATGAAGTCGCCCGTTCACTGGGCGCAGGGCCAGTGTCGCGGTTCTTGAGAGTTGGATTTCCCTTGGCGCGGCCTGCGATTGCTGCTGGCGTTGCGGTCGTGATGATGGAAACAGTCAATGATTTTGGCACTGTTGAGTATTTTGCGGTGCAAACGCTTACGACCGGAATTTTTTCAATTTGGCTGCAAGGCGGAAATCTTGGGGGTGCGGCCCAGATTGCGACCTGTGTTTTGGTGATCGTCGTGTTGCTGGTGACGCTCGAAAAATTTAGCAGACGCAAAAGCAAAGTATTCCAAACCTCTCGCAACGCGCGCCCAGCGACGGCGACAATTTTGACAAAAGGGCAGGGTGCCGCCGCCTTTACGATATGCTTATTTCCACCGTTACTTGGGTTTGTATTGCCCGTGCTTGTTTTGCTGTCACATTCATTTGATGCCGCTGAATGGGCTTCTCCGGGTCTCCTAAAGGCAATTTGGAGAACCGTTTTCGTGGCCGGTACGGCTGCAATCATCACCGTCGCTGGTGGCGTGTTTATGGTTTATGGCGTGCGCCTGTCAGGCAGACGCTTGCCTGCACTGCTGATGCCTGTCACCGCAATAGGATATGCAGCACCAGGGGCCGTTTTGGCTTTGGGGCTGTTAATTCCGCTGGCCGCTCTCGACAACGGGGTGGCAGATCTGATCTTTGCGGTAACAGGCTTTGATCCGGGGCTTATCCTGACTGGCACTTCGGCAGCGCTGGTATTGGCATATGTTGTTCGGTTTTTTGCAATTGCTCAGGGGGCTGCTGATGCTGCATTGGGCAGGATTGCCCCTAATTTGCCATTGGCTGCGCGTTCTCTAGGGCAGTCTGCCGGTCAAACGCTGCGGTCGGTGCATTTACCGTTGGTCCGCGCGTCCGTTGCATCAACGATATTGCTGGTGTTTGTGGATGTCGTGAAAGAGCTACCAGCGACCTTGCTTTTGCGCCCTTTCGGATTTGAGACTTTGGCGACCAGAGTTTATGCAAAATCTTCGTTGGAAAACTTGGCAGAAACGGCCCCTGCAGCGCTTATTATTACGCTTATTAGCCTTGCTGCGGTTGCGTTGCTCGCGCGATCCAGTCGCTAAGGCTAACAGCTTTTTCGGTTTCTTTTTGCTTGCTCAAAGAAACGTATTTTGTGGACGAATACCCACATGTCCGAACTGAATAAGCAGGGCTGAAGTGTGTGCCGCGCAATTCATTGAGCAGGTCCCGAATGTTGCCAGTGATGTTAAACTACAGAAAACAAAAAGGGCCCGTCATTTCTGACGGGCCCTTGGTCGTTTCAAGTGTATCGTTACTGCGGAATGTCGCCAGTAATGCCTTCGACGTAGAAGTTCATGCCAGCAAGTGTGCCGTCATCAGCAGTCTCGCCTGCAGCCAACCAAGCAGAACCGTCTTGCTTGTTCACCGGGCCAGTAAAGGCGTGGTAAGAACCATCGCCGAGGCTGTCGCGCAGGGCTTCGGCTGATGCTTTTACGTCCGCAGGTACCGCGTCGGAGATTTTACCAATGCCAACCATGCCAGCGCCGATACCATCCCAAGTATCCATGCTTGTCCATGAGCCATCCATGACGGCCTGTGTGCGTGCGATGTAATATGGTGCCCAATCATCGATGATGGATGATACGCGTGGGAATGGACCAAACTCAGCCATGTCAGACGCCTGACCAAATGTCACAACATTGCCAGCAGCCTGCGCTGCGGCTTGTGGTGCAGTTGAGTCGGTGTGCTGCAAGATGACGTCAGCGCCTTGCTCGATCAAAACAGAAGCTGCTTCTGCTTCTTTTGCTGGATCGAACCAAGTGTAAGCCCAAACGATTTTAAACTCGACATCAGGGTTCACCGCTTTTGCATGGATAAACGCAGAGTTGATGCCGCGAATGACTTCTGGGATCGGGAATGAACCGATATAGCCGACGACGTTTGATTTAGTCATCTGACCAGCGATATGGCCCTGAACGGCGCGACCTTCGTAGAAACGTGCGGAATATGTTGACACGTTGTCGGCGCGCTTAAAGCCTGTTGCATGCTCAAACTTCACATCAGGGAATTTGGCAGCGACGTTGATCGTTGGGTCCATGTAGCCGAATGATGTTGTGAAAATCAGATCAGCACCCTGAAGCGCCATCTGTGTCATTACGCGTTCTGCGTCCGGGCCTTCTGGTACGCTTTCAACGAAAACAGTTTCGACCTTGTCGCCGAACGCATCTTCGACAGCCAAACGGCCTTTGTTATGTTCATATGTCCAGCCGCCGTCGCCAACAGGCCCGACGTAGACAAAGCCTACCTTTGTCTGGTGCGCATCAGCAAATGCGCCAGATGCCATGCTGGCTGCCAAAGCAGCACCGGCAAGAAGTGTTTTGATAGTCATAGTCATCCCCCTAGATGGACTTTTGTGGTGCCCCTAGCGAGAGGCGTGAAAAATGCGGCCCAGTGACCCCGGCGCGCGACCCGCCGACATGATAACCAGAACGACGATGGTGGCTATATACGGCGACATAGAAAGATATTCTACAGGAATTGCGAGCCCAGCGGCCTGTAAATTCAATTGAAGGACCGTCACGCCCCCAAACAAATAGGCGCCAAGCAAGAGGCGTGCAGGTTTCCAGCTCGCAAAGACAACGATGGCCAAGGCGATCCAGCCCGCACCCGCTGTCATGCCTTCGGTCCATTGGGGCACGCGCACGAGCGACAGATATGCCCCGCCAAGACCAGCACACGCACCGCCGAACATGATCGCAAGCAAGCGCACGCGGATCACGTGATACCCAAGGGCGTGGGCCGCATCATGGTTTTCGCCAACTGCCCTTAAGATCAGGCCACCACGTGTCTTGTTCAAAAAGTACCAGACCGCGAAAACGAGGAAGAGGCCAACATAGATCATGGGATCATGCTGGAAAACGATAGGGCCGATAACGGGAATGTCGCCCAGAATTGGAATGTGCCAATCAGGAAAACTTGGTGCCTTGATCCCAATATAGCCTTGGCCCATGAGCGCGGACAGCCCCAACCCAAAGAGGGTGAGTGCAAGTCCAGTGGCGACTTGGTTAGACAATAACACTTGGGTCAGAAAACCGAACAACAATGAAAGTAGCGCGCCCCCAACCGCAGCACCTAAGAAGCCAAGCCAAGGTGACCCTGTGTTTACCGCGAAAACAAAACCGCACACAGCACCGGTAATCATCATGCCCTCAACGCCAAGGTTCAAAACACCGGATCGTTCAACAACCAGTTCGCCGATTGCAGCCAACAGGATTGGCGTCGCTGCAACCATCAACGATGCAAGCAGTAGGATTGGATTAATTGAAGAAAGGTCCATTAGGCTAACACCTCAATCTTAATTTCAAAGCATGTCGTCAGGAATTGCCCTGAGATGGAATTTGCCGTCGGCCTCATGCGTTCACCCCCTTGGACAATACGATGCGATAGTTGGTTAATACGTCCACCGCGAGCAAGAAAAACAGCAACATTCCTTGCAGCAGTTGAATGGCGGCACCCGGTAACCCAAGGTTTGACTGGGCAATTTCACCGCCGATATACGTCAGTGCCATTAAGCCGCCCGCGAGCAATATGCCAACGGGGTGTAGCCGGCCAAGGAACGCGACGATAATCGCTGTAAACCCGTAACCTACGTTGAAATCGATGGAAATTTGGCCAGATGGCCCAGCGACTTCAAACAAGCCTGCCAGACCAGCCAATGCGCCTGATATGCCAAGGCAAACAAGAACCAAGCGACCGGGGTTTACGCCCGCAAATCTGGCGGCCCGTGGGCTTTGTCCAGATAACCTAACCTGAAACCCAAAGATATGACGTGCCAGCATTACATAGGCAAAAATCACGGCGATAAATGCCGCGACAACGCCCCAGTGCATGCCTGAACCGGCGATCAATTCAAGATTTGCAGCAGAGGGATATTGCGACAAATTACGGCTGCCCGGAAAGCCCATACCGTCAGGATTTCGCAAAGCGCCAAGTGCCATTGAAGCCAACAATTGCTCGGCCACGTAAACCAGCATCAAGGATACGAGAATTTCATTGGTGCCAAATTTTACGCGCAGAATTCCGGGGATCATCGCCCATGCCAGACCTCCTAATGCGCCAGCCAGCACCATTAATGGGAAGATGAGCCGCGATTCCATTGGATATAGCGCAAGGCCCACCGCAGCGCCGCAAATTGCGCCGATGATGTATTGCCCTTCAGCGCCAATATTCCAAATACCTGCGCGAAACCCGAAAGACAGGCCAATAGCAATCAAAACCAAAGGTGCGCCTTTGATCAAAAGTTGCGGACGGTAATACCATGCAAACTCTGAAAAGAGCGGGTCCCAGAATATTGTTCGGATTGTTTCGATCGGGTCTTTGCCCAACCCAGCAAATAAGATGCCACCAACAACCATTGTCAGCACAACAGCGAGCAGTGGCGTCGCAATCGCCCAGATACGAGATGGCTCAGCGCGCTTCTCAAGCGTAATCATGATGTAGTCCTGTTTTTTTGCGGTCTAATTTTGATTGCAGGCAGAAGAGACTAAACATTGGCATGCGCCGCCTCCAAATCATGTGCTCCGCCCAGCATCAGGCCAATTTCTTCAACGCTAAGACCTTGAGCAGGACGGGGATCAAACAGTTGTCCGGCATTTAGCGCCGCAAAACGATCAGAGATTTCCATGAGTTCGTCCAAGTCTTGGCTAATCACGATGACTGCCGCACCTTGGCTGGCCAAATTTAGGATTGCTTGGCGAATTGACGCGGCAGCGGCGGCATCAACACCCCAAGTTGGCTGGTTCACGACAAATACATCCGGATCTTGCAAAATTTCGCGCCCAATAACAAATTTTTGCAGGTTGCCGCCAGAAAGAGACCGCGCTGTGTTTGCGACGCTAGGGGTGCGAACATCAAACGTCTGAACAATCTCGGCTGCGAATGTTTTTGCAAGGTCCCACTTCAAAAACCCTTTTGACGTTAGGTTTTTCCGCGTCTGCCCGCTCAAGAGCGCATTTTCCGTCAGGCTCATGTCTGGGGCTGCCGCGTGCCCATTGCGTTCTTCTGGTGATACGCAAAGACCAAGCGCGCGGCGCGCGTTGGGGGCCAAGTTGCCGATATTTGCGTTCTTGAGCGAAACCATCTCCGGTTTCGTCCGCAATTCGCCGGAGAGGGCCGCCACAAGTTCATCCTGCCCGTTACCAGCAACGCCGCCAATGCCCAATATCTCGCCACGACGAAGGTCGATGGAAATATTGCGCAGTGGTGTTCCAAACTGGTGTTGCGCAGGCGCGCTGAGCCCGTTGAGGCTTAGAATAATGTCACCGGGTGCATTGCCGCTGCGGGTTGGCACATGCAATTCACCGCCGACCATCAATTCTGCCATCTTGCGTGCGGATGTTGCCTTGGGATCGCATGTCCCGACGACCTGACCCATTCGCAGAACGGTCGCATTATCGCAAAGTTGCCTGATTTCCTCGAGTTTGTGGGAAATATAGAGAATGGCTGTGCCTTCGCGCGACAGTTTTCGCAAAGTGGTGAATAGAATTTCCACTTCTTGCGGCGTTAATACAGATGTCGGTTCATCCATGATCAATAGCTTGGGGTCTTGGAGCAGGCACCGAATGATTTCTACGCGTTGTCTTTCCCCTGCTGACAAGTCGCCGACCATTCGGGACGGATCAAGCGGGAGCCCATATTGATTTGAGACAGTGCGAACGCGTTCTGATACCTCGCGCAATGGCGGCGGATTTTCCATTCCAAGTGCAATGTTTTCCGCGACGTTCAATGCGTCAAACAATGAAAAATGTTGAAACACCATTGCAACGCCTGCAGCGCGCGCGGCACGCGGCTCATTTGGTGCAAAACGGAGCCCATTAAACCACATCACGCCGCTATCGGGGTTAACGAGACCATAGATCGCCTTGACGAGCGTTGATTTGCCAGCGCCGTTTTCGCCCAATAATGCGTGGATTTCACCGGGCGCAATATCAAGCGAGACATTGCTATTGGCGACAACGCCGGGATAGGCCTTGGTCAGGCCCTCAATTGATAGCAGCGATTGCGTCATGTTGGCTGCCCCTCCCAAGGCTGCGCGAGTTTTTCAATAGGAACGACGAAGCGACGCCAATTGCAATCGCCTGTGGGTGTTTTCCAAGCGTAGGATCGCCAATTGGGCAATTAATATCAGATATCGCAGTGTTTGCATGGCCAAGCGCCAAAAGCCGCTTTTGAAATCGGGTCCATTTTGTGCGAGAGCCGATAAGGCCGCAGCTATGGAACCCGTGCCGTAATAATGCATCACAAAGCCCAAAATCCAAATCATGTGAATAGGTCATAATCAGGTGGTCGGCGTCGACTGGCGCATGTTGGACGGCCCGCATAGGGTCGGATGCCACCAATGGGACAACGCCAGTCGGCAATTGATCGGGCATACGTTCTGAATTGGTATCCACAATGGTGATCGTGGTTTGTTGCAGTGGCGCCAAAACTGACGCAACCGCGCGACCAACGTGACCCGCACCCCATATCCAAAGTGGCCGTCCCGTTGGTTCTGGATCATTTCGATTGAGGTGGAAATGCAAACCAACAGATCCGCCACAACATTGACCTAGGTCAGGTCCAAGCGGGAAGCTGCGTTTGGACTGTTCCGCGCCATCGTCCAACATTTTTCGCGCTATTGCGCAGGCTTCATACTCAAGCGCGCCGCCGCCTATTGTGCCGGTTTGCCCGTGTGCAAACACCTGCATCGCAGCGCCAACCTCGCGCGGAGCAGAGCCTTGCGTTTTCGCAACCGTTACAGTGATCCAATGTAGCTGTGTCATTGGCGTGCGCGGTTCACTGCCGCAAGGATTGCCTCTGGCGTGGCGGGGGCCTGAAGGTCGGGATAATTTTCGCCACAGGCGGACACGGCATCAGACAATGCAGAAAATGCAGAAATGCCGAGCATAAACGGCGGTTCACCGACGGCCTTGGAGCGGTAGATGGTTTCAGACGGATTTGGCGCATCCCAAAGCGCTACGTTGAAAATATCTGGCCGATCAGAGCAGGCAGGGATTTTGTAGGTAGCCGGAGCGTGGGTGCGCAGGCGGCCCTTGTTGTCCCAGACAAGCTCTTCGGTTGTGAGCCATCCGGCACCCTGGACATAACCGCCCTCGACTTGCCCGATATCAAGTGCGGGATTTAGTGACGATCCCGCATCATGAAGAATGTCGGTGCGTAAAATTCGATTTTCCCCAGTCAGGGTGTCTATGACAACTTCGGTAATTGCGGCGCCTTGGGCGAAGTAGAAAAATGGACGGCCCTGACCCTTGATGCGGTCCCAAGATAGGTCCGGCGTTTTATAGAACCCTGTCGCTGATAGGCTTACTCGGTTTTGGTAAGCTATTTGTGCCGCTTGGGCAAAAGTTACTGTTTGTGAGCCAATGTGAACATTGCCTTGCTCAAATCGGACTTGAGATGGGTCAAGGTCGTGCACTTCGGCGAGGCAAGCGGCAATCCGTTCGCGCAGGATGTCGCATGCGTTCTTAACGGCCATTCCATTCAAGTCGGAGCCTGATGAGGCTGCTGTCGCTGATGTGTTTGGCACCTTTCCCGTATCGGTTGCCGTGATCTTGATCACGTCGGTTGGGACGTCGAAACATGCCGCCGCTACTTGGGCCACCTTTTGAAATAACCCTTGGCCCATTTCGGTGCCGCCGTGGTTTAGATGGATTGAGCCATCTTGGTAAACATGCACCAAAGCACCAGCTTGATTTAGATGGGTCAAAGTGAACGAAATTCCGAATTTGACGGGGCTAAACCCAATTCCCTTTTTCAGGGTCTCATGTTCGGCATTCCATTTTGCAATATGGTTACGGCGTTGTTGGTAATTTGCCGATGTGATGAGCGCGTCCGTCATGTCGCCAAGTATAAAGTCGGTGACCTGCATGCCATAGGGCGTCGTGTTAACGTCAGATGGCAATTGACTGTAATAATTTACTTTTCTTACGTCGATTGGGTCCGCCATGAGTGTACTGGCTATATGGTCAATGACCCGCTCGATACCAAACACACCTTGTGGCCCTCCAAAACCGCGGTAGGCCGTCGCGCTCTGGGTGTTAGTTTTGAGACGGTGGGATGTAATTCGCACATGCGGTAGCAGATAGGCGTTATCGGCATGAAGCATGGCGCGATCCGCTACAGGTAGGGATAGATCCAATGCCCAACCACAGCGGGTGCTTTGGGTGAAGTCGATGCCAGTGATACGGCCCTTGTCATCAAAACCTACGTCATAAGTGATCCGGAAATCGTGCCTTTTGCCGGTGATCATCATGTCGTCGTCGCGGTCATAGCGCATTTTGCAGGCTTGACCTGTCTGTTGCGCTGCAATTGCACATGCGACTGCCAATGCGTTGCCTTGGCTTTCTTTTCCGCCAAAACCACCACCCATACGGCGCACTTCACATCGCACGGCATGCATTGGGACACCCAAGGCATCCGCAACCTTGTGCTGAATTTCGGTCGGGTGTTGCGTGGATGAATGCACAACCATATCGCCGCCCTCTTGGGGCAAAGCGAGGGCTGCTTGCCCTTCGAGATAGAAGTGTTCTTGCCCACCCATCTCAAACTGTCCTTGCAAGCGATGCTGGGCCCCATCGAGAGCAGCATCAACGTCGCCCTTTGTCCAAATGCGGGGGCCGTCTTCGAAACGGCTGTTGGCAGCGAGCGCCTCGTCTATCGTTAGGATCGGGTCAGTTTCGGATATGTCCATTTGGCCGAGCCGAGCAGCCTTGCGTGCGGCAAGATGGCTCTTAGCAACAACCAAGAATACCGGCTGACCAAGGTAGTGAACGCGGTCGGTTGCGAGCAGTGGTTCGTCATGCGCCGATGGCGACACGTCATTTGCAAAGGGAAGGTCATCGGCTGTTAACACGGCAACCACGCCATCCGCATTTCTGACGGCGTCCAAATCCAAAGCATTTATTGTGCCTGCTGCGGTCTGTGACAGGCCAAATGCAAGGTGCAAACAACCATTGGGGACCGGAAGGTCGTCAATGTAGCGCGCTGTGCCGGTCACATGCAGCGGACCAGAATCGTGAGGTAGGGGTTTGTGTACGCTCATGGCGACACCTCCAACACACTGACCGTTTCGCCGCTTAGATCGGCAAAGTAGCGGCGTAACATATTTTCTGCGGCCTCCAGCCGGTAGGCAGCGCTTGCTCTCATGTCCGTCATGGGGGTGTAATCGCCGTTGAAGCAAAGCGCTGCCGTACTGATTGTTTCACGGATCCAAGGCCTACCTAGCAACGCGGCTTCGACCTGCGTCGCCCGTGCCGGTGTGCCTGCCATCCCGCCAAATGCGATTTTGGCGTCTGTCACGATGCCGTTTTCAACGGTTATGTTGAACGCGCCACAGACTGCTGAAATGTCTTGATCAAAGCGTTTTGACAGTTTGTAGGACCGCAATGCTGGTGCCGTTTTGGGAATTGTTACACCAGTAACAAGCTCGCCTGCGGCCCGATCCTGTTTCCCGTAACTGATAAAGAAGTCTTCTAGCAGCATATCGCGGGTATGTTGCCCGTGCTGCAGGTGAAGCTTAGCACCAAGAGCAATAAGCGCAGGAGGGTTGTCGCCAATGGGTGAACCGTTAGCGATGTTCCCGCCAATGGTGGCCGCGGCGCGGACCTGTTCGGAGCCGTATCGTCTTACCATTTCCGCGTATGACGGGTGGAAGTTTTCCAATGTTGGGAGCAGGTTTTTCATCGTCACACCTGCACCAATAGTGATGCTATCTGGATGGCTTTCATCTATTTTTTGTAATTCATTACAACGATTTAAGAAGATAACTTTATTCAAATCACGTAATTGCTTGGTAACCCAAAGCCCCACGTCGGTCGCACCTGCGATAAGTGTTGCGTCAGGGTTTTCCGCATATGTCTTGGCCAGCTCGTCCAATGTGTCCGGTGCATAGTCGACGGGATTGGCAGCCAAAGCTTTGTCATGCATCCACACCGGAACTGGCGCGTTCTGAGCGGCGTTAGCTGCCCGAATGATCGGCGCGTAACCGGTGCAGCGGCACAGATTGCCTGCCAAGACATTATCGTGATCCGTGCGGCCAGCCATATGACCGGCCGCCATTGTCGTGATAAATCCAGGCGTACAAAATCCACATTGTGACCCGTGATGTTCGACCATTGCTTGCTGCACTGGATGTAGCGTGCCATCGGGCCCACGAATTCCTTCGACTGTCCGCACCGATTTGCCATGTAACTGAGGCATAAACAAAATGCAGGCATTCATTGCACGAACATCAGGCGATCCGTTTGGATCACTGACGACGACGGAACAGGCGCCGCAATCGCCCTCGTTGCAGCCTTCTTTCGTGCCGACAAGACCGCGTTCAATACGCAGCCAGTCCAGCAATGTCTGCGTCGCAGGAGTGTCGATTGACACGGTTTCCCCATTGAGAAGAAACGTCACTTTCATGATGTAAACCTGCCGCCTTACCAATTGTAGATATTGGAGCATGTCGATGCGGCGTAGACATGCAGCCGATTGATGACCCCAGCAAAGCGCACCTCACAGGCTGTTGGCAAGCGATTTGTTAATTTTCGCCGCCCAATTCCATTGGAATTTGATCACGCTTGTCTTGTTGGCGTTCCCAGATTTCCCTTTGCCAAGCGAGCCAACCCTGCACCTCAAGGAGTGCATGTGGCTCTAGGTGGCAGGTGCGGACGCGTCCTGTTTTTTCTGAACGGATCAACCCGCAGTCATGCAGCACTTGCAGGTGGCGCATGAACGTAGGCAGCGCCATTGCGTGATGCGCAGCAAGTTTTTTGACCGACTGAGGGCGTGTCGCCAGCTGCTCTATCACAGCGCGTCGCGTCGGGTCAGCTAGGGCTGCAAAACAATTGGAAATTTGGTTGGCCATACTCGTGTCTTAAGGCTGGGGCGCGGTCGGCGCAATCTTGGCCTTGTTCGCGGCTGGCAACTATTTGCGCAATGCCCGCGATTGTTCGCTTGTGACGGCGGTCAGTGCCGCTAAGTTGGTGGCATGTCTAGTGATCCCCGATTCATACACCTGCGTGTGCACACCGAATATTCCCTTCTTGAGGGGGCGATTGCGGTGAAAAAACTGCCGGGGCTGGTTACCAAAATGGACATGCCAGCCGTTGCGGTGACAGATAGCAATAATATGTTTTGCGCCTTGGAGTTTTCGGAAGGGGCGGCCAAGGCTGGTGTCCAACCGATTATCGGCTGCCAGTTGGATTTCTGCTATAGCACGCCTGAGCCGGGAAAACGCCCAGAAGCGCCGGCGCCCATTGTGCTATTGGCGCAGTCTGAGGCCGGTTACGAAAATTTGATGAAGCTGAATTCTTGCCTGTACCTTGCGCAAGATGGGCAAGTGCCGCAAATCTCAATCGACGATCTAATGCAGTTCAATACTGATTTGATCTGTTTGACGGGTGGGCCGGATGGGCCGTTGGGGCGGCTTTTGCGCCAAGGGCAGCGCCCAAAAGCCGATTTATTGTTGGATAAATTGGCCAGCATATTCGGTGACCGGATATATGTGGAATTGCAGCGCCATCCGGACGGCAGCGGTTTGCCCGAGGCGGAACGTTTGTCAGAGCAAGGTCATGTTGAAATGGCCTATGCAAAAAGCCTGCCGCTTGTCGCGACGAATGACGCCTATTTTCCGAAGTCAGAATTATACGAGGCCCATGATGCGCTGATTTGTATTTCCGAGGGGGCCTATGTTGATCAACAGGAACCGCGGCGTCGGCTGACAAACCAACACTATTTCAAATCACCGCGGGAAATGGCGACGCTGTTTGCGGATTTGCCGGAAGCGTTGGAAAATACCGTTGAGATCGCAAAACGATGCGCATTCAAGGCATACAAGCGCGCGCCAATCCTGCCAAAATTCGCGGATGACGAGGTTGCTGAGCTGCGACGCCAAGCGCAGGCTGGGCTAGCGGCACGACTTGCGATTATCCCTCATGCTGTGCCGGTTGAAGAATATGAAAAGCGGCTTGAATTCGAATTGGGTATCATCGAAGGGATGGGGTTCCCCGGGTATTTTCTGATCGTTGCAGATTTTATCAAGTGGTCCAAGGACAACGCTATTCCCGTTGGACCCGGACGTGGTTCGGGTGCGGGCAGTTTGGTTGCCTATTCTCTTTTGATTACTGATCTTGATCCGCTTCGGTATTCGCTCTTGTTCGAACGTTTTCTGAACCCCGAACGTGTATCGATGCCCGACTTTGATATCGATTTTTGCATGGATCGCAGAGAAGAGGTGATCCGTTATGTACAAGAGAAATACGGACGCGATAAAGTAGGCCAGATCATTACCTTTGGTGCGCTGCTGTCCAAGGCTGCTGTGCGCGATGTCGGTCGCGTTTTGCAAATGCCATATGGTCAGGTTGACCGCCTTTCCAAGATGATCCCTGTTGAAGGTGTCAAACCAGTGAGCATCGAAAAGGCGCTCGCTGATGAGCCGCGCCTGCGTGAAGAGGCAAAGAACGAAGAAGTTGTTGATCGGCTTTTGACATATGCTCAGCAGGTCGAGGGGTTGCTGCGCAACGCTTCAACCCATGCGGCGGGCGTTGTCATTGGCGATCGGCCGCTCGATGCGCTCGTTCCGCTTTACCAAGACCCGCGCTCTGACATGCCTGCGACCCAATTCAATATGAAATGGGTGGAACAGGCGGGATTGGTCAAGTTCGACTTTTTGGGCCTCAAGACGTTGACCGTTATTCAAAACGCTGTTGATCTGATTTTGAAATCGGGTCGACCGCTGCATGTCGATGCGGCGGGTGGAGAGCTGTTTACACCGCCTGAAGGCGTTGAAAATGACATCGGAACGATCCCGCTGGATGATGAAAAATCATATGCGCTATATGCTGCAGCCAAGACGATTGCGGTGTTCCAAGTTGAATCAAGCGGCATGATGGATGCGCTCAAGCGCATGAAACCCACATGTATCGAGGACATTGTGGCGTTAGTTGCGCTCTATCGTCCCGGTCCGATGGAAAATATCCCGACCTATTGCGAAGTGAAAAACGGTCAAAAAGAGCGCGAAAGCGTGCATCCGTCGATTGACCATATTCTCGAAGAAACCCAAGGCATCATTGTTTACCAAGAACAGGTTATGCAAATTGCCCAAGTCATGGCTGGATATTCGCTAGGTGGCGCCGATCTGTTGCGACGGGCGATGGGTAAGAAAATCGCCGAAGAAATGGCCAAGGAACGCCCCAAGTTTGAAAAAGGGGCAATGGAAAACGGCGTCGACAAGAAGAAAGCATCAGAAGTATTTGACCTTCTTGAGAAATTTGCAAATTACGGTTTTAATAAATCCCACGCTGCGGCCTACGCGGTTGTCAGCTATCAAACTGCTTGGCTCAAGGCGAACCACCCAGTCGAATTTATGGCAGGTGTGATGAACTGTGATATTCATCTGACCGACAAGCTGGGCGTTTATTTCCAAGAGGTGAAAAAAGGGCTCGGGATTGAATATATCCCGCCTTGCGTTAACCGATCCCAAGCGACGTTTGATGTCCATGAACAGCGGCTTGTCTATGCGCTTGGCGCGTTAAAGAACGTCGGTGCCGAAGCAATGAAGCTGATCGTTGATGGCCGCGCGGACAAGCCATTTGTCAATCTTTTTGATATCGCTCGCAGGGTTGATCTGAAACGTGTCGGCAAACGGCCGCTTGAAATGTTGGCAAGGGCAGGCGCGTTTGACGTCTTGGACCCCAACCGTAGACGTGTGTTTAGCAGCCTTGATGCGTTGGTCGGATATTCGTCGGCGATCCATGAGCAAAAGAACTCGAACCAAGTGTCGTTGTTTGGAGAAGCTGGTGACGATTTGCCCGAGCCGCGTTTGGCAGGGAATGATGATTGGCTACCTGCCGAAAAACTGGCCGAGGAATTCAAGGCGATTGGTTTTTACCTCTCGGGTCATCCGCTTGATGATTATATGGCATCGCTTAAACGCAAGCAGGTTCTGTCGCTTGATGATGTCATTGCAAAGGCGGAACGTGGCGCGTGCGTTGTCAAAATGGCGGGCACAGTCAGTGGGCGACAAGAGCGCAAATCAGCACGCGGCAATCGGTTTGCATTTGTTCAGCTATCTGATCCGACGGGCCAATACGAAGTAACGATGTTTAGCGATACGCTTGAAACGGCCCGTGAACATCTTGAAACGGGGTCGCAAATTGTCTTGCAGTGCGAGGCAACAATGGAAGCCGATCAGCTCAAGCTTTTGGGACGATCTGTTGCGCCAATTGACAATGCCGTTGCGGATGCCGGTAGTGCAGGGTTGCGGGTATTTTTGGATAAGCCCGAGGTGATTTCATCTGTGCAGTCGATATTGGCGAATGCGGCACAAGACAGCAAACTGCGGGCAGGGCGCGGACCTGTCTATTTTTGTCTGATGAACGCCGATTTACCCGGTGAGGTGGAAATTGATCTTGGTCAGGATTTTCCGGTCAACCCACAGATTAAAGGCGCGCTGCGTTCGTTAGACGGCGTCATAGAAGTAGAAGAAGCCTGATCCGCGAATAATACCAGTTTACCAATGCGGCGGGCGTTGATCGACCAAGGGTATCGATCCGCCGCTATCCATCTCACGACCTGCCTCTCGCTGCATGAGCATGTCAATCCGAAGCAGCGCAGTCGCGAGATCGGCTTCCTGTCGTGCAACAATGTCCGACAGCTCATCAACCGTTTTGGTCAAATGCGCGATTTTTTCTTCGAGGTTTGTCATATCAGTCATCGTTTGTGCATAGCTGCCTGACCTGTTCGCTGCAACTGCGCATTGCTCCTTTGCCCCCCGCACGGTAAAGGCATGACAAGCAATTGATCAAATGCGAGACGATGATGGCCAAGACGAAAAAACAACCCCGCCCCAAGGCGCAGCCGCCAAAAGGGTTCCGTGATTATTTTGGCGCTGAAGTGACCCAGCGCACCGAAATGCTAAGCCAAATTGCGGGGGTTTATCATCAATATGGCTTTGATGCGCTAGAGTCGTCCGCGGTTGAGACTGTGGAAGCATTGGGCAAGTTTTTGCCAGATGTTGACCGTCCAAACGAAGGCGTATTTGCTTGGGAAGAGGAAAACGATTGGCTGGCGCTACGTTATGACCTGACTGCACCGCTTGCCCGCGTTTATGCACAGTTTCGCAATGATCTTCCGACGCCATACCGCCGCTATGCAATGGGTCCGGTGTGGCGTAACGAGAAACCGGGACCGGGACGTTTTCGCCAGTTTTATCAATGTGATGCTGATACGGTCGGCGCGGCAACCGTAGCTGCTGACGCAGAGATTTGCGCATTGTTGTCCGATACGCTCGAGGTGGTTGGAATCCCGCGCGGTGATTACGTCGTTCGCGTGAACAATCGCAAAGTTTTGAACGGTGTTATGGAGGTCGCAGGCGTGCTTGACCCCAATGACCCTGATCGGTTCGCAAGCGAGCGAGGCATCGTTTTGCGAGCGATTGATAAGCTTGACCGTCTGGGCACTCAGGGGGTTCGTGACCTGTTGGGAGAGGGGCGCAAGGATGGCAGCGGCGACTTTACAAAAGGCGCTGGCCTGTCAGACGAACAAGCAACGATTGTCATGGGCTTCATGGAAGCCAAGCGCGAAACAGGGCCTGCGACGGTTGCCCGATTGATGGAGCTGGTGAAAGGGTCCGCAACGGGCGTGACGGGCGTGCAAGAGCTTGAAACGATTGCAACCCTGCTGGACGCGCAAGGTTACGCATCTGATCGCGTTGAAATTGATCCGTCAGTTGTACGCGGGTTGGGGTACTATACTGGTCCTGTTTATGAGGCCGAGCTGACCTTTGAGATTCAAGATGAAAGAGGCCGTCCGCGCAATTTCGGTTCTGTTTCCGGCGGTGGGCGTTATGATGATCTGGTAAAGCGGTTTACAGGACAAGAAGTGCCTGCAACAGGCGTATCGATTGGTGTTGATCGGCTTTTGGCTGCCCTGCGTGCAAAGGGCCGCCTAAGCGAACAGGTCACCGGACCCGTGATCGTCACAGTCATGGACCGCGATCGCATGGCCGATTATCAGGCAATTGTTGCTGAGCTGCGGAATGCTGGCATTCGGGCTGAAATGTATTTGGGTAATCCCAAAAGCTTTGGCAACCAATTGAAGTACGCCGATAAGCGCAATTCGCCAGCGGCTGTGATCGAAGGTGCTGATGAAAAAGCAAACGGGCAAGTCCAGATTAAAGATTTGGTTCTCGGTGCCAAGATTGCCAAAAGTGCAACTGTCGAGGAATGGAAAGACCGCCCTAGCCAATATGAAGTGCCGCGCGATCAGATGGTCGCCAAGGTGCGTGAAATTTTGGACGGGCAAGACTAATGCCCAATGCTATTGCCCGTGAAACGCAACGGTTAAGCGACGTCTTTGTTGCCGCCGGTGCCGTGCCGTTGACCGCCGATATTTTGCTGCGCGCGGAAACATTGCTTGATCTGTATGGCGAAGACATTCGCGGCCGTGCCTATGTGACGGCTGATCCGCTTCGCGGCGAAATGATGCTGCGTCCCGATTTTACGGTGCCTGTGGTCCAGATGCATATGAAAACACAAGTTGATCCAGCGCGCTATACCTATGCGGGGCCTGTGTTTCGACGTCAGGAAAACGACGACAGCCGAGCAATCGAATTTACGCAGGTTGGATTTGAGGTTTTTGACGGTGCGAATACAGCTGCCTCCGACGCGGATGTGTTTGTAGCAATCTCTCATGCGCTAGACGGGCTGCCGGCGCGCGCCTCAGTTGGTGACTTGGGCCTATTGCTTGCTGCTGTAAGCGGTCTGCAAACAACCGACGTAAGAAAAGCCGCGCTTCTGCGCCACATATGGCGACCACATAAGTTTCTGGCTTTGTTGAAACGCTTTGGCGGTGGGACGCCTGTCTCTGAGAAGCGCAAGAGACTTCTGAGCGCAAAGGAACCGTTGTTGACAGCATCTGGAGACATGGGGCTAAGAAGCCAGCAGGAAATTGAAAAGCGCATTGCAGCGCTCAAAAAGGACGCCCAGACGCCGCCAATTTCCACCAAAGAAGTGGGACAGATTGAAGAGCTATTGGCGATTGGTGGTCCGTTAATCGAGGCGACAGATGAACTTGTGTCATTGGCAACCACAATGCCAGCAATTGCCAAGGCAGTTGATCAGCTGAAAGCCCGCAATCAAGCCCTTTCTGCCCGCGGAGTGGATATTGAATCCCTCTATTTCGAGGCAAGCTATGGGCGCACAACGATGGAATATTACGACGGGTTTGTGTTTGGCTTCTACGCCACAGGGACCAACGGCCTGCCTCCGCTGGCGACGGGCGGTAGATATGATGCGCTGACGGCTCAGCTCGGGCAGGGACGCGAACAACCCGCCGTTGGTGCGGTGATCCGACCTGACCTCGTCTGCCAATTGCGGGAGGAGCAGTGATGCTAAAACTCGGTGTGCCCTCCAAGGGGCGGTTGATGGATAAGACGTTTGCCTGGTTTGCAGAACGCGGCATGACCATGCGAAAATCAGGTTCTGATAGGGAATATGCTGGCGCAGTCGATGGCATTGATGGCGTTGAGCTCGTTCTATTGTCCGCGAGTGAAATTCCTCGGGAGCTAGAGGCAGGGCGCATCCAGCTTGGTGTCACCGGTTCGGATTTGGTGCGCGAAAAGCTCGCGCTTTGGGACACGCGGGTCGCCGAGGTCGCAAAATTGGGATTTGGTGGTGCAGACTTGATTGTCGCGGTGCCACAGTCTTGGGTCGACGTTGATACGCTCGACGATCTTGACGCTGTCGCGGCAGCATTTCGAGCGGACCACGGATTTCGTCTGAGAATTGCCACGAAATATCACCGGTTGGTCCGAGAATTCCTGCGTGACAACGGCGTCGCAGATTACCAACTAGTTGACAGCCAAGGGGCCACCGAGGGCACCGTAAAAAATGAAACGGCTGAAGCGATTGCCGACATTACATCAACGGGCGAGACGATACGGGCCAATGGATTGAAAATCTTGGACGACGGGTTGATCCATGCGTCGCAAGCGACATTGTTTCGCGGACAGATCAGCCATTGGACTGAACAACAGCGCAAGGTTTACAAGCAATTTGAACGCCAGCTCGGGTTGACGGGATCGGAGCCTCCGGCGGGAGTTTAGCGGACACAGAAAACGCTATCGCACACCGATTGCCGCGAGCGCCTTGCTGAGTTCGGGGGGGAGAGATTCCTCATTCTGCTGACCTGATCGAAGGTCAGAGGGGGCATCAGGGGCAGGCAAATAGCGCCATCCTTGGAACGCGCGTTTCGGAGTGGCCGCGACACGGATCAAGGTCGGATCGCTCACAATTGCGCATCGGCGAATGCCATCATCGCCGATTTTTTCATCTAAACGTAAAATACGCTGACGGCATTGGATCACGCCTTTTATGACCCAATAAATTGAACCACCGTTAAGGATCTCGTCGGCACGCTTGGGCCACATGCGGGTCACATGCCGTGGTAGCCCGTCGCTGGTCTGAGCCTGTGGGGTTGATTGCCAAGCTGCAAGGCCTTCAACATCGTCTGTTCCCACAGAAAGTTTTACCAGATTTACGGTGCTCATTCCCACTTTGCCCTACATCTTGTGTTTTGCCGTGACATATACGATTCTGCTATGATAAGAAAGATATGTCGAAATGTTACTGTTTCCAGTGAGACCAACGCATTGACCACCGCACCGGGCGGACCTATCTATAGCGACCTCGCCGCTGCCATTAGAATCAATAAAAGGATTGAATCCATGTCCCGCTTTGCTGCCCCAATTGCCGAACAAATCTGGGACATGAAATATCGGTTCAAAGAGGCCGACGGAACGCCAATTGATGATACGGTTGAGCAAACATGGGAGCGGATCGCAGGCGCGCTAGCGGCTGTTGAGAACGACCCGAAGGCGTGGGAAGGTAAATTTTATGACGCGCTGGATGATTTCAAATATCTGCCAGCTGGTCGTATCACGGCGGGTGCTGGAACAGCCCGTCAGGTGACATTGTTCAATTGTTTTGTCATGGGAACTGTGCCCGATTGCATGGGCGGTATATTTGACATGCTCAAAGAGGCTGCCCTGACGATGCAGCAAGGCGGCGGCATCGGTTATGATTTCAGCACAATCCGCCCCAAAGGTGCGGGTGTCAAAGGCGTAGCCGCAGATGCGTCCGGCCCATTGTCGTTCATGGATGTATGGGATGCGATGTGCCGCACGATCATGTCTGCGGGTTCACGCCGTGGGGCGATGATGGCGACGATGCGTTGCGACCATCCTGATGTTGAGGATTTCATTACTGCAAAGTCAGACGCTGCCAGACTACGGATGTTTAACATGTCGGTCCTGATCACCGACCCATTCATGGATGCGGTGAAGGGGGACAAGGCTTGGGATTTGGTGTTCAACGGCGCTGTTTACAAAACTGTTCAGGCCCGCGCGTTGTGGGATGCAATTATGCAATCGACCTATGACTACGCTGAACCGGGTGTGATTTTCATTGACCGGATCAACAAGGCAAACAACCTAAGCTATTGCGAGACGATTGCAGCGACAAACCCATGTGGGGAGCAGCCGTTACCACCTTATGGTGCATGTTTGCTGGGATCGATTAATATGGCGCGGTTGGTCGCCGACCCTTTCGGTCCCAATGCTGGGCTTGATATTGCTGCGATGCAGGATCTGGTCGCAACGGCCGTGCGGATGATGGACAATGTCGTTGATGCGTCGCGTTTCCCGCTTGAGGCGCAGCGCAAAGAGGCGCAAGCAAAGCGCCGGATTGGTCTGGGCGTGACCGGACTTGCCGATGCGTTGTTGATGGTAGGTCAACGGTACGGTTCAGAAGAAGCGGCACAGCAGACCGACCAGTGGATGCATGCAATTGCGCGTGCTGCGTATCTGGCGTCCGTTGAATTGGCAAAAGAGAAGGGGGCGTTTCCCTTGTTTGATGCAGAACAGTTCCTTGCCAGTGGTGCGATGCAGGATATGGACGCCGACGTCTGTGATGCAATCCGCAAATATGGCATTCGCAATGCGTTGCTGACGTCTATCGCGCCGACGGGCACGATTTCGCTTTATGCTGGGAATGTATCGTCTGGAATTGAACCGGTGTTTGCCTATGCCTACACGCGCAAAGTTTTGCAAAAGGATGGCACACGTACCGAAGAAGAGGTTGTTGATTACGCTGTGCAGATGTGGCGTGAATTGAAGGGCGATGCGCCTCTGCCAGACTACTTTGTCAACGCGCAGACGCTTGCGCCGCTGGATCACGTGCGGATGCAGGCCGCGGCACAAAAATGGATTGATTCATCGATTTCCAAGACGATCAATTGCCCCGAGGACATCAGCTTTGACGACTTCAAAGAGGTCTATATGGCCGCTTGGGATCAGGGATGTAAGGGGTGTACGACCTATCGTCCGAATGATGTGACGGGGTCAGTATTGTCCGTGAGTGAAGAGAAAACACCTGCGGAAGCGCCTGAGGTTGTTAACCTTGATGGTGAAAACACCGAGGTTGTTTACTTGGCCGAACCGCTTGACCGCCCACAGGAACTCGACGGCGCGACCTATAAACTCAAATGGCCGGACTCCGAGCACGCGATTTATATCACTGTGAATGATCTGGTGGTTGCCGGCCATCGCCGCCCGTTTGAGGTGTTTATCAATTCCAAGAATATGGAGCATTTTGCGTGGACTGTCGCGCTGACGCGGATGATCAGCGCGGTATTCCGGCGCGGCGGTGATGTGTCGTTTGTGGTTGAAGAACTAAAGGCGGTATTCGACCCGCGCGGTGGTGCTTGGATGCAGGGGAAATATGTGCCGTCAATCCTGGCTGCTATCGGTGGCGTGATTGAAAAACACATGATCGCGACCGGATTTTTGGCCGGCGAAGGGCTTGGCCTCAAATCTGATCCACAGGCGGATGTTGTCGCGATCGGTGGCAAACCACGCGGGAAAGCCTGTTCATCATGCGGCGCGTTTGATTTGCGGATGGTCGAAGGCTGCATGACTTGTGGATCGTGCGGGTATTCTAAGTGCGGGTAGACACAGTACCCGGTAGGTATGTCAGCCACACCATACCTTTTCCGGAAATCACACCATAGGTTTTCCGAAACGCTGATTTGATGATCAGGACGCGCACAAAAATAGGGGTGGAGCTATGGGCTCCACCCCTTGTTTGTTTTTTAATTTTAGAATTTTAACTAAAGGCAGCCGCGACCTCGTCACGCAGATACAAGCTGCCATAGATCTCTCCGTTTGGAGAAAAAGGCATGACGCCTTTTGCCTTCAATTCCGCCCCTGTGCTTTGCCAGCTGCGCTGATACGCCTGTGCTATTGTTCTTGGTGTCATAAACTTGGAATGGAACGCAGCAGTGTCATCTTCTGTCAAATAATGTTGCTTGGCTTTCGTCGTTGGGTTTTCCATCACGGTCGAGGGCGTATGTCTGTTCAATATCAATCGACGCATTCTACTGGGTTGGTTGATGCCTACTGCTTTGGCGAAGGCCTCTATGCTTTTGGCTTCGGGAAGAGGGCCACTAAGAACGCGAACGACGTCGACATGGTTTACATGGATTGATGCATAACCATCGGAACTGGCAAGGTTACCGATCTGTGTGATCCTTCCATCCTGTATTGCCTTGATGATAAGACCCGGCTCGATCTTGAGGCGTTGTGCAGATTTTGCAAGATGAACCCAGGGATGCCTTGCCTGCTGAATCTGCACAGTATTCTTCAAAAGACTCTCCAACAACGCTTGACCCTCGGCTGGATTCCAAATTGCCTTCACCTTTGTGTCTTTTGTATCCCGTCACGGCCTTTGAGACAGAGCGGTAGTTTTGCTTAACGAGAGTTT
>CAXHZK010000008.1:0-134385 GCA_964021915.1 uncultured Roseobacteraceae bacterium | reverse complement strand
ACGCTGGTGTGCGCTCGGTTGACGAAACACTGAACTATTCCAAGTTCATCAACGGTCTCGTGCTTGCGGGCATCGAAGTCGACCGTAAGGTGCTTGCTGATCTGGCCGTAAACGAGCCAGAAGCATTTGCGACAATCGTCGGCAAAGCAAAGGATGCTCTGGCTGCCTAAGCCAAGTATCTGAACTCAATACGAAAGGGCCGTCCTATGTGGGCGGCCTTTTTGCTTTTGTGCAGGCTATTTTTGGGTGCGGATTTATGCGCCGCGCTCATTTTTTCCGACATCGCCGATTTGTCGCAAAGTTGAAACGCTTTCGAAAGGTTCTTGCCCGATGGTGGCGATGAACTGAATACGAAGGCGGCGATGCGAATAGGCTTGTTAATCATCTTGTTGTGGACCGGATGTCCCGCATGGGCGCAGCTTGGGTCGTTGATGGGTGCAGCAACGGATATTGCCGCGACAGAGGTGGGATTGCCCGTTCGCACGTCCAACAGTTTGTTCGTGGGTGCCGCGAAAACGGGCCTTTTGGCGCCCTATCCCAAGCGCCAACCAAAGCGAGTGACCAACGCCGCCAATCTGTCTGCAGTGCAGCGTGTTCGCTACATCATCGGCCGCGCCGAATCGCCCCATATGGGGTATGATGCGGTGCAACACGGTGCGCGTATTAAACCCGCAAAATTACCGACACAGATGACCATTGGTGAGATTTACAATTGGATCGCCGCAACTCCCGGTCAGCCCCATGCAATTGGCCGCTATCAATTCATTCCCGATACGCTCCGCCGCGTTGTGGGCAGGGTCGGTGCCCGCCGCTCTGATCTATTCACTCCACAGATGCAGGATCGGCTTGCTGATGTGCTGTTGGCCGACGCTGACATGCCGTTGTTCATGGCAGGCCAGATTGGCGAAGCTGAGTTCATCGATAACCTCGCTGCGATTTGGGCAGGCCTGCCAACATCGACGGGGCGGTCAAAATACCACGGTGTTGCGGGCAATAAGGCCACGGTAACACTGGCGTATTTACAATCCGAGGTCGCAAAGCTGCGACCGGGTTAGACGGCGTAGAGCACGCCGTTCAGTTGGCGACGCTGGCGGTCAAATCAGCCGCGGCAGCTCAGATCATCAAAATCATGCGAATTGAAGCGCGAATTCAGTCATTTCCGCAACGCGCCATGCACCCGTGACTTGCATGGCGCTGCCCCGCACGGTAGCAGAAACCAACTGCGGGAAAATATCATGACTGATGATCTAAAATCAAAATACCTTGGCCTGATCGCCAACGCCTCTGACGAATCAATCCTCGAGGATCTGCGCGTCGCGGCCCTTGGCAAAAAGGGCGAGATCAGCTTGCAAATGCGCGAGCTGGGCAAAATGACACCGGAGCAGCGCCAGACAGCTGGCCCTGCGCTGAATGCGCTCAAGGACGAGATTAACAGCGCGTTGATGGCCAAGAAATCTGGCCTTGCGGATGCTGCGTTGGATGAACGTCTGCGCGGCGAATGGCTCGACGTGACGTTGCCGTCCCGTGCGCGCGCCGCCGGCACGATCCACCCGATCAGCCAAGTTACTGAGGAAGTCACCGCGATTTTCGCCGACATGGGTTTTGCAGTTGCCGAAGGGCCGCAGATCGAATCCGATTGGTATAACTTCGACGCGCTCAACATCCCCGGCCACCATCCCGCCCGCGCCGAGATGGACACGTTTTATACCCACCGTGCCGAGGGTGATAACCGCCCGCCGCACGTGTTGCGCACCCATACGTCCCCTGTGCAAATCCGCAGCCTCGAGGCGAATGGCGCCCCGATCCGCATCATCTGTCCGGGCCGCGTGTATCGCGCTGACTACGATCAAACCCACACGCCGATGTTCCATCAGGTTGAAGGGCTGGCGATCGACAAAGACATCTCTATGGCCAACCTCAAATGGGTGCTCGAAGAATTCGTCAAAGCATTTTTCGAGGTCGACGATGTTGAACTGCGCTTCCGCGCGTCACACTTCCCGTTCACCGAACCATCGGCAGAAGTCGACATTCGCTGTTCATGGGAAGGCGGCACATTGAAAATCGGCGAGGGCGACGACTGGCTCGAAATCCTTGGCTCCGGCATGGTCCACCCTAAGGTTTTGGCCGCCGCTGGCGTCGATCCCAATGAATACCAAGGCTTCGCATTCGGCGTCGGCATCGACCGCATCGCCATGCTCAAATACGGCATCCCCGACCTGCGCGCATTCTTTGACAGCGACCTACGCTGGCTGCGCCACTACGGCTTCCGCTCACTTGATGTGCCAACTTTGCATGGGGGGCTAAGCTCATGAAATTCACACTCTCTTGGCTCAAACGCCACCTCGAAACTGACGCCTCTGTCGCGGATATCTGCGAAGCCCTGACTGACCTCGGGCTGGAAGTTGAAGGCGTGGAAAACCCTGCGGAAAAGCTGGCGGATTTCACGATTGGCTATGTCAAACACGCCGAAAAACACCCGGACGCGGATAAGCTGCGCGTGTGTAAGGTCGACACGGATGAGGGCGAATTGCAGATCATCTGCGGCGCGCCCAATGCCCGCGAAGGCATCACCGTCGTTGTCGCCAAACCCGGCGTTTACGTGCCCGGCATTGATACGACAATTGGCGTAGGCAAAATCCGTGGGATTGAATCCTATGGTATGATGGCGTCCGAGCGCGAGATGGAACTGTCGGACGAACACGACGGTATTATTGAGCTGCCTTCGGGCGAGGTGGGTCAGCGTTTCGTTGATTGGTTGGCGCAAAATGATCCGGCCAAGGTTGATACGATGATCGAAATTGCGATCACGCCAAACCGCCCTGATGCGTTGGGTGTGCGTGGCATTGCCCGTGATCTGGCCGCACGCGGTTTAGGCGTGATGAAGCCGTGCGACGTTGATCCGGTGCCTGCGGCGTTCACGTCTGACCTGACGGTCAGCATTGATGACGACACGCTGGATGGCTGCCCTGTGTTCATGGGCCGCTTGATCAAGGGTGTGAAAAACGGACCGAGCCCTGAATGGCTGCAAGACCTGCTGCGCGCGATTGGACTGCGTCCGATCTCGTTCCTTGTCGATGTGACCAACTATTTCACCTACGATCAAAACCGTCCGCTGCATGTGTTTGATGCCGATAAAGTCGCGGGAAATTTGCGAGTGCATCGCGCCGTTGGTGGCGAAACCATCATGGCGCTGGATGACAAAGAATACACGCTGCAAGCCGGACAGATGGTCATTTCAGATGATAATGGTGCGCAAAGCATCGCGGGTATCATGGGTGGCCTTGATACGGGCGTGACCGAAGATACGGTGAATGTGTTTGTCGAAAGCGCGTTTTGGGACACGGTTCAGATCGCTTATGCGGGGCGTGCGCTCAAGATTAATTCAGATGCACGTTATCGGTTCGAGCGTGGTGTTGACCCTGCGTTTACACCTGATGGCTTGGAACACGCGGTGCGGATGATCGTTGATCATGCGGGCGGTGAGGCGTCAGAAATGGTTGTCGCAGGACAGGTGCCTGATGTGTCACGTGCCCATAAATTGGACGCGCAGCGCGTTATTTCATTGGTTGGGATGGAAATATCTGAATCTCAGCAACGTCAGACGTTGACAGCGCTCGGCTTCCGGCTCGAAGGAAATATGGCCCACGTTCCAAGCTGGCGGCCTGATGTTCTGGGCGAGGCTGATCTGGTCGAAGAAGTGGCGCGGATTGCGTCGCTGACCAAATTGGTGGGCAAACCATTGCCGCGCCTTGCGGGTGTGCCCAAGCCGATTTTGACTCCGATGCAGACACGCCAAGGCAATGCGCGCCGCGCCGCTGCATCGTTGGGCTATAATGAATGCGTCACCTATTCGTTCATCGACCAAGAGGCCGCTGCCCTGTTTGGCGGTGGCGATGATGCGACGATGCTGGAAAACCCGATTTCTAACGACATGTCGCACATGCGCCCGGGTCTGTTGCCTGGTCTGTTGCGCGCCGTGTCCCGGAACCAAGCACGCGGATTTGCCGATGTAAGCCTGTTCGAGGTTGGTCATGCGTTCCATGGCGGCGAGCCGGGCGAACAGCATGTGCAAGTCGCCGGTGTTCTGGTTGGCCGAACTGGGCCAAAGGATGTGCACGGTGAAGCACGCGCCGTCGATGTCTATGACGCCAAAGCCGACGCCGAGGCGGTCTTGTCGGTGATGGGCGCGCCTGCCAAAGTGCAGGTTTTGCGCGGCGCCGATGCGTGGTGGCACCCTGGTCGTCACGGGAAAATTTGCCTTGGTCCGAAGAAGGTCATGGGGGTTTTCGGCGAATTGCACCCCAAGGTTCTGCGCGAGATGAACATCAAAGGGCCAGCGGTGGCGTTTGTTCTTTATCCAGAAGAAATCCCGCTGCCACGGGCCAAATCAACCGCACGTGCGGCGTTGAAGTCTACAGATTTACAAGCAGTGGAACGCGATTTTGCCTTTGTCGTTGATGCAAATGTCGAGGCGCTGACATTGGTCAATGCGGCCGTTGGTGCGGATAAGGCGCTGATTTCTGACGTGCGAGTGTTTGACGAATTCATCGGCGGCAGCCTAGGTGACGACAAAAAATCACTCGCCATCACAGTGCGTATGCAGCCCGCCGACAAGACGTTGAAAGACGCCGAAATCGAGGCCGTTGCCGAAAAGATTGTCGCCAAAGTGACCAAAGCGACAGGTGGCGTGCTGCGCGGATGATCCGCCGCGCAACCCTAGATGACGTGGCGGGGCTGCGGTCAACAATGATCGCTGCCTATGATCCTTTTGCTCAGGCGGGGATCAGCTTGCCGCCTGTGTCAGAGGGGCTGGACGATGATATTCGTGACCACCACGTTTGGGTGGCTGTTGATCAGGGCATTGTTGTTGGCGGTATTGTGTTGGTCTTGCGCGATGGTGCCGCCTATGTGGCCAACCTTGCTGTGCATCCCGATGCAAAAGGGCAGGGGCTTGGGCGCAAGCTGATTGAAACCGCCACGACTGCGGCGCAGAGTGCGGGCTATGCAACCATTTCCCTGAGCACCCATCGGGAGATGTTGGCGACGCAAACATTCTATACGCGGCTCGGTTGGCAGAGGGTCGGGCAACACGGCGACAAAGTGACGTTCACGTTTGATTTGACTGAATAGGGAAAAACACGATGACCATGAATATCTATCTGTCCGGTGAAATCCACACCGATTGGCGCGATGAAATTACGGCTGGCGCGAGTGAACTGCCGGTACAGTTTTCTGCACCTGTCACCGACCATGCGGCATCTGACGACTGCGGTGTCGCGATTATGGGGGCCGAGGCGGACAAGTTTTGGCATGATCATAAGGGCGCCAAGCTGAATGCGATCCGCACACGCAATGCGATAGAAATGGCTGATATTGTGGTTGTGCGCTTTGGTGAAAAATACAAGCAATGGAATGCCGCATTTGATGCGGGAATGGCCGCGGCGCTTGGGAAGTCATTGATCGTTATGCATGGCGACGACCATCAACATGCGCTCAAAGAGGTCGACGCAGCGGCCCTCGCTGTGGTGCAAACACCGCAGCAGGTTGTCGAAATCTTGCGCTATGTGTTGGACGGTCAACTACCCAAATAAGCCTCAAAACCCACCAATGTCGCTGTGTGCAAAAAGACTCAGGGCGGATTTAGGGGAAAACTTGTGCAATAAAACCCATTGATCTGTGAAAGTTCTACGCTAGTGGAAGGATTATAGGCGCATCCGGCGGCAGATCGGCAAGCGTCAAACATCAAATGAGGGACTACTATGCTTAAAGAATTCAAAGATTTCATCGCCAAAGGCAACGTCATGGACATGGCCGTTGGTATCATCATCGGCGCAGCGTTCACTGCGATTGTTGGCAGCCTTGTCGCTGACCTGATCAACCCAATCATCAGCCTGTTTATGGGCGGCGTCGACTTCTCTGGCATGTATGCCAACCTGAGCGACGGCGAATTTGCGAACATCGCAGCAGCTGAAGAAGCCGGCGCAGCCGTATTTGCATATGGCCGTTTCATCATGGCGATCATCAACTTCCTGATCATCGCATTTGTTGTGTTCATGCTTGTGAAGGCAGTGAACAAGACAAAGAAAAAAGAAGAAGCTGCACCTGCTCCTGCGGCGCCTAAGGGCCCAACACAAGAAGAGCTGTTGGCGGAAATCTTGGCTGCGTTGAAGAAGTAATTCTTTGCAGATAAATACAAGAAAGGCCCGCGTTGATCGCGGGCCTTTTGCGTTGGTGCGGCGACTATTGCTTGAGCGCGAGGGTGGGGGAGGTCACATCGATACCGAGCGCCTTGCCGACTGCGTAGTAAGTCAGCTTGCCTGCGTGGACGTTCAAACCGTTCAACAGGTGCGGGTCATCCTCACACGCCTGACGCCAGCCCTTGTTGGCCAATGCCATCATGAACGGCATCGTTGCATTGCCAAGTGCGATCGTTGATGTCCGCGCCACAGCACCGGGCATGTTCGCCACGCAGTAATGCATGATGCCGTCGACTTCGTAGATAGGGTCTTGATGGGTTGTTGCCTTGGATGTCTCAAAACAACCGCCTTGGTCGATCGCCACATCCACCAGCGCCGCACCGGGTTTGAGATCGGCCAGCTGTGCGCGGCTGATCAACTTGGGTGCCTCTGCACCGGGGATCAGGACCGCGCCGATGATCAGATCAGCTTGGGCTGCGAGGTCGGCTGTGTTGCCTGCGCTGGCATAGGCGTTCTTGAATTGGCCGCCAAACACGTCATCAAGATAGCGAAGACGTGGCAATGAGCGGTCAAGAACCGTGACGTCTGCACCCATACCAGCCGCGATTTTCGCAGCATGTGTGCCGACGACACCGCCGCCGATGACAAGCACCTTAGCCGGACCAACACCAGGAACGCCGCCCATAAGGACACCGCGACCGCCGTTCGCCTTTTGCAAAGTCCAAGCGCCGACTTGTGGTGCCAAGCGACCCGCAACTTCGGACATTGGTGCCAACAACGGCAGGCCACCGCGATCATCAGTCACAGTTTCATAGGCGATGCATGTCGCACCGCTTTCCATCAGGTCACGCGTTTGGTCGGGATCGGGCGCAAGGTGCAGGTATGTAAACAGGATCTGACCTTCGCGCAGCATTTTGCGTTCAACTGGCTGTGGTTCTTTGACCTTTACGATCATATCAGCCGTGCCGAACACTTCTTTTGCTGTGCCTACAATTTTGGCACCAACCGCGGTATAGTCTTCGTCGGTAAAGCCAGCGCCAGCGCCTGCCATTGTCTCGATCGTGACTTGGTGGCCTGCGTTGATGGCCTCAACGGCCGCATTTGGCGTCATGCCAACGCGAAATTCTTGTGGTTTGATCTCTTTTGGGCATCCGATATGCATTTTGGGTCTCCTCCCGATTTCTGGGGGAACTATCTGCCTGAGCATATGAAATGTCTGCGGCAATCCTATTGGCTGTTAACGATAACTATGGCAGGGTTGTGCGTATTGATGCCATTTATTGATAGGATCGTGCGCAAAATGGAAATTGATAGCATAGACCGCCGAATCCTTGAGGTGCTACAAAAATCGGGCCGCATGTCGAACGCGGACCTGTCGGAGGTGGTGAACCTGTCGCAATCGGCGTGCCACAGGCGCGTGCAACGGCTGGAAAAGGCGGGGATCATTCGCGATTACGTCGCCCTTCTCGACACGCGCAAGGTGGGTAGGCCCACAACAGTATTTGTCGAAATCACGCTATCGGGGCAGGCGGATGAGGTGCTTGATGCGTTCGAGAAGGCAGTGGCGCGTGTGCCGGATGTATTGGAATGCCACTTGATGGCAGGGTCAGCGGATTACCTGCTCAAGGTTGTGGCAGGCGATACCGAAGATTTCGCGCGTATTCACCGCCGTTATCTGGCGACATTGCCGGGTGTGGCGCAAATGCAGTCGTCATTCGCGCTGCGCACCGTGCGGCAGACGACTGCGTTACCTGTTTAGACGACGACAGGCGCGCCTGTTTCCAAGCTCAGTGCCGCTGCATCCGCCAACATTTGTGCGCGAAGACCGTCATAACCTGACGGGGATGGGGCCACGCCCTTGGTGACGGCATCAACGAAATGTTCCATCTCGGAGCGGTAAGCACCTTCATACCGTTCAAGGAAGAAGTGCTGCGCAGGGGCGCGACGGAAACCGTCAGCGGTGGCCACTTCAACACTATTTTCAAGATGGTTTTCGGCACGCAGCATGCCTGCTGAGCCATGGACTTCGATGCGTTGGTCATAGCCATAAGTTGCGCGGCGCGAATTGCTGATTTGGCAGATTTTCCCAGACGCCGTGCGCAGCATCACGCCAGCGGTATCCACATCACCCGCCTCGCCAATCGCGGGGTCGGTCAGGGCGGCACCCATGGCCATCACGCTGACGGGTTCTTCGCCAAGCAAGAAACGCGCCATATCCAGATCGTGGATCATCATGTCTCGGAACAGGCCGCCGGATGTTTTGATATAATCAACAGGCGGCGCGGACGGGTCGCGCGACAGGATGGTGACCAATTCAACATCGCCAATCTCGCCCTGCGCGATGCGTGATTGGATATTGGCAAAGCTGGGATCAAAGCGGCGGTTGAACGCGGTCAGAAACGGAACCCCTGCCTTTGCGACGGCATCAAGGCAGGCGCGAATACGGTCCGCGGACATATCAATCGGTTTTTCGCAAAAGATCGCTTTGCCAGCTGCTGCGGCCGCATGGATCTGGTCGTAATGGGTGGTGGTGGGTGTGCCGATGACCACTGCGTCGACGTCTGCGCTGGCCATGATGGTTTCAATATCGCGGACCTCGGCGCCCATGGCCTCGGCCAATGCATTGGCAGGGGCTTCAAACGCGTCGGCGACGGCGACAACGCGGGCACGGTCCATGGATTTTATCGTGCGAGCGTGGACCTGTCCGATACGGCCACAGCCGAGAATTGCGATATTGAGCATGGTTTAACCCTTTGATGAGCCGCCAAAGGCGGAGAGGACGGATGTTGCCGCGGCCACAAGGGGCGCGTGCGTGTCTTTGAGGATCGTGTTGCGATCAAAGCGATCTGGATCGGTGGCGATTGCGTTACGAAGCGCTGTGCCAAATGCCATGCGCAGTTCGGTTCCGATATTGAATTTGCAAACGGCGGAGTTGACGGCAAGGTGACGGCGTTGTTCGACAGGCACGCCCGATCCGCCATGGATGACCAACGGCACAGTGGTCACAGCCTCGATCGCGGCGATACGGTCCAGATCAAGACCGCCTTCTTTGTCTTGTTGTAAATGCACGTTGCCAACAGAAATCGCCATGGCATCCACACCGCTATCACGCGCAAAAATAGCGGCCTCGGCTGGGTCCGTCCCCGCAGATGCCTCGCCATTGTCATAGCCGACAAATCCAATCTCGCCTTCGCAAGAAATACCGGCGGCATGGGCCATTTCCGCGATGGCAGCCGTCTCGTCAATGTTCTGCTGTAACGGTTTGCGTGACCCGTCATACATCAGTGAGGTAAAGCCACTATCAAGCGCGATTTTGCAATCCTCGAACGTATACCCATGATCAAGGTGGGCGACGACGGGCACAGATGCGCCGTCGGCCAAATGCCGGAACATAGCGCCGAGCACGGGCAGCGGTGTGTGTTCACGACAACCGGGGCCTGCCTGTAGAATTACGGGGCATCCGACATCTTCGGCGGCGGCGACATAGGCGCGCATGTCTTCCCAGCCGAGCGTGACTAATCCGCCAACTGCGTGGCCGTTTTTCAAAGCAGGTTGCAGCACGGCTGCGAGCGTCACGAGGGGCATGTGATATCCGTTCGTATGTGGGTGGCGTTACTTGAACTTGGCGACCATATCTTTGATGCCGGGAATGGTCTCGACCTGATAGGCGTGTGTGGGTTGGAAAAACTGCACAAGGCTGCGCTGGCTTAACCCGCCAAGGATCGTGAAATAATACATCTCATACCCAGGCATTACGACGCAGGGATGATAGCCGGACCCAAGCAGGATTGTTGAGCGATCCATCAGTTGATACGCATCGCCACACTCGCCCTCTTTGTGCTGAATGATCTGCACAGCGGACCCGTGATTGGGGCGGAAACGAAAATTATAGGTTTCATCATGACGCGTCTCGATGATGTTGCCCGCGTCGTCCTTGCGGTCAGTGTCATGCTTGTGCGCAGGGAAACCGGACCAGCCGCCTTGACCGACAGTGAACAGCTCGGACACGAGAAGGCGACCAACCCTGTGGTGCTCCTTTTGACCGAGAATATGCTTGATGCAGCGGTGCGTTTTTGTGTCGTCAGACCCGTATTGCACAAAGTCATGTTCGCGCACGTCAAATGGATCAAGCACCTTGTCGTAACGCGCACCTGCGATGAATGTTTCGGTCTCGTCGCTTTCGCAGATGATCGTCGCTTTGGCACCTGACGGGATGTAAACGCCCTGTGGCTGGCCATCCCAAACATCAACGCCACGCCCGCCAAGGGCGGTATAGGTGATGCCCTCAACCTCAACCGTCACTGTGCCCGTCGCAGGAACGATGCAGGTTTCATAGTTTGGCACCTGATAGTGAAACGCCTCGCCCTTTTTCAGCTTCACGATGTTGAAATAATTCAGCGGGACGGTCGGATCATCCGCGTCAACAATCGGTTTGTTCTGGTTGTCATGTGGCGCGATATGCATCGGTTATTCCTTTTCACTGGATGAAGGGCCGGCGTGTTCAGCCAGAAATTTAGTCAGGTCGGCGGGGAAGGGCATGGCGGGCGCGCAGCCGGGTTTGGCCACAACGATGGCAGCACAGGCGGAGCCGCGCAGCACAGCAGTTTCTAGGTTATGGCCGTCGGCTATAGATGTCAGAAGTCCCGCCATAAAGCTGTCACCCGCGCCCGTGGGTTTGAGCGCCTCGACACGGTAGATACCGGTCTGTGTTTCCTCGCCACCCGCAAATGTCACAGCACCCAATTCACCCATTTTATACACGACGATGGCGGCAGATGTATTGGCCAGATCGCGGGCCTTTTGCATGCCTGCGGCCTTGGATCCAGCCATAAAGCCGAACTCATCATCATTTCCGACGATCACGTCTGACAGGGCACCTGCGCGCGATAACACATCGGCGGCAACCTCGGCGCTTGGCCACGAATAGGGACGGTAATCAACGTCGAATATGATCGGCAGACCAGCGTCACGGGCCAATTCGAATGCGCGGAACGCAGCGGAGCGGGATGGCTCTGCGGCAAAAACGGTGCCAGCTGTCACCAGCGCGCCGAACGCCGCATAATCCACCGCTTCGACATCCGCGATTGTCATCTCAAAGTCTGCGGCGCCATTGCGGTAAATCACCGACTGATGCCCCTCAACGCGGGATTCGTAGAGCGCCAGTGAATTGCGGGCCTCGCCGCCAACAGGCGTCACATAGGTCGTATCCACGCCGTAGTGGTGCAGTTTGTTGATGCAAAACTGCCCAACAGCATCGTCGGACGTGCGTGTGACGAGGGCCGCTTTACCGCCCAGCTTCACGATACCCGCCGCGATGTTTGCGGATGATCCGCCCATGTCGGCGGTAAAGGTATCGGCATCTTGCGTCGCCACACCCGGGGCAGGGTAAAGGTCCATGCCCACGCGCCCGACGACGACAAAGTTGTTCTTGGCAATGCCCTTGATTACATCCATGTTCTAGACGCCCTTGCGCTGTTGGGGCCGTGTGGATTCCCAATCTTCATGTGCGTCGCGGACCTTGGGATTATCGGTGATGTGCGGTGTGCCAACCTCCCACCATGCGTGGCCTTCGGTGGTCCAACCCTCATAGGCATCGACGTTCATGACGATGACGGATGTGGTGTCTGCCGCCTTGGCGCGTTTGAATGCCTCGGCCAATTCGCTAGGGTTTGAAACCGTTTCGGCATTCGCACCCATCGCGCGGGCGTGGGCTTCGAAATCAACGCGCACTTGATTGGTTGCGGTCGGCGTATCAGCGATCAGGTTGTTAAAGCTTTCGTTGCCAGTATTGTTTTGCAGTTTGTTGATGACCGCAAAGCCACCGTTATCGAGCACACAGATAATCATCTTTTTATCCGTCAAAACGGACGAATAAATGTCCGAATTCATCAGCATATATGACCCGTCGCCTGTGAATACGATGGTGTCTTGGTCCTGCTCGCCCTCGGATTGCGCGATGCGCGCGCCCCAACCGCCAGCGATTTCATAGCCCATGCACGAAAAGCCGAACTCCACATCGACGGTGCCGATATCCAGCGTGCGCCAGTTTGCGGTGACTTCGGCGGGCAAGCCACCAGCCGCAGCAACAACGCGATCGCGCGGATCACAAAGCGCGTTCACGACACCAATCGCTTGGGCGTATGAATTGGGGCGATTGCCCGATTTGACGTTTTCCGCCACATAGGCCGACCACTTGGCGCGTTCATCTTGGGCGCGTTTGGTCCAATCGGCAGGTGACTGGTAATCTGTGCCCAGTGCAGGCAACGATAGCTTCGCATCACCCACAACCGTCAGCGACATATGTTTGGCCGCGTCATGACGCCCAACGTTCATGCCGATAATCTTGGCGTCATGGCTGAATGCGGTCCATGATCCGGTGGTGAAATCCTGCAGGCGCGTGCCGACAGCAAGGATGACATCCGCTTCCTTCGCAATTGTGTTGGCACTGTCTGATCCTGTGACGCCCAGCGGCCCGATATTTAGCGGATGCGTATCAAGCATATTCGCACGCCCCGCAATCGTCTCAACCACGGGAATACCCGTCGCCTCGGCAAAGGTGGTCAACTCGCTCACAGCATCGCCATATTGCACGCCGCCGCCCGCGATGATCATCGGGCGCTTCGCTGTCCTAAGCAGGGTTATAGCATCAGCGACCTCGGCTGTGTCAGGCGCCTGAGAGCGGATGCGATGCACGCGTTTGTCAAAGAAGCTGACAGGGTAATCATATGTCCAACCCTGCACATCCTGTGGCAGCCCAATAAACGCAGGGCCGCAATCGGCGGGATCAATCATCGTGGCAATGGCTGCAGGCAAAGATTGGATAATTTGCGCCGGATGCGTGATCCGGTCCCAAAAACGGCTCACCGCTTTGAACGCGTCATTTGTGCCGAATGTCGGATTGCCGAAATGTTCGAGCTGCTGCAACACCGGATCGGGTAGGCGCGTGAGGAACGCATCACCGCACAGCAGCAACATCGGCAATCGGTTCGCATGGGCCAGCGCCGCAGAGGTCAACAGATTCGCCGTGCCGGGGCCAGCGGACGCAGTGCAAAACATCATGCGGCGACGCATGTGGTATTTGGCATAGGCCGCAGCGGCAAACCCCATGCCTTGTTCGTTTTGTCCGCGATATAGTGGCAAAGCATCGCGATTGTCATAAAGCGCTTCACCCAGACAGGTGACATTGCCGTGGCCAAAGATGCCGAAGCCGCCGCCAAACAGACGGGTTTCTTGACCGTCGATGACGGTGTATTGCGCCGCTAAATAACGAACAATTGCCTGTGCGGTGGTCAGTGTGATTGTATTCATTTCAACGCCTATACGTTTCGCCCATTGACGATAATTCAATTCCTAAGATACTAATTTTGCAACCGGTTGCAAACCGTTTTCAACGCAAAGGGCCCAAACATGACACAGATTGGCATTGGTATTATCGGTGGTGGCTATATGGGCAAGGCGCATGCGGTCGCAATGGCCTCGGTCGGGGCGGTTTTCAACACGGCCCTGCGCCCGCGATTGGAAATGGTTTGCGCGACATCGGACGAATCGGCTGCGCGGTATCGCAGCAGTTTTGGCTTTGCCCGTGCGACGACCGATTGGCGTGTTCTCGTGAATGATCCGGCGGTCGAAGCGATTGTGATCGCGTCGCCCCAAACCACGCACCGCGAAATAGCCGAGGCCGCGTTTGCACTGGGCAAACCTGTGCTTTGCGAAAAACCGCTAGGTGCGTCGCTTGATGATAGCCGTGCTATGGTCAAGGCTGCCGAAGATGCGAAAGCCATCAACATGGTCGGCTTTAACTACATTCGCACCCCCGCCAGCCAATACGCCCGCCAGCTGATTGCTGACGGCTCCATTGGCGATGTCACATGGTTTCGGGGTGAGCATACCGAAGATTTCTATGCCGATCCCGATGCACCGGCGACGTGGCGCACAACGGGTATGGCCAATGGCACGATGGGCGATTTGGCCCCGCATATGTTAAACGCGGCTTTGGCGCTTGTTGGACCGATTGCTAGCCTGTGCGCAGAGGTGGAGACCGTGCACGAAACCCGCCCCGGTGGCACGGTGGACAACGACGATCACGCCCAAATGATGTGCCGTTTTGCGGGTGGGGCAATGGGATCAATGTATTTCAGCCGTATCGCGACAGGCCGCAAAATGGGCTACGCTTACGAGGTGACAGGGACCAAGGGCGCGATCCGCTTTGACCAAGAGGACCAGAATGCGATCTGGCTCTATCAGATGGACGCACCCGAGGCGCAGCGCGGCTTTACCAAGATATTGACGGGCCCTGCACACCCGGACTATCTGCCGTTTTGTCAGGGTCCGGGCCATGGCACCGGATACCAAGACCAGATCATCATCGAAGCAAAAGATTTCCTCGAGGCGATTGCCTCAGGACAGAATAAATGGCCGACATTCCGCGATGGGATGGAGGTGAACCAAATTGTCGCCGCAGCGATTGCATCATCGGATGCAAAGTCGTGGCAAACCGTTTCAGATTTCTAAAGGACGACTAAAATGACTATTCGTATCGGCAACGCGCCATGTTCATGGGGCATAGAATTTGCCTCTGACCCGTCATATCCCACGTGGCAATCCGTACTGAGTCAATGTGCTGGTGCTGGATATAAGGGCATTGAACTTGGCCCCATCGGTTATATGCCAGAAGAACCAGAAATCCTGCGCGAGGAGCTGGTGAAGAATGATCTCGAAATCATCGGCGGTGTTGTGTTCCGCCCGTTCCATGACGAAGCAAAATGGGACGAGGTGCTGGATGCATCGCAACGCACATGCAAGGCGTTGGTCGCGCATGGTGCTGAACATTTGGTGCTGATCGACAGCATTAGCCCGCGCCGCGCACCTACCGCTGGTCGGGCGGATGAGGCCGAACAAATGGATAAGGCCGAATGGACCGCCTACCGCGACCGCATCGCCACCATCGCCAAGATGGGTGCTGAGGAATATGGCTTGACCGTAGGCATCCACGCGCACGCCGCTGGCTTCATGGATTTTGAGCCTGAGCTGGAGCGCCTGTTGAACGAGGTTGACGAAAGCATTCTCAAGATCTGCTTTGACACGGGCCACCATTCCTATGCTGGTTTTGATCCTGTTGCATTTATGAAAAAATACATCGAACGCATCAGCTATATGCACTTCAAAGATATTGACCCTGCGGTAAAGGCCGACGTCGTCGCCAACCGCACCGATTTCTACAAAGCATGCGGTCAGGGCATTTTCTGCAACCTCGGCCAAGGCGATGTTGATTTCGAGGCCGTGCGCCAAGTGCTGATCGACAATAACTTTACTGGCTGGTGCACCGTGGAACAGGATTGCGATCCGTCCATGCCGGGCACACCGCTTGAAGATGCGCAAGCAAACCGTGAATATCTGCAATCCATCGGCTTCTAAGGACGAATACCATGACAAAACTCAACTGGGGCATGATCGGCGGCGGCGAAGGCAGCCAAATTGGGCCAGCACATCGTCTTGGCGCACAAGCCGACGGCAATTTCGTTCTGGCGGCAGGTGCGTTGGATCACGACGCTGACAAGGGCCGAGCCTATGCCCAGTCCTTGGGCGTTGCGGCTGATCGTGCTTATGGCGATTGGCGCGAAATGTTGGCAGGCGAACAGGGCCGCGATGACCGCGTTGACCTTGTCACAGTGGCGACGCCCAACTCTACCCATTTTGAAATTACCAAGTCTTTTCTTGAGGCCGGTTTTAACGTGCTCTGCGAAAAGCCGATGACAATGACCGTCGAAGAAGGCGAAGAAATTGTCAAAATCGCGGAGAAATCGGGCAAGATTTGCGCCGTAAACTACTGCTATTCCGCTTATCCAATGGTGCGCGAGATGCGCCACATGGTGCGGTCTGGTGAGGTGGGTAAGGTCCGTCTGATCGTCACCAATTTTAGCCACGGCCACCATGGTGACGCGACTGATGCTGACAATCCGCGCGTGCGCTGGCGTTATGATCCGGCGATGGCTGGCGTGTCCGGCCAGTTTGCGGATTGCGGTATCCACGCGATGCATATGGCCAGTTTTATTGCGGATGATCAGGTGTGTAGCCTATCTGCCGATTTTGCCTCGACCATTAACAGCCGCGAGTTGGAAGACGATGCGATGGTCAATTTCCGTATGGATGGCGGCACCGTTGGGCGGCTTTGGACTTCTTCCGTGGCCATTGGTCGCCAGCACGGTTTTGATATCCAAGTGTTTGGTGAAACGGGCGGTATGCGTTGGGCATCCGAGCAACCAAACCAAGTGTATTACACACCCGTGGGTGGCCGCACGGAGATCATGGAAAAAGGCGACGGATCATTGTCCGATGAGGCGGGGCGTCTTAGCCGCGTTGCGATTGCCCATCCCGAAGGTTTCCCTTTGGCAGTGGCAAACATCTATGTTGATCTGGCTGCGTCTATTCGTGGTGAAACCCGCGATGGCCTGCCGCTTGCGTCAGATGGATTGCGGTCAATGGCCGCTGTTCATCAGGCTGTTGCATCTGCAAAAAGCGATGGCGCGTGGGTCGATGCCCGCCCGCCAATGTTCCGCGACTAGGGCGCTATTTGGTTATCTGATCAAGGGCATCCTGAAAAATAATGCAGGGCGCCTCTTCATCACCGGCTTCGGCGGCTGCGGCCATTTTTATTTGTAAGTCGGCAACCAATGCCTGCGCTCCTGCGGCATCAGTTTGCAGCATCTCGGCCACAGCGGCCAATAGCGGTGTTTGCAATGCTTCAACATCTGCGGCTGTACATTCCGCGCGCGCAGCGCCAGCGGTGAGTGTTGCAATCGCGGTTGCGATAATGATTGATCTACGTTTTTGCATTATTTAACGCCTATTTCTGGGCCAAGTGTGCCGCGTTCTACAATTTCGCACGGGAAAATGCGTGCCTCTGGGTATCGGTCCGGTTCGTCCAGCATCGCGACGATCAACTCAACAGAAGAATTGATGATCTGCCGGATCGGCTGATGGATCGTTGTGAGGTTTATATTCTCCCAACCGGCCATTTCCATATCATTTAGCCCGATAATCCCCACATCGGCGGGAACCCGCAATCCTTGGTCCTTTAACGCGCTGAGCGCCCCGATCGACAGGACGTCATCGCCGCAAAAATATGCTTGGGCCATATTGCCCGTCGCAAGGCGCAGCATTTCTGCGCGGCCCGCGTCAAATGAATAGGCCGCAGCGTAGGATATGGAAAGCGTGATGTGCGGATGGTTTTCAATTTCTTGCGTAAACCCCGCAAGGCGATCTTGGGTTGATGTCGCGGCTTCAGGGCCGCCCATAAAGCCAAGGTTTGTATAACCGCGCGCAATCAATGATCGCGCGGCCATGCGCCCGCATTCGACGTTATCAATGCCAACGACATGGACCGAGGGCGCAGATGAAAACTGACCGAATGTATGCACAACCGGCATGCCATGATCACGGAACGCCTTTGAAAAACCGGGCGGCAGGGTGGATGAGGCGACGATCACACCATCGACCGAATAGTCACGCATCATGCGCACGGATTCCTGTGGATCAGTTTCATCGGACAAGTTTACCAGCAAAGGCCGCAAGCCACGCTGCTGCAATGCATCCGTGAACCGATCAAACACTGTCAGAAAAATCGGGTTATGAAAGTTATTGGAAATCAGGCCGATCATCTTGGTCCGGCGGGTGGTTAGGCTCCGCGCAAGCAGGTTGGGGCTATAGCCAAGCTCTGATGCGGCCTTCTCGACCTTGCGGCGCATTTTTTCTGACACAGAGGCGCCATCGGTGAACGTGCGCGACACGGCTGAACGTGACACGCCGGCGCGTTCAGCGACATCCTTTAACGTGGCATTCATCTTGCGTCTTCCGGTCTACTGACGTTCGCGGCCTGATATATGACTGTATCCATTGATGCAGCATGAAATGTGAAAAACCATTTTGCAACCGGTTGCAAAAAGATCGAATCCATGGTTGTCTTTACGTAAGAGGGGGCTTGCCTGCTCTTTTTGCCAATAAAAATGGTATCCTTGGGAGGAATCAAAATGAAATCAATGATGAAAAAGCTGATGCTAACGGCCGCCGTTATCGCATCTCCGCTGATGGCGTCTGCTGACGGCCACGGCGATGACCTGACATATGTTTTGGTCAGCCACGCGCCAGACTCTGACAGCTGGTGGAACACAATCAAGAACGGCATCGCGCTCGCTGGTGAGCAGATGGGCGTGAATGTTGAGTATCGCAACCCGCCAACGGGTGACCTTGCTGACATGGCTCGTATTATCGAGCAGGCAGCGGCGTCTAACCCTGATGGCATCATCACAACATTGTCTGACTATGATGTGCTGAAAGGCCCAATCATGGCGGCTGTTGATGCGGGCATCGACGTGATCATCATGAACTCTGGCACACCTGCACAGGCGGCTGAAGTTGGCGCATTGATGTATGTTGGTCAGCCTGAGTATGACGCTGGTCTGGCCGCTGGTCAGCGCGCTGCACGTGATGGCGTAGGGTCATTCCTTTGCGTTAACCACTACATCAGCTCACCTTCTTCAACAGAGCGTTGCCAAGGTTTTGCTGACGGTTTGGGTGTAGATCTGGGCAATCAGATGATTGATTCCGGTCAAGACCCTGCAGAAATTAAGAACCGTGTTCTTGCGTATCTTTCTGCAAACCCTGAAACCGATGCGATCCTGACACTTGGGCCGACATCTGCTGATCCAACATTGTTGGCACTGGATGAAAACGGCATGGCCGGTGACATCTACTTCGGCACATTCGACCTTGGTGAAGAAATCGTCAAAGGCCTGAAGGCCGGCACAATCAACTGGGGCATCGACCAGCAGCCATTCCTGCAGGCTTATCTGCCAGTTGTCGTTCTGACGAACTATGATCGTTACGGCGTTCTGCCAGGCAACAACATCAACTCTGGTCCAGGCTTCGTCACTGCTGACGCGCTTGCCAAAGTAGAAGAGTTCGCTGGCGAATTCCGCTAGGTTCATCCCTGAAGAGGGCGGCTACGGCGCAGGTCGTGGTCGCCCTTTTTGTTTTAAAATTTGTAAATCCAGAGGTCTGGCACATGTCTGACACCATCCAAGACGAACGCATCAAAGAAACGTCGCGACTGCGACGTGCGCTTATCCGCCCCGAGTTGGGTGGCATGGTCGGCACCGTAGCCGTTTTCACCTTTTTCCTTCTCGTGGCGTTTGATAGCGGCATGTTCAACGCGCAAGGCGTGATGAACTGGTCGGTTGTATCCGCGCAATTTATGATCATCGCGGTCGGCGCGTGTTTGTTGATGATTGCGGGTGAATTTGACCTCTCGGTCGGATCAATGATCGGTTTCGCCGGCATGATGATCGCCGTTTTCGGCATCACGCTCGGCTGGCCCATGTGGGCCGCAATCATTATGACATTCATCATCTGTACGGCGTTTGGTGCCGTGAATGGTTTCATTGTCGTCCGAACGGGTTTGCCGAGCTTTATTGTGACGTTGGCCACCTTGTTCATCCTACGTGGTTTCACAATTTTCATCCCGCAGACGCTAGAACGCAAAACCATCATCGGTGGTATTCGCGAGGCAGCTGAGGGCGATTGGCTCGCGCCGATTTTCGGTGGAAAGATATTCACAGGCTTCTTTCAGTGGCTTGGCGATTTGGGCATCATCGCGGTGCGCACGCGCGGTAAATTTGAAGGCCAGCCGTTGGTCGAAGGCATCCCGATGTTGATTGTTTGGGCGCTTGGGCTTGTGGTCGTTGGTCACATCTTGTTGACCCGCACGCGTTTCGGGAACTGGATTTTTGCAGCTGGTGGCGATGCTGAAAGCGCGCGCAACTCTGGCGTGCCAGTAAACCGAGTGAAGGTGTATATGTTCATGTTCACTGCATTTTGCGCGACAGTGTTCGCGACATGTCAGGTGATGGAATTTGGCTCTGCCGGTGCGGATCGTGGTTTGCTCAAGGAATTTGAGGCGATTATCGCCGTGGTTATTGGCGGCGCACTTCTGACGGGTGGTTATGGTTCGGTCATTGGTGCCGCATTAGGCGCGCTGATCTTTGGCGTTGTGCAGCAGGGCTTGTTCTTTGCTGGCGTCGAAAGCTCGCTTTTCCGCGTGTTCTTGGGGGTTATCCTTCTGGGCGCTGTGATCCTCAACACTTACATTCGTCGCGTAATCACGGGGGAGCGGTGATATGACCCAACCAATTATCCAAATGAACAATATCGAGAAACACTTTGGCAGTGTAATCGCGCTGGCAGGGGTTTCGCTGGATGTGATGCCGGGCGAATGCCATTGTCTGCTGGGCGATAACGGGGCCGGTAAATCGACGTTCATCAAAACAATGTCCGGTGTGCATCAACCAACTGCAGGTGAGATCAAGTTTGAAGGGCAGCCGATGCAATTCAACGATCCACGCGATGCAATCTCCGCTGGTATTGCGACGGTGCACCAGCATCTGGCGATGATTCCCTTGATGTCAGTCAGCCGCAATTTTTTCATGGGCAACGAGCCGGTGAAGAAAATCGCGGGAATCAAATTCATGGACCGTGAACTCGCGGATGAGATCACCATGGCAGAGATGCGCAAAATGGGCATCAATCTGCGTGGTCCAGATCAGGCGGTTGGCACATTGTCGGGTGGTGAACGCCAGACCGTGGCGATTGCGCGTGCTGTGCATTTTGGGGCTAAGGTTCTGATTCTCGATGAGCCGACATCGGCGCTGGGTGTGCGGCAAACGTCGAACGTGCTTGCGACGGTTGATAAGGTGCGCAAACAGGGCGTTGCGGTGGTGTTCATCACCCACAACGTGCGCCACGCAATGGCTGTTGGAGATCGGTTTACAGTGTTGAACCGAGGCAAAACGCTTGGCACGGCTGTACGTGGTGAGATCACACCAGAAGAGCTTCAGGATCTGATGGCAGGTGGTGAGGAGCTTGCGACGCTTGAGGGATCGCTCGGCGGCACGATCTAACACGAAGGTCACAATTTATGACGGCAAAAGGGGCAGCTTTCAGTTGCCCCTTTTCCTTGGGGCCGCTGCGCGATAAGAGGCCACTATTCAAATCAAGGAAGCAATAACATGGGTTACAATATCGCCATCGTTGGTGCCACAGGTAACGTGGGCCACGAAATGCTGAACATCCTCGCCGAGCGCGCCTTTCCGATTGATAAGATCGCAGCCCTCGCCAGCCGTAAATCGCTGGGGACGGAAGTAAGCTTTGGTGACAAAACCCTGAAAACCCAAGACTTGGATACGTTCGATTTTACGGGTTGGGATATGGCATTGTTTGCTGTTGGTTCCGACGCGACCAAGAAATACGCGCCTATAGCGGCCAAAGCTGGCTGTGTCGTGATCGATAACTCATCGCTCTACCGTTACGACCCAGATATTCCGCTGATCGTGCCAGAGGTGAACCCAGAGGCGGTGCATGGGTATGCGAAGAAGAACATCATCGCGAACCCGAATTGTTCAACAGCACAGATGGTTGTGGCGCTCAAGCCGTTGCATGACCGCGCGAAGATCAAGCGCGTTGTGGTCAGCACGTATCAATCTGTATCCGGTTCTGGCAAGGCGGCGATTGATAGCCTTTGGAATGAAACCAAAGCGATCTACAATCCAACAGATCATCAAAGCCAGCACTACACCAAGCAGATTGCGTTCAACGTGATCCCGCATATCGATGTATTCATGGATAGTGGTGATACCAAAGAAGAATGGAAGATGGTTGCCGAAACCAAGAAGATCGTCGATTCGTCGATTAAGGTGACTGCAACTTGTGTGCGTGTGCCTGTTTTTGTCGGCCATTCCGAATCGATCAACATTGAGTTTGAAGATTTTCTTGATGAAGATGAAGCACGCGACATCCTGCGCGAAGCGCCGGGTATCATGGTGATCGATAAGCGCGAAGATGGTGGCTATGTCACGCCAATCGAATGTGTTGGCGATTTCGCCACGTTCATCAGCCGTATCCGTCAGGATGTCACGGTTGAGAATGGTCTGAACCTGTGGTGCGTGTCCGATAACTTGCGCAAAGGTGCGGCATTGAATGCAGTGCAGATTGCCGAATTGTTGGGTCGTGAGTGCCTGAAAAAGGGTTAACCCTTTGCGACAATTTGTTTTTAGGCCCCGCGTTTCAAACCGCGGGGCCTTTTGCGTTTTCTGAAGCGGCACGGTGAGTATGCGTTAGGTTCCGTAGTTGTTGGCAACTTCAAATGGCTCACGCAGGTCAGCGGCATTTTCAAATGGAACAGGCGCTCAAACACCCCAGAATGAATAGGTTAATGGCGTTGTGTTTTTGTGCGTGCTCATCCTGTGACGGATTAAATCAAAGACGCAGACAAAAGAGCGACGCTCGCAATAATTCCCAAAATAGGCACGAAAATCGGGATAGAAAAGTGATCGGTTTGGCCATTTTTCTTGCCGTTTTTGATCGCAATGAGCGACGCATTTACAAAGACAAAGACAAACAAGACAATTTGCGAAGTCCATTCGGCAAGTTGGTGAATCGGCAATAGCAAGCTGAGAGCCAGAATCGAAAGTGCGACAAAACCCGTTGCAATACTGGGTGTCCTTGTGTTGGTAGATAACCTCGCAAGCACCTTTGGAAGTTGTCCGCGTGCCGCCATCCCATAAAATACCCGCGAAGACATGATCATTTGAATCAACACACCATTTACCGTCGCAACCACAGCGATTGTGGAAAATGAGGATTGTACAAACTGCGGAGCATTCGAGAAAACCAATGCTAGGGGTTCGTTCGACGTGTTTAATGCGTCCAACGGCACTGACAACAAGACTGCAATACAGGTAGCAACATACAGTAGGGTCGCGACTGCAAGTGTGATCAATATTGCTTTGGGGAACGTACGCCGAGGTTCTTTAACCTCTTCGGCGACGTTGACCATATCTTCAAATCCGACGAATGCAAAAAATGCTAGTAATGACGCACTGAAAATCGCCCCCCATGGAATAGCACCACTTACAGGGATTAATTCGGACAATTCTAAACCGCCGTCACCTCCAAAATGCATACCCCAAACTATGACAAATCCTAGACCGAGTATTTCAATGACAGTTACCGTCGCAGCGACGGTAACCGATTGTGTTATGCCCCAATAGGCGAGCATAGCCATTGAAACGACAATGCTGATGATGAGTATATTTGGCGGAAGCCCTATCAACCCAGCGAGGTAGCCGGCGGCGCCTACGGTGATTGCTGCCGCGGAAATCATGCCTGAGATTGCAACCAAGCAACCAATCGCAGTCGCTAGCGATTTACGGCCAAAGCCCGACTGAACATATACCGCTTCCCCAGCGCTGACGGGGTACCGCGTTGCCAATTCAGCGTAGGATAACGCCGTAAACCCCACAACGACCGCCGCCAGAAGAAACGCAATCCATGCAAACGGGCCCGCCTGCGAAACGGTTGCCCCGATCAGAACATAAATACCTGCACCGACTGTTACGCCCAAACCATATAGGGTCAAAAGCGGGAGCGTTAGCGAACGCCGGAGTGTCGGGTGATCTTGCTCTGTTCTTGAGGCCTCAATCATTTAGACTGATTTCGTTAGATGGCGACAAACTGGTTTTGACTTGGATCATAGGCTTCCAATCCACCCGCACCGATATCATTCCAAAGCCCGTGCAATGACAATTTCCCGCTATCAACGGCGTCTTTGACAAACGGGAATGTCATCAGGTTTTCGAGGGATACCAAAACCGCCTCTTTTTCCAACTGTGCTTTGCGGTCTTCTTCGCTGCCCTCGGGCAAACGGTCAAATCCGGGGCGCAGGATATCCATCCAACGTCCGACAAAGCTTTCTTTCAGTTCTAGTTCCGGCGCATGACCTGAACACATCTGATAGCAACCATCCACGCCACCACAGCCAGAATGGCCAAGCACGACCAGATGCGAAACCTTCAGCGCATTGACCGCATATTCAACGGCGGCGGATGTGCCGTGGTGTGCGCCATCGGGCCCATATGGCGGGACAAGATTTGCAATGTTGCGGTGAATAAAAAATTCGCCCTGATCGGCACCAAAAATAGCCGTGACATGCACGCGGCTATCACAACATGAAATCATCATCGCACGCGGTCGCTGACCTTCGTCGGCCAACCTGCGGTACCAGTTCTTATTGTCTTCGAATGTCGTGGCCTTCCAGCCATTATAGCGCTGAACCAGATATGCGGGGAGTGGGCGGGCATGTTGCATGAGTTTATCCTCAGGTTTGATGTATCCGTTTATTTGAATTTTCATGAATTTGGAGAAATTTCAATTGTCCATTTCAACCTTTGGAAAACTATGGGCTGATAAACGGTCAATATGGAACAATTCAAATCATATCCCGCCCCATTTGCAGCCAATGCCAGCAGCGCCATTGCGACGCTCAATTGCCTCGCACCGGCTGCGGTTGACCCTGCACCGGTAAAGCTGTTGCTGTTGGAGAAGTCAGAGAGCGACGCAGAAGAGATTATTTGCCGCGTGCTCGAAGATATCGCGCGGCGACTAGAGGCGTTGCATATCGCAATCGCGGTACAGAACCTCAGCAAACTTGTGGAGCAAGCCCGCCGTATTGTGCAGGTTGCCGAACAGCTTGGGCTGACCGAGGTTGCGACCGTCGCGCGGCACCTTATCGGACAACAGGACAATGGCGATGGTGTTACCATGAGCGCGCTGATGGCGCGGTTTGAACGCGCTTTTGATGCGGCGGTGACGGAGGTTTGGCAATTTAATAACTGACGGTGCGGAGCGACGCGCGGGTCGGGCTTGCGGCAGGCGAACAAGAGGATACTGTGAGGTGAAACCAACCGATAGGAATACCCATGCGCCCGACATTTGCCCAAGACCCGTCTGATCCGATTGATTTGTATGTTGTTGGCAAGGGTGAGCTGGATAACCTGCCAGAGGCGGCGCAAAACTGGGCGACTAAAATGGGATTTATGGGCGCGATTGGGCAAACTTTGGTCGTGCCTGACAATCAGCATGGGATCGCGATGGCCCTGGTTGGGTACGGTGACCCAAAATCACGCGCGCGAGGCCGTTTTTCACTCGGATATGCGGCGCGTTCCTTGCCAGAGGGTGACTATCAAATTGTCACGGACCTCGCCCCCCAAGAAATGGAAGAAGCGGCACTCGCATGGTTGTTAGAAGGGTATCGGTTTGACCGCTATGCCAAGGTGGCAAAACCAAAAGCAAGGCTGATTGCACCCAAGGGCGTTGATGCCGATAAAATCGAAATCATCGCCGCGGGAGAAGTCTTGACCCGCGATTTGATCAATACGCCGGCATCCGATATGGGACCGCAAGAGCTTGAGGATGCTGCACATGCCCTTGCGGTTGCGCATGGCGCGACCATTTCGGTTACCACAGGCGACGCATTGCTCGACAATAATTTCCCTATGATCCACACGGTCGGCCGCGCATCCACACGCGCGCCCCGCTTGATTGATATGGCTTGGGGGGATGCTGGCGCGACGCTTACATTGGTGGGTAAGGGCGTTTGTTTTGATACCGGTGGGCTGAACATCAAACCGGGTGGCAGCATGGGTTTGATGAAAAAGGATATGGGCGGCTCGGCGACTGTCTTGGGCCTTGCGCATATGATCATGGCGCTGGGGCTGAAACTGCGGTTGCGCGTGCTCATTCCGGCCGTTGAAAACAGCATTGATGGCAACGCGTTTCGTCCGCAGGATATCTTAACCAGCCGCAAGGGCCTTACGGTTGAGATTAACAATACCGATGCAGAAGGGCGGTTGGTATTGGCGGATGCGCTGGCATTGGCTGATGAGGATAACCCCGATTTGGTAATATCGATGGCCACATTGACGGGTGCTGCGCGCGTGGCGGTTGGGTCCGATTTGTCGCCGTTCTTCACTGATTATGATGCAGATGCCGCTGCTATTTCAAATGCTGCCTCACGGGTCGCGGACCCTGTTTGGCGTATGCCGTTTTATGACCCCTATGAGGCCATGATCGAACCGGGCATTGCTGATCTTGATAACGCACCCAGCGGCGGCATGGCAGGTGCGATCACGGCGGCGTTGTTTTTACGTCGTTTTGTAGACGCGCGGTATATGCATTTTGACATCCATGGTTGGAACGCAACTGCCGCACCTGGGCGCCCCAAGGGCGGTGTTGGCATGGGCGCGCGGGCGATCCTTGATGCCTTGCCCGAAATGCTTGATCTATGAACGACAAGCGTCTGATGCCTGCCAATGGGCGGGTTGCTGCAGCGTATTTGCGTGGGCGGGTTGAGGCCGAAACATTTGTGACCGGCTGGCAGCGGGTCGCCCATCGTCCGGTTGTTGATCTACGCGCAGCCCCCAATGGGGCGCGCGACAGGCAAATCCTGCTGGGCGAGATTGTAACGGTTTATGAGGACCATAACGGTTGGTCATTTGTCCAAGCCTCGCATGGCTACGTGGGTTATGTGCTGACGGATGCCTTGGGCCCAATCGCGCAAGCCGCCACACATTTTGTCGCCACCCCCGCGACCCATGCCTATGCGCAGGAAACGATGAAGTCAGAGGATTTATTGGCACTGCCATTTGGTAGTCGTTTGCACGTGGTCGCAGAACGCCGTTCATTTTTTGAAACCGACCATGGCTATGTTCCCAAGAAACACATGCGGGCGTTGGACCGTCCATTCCAAGACGCGGCAACTGTGGCGCAGATGCATTTTGGTGTGCCCTATCTCTGGGGTGGCGATAGCACGCGGGGGATCGACTGCTCGGGGCTTGTGCATGCTGCACTGACGGCCTGCGGTTTGGATTGTCCGGCAGACAGCGATCAGCAACAGGCGGCGTTGGGCCATTATATTGCAGGTGGCGCCCCGATGCAGCGCGGCGATCTGGTGTTTTGGGATGGGCACGTGGGCATGATGGTTGACGATGAAACGATGATCCATGCGAATGCGCATCATATGGCCGTGGTCTATGAGCCGCTTGCCAGAGCGATCTTGCGGATCGACGCGCAAGGCGATGGGCCGGTTACGGCGCGTAAGCGTCTGATCTAATCAATCGCGCGGATCAGCTTGCGTTCAAGCACACGCAGAACCTGACGCAGGTCATTGCCGCGCTTGAGCGTCTGGCCATCCATGCCAACAATCGAATACTGCCCCTGACGCATCCGCAATTTTGGCCGTTTCTCGATCCGGTACATCGGGTGTTCTGCCGTCCGGCGAAACACGGAAAACACGGCAAGATCACGCAGGCTGGAAATGCCATAGTCGCGCCATTCACCCGCCGCCACCATGCGCCCATAAAGCGATAGGATGACGCTCAGCTCGGTGCGGTGAAACGCGACCTGCTCGGGTTGATTGGGGAAAAGCGGGGTGGGTGTTTGCACAGTCATTTGGACAGATTTGCCCCGATCAGCAATGAAATCAAGCTAATCTGGCCTAGCCGCATGAAATCCGTTCAATTTTGGCTGATGCATTGATGTGAAAGTTGATGCGCGCGGGGCGGTAATCTTGGGTGTACATTTGACCAGCGCGAATAATGCGGACCTGCCGCAAGATCAGCACTTTTTCTAATGCGGTGCTGTGCTGCCCGATCAAATCAGCATGCCTGCGGCCGTCACACGTATCGTTGTCCATAGGAGGCAATGGTGGGCTGACCGCGCCGATACGGTCGCTCAGAACAGGGCTACATGACACTGCAAAAAGAAAAACAATTAACCATTTCATCAGGGCATCTTGTGATCAATTCATAACCTTGGCAAGCGATCTGTGCCACGGATCGTCGCAATCGGGATTGAATTGCATGTCAATTCAGGCACAGTGGGCTCAAAGTTTTATGGGAGAAAACCGATGATGAAAACACGTGCTGCTGTTGCCGTGGCTGCGGGCGAGCCGCTTCAGATTATGGACGTTAATCTAGAAGGTCCGCGCGCGGGCGAGGTGCTGATCGAGGTAAAGGCCACGGGCCTCTGCCACACAGATGAATTTACCCGTTCCGGTGACGATCCTGAGGGCATTTTCCCTGCAATCCTAGGCCACGAGGGTGCTGGCGTTGTGATCGAAATTGGCGAAGGCGTGACCAGCCTTGAAGTTGGTGATCATGTCATCCCACTTTATACGCCGGAATGCCGCGAGTGTGATTATTGCCTCAATCCGAAAACGAACCTGTGCCAGTCAATCCGCAGCACCCAAGGCCAAGGCCTGCTGCCGGATGGGTCCACGCGGTTTTCGATGATGGATGGCACGCCGATCCACCACTACATGGGCTGTTCGACGTTTGCGAACCATACAGTGGTGCCCGAAATCGCGCTGGCCAAAGTCCGCAAAGACGCGCCGTTTGATAAGATTTGTTACATCGGTTGCGGCGTGACAACGGGCATTGGCGCGGTGATCAACACAGCCAAGGTTGAAATCGGCAGTCGTGCGATTGTGTTCGGTCTGGGCGGCATCGGCTTGAACGTGATCCAAGGGCTTCGCCTTGCGGGCGCGGATCAGATCGTGGGCGTTGATCTCAATGACAGCAAGATTGAAATGGGCACACATTTTGGCATGACCGATTTTGTGAACCCGTCCAAAGTTGACGGCGATCTGGTTGCGCATTTGGTTGAGCTGACAGGTGGCGGTGCCGATTATACGTTTGATGCGACGGGCAATGTCGGTGTGATGCGTACAGCGCTTGAGGCCGCGCACAAGGGGTGGGGCGAAAGCATCATCATTGGTGTGGCACCCGCTGGTGCAGAAATCAGCACACGCCCATTCCAATTGGTCACTGGCCGTAGCTGGCGCGGCACCGCATTTGGCGGCGCATCAGGCCGGACAGATGTGCCGAAAATCGTTGATTGGTATATGGACGGCAAAATCGAGATTGACCCGATGATCACGCACAAGCTGACCTTGGATGAAATCAACGAAGGGTTCCACCTGATGCACGAAGGCAAATCTATTCGTGCCGTTGTTGAATTCTAGGAACGCGCAGAGATGAATAAACGGCCCGGCCATTGGTCGGGCTTTTTAGTTTGCAAACCTTGCTAATTGGGTAACACTTGTTACTTTAGAATTATTCTAATGTGTGAGGTGCGCCATGATCCCCGGTTTTGCAAATCGACGTCAGTTTTCTGATCTATCTGATCAAGAAATTCTCGCGCTCGCCATTTCATCAGAAGAAGATGACGGGCGCATATACCGCAGTTATGCCGAACACCTTCGGGCCGATTACCCCGCAAGTGCGACCGTGTTTGATGGCATGGCCAAGGAAGAGGACGCGCATCGCCGCCGTCTGATCGACCTGCATGTCGCGCGGTTTGGCGAGGTAATTCCACTGATCCGCCGTGAACATGTCGCAGGCTATTATGCCCGTCGCCCTGTTTGGCTGGTTGAAAACCTAGGGCTTGAACGCATCCGCGAAGAGGCAGCTGCAATGGAACGCGATGCGGAGCGGTTTTACCGGGCAGCCGCCGAGCGCACGAGCGATGCAGCCACCCGTAAACTCCTTGGTGATCTGGCTGCAGCAGAGGCAAGCCATTCCGAACATGCGCTTGATCTCGAGGCCGAACACCTAGGCGGTGATGCACGTTCAGCAGAAGAAAGCGAAGCGCACCGCAAATTTGTGCTGACTTGGGTGCAACCGGGATTGGCCGGATTGATGGACGGGTCTGTCTCGACCCTCGCGCCAATTTTTGCAACAGCCTTTGCGACCCAAGACACGTGGACGACTTTCCTTGTGGGGCTTGCCGCGTCGGTGGGTGCTGGTATTTCGATGGGTTTCACCGAAGCTGCATCAGACGATGGGCAAATTTCTGGTCGCGGATCTCCGATCAAGCGCGGTATCGCTGCGGGCGTGATGACGACGATCGGTGGTCTTGGCCACGCCTTGCCCTATTTAATCACGGATTTCTGGACCGCCACGATCGTCGCTCTGATTGTTGTGTTCGTTGAACTGTGGGCCATCGCATGGATCCAAAGCAAATACATGCAGACCCCATTTATGCGCGCAGCGTTGCAGGTTGTCGTGGGGGGCGCGCTTGTTTTCGCAGCAGGGGCGTTGATTGGGTCAGGCTAGGGCCTGCATGGCCATATCGATCAAAGCCCGAGTTCAGCAAATGAGATAAAGCGGACCAAATCGCCCTCGGTTATCCCTTGGGCATGATCGCCAAGTTCAACAAGCCCCTCTGCCCATGACAGGCCGGAAACGCGGCCTGATCCTTCGGATGCAAAAACTTCGACCGCACCATCGCGCAGCCTTGCGCGCAAATATTCGCGGCGGCCTTCTTTCTTGCGCTTTGTGAACGCAGCTGGAAGCATGACCCCTGTTGGGATTTGCCATTCACCACCAGCCATTTGCGCAAGGGCAGGGCGGGCAAAAATGGCAGCACATGTAAATGCTGCAACCGGATTCCCCGGCAGGCCAAATACAGGCGTGCCGTGCCACGTGCCCATCGCCATCGGGCGGCCCGGTTTCACAGCGATGCGCCAAAGAGCAAAGGTTCCGCTGTCTTTGAGCAGGGCGGCCATATGATCCTCATCACCCGCTGACGCGCCGCCGGAGGTAATGATCACGTCGCATTTCTTGGCAGCCTTATCCAAAATTTTGCGCAATTGATCACGGTTATCGGGCGCGCAACCTAGATCAATCGCCTTGTGCCCCCAGCGTTTCACCATGCCCAGCAACATGGGGCGATTGGCGTCATAAATCTGATCGTCGCGTTGCGCCTGTCCGGGTTGCGCCAGTTCATCGCCCGTCGACAGAACGCCCACGCGTAATTTGCGTGCCACGCAAACTGTGCTGACACCAGCCGCAATCGCTGTGGCGATATCCGCAGATGTCAGGCGGCGGCCCGTCGTCAGCACCAGATCACCTGCTTTCATGTCCTCACCCGCACGGCGACAATTTGCACCCTGTTTCAGCGGCCCATTCAGGCGAACAGCGCTCGGTTCTGCGACGACATCCTCTTGAAGGACAACAGTATCAACACCCGTCGGAAGCGCTGCACCCGTCAAAATGCGCAGGGCGCGCCCTTGTGGGACGTTGCCAGCATAGGGCGCGCCAGCGGCAGCGCGGCCATCAACGAGGGGGAGATTATGAGCGCCGTCCGCCAATCCACCTGCAAAACCATAACCGTCCACGGCAGAATTGGCCGTTGGTGGATGGCTGCGCAATGCGGTGACATCATCGGCAAGAATGCGGTTCAGCGATTTGGCGATAAGTTTCGATTTAGTGGATACAACACGCGGTAAATTGGCCTTGAGATGGGCCAATGCATCGTCAACAGGTGTCCAATACGCGCCTCGGGGCATCGCAAAGCAGTCGTTGCGTAGTGGTGGGGCAGGGTAGGGCACGCCCAATATCCATCCCTCGCTGGTAGGCGGCACGTTGAACAGCGCGGCAAGATCGTTGTTGCCCAATTGCGCAAAAAACGCCGCGGTGGTTTTGACTTGGTGGGCATCTTTGATCACATCACTGGGCGCTGGGCCTGCATGGAGGCTGGGCCAAATTTCGGTGAGCGTGATCAATGTTTCGGGCGCCTCAAACGGCCAAACTCGCAGGTCATTCGCAAATGCAGTGCGCAATTTTTGCAAGACGGGTAGGCCCATCATGACTTGTGAGCCAACTGAACCTGCGCCCGCCATTTGCCATAGGGTAAAGGCCCCTTTGGCATGGGTCTCAACGGCGCGTTTTTCAGCAAACGGATTGGTTGTTCTGTCCAATCCTTTGCGCGGTAATGCGGCGATATCGCGCTTGAGCCCATTGCCCCAAAACGGACCAATACCATCCCAAAGAGCGTTAATTTGGCCGGCGACATCAAAACGATTATTATTGTCAGGGCTGTCTTGGATCGTGTCTGCGAACCACCCCCACAAGGCGAGCGGATCATCGCTGCCACATACGTATTTTCCAAACCCAGCCGGATAGCCAAATGGAAAGTCGAACCCCAGCAACACGCGGCGTTTGGCTTTGACCTCTGCATTCAGCGTTTGCATAAGCCAAACAAGAGCGGTTTGCCGGTTGCGGTGATAGACGGGTTCTTGACCGTCAACGCAGGACCAAATCGCGTCAGGCTTGGGCGTCGGGCCACGATCATTGCCACCTGACCAATCAACCATGATGAAGGTATCATACGTCACAGACCCACCTCTTGCAGGATAAAATCGGCGATGGATTTTGTGTCGTCGAGGTCAAAGGTCGGGCGGTCCAAATCGACAGTAATATCAGCAGCAACCGCGCGAATTCGCGGGTCGTCTGTGGCAAGAAGCGGTGTGCCAGCCGCTTGTCTGTGTGTCTCTATTTTCGGGTGATCGTCGCGCTTGTAACCTTCGACCAAAACCAGATCGACAGGGGCTAGTTGGCCCAGAAGCGTTTGCAATGACGGCTCTTGTTCGCCGCGCAATTCGGTCATCAGCGCCCACCGCGTGTTTGATGCCAAAAGCACCTGATGGGCACCTGCACCGCGGTGGCGATAGCTATCCTTGCCCGGGTGATCGACGTCAAATGTATGGTGGGCGTGTTTGATCGTGGAAACGGTGAAGCCGCGCGCGGTAATGTGCTGAACAAGCCGTTCCATCAAGCCGGTTTTGCCCGTGTTTTTATACCCTGCCACACCGTATATATTCATAACATGCCCCTCGCACGGTCCAATTCAGCGGGCGTGTTAACGTTGAAAAATGCGGTGGCGTCAGGGAAATGGGCGGTGCCGGCGCTGTGTTTATCGGTCCACATCACGACCTTGCGCAATCCATCATTAAGCGCGGCACGCAGATCATCACGCAGGGCTGTTGGCCAAAGCCCGAACGTGGGTTGCCGCCCGTCCGGTGTTGCAGCAAGGGCCAATCCAGTCGGCGATACTTCTGCAGCCATCTGCAACTGTGGCACCAAGTCACAAGGCATAAACGGGGTGTCCGCCGCGGCGCTGACAACATGCGTGGCACCAATGCTGGCCGCCCAATCCATGCCCGCTAGCACACCCGCAAGCGGCCCCGCAAAGTCAGGAATGCTATCAGCCACAACAGGTAAATTCAGGTCCGCAAAACGCGCCGCATCGCCATTTGCATTTAACGCGATTTCGCCCACTTGCGGTGTGATGCGGTCAATCACGTGATCAAGGATGCTACGGTCGTCCAGCAACAGTCGCCCCTTGTCGCCACCGCCCATGCGCGTGGCCTTGCCACCAGCAAGGATGATTGCGGCAGGTTGCTGCATCATTTGCCCGCCCCCTTGCGACTAGATTTTTTGGGGTCATCTGCAATTTGCGTGGGGTCCGCATCCCGCAAAAGCCGATCCTCGCCTGCAAGACACACGAAGCGTTGTCCACGCAGACGCCCAATAAGCGTGAGCCCAACCTGTTGAGCGATCTCGACACCCCAAGCAGTAAAACCTGACCGTGACGCGAGCGCGGGGATGCCCATAAGTGCGCATTTGATGACCATTTCCGACGTCAATCGCCCAGTGGTGTAAAGAATTTTGTCGGATGCGGTTGCGCCTTCGGACAGCATCCAACCTGCAACTTTGTCGACGGCGTTATGACGGCCCACGTCTTCCATGTAGACCAACGGACGGTTGCCTTGGCATAGAACCGTGCCGTGAATTGCACCTGCGGTAAGGTAAAGCGATGGCGTTGTGTTTATTTTCGATGCCAATGCATAAAGATCGGATGTTTTGACCTGCGTGGGTGGGAGAACCAGCCCCTCTAAGCCTTCCATCATATCGCCGAACACCGTGCCAACCGCGCAGCCGCTGGTGCGGGTTTTCTTGCGCATTTTATCTTCAAAATCGGTGCCATGGGCGGTGCGCACAATGACGGTTTCAAGCTCTTCATCATAATCAACGCGGGTAATGTCATCGCCATCGGACAACATGCCTTGGTTGCGCAAAAACCCAAGTGCCAGATATTCGGGATAATCCCCGATTGTCATTGCGGTGACGATTTCCTGACTATTGAGGAAAATCGTCAACGGTCGCTCTTCGACGACTTCAATTTCCACCTGCTTGCCAGTGTGGTCGGTGCCAGCCACCTTGCGGGCCAGCGTTCCGGCCTGTGGCCCAGGGGCGATCAGATAAGATGTGGCGTCAGTCATTTGTCATTCCGATTGCGCAGGAGTAGGCAGGAGAGATTGACCCAAAGCTAGGCTAAAACCATGCATGCTACCACAACCAAAACCGCCTACCATGAGGGTATTCGCGACGGTCTGCCTTATATTGTGATGGTCGTGCCGTTTGCCCTGCTGTTTGGGGTGGTGGCGATTGAAACAGGGCTGACGGTTGCGCAGACCATTGGCTTTTCAATTCTGGTGATTGCTGGCGCGTCGCAGTTTGCAGCGTTGCAACTGATGGTCGAAAATGCGGCGATTGGGTTGGTCTTGCTGGCCGCCTTGGCCGTGAACCTGCGTATGGCGATGTATTCGGCATCACTGGTGCCATATCTCGGTGCCGCCCCGATGTGGCAGCGCGTGATCCTAAGCTATTTGAACTTTGACCAGACCTATATGGCATCTGTGCATAAATTCGAGACTGAGCCAGACATGACCGTGCCTGCACGTGTCGCATATTTTCTGGGCGTCGCGACACCGATTGCACCGCTATGGGGGGTGACGACGATCATCGGTGCTTTGATCGGTACGAAAATTCCTGACGGCGTGCCCATCGATTTCATTCTTCCAATTGCGTTCTTGTCGATGGTCGCACCTATGGTGCGCAGCTTGGCGCATTTTGTGGCCCTGCTGGTATCTGTTGGGGTGTCACTGGCGTTGGCGGGCCTTCCGTCGGGTCTTGGGCTGTTGATCGCCGCGGGTTGCGCGATGGTGACGGGTGCGATGATTGAGACTTGGTTAGAGGGGCGCAAAACATGAGCTATTCGACAGGTGAAATCTGGCTCATCGTTGGTTTGATGGCGCTGGGCACATTTGCGATCCGGTTTTCGTTCTTAGGCCTGATCGGTGATCGCCCGATGCCACCGTTTGTGCTGCGCTTGCTGCGCTATACCCCTGTTGCCGTCATTCCAGGCATGGTCGCACCATTGGTGATTTGGCCTCAGGCAACCGACGGGCAGCTTGATCTATTGCGTATCATAACGGCAGTTGTGTCGCTTGCGGTTGCCTATCGGTCTGGCAAGGTTGTTCGGGGGATGATCGCGGGTGCAGTCGTTTTCTACGGCGGCATTCTTATTGGCTTTGGCGGCTAAGGGCCGCGTCGATGTCTTTGCCGGCTTGTGTTTTGTCGTCGGCATCGTTTTCGTAATACCGTTTCACCGACACCCCAGGGAGCGCCGCAAACTGATCACGCAATTTTGTTGGAAAAAGGGTCGTATTAATAGTTTCAAACCCTGGCAATTGTTTCAAAATGCGAGAGCTGGACAAAGAACAGGCCATCTTTGGCTCAGGCCCATTTGACAACACAAGACGAAGCGCTTGTTCCGCAACCGCTGGGGATACTTCGATCCGGTGACCCTCGACAAAGTAGCTGTCTCGCGCGTGGAAGCTGATGTAGAATGCTTCAACTCGGGGCGAAATGCCAAATAGCACGTCGTTACGTTCTGGAATAACCGATGCTTTGAACGATCCGGCGGGATCAAACATGACTGTTTGGCTAGCATCGATTAAGAGCGATGAATGCGCGCCATTACCCGATCCGGTATTGATCATAGAATAAAGCGTGATCGAACGCGGGCCATCGCTTTTGTAGATTTTACCGCGAAGCTGCTCATCCGGAGCCCAAATAGCCTCGCCGCCTCGGCAGGCGGCAAGTGCCAAAGGTGCGCCGGCCAAAAATGCCCGACGCTTTATGAGATTAGCCATTTACCAATGCGATAAAGATCAGCGTCGCGATGCAAAAGATTGATCCGCGTGTGACATACATAATAAATGTGTCGAATGTTTTTTCCTGAACGGAAGTGTCCATTTCGCCGTGCTTATGGTCGGACATTGGTAGTGCTCCTTGAACGAAAAATCGAATTTAAATCCGCATAGATGATTCACGCGGCTGTGTCACGGGGTATGCGAAGGTTATGTCGTCGCAGTCTCGTCATCATCACGGTCCAACTCTTGGGCCAGTTGGAAACCGATGCGATTTGGCTCAACCTGATCCACATGTTTGGCGCTAGCAACTAACATCACGTTAAGCTGACTGACATGTTGCACCAATTGCGTTTTGGAGCCCATTTCATTTGTGCCGTAATATGTGATGATGTCAGGATCAAAAAAGCCCAAGCCTTCGATCTTGATCACGCCCGCGTCGCCACCTGCAAAGCCTAGCCCAACCTCGTGATCGTTATCCAGCGTCTCTTCGAATTTCTTGATATATAGGATGATGCGTTCATAGGCCCATTGCGCGGGGCTTTTCTTGGCAGTCGATTCCTTCATTGCCTCGGGCATGTCGCCTGCGCTGATCGTCGCGCCGCTCTTCACGTGGATTTCGTGCTGTCTTGGCAATGCCGCGTTTTCCATAGCATCGGCAGAGGTTTCGATCGTCGCTTGGCTTGTAATTGTCATAGGGGCACCGCGGTTGTGTCTTTGATATCTTCCATAACAAAACTTGCAGATATATCCGAGACAGAAATACGTGAAGTGAGCTGTTTGTAGAAGTTATCATAGGCCTTTACGTCGGCCACCCGCACCCGCAGCACATAATCCAGATCGCCAGTCATCCGGTGTGCGCCCACCACTTCGGGCATCGCGGCAAGAGCGGTTTGAAAATCAGCGCGCCAATTTTTGTCATGGGCGTTTGTTTTGATCATGACCATTACGGATAATCCGCATCCAACTGCATGCGGGTTAAGCAAGGCCACGCGTTTGGTGATGACGCCTGCTGCCTCAAGCTGCTTGATCCGCCGCCAACATGCATTGCGCGACAGGGCCACGCGGTCGCTAATCTCGTCAACCGACACGGACGTATCGCTTTGCAGTATTTTCAGGATATTTCGGTCAATTGTGTCAATATTTGTATTCATTGTGGGACAATATCCCAGCAAACTTAAAATTGTCAATTTACATTGGGACGTATTGTTATGTTGGCTGTGGCATAGCTGTGGGGCAATATATTCAGGGGACCACTTATGTCAGATGCTACACACCAAACCCAAAATGCCTCGCTTATGGCGCGCCTATTTACTGCGCATCCTGCGTCCGTAGATGAGACCTATTTCGGGCACATGCGGTTCGCGCTGGGCTTTGCGTTCTGGCTGGGGCTGGCGGCTGTGGCGGCATTGGTTCATGCGATTGTGCCCGCGCTGTGTGAAACCACTGCGAGCAGAATTTTAAAGCGCCTCAACGCGAAAATCACAAGCCGTCATTAAATCGCTTGCCAGCGATACGCCTCATCGTCATCCAACCACCGCTTTGCCCGTCCGGACTGGTGAAGATGGTTGAGGTGGGCGATGGACTCAACCAAGGCCAGCCCATAGGCATCGCGCCCGATCTTGCGCTTGAACAATGGCACGAAACAATCGCCGCCTTTGCGCGGCTCGGCCAAGTGCTCCATGAGCCGCTCTAGCGCGCCGTGGTGATTTTCGATCATCTGCTTCAGACGCAAGGGCAGGCCCGTAAACGGCAATTTATGCCCGCCAAGGATCAATTGCTCGGCGCTGGCGAATTGCTGAAAATGGGCACAACTGTCGAGCCACTCTTTCACTGGGTCTGCCTCTGGTTCGGCGGCATAAACACCTAGGTTTGCGCTGATTGACGGCAGCAATTGATCGCCACCAATCACCAAATTGTCGTCACGGCTAAAGAATGTGGCGTGTTCAGGTGCATGGCCGTTGCCGATGCGCACATCCCAGGTCCGCCCGCCGATTTCGATTACGTCACTTTCCTGTATACGGTGATACCCCAGCGGGATCGGCGCGACGCAATCGGCAAAGTTGAAAGGACGTTCGGTTTTGCGGTGTTCATATTCATCGGCGTCCATGCCGCTGCGAATATAATAGGCCAGTGTCTCATCCGTAGGAACGGGATGCGGATCAAGTGTCAACATCCGCGCCATCAACCACGCCGTCCGCGTGGTCCAAAGACTGGCACCCATTTCCATAAACCAACCAGCAAGCCCGATGTGATCAGGGTGATAGTGGGTCACAATCACGCGCGAGACGGGCCTGCCCTGCAAGGGCCCGGCAAGCAGTTTTTGCCAGATCGCGCGGGTTTTGCGCGTATCAAACCCTGTGTCGATAATTGTCCAGCTATCGCCTTCGTCGAATGCGTAAACATTCACATGATCCAGCGCCATCGGCAGCGGCAGCCGCAGCCACAGCACGCCGGGTGCGACAGTGATCGCTTCCCCTTGCGCTGGAGGGGTCTCAAACGGATAGCGGATGCCGTCGCTCATCAAGCGGTCAAATCGTCGATTGAGATTGCCATCAAGTCGGCCGCCCCTTCGCGCACATGCGCCAATAGGCCCACATGTTCCGGCAACAGGCGCTTGATGTAGAATGTGGCCAAACGTCCGCGTGTCGCGTCGCCTGTGCGTGCTGCTGTCAGGTGCGCATGGGCACCCAAAACACGCGCAAAGCTGCGTAGATAGGGCACAGCACCTGCAAATCGGTCAGTCATATCTTGCTCTACCAGCCATTCTGTCGCTTCGCGCAGGCTGGCAGCGGCATTCCAGACATCTTTGGCTAGTTGGGGATGGCTGGATTTTGCAGCCTCTGCGCCGGTCTCGATCTCATCAAGCAGTGCAAATGCAGCGTCGCCGCCATCCATCATTTTGCGAGCGACAAGATCCATCGCTTGGATGCCGTTTGTGCCTTCATAGATCGCGGAAACGCGTACATCGCGGCTGTATTGGGCCGCACCCGTTTCCTCGATAAAGCCCATGCCGCCATGCACTTGAACGCCCTGATTGGCGACATCAATACCAACATCCGTGCCAAATGCCTTGTTGATCGGCGTCAATAGCGCGGCGCGTTTCGCCCAAGCGTCATCACCCGTCGCCGTTGCCATATCAATCGCAACTGCGTTCATCAGCGCGATAGAGCGGGCTGCAAAAATATCGGCTTTCATGCTGGCCAGCATCCGCCGCACATCGGCATGTTCTATGATGGTGCCTGTGCCACCGGCCTTGCCCTGCTTGCGGTCCATCGCATAGGCCAGCGCGTGCTGATATGCGCCCTCAGCCGCGCCAAGCCCTTGAACACCCACGCCAAGCCGCGCGTTATTCATCATCGTGAACATCGCAGCCATGCCGCCGTTTTCATGCCCGATCAGCCAGCCTTGGGCCTTGTCATATTCCATCACGGCGGTCGGTGACCCGTGCAGACCCATCTTATGCTCAAGGCTTACAACACTCAGGCTGTTGCGCTTGCCGGGATTTCCGTCGGCATCGGGGATGAACTTGGGCACCATAAACAGGCTAATGCCCTTGGTTCCCTCAACGCCATCCGGCAGGCGTGCCAAAACAAGGTGGCAGATATTGGTCGTGAAATCATTATCGGCCCAGCTGATATAGATCTTTTGCCCCGAGATCGCGTAGCTACCGTCACCGTTCGGTTCAGCCTTGGACCGCAGCGCACCCACGTCAGAGCCAGCTTGCGCCTCGGTCAGGTTCATCGTGCCACACCATTCGCCAGAAATCAGCTTGGGGATATACAGTGCCTTAATCTCGTCTGACGCGTGATGCTCTAACGCTTCGATCTGGCCTTGGGTCATGAGCGGGTTCAGTTGCAGCGATAAACACGCGCTCGACATCATGTCGTTAACAGTGGTGGTCAACGTCATCGGCAGGCCCATCCCGCCAACCTCTGGGCTGGCAGACATGCCAATCCAACCGCCATCGGCAATTGCGCGATACCCATCCGCAAAACCCGGCGATGTGCGCACAATGCCATTTTCCAAATGCGCCGGATGCGTGTCGCCGTTGCGATTAAGCGGGTAGAGCACCTCTTCACACATTTTCGCCGCTTCCGTCATAATCGCGTCGGCCATGTCAGGCGTGGCTTCGGCGAATTGCGCGGTCGCGGTCACTTGGGCAAAACCAACCACATTTTCGAGCAGGAATTTAAAGTCGTTCACGGGCGCTTGATAGGGCATAGTCTTCTCCGGTCGGCTGTGCTGCTTGGCAAATGTGATCTGTCAAAGTAATGAGATAATTCATTATTTCACTAAGGTAGCGGCCCTATCAAGGTGAGCAACAGGAACGCGGCGTCATGAAACCACTCAATACGCAATTGCTGGACACGTCAGCCACCGCGATTGCCCGCGCGGCAGGTTTATTGCGTGACGGCGGCCTTGTGAGCTTTCCAACGGAAACGGTCTACGGGCTGGGCGCTGATGCGCGTAACGATAGTGCCGTGGCGTCGATTTATGCGGCAAAAGGACGGCCCAGCTTTAACCCCCTGATTGTGCATTTGGCCGACGTCAGCGCGGTGTCGTGCTATTGCGATTTCACGCCAACGGCCCAGCGTCTGGCGCAGGCGTTTTGGCCTGGGGCATTAACTTTGGTGCTGCCGCTCAAAGACGACGCAGGCATTTCCAAGTTGGTGACGGCGGGCCTGTCCACATTGGCCGTGCGTGTGCCTGATCATCCAACTGCAAATGCGGTCCTTGGCGCATTTGATGGCCCGATTGCTGCACCCTCCGCCAATCCATCAGGACGGATTAGCCCGACAACTGCGGCCCATGTGGTTGCGGGGCTGGACGGCCTGATTGATGCGGTTGTTGATGGTGGTGCGTGTGGTGTCGGCGTCGAATCGACGATTGTTGATTGCACGGGCGATGTGCCTGTCCTGTTGCGGGCTGGGGGCATTCCAGAGGCGGAATTGGTGGCTTGCCTTGGCGTGCCCCTTGCCGCAGCGCCTGTGACTGCGACCCCGAATGCACCGGGGCAACTTGCGTCACATTATGCACCGCGGGGTCAATTGCGATTGAATGCCCCGCAAGTAGAGGCGCATGAAACGCTGCTTGGGTTTGGCGATGTTGATGCCGCCTTAAACCTGTCCCCATCGGGTGACACGGTCCAAGCTGCGGCCAACCTGTTTGCAATGATGCACGAACTTGATGCCATGGGCGCAAAACATATTGCTGTCTCGCCAATCCCAACGCATGGTTTGGGCCAAGCAATTAACGATAGATTACGCAGGGCCGCAGCACCCCGCGATTAAGGGGATGACATGGCACATGGGTATGAAACAGGGCGTCTAAACCTGCCGTTCGTTGGTATCGCGACATTTGGCAAATACGAATACCAACCCGACTGGTCGGCAATTGACGCCGATGTTGCCGTCGTCGGCGCACCCTTTGATTTTGGCACGCAGTGGCGTCCGGGTGCACGATTTGGCCCCCGCGCAATTCGCGAGGCGTCAACGCTTTTCGCCTTTGGCCATGCAGGTGCCTATGACCACGAAGACGATGTGACCTATCTGGGCGCTGGCACGCGGATCGTAGATATCGGTGACGCCGACATCGTACATACCGACACTGAACAAAGCCATGCGCGAATCGAAGAGGCCGTGCGCGCCATTCGCGCCGCAGGCGCATTGCCAGTGGTCATGGGGGGTGATCATTCGATCAATATCCCATGTGTGCGGGCGTTTGATGATCACGGTCCGATCCATATTTTGCAAATCGACGCGCATCTTGATTTCGTTGATGAACGTCACGGCGTGCGGCATGGCCACGGCAACCCGATGCGCCGCGCAGCAGAGCAGGACCATGTCACTGGCCTGTCGCAATTCGGGATCCGCAATGTGTCATCCACTGCCAAGGATGGCTATGAGGACGCCCGCGCGATGGGGTCTGACATCCTGTCCGTGCGCCAAATCCGTGCGCTGGGTGTTGGTGCGGTTGTGGATCGTATTCCGGCGGATGTGGACATATACCTGACGCTCGATATCGACGGGTTCGATCCGTCAATCGCCCCGGGAACTGGCACGCCAAGCCATGGCGGTTTCCTGTATTACGAAGTGCTGGAGCTCATCGCTGCTGTGGCCAAACGCCAACGGATTGTGGGTATTGACCTGGTCGAAGTGGCACCAGATTACGACCAAACTGGTGGCACTGCGATTTTAGCGGCGCAGCTTTTGCTCAATATCATTGGTAGGATTTTGCATCACCGCGCAGGCTAATCGGTTTACTGGTAATGCGATACCTTTTGGTATTGCAATTAAATGATACCAAAAGGTATTGTAATTACAATCGATTCGAAATTCTGACGGTGGTGACTGATATGCCTGATCAAGAACAACTCTGCTTTCGTGCGCTTGCCGATCCCACGCGGCGGGGCATTCTACGGATGCTTGCGCAACGCGAAATGACCATTGCCGAGGTCGCCGATAATTTCGAAATGACGCGGGCCGCCGTCAAGAAACACTTGCTCGTTCTTAGTGATGGCGGATTGATCGCCGTCCGCACCGAAGGCCGGAATAGGATCAATACGTTGGATGCCGCGGGCCTGAAACAGGCGCTTGGTTGGTTCGAATTCTTTGATCAATTCTGGGACGACCGTCTTGCAATACTTAAATCCGAAATTGAAAAGGACACGCCATGACCGTAACCGAAATCCGCAAATCAGTATTCCTCAGGGCCGACCCTGAAACAGTGTGGGCGTATCTGACAGATCCGGAAAAGCTGGGCATTTGGTTCCACAAACCCAAGTCGCCGCTCGCGGTGGGTGACTACGCAATGTATGGCACCGAGAGCGGCGATAAATTGATGTGGGGCGAGGTATTGGTGGCCGAGCCGCACACGCGGCTAGAATATACTTTCACGATTGGCCCGATGGCCGGCGCGGTCAGCACGGTGCGTTGGACCCTGACGGCTGTTGCGGGCGGCACAAACCTGTCACTGCAACACGAGGGCCTGCCCCAAGGCGAGGCAGCATTTGGCCTCACTCTTGCGCTTGATAAGGGATGGGATGATCACCTTGCCCGCATGCGGACCGATGCGCACGCTGAATAACGCCGTGCTTTGATAACCGTAGCAAGGGGCGCCTGCATCGCTGCGGCGCTTCTTAGCTATTTTGGCGCTCGATATAGCTGCGCAGTTCTTCTGCTTCTTGGCGTGCTTCGCGCAATCCGTCCATCGCTGCGCGCAATTCGGCCTCGGTTTGGGACAGCTGGTTTGTCATCTCTGCCTCTCGCTGCTGCAGATATGTGATCGCCTGATCGCGGGTTTCCTCGGCTTCGTGCAGAGACTGCGCCATTTTATCCAACTCGCCAATTTCGGCCTTAGTGACGCGGCTGAAACGATTGACCAGCCAATTGGCGAACCACCCTAGCATAAAGGCCACAAAGAGGATGATCGCTGTCGCAATGATGAATTCGGTTCTGTTCATTGGGTCATTCCTCGGCTTCTGGTGCGGCGGCTTCGACGGCTTCTAGGCCGGTTAGCTCTTCGGGTTCTGTTTCGGGCACGATAAGCGAAAATTCGATCCTACGGTTCGCTTCGCGGCCTTCTTCGGTATCATTAGTGGCAATCGGGTTTTCTTCGCCAAAGCCTTTGGCTTCGAATGTGCTGACAGGCACGCGGCGCGTCCGCAATGCGGTAAGAACCGCAGACGCGCGTTCTTGGCTAAGCTGTTGGTTCATCACCTCGCGCCCTTGGCTGTCAGTGAAACCAGCAATCAATATACGTAAATCTGGGCATTCCTTAAGTATTTCGGCGATTTCATCAACCACTGGCATGGAATCAACCGTGATTGACGCTGAACCGGGATCAAACAGGATTTTGCCTGCCGCTGTCACGACCTTGATCCGCGATATACATTCCTCTGGTGTGGGCAGCTTTGCAATTGGGTCGAGCTGCTCAACATATTCCACTTCAATCTCGAATGCGGCCCCTTGGCCCAACTTGTCAATCAGCAGGCGGGTGATGTCGGCCTTGGCTGTTTCATTGCCCGATTTACCTTTGACGGTGACGATGCTTGGCTCGACCACAACCGCACCGTTCGACAACTCTGACAGGCTTTCGATGCCGGCCAGAACGCGCACGGCCCAGCCAGCGGGCAATCCCTCAACGACCCTTGTTCCCATGGTCACATTGGCTTGCCCGAATTTCGCGCTCGCATAGTTTTCTGCCGTCAGGTTCACAAGATCATCAGGCACGCGACCACGCAATTGCACTTGGCCTTCGGGGCTGCGGGTTGCTGTGAATTGTGGCGGGCCACCTTCGCTTTCTTCGACCTTAACAGGTAGTTCAGCGGTCAACGCGAATGCATCGGGCAGAGCATTTTCAAGCTCACCAACTACCCGATCAAAGACGCCTTTGTCTGTGCCTTCTGGCACGAGAAGCGAAACATCTGTGTCGGACAATGTCACCGTGCCCGCGCCAAGCTTGCTCAGTGCATCGATTGACAATCGCACCGCCTGTGGCCAGCTACGTGACGGCGATCCAAGCGCCTGAACGCAAGGGTTTTTGCCTTCGAATCCGGCTTTGGTGGCGGCTTGCATTATGATGGCTGCATCGTCGACCGAACTTGCTGCGCAGGCATCAAATTTCGCAACGTCATCGTCAATTTTGAAGCGGGTTGTATAGGGCGAAATAACCGGACGAGGTGCCGTGATGGACACCGCAAGCGTGACGCCGTTTGGCGTATTTCTGGCCAAAGATGTTTCTAAACGTGCCTTTTCGCTCGCACTATCGGCGATGGCGCTGACCGATACGCGGTCCTTTGAAACCGAAATTTTTGACCGCGGCAGCAGCGCAAGCGCACGCATCGCATAATCAACCGCGTCGCGCCAATTAGTAGGGACGGGATATTCGGCTGTTTCCAGCAGATCGGTCACCTTTTGGCCCTGTGCCGTCCTTGCGATCCGCGCTGCGAGCGCGTCCCTATCTGTGGCTGTCGGAATGAGGCCGATCAGTGAGACGCCAGAATCGTTGCGCAAAATCTCCATCGCGAATTCCGGCGCGATGCGTTTGTCGGATTCAGCGACAGACATGTTGTCGATCACCCTGCTGGCATCAACCAATCGTCCAGCCGTGGAAATCGCGCGAAATCTCGTGGCTTCTGTCGGGGCCTGCCCTTCAAGAATGACCTGCAGACCATCACCAAGCACAGATGCCCAATCATAGCCCCTGTCGATCAGGCTTTCTTGCACGGCAACGACAGAGCGGCTCTCGATGAAACGCACAGCGACTGTCGCGCTCAGGTAGGCCGACAACGCCGCCGCAGCAAAAACTCCGACGCGTATAAAGAGAGCAGAAAGGCGCATAGTCATCCGATATCTAACCGAGTTGCCCTTCAATAGGATGCAATTGCCTTGTGTTCAATCAAAGGAAGTAGGCAACGGCAAAAAATGGCAAAACAACGAGACCCGCGTCGCGGTTTGAGCGGAAAAGCCTGAGCAATCCAGTTTGTGAGGTGGTATCGAACCGCTGCAATTGCCATGCCATATGCCAGCCCATGGCCCATGGGCCGGCAAGCGCGACAACCACCGCGAGTATAGATCGGTCAGCGGTCGCTAGAATCACCGCTAACCCCATCAATATAACGGTCGCGGCCTGAAACCCCCTGAGCCAGTATATTGTCTTGTCTCCAAACAACCTCGCGGTTGATTTCACACCAATAAGCGCGTCATCCTCCACGTCTTGATGTGCATAGATGGTGTCGTAGAACAGTGTCCATGCAATCCCAGCGCCAAACAGTGCGAATGCCGCAGGCGGTAAAACCCCGCTTTGCGCCGCCCACAAAAGCAAGGCACCCCAGTTGAATGCGATGCCCAAGAACGCTTGCGGCCACCATGTGAACCGCTTGGCGAATGGGTAAATCAGCACGGGAATGATGGCTAAAACCCCGAGCAAGATCGCGAGCGGTGGAAAGCTGAGCAAAATGGCCAGTGACACCAAAGCCTGAACACCCATCCAAATCACGGCCGCGCGCACGCTGACCTGGCCTGATGGAATGGGACGGGCGCGGGTGCGGGCGACTTTGGCGTCGATGTCACGGTCCGTGATATCATTCCACGTGCAACCAGCACCGCGCATCAAGAACGCCCCGATACCGGAGCCAATGATAAGCCATAGGTCAAACCCGCCAAACTGGTCAGATTGTAGGGCCGAGAGGGCGATTGCCCAAATGCCGGGCAAGAACAAAAGCCATGTTCCGATCGGGCGATCCGCCCGCGACAAACGTAGATAGGGGCGAAAACGGGCAGGGGCGCGTGTTTCAACCCAATTTCCTGTGGTATCAGGCACGGCTTGGTCTGGCATATGTGATGGGTCGGTCATATGTTGGCCCTCATGGCAAAGAATGTGCGACTTTATGTAGATCACCCGCTGGGGCAAGGGCAATCGGTTCCGTTGGATCGCGAACAGGCGCATTACCTGTTTGGTGTGATGCGGATGGCCGTCGGTGATCACGTGGCCCTGATCAATGGGCGCGATGGTGAATGGCTTGCGACGGTTGTGGACGCTGGCAAAAAGCGCGGTGCTTTGGTCTGCGACGAACAGCGTGCGCCCTTGCAGATGCCGCCAGACGTTTGGCTGGTGTTTGCGCCGATCCGCAAGGAACGCACGGCGTTTATTGTCGAAAAAGCAACCGAGCTGGGTGCGGCCAAAATTGTGCCAATGCAAACGGCATACACCAATAATGCGGACCGCATTAAAATCGAGAAACTGCGCGCCCATGCAGTGGAAGCCACCGAACAGTGCGGTGGGACATATGTGCCCGAGGTGACCGAGCTGCAAAAGTTTGATCGGCTGTTGGCTGGTTGGGATCAAACCCGCCAGATCATGTTCTGCGATGAGGCGCTTGTTGGCCGCTCATCTGCTCTGACAAGCAGCCTCGCTGGGCCTTGGGCCATCTTTATCGGACCGGAAGGCGGGTTTTCGAATGTGGAACGGGATGCGCTGCGGGCTTTGGATTGCGCTCACGCTGTCAGCCTCGGCCCGCGCATTTTACGTGCCGATACCGCTGCGGTTTCCGCGCTCACACTTTGGCAACAAGCCATGGGCGACTGGGCGTGAAGCGAGCAATTGCGCATGATTTGCGCGGTTGCGGACATGCACGACATGCGGCGGCGTTGCATTTACAGCAACGACGATTAAATGGAGTAACAAGAGCCACGCTTTGTGCGGCTGGGTTTGAACGTATCGGTGGTGGTATGTTGCTACTGTTTGAAACGCCACAGGTGATACATGTCTGATTTTCTACGTCCCGAAGCCCGAGCCGCCCTTTGGCGTTGGCGCGAGGTTATCATTGCTGCCACTGTGATCGCGCTGGGGCTTTGGTGGGCCATTGGTAGCTTTGGGATTGTGCGTTGGATCGGCATTGTGATTGTCATCGCGGGTGTGATCCTTGCGCTTGCGGGTATTCAGCAGGGGCGGTTCCGGCAGACGGGCGACGGGCCGGGGGTTGTGCAGGTCACGGAACGCAGGCTTGCGTATTTTGGCCCCCTATCTGGCGGCACAATGGATATTGATAATTTGTTCCGGCTCGAACTTGATCCGCAGGCGATACCATCGCCCAATTGGGTTTTGACCGAGAGGGGCGGCCATCAGCTGTATATACCCGTCAACGCAATCGGGGCTGATGGGTTGTTTGATCTTTTCGGGGCGCTACCAAATCTGGAAACAGAGGCGATGTTGGCTGTGCTGACACGCACACCTGATGCGCGTGTCACCATTTGGGAACAAACTCCTGATCTGTTGCATTGACACTGCGTGCCCAAAACGGCACCGATAAATAAATACCTCGACACGAACGGAGCATCCTGATGTCAATTCCACAATCCGGCGGCGGCCCTATTGAACGGCACGAACAATTGGCTGAACTGTTGGCCAAAGGCTGCAAGCCCAAGGAAGATTGGCGCATCGGCACCGAGCATGAAAAATTCGGCTATTGCAAAGACACCCATCAACCGCTGCCCTATGAGGGCGAGCGTTCAATCCAAGCGGTGCTGGAGGGGCTGCGCGACCGTTTTGCATGGGATCCTGTGCATGAAGACGGCAAAATCATCGGCCTGACCAAAGGCATGGCAAATGTCAGCCTTGAACCGGGCGGCGCATTAGAGCTTTCGGGCGCACCTGTTGAGACAATTCACCAAACCTGTGACGAGGTGAACGACCACCTGCGCGAAGTGAAATCCGTCAGCGATGAAATCGGCGTCAGATTCATGGGGCTGGGTGCCGCACCTGAATGGTCCCACGAAGAAATGCCGCTGATGCCCAAGGGGCGTTATACGTTGATGAATAATTACATGGAAAAGGTAGGCACCATGGGCACTGCCATGATGCGCCGAACGTGCACTGTGCAGGTGAACCTTGATTTCGGATCAGAGGCGGACATGGTGCAAAAATTGCGCGTGGCATTGGCGTTGCAGCCCGTGGCAACCGCGTTATTTGCCAATTCACCGTTCTTTGAGGGCAAGGTAAACGGCCTCCAAAGCTGGCGCGCGCATATCTGGCAGAACCTTGATGCGGATCGCACGGGCATGTTGCCATTTGTGTTCGATGATGGCTTCGGGTTCGAGGCTTGGGTGCAATATGTTCTCGATGTGCCGATGTATTTTGTCTATCGCGACGGCAAATATATCAACGCGCTGGGCATGTCGTTCCGTGATTTTCTAAAAGGTGAATTGCCTGCGTTACCGGGTGAAAAACCATTGTTGTCTGATTGGGCAGATCACCTGACCACAGTTTTCCCAGAGGCACGGATCAAACAGTTTATTGAAATGCGTGGGGCGGATGGCGGACCATGGCGCAGGCTATGTGCGCTGCCCGCGTTCTGGGTTGGCCTGATGTATGATCAAACAGCGTTGGATGCGGCATGGGACGTTTGCAAGGATTGGACGGCTGAGCAGCGCGATGCGCTCCGTGTTGCAGCATCAGTTGACGGTCTGCGGGCCAAAGTTGACGGGATCAATATGCATGAGTTGGCCCGCGAAGTGGTCGCGATCTCGCAAGCAGGGCTCAAGGCGCGCGCGCGTCCGGGGGCTGGCGGGCTTGTCCCCGACGAAACCCATTTCCTGAACGCCCTGCATGAAAGCATCGAAAGCGGTAAAACACCGTCTGACGAAATGTTGGACAAATATCATGGCGATTGGGGCGGCGACATTAGCCGTGTCTACGACGAATACAGCTACTAAGCGGATTGACGACACAGGATCGGCAAATGACCCGTTATTTGCCGATTTTTGTCTCTGTTCCTTGGCGCAAGCGGTCGATATTGCCGCGATGGCGATAGAAAATCACAGCCGCCAATATGATGCAGAGGTACAGGATCACACCTTTGCCCAATAGCACCGCGATCACAGGCGCCAATGTTGCTGACAATAGCGCTGCCATTGATGAATAACGGCCTACCGCCGCTGTGATCAGCCATGTCAGCCCCGCCAAGACACCAACCAAAGGTGCGAGCATGAGCAACAGGCCGAAATAAGTCGCGACACCTTTGCCACCGTTAAACCGCAGCCACACCGGAAAACAATGGCCCAAAAACGCAGCGAGGCCCGCAATTTGTGCCGCATCTTCGGCGGCAAACGCGCGCGCAAGGTAAACGATCAATGCGCCCTTACCTGCATCAAACAACAGCGTCATTGCAGCCGCTTTTTTGTTGCCCGTGCGCAGAACATTCGTCGCCCCGATGTTGCCGGAACCGATGTCGCGCAAACTGCCCAAGCCCATTGCCTTGGCGATCACCATGCCGAACGGGATCGAGCCGAGCAAATAGCCACCAAGCGCCCAAAGCAGCATCATGCCCATCGTGGTTTCAAGAATTGGCATTGTTTTCCTCCGATACCAATGCGCCACCGACCCAAGTGCCAAGCACGACACCTTGCATCATGGCCTCATCGAACGGTGTATTCTTTGATTTAGACTGCAGTTCGAAACGGTTCAACTTGAACGATGCATCCGGATCGAACCACACCAGATCAGCGGGGCAGCCCTCGCGCAGACGTCCGGTTTCAAGGCCAAGCAGGCGGGAAGGGTTCAGCGACATCGCGGCGAAAAGCTGCGGCAATGTCAGCTGCTCTGCATGATACAGGCGCAGTGCAGCAGGAAGCAGCGTCTCCAAGCCAACGGCACCGCTGGCGGCCTCTTCAAACGGTAGGCGTTTGCTCTCTTCGTCTTGCGGCGTGTGCATAGAACAAATGATATCAATCAACCCGTCGGCAACAGCCTGCACAACGGCCGAACGGTCCTCTTCGCTGCGCAACGGCGGCTTGAGCTTAAAGAACGTACGGTAATCGGCGACATCCAATTCGTTCAACGTCAAATGGTGCACACCAACGCCAGCCGTGATTTTCAGGCCATTGCGCTTGGCACGTTCCAATGCGGGCAGCGCGCGTGCCGTCGTGATTTGATCGACGTGGTATTTCGCGCCTGTCATTTCCAGCAAGCTAATGTCGCGGTCCAGCCCCATACGTTCGGCCATTGGCGATACACCGGGCAGGCCCCGCAATGAAGCGAATTTGCCAGATGTCACAGCCGCACCCTGCGACAGGCCCGGCTCTTGAATATGGCCGATCACCAGTGCACCCATTGCCTTGGCATAGGTCAGCGCGCGCGAATACACTTTCGTGTTAGTCACAACTTGATCGGCATCGCTAAACGCGACGGCACCAGCATCCATCAAAAACCCGATTTCGGTCATTTCGCGGCCAGCACGTTCCTTGGTCAGTGCGGCCATCGGCAAAACACGGACCTGCGTATCAGTCGCCGCACGTTGCGCTGCAAATTTGAGTGTCTCAGGCGTATCAATCGCCGGCAGCGTATCGGGGCGCGTCACGATCGTCGTGACACCACCCGCCGCCGCCGCCCGCCCAGCAGAGCGGAACGATTCCTTATGGCGTTCACCGGGTTCGGAAACCTTGACGCCAATATCAACGATCCCCGGCGCAAGGCACTTGCCCGCGCAATTCACAACCACCGCACCCTTTGGGTCCGGTTTGGGCGCGTCGGACAGCTGGGTGATGATACCATCTGAAACGCGCAGCGATCCGATGCTATCGGTCATTGCCACCGGATCAATCAGCCGTGCATTGATGAATAAAATCTCTGACATATCTATCCTGCAATCCAAATCATAACGGCCACCAAGAAAAACATCACAAGTAACGCAACCGTTGCAATGCGCCCCGACATGGCGGCGTCTGATGTCTTTTTGACAGGCGCATCGCCGTGGGCAATAGCACCTTCGGCGGCGCGGCTTTTGACGGGTTTGGGTGCGGACATGGTTTTCCCCTCTTGCAGAATAGCGACCAACCTCCCATCAGAAGGAAGATCAATCTTTGTGGCCTTGCCGTTGAACGCCTTTGACAGAACCAAAACCACAACGCCGATCAAACCGCGCAATAGCTCGGCGTCTTGATCTGATATCGGCATATCATAGCCAAAGCGGATCAATTTCGGCAGCGACATATCTTCTAGCATGCCCGGATAAATGACATCGATGTAATCGCTATTGAGGGCAGCATCCCCAAACAGCGCGGACATTGCTTCGGCGGTTTTGTCTTGCAGCCCATCCGGCGCAGGGCGCATCAGCTCTACAACGTAGATCGCCCCTTCGTCGTTGGCTGCAACGTCGATCATGCCATGGTCTTTTCTTGATTGCGGGACGCGCGTAGGTTTTGCGCAAGCAAATCCATCGCGGCCATGCGCACGGCAACACCCATTTCGACTTGGGTTTGGATAACCGATCTGTTGATATCATCCGCGATATTGCCGTCGATTTCGACGCCGCGGTTCATCGGGCCGGGGTGCATCACGATGGCATCATCTTTGGCATGGCGCAGTTTTCCAGCCGTCAGGCCGTAGCGGTGGAAATATTCGCGCTCGGACGGAATAAATCCACCATCCATCCGTTCTTTTTGCAAGCGGAGCATCATAACCACGTCAACGTCCTTGAGGCCTTCTTCCATGTCATGGAAAACCTCGCAGCCAAACTCGGCCACACCAGACGGCATTAGCGTTGGCGGCGCGATCAGGCGGATGCGATTCTCCATCTTCCCCAAGAGCATAATATTGGAACGCGCCACACGACTGTGCGCTATGTCACCGCAAATAGCGACTGACAGCCGGTGCAATCGCCCCTTCGCACGACGAATCGTCAGTGCGTCCAGTAACGCTTGGGTCGGGTGCTCATGACGTCCGTCACCCGCGTTGAGCACCGCACCGTTGACCTTTTGCGCCAACAAATCAACCGCACCGGAATGCGGATGTCTGACGACCAATAAATCGGGGTGCATGGCATTCAGGGTCAGGGCTGTATCAATCAGCGTTTCACCCTTTTTGATGGATGATGCCTGCATCGACATGTTCATCACATCAGCGCCCAAACGCTTGCCTGCCAACTCAAAACTGGCCTGCGTGCGCGTGGAGTTTTCGAAAAACATGTTGATCTGGGTTAAACCCTCGAGCACGTTTTTGTGGTGTTTTCCCGCGCGGTTATCATCAGCGTATTGATCCGCTAAATCCAGCAATGTCGTGATGTCATCGGGTGACAGATGTTCGATCCCCAAAAGGTGCTTGGCCCGGAATGTCATCATGCCTCCTGATTTGGCTTTTGACGCTTATAGAAACTGGCTGCTGATCGGGCAAGCGCCACTTACACCTTTCGTGCGAACGCGTTAGGGTGCGGGCGATGGATTCTGTGAATACATATTGGGCTGATCGCTCTGCCTTGGAATGGCAGATCGAGTTGGGCGCGGATGAGGCGATCAGTGATGCGCCTTTGAACCGCTATGATTTGCCCGACAAAACTGCCAAACCGGCAGTTGCAGATATTGCCAAAACAGCGGCAGCACCGCCAGCAGCCCCAGTCGCGATTGATCATGCGCAACAATCCAAAAAGCTGGCCAGTGCCGCCACCAGCATTGACGGCTTGCTTGCGAGCATCACGGCCTTTGATGGATCACCTCTCAAACGGGCGGCCCGCAACACCGTGTTCGCCCAAGGCAATCCAGATGCGCCTATCATGGTTATTGGCGAGGCACCGAGCCGCGATGAAGATCGCGCAGGCACGCCCTTTGCTGGGGATGCCGCTATTTTGTTAACCAATATGTTTAACGCAATCGATATGGGCGTTGAGGCATCATCGCTCTACCTCGCGTCCCCGCTGCCTTGGCGCGCGCCTGCGTCGCCTCCGCCTGCAAATGAAGTCGCGCTTGGCCTGCCTTTCTTGGAACATCATATCAAGCTGTCGGGTGCGAAAATAATTGTCGTTATGGGCAATACGCCTTGCCAAATGTTGCTGGGCAAACAAGGCCTGACGCGCCTGCGTGGTCAATGGGCTGAGGTGCTGGGCTTGCCTGCGATGCCAATGCTGCATCCGTCCAGCTTGTTACAAAACCCTGCCGCCAAAAAAGACGCGTGGTCGGATTTGCGCGCGATCCGCGCAAAATTGAAAGAGCTGTCATGAGCCGGATTGACGAAAGTAAGCCGTTTATGCCCGTGCGTATCGTCGTTCTGACGGTCAGCGACACGCGCCAGTTAGACGATGACCGATCTGGCGACACATTGGTCGCCCGTATCGCCGCGGCGGGTCATGAACTGGTTGATCGGACGATTATCCAAGATGATCGCGCGGCTATCGCCAGCCAATTGCGTGATTGGTGCGCGGATACGAATGTCGACGTTGTTATTTCAACTGGCGGCACGGGGCTTACGGGGCGTGATGTCACGGTCGAGGCCCACCGCGACGTCTATGAAAAAGAGATTGATGCCTTCGGCACCGTTTTCACGATTGTCTCAATGAACAAAATCGGCACCAGCGCTGTGCAAAGCCGCGCAACGGGCGGTGTGGCGCTTGGCACCTATCTATTTGCACTGCCCGGCAGTCCGGGTGCCTGCAAGGACGCTTGGGACGAAATCTTGGTCAAGCAGCTCGATTATCGCCATAAACCCTGCAATTTCGTGGAAATCATGCCGCGTTTGGATGAACATTTGCGCCGCAAATAATTACGGCGCTTTGCATCCTTGGATGTCGACGGCCAGCGATTTGCCAAACGCGGTCATCCGCAGTTTTGACCGATCAACGCTGAATACCCCTGCATCAACGTGCACCATATCGGCAGTGGCGGTTATCACCCGACCATCGCGCTGCATGTCGGGCTGTGAAACCCACACATGCGGGTTTCCGGCCTCAATGACCACATCGGTGACCTGACTTGCCTTTGGCAGCGCAAAACGCACCTCTATCTCAAGCCCGTCATCCGTCGGGCTCAGTTTGCAAGTTGAATTGGTCACTCCGGCCTCTTTCGCGGTGTCAGGGCGGTTGACGAGTGCTGCAATTATCGCAGGGTCCCTGACCGTTGTAGGTGGCAGTTGCGCATCAAAGGGCAGGGACACTGGAATGCACACCTCATCACAGACACCGATATCAATCCGCCCCTGTAATCGTAGCGGACCAGTTGTTGCTTGCCGCGTCAATCGCATCGGGACGGTGACGCTGCTTTCATACCCGATTGATCGCGCGGCACCTTGGTCAAACACCTTTGGCACCGGCCAATAGATACTTGCGCCCGTGACCGCATCCGAATTTCCCATCCGAATAAGAGGTGGAATGCCCGCATCACCGGGCGCGCGCCAATAGGTTTTCCAACCGTCGGCCATATCAATGCGCAGGGCGACAACGCGGGTGCCGTCGGCATCGTCCCAACCGGACAAAACTGTCAACTGCGTGCCGTGGCCCATGGGTTGGGCTGCGGCGCCTGTCGCCCAGATGAGCAGGGGGATGATAAATTTCAACATAATGATGTGATTGCAGGTCTGAACCCTGATGGAAAGTCACTATGGCGCGATCCAAATGTAACGAACAACTTGCACATCCCCAAACCACAGAACATTATGCGCGCATGGATGATGATACCTTTGATTTAACTGGTAAATTACTGCTTGCCATGCCCGAGCTGGACAACACTGCGTTTGCGCAAAGTGTTATTTTGATTTGCAGCCATGATGATGACGGCGCGATGGGGCTCATCATTAACAAGCCCCGTGACAATATCGATTTCCGCATGCTGTTGGATGAAATGGATATCCCGACAACCGACCAGCGTGTCGACCCTTGCATCCTGTTTGGTGGGCCGGTTGAGGGCAGTCGCGGGTTTGTCGTGCATCGCCCTGCTTATCACAGTGATCTGAGCACTCTTCAGGTGACCGAATCTGTTGCCATGACCAGCACAATTGATGTGATCGAGGATATTGCCAACGGCTCCGGCCCCCAGCCTGCGCTCTTGGCTCTGGGTTATGCCGGTTGGGGCCTTGGCCAGCTGGAAGCAGAAATCGCCGATAATGGCTGGCTCATCGCCGAGGCTGCTGATGACATCATATTTGGCGATGATAATGCCGGTAAATGGGTTGCCGCGTTGCAAAGTATCGGCGTCGATCCCAAATTTTTATCCACCAGCTTTGGGCACGCCTAATCGGCCTTTGATAGGGCTTCGAGAATCGCAATCGCACTTGGCGACGCCCAGTCCGCATCACCCTGCAGCCTTGCGATTTCCTGACCTTCGTCATTGATTATGACGGTCACGGGCAGGCCCAGCACGCCCATTGCGCGTGAAAATCTTTGCCTTGGGTCGGCGTGCAGTGGCAGGTTTTCAACCCCAATATCATCAAAGAATGCAGCCATTGCGGGGCGCGGGTTTCGGCCAGTCGCGATTGTTACGACTTTCACGTCTGACGGTTCAAAGTGGTCGGCCAGCGCTGACAGGCTGGGCATTTCCTTGCGACATGGGGCGCACCAAGTGGCCCAAAAATTTACAACTGTAATGTCGCCTGCGACATCACTCAGCGATACCTCTGTTCCGTCTTCGTGGGTGAATGTCACATCCGTTGTGGGCATCGGTTCCGCGTGGAACGCAAGTTTACGCATGTCGCCCTCTCGCAACTGCGCGAATTGGGCGGTGTCGGCGAGGCTGGTATTTGCAAGCAGCCCAAGGGCCGTATAAAGCATCATTGACCTTAACACGCGCATGAAAGCACCTTTCTCATCATGACCAAATCCGCCAACGCAATGTGGGGTGGCCGTTTCGCCGCCGGACCAGACGCCATCATGGAAGCCATCAACGCCTCGATCGGATTCGATCAGCGATTGGCCGCTCAGGATATAGCCGGATCACGGGCACATGCCGCCATGCTGGCCGCCTGTGGTATCATCACAGATAGCGATGCTGATGCGATTGGTGAAGGCCTGCTCACCGTCTTGTCAGAAATTGAAACAGGCGAGTTTGCGTTTTCGACAGCGCTTGAGGATATTCACATGAACGTCGAGGCGCGTTTGCGTGAACTCATCGGCGAGGCCGCAGGCCGTTTGCACACTGCGCGGTCCCGCAATGATCAGGTCGCCGTTGATTTCCGGCTTTGGGTGCGTGACCAATGTGATGCAGTGGACGTCGCGCTCGCCGGGCTCTGCCAAGCCCTTCTCGCGCAGGCAGAAGACGGGGCTGATTGGGTCATGCCAGGGTTCACGCATTTGCAAGTGGCCCAGCCTGTCACATGGGGCCACCACATGTTGGCCTATGTTGAAATGTTCGCGCGGGACCGTTCGCGTTTTGCAGATGCGCGCGCGCGCATGAATACGTCGCCATTGGGTGCTGCGGCGCTCGCGGGCACATCGTTTCCCATTGATCGCCATATGACGGCCGAGGCGCTTGGTTTTGATCGCCCGATGTCCAATTCCTTGGATGCGGTCAGCGATCGTGATTTTGCGTTGGAATTTTTAGCGAGTGCCAGCATCTGCGCGATGCACATGAGCCGCTTGGCAGAGGAATTGGTGATCTGGTCGTCTGCGCAATTCAGGTTTGTGAAAATGTCGGACAAATGGTCGACAGGGTCCAGCATCATGCCGCAAAAGCGCAACCCTGATGCCGCTGAATTGATCCGCGCCAAAATCGGGCGTATTTTCGGCGCCAATGTCGCGTTGATGACCGTGATGAAGGGCCTGCCACTGACCTATTCCAAGGATATGCAAGAAGACAAAGAACAGGTTTTTGATGCCGCAGATAACCTTGCACTGGCACTGGCAGCAATGACGGGCATGGTCAGCGATATGCAAGCAAATGTTCCCAGCCTTGAGGCCGCGGCCGCGACCGGTTTTTCGACAGCAACCGATCTTGCCGATTGGCTTGTGCGTGTTCTGGGCATTCCGTTTCGTGATGCGCATCATGTCACAGGATCACTGGTTGCCATGGCAGAGGCGAAATCCGCCGACCTGCCTGATTTGACCTTGGCAGAGATGCAATCCGTGCACCAAGATATCACTGCTGACGTGTTTGACGTATTGGGTGTGAAAAACTCGGTCGCTTCACGCGTGAGCTTTGGTGGCACTGCACCGGATCAGGTGCGTGCGCGGATCGCGGAGTGGAAAGAGCAGATATGATAAGAGCGGGCATTCTCGTTTTGTTACTGACAGCCTGTGGCGCTGACGGCCCACCGTTCAAACCCACGGGAAACATTGGCCTGTCAGTTGGCTCTGACGGGGTGACAAAATCAGGATCGATCGGCGCCACCAACGGCAATGTCACGATGAGCATCGGTCTTTGATGTTGCGCGGGCTTTATCTGATCCTCGCGATTTGGGGCGCAATACACCCCATGTATTATTTCATGCAATGGTTCGCAGATAATGGTTTTGACCTTATCGGTATGGCGGATGCGTGGCATGCAAATGCAGCCAGCTCGGGCTTGGTCTGGGACCTGACGATTGCCGCCATTACGCTGACCGTTTGGATCCTGTCCGAAACCATTGCCAAGCGCGATTGGCTGCGCCTGATCGCCATTCCAGCGACGTTTTGCATCGGGGTGAGCTGCGGTTTGCCACTCTATCTATTCTTGCGCAGCAGGTAAGCGGCCCTCCGGGGGCCATATTTAATCTCTGGTGAAAGGGTTGGCGTTTGCGATCCATCTGATATGTCGCAGGAAAGACATTCAGGAGACCGTGCCGTGGACCATTTTTTATATCGTGATGGGCAGTTACATGCCGAGGACGTGCCTGTTGCCGAAATTGCGGCAAATGTTGGCACGCCGTTCTATCTGTATTCAACCGCGACGCTGCTCAGGCATTTCCGGCTGTTTGATGAGGCGCTCGACGGGATGCCGCATCTGGTGTGTTTTGCGATGAAGTCATTGTCCAATATTGCTGTGTTGAAATTATTGGCGCAGGCGGGTGCGGGCATGGATGTTGTGTCGGGCGGTGAATATTTGCGTGCCAAGGCGGCGGGTGTATCTGGTGACAAGATTGTGTTTTCTGGCATCGGCAAAACAGCCGACGAAATGCGCTTGGCGTTAGAGGGCGGTATTCGCCAGTTCAATATTGAAAGCGAACCCGAGATGGAGCGCCTGTCAGCTGTTGCGACAGCATTGGGCAAGACCGCACCGATCACAATTCGTGTAAACCCTGATGTTGATGCAAAAACCCATGCCAAGATCGCAACAGGCAAGTCCGAAAACAAATTTGGTATTCCCATTAGCCGCGCCAAAGAAGTTTATGCGCTGGCGGCATCATTGCCCGGCCTGAAGGTGATCGGCATTGACGTGCACATCGGGTCGCAATTGACTGATCTGGCACCGTTTGAGGCGGCCTACCTAAAGGTTGCGGATCTGGTTGAGGAATTGCGCGCCGAGGGGCATGAGATTTCGCGGCTTGATTTAGGTGGTGGCCTCGGCATTCCTTATACGCAATCGAACGAGGCACCGCCGCTGCCTACGGATTATGGCGCGTTGATCAAACGGTGTGTTGGGCATTTGGGTTGCGAGATCGAGATTGAGCCGGGTCGATTGATTTCGGGCAACGCGGGCTTGCTCGTGTCGAAGGTCATCTATGTGAAAAAGGGTGAGGACCGTGAGTTCCTGATCCTTGATGCGGCGATGAACGATCTGATCCGCCCTGCGATGTACGAGGCGCACCATGATATCGTGCCGGTGATCGAGGCCACACCAGGGAATGAGCCCGCGACATATGATGTTGTTGGGCCCGTTTGCGAGAGCGGTGATACCTTTGCCAAGGGACGCGAAATGCCTGTGGCCAAAGAGGATGATCTGATCGCGTTTCGGTCCGCTGGGGCATATGGTGCGGTGATGAGTTCGGAATATAATTCGCGGCCAATGATCCCAGAGGTGCTGGTCAACGCTGATCAATTTGCAGTTATCCGCGCGCGTCCTACCTATGAAGAGATGATCGCACGCGATATCATTCCTGAATGGCAATAGAACCACCCGCTTAGGGTCGTGATCAAGGAGGACCGCCTGTCACATCACGTCCATATGATCCGACATTTGCGCTGGCCCGTGACGGCGACGCATCTGGGCATGATCGCCGAGCATGGCGTGCGGGCATTTTGGCCGTTCGCGACGATTGGCATGGTGTTGATTGCAGCGGTTCTGTTTAATCTGCACATCGGACTGTCGTCCCAGCTGTTCATTGGCATCGCAGCGCTATCGGGGCTGGCCTTATTGGTAACGCTTGTCATCGGCGTTCGCAGCTATCGCCACCCCACTCTATCACAGGCGATCACAAGGGTTGATGCCCAGCTGCGTGGCCGGCCCTTGGCCGCGATGGAGGACGCTCTGACCATCGGGCAGGGTGATCACGGCTCCGAGGCTGTTTGGGCCGCGCATATCGCGCGCATGACCAAACGCAGCAAAGATGCCAAGCCAGTGGCGCCGGATTTGCAGGTCGCTGACCTTGATCCGTTTGGCCTGCGTTTGATCGCGCTGCTGTTTTTGGTGTGCGGTCTGATATTTGGCACGACGATGCAAACCAATCAGGGGCAATCAGCGGGACCGGCGGCGCAGGTCTTGGCGTCCGGCCCTGTCTGGGAAGGGTGGATCGAGCCGCCGACATATACGGGCAAACCTGCGATATACCTCAACGATGTGCCGCAGGGCGCGCTACGTATTCCTATAGGAAGCAATGTGACCCTGCGCCTTTATGGTGATGCGGGCGCGTTCGTTGTCGCGCATGACCTGTCGGATAGGGCGGGCGGCATTGGCCCTAAGGGGCGATCGCAGCATACGATATTGGTCCAAAACTCTGGCACGCTGGCCATTGAGGGCGAGAATGGCGCGACATGGACGATCACGGCAGTTGCTGATGATGTGCCCTTTGTCGAATTGACCGGCCCGATTGAGGCCGACGCCATGGGCGAATTATCACAGCCGTTCCTTGCGATGGATGACTACGGGGTTGAGGCGGGCACAGCGGTGATCACTCTCGATCTTGATCAAATTGAGCGGCAGCACGGCCTGATTGCTCACCCCGATGATCGCGGACCCTTGGTGCTTGACCTGCCCATGCCGTTTAATGGTGATCGTCGGGATTTTGATAGTTTTCTTGTCGAAGACCTCTCGACCCACGCATTTGCCAATATGCCAGTCATCCTGAAATTGCAGGTCGTCGATGGTGCCGGTCAATCGGCGGTCAGCGATGCTGAGCCAATGATCTTACCGGGCCGCAGATTTTTCCAACCCTTTGCCAAGGCGGTCATCGAACAACGGCGCGATCTGCTTTGGGCCAAGTCAAACGCGGCTCGGGTCGCGCAAATCATGCGGGCCATCTCTCATCGTCCCGAAGGCGTGTTTTCAAATCAAACCACGTATCTGCGGCTTCGGGCAATCATCCGCAGGCTCGACGTTTTTTCGCAGTTGCAGATGTCCGATGATGTCCAAAATGAAATTGCCGCAGCCATGTGGGAGCTTGCAATTCAGTTAGAGGAAGGCACGCTCGCGGATGCGCGTGAACGGCTGCGTCGCGCCCAAGAACGCCTGTCCGAGGCCATGCGCAATGGTGCTTCGGATGCTGAAATTGCAGACTTGATGCAAGAGCTGCGCGAGGCAACTGACGACTACATGCAACTGCTTGCCGATCAAATGGAACCAAGCGATGGCACTGATCAGGCGGATAGCTCACAAGATAGTCAAGAAATCAGCCAAGATGAAATTCAGGCCCTGATGGATCGTATTCAAGAGCTGATGGAACAGGGCCGCATGGCCGAGGCCGAGGCCTTGATGGATCAGTTGAATGAGCTGCTCGAAAACCTGCGCATGACAGCGGGTGAGGGGGGCGACGGCCCGCGCACCCCCGGCCAGCAATCGATGCAAGATCTTGCTGATACTCTGGATGAACAACAAGAGCTGTCAGATGATGCATTCAATGAATTGCAGGATCGCGCAAATCAACAGCAGGGCCAGCAACAAGGCCAACAGGGCCAACAGGATCAGCAAACCAGCCCAAACCAGCAAGGCCAGCAGGACCAACCCGGCCAGCAAAACGGGCAACAAGGGCAGGGCATGGGCGTCGGTGATGACAATCGCACTGGCCAACAAGGCGACGGCGGCGCGGGCAATGATGGCCGCGAATTGTCGCTGGCCGAACGGCAACAGGCACTGCGGGATGAACTGCGTCGCCAACGCGAGGGGCTGCCAAACCTAGAGGGAGAGGCAGGTGATGTCGCCCGCCGCGCGCTTGAACAGGCCCAAGAGGCGATGGATGGCGCCGAACAGGCGTTGCGCGATGGCAATCTCGCCCAAGCGATTGATCAACAAGCCGAGGCCATGAACGCATTGCGCAACGGGATGCGTTCCCTCAACGAAGCACTGGCCCAAAACCGTAACAACGATCCGGGGCAAGGCACGGAATCGGGCGAAACAACCGGACAAGCACAGCCCACCCGCCGTGATCCTCTGGGGCGTGAGCTGGGCAATACTGGCCAGTTTGGAACCGACGAAAACCTGTTGTCTGACCAAGATATCCAACGCAAAGCAGACGAGCTTTTGGGCGAAATCAGACGCCGATCATCCGAACAAGACCGCCCCAAGCTAGAGCTTGATTACCTGCGTCGCCTGTTGGATCAGTTTTGATTGATCAACTGCTGGTATGGCGGTCTTTTGTTTGATTAGAGCTTGCTTATGGCTTTGGCCATGCGCGGGATACAACGTGAGTCAAACAAGAACGCGAAGTCGGGACAAGCGGCGGCGCTTTATTGCACACTGGATCGCACGTCTTGCGCCCATGCGTCCAGCGAAAGACGCCATTCATTTATCAATTCGACATATTGATTAACGGGCTCGGCCACCTGAGGCACAGTCTCCGAAATTTGCGGTGCAAAAATGTAGACGGTTACCAACACCAGCAAAATCAATATCGTGAACATGAAGCCTCTGGCAAATCCTGATTTATTGCGTCTGCCAATTTCAGGGCTTGGACCGTCAAGATCAATACGTTCGCTTTCGGGGCGCAAACTTGAATTGATTTCTTCAATATCCGGTAAAAGTTCTTTATGGTTATCCGGCACTGGCTTTTCAAAGTTTGAAGTCGAATCAACCACTGCTGCTTCCGGGGCAGTGAGCACATTTGCATTGTCCGGTTCGGTCATGCCCAGATCCGGTTGCATTTGGAACGCAGTATCATTTTCAACTTTTCGTGCCTGAGCTTCTCTGGCGGCCTCTTCTCGCAAAATATCCGCAATCGCTGGATCTAATGCCTGTCTTTGCGGCTCAGGTGACGGTGCTGGCTGCGGCGCGGGTGCTGGCTCTGGTGCTGGCGGCGCTTTGGGGGCCACATCGGCAAATGCGCTCTCGATGCTGCCGTCTTGGGGTTTCTCAAACCATGTGTTTGCACAATTGGAACATTGCACATCACGCCCTTCTTCAGGGATAACATCATCGGCTACTTCATATTGTGCCCCGCAATTCGGACAAATCAGCCGCATAGTTTGAACCTTTTCAGCAAGTTACCGTCAATCAAGACAGCCACGTTTCCAATCATTTATCAAGCCTACAACAAAAGGGAAAGGAAATGCGTGGTTACCTTGTGTCAAAACATTGAAACCTGTTGCAGATTTGGGCAATAAAGGGGGCAGCCACAAAAGGATAACGGGTGTGATCGAGCTTGAAAATGTGGCCTACAGCTATGGCGGAGCAGAGCTTTTCTCGCAGGTGTCACTGACGCTCGCACCGGGAAGCTTCCATTTTTTGACGGGCCCCTCGGGTGCTGGCAAAACAACTTTGCTCAAATTGTGCTATGGTGAATTGTTGGCGACGGGCGGGCAAGTGCGCTTATTTGGTGCTGATGCGGCATCTTTGCAGCGCGACGATGTGGCCTTGCTGCGGCGTAACGTCGGCGTCGTTCACCAAGACTGCCAGTTTCTGGATCACCTTTCTGTCGCGGAAAATGTTGTCCTTCCGCTAACAGTTTCTGGCCGAGAAGATGAAGCAGCACAGAACTTGGATGATCTGATGGCATGGGTCGGCTTGCGTGATCAGGTTAATCAACTGCCGCCCGAACTTTCCGGCGGTGAACGTCAGCGCGCCGCACTCGCACGCGCGGTCATCATGTCCCCCGAAGTTATTATCGCGGATGAACCAACCGGCAACGTTGATTGGGAAATGTCCCAACGCCTGTTGAAACTGATGATCGAGTTGAACCGCATGGGCAAAACAATCTTGATTGCTACCCATGACTTTAACCTGATCCGCGCCGCGAAAAGCCAAGTCACAACGCGGGTGCTCCGCTTGACCGATGGCAGATTGCAACAGGCGGGGGCAGAGCTATGAAACCCAGCCTGACCCGCGTTTTCGAACTGATGACTGGCGACCCCCAAGCGGACCGCGCTGTGCCGCCCACGGGGTTTACGGCGCGTTTGACCGTATTCACCGCCGCCGCCATGGCGTTTCTCGCTGTTTTCGCACTTGCGCTATCGCTTGCGACGGGGCGTCTGGCTGATCGTTGGTCAGAAGAGCTGGCGCGCACTTCAACGTTGCGGATCACCGCACCCGAAGTGCAGATGGATGCGCAAACTCAAGCGGCTCTCAACGTGCTCTCGACCACACCTGGCATCGCTGCGGCCCGCGCTTTGACCGTGGCTGAACAAAAGGCGCTGCTCGAACCATGGTTCGGCCCTGATCTGCCTCTCGAAGATTTACCAATCCCTCAACTCATTGAGATTTTCGAAGAAGGCTCGGGCTACGACCCGATTGGTCTGCGTGCCCGCCTTCAGGCCGAGGTGCCGGGCGCTGTTCTTGATGATCATACGCGCTGGCGGGCGCCTTTGGTCAAGGCTGCCAATAGCCTGCGCTCACTCGGCTGGATTGCCCTCTTGCTCATTGCGGCCACAACGGCGGCGATGATTACTCTCGCCGCCCAAGCGGCACTTGCCGCCAATGCGCAGGTTGTTCGCGTGCTACGACTGGTCGGTGCGACCGATATTTACATTGCCCGCGCCTTTATCCGCCGGTTTACCCTGCGGGCACTTGGCGGCGCTGCGATTGGGACAGTGCTTGGCGCGGGTGCCGTTTGGTTGTTACCGTCAACGGACACCGTCGGTGGTTTCCTCACAGGGCTTGGCTTTATCGGGGCTCAATGGCTCTGGCTGGTATTTATTCCCATTCTCGCAGGCTTGGTGTCATTTTTCGCAACCCGCTCGGCTGCACTTCGTAACTTAAGGGCTTTGAAATGAATTATTTTGTTCAACTGATACGATCCATATTTTTCAACATCTCGATGTATGTCGCCATGCTGGTCATTGGCATCGGTTGCCTGCCTTGGGCATTGGTATCATCACGCGGCGCGATTTGGGCATGTCACGCCTACTGCCGCTATGTGTGCTGGTCCGCAGGATGGATGATTGGCCTTCGCTGCGAGGTGCGCGGCACCCCCCCGACCCAAGAGGTGCTCGTCGCCGCAAAACACCAATCATTTCTTGATGTGCTCATGATCTACGGCGCTATGCCGCGCGGCAAATTTATCATGAAAAGCCTCCTCGAATACGCACCCATCATTGGCCAATACGGCCTGCGGATTGGCTGTGTGCCCGTCAATCGCGGCAAACGCGGGGTCGCGATCAAGAATATGATCGCCAATGTCAAAGCCGGCACATCCAAGCCCGGACAGCTGATCATCTATAGTCAAGGCACCCGTATCGCTCCGGGTGTTAAAGCGCCTTATAAAATTGGCACAGGCGTTTTGTACCGCGACATGGAACAGCCCTGTATTCCAGTGGCGACCAACGTCGGTGTGTTCTGGCCCAAGCGCGGTTTTTACCGCTCCCCGGGTGTCGCAATTGTTGAGTTTCTGCCGCCGATCGCGCCGGGCATGCCCGTCCACGACTTTATGAAACATCTCGAAGAGGTCGTTGAAACCAAATCAGACGCCCTCGCAGCCGAAGGAGGTTTCATCGCTCATGACACCGATAGCTGATATATCCGAACTCGAGGCTCTCTACGGCACACCGGGCGAAGCATCTTTGATCAAGGTCGCCGACCACATCACGCCGCTTTATGGCAAATGGATCGCGGCATCCCGCCTTTGCATCCTCTCAACTGTCGGGCCCGACGGCACAGACGCCAGCCCGCGTGGTGATGACGGCCCCGTGGTGCGTGTCAGCGACCCCAATACGCTCTTGCTGCCCGATTGGCGTGGCAATAACCGGATGGACAGCCTGCGCAACATCGTCACAGATGGCCGCGTCAGTCTGATGTTTTTGGTCGCCGGCTCGCATAATGTCGTGCGCGTCAACGGCACCGCCATTGTGACCACGGATGCAGCCACTTGCCAAAGCTTTGAAGTCTCCGGCCGCCACCCCCGTAGCGTCGTGGTCATCAACGTGGGCGAAGTCTACAGCCAATGCGCCCGTGCCTTGATGCGGGCCGATGTCTGGGGCGGCAATGATCACACAGCAAACCTGCCAACAATTGGCGAATTACTGGCAGAAGCGAAATCAGGTTTCGACAGCACCGCATACGACACACAATGGGATGCTCGCGCCGCCAAAACAATGTGGTAGTATTAATGTTTTCTGTGTCCCGCTAAACTCCCCCAGAGGGGAAGATATCATTGGCGGTGTCTTGCGATTATGCCGCCAGACCTTTGGACCCAAGCGCCAAAAACTTCTGGCGGCGGTCCTTGCGAATATCCGCAGCCGACATGCTATCCATTTGGCGCAGCATATCTGACAACGCAGCACCAACAGAGGCAACAGCCGTGTCTTTGTCACGTTGTGCGCCGCCATTGGGTTCTTTGATCACACGATCACAAACGCCCAAGTCTTTCAGGTTTTGTGCCGTCAGGCGCAGCGCTTCGGCCGCTTCGCGCATCTTTTCAGCATCTTTCCACAGGATCGACGCACAACCTTCGGGGCTGATCACCGAATAAACGGAATGTTCCAGCATCGCGACCTTGTTTGCCGTCGCAAATGCCACCGCCCCACCTGATCCACCTTCACCAATGATCACCGACAATAGCGGCACGCCAAGCGCGAGGCACTTTTCCGTAGAGCGGGCAATCGCTTCGGATTGGCCGCGTTCTTCTGCACCTTTGCCCGGATAGGCACCGGGTGTATCAACAAGTGTGATGACAGGCAGGCCAAACCGGTCGGCCAAATCCATCAGGCGGATGGCCTTGCGGTAACCTTCGGGCCTTGCCATGCCAAAATTACGCTCAATGCGCGATTTGGTGTCATCGCCCTTTTCATGGCCAATCACCATCACCGCGCGGCCGTCCAGTCGGGCGATGCCGCCCATAACGGCGTGGTCGTCTGCGAAATTACGGTCGCCTGCCAGCGGTGTATATTCTGTGAACAGCGCATCGATATAATCTTTGCAATGCGGCCGCTCGGGGTGGCGCGCGACTTGGCATTTACGCCAGGGCGTCAAATCCGCGTAGAGCGTCTTCATCATCTCAACGGCTTTTTTGTCGAGCGCCGCCGCCTCTTGTTCCACATCCATCTCGTCATTTTCACGCGCAAGCGCACGAAGCTCGATCGCTTTATTTTCGATTTCAGCGAGGGGTTTTTCAAACTCGAGATATTGGGTCACTGTGATGCCTCTTGATGGGTTAAGAGATATATAAGTGCCCTAGGGGGAGGTTTGCAATGTAGGATTGCGAATTGCGCCCCGATCCTTGTGGATTGCGGGCGTATTGGCGCTCTGCCAATGCCCGCCCTAGGCGGCCACCGGCTGTGTGGTTTGCGATGCAGGATGCGGTTAGCCGTTGATCAACTCGGACTGTGCCACAATGACTTCGGCTTGCTTGATGGATGCAATATCCACCAGTCGCCCCTTGTAAACAGTGGCTCCCTCACCGCGTGCCTTGGCATCTTCCATCGCGGCCAGGATTTCACGCGCCTCCGCTACGGCCTCTTCGGATGGGGTAAACACCTCATTGGCCAGCGTGATTTGCTTGGGGTGGATCGCCCATTTACCCACCATGCCCAATGTGGCCGAGCGGCGTGCCTGCGCGCGATACCCTTCGTCGTCGGAAAAATCGCCAAACGGGCCATCGACAGGCAAAATGCCATGCGTGCGACAGGCCGCAACAATCGCCGTCTGCGCCCAATGCCAAGGATCCGAATAATGGCGCTCTTCGTCGTGCAGCATATAATAATTGGCCTGCGTGCCGCCGATACCCGTTGTTTGCATCCCCATTGAGGCGGCATAATCAGCAGCGCCCAGCGACATCGCAACCATACGCGGGCTCGCCGCCGCGATTTCATTGACGTTCACAAGCCCTGCTGCAGATTCGATAATGACCTCAAAATTGATTTTCTTTGTGCGGCCCTTCGCGGCCTCAATCGCCGTGACCAATGCATCAACCGCATAGATGTCAGCCGCATTGCCAACCTTGGGGATCATAATCTGATCAAGCCGTTCACCCGCCTGTTCCAGCAGGTCAACCACGTCGCGATACCAATATGGCGTATCGAGCGAATTGATCCGCACCGACAGTGTTTTCGTGCCCCAATCATGCGCGCCAATGGCTTCGATCACATTCGCGCGGGCGCTGTCCTTGTCGCTTGGTGATACGCTATCCTCAAGGTCGAGGTTGATCACATCCGCAGCCGATGCCGCCATTTTGGCAAATAGTTTTGTGTTTGAACCGGGTCCAAATAGCTGGCAGCGGTTTGGACGTGCTGGGGGGGTAGGCTGAAGACGGAATGACATTGGCGCGGCCTCTTGGTATCAAAATTTCGTTTTACATTGGCAATTGGGTAGATTGTTGCGCGGTCAGGTGCAACAGTCATTTCGCAGTTGCAGCAATTTCACCACCCAGAGCCGCAGTATATCCCTTGTAAATCCGCCTATAACCACCCGATGTTTCGTACAAATATGGCTGACACAACTGATGCAGTTTGGGCAATTGGTGGAATGGAACGGTTGGATAGGCGTGAACAAAAACACGTTACACGCCATGCGGCAGCAACGCCAATGCCCATAGTGGCCCCGATAACGCGATCCATCCTGTCGTGATCGCAAGCAGAGCCGTATAAACGGCGAGGTGTTTGAACCCCGCCGCATTTGATTTTGTCGTCAGAGCTTTGCGCTGATCTGGATCGAGAGATGCTACAAATGCCCTGTGGTCCATAAGGTGTTAGCCGCCAGAAGCGACAATCGCCTTGGCAAGGATCGGCACAGTTTCCGCGTTCAGCCCTGCGATATTCATGCGGCTGTCACCAACCATATAAATCCCGTGATCCGCGCGCAGTTTTTCTACCATTTCAGGTGCAACACCAAGGCGGCTAAACATGCCTCGGTGATGGGCAAGGAAATCATAGCGATCATCGTTGGTCAGTTTGCGCAGCTCATCAGCCAGCATTTGGCGCAGGCCAAGCATACCATTGCGTGTTTCTTCCAACTCAGCCTCCCAATCGGCGCGCAAGGCGGGATCAGACAGGATTTCGGTGACAACACGCGCACCGTGGTCCGGCGGGAAAGAGAAGTTTTGACGGTTCAGAAACGACAGGTTCTCTTGGGTGATCTTCGCTTGCGCGGCATCATTGGCGATACCCATCAAAATGCCTGTGCGTTCGCGGTAAATACCAAAGTTTTTGGAACATGACGCAGCAATTAATACGTTATCAAATGCAGCCGCAATCTTGCGCGTTGCAGCGGCATCTTCGGCCAACCCGTCCCCAAACCCTTGGTAGGCGATATCAACAAATGGCGCCGCACCTTTGGATTTCATCAGCGCAATCACTTGGTCCCATTGATCCAGCGTCAGGTTCGCGCCTGTCGGGTTATGACAGCAACCGTGCAGTAGCACGATGTCACCGGCCTTAAGGTTATCCAGGTCCGCCATCATGCCGTCAAAATCAACGCCGCGTGTCGCATTGTCGAAATACCGGTAATCGGCCGATTTCATACCAAGGTATTTGATGATCGACGGGTGGTTCGGCCAAGTCGGGTTGGATAGCCAAACTGTGGCATCAGGTGCTGCAATTTTGATCAGCTCCAGCGCTTGGCGAATTGCACCTGTGCCACCCGGCGTGGCAACGGCGGCAACGCGGTCACGTGCAACGGTATCGCCCAAAACCAGATCGATCATAACATTTGAAAACGCAGGATCACCGGCAAGCCCGACATAGGCCTTCGATGTCTGCTGCGCTTGAATGCGGCGCTCGGCCTCTTTGACGGCGCGCATCACGGGCGTGTTGCCTGATGCATCCTTATAGACGCCAACACCCAGATCGACCTTGGTGTCGCGCGGGTCTGCGCGATAGGCCGCCATCAAGGCGAGGATTTTATCAGCGGGTTGTGCGGTGAGTGCTTCGAACATTGCAGCGATCCTTTGAGCGCGGGTGTTTATCAGATGATCCATGCGCGTCTGCCGCGCATATATGCCAATTGCCATACCCTCGCAGGAACCGCAACAAAGCCGGTGTTACGCAGGCCCTGTGGCAATCGGCAGGTCGTCATACATGCCCCATTCCGACCACGACCCGTCATAGAGCGCGTGATCGGTCTTGCCGATCCGTTCCAATGCCAAAACGATGATCGCCGCCGTCACACCTGACCCGCATGTCGTGATCACAGGCTTGGACAAATCTATGCCAGCGTCCTTGAACGCGACTGTGATGCCAGCCGCAGATTTCATCGTGCCATCCACGTTCAACAGTCTTCCAAACGGCAGGTTCACCGACCCCGGAATATGCCCTGACCGCAGCCCTTCTCTTGGTTCTTCGACCTCGCCGCGGAACCGTTCGGCGGCACGTGCGTCCACAATCGTATGATCGGCAAGCTTGGCGGCTCTGGCGACTTGGGTCACGTCACGCACCATGTGGTTATGGCGGGTCACGGTCATGTGGCGGTCACGGATGACAGGCGCTGCATCCGTTGTCGCGCGGCCTTCGGCGATCCACTTTGGCAACCCACCGTCCAGCACAGCAACATCGTCCCTGCCCATCAGGCGAAATAGCCACCAAACACGCGCAGCCGAAAACAGGCCAAGACTGTCGTAGATAACAATCTGATGCCCGTCACCCACGCCCATCGCCCGCATCCGCGACATGAATTTTTCAACAGGCGGCACCATATGCGGCATCTCAGACCGCAGATCCGCAATTTCATCGATGTCAAAGAAACGTGCACCCGGAATATGACTGGCTTTATATTCAGCCGCCGCATCCCGCCCCGCACTTGGCATATGCCAAGACGCGTCAATGATCCGAATGTCAGGGTCATCGATATGTTTGGCCAACCACTCGGTGCTCACCAAGGTTTTGGTATCGTCGGTCGACATTTGCATTCTCCTCACGCGTTATATGATCACTACCGCGACCAACTAGCTCTGACAAGCGGCACAAAAATGCGAAAAGGCGCGGGCATTTCTGCTCCTCGCCTTTTGGTCCAATAGCCAGCGCTGCTTGGTTGTGAACGGTTTAGTTCCACGCCCGACGCTTGAACAGGCTTACAAGCGCCATAAACGCAGCACCGCCCAGCAAACCGCTGCCGATCTGCGGCAAAAGCCCGAGCATTTGGCCCTCTGTGGCTGCAACCATCTGCAACGCCCGCCCGCCAAACAATCCGCCAACAATGCCAGCCGCCGATAGTGTGAGGGTGGTATACTGCTGCTTGGGCATCACGCTGGCGGAAATATTCCCGCCGATTGCGCCGCTCACCAAATGCAAGAAAATCTGTTCCATGCCATGTCCTTCAAGTTCAAAATGGATGCCCAATCATTCGGAACACCACGTTGTCTTATCTCATAACCGGTCATTCGATAACAAATTGAGGGGCGAATTAACAATTCCTTCCCCCTTACGCACTAATCCCCGTGGCGCAATAGCCGCTGCTTCTGGCGACCCCAGTCGCGTTTGGCCTCGGTTTCGCGCTTGTCATGGTTCTTCTTACCCTTGGCAATCGCGATCTTCAGCTTCACCAAACCGCGATCATTGAAATACATCACCAGCGGCACAATCGTCAGGCCCTCTCGCTTGGTGGCGTTCCACAGGCGGGCAAGTTCGCGCTTGCTGCAGAGCAGTTTGCGCTTGCGCCGTTCCTCATGGCCAAACATCGCCCGATCATAGGGCGCGATATAGGCATTGGTCAGCCACAGCTCCCCATCATCAACCGAGGCATAGCTCTCAGCAATGTTTGATTGTCCAATGCGCAATGATTTGACCTCGGAGCCGCTGAGAATAATCCCAACTTCAAGATCGTCCTCAATCGCAAAGTCATATCGCGCACGCCGGTTTTCGGCGATAACTTTGTAGTTTTTGTTTTCGGGTTTCTTGGCCATAGTCGTCATCAAATAGGACAACAGGGCCATGCGCACAAGGCGGCGCTGGGCATTTAACAAGGAGCCGCAACATTGTTTTTCCAAATCGCAATCGGCAGCGGGCTATTGATTTTGACAATTTTAATCGCGGGCCTCGGTTTTGGCGCGATGGAAGCCGTGTTCGCAAAAACCCGTCCGTGGCTCTCTCGTCGTCCCCATCGGCCAAAGCTGATCCTTATGCTTTGCGTCGCAACACTGTGGATATTGGCGCAATATACTGCGGGGGTCTGGCTTTGGGCGTTTGCATTTGTGGGCTTGGGCGTTTTCGACGGGCTTGAACCTGCGGTCTATTTCGCGCTTGTCGCCTTTACCACGTTGGGGTTCGGGGATGTATTGTTGCCCTTGGAATGGCGCCTGTTAAGCGGGATGGCCGCCGCAAACGGCTTGCTCAACATCGGCCTGATGACCGCGATATTGGTCGAGGCATTGCGCCAAATCCGCAGGCTCCAATTGGATACCGAAGAAGGACAACTTTGATCGTCGCCACGCTTTCCAACACAGATGCCCGCCGGATTTTCCTTGCCCGCCACGGCCTGTCAAACGCGCCAAGCGGAACAGGTAATAGCAATGATGTGGCCACTGTGATTGGTGATCTGGGGTTTGTGCAGCTCGATAGCGTCAACACATTTGCCCGTGCACATGATTTGATCCTTTGGTCGCGGCGACAGCAATATAGACCCGCATCGTTGAACCACGCATTGGCGCATGACCGCCATGTGTTTGAACATTGGACCCATGATGCCGCCGCCATCGACATAAATTTGTTTCCCCATTGGCGACTTAAGTTTGCGCGCGATGCTGAATGGATCGCCAGCCGTTGGAAGGGCGACAAGCGCGGCGAGTTTATGAAAAAAACCGAGCAGGTTTTGCGCCAAGTGTCCGACCACGGCTGCTGCACCTCTCGGGATGTCGGCAAAGGCGAAGTGCGCGGCTCTGGCGGCTGGTGGAAATGGCACCCGTCGAAAACGGCTCTGGAATATCTGTGGCGCTCTGGGCAGCTTTCTGTCGTGCGGCGCGAGGGGTTTCGCAAGGTTTACGACCTGACCGAACGCGTCATCCCATCGACGCAACTGAGCGATATCCGCACCAAAGAAGAAACAATCGAATGGGCATGCTCTGCGGCGCTTTCGCGGCTCGGGTTTGCAACAAGCGGTGAAATTGCGGCCTTCTGGGCTATCATCAAACCCGCCGAGGCCAAGGCATGGTGCGCTGCGGCACTCGCAGAAAAACGCATTACCGAAGTGAATGTGATGGGCGTGGATGGGCAGCCAAGGCTGTCTTATGCCGCCCTTGATCTGCTTGATGCTCCTGCACCAAAACCGGTGCCGCGTGTTCGTATACTGTCACCCTTCGATCCCGCGCTACGTGACCGCAAACGCGCCGAGCGGTTGTTTGGCTTTCACTACCGGATCGAGCTTTATGTACCCGCACCCAAGCGCATCTATGGCTATTACATCCTGCCCGTTATGCAAGGCGACCAGATGATCGGGCGCATTGATATGAAGCGTGATGGCACAACCCTCGCCGTGCGTGCGTTCTGGCCCGAGGCGGGTATTGGCATGGGGGCAGGGCGCATCAAGGCGCTACAATCAGAACTGACACGCGCAGCGCGTTTGGGCGGCTGTGATGCTGTTTCATACGCGCCTGATTGGTTGCGCGGTCACGTTTGAGCATGATCCGCCAATGACGCCAATGCCAATTGAGCCGCAAGCGCCATTGGGATTGGCTTTTTGGGTGGAAAAGTCACGCCCATTTTTGTAGCCTTCAAACCAGCGCGGCTGATGTCTTCTGAATTTTCAAGAATTGCCTGATGGGACACATATAATCCGCATTGCTTGCTAAAGCTGGCATAGCCCGCAATGATCGACTTTCCGACCCGAAAACCGGGCATATTATACGCAATCACCTGCTCCGCTTCTGGCAACGCTTGTGCTAAGACGCCCCGCAACTCACGTAGCATTTCATTAAACGGCTCTGGCGAGGCATTGATATATTCATCATGGTTCGCAAAGTTGGACATGCTCCATTGTTTGCCGCCAGTCGTGATCTGGCAAGCAAATAATGATTTACGCTGACCGTCTTAGTTCAGCAAACCTGCGAATTGCATCCCTGCTTTGATCGCGGCTTTGGTTTCATCACTGACCTGTGTCAGTGGTGAACGCACGTCCGGTTCGCAAAGCCCAAGCAGCGACATGCCGTATTTCGCGCCACATAGACCAGGCTCCATGAACACCGCTTCGTGCAGCGGCATCAGACGGTCAAGTTGCTTTAACGCAGTGGCATAATCACCTGCCAACGTGGTTTCCTGAAACTCGGCGCAAAGCTTGGCGGCGATGTTGGCTGTCACTGAAATGCACCCAACCCCGCCGTGCGCGTTGAAGCCAAGTGCTGTGGCATCTTCGCCCGACAATTGCACAAAGTCTTCGCCGCAATGCATCCGCTGCTTTGGCACGCGGCTTAGATCACCAGTCGCATCTTTGACGCCAACAATCATGTCCAGCTCGGCCAGTTTGCCCATTGTTTCAGGGGTCATGTCTACAACGGAACGACCGGGGATATTATAGATAATGATCGGCAGGCCACAGTCGGCTGCGGCTGTGAAATGCGCGATCAGGCCCGCTTGGGTCGGCTTGTTATAATAGGGCGTGACAACCAATGCCGCATCCGCACCTGCCGCCTTGGCCGCATTGACCAAACGCACAGTTTCAATCGTGTTGTTGCTACCCGCGCCTGCGATCACCGGAATGCGGCCCGCCGCAGTATCCACAACCGTCTGCACAACCAGATCATGCTCTGCATGTGTCAGTGTCGGGCTTTCACCAGTGGTGCCAACAGGCACAAGCCCGTGGCTGCCTTGGGCAATATGCCACTCAACCAGCTTTTTCAGCGCTTCAATATCCACTTTGCCGCCCGAAAACGGCGTGACAAGTGCAGGCAAAGACCCTTTGAACATGACGCGCATCCTTTGTTGAAGGCCGACTGAATCGGCGCAATGAAATCGCGCGGACACTAGACGCGATTTCGCCGATGAACAAGTTTTGACATTGTTTTGTTCGCCACAGACTTTACGCTATGTGAATTCTGTTATTGTTTGGGCATCATCATGCTTCGTTTTATCCTGTTTTTATGTGGTTTTCTGATCTCGCACGCGGCGCATGCCCAGCCTGCGAATACCCGCGCCGTAGCTGCAATTTCGGCTGTCAGCGACGGTGATTGGGATTTGGGCTACGCGGTGGCAGGGCCGTCTGACCGTTTGGCCAACGATCTTATCACTTGGTTACGCCTGCGCGAGGGCGAGGGCGTGTTTTCTGACTATGCTTACCTGACCACGCAACGGCCCGATTGGCCCGGCATGGACCGTTTGCGTGAACAGGGCGAGGCGTCGTTGACCGACGACATTGATCCGGCACTGGTCGTCGCATGGTTCGACGGCCAAACACCGCGCACAGGGCACGGCGCCGCCGCACTCGCCACAGCATTTGCCGCTATGGGGCAAAAACCGCTGGCCGATGCGATGCTCACTGATTTGTGGCTTACGCGCACTCTCGACGATGAGGGCCACGCGCTGCTGCTGGAACGCTTTGGCGATGTGTTGGCCCCCCATCATGTGGCCCGTACCGATGCAATGCTGTGGCGTTGGCGCACATCCGACGCCACCCGCATGGTCGATGTCCTCGATCGTGATCAGGCGGCCCTTGCTCAGGCGCGGATCGGCTATATTGCCAAGTCAGATGACGTCGCAACAACGCTGGCCGCCGTGCCTGCGCCATTGGATGGCGATGTTGGCTTGGCATATGATCGCTATAGCTGGCTGGCCAATCGCGGCGACAGAACCGAGGCGATTGCGATCCTCAAGACCTACTCCCAATCAGCGGAAAAACTGGGCGAGCCGTTTCGCTGGTCGGGGTGGCGTCGGGTATTGGCCCGCTGGGAAATGCGCGAAGGCCGCTATCAAAGCGCCTATGACCTTGCCGCCAACCACTTCTTAACCGAAGGCTCTTCCTTTGCTGATCTGGAATGGGTCGCTGGCTATGTGGCATTGCGCTTTTTGGACAACCCGACATTGGCGCTTGCGCATTTCACAGCAGCGCGCGCCGCTGTCGATAGCCCCATTTCTGTTGGCCGCATGGCCTATTGGATCGGGCGCACCCATGATGTGTTGGGCGATGAACCCAGCGCGATGACAGCGTACCGCGAGGCCGCAAATCACCAAACCAGCTATTACGGCCTGCTCGCGTCTGACAAGATCGGCTTGGCCCTTGATCCCAAACTGACCGGCATAGCTGATCCCGTCGATTGGCAGGCAGCTCCGTTTATGAACGAAGAGTTAACGCAAGCTGCCCTGACCCTGCTCGCAGGCGGTGAACGCGGACCCGCAGTGTTGTTTTTCGCAGTTTTGGGCAAAACGCTGGGACCGACGGACCTGTCTCGGCTAGGGGCCTATCTTCGCGAAATAGACGAGGCGTATTACGCCGTCCTGCTTGGCAAAACAGCCGTCGCGCGGGGTATTTTGATCCCGTCTATTTACTTCCCTCTGCATGATCTTGCCGACATGGATTTGCCAGTACCCGCCGAGCTTTCTCTCTCTATCGCGCGCCGTGAAAGCGAATTTAACGCAGGCGTCGGCAGCCCCGTCGGCGCATTGGGCCTTATGCAGCTCATGCCCGCCACAGCCGAAGAAGTCGCAGGATTTCTTGGCGAGCCTTATAGCCGCTCTCGGCTAACAGGCGACTGGGCCTATAATGCTCGGCTTGGCAGCAAATATCTGGCGATTTTGGTCGAGCAATTCGGCTACTCACCCGTGATGATCGCAGCAGGGTATAACGCAGGGCCCAGCAGGCCCGAACAATGGATGGATTTGCGTGGTGACCCACGCATCGGTGACGCTGACATCATTGACTGGATCGAACATATCCCGTTTCGTGAAACCCGCAATTACGTGATGCGCGTCGCGGAATCGCTGCCGATTTATCAGGCGCGATTGACAGGGAAAACGGGCCACGTCCGCTTCAAAGACATGCTCATCGGGATCAAACCGCTGCTGCGCCCACAAGCGCGCCCGCTGCGGAATTTGGATGATGATGCCGCGACAAATGCACCGCGTGTGATGCCGCAATCTGGTCAATCATTCTATAGCCCACGCCCCGTCAGCCGGCCGCGTGGTTAGTGTTCCGCGCGCGAAACAGCGTGAATAACCCTGCGAAAACAACGATCGATGTGCCCACAGCCACGTGCGGTTCAAGAACCTCACCAAACACGGTGATCCCGATTGCTGCCGCAAAAACCAACTGCAAATAGGCAAATGGCTGCACCGATGATGCTTCGGCCACTTCATATGTGCGGATCAATAAATAATGCCCCGCAGCCCCCGTCAGGCAGAGCAGGGCCATCCATCCCCAATCCGTTTGGATCATCGGCTCCCACGTCCAAATACCAACAATGGTGATCGCTGCCGCACCCACAGTCCCCGTCCAGAAAAACGACGTCGCAGCGCTGTCTTGCCTCGCGGCATAGCGGGTTAGCAATGAATAAAGCGCAAACATAGACGCCGATCCGATTGCCAATATTGCGACGGGTGTAAACATGCCGCTGCCCGGTTGCAGGATGATCAAAATGCCTACAAACCCGACAATAATCGCAGCCCACCGTTTCCAGCCAACCGACTCTCCCAAAACAGGCCCAGACAGCGCCGCCACGATCAACGGATAGCAGGCGAAAATCGCATGGCTTTCCACCAATCCCACCCGCACAAATGCGGTGATCAACAAGCAAATTTCCGCAATCAGCAAAAGCCCCCGAAAGGTTTGCAATATGGGTTGTTTCGTCGCCGCAGCGGCCCGAATTGATCCCTCTTTGCGCACAGCGATGGTGATGACAAAGGCCGCAAAAAACCAATAGCGGATCATCACGATCATCAGCACGTTGTAGTTATCTGCCAAATGTCTCGATATGCCGTCTTGGACTGCGAAAACAAATGTTGTGACGATCATCAACATGATGCCAAGGCGCGTGTTATTTTGCATCATGCAGCCTCGCGGTGGTCATGTGCCGTTTGCGGCCAAACCCCGGAACACGTGTCACGTCAAACCCTGCAGCCGCCAGCGACTGGCGCACATGCCCCGCCGCCGAATATGTCGCCGCCGTGCCATTTGGCGCGGTCTTTTGGCCGACTGCGGCGATCAACGCAGGATCCCAAAGTTCGGGGTTTTTGGCGGGCGAAAATCCGTCAAGAAACCACGCATCGGCTTGTCCATCCCATGCGGGTAATGTCTGTCGCGCATCACCAATCACCACGTTGAGCGTAAAGTCCGGCGCCAGATCGACATTGGGCTGTTCTGGCGACCATGCCGCAAGGAATGCAGAGGCAAGCTCTGCGACCTGCGGAAATGCAGCCAGTGCCGCCGCCATATCCGGCTTGGCCATTGGATATGCCTCGAACGAAGTGAACCGCATCGGTGCCTTGGGCCCCGAAAGCCACAGCTCCCAAAGCGCCAAAAGGTTCAGGCCTGTGCCAAACCCCAACTCGGCCACATGAAGCGGCTGATCCATGCGTCGGGTCAGCGCGTTACCCTCGAGAAAAACATGCCGCGTTTCATCCAATCCACCGGCAAGCGAATAATAAGGATCATCAAACATATCCGACACGGGCACATCGCCATGAGGTGTGGCGCGCCAAGTGAGTTCTGCGGTCTGGTCGTGCATCGTGGTTTGCCTTATGGGTTGGCTCATCTTTGCGGGGAACTGACGACATTGGCAACGGTAGATATCACAGTCATGGGCGCAGGCGTGTTTGGCCTGTCGATTGCATTTGCCTGCCTCAGGCGCGGTGCGGCGGTGCAGGTCATCGATCCAAACGGCGTGGCCGCAGGTGCCTCTGGTGGCATCGTAGGTGCATTGGCGCCGCATGTTCCCGAACAGTGGAATCCTAAGAAAGAATTTCAGCGCGATAGTTTGTTCATGCAGCCGGCGTTTTGGGCCTCGGTCGAGGATATTTCAGGCGAACCCACGGGATATGCCAAAACCGGACGCTTGCAGCCAATCGCTGATACTGCCGCTTTGGTGTTGGCTCAGTCGCGGACGGCAGGCGCCGACCTGCATTGGCAAGGGCAGGCGCAATGGCAAGTCATGCCCGCGCCGGATGACGGCTGGTCACCACCCAGCGCCACGGGGCAAGTGATCAATGACACGATGACCGCGCTGATCCACCCGCGCACGGCGACAAACGCGCTAGCCGCTGCAGTTGTGGCGATGGGGGGCACGATTGCCCCGGCGGGCGTGGCACGCGGCCAAGTCGTCTGGGCAACTGGTTGGCAGGGGTTGCAAACGCTGAACCAAAACCATCACAGGCAAATTGGAAATGGCGTCAAAGGGCAGGCGGCCCTGTTGGACTATGATGCCGCAGGCAAGCCGCAGATTTTCGTGGATGGCGTGCACATCGTGCCCCATTTGAACGGCACAGTGGCCATAGGTTCAACCTCTGAGCGCGAGTTTAATGATGCACATAGCACCGACGAACAGCTTGATGATGTTATCGCCAAGGCCAAACAGGCGACGCCCATTTTGGCCGATGCACCAGTGATCGAAAAATGGGCAGGCGTGCGCCCCAGAAGCCGCAGCCGCGCACCAATGCTGGGTCATCACCCCCAGCGGACAGGCGAATTTATCGCAAACGGCGGTTTCAAGATCGGGTTTGGCATGGCACCGAAGATCGCAGACGTCATGGCGGATTTGATGCTGGAAAACGTGGATCGGATTCCGCCGCCTTTTGCCGCGGACGCTAATTTGTAACGTTTCTGAACCAGAATAGTGCGCGCTATGGCATTGGCCCATGCGGCAGGTGCTGCGTTGGTCGCCAATTCTAGGGTAAAACAGGTAAGATGGTGGAGCCTAGGGGAGTCGAACCCCTGACCTCTTGCATGCCATGCAAGCGCTCTCCCAACTGAGCTAAGGCCCCATCCTGAGCTGCTGTTTATGCAGCGGTTGGGGCGAGATCAAGATATAATCTGCGCCCCGAACGGTGTTTATTCGTCGTCTTCTTTTGCGACGTCGGCCAATTCATCGAGGCTGACGGTGTCGTCATCGTCATCGTCGAGAACATCGTCGCCCAAATTGATGTCATCATCATCATCATCGTCGTCATCATCGAGCACCAGATCTTCGGCCTCTTCTGATTCTTGCATCTTTTTGCTCTGCGCATCTTCAGCATCGGCAACCATTGTGCGCGTTTTTGAAGTATCGACTGCCACCTCATTGCCGGAATATGGGCTAATGATTGGTGTTTTATTCAAGTCGTAAAAGCGCTTGCCGGTTTCCGGGCAAAGGCGTTTTGTGCCCCACTCTTCATTTGGCATATGCTACCCTTTCGAAATTACTGCGCTTGTAGCGCTTTGAGGCCTCGTGCCATATGCAATGCATCGTGTCAAAGGCTTTGGCCGAGAGAAACTGTGAATAGGCGATATGAGCGTTCATCGGCTAAATGGCAACCCCCCGATTGATGTGCAATTGCGCAGATCGCCTCGTGCGAAGCGATTGTCGCTGCGTGTGTCCAAATTGGACGGGCGCGTGACGCTGACCATGCCTAATCGTAGCCCTGCCAAAGAGGGAATCGCATTTTTGGAATCGCGCGAATTGTGGCTGCGTAAACACCTGATCGAATTGGCGCCTGAACATGTGGTTGTTGCAGGTGGCACATTGCCTTTGCAGGGGCATCAGATCCAAATCGTAGCAGGGCAAGTAAAGCGGACAGTGTTGCGAGAGGGTGCATTACATGTGCCGGATGCGGCATCAGCCGGTCCTAAAGCGAGGGCATTCTTGAAGCTGCGCGCAAGAGATGCGTTAGCGGCGGCATCTGATCACTATGCTGGGCAAATCGGGCGGACTTATAGCCGCATCAGTATCAGGGATACGAGGTCGCGCTGGGGGTCATGTTCGAGCGAGGGCGTGTTGATGTATTCTTGGCGGCTTATCATGGCGCCACCAGAGGTATTACAATATGTGGCGGCACATGAGGTCGCGCATTTGGTCGAGATGAACCATTCGGACAGATTCTGGCAGCAGGTGGAAGCCATTTTCCCCAATTACCAAGCTTGCCGGAAATGGCTGCGAGATCATGGGGACCAATTACACCGCGTAAATTTCGGTGATTGACCCATCGGAGATTTGTGATCACAGTTAGGCATGCTTATTCAACCTCGCCCGCTTGATCCGTCCGCTGCTGCACATGAGCGCGTATATCGCACGTTGCGAACCCAAATTATGCATGGAGAAATGTCACCGGGTCACGCGCTGACCTTGCGCGGAATTGGCAAGACGTTCGGAGTGTCTATGACCCCCGCGCGTGAGGCTGTCCGCAGGTTGGCTGCCGAAGGTGCGTTGTCGTTGTCGTCGTCAGGTAGAGTATCGACGCCGGCGCTCAGCAATGAACGTATCGAGGAATTGGCGACGTTACGTGCAATGCTAGAGCCGGAATTGGCGAGCCGCGCGCTACCAAGGGCGCATTTCGCGCTGATTGAGCGGTTGGGGACAATTAACAGCAGTGTCGGGCAGATGGTCGCGAAACATGATGCGAGCGGATATATTCGCATGAACCTTGAATTCCACCGGACATTATATCTGCGCGCGCAAGCGCCCGCGATGTTGGCGATGTTGGAGACAGTATGGTTGCAAATGGGGCCGACAATGAGTGCGCTTTATGGCCGCTTGAACAGGACGGAACCCCCATATCATCATAAACTGATCCTTGCGGCGCTAAAGGCAGGCGATGAGCCAGGACTGCGATTGGCAGTGCGCACCGATGCGACGCAGGGGCTGCGGATGTTGAAAGTTTAACGCGGGGGCCAGCCCCCGCGCCCCCGCCATATTTGATCTCAAGAGAAAGCTAGAGGTCAATATTGTGGCGTTTTGCGAACCAGAAGAACAGGGGCGTTTCCATAATCGCCATAGTGATGATTGAGAAGACGGCCCAATTTGTTGAGACAAGCAGCAAACTGAAAGGGGTAGCTGTGCCGAAGTAAAGTAGCCCCGCCACCAGCAAGGCGGAGAGGCTAATAACGACGTCGCGCCAAAGCACAGCTGAAAGCGTTTTGTCCTGTAAATTCGGATAGACCCAAAGATACGCAAACGCAAGAAAGACCGCGTTTACGATGAGCAATGTGGCCTCTGGTGTCATGCGTGGATTGGGCCATCACCGCATGCGAGTGCTGCTTCGCGCACGGCTTCGGAGTATGTTGGGTGAGCGTGGCAGGTCCGCGCGATATCTTCGGCGGCGGCGCCAAATTCCATCGCGACACAAATTTCATGGATCAAATCACCAGCCATTGGTCCGATGATATGAGCACCAAGAATGCGGTCAGTTTCTTTGTCGGCGAGAATTTTGACAAAGCCGTCACCCATGAAGTTTGCCTTGGCACGCGCGTTGCCCATGAAGCTGAATTTGCCGACTTTGTAAGCGCGGCCCTCGGCTTTGAGAGCGTCCTCGGTGGCACCAACGGTGCCGACCTCTGGGTGGGTGTAGATCACACCGGGGATGACGCCATAATTAACGTGAGGATGTTGACCTGCGATGCCTTCGGCGCAGGCAATCCCTTCGTCTTCGGCCTTATGCGCCAGCATCGGCCCGTCGATAGCGTCGCCGATGGCGTAGATACCCGCGACATTGGTGCGGTAATGGTCATCGGTCTTAATCTGACCGCGCTCAGAGATTTCGACGCCGAGAGCCTCGAGACCCAAGCCTGTGGTATAGGGTTTGCGGCCCGTTGCGACGAGCACGGTGTCGGCTGTGATCTCGTGTTCGCTGTCGTCTTTGCGAAGCTTGTAAGTGACCTTGGCTTTTTTGCCCTTTATCTCGGTGCCCTGCACAGCCGCGCCAAGCACAAAATTGATGCCTTGCTTCTTGAGCGTGCGGGTAAAGGCGCGCACTATGTCCTTATCCATGCCAGGTGTGATCGCATCGAGGAATTCGATTACTGTCACATTAGCGCCGAGGCGTGCGTAGACTGAACCCAGTTCTAGCCCGATGACGCCCGCGCCAATCACGACCAATTCTTTGGGTGGCTTCGCAAGGGTGAGCGCGCCAGTGGATGTAACCACGGTTTTCTCGTCAACTTCGACACCGGGCAGCGATGCCGGCTCGGACCCAGAGGCAATGATGATATGTTTGGCCTCGTGCACGTCGTCGCCAACCTGCACCTTGCCAGCGGCGGGGATTGTGGCCCAGCCCTTGATCCAGTCTACCTTGTTCTTTTTGAAAAGAAATTCGATGCCGCCAGTGTTTTGGTCGATCGTCGATTGCTTATACTTCAACATCTGATCCCAATCGACAGATGGTGCTTTGCCCTTGAGGCCCATTTCAGCAAAATTATGTTCTGCTTCGTGCAGCATTTCGGTGGCATGGAGCAGTGCCTTGGACGGGATACAGCCGACGTTGAGACATGTGCCGCCGAGCGTCTCGCGCCCCTCAACAACAGCCGTTTTAAGACCAAGTTGTGCCGCGCGAATTGCGCCGACATAGCCGCCAGGGCCGGAACCGATGAAGATGACGTCGTAGCTGGACATAAGAAGTCTCCTGAATGGGATTGGCTAAAGAAGAGCCGCGATGAGAATGAGCATAGTGGCAAGAAAGCCGACAAACCAGATCAGCGACCGCCATGGGGTCCAACCGAAATAGTATGCAGGGATGTAAAGCACGCGGGCAGCCAGATAGGCGTAGGCGCAATTTGTGGTGATGAAGCTGGTTTTATCGGCAAGGCTGACCACAGTGATGGCGATACCGAACAGGATCAGCGCCTCAAAGTGGTTATTCATCGCACGCGCAAGGCGGGCGGTTTTGGTGGACAACAGATCAATCATCGGCTTGCCAAGGCGTTCGGCGTCGCGTGGGCTGGCGGTTTTGCCTGTGCCCAATTCCATATTCGCGGGGATCGCCATGATGGCGAACTGCAAGCCTTGGAGCAGGGCCGCGAGTGCGAGGACCGTGAGTTCGGGGGTCATATCAGTGGGATCAACATCATAACGATGCCGCCCATCGAGGCGAACCATGCAAGCGAGCGCACGAGTGGGATGCCGGATGCGAAAGCGGGGACATAGGCGACACGCGCCCAGAAGTAGATTGCTGCACCCAGCGCGGAGGTGGCCGTGCCTGCCTCAGCCACGGCGAGGATCAGCGCGAGGGCCACGAACGCAGGGAAGGTTTCGAGGTAATTGCGCAGCGCTCGTTGGATGCGGTCCGCGACGGCAGATTGATCACGCGGTTCATCCTGCGGACCCATGGCCCAGCCGATGCCCTTGGACAGGTCCGAGAATGAGGCTTGGAGGATGATATGAGCGATCAGGAGGATCACGGCGTAGCTGAGATATGTGAGTTCGGGGGTCATTTCTTGAAGCCCTTTTTAATGGCAAGTTGAATGAGCGGAATTTCTTCGCCTTTGGTCAGCTTGATCGCCAATTGGCTGGCGCGTTGCATGGCGAGGGCGTTGCTGTCCTTGGTTGAGTTCTTGGAAAACGTCAGAGCGGCAGCGGCGTTCGCTGTTGCTGCGTCATGGCCTGCGGTGATTTGATCCAAGAATACGCCTGCTTTGACATAGCGTTGGGCAAGATTGACGTTGCGGCGCATGATGAGGGCGACGATGGTGCCAAAGGCGAGAAGGATCGCGGCGTAGGTGAGGTATTGGGGTTCTGGGGTCATTTTTCACCACTTTCTCTGTAACGATTAGCACCGGTGTCGAACAAACGATTATTCTGATACGCGCAGTCCTCAGAGCTGCAGGTAGAAGTATGCCATTGTAAATTTGGTCGGGCGTGGTGGTGACCTACGTCTGTAACTTGCAATCGACCGTTCTTACAAATCGGACAAACGATGCCCTTCCTTTCGCCCGCCAATTTTTCTTGCAGGTCAGATAATTTTATTTTCGCGTCAGCGAGAGCAACTTGCGTGTCAGCTAACGCGGAGGTCAATTCGGCCAATTTCAGTTTAAAACCGGCTTCATCAATCGACCTATCAATATCGCGGAGATCTTTTGTGAGATCCAACGCGAGTTTCACGGCTGTCAGACCGCCAATAATGTCCATTCAAAAACTCCTATACTTTTTGCCTTGGACGAAACTTTGATCTGAAGCAGCGTTACAAATCCATCAACAACCGGCGTGGATCCTCGAGCGCTTCTTTTACGCGGACGAGGAATGTCACGGCACCTTTGCCGTCGACGATGCGGTGGTCGTAGGACAGGGCGAGGTACATCATTGGGCGGATCACGACTTGGCCGTTGATCGCCATTGGGCGGTCTTGGATTTTGTGCATGCCGAGGATGCCGGACTGTGGTGGATTCAGGATCGGGGACGACATCAGCGATCCGTAGACACCACCATTGGAGATGGTGAATGTGCCGCCCTGCATTTCGGCCATGGACAGTTTACCGTCGCGCGCTTTGGCGCCTTTTTCCGCAATCGCCTTTTCAATCGCAGCGAATGACATTTGGTCGGCGTCGTTGATGACGGGAACCACAAGGCCGGTTGGCGTGCCAGCGGCGATGCCCATGTTGACGAAGTTTTTGTAAACCACATCGGTGCCGTCGATTTCGGCGTTCACTTCTGGGATTTCTTTGAGCGCGTGCACGCATGCTTTGGTGAAGAAGGACATGAAGCCCAGTTTCACGCCGTGCTTTTTCAAGAACAGGTCTTTGTATTCATTGCGCAGTGCCATCACCTCGGTCATGTCGACCTCGTTATAGGTGGTGAGCATGGCAGCGGTGTTTTGGCTGTCCTTGAGGCGTTTGGCGATTGTCTGGCGCAGGCGGGTCATTTTGACACGCTCTTCGCGCGGGTTGTCAGCGCGCGGGGCGGAGGGGGCTGCGGCGGCAGGTGCCGGTGCTGGGGTGGCAAGCGCCTTGAGCACGTCCTCTTTCATCACGCGGCCATCTTTGCCGGTGCCTGCAACGTCGGTCAGGTTGTTTTCGGCCATCAATTTGTTGGCAGATGGCGCGTTTTCGACGTCCGTTTTGGCAGGCGTGGGTGCTACGGCTGCTTCGGCGGCTGGGGCTTCGACCTTGGCTGGTTCAGCCTTGGGTGCGGGGGCTGCGTCGCCTGCTGCGATTTGGGCGAGCAGGGCGTCAACGCCGACGGTTTCACCTTCGGCTGCGACGATTTCAGACAGGGTGCCAGCGACGGGGCTTGGCACTTCTACGGTCACTTTGTCAGTTTCCAGTTCGCAGAGCATTTCATCGACGGCGACGGCATCGCCGGGTTGTTTGAACCATGTGGCGACGGTGGCTTCTGTGACGGATTCGCCAAGGGTTGGGACGCGGACTTCGGTGCTCATTTCTTTGATCCTTCAACTGTCAGCGCATCGTCAACGAGTGCTGTTTGTTCTGCTTTGTGTTTGCTGGCCAGTCCCGTTGCAGGGGATGCAGCGGCGGAACGCCCTGCATAAATTGGCCGTGTGTTTTTGGCTTTGATCCGGGTCAGGACCCATTCAATATTGGGTTCCATAAACGACCACGCGCCTTGGTTTTTGGGTTCTTCCTGACACCAAACCATGTCCGCATTCTTGAAGCGTTCCAATTCTTTGACCGCGGATTGTGCGGGGAAAGGATAGAACTGTTCGAAACGCATGATGTAGACGTCATCGATGCCACGCGCGTCGCGTTCTTCGAGCAGGTCAAAGTAGACCTTGCCAGAGCACATCACAACGCGCTTGATTTTGTCGTCAGCAACCAATGTGGTGTCGGAATTGCCGTGCTGGGCATCATCCCACAGGACGCGGTGGAAGGATGATCCGGTTTGGAACTCTTCTGCCTTGGACACCGCCATTTTGTGACGCAGCAATGATTTTGGCGTCATCATGATAAGCGGTTTGCGGTAGCTGCGGTGCAGCTGGCGGCGCAGGATGTGGAAGTAGTTGGCAGGTGTCGTGCAATTTGCCACGATCCAGTTGTCGCCGCCGCACATTGTCAGGAACCGTTCTAGGCGTGCGCTGGAGTGTTCGGGGCCTTGGCCCTCGTATCCATGCGGCAGCAAGCAGACAAGGCCGGACATGCGCAGCCATTTGCTTTCACCTGAGCTGATGAACTGATCGAACATGATCTGCGCACCGTTGGCGAAATCGCCGAACTGTGCTTCCCACAAGGTCAATGCGTTGGGTTCCGCAAGTGAGTAGCCGTATTCGAAACCAAGCACCGCATATTCGGACAACATACTGTCGATGACTTCGTAATTGGCTTGTCCCTCGCGGATGTTGTTGAGAGGGTAGTAACGTTCTTCGGTATCTTGGTTGATCAGGCCAGAATGGCGATGGCTAAACGTGCCGCGTGTGCAATCTTGGCCGGATAGGCGGACGGGGAAACCTTCGGTTTGAAGTGATCCGAATGCCAATGCCTCGCCGGTGGCCCAGTCAAACCCTTCGCCGGTTTCAAACATCTTGGATTTCGCATCGAGCAGGCGGGTGATTGTCTTGTGCAGCGGGAAATCAGCGGGTGCCGTGGTCAGAGCCGTGCCAACATCCTTGAATGTCGCGGCATCAATCGCGGTTTCACCTCGCTGATAATCATCCTTATTGCGATCAAGGTGTGACCACTTACCATCAAGCCAATCGGCCTTGTTGGGTTTGTAGTTTTTGCCGATTTCGAATTCTTCGTTCAGGTGCGCCTGAAACGCGGCCTTCATGTCTTCAATCTCGCCCTCGGGAATAAGGCCATCGCGAATAAGACGTTCAGTATAAAGCGTGAGCGTCGTCTTCTGCTTTTTGATCTTTTTATACATCACCGGATTGGTGAACATCGGCTCGTCGCCTTCGTTATGACCAAAGCGGCGGTAGCAGATGATGTCGAGCACAACATCTTTGTGGAATTTCTGACGGAATTCGGTGGCGACGCGTGCGGCATGGACCACCGCCTCTGGGTCATCGCCATTCACATGGAAAATCGGCGCTTCGACCATCAAGGCAATGTCAGTCGGGTAGGGGGAAGAGCGGCTAAAGTGCGGCGCGGTGGTGAAACCGATCTGGTTGTTCACAACGATGTGCATCGTGCCGCCGGTTTTATGGCCCTTAAGGCCAGACAGGCCAAAGCCTTCGGCCACGACGCCCTGACCTGCGAATGCCGCATCACCGTGGAGAAGGATGCCCATAACGCGCGTGCGATCTTCGTCGTTTTTCTGGTCTTGCTTGGCGCGGACTTTGCCCAATACGACAGGATTGACCGCCTCTAGGTGGGACGGGTTCGCTGTCAGCGACAGGTGGACCGAGTTGTCGTCGAACTGGCGGTCAGATGACGCGCCGAGGTGGTATTTCACGTCGCCGGAACCGTCGACATCCTCGGGCTTGAACGAGCCGCCTTGGAATTCATTGAAAATCGCGCGGTATGGCTTTTGCATGACATTTGCCAACACGGACAAGCGGCCACGGTGCGGCATACCAATGATGATATCATCCAAGCCCAACTGACCGCCACGCTTGATAATCTGTTCCATTGCAGGGATCAGTGCTTCGCCGCCATCAAGGCCGAAACGCTTGGTGCCCATGTATTTGACGTGCAGGAATTTCTCAAAACCTTCGGCCTGAACCAGAGAGTTCAGAATTGCCTTGCGGCCGTTTTGAGTGAAAGAAATTTCTTTGCCGTAACCTTCGATACGCTCTTTCAGCCAGCCCGCCTCTTCTGGGTTGGAAATGTGCATGTATTGCAGGGCAAAGGTGCCGCAATAGGTGCGACGCACGATGGCGATAATTTCGTTCATCGTGGCGACTTCGAGGCCCAGTACGTTGTCGATAAAGATCGGGCGATCCATGTCAGCGGCGGTAAAACCGTAGTTTTGTGGATCAAGTTCAGGATGCGGCTGCTCATCGCGCATCCCGAGCGGGTCAAGATCAGCCGCCAAATGGCCACGGATGCGGTAGGCGCGGATGATCATCAGGGCGCGCAGGCTGTCGAGAACGGCAGAGCGGACTTGGGTTTCGTCCAGTGCAACGCCTTTTTCAGCGGCTTTGTCTTTGATTTTCTTGCCAGCGGCGGCAGGCTCGGCTGGCCATTGACCATCAAGTGCTGCTGTCAGGTCATCATTCGGCACAGGCGGCCAATCGGCGCGCCCCCAAGACGGGCCAGCGGCCTCGGCCCTCGCATCCGCTGGGGAATCGCCCAAGGATTTGAAGAAGGCTTGCCAGCTTTCATCAACCGCATTCGGGTTTTCGGCGTAACGGGCATAAAGCTGCTCGACGTATTCCGCGTTGTGGCCTTGCAAGAAGCTTGAGGCGTGCATGATGTCGTTGGGGGATTGGTCGTTCATCGATTTAACCTCAGCCGCTGTAGGTTGCCAAAATGGGCGCCCCCGCGAACTGGCGGAGGCGTGAATTTTACTTTGCGATTGCCGCGAGAACAGCCTCGCCCAATGTCGCGGGGCTGTCAGCCACGATGATACCTGCGGATTTCATGGCTTCGATTTTGCTTTCTGCGTCGCCTTTGCCGCCAGCGACAATCGCGCCTGCGTGGCCCATGCGACGGCCGGGAGGAGCGGTGCGGCCTGCGATGAAACCGGCAGTTGGTTTCCAACGGCCTTTCTTCTTTTGCGCAGTCAGGAATTCAGCAGCTTCTTCTTCGGCGGAACCGCCGATTTCGCCGATCATGATCATGGAATGTGTTTCATCATCATCAAGGAACATATTCAAAACGTCGATGTGCTCTGTGCCCTTGATCGGGTCGCCGCCGATGCCGACGGCTGTGGATTGGCCGAGACCTGAATCAGATGTCTGCTTCACGGCCTCATAGGTTAGTGTGCCGGAACGGGACACAACACCAACGGAGCCGCGCTTGTGAATATGGCCTGGCATGATGCCGATTTTGCAGGCGTCAGGGGTGATGATACCGGGGCAGTTTGGGCCGATCAGGCGGGAAGCGGACCCTTCCAATGCACGCTGGACGCGCATCATGTCGAGAACCGGGATGCCTTCGGTAATGCATATGATCAGTTCCATTTCGGCGTCGATCGCCTCGAGGATTGAATCGGCGGCGAAGGGCGGAGGCACATAAATCACAGAGGCGTTTGCCTCAGTCACATGTTTTGCCTCGTGGACAGAGTTGAATACCGGCAGGTCAAGATGCGTCTGTCCGCCCTTGCCCGGGGTAACGCCGCCGACCATTTTGGTGCCATAGGCAATCGCCTGTTCGGAGTGGAACGTGCCCTGAGAGCCCGTCAGTCCCTGACAGATGACTTTGGTGTTTTCGTCAACGAGAATTGCCATTTGGATCGTCCTTCGTGTCTTTAAGTTATGCCGCAATTATGCGCGCAAGTGAGATAATTTGAGCCATTCAAGCGGCGCTTTCCTGCCCAGCGTTTTCGCACAACCGGGTACCTACCAAATATTTTGGGCGGTTGCCGCAGTTGAGTTGTTTCGATGCGCGTCAGACCTTTCAGTAAGCGCAGACCTGTTTTTATGTACATTGACCACGATAAGAAGCGGGGTCGATGCGGTTCGTGTATTCCGAGAAGTCTGATCGTCGTCGTTACGTGTGCGTTGGCGATATTAGTTCCGGAAAATGTCGAAAATGCTTGGACTGTCATCAATGGGTGTTTCGGACGGTGACTGAGATTGAGGCCCACAGCGAAGATCTTCAACTGCCTGACCCGACATCTGGCTGTTAGCCGCTATGGTATCATCGTCACATTGCGCCGCTGCTTCCAACACATTGTTTTGTCCAATACCCAAGAGCGTAAGAGTTTCACTGCACCCTGAGAGTGCAATGACGCCCGCGATGATAGCAAACTTGTTCATTATTTATCCTTTAACTGCGGCAACAATTTTTTGTGCCCCATCTTTAAGGTCGTCTGCAGCGATTACGTCAACATCGGAGTTGTTGATGATGTCTTTACCCTGTTGCACATTTGTCCCCTCAAGGCGGACAACGAGCGGCACTTTCAAGCCGACTTCTTTAACAGCAGCGACCACACCTTCGGCAATCACATCGCAGCGCATGATACCGCCGAAGATGTTGACCAGGATACCTTTGACCTGCGGGTCAGAGGTGATGATTTTGAATGCTTCGGTCACTTTCTCTTTGGTCGCACCACCACCCACGTCGAGGAAGTTGGCAGGCTCTGCGCCGTAGAGCTTGATGATGTCCATCGTGGCCATCGCAAGACCCGCGCCGTTGACCATACAGCCGATTTCACCGTCGAGAGCGATGTAGTTGAGGTCATACTTGGATGCGGCGAGTTCTTTTGGGTCTTCTTCTGTTTCGTCGCGCAATGCGGCGATGTCAGCGTGGCGATAGATCGCGTTGCCATCGAATGAAACCTTGGCGTCGAGCACTTTCAGGTCGCCCTTGTCCGTAACGATCAGAGGGTTGATTTCCAGCATTTCCATGTCTTTTTCGGTGAATGCTTTGTACAACTGGCCCATCAATTTCACGCATTGCTTGACCTGCTGACCTGTGAGGCCCAGTGCAAATGCGACGCGGCGGCCGTGGTAGGCCTGATAGCCTGTTGCGGGATCAACGGTGAAGTTGAGGATTTTATCTGGCGTGTTTTCGGCCACTTCTTCGATGTCCATGCCGCCCTCGGTGGAGCAGACAAAGCCGATGCGTGATGTTTGACGATCAACCAGCAGGGCGAGATACATTTCCGTTTCAATGCCAGAGCCGTCTTCGATGTAGACGCGGTTGACCTGCTTGCCAGCAGGGCCAGTCTGATGCGTGACCAAGGTGCGGCCCAGCATTTTCTTGGCTTCTTGTGCGGCTTCTTCGACAGATTTAGTCAGGCGCACACCACCAGCGTCGCCAGCATCAGGTTCCTTGAATGATCCTTTGCCACGGCCACCGGCGTGAATTTGTGCTTTGACCACCCAAAGCGGGCCGTCCATTTCGCCAGCGGCTGTTTTGGCGTCTTCTGCTTTCAGAACCGCGCGACCATCGCTGACCGGTGCGCCATATGATTTCAAAAGCGCCTTGGCTTGGTATTCGTGGATGTTCATCAAATCGTCCCTTGTTGCGTGGGTATGCCTACTTGAAGCATAGCTGAGCACGTAAAAGAACAACAAATTATGAACGATGGGCAAAAAAGTGACATTTGTGATCACACAATTTTAAAGTGTGATCACAAAATTGGACGCAGGTGGAGGAATCAAGCGGTGCAGTTAATTATAAGGGCGGTTTGAACGCATGGGCAACGCCCTGAGTGTCTACTTTGAGTCTATCTTGCATTTTTTCTGCATCGCAACCAAAGTCCGCTTTAAGTTGTTGAAAGGAAAATTTATGACTTACGGAGAAGTGTTGCCAATATGGTGGAGCATGGTTTGGCGAGGCCTTTTAGGCGGTTTTATTGCCGGTTTTATTGCCGGTTTTATCGTTGGATTTGTCGGGGCATTATTGGGACATGCTGACGCGGCTGCTTTCTGGGGAGGAATCGCAGGACTGATCGTGGGATTACCCGTAAGCCTTTGGGCTATGAGGACGGCTATCAACAAGCATCATTTGCGACCTGCTCCAACGTAAACACGATTACTAAAAGCCGTCATTCGACATGGTAGTGTTAGCGGCAGCTCTGTCCCGCACAGCGGTCATTGATAAACACACTGCTGCTTTGAAACGCAAAAAGCGCCCCCGAAGGGACGCTTTTCTAATCTGTTTAGCCGGTGGTCTTAGACCAATGACGGATCGATCTCTTTACATGCAGCGACGAGGCCTTTGACGGCGTCGACTGATTTGTCGAACATCGCTTGTTCGTCTTTGTTCATCTTGATCTCGACCACACGCTCAATCCCGCCTGCGCCGATGACTGTTGGGACGCCAACGTAGAAACCGTCGAGGCCATAAGCGCCATCAACGTGGGCTGCACATGGCAGCAGACGTTTTTGATCTTTGAGGTAGGCTTCTGCCATTTCAATGCCGGATGTCGCTGGTGCGTAGAATGCGGAGCCTGTTTTCAGCAGGCCAACAATCTCTGCGCCGCCGTCGCGTGTGCGTTGAACGATCGCGTCGAGTTTTTCTTGTGTGGTCCAGCCCATGTCCACCAGATCAGGCAATGGAATGCCCGCAACTGTGGAATAGCGTGTCAGCGGGACCATTGTGTCGCCGTGGCCGCCAAGAACGAATGCTGTGACGTCGCGCATGGATACGTCGAACTCTTCCGCGAGGAAGTGACGGAAACGTGCGCTATCAAGAACGCCAGCCATGCCACAAACCATATGCTCTGGCAGGCCAGAGAATTCGCGCAGTGCCCAAACCATCGCATCAAGCGGGTTGGTGATGCAGATCACGAATGCGCCCGGTGCGTGGGCTGCGATGCCTTCGCCAACAGATTTCATGACCTTCAGGTTGATGCCCAACAGATCGTCACGGGACATGCCGGGCTTGCGCGCAACGCCAGCGGTTACGATGCAAACGTCAGCGCCTGCGATTTCAGCGTAATCGTTGGTGCCTTTGAGATCGACGTCAAGGCCAGCGACTGGTGCTGCTTCTGCAATGTCGAGCGCTTTGCCGCGGCCGATGTCGCCGCCTTCGGCGATGTCGAACATAACGATGTCGCCAAGTTCTTTGATCGCTGCGAGGTGTGCAAGCGTGCCGCCGATTTGGCCAGCGCCGATGAGGGCAATTTTAGGTCGTGCCATGAAAGTGGCTCCTATTTTTCGGTTGGATTTTGCGCATGGACTAAGCGTTTGACGCGCTGCGCGCAAGTCTGCTGCGGTGCAGCATCACGAATTTGGCGTCGTATTTCTGCGAAACTGTCGGTAGATGTTTCGAATTGGCAAGATAAATCAGGGCGTTCAGCGTGATTACATTTGATTGGGTCTTTTTTGCGGTTGGCATCCCCGCAATCGTTTTTGGCGGGATATCGAAGGGCGGATTTGGGTCGGGCGCTGCATTTGTGGCGGGCGCGATTCTGGCGTTGGTGCTGCCGCCTGGGGCGGCGCTGGGCGTCGTGCTGCCGCTATTCATGGTGATCGATGCAGTCACTTTGCGTCCCTATTGGGGTAAATGGCATTGGCCATCATTCGTGGGTATGGTGATCGGGGCCGTGCCAGGTGTGGCGCTGGCGGCTTGGATCTATTCGTCAGTGGATGCGGATGTGTTTCGCGTGTTGATCGGCGCGATCTGCTTGGCGTTTGTCGCGTTCCAGATCGTGCAGTCGGTAGGCTTGATAGGGCGCAAGACCTTGCCGTTTCGGCGCAGTTTTGCATGGGTTGCCGGATCGATTGGCGGATTTACCAGCTTTGTAGCCCATGCGGGTGGGCCGCCAACGGCTGTTTTTTTGTTAAGCCAAGGCATGAGCAAATTGGCGTATCAGGCGACCACAGTGATCACGTTTTGGGCGATCAACTGGATGAAGTTTGTACCCTACCTGTTTTTGGGCATTTTCAGCAAAGACACCGCACTGGCAAGCCTTGTACTTGCGCCATTTGCATTACTGGGTGCGTGGATTGGGGTCAGGGCGCACAGGCTAGTGCCTGAGCGGGCGTTTTTCGGGCTGACATACATACTATTGGTGTTAACGGGCGTCAGGTTGATCTGGGTTGGGTTGGCGTAAATAGCCGAGAGTGGTTCGCGGTCGTTGGTGCAGTAAGGTTGTGCATATGCATGGTGGGTAGCCAGTAGCAGTGCGCCGAAACCGAGTGAGAGGACGTAGAAATTGCGTTGCATAGTAATCTCTTGATTGGTCGATGTTCGTGCCACTGTGAATATGTGATGTGAGTAGAGAATTAGGCGTCCGAACGTTGCTTTTGCTGCAATGCGGCAAATTGCGGTTGATTGATCTGCAAATTTCTGGCCTTTATGGCGCAATATTATTGCGAGGTAGAATCTGATGCATGACCGCCCATATCGTTCGGCACTATACATTCCGGGATCAAAAGAGCGCGCGCTTGAAAAGGCGAGGGGGCTAGCGGTTGATGTCATCTTGTTTGATTTAGAGGACGCTGTGACGCCAGATGCGAAGGTCCCTGCTCGCCAAACCCTTGCGGGGTGCCTCGCGCAGGGCGGCTATGGCCCGCGCCTGAAAATCGTGCGGATGAATGGGCTGGATACGCAGTGGGGCAAAGATGATGCCGCGGCGATTGCCCAGATGGATTGCGATGCGGTGCTATTGCCAAAGGTAAATAGCACCGATGATTTGGATGCGCTGGCAGCGTTAATCCCTGATCTGCCAATATGGGCCATGATGGAGACGCCGCAGGGCGTGCTGAATGCCGCATCAATTGCTGCGCACCCGAGGATGCAAGGTTTTGTGCTGGGCACCAATGATCTGGCCAAGGATATGAACAGCCGGACAAGAGGCGCACTCATGACGGCGCTACAGATGTCTGTGCTGGCGGCCAAGGCGGCAGGAATTGTTGTGCTGGACGGCGTTTATAACGCGTTCAAGGATGATGATGGCCTAACGATTGAATGTGCCGAGGGGCGCGACATGGGGTTTGACGGCAAGACCTTGATCCACCCTGCACAGGTGGCAATTTGTAATGCCGCGTTTGGGCCTTCAGCCGAAGAGATCGAGCTGGCAAAACGTCAGATCGAGGCCTTTGATGCCGCCGAAGCTGAGGGCGAGGGTGTCGCGGTTGTGGATGGCAAGATCGTAGAGAACTTGCATATTGTGACGGCAAAGGCGACGTTGGCGAAAGCAGCGGCCATCGCCGCGTTGGAGGCATCATGACTTATATCATTATCGGGCTACTTTTGTGGACGGCGACCCATGTTTGGAAGCGGGTCGCCCCTGCGCATCGTGCTGGCTGCGGCGACAAAGGCAAGGCGATTGTTGCGATCGGTTCGCTCATTGCGATCGTGCTGATGGTGGTTGGGTATCGCTGTGCCAACGGAGAGGTATTCTGGGGCCGCACCCCAGCAATGACAGGAATCAATAACCTGTTGATGCTTTTGTCGTTCTATTTGTTTGCCGCTTCGGGTGCGAAAACGAAGATTACCAAACTCGTGCGTCATCCAATGCTAACGGCGGTGATTGTTTGGTCTATTGGCCATCTACTGGTGAACGGTGATCAGGAATCGATCCTGCTGTTTGGCGGCATGGGCATGTGGGCCGTGCTTGAGATCATTTTGATCAACGGTATCCAGGGCGCCAGAACGCCGTATCACGCCGTGCCAGTCAAAAAAGAAGTCACTGCAATCATTGCTACTGTTGTTGTGTTCGCCGTTGTTGCGGTCATTCACATGGCAGTTGGCCCGAACCCGTTTGGATAAATCATGCAAGTTTACCGTTTGATCACCGAAGACGACACATCCAACTTTTGCCACCGCGTGACCGAAGCCTTGTCCAAAGGCTGGTCGCTACACGGCAGCCCGCAATATGCGTTTGATCAGGCCAATGGCGTGATGCGCTGTGCGCAGGCCGTCGTGAAAGAGGCCGATGTCGCATATTCGCGCGAAATGAAGCTGGGCGAGGCGTAATGTCGAAGACGAATGCGGGGCGATTTTTCGAGGATTACAGCGTAGGTGATGTAATCAATCATGCGGTGCCACGCACGTTATCTGGTGGGGAGCGCGCAATGTATCATGCGCTGTATCCAGCGCGCGGTGCGATCCATTCGTCGGATGAATTTGCAAGAGCTTGTGGCCTACCCGCCAGTCCAATGGACGACTTGATCACGTTTCATACTGTGTTTGGCAAGACGGTGCCGGATGTATCGTTGAACGCTGTAGCGAACCTTGGCTATGCAGAAGGGCGTTGGGTTAAACCCGCTTATGCTGGCGATACGATTACGTCGTCGTCAGAGGTGATCGGCGTCAAGCAAAACTCCAACGGGAAAACCGGCATTGTTTGGGTGCGCACGACGGGGCGTAATCAGCATGGTGATGTGCTGATGGAATATGTGCGTTGGGTTATGGTGCGCCGCCGTGCCGATGGCGATGCGCCTGCTGCTGTGGTGCCCGAACTGGCCAAGGCTGTGGACGCTGCCGATCTGATGATCCCAGAGGGGCTTGATTTTAGCGCCTATGACTTTGAGCAGGCAGGCGAGCCGCACCGTTGGGGCGATTACGCCGTTGGAGAGATCATCGACCATGTGGATGGTGTGACCATCGAAGAGGCCGAGCATATGCTGGCCACGCGTCTTTGGCAAAACACCGCAAAGGTGCATTTTGATGCCACGAACCGCGCCGATGGCAAGCGCCTGATCTATGGCGGTCATGTGATTTCGTTGGCGAGGGCACTCTCGTTCAATGGCCTTGCAAATGCGCAGATGATCGTGGCGTTGAACGGCGGGGCCCATGCAAACCCGTGTTTTGCTGGCGACACCATAAGGGCATGGACCGAGATTCTGGATAAGGCTGATGTAGATGCGCCCGGTGTTGGTGCCGTGCGATTGCGGCTGGTTGCGACCAAGGGCAAGGCGGGTGAATTACGCGGTGACGACGGAAAGTATCTGTCTGATGTATTGCTGGACCTTGATTATTGGGCGTTGATGCCTGTTTAATAAATAGCATGAAACGGATAATTTCCGAGCGAATGACAGCGCAGATCGAGGGCGATTTTGTTGTTTTCCTGATTGGCATGCGCGTCAATAAACCATGGAAAATTCACAAGTGGCTCCCTGCGTCGATCGCAATGTTTCGCATGATCAAAGAGTTGGAGCGACTGCCATCTGAGGAAACCGGGTTTTTAGGCCATAACGGACCGACGACTGGATTGACGGTTCAGTATTGGCGCAGCTTTGACCATCTGGAAGCTTATGCAAAATCAAGGGACAGGGCGCATTTCCCAGCATGGATGGCGTTTAATAAGCGGATGAAGGCCAACCGGAATGATCTGGGCATTTGGCATGAGACGTATTTGGTCAAGTCCGGTCAATATGAAACGCTTTATGCGGGCATGCCTGCCTTTGGGTTAGGGCGAGCCAGCGCGTTGGTCCCTGCGGAGGGGGCAAAGGCAACGGCGCGTTCTCGGGTCATGAGCGAATAAGAAACAAGCCCTATGAAATACCTTTTCCCTTGCCTGTTGATTGGCACTGCTGCACAGGCACAAGATGCCGAAGAATACGTGCGGGATAATACCCTTGCGATTTTCTATCATGAACTTGGTCATGCATTAATTGACCTGCGCCAATTGCCAATTTTCGGCCAAGAAGAAGACGCGGCTGACGTCGCATCAGTTATGCTGATGCATATGCTTTATGAAGAAGAAGCAGCGCAGGCGATGGTGATGGCCACGGGCGATGTGTTTTTGGCTGAAGCGCAACAGGATGCTGGGGATATAGCGTTCTGGGACACACACGGAGCGAACGAGCAAAGGTATTACAATACGGTTTGCATTTTCGCGGGCGGTGACATGAACGCACGCGCTGAGATGGCGGAAACAATGGGTCTGCCACAAGAACGCGCCGACTGGTGTGAAATTGAATTTGATCAAGCGTCCTTTAGCTGGGGAAATGCACTGGATGAAATTGCGGTTCAGCAGCCAAGCAGCACGTTTGTGTTGGGGGCACAGGACGAAAGCGCGCCGATCATGCTTAACACGATCCGAGAGGAATTGACTGCGTTGAACCAAGACTTTGGACTGGATAACCCGCTTATGGTGAATGTCGAAAGTTGCGGCGAGGCCAACGCGTTTTATGACCCAGAGACGAAATCAATCACGATGTGCACAGAGTTTGAGGCGCATTTAGTTGGAATTTATGAGAGCGGCGGGTAGCGAACAGTTTCACTTTCTGCCGTATGAATACATGGTTTGAGTGAGCAGAAATGCTATATGTGATCACATATTTTAAAAGTGTGATCACAAGCTGGATGAATTGTGAAGCCTGCGACCAATTGCGTGGTTTTTTCTGGCGAGATTGCGTGACTCTTTTAACATGTTCGTGCAATCATATCACAAAGCGTGCAAGCGCGAGTTGAAGACAAAGGAATAATCATGGCTGATGTGAACCGGGGCAATCGCCCGCTGTCACCACATTTGACGATATACCGCCCGCAATTGACGTCGATGACATCAATCTTTGTGCGCCTGACGGGCAATGCGCTGTTGGTGGCGGGATTGATGATCGTTTGGTGGTTTGTTGCGGCGGCGGCTGGACCGGATGCATTTGCCGTGGCTGATGGTTTCTTGCGCAGCTGGTTCGGTGATCTGGTGTTCTTTTTGTCTGCATGGGCGATCTGGTACCATATGTTTGGTGGCATCCGTCATTTGATCTGGGACAGCGGCTATATGCTCGACGTCCAAAAATCCGAAACTGCTGGTGTGATTATGATCGTCGCATCAGTGCTCTTCACCATTTTCACAGTTATCGTGCTGTAAGGAGTAATAGAGATGTCATTTCTTACGGATCGTAAACGCGCAAATGCGACGGGGTCGGCCAAGTCGGGCACGATGCATCACTGGCATATGATGATCAGCTCGGTTGCACTGGTCGTGCTGATGCCGCTGTTCATTTTCACCTTTGGATCAGCGCTAGGCGGGACCCATGCTGAGGTCGTTGCCTATTACAGCCGCCCTGTGCCTGCTGCGATTGCCGCGCTGACATTGATCGTTGGCTTTATGCATTTTCGCGGCGGCGTTCAGACGCTGATCGAGGATTATGTTCACGGGTTTGCACGCAAGGCATTGCTGATTGCGATGATTTGTCTGTCCTATGGCGCTGCGGGTTTGGGCGTTTTCGCCATCCTGCGCCTTGCATTTTAATTTCACGCCGGAGATTTGACGATGGCTGCATACGAATATGAAACGCACACTTATGATGCGATTGTTATTGGCGCTGGTGGCGCAGGCCTGCGGGCGACGCTTGGTTTGGCTGAACAAGGGCTAAAGACCGCTTGTATCACCAAGGTTTTCCCCACTCGTTCGCACACGGTTGCCGCGCAAGGCGGAATTGCTGCGTCACTGGGTAATATGGGGCCTGATAGCTGGCAGTGGCATATGTATGACACCGTCAAGGGATCAGACTGGTTGGGTGACACGGACGCGATGGAATATCTCGCGCGCGAAGCCCCAAAGGCGGTTTATGAGCTGGAACACTACGGCGTGCCATTTAGCCGGACCGAAGAAGGCAAGATTTATCAACGCCCATTTGGCGGCCACACAACCGAATTTGGCGAAGGTCCAGCCGTGCAGCGGACATGTGCTGCCGCTGACCGGACAGGCCACGCGATCCTTCACACGCTTTATGGGCAATCGCTCAAACAGCAAGCAGAATTCTACATTGAATATTTCGCCACCGATTTGATCATGTCCGAGGATGGTCAATGTCAGGGTGTTGTTGCATGGAAGCTTGATGACGGCACCATGCACGTCTTCAATGCCAAGACGACTGTTCTGGCGACGGGTGGTTATGGTCGCGCGTATTTCAGCGCCACTTCTGCACACACCTGCACAGGCGATGGTGGCGGTATGGTCGCGCGTCAAGGCTTGCCACTACAGGATATGGAATTTGTGCAATTCCACCCAACAGGAATTTATGGCGCAGGTTGTCTGATTACTGAGGGCGCACGCGGTGAGGGTGGCTATCTCACCAACTCCGAAGGTGAGCGCTTCATGGAGCGTTATGCGCCCAACTACAAAGATCTTGCGCCGCGAGACTATGTATCACGCTGCATGACGATGGAAATTCGCGAAGGGCGCGGTGTCGGATCAAGTGGTGATCACATTCACCTCAACCTGAACCACCTGCCGTCCGAGGCGCTGAACCTGCGTCTGCCCGGCATTTCCGAAAGCGCCAAGATTTTTGCGGGCGTGGATGTGACCAAGGAACCGATCCCAGTGTTGCCGACAGTGCACTATAACATGGGCGGCATTCCGACCAACTATCATGGTGAAGTTCTCAACCCTACCAAGAAAGACCCTAATGCCGTTGTGCCGGGTTTGATGGCCGTGGGTGAAGCAGGCTGTGCGTCGGTCCACGGTGCGAACCGTTTGGGATCAAACAGCCTTATCGATCTTGTTGTATTTGGCCGTGCAGCTGCGATTCAGGCGGGTAAAGTTGTTGATAAAGATGCCGCCAACCCCGTGTTGAACCAAGCATCTGTGGACGCTGCTTTTGATCGCCTGGATGCAATGCGTTACGCGGATGGCGCAACGCCAACTGCGGAATTACGCCTTGAAATGCAAAAAACAATGCAAGCAGACGCTGCCGTGTTCCGCACTGACGAGACATTGAAAGCCGGTGCCGAGAAGATGGGCGAAGTGGCAGGCAAGATGACCGATATTAAGGTCACTGATCGTAGCCTTGTCTGGAACTCTGATCTGATGGAAACGCTGGAACTTGCGAACCTTATGCCAAATGCGTTAGCCACGATTGTTGGTGCTGAGGCACGCAAAGAAAGCCGTGGCGCACATGCGCATGAGGATTATGCCAGCCGTGACGACGAGAATTGGCGCGTGCATACGATTTCGCGGATTGATGGTAATGCCGTTGATTTGACTTATCGTCCCGTCATCGAAGCGCCATTGACCAAAGAGAAAGAGGGCGGAATTTCCATGAAGAAGATTGCACCAAAAGAGCGGACATTCTGATGCAAAAATTTTTTGCTTCATTAGTTTTTGTTATGCTGACAGCCTGCACGACAGGCTTTGGGAGTGGGTCTAACGGCGGGGCTATCGCCGGGTTGGCTGCAGAAGTGAGTGGAGGGTTGTTGATACCTGCAAGTGGAGGGCCGGCAATACAATACGACGATTTCAATGCGCCGGTTCCAAAAGCTACGACGGCGACAATGCGATCCCCGGGTGTCAGGCAAAGCAATTCGAGTAGCGTGGCTATCTGTGAAGAAGGTGCACCGCCGATCATTGGTGGAACGCAATACTGTCTGATTGGGATTCATCGCTGATGCGGATCGCCGCCATGTTTATATCGCTTTCGCTCGCTGCATGTGGAGCCGGCGGATATATGAGCTTGGAGGCCGCCGAGTCAAAATGCGCAGATCGTGCGCGCGCATCAATGGGGCCAACGGGCAGCGTGTCTGTCGGACTAAATAGTAAAACAGGTGTATCGACGGGTGCGCGCATCGGGGTTTCGTCGGATTTCTTAATGGGTAAGGACCCTCAGGAAGTATATTTTTCATGTATGCAGCAATTGACAGGCCAACCGCCTGTCAGCGCATTACAACTTTGACGTCGTAAAGAAGAGGACGGTCGCAATGGTTCAACTCACACTGCCAAAAAACAGCCGGATGGTTACTGGTAAAACATGGCCAAAGCCAGAAGGCGCAACCAATTTGCGCAAGGTTCAGATTTACCGTTGGAACCCCGATGATGGTAAGAACCCCAGCCTTGATACATATTTTGTTGATATGGATAGCTGTGGCCCGATGGTTCTGGATGCACTGATCAAGATCAAAAACGAGATTGATCCGACCCTGACATTCCGCCGTTCATGTCGCGAAGGGATCTGCGGATCCTGTGCGATGAATATTGATGGGATTAACACGCTCGCCTGTATCTATGGTATGGATGACGTGTCGGGTGATGTGAAGATTTACCCACTGCCGCACATGCCAGTGGTCAAAGATTTGATCCCTGACCTGACGCATTTTTATGCGCAACATGCCAGTGTGATGCCGTGGTTGGAAACGAAAACCAATACGCCTGCTAAAGAGTGGAAGCAGTCAATTGAAGACCGTGAAAAGCTGGATGGTTTGTATGAATGCGTGATGTGCGCGTGTTGTTCAACGTCTTGCCCATCATATTGGTGGAATGGTGATCGTTATCTAGGACCAGCAGCCTTGTTGCATGCATACCGCTGGATCATCGATAGCCGCGATGAAGCCACGGGCGAGCGGTTGGATGATCTGGAAGACCCATTCAAGCTATACCGCTGCCATACAATTATGAACTGTGCCAAGACCTGTCCAAAAGGGTTGAACCCAGCGAAGGCGATTGCGTCGATCAAGAAAAAGATGGTTGAGCGCGTAATTTAACAGCAGTCCAATTTATGACATGCGATGGAATGGTATAAAGCCGCCCCAGGGGGCGGCTTTATTGCCTCCGGCGGCCATATTTTCACTTCAAAAGAAAACTTGTTTGATGGCTGGAAAATAGCGACAGTTGTTTCATGATTGATGAACCAAAAGATGCACAACAACGACGGTCAATTGAGCCGATCATTTGTTACCCCAATGAAACATTGCCTGATGCAAGGCTTCCGGTTTTGCAAAACGCCAGCAAGGGCGCGAGATTGGTTGATCAAGTAACAGCGCCTGCCAGAGACGCGGCCGCGATTGATGTGAAGGCGGGGCAATTTTTGCGGATTACCTGCCCAGAAGGGCCACAGGTCGGTGATTTGAACCTTTTTGCGACGGGTGATCTGACCGAGCGCTTTTATTCGGGTAAAACGAGGGCGCTGCATGGCACCCATATTACCACTGGCGAGAGGATGTGGTCGTGCTTCCCGTATCTGAGGCCAATGGCGACCATCGTTGAGGATACGCTAGGGTGGTATGGTATCGATGAATTTGGTGGCTCGGTCCATGATGTTATCGGCACGAGATGCGATCCATATACAGGGCGTTTGTTAGGTGGGTCGGATTATCACCATTGTTGTCATTCAAACCTGACCCGCGCGGTAGCGAATCATTTTGACTTGACGGTTGAGGCTGCTGAGCCATTGGTTCATGACGTTTTGAACGTATTCATGTGCACTGGATTTACACGCGATACGGGGCAGTATTTTATGAAGGCCAGCCCTGTGCGTAAGGGTGACTACCTTGAATTGTTTGCCGAGATTGACCTGACGGCTGTGCTTAGTGCGTGCCCGGGCGGGGATTGTGGCGATGAACATTCGTCCGATGTTGCCGCCTGTCATCCGCTTGGGATGGAGGTTTATCAACCGGAGGCGGGTGCGCTGGACGGTTGGCAGTCTCCACAGCCCAACGCATATGATCGCAGTCACGGGCTTTAGGCGAAAGCGGCCTTGAGCGCGATGTCGACCATATCGCCAAAGCTGCGTTCGCGGTCTTCGGCGGGCAGTGCCTCGTGTGTGATCAGGTGATCCGATACTGTAAGAACGGCTAAGGCGCGACGGTTGTGGCGGTGTGCAAGATTATAAAGCTCGGCTGCTTCCATTTCGACCCCGAGGATGCCGTGGCGGATCATTTGTTCGTTCAGGTCGGGGCGTTCGTCATAGAAAACATCCGCAGAGTAAATGCCGCCGACGTGGGTTGTGACACCCTTATCCGATGCGGCTGCATGGGCTGCGGATAGCAGGCCGTAGTCCGCGCATGGTGCAAAGTTCAGCTCTTTGAAAATGCCACGAGACGGGGTGGAAATGTTACTGGCTGTCATCGCGAGGATAACATCACGAATGCCAACGTGATCCTGCATCCCGCCACATGATCCGATGCGGATCAAAGTTTGCGCATTATATTCAGTTATCAATTCATTGGCATAAATCGACAGCGATGGCATGCCCATGCCTGAACCTTGGATTGTTACGGGATGTCCGTTCCATGTGCCTGTAAAGCCGAGCATGCCGCGCACTTCATTGACCAGACGTACATCATCGAGGAACGTTTCTGCAGCCCATTTCGCGCGATATGGGTCGCCTGGCATTAATACAGTTGGGGCGATGTCGCCGATTTCGGCGCCGATATGAATTGTCATCTGCGTTGTCCTCGTTGTTATACTGAGAGCAGGATAACAAAGCGGGCTGCGCTATGACAGATGTGATTACTCGGCAGCCGCGGAACGCGGATCAACGAGCGTGATGATGTCGGCCATGATCTTGTTCAACTCAAAATCCTTGGGCGTATAGACAGCAGCCACGCCCATTGCGCGTAAGGCGGTGGCGTCATCTTCGGGGATGATACCGCCTGCTATGACAGGAATATGTGATAGATTGGCGTCGCGAAGACGGGTGATCACATCTTTGATGAGCGGAATATGAGAGCCGGACAGGATCGAGAGGCCGATCACATGAGCATCGTCATTTGCTGCGGCCTCAACAATTTCTGCGGGGGTGAGGCGGATGCCATCATAGGCGATGTCCATGCCGCAATCGCGGGCGCGGGTGGCGATTTGTTCGGCACCGTTCGAATGACCGTCGAGGCCGGGTTTGCCAACAAGAAATTTCATGCGGCGTCCCAGAGCGTTGCTGACCAGATCAACCTGTTCGCGTAGCTCGTCCAAGCCTTCGGTGCGGTTTGATGGATTGGCGCTGACACCAGTGGGCGCGCGATACTGGCCAAATGCGCCACGGATCACATCTGCCCATTCACCAGTTGTGACACCAGCACGTGCACAAGTGACTGATGGAATCATAATGTTTGTGCCGTCGAGTGCTGCGGCGTTGAGGTCCGCAAGAGCGGCTTTTACCGCCGAATTATCGCGTTCCGATTTCCAAGCATTGAGGCGTTGGAGTTGATCGGCCTCTGCATCGGCATCCGCGACCATGATCGCGTCGTCGCCAGCGGTCAGAGGCGAAGGCTCGCCAGCTTGCCATTTGTTGACGCCAACGACAGTTGTATTGCCCGCCTCGATGTTGCCGATACGCGTGGCGTTGGATTCGACTAAACGGCCTTTCATATAGGCAATTGCGTTGACTGCGCCGCCCATGCCGTCGATTTGGGCCAACTCTGCACGAGCGCCTTCTTTGAGGGCGGAAACCTTGCGGTCAATCGCAGGGTTGCCATCAAACAGGTCATCAAATTCCAGCAGATCCGTTTCATAGGCAAGGATTTGCTGCATTCGCAGTGACCACTGTTGATCCCAAGGGCGGGGCAGGCCAAGTGCCTCATTCCATGCGGGCAACTGAACGGCGCGGGCACGGGCATTTTTGGACAGGGTCACAGCAAGCGTTTCGAGCAGGATACGGTAGACGTTGTTTTCGGGCTGCTGTTCGGTCAGGCCAAGGCTATTGACCTGAACACCATAACGAAAGCGGCGATATTTTGCGTCTTCGACACCGTAACGATCTGCGCAAATCTCATCCCAGAGTTCGACGAAGGCGCGCATTTTACATAGCTCGGTCACAAAGCGTATGCCGGCATTCACAAAGAAGCTAATGCGGCCAACCATGGCGGGGAAATGTTCATGCGGGACTTTGCCGCGCAGATCATCAAGCACTGCCGTTGCGGTGGCGAGAGCGAAAGCAAGCTCTTCTTCTGGTGTCGCGCCTGCTTCTTGCAAATGATAGGAACACACGTTCATCGGGTTCCATTTGGGAAGGTGTTCACGGGTATAGGCCGCGACGTCCGTGATCATCCGAAGCGATGGTTCTGGTGGGCAGATGTAGGTGCCGCGCGACAGGTATTCTTTGATGATGTCGTTTTGCACTGTGCCCTGAAGAGCGGATGTATCTGCGCCCTGTTCCTCAGCCACGGCAATATAGAGCGAAAGCAACCAAGGCGCCGTAGCGTTGATCGTCATTGACGTGTTCATCTGTTCAAGGGGTATATCGGCGAATAAGGCACGCATGTCGCCCAAGTGGCTGACCGGCACGCCGACTTTGCCAACCTCGCCCTTGGCTAATACATGATCGCTGTCATAGCCGGTCTGCGTCGGCAGATCGAAGGCGACGGATAGGCCTGTTTGGCCCTTGGCGAGATTGCCACGGTAAAGAGCGTTCGACGCAGACGCGGTTGAATGCCCTGCATAGGTACGAAACAGCCATGGGCGATCTTTCTGCGGGTGCGACATGGGCCTCTCCTTGAATCACGTGACGAAATATAATTTCGTGTTGTGGTAATTATCGGACATTTTGTGGCGTTGTCAATTCGCTGCGTTGCGGCATGATGGGATTTACCTTGGCCGCGTTCCCTGTCAGGGTCGCGCAATGACGCAACCTGTTTCGATGCCGCTTTGGGCCTTTGTTTTGATTTTGCTCTTCGCGGTGGTGACATTCGCGTCGCATTTCTTGTTTCCATCTGTGCGGTGGTTTTTCCGCAAACGGGCCGAGCGGGTGATTGCGAAAGTGAACCAGCGGCTGGCACGACCGATTGAACCGTTCAAGCTGGCCAAGCGCTATGACATGATCCAGCGCTTGATCTATGATCCAGTGGTGGCCCAAGCTATTGTGGATTACGCAGCCGAAGAGGGCATCCCCGAGAGCGTCGCGTTTGAAAAAGCAAAGCATTACGCCCGCGAAATTGTGCCGTCATTTTCTGCAACGGCGTATTTCACATTCGGGATGCGAATTGCGCGTTGGCTCACACGCATATTATACCGCGTGCGTTTGGGGGCGTTCGAGCGCGAAGAGCTCGAGAAGATCGACCCAGAAGCGACGGTCATCTTTGTCATGAACCATCGCAGTAACATGGATTATGTGATTGTTACCCATTTGGTCAGTCGCGCTGGGGCGTTGTCATATGCCGTTGGCGAATGGGCAAGGGTCTGGCCCTTGTCTTTATTGATCAAAATGCTTGGCGCGTATTTTATCCGGCGCAGGTCAAAAGGATCGTTATATCGTAGGGTATTGGCACGATATGTGCAGATGGCAACGGATGGCAAAGTCACGCAAGCAATGTTCCCGGAAGGGGGATTAAGCCTGAACGGTCAGGTTGGAGAGGCCAAGCTTGGCCTGCTTTCCTATATCCTCGCAGGACGACCTGAACAGGGGCGGGATGTCATTCTCGTGCCTGTCGCATTGAATTATGATCAGGTGCTGGAAGACAAGTTTTTGATCAACGCCGGCAAGACAGGGAAGCGACGTTTTCGGCCGTCACTTTGGTCGATTGTGCGGAGCTTTGCCGTTTATGGGTGGTGGCGTGTTACGGGCAAGTTTCGTGGATTTGGTACTGCCTCCGTAGGGTTTGGCCAGCCGCTTGAATTGTCGTCATTCGATGGTGGCGATGATTTTGCACAATCCGTAGCTGACGAACTTATGACGCGCATCCGCAAGGTTGTGCCAGTGTTGGCGGCACCATTGGTCGCAAGGGAAATTACGAATGCGGGTGAAATCAGTATTACCGACTTACAGGCAAACTGCGCGCAAATGATGGCGCAATTAAAGGCAAGGTCGATGCCATTTCCCAAACGGGAACCCAAGGTAATGGTCGAAGAAACACTGAAGCGTTTTCGTTTGCGGAAATTAATTACGCTTGAAGGTGACACCGTTCGGATCACCGAAGTAGGGCGGGACGTGTTGGAATATTACGCGAATACAATCAAACATCACTTTGAGTAGGGTTAACGCTGCGTTGCGGCGGACATAAAGTTACAAAAAGCAGTCAAATTGAGTTGCATTATTTCGTTGTCAATCTTATTCATTGATGAAAGCGCCGATTCTGCGGTGCGGCAATTGAGTGGATATTGAAAGGAGCCCGTCACATGGCTTTGGATCACAACGCGACGCAAAAAGACCTCTATGAAGTTGGCGAAATCCCACCAATGGGGCATGTGCCAGCGCAAATGTATGCGTGGACAATCCGCAGAGAACGCCACGGCGAGCCCGATAAAGCGTTTCAGATCGAAGTGGTTGATACACCCAAGCTGGATGCCAACGAAGTGCTCGTTCTCGTGATGGCCGCGGGTGTGAATTATAACGGTGTTTGGGCCGGATTGGGCATTCCGATTAGCCCGTTTGATGTGCACAAAGCCGAGTTTCATATCGCGGGCTCTGATGCCTCTGGCATCGTTTGGGCCGTTGGTGACAAAGTAAAACGTTGGAAAGTTGGCGACGAAGTTGTCATTCATTGCAACCAAGATGACGGCGATGATGAACATTGTAACGGTGGTGATCCGATGGATTCACCAAGCCAGCGTATTTGGGGGTATGAGACACCGGATGGATCGTTTGCGCAGTTCACGAACGTGCAATCGCAGCAACTCATGCCACGGCCCCAGCATCTGACATGGGAAGAAAGTGCCTGTTACACGCTGACGTTGGCCACCGCATACCGGATGCTGTTTGGGCACCAGCCACATGAAGTGAAGCCGGGCCAAAACGTTCTGGTTTGGGGGGCGTCTGGTGGATTGGGGTCTTATGCAATCCAATTGATCAAGGCGGCAGGCGCCAATGCGATTGGCGTGATCAGCGATGAAGACAAGCGAGAGTTTGTCATGGATCTAGGTGCTAAGGGTGTGTTGAATCGCAACGATTTTAACTGCTGGGGGCAAATGCCAACCGTGAACACCGATGAATATAAAGAGTGGTTCAACGAAACACGCAAGTTCGGCAAGGCGATCTGGGAAATCACAGGCAAAGGCAACAATGTGGATATAGTATTTGAACACCCTGGTGAGGCCACGTTCCCAGTATCCACGTTTGTTTGCAAACGCGGTGGTATGGTTGTCATCTGTGCGGGAACAACTGGTTACAATCTTACCTTGGATGTGCGGTATATGTGGATGCACCAAAAGCGCCTTCAGGGAAGCCACTTTGCGAACCTCAAACAAGCGAGTGCCGCAAACCAACTGATGATGGAAGGGCGGTTGAACCCTTGCATGTCAGAAGTATTTGCTTGGGATGACATTCCAGCGGCCCATACCAAAATGCGCAAGAACGAACACAAGCCCGGCAATATGGCGGTTCTGGTGCAAGCCCCTAAGACAGGGCTGAAGACGCTCGAAGAGACGCTTGACGCTGCTAACCGCTAACGTCATTTGCAGGTTTGATTAAGACGCGCGCCATATTTGGCGCGCGTTTTGCGTTGAAATAGGTAACCCCCATAAATGAGGGGGGCATTTCAGCGGGTTTGGGGAACAAAGTCTTAATGCTACCATGGGTTGTTAACAATTCGTTAACCAATTCAGCAGAGGCTTTAAATGGGAAATGAATGGATTATCGGTGTGCTCGCTGACCTAAGGGAGTTCTCAAAAACGAATGGCCTACCAATGTTGGCCGCAAAGCTTGAGGACGCCGCAAAAGTTGCATCGGCAGAGTTATCAGAAACACTTGGGGATGCGACCGTTTCGTCGCAAGGATACGCTGAAACTGGATCACTTTTTACACGCTCTCGACAGGGCACAAACACCTGAAGAAATCCAATCATTGATGGTCGGGTTGCGGGATGGCTTGGGTGTCGACCATGTGATTTACCATTGGGTTAGCGTCGGCGGTGGCCAGTTTGGATTTGGCACCTATGACCCGAAATGGGTGCAGCACTATATTTCGAAAGAATACCTCCGGGTTGACCCTGTTATCCTAGGCAGCTTTCAACGGTTTCATCCCATCGATTGGCGCAAATTGGACTGGTCGTCAAAGGCCGCGAAGGACTTTCGCGCTGATGCAATTGCGCATGGTGTCGGCAACCAAGGTTTTACCGTGCCGATCCGTGGACCTAACGGGCAATTTGCGTTGTTTGGAGTATCAACGAATATTGACGATGCTGGCTGGGACGCTTTTACCACAGAGCGCCAAAGGGATTTGATCCTGATCGCGCATTATCTCAATCAAAAGGCGCTGCGGCTGGAAACGGACCGCGCGCCAGAGACATATAAGCCGTTATCACCGAGGGAAACGGACGCGCTGACGTTTTTGGCAGTTGGGTATAGTCGTGCGCAGATTGCGGAGATGCTGTCGATTTCAGAACACACGCTGCGCGCCTATATTGAGAACGCGCGGCTTAAACTTGGGGCGTCGAATACGACACACGCGGTCGCACGAGCAATTGCAGAGGGCTTGCTTGTTGTTGGGGGCGCTGCAAGATCCGCGCCTGAAAAATGGCCAGGGCAAAACGTCGACGCAACGGCACGGGACATTAACCAATAGATCATCACTTCGGTTGATCTGTGCGGTTACATTTCCCTAACCAGAGTGCGTATCGCCATGCTTCGCTATATCTATGCCTGTGATCTGCCACTTGAGCCCTTGCTTCAAGATACGATGTTTCGGGATCGAGCCTATCAATTTAAGGAGCGGTTGGGCTGGGCTGTCAACGTCGATGAAAACGGTTGGGAAAGCGATGAGTATGATGCGCTGAACCCGCTTTATGTTATTTGGGTTAACCCTGATGGCACGCATGGGGGATCAATGCGGTTTTTGCCTGCTGACGGGCCTACGATGGTTGCGGACCATTTCAGTGGCTTGATGAAAGACGCGCCAATTTCATCTCCCCATATTTGGGAGTGCACGCGGTTTTGCGTTGGCCGGAATTCCGGCCCACGCACGGCCCCCGCGTTGATGTTGGCAGGTGGAGAGGTGATGCGAGCATTTGCGTTGACTGATCTGCTGGGCATTTTTGACCGCCGCATGATCCGCATCTATAAATCGATCGGCGCAAGCCCTTATGTGCTCGGCCAATCGGGTGAAGGCCGTGATGAGATCAAGCTGGGCCTGTGGCGGTTTCAGGCCAAAGATAGGACAACGGTTCTACGGCGTGCGGGTCTATCATCGGACATTTCGGAACATTGGTTCTTGCGGTCTTTTGGTGCGCCAATTCATTCGCGCTTGGCGGCTTAAGTACTGGTGAGGCAGGCCCTCACCGCGTAGTATCGGTGCATGAATAAACCTGTAATTACATTCTCTGACGATCAGGCCGAGGCTTGGGATAGCATGGCAGAGGCGTTGCGCGGATCAGGGATTGATCTGGACGACAGCCTGTTGATGCCGCCAAAGTCAGACACGTCATCGGTGATGGCCGTGATCGGCAAGGCGGGCTCGGGCAAGACGATGCTGCTCGCGCGGCTATACGAGGCGTTGGAAGAAGCAGGCGTTGATGTGATTTCCGGCGATTGGGAAGGCAAAAAGCGCAAGGATCGGCGCACGCTTGCGATCCTTGCGCCAACCAACAAGGCCGCATCGGTGCTGCGAAATCGTGGTGTGCCAGCGACCACAATTCACCGGATTTTGTATACGCCTGTTTATGATCCCGAATACGAAAAAGTCGCCGAATGGTTGGCGGGCCAAGGTAACAAGCCCGAGATTGAAGGGCTGACTGATGTGGCGCTTGATCGCGCGTTTGCATCCTATAAAGTGCACAAATCGATCCCAGCTGCATTGGCTGCTGCAGGATTGCGGGGGTCGGATTTTATCACCGGCTGGAAGCGTCGCGAAGAGGCGCTTGATATTGGGTTCGTTGATGAAAGTTCGATGCTGGACGCCAAGCAATTCGAAGACCTGCAAGAAATTTTCCCTACGCTAATATTGTTCGGTGATCCTGCTCAGCTTCCTCCGGTGCAGACCAGCGGTGGTATGGTGTTCGAAACACTTTCCAAAGAACGTGTTCATCGTTTGGAACGCGTCCACCGCCAAACAGCAGATAACCCAATCCTTGATCTCGCGCATGCGTTGGCTGATCCGATGGTGGATTTTTACGCCTTTGAAAAACTGGTTGCAGAAGCAGCTGCAAGGGATGAGCGCGTTGTCATGGCTCAGCGGGCCGAGGCGGATTTAATGTCACGTTCGCCGGTTTTGGTGTGGCGCAATGCAACACGTATTCGGTTGATTCATGCATTTCGCGGGGCGTTCGGTGCACCGGTTGACGAATTGTTGGCAGGCGAACCATTGATTTGCGATGGTATCGAATTGCCGATGAAACACCGCAAGAAACGGCTTGATCTAGAGGCAAGGGGCCTGATCAAGGGCGCGCAAGTCGTGTATCTGGGACCAGGCAAAAAGCCAGGATTTAGCCGACTACATGTGATGGGTGCTGAAGACCCGCAAGTCAGTGCTGCGTCGATTGTGAAAATCGAGCAAGAAGGCGACGCAGAGCCGTTCATTCCATTTGCTGCAAGGATGGGCGCCACGTTTTTGCATGGGGCTGCTGTGACTATTCACAAAGCGCAAGGCAGCCAGTGGAACACGGTGCAAGTATTCGCGCCGGACATCGAAATTGCTGCCCGTATGGGGCGGGTCGAAGCGGGACAGCCGCTTTGGAAGCGTTTAGCGTATGTCGCGATCACACGGGCAGAGAATGAACTGCGGTGGGTCGTGCGCAACCGATTGGCAAAGCCATCGAGCACGCTACAGGTCGATGATTTACGGGCGGCACCAGCGGCCACACTGGAATTGACGCAGGAAGAGTAATGAATACAGTAATTATCACAGGTGCCAGTAGCGGGATCGGTTTGGCCACGGCCGAGGCGTTCTTACAAGAAGGTTGGACCGTCGGGTTAATCGCGCGGCGAGCAGAAATGCTGGAAGATGTAGCATCGCGGTACGACACGGCAATCCCGTTGCCTGCGGATGTAACGGACGAACAGGGGATGGCCGAAGCGTTTGATGGATTTGTCGACATCACGGGCCGATTGGACGTGCTATTCAACAATGCAGGCATGTTTGGACCACAAGATACAATAGACCAGATCAGCGTCGCTGACTGGCGCATGACGGTGGACGTCAACCTGACGGGAATGTTTATCGCGGCGCAGTTGGCGTTTAGGCAGATGCGCAAGCAATCCCCCCAAGGTGGTCGGATTATCAACAACGGTTCTATCTCGGCGCATACACCGCGCGAGGGGTCCGTGTGTTATACATCCACCAAACACGGTGTCACCGGACTGACCAAAACGCTGGCGCTCGACGGTCGCGAATTTGATATTGCGGCAGGCCAGATCGATATTGGAAATGCGCGCACTGATTTGGTCGAGGGGCTGGCGCAACGGCGCGCGGCTGACGGATTATCAGAATTGCCGACGATGGATGTCGGCGACGTGGCACGCAGTGTCCTGCATATGGCAAACCTTCCGCCGGAGGCCAATGTGCTTTCAATGATGGTCATGGCATCAAAGATGCCGCATGTCGGGCGCGGTTAGCGCCGGAACATGCTAAATACAGCCTGAGCGGTCCAGCCAGCAGAGATGGCGATCGCCAGCGACATCAGACCATACCAAAATGCGTTTTCATGCGCGAGGTTATAGAGCCAACGCTCGAGCCCGACCTTTTTAACTGGGATCGATGTGCTGTATTGATCGACGACAGTTCCGTCACGGGTCAAAAATATGCGGGTTTCATAGTCGCCTTCGGTCAGGTTGGCGGGTAGGCTTATCTTCGTGCGAAAAAGGGTGTCGTCTTGCAGGTCAACTGCGCCTTCAAGGGTTTGATAAAGGCTTTGGTTTTCCCTGATCCGCATTAGCGCATTCGAGAAATTGCGACTGTCCATGACATTATTGCTCACCGAGCGAATGTTTGAAGGGAGCGTGATACGATTGTTCAAATCTTCGGTTGCCCGCAAAATATCACCAATTGGTGCAGATCCAGCTACTGCGTAGAATGACGGTGCTGCGTCAACCTGAACTTCGTCAGTGTTCACCCAAATTCCCAAACGCTTTGCTTTGCGACGCACGGTGACGGGCGTGTCAGGTCCGGCAACTGCAACGATAATTCCAAGCTTGCCGTCAGGTAGTGGAGCATCGCGCTTTACCGCACCGAAAATCAGGATGTCGGATCCTTCGAATGTCGCTGTAATCGCAACCTCATCTTGGCTAAGCCCAAGGACGATTTCTTCGGCCGCGAGCGGTGTCGAAAGAGCAAACAGGAGAGCAAGAAGAATACGCATTAGTGGCCTCCCAGCCCGAGCGAATACAGCTCTGAAGGCATGAGCAGCAGGTCAAGCGCCAGTTTGCCACAGACTGCAAGAACCATAATCGCAAGCAACACACGCAGCTGCTCTGCTTTAAGCTTTACGCCCAAGCGGGCACCAATCTGTGCGCCGACGACACCGCCTACCAACAGCAGAACGGCCAGCACGATATCAACGGTAAAGTTGGTCGTCGCGTGCAACATTGTTGTGAATGCGGTCACAAGAATGATCTGGAATAGCGATGTGCCGACAACGACCTTGGTCGGCATGCCCAACAGGTAGATCATTGCGGGGACCATAATAAATCCACCGCCAACGCCCATAATCGCGGCGAGGATACCAACGGCGATCCCCACAACAAATGGGGGTATTACAGAAATATAAAGCCCCGAGACCCGAAACTTCATTTTGAACGGGAGGTTGTGAACCCAATTATGCCGACGACGTGTTGTGCGCGCACCCGGTTTGCTTGCCTTGCGCATTGCTGACAGGCTTTCGATAAACATCAGGCTGCCGATGATACCGAGGAAGATAACGTAGCAAAGTTTGACCAATAGATCGACTTGGCCGAGGGCACGCAGATAGTTGAATATGACAACCCCGATAGCTGCGCCCACAAGCCCGCCGGCCTGAAGCACAAGCCCCATGCGGATATCAACGGTTTTACGTTTGAGGTGCGCCAACACGCCGGAAAAGGAAGATGCGACGATCTGGTTAGCTTCTGTTGCAACGGCAACCGCTGGTGGGATGCCAATGAAGAACAGGAGCGGTGTCATCAAGAAACCACCGCCGACGCCGAACATTCCCGACAAAATGCCCACTATTCCGCCTAGTCCAAGTAAGAGAAAGGCATTCACCGAAACTTCGGCGATAGGAAGGTAAATCTGCATGAGCTGTCCGAGGGCTTAGTGTTTTGGCCGCTTTCCTTACCAAAAACCTAAACTGGCGCAGTGTCAAACGATTGAGGGCGGAAAATGCTGCATTCGAACATTTTCCGCCCTCTGGCATAAAAATTACACCCTGCTGGTGTTACCGTTCTTTGACATAAGGCTCTCCTCCCGCACGCGGCGGCACCGCTTTGCCGACAAAACCTGCAAGGATAATGACAGTCAAAATATAGGGCAGCACGTCGAGAAGTTGACCGTTGACCTTAAAGCCCAGCACACCTTGGATCACGTCCGGGCGGAGCGCCATGGCCTGCAAGAACCCAAACAACAAGCAGGCATAAAGCGCATGCCAAGGGCGCCACTTTGCAAAGATCAGAGCGGCAAGTGCGATAAAGCCGCGGCCGGCGCTCATGTCTTTGACAAAACCCGCTTGTAGGGCCGTGGCGAGATAGGCACCGGCGATACCGCAAAGCACACCGCAAATGATTACTGCGGCATAACGCAGGCCTACGACAGATACGCCAGCTGTATCGACAGCGGCAGGGTTTTCTCCGACGGCACGCATACGTAAGCCAAAACGGGTGGAATAAAGTACCCACCAAGTAAGCGGAACCATGGCGAGCGCGATATACACGAGGATGGTGTGGCCAGAGATCAGTTCATAATAGATCGGCCCGATGAATGGCACATCGCGTATGGCCTCAGCCAACGGAAGTGTGATCGGATTAAACCGTCCGTCACCAGACAGTTGTGGCGTGCGACCGCCTTGGGCAAACCAGCTTTGCGCGACAACAACAGTGAGCCCCGCCGCGAGGAAGTTGATCGCCACGCCGGAGATCAGTTGATTGCCACGGAAAGTGATCGACGCGAGGCCGTGGATCGCAGACAGAAGCAGCGATGCCCCAATGCCGGCAAGCAGGCCAATCCATGCGGACCCCGTTACATATGCCACCGCAGCAGAGAGAAAAGCAGCGGCCAACATTTTGCCTTCAAGCCCAATATCGAAAATACCTGCACGTTCAGAGTAAAGACCTGCCAAGCAAGCCAGCAGAAGCGGGGTCGAAAGGCGCACGGTGCTGTCGAGCACTTGGAGAACAGTCAAAAGATCCATTAGATGTTCCCCCGTTTGCGTTGCACCGCAAGGAACATGCGTTCCAACGGCGCACGAACCATTTCATCCAATGCCCCTGTGAAAAGGATCACAAGCGCTTGGATAACCACGATCATTTCGCGTGGAATTTTGGTCCAAAGCGCCAGCTCTGCGCCGCCTTGGTATAGGAACCCGAACAAAAGTGCCGCGAGGAATACGCCGAACGGATGGCTGCGCCCCATGAGTGCTACGGCGATGCCGATAAATCCGGCGCCCTCGACCGCGTTGAGAACAAGGCGTTCTGCCTCGCCTTGCACGTTGTTGATGGCCATCATGCCCGCTAATGCGCCTGAGATTAGCATGGATACCATGATGATTTTGGTGGGGCTGATACCTGCATATTTTGCGGCAGATTCAGAATGACCGAACGCGCGTATTTCATATCCCAACTTAGTCCGCCAAATGAGTGCCCAAACCGCTACGCAGGCGATAATCGCAACGAAAAAGCTGATATTTGCAGGGGCAGCTTTGGAAAATTCTATGCCAAAGGTCCCAAGGACTTCGTGCATGTTAGGAAGGTGCGTGGCCTCGGGGAATTTGTCGGTAGCGGGTTCCATCGACTTGGGTTTCTTCAACGCGCCAATGAGCAGATAGTTGAGCAAAGCGGCGGCAATAAAGTTAAACATGATTGTTGTAATCACGATGTGGCTGCCACGTTTGGCCTGCAAAAATGCGGGAATAGCAGCCCAAGCTGCGCCAAAAATTGCACTGGCGACAATACCGCCGAGCAGGGCGAGCGACCAATGGGGCCACGGAAGGTAAAGGCAGACAAGAGCAACGCCAAGCCCACCAATCATTGCTTGGCCTTCGCCGCCGATGTTGAACATACGAGCATGAAACGCGATGGATACAGCAAGGCCGGTAAAGATAAAGTTAGTCGCGTAATAGAGCGTATAGCCCCACCCGTAGGTCGATCCCAGGGCTCCGTCGATCATCAGCTTCAACGCATTAACAGGGCTTTCACCAATGGCGAGGATCACCAATGCGGAAAGCAGCGCAGCAAGGATCAAACTGATCAGTGGAACGAGAACGACCTCGGCCCATTTTGGCATCGCATCCATTACGCGGCCTCCCCTTTGGTCATGCCAGCCATCATCAGGCCCAGCTCTTTTTCATCGGTGTCTTGCGGCAGGCGTTCACCCATCATGCGCCCGTCGAACATCACGGCGATGCGGTCAGACAGGGACAGAATTTCTTCTAATTCGACGGACACGAGCAATATCGCTTTGCCTTGATCACGCAATGCGACGATTTGCTGGTGGATAAATTCAATCGCGCCGATATCGACCCCGCGCGTCGGTTGCCCGATCAACAGAAGGTCGGGGTTGCGCTCGATCTCGCGAGCAAGGACAATTTTTTGCTGGTTGCCACCAGAGAATGATTTGGCTGCAAGCCGAGGATCAGGGGGGCGCACGTCAAACCGTTCCATCTTGCCCACGGTATCGGCCTTGATCGCGGTGTTGTTCATCAAGATACCGTTTTGGTATGCTGGATCATGATGGTAGCCAAACGCCACGTTTTCCCATGCGTGATAGTCCATGATGAGGCCTTCGCGCTGGCGGTCCTCAGGTACGTGGGCAATCCCACGCTCCCGGCGCGATCTGCCGTCGGATTTTGCGCCCGTCAGATCAATCTCTTGGCCGTTCACTGTAATAGTGCCTGTGCCCTTTTCGTAACCGCCCAATACTTCGAGTAATTCTGATTGGCCGTTGCCAGCAACGCCCGCAATGCCGAGAATTTCGCCTGCTTTCACATTAAAGCTGACGCCCTTGACGCGGTGAACGCCTTTTGCGTCGGTCACGTTAAGATCTTTGACCTCGAGGATAGTGGCGCCCACTGTGGCGGGGGCTTTGTCTACACGGAGCAATACTTTGCGACCGACCATCAGTTCGGCCAATTCAGCGGGGCTGGTATCGGTGGTTTTAACAGTCGCGGTCATTTCACCGCGACGCATAACGCTCACTGTATCAGTGATATCCATAATTTCGCGAAGCTTGTGCGTGATTAGGATGATCGTCTTACCTTCTCGCTTAAGGTTTTCAAGAATACGAAATAGGTGATCAGCCTCGGCCGGGGTTAAAACGCCCGTAGGTTCATCAAGGATCAGAATGTCGGCCTTGCGATAGAGCGCCTTAAGGATCTCAACGCGCTGTTGCATGCCGACGCCGATATCTTCGACCACGGCATCAGGATTGACGTTCAACTCGTATTCATCTGCAAGTGCCTGAAGTTCGCGGCGGGCACGGGCAAGTGAGGGGCGGAGCATGGCGCTGTCTTCGGCACCAAGGACGATGTTTTCCAACACCGTAAAGTTTTCAACCAGTTTAAAGTGCTGGAACACCATACCAATACCTGCGGCGATCGCGGCTTGGCTGTCGGGAATAGAAGCCTTTTCGCCAGCGATAAAAATCTCTCCTGCGTCGGCCTTGTAGAACCCATAGAGGATCGACATCAGCGTCGATTTACCTGCGCCGTTTTCACCAATGATCCCGTGGACTGTGCCCGGCATTACGCGGATTGAGATGTCTTTGTTGGCCTGCACAGGGCCGAAGGCCTTGGAGATGCCTTTAAGTTCAATCGCGGGGGCTTGGGTCATTTTGATCACCAGTTTTAGCAGGATGGCAAAGGGCCGCGTCGCACATACGACGCGGCCCTTGTTGTTTTGGCCTTAGGTGGCTGAATTAGAAGTCAAAGCCAGGGCATGTTTCATCAGAGTTGTAGTTGTGCACAGATGTTGCACCTGATGAGATGTCGTATGCTGCTTCAAATACAGCCGCACGCATGGCGTCTGAGAGCAATGCTTCGTTGTGCTCATCCAGAGCGAAACCAACACCACGGTTGTTCAGGCCCATGACGTTGAAACCTGTTTCCAGATCAGCACCAGCCGTAAACGCATCATAAACCGCGTTATCAACACGCTTCATCATGGATGTCAGAACCTTGCCTGAGTGCAGGTAGTTCTGGTTGCTATCAACGCCGATGGACAAGATGCCTTCGTCAGCAGCAGTTTGCAGAACACCAACGCCAGTGCCGCCAGCAGCCGCATAAACAACGTCAGCACCTTGGCTGATCTGTGCTTTTGTCAGCTCGGAGCCTTTTACCGGATCGTTCCAAGCCGCAGGCGTTGTGCCTGTCATGTTGGAAATCACAGTCACGTCAGGGTTTGCAGCCTTGGCGCCCTGCACGTAGCCACATGCGAAGTTACGGATCAGTGGGATGTCCATGCCACCGATGAAGCCGATTGTGTTCGATTCAGAGGCCATAGCAGCCAACATGCCAACGAGGTATGAACCCTGTTCTTCGGAGAAGACAACAGAACGTACGTTGTCTTGACCAACAACCATGTCGATGATTGCGAACTTTGTGTCAGGATAATCAGGTGCAACTTCTTCCAGTGCAGAAGCGAATGCGAAACCAGCCATAACAATCGGGTTGTTGCCGTTTTCAGCAAAGCGGCGAAGCGCCTGCTCACGCTGTGCGTCTGATTGCAGTTCAACTTCTGCGAAGGAACCGCCGGTTTCGTCTGCCCAACGCTGTGCGCCGTTGAACGCAGATTCGTTGAACGATTTGTCGAACTTGCCGCCAAGGTCAAAGATGATGGCAGGGTCAGCCAAAGCAGCACCAGCCGTAAGGGCTAGAACAGCGGTTGCGCTGAACATTTTTGTCATGAATGTCATGAAGTCGTCTCCCAGGTCGTTGTTATAGGAGGGGCCGCAGTGGCCTTCCCCCCGAAAAGCCGAGCCGAACAATGTCGGTCCATGGACGTAATAAGGCACCGTTTGGGGGTGGGGGGTCAACTGCTTTTTCTGAATGAGTGTTCATTTTTGACCAAACGGTCAGAAAAAAGTGATTATTGTTTGATCAAAGGCGCTTTTGCATAATGATCGCGTCGATCCAGTCGCCGTTCTGATCGCGGTAATAGCGGGGTCGATGACCAATTGTTTTGAAATTTGAACTTAAATACAATGATTTAGCGGCTTCGTTGTCTGCGGCCACTTCTAGAAACACCGTCTCGGCCCCCGCGGATATTGCCTGTGTTTCAAAGGCAGCGAGAGTTTCGCGCGCGCGCCCGCGACCTTGAAAATCAGGATGAGTTGCGAGTGTAAGCACTTCTGCTTCGTCCAAAATCACGCGGCCCAATGTGAATGACTTTGCGTCACCGCAGAGAATCACACCTTTGGTGCCGAGCAGTTGCGCAAACTCATCCACAGTCCAAGGCCGTGTCGTTTTGAACGCAGCCGCATGGGTCAGAGCGAGAACCTGTGGCGTCACGAAAGGATCACGGGTGCTGCATCGCGCGGCGGAGCTGCATCAGGTGCGCGGACGTAGAGCGGGGAGGGTGGTTCGGGCATCCAACCCTTTGTATAGTCAAACAGGGCGTCCGCACGTCGTGCAAGACTTGTCGCAACATTCTTCAATGTACGCTCCTCCCACTGACTAGCATGACCTGCGAGGCAAATTTTCTCGGCTTCATAGCCCAATACTTCTGTATTTATGGGGAACTGAAGGTCTTCGGACAGGTTGTTAAGGTCCAATAACATCGGGACTGACGTTTGTTTTCCATAGCGGAAATGCTGAATGTAGGCATGACCTCGAGGGGCGGGTAGGCTCACGATTTGTGACGGTTCCGCCCATTGCCCATCTCCAAAATCCTGTGAACGCATTGCTTCAAAGCTTGATACACCTAAGACAGGTATCCCAAGCGCGAGTCCAAGTCCTCGTGCTGCAGAAACGGCAATTCGAATACCTGTAAAATTGCCCGGACCGATGCCAACACCTATGACTTCAATATCATTCCAAGCAATATTTTCGCTCTTGAGTAGTTCATCTAGCATAGGCATGAGGCGTTCGCCTTGGCCGCGCGTCATTTCTTCAGTCATGCTATTAAATGGGACATCATGAAAAAGCGCCGCGTTACAATGTGGTAATGACGTATCGAATGCTAAGACGACAGGCTCGTCCCTGCGATTTCCATTAGGGTGTTTGATGATCATACCTTAGACCACTTCAACGGTTTGGTCTCATGGCGCAACAACTTCCCCTTCGCCTCAAGATCGAGCTGAACGGCTTTCGCCCACCAGCCGGATGTTGCACCTGCGGGAAACAAATCTTCGGGCAGATGCGCTTTTGCGGCTTCTTTGATCTGTTTTGCCGTCATTGGATCAGCCGACATAACGGCCATCATCGCAACGTACACGGCGCGGTATTTGGCGGCATCCACGCGGGTTACTTGGCCCGGCACGTTTACATTTTCGACGTCTATTTTATCACTCATGGCGCGACATTACTGGCAAGTTAACCGCCAAGCAATGTGTCGCGGCCGGTGCCTGTTTGCTTGGTCACGCCGTCATTCATATGGAGCCAAGAAAGTGCCTGTTCGGCAAAGCAATGAACTTGGGGTGACAGGTCATCAGCGTCGTCGATGACCCCGATTGGGATGTAGATTTGCGTTGGTAAGTAATCGAATGTTGCAGCCATTGGCGAGCCACATTTGCCGCAAATCCAACGGTTTACGCCAGCGTTGATTGTCACACCTTCGCCCGAAAGGCCAGTAACGCCCGACGGCGCAAACGCGGCAAATGCCGGCATTGGTGCGCCGGTCCAGCGTTTGCAATCATTGCAATGGCAAATTGCGACAGTTTGTGCGGGGCCGTTGAGCCCAAGTTTCGTTTCACCACAGTAGCAGCGGGCAATATAGGATGATCGGCCAACCATTAAGCAGCGACGGGGCGCACTTCGACGACTTCTGGAATGTAATGGCGCAACAGATTTTCAATGCCCATTTTCAGCGTAAGCGTTGAGGATGGGCAGCCAGCACATGCGCCTTGCATATGGAGATAGACAACGCCGCGATCAAAACCGTGGAACGTGATATCGCCGCCATCTTGGGCAACTGCGGGGCGCACGCGCGTATCAAGAAGCTCTTTGATCTGATCAACGATTGCACCGTCTTCGCCTGTATGTTCGGCGTGGCCGGACGCGGGCATCGCACTGCCTGCGATCACGGGCTGGCCAGATTGGTAATGTTCCATAATCGCGCCGAGGATCGCGGGTTTGATGTGATCCCATTCGCGATCTTCTGCCTTGGTCACGGTGACAAAATCATTGCCAAAGAAAACGCCTGTTACGCCACCTGTCGCATAAATACGCTGCGCAAGCGGCGAAGAGCTAGCCGATTCCTGTGACGGAAAATCGGCGGTCCCTGTTTCCAGCACGGTTTGACCGGGCAAAAATTTCAGGGTGGCGGGGTTCGGCGTGGATTCTGTTTGGATGAACATGTGATCGTTCCTTATTTCAATGCCGATATGGGTGTCGGGCGCTTGGCCGTCAAGGTCTACGTAATCGCCTCGAGCCGTTCTTTTGTCATGTCGCCAGGCACGATTGTAAGCGGCACAGTTAAAGTGCCCGACTGACGCGATAGCGCGGTGACGAGAGGGCCGGGGCCTTTGGTGTCGTCGCCGGCGCCGAGCACAAGAACGCCGACGTCTTTATCTTCTTTTATTTGGGCCATGATTTCTTTGAGTGGTTCGCCTTCGCGGATCACCAATTCGGGGTCGACACCTTGGCGGTCGCGCATCCACTTGGCGAATACCTCGAAATGAACTTCGATCCGCTCACGGGCCTCATCGCGCATCAGGTTGCCAACGCCGAGCCAATGATTGAACTCTTCAGGCTCAATGATGGCCAAGACTTCGACACCACCGCCTGTTTTGGCAGCCCGCATTGCGGCGAACCGCATCGCATTCAGACATTCACGACTGTCATCGAGTACCACAAGAAACTTGCGCATGATCATCCCCTTTTGTTGTCGAGATAGTGCCGGATCACGGCCCCTCATGCAATAACCGAAACAATCTATGGGGCGAGTGCGATCAAGGCATTCACGTCGAGGCGGGCATTCACCATTTTGAGCGATCCATCGGCGTGGACGGGCCATTCATCACGTGGCTTGTCGACGTAAAGCTCTACCCCGTTTTGATCAGGGTCACGCAGATATACGGCCTCGCTCACCCCATGATCAGCGGCACCATCCAGCAAGAGGCCAGCGTCAAACACCCGTTTAATGACGGCACCAAGGCTTGCGCGGTCAGGGTATAGAAATGCGCTATGAAACAGTCCCGTATGACCGGAGGGTGGGGGCGTAGCACCCAAACTATCCCAAGTGTTCAGGCCAATATGGTGGTGGTAATCGCCAGCGGCCAAAAATGCCGCCTCATCGCCAATACGTTGGGTTAGCTTGAAGCCAAGCAAACCACCGTAAAATGCGATGGCTGCGTCTATGTTCGACACTCTCAAATGCACATGGCCGATTGTTGGGTGATTTGTCATGATGCGATCCTTTGATTGTTTCACCAAAGAGTAGCGGTTTTACCTGTGCGCGAAAATAACGATCCGCGCACAGTGATAGTGCTTAGCTGCGCAGCATACCAACGATGTCATAGGTCTGACGAAGGATCGGTTGCGCAATCTCATTTGCGCGTGCAGCCCCATCGCCAAGGATGCGATCAATTTCAGCCGGATCGTCCATGAGCCGTGCCATTTCACCTGCAATCGGGGCAAGCTTATCAACAGCAAGATCGGCGAGCGCAGGTTTGAATTTACCCCATTGCGCGCCAGCGTATTCCGTAATGACATCAGTTGGCGTCGTGTCCGACAATGAGGCATAAATTTCGACCAAATTACGCGCCTCTGGCCTGCTTGCTAGACCCTCAAGCGTTTCGGGTAACGGTTCAGGGTCGGTTTTCGCCTTGCGGAATTTCTTGGCGATTTTGTCGGCATCATCCGTCATGTTGATGCGTTCCATGTCGCTTTCGCCGGACTTCGACATTTTCTTTGTCCCGTCACGCAGGTTCATCACACGGGTTGCTGGGCCGTCGATGACAGGGGAGGTTTCAGGGAAAAAATCAACTTTGTAGTCGTGGTTAAACTTGTTCGCGATGTCGCGGGTCAGCTCCACGTGCTGTTTCTGGTCCTCACCCACAGGTACGTGGGTCGCGTGATAGAGAAGAATATCGGCGGCCATGAGGGCTGGATATGCATAGAGGCCGAGAGATTGCTTTTCGGCGTTTGATCCGGCTTTGTCCTTGAACTGGGTCATACGGTTCATCCAACCGACGCGTGCTACGCAGTTGAAAATCCAACCCAGCTCGGCGTGGGCGCTGACTTGGGATTGGTTGAACAAGACGGATTGTGTCGGATCAAGACCGGCCGCGAGATAGCCCGCCGCGACTTCGCGCGTGGCATTGGCCAGTTCCGCAGGATCCTGCCAGACCGTAATCGCGTGCATGTCCACCACGCAGTAGATAGTTTCCATCTGCCCTTGCATGCCAACAAAGCGTTTGATTGCGCCAAGGTAGTTGCCAAGTTGCAAGCCGCCAGAGGGCTTAATCCCTGAAAATACGCGCGGAGTGAAGTCTGTTTTGGTCATCTGATCGGTCCGGTCTGGATTTGTCTGTCATGAACGCATACCCATGCCAGAGTGTCTAGAATACTGCAACTGCTGCGAAGGAAATCCGATGCAAGACGAACCCGTCGTAAACCCGATCCCGCCATTGGTCATTGCATTTTGTCTATTGGTGGTCGGGGTTGAGTTGATCCTAACGGCGGCTGGAGCAGGTATCATCGGCGGACCGATGGGCATTGGATGGCGGTTGGGCGCAGTGCAGGACTATGGATTTTCACCGCTCGTACTGGACCGCGTTGTTCAATTTGGTGACTTCGACCTTGGTCTATTGAAGCGCTTTGTCAGCTATGGATTTGTGCATGCAAGTTTTACCACTGCGTTATTTGCGGCAGCGCTTTTGCTTGCTTTGGGTAAATTCGTTGGCGATGTTTACAGCCCCGTTGCGGTTTTGATCGTGATCATCGGATCACTCGTCGTTGGATCAATTGCATTTGGCATTTTTGTTGCGGGCTCTGCCCCGTTGATCGGCCTGTTTCCTGCGATTTACGGGTTGATCGGTGCCTATACCTATCTGATCTGGCTGACACTGGGCGCGACGGGTGAGAACCAGTTGAAGGCGTTTCAATTGATCGGCTTTTTGTTGGGCCTGCAATTGGTATTTGGCCTGATATTCGGTTCAAATTCACTGTGGATTGCCGAATTGGCGGGATTTGTGTTTGGCTTCACGGTTTCGATCGTCGTCGCACCTGGTGGATGGACGGCGTTGCTAAACAAATTGCGACAGCGGGATTAGCGCCGCAAATTGCGTTTGAAATCTGACAAACGAAATGCGCCTAGCAGGTGGCCAATAGCAAAGTAGGCAAAGGCCCCTATCAGAACCAAAGCCAGCAAAGCGAAATAGCGAACAGTCGCCATGCCCAAATATGGTGCCAAGGCCAGCGCCGCGCCGTAAAGAATAACGCCCATAGCGAAAGACGCGGCAATAATCCGCGGGAGACGGCCCATAAAGCGCGCATCAAACTCAGATGCATCACCCATATCGCGAGCACCCCATTTGAGCATCGCCACCATCGCCCAAGCGGTCAGCGTTGTCCCCCATGCGGCGGCAATAAATCCGATGATTGGAGACAAACCTATAGCAAGGGCCGCGTTAAGTACCATCGCTGCCAATGCGTAATAGAATGGCCGCTTGGTGTCTTCGCGGGCGAAAAACAGCGGTTGAAGCGTTTTTTGAAGCACGAATGCTGGAAGCCCGAGGCCATAGATCGCAACAGCAAGCGCCGTTGATTGGGTGTCAGAGGCGCTGAACGCACCACGCTCAAACAAGACGGAAATCAAAGGCGCGGGAATGACCATCAAAGCAACTGCAGCAGGTATCGTCAGCGCAAGGCTAATTTCAGATGCACGGTTAAACGCGTCGCGGCCACCGGCATGATCCCCTGAACGCAGGCGGCGCGATAGGTCAGGCAACAGCACAACACCGATAGCAATGCCAACGACGCCAAGCGGCAATTGATACAAACGATCTGCATAGTTAAGCCATGCGACGGCCCCATCAAAAAAACTCGCGACCTGACGGCCAACAAGCAGGTTAATTTGTACAACGCCACCTGCGAGGGCCGCAGGGGCCGCGATCAGCGCGAGGCGTTTAAGGTCCGGGGTCATTTTGGGTCGGGCAAACCGGACAGGAAATCCAGCACGTTTTGCCGCGACCCAAACCAGAGCCAGCTGCGCGATGCCGCCTACGGGCACGGCCCAAGCAAGCGAGCGACCAATCGTATCTGCCTGATCATCGGCGACCAATGTTGTCAGGATCATCGCAATTACGAACACAATGTTGAGCAATACAGGTGCCGCAGCGGCCGCCACAAATCGCCCTGTTGCATTTAGAACCCCAGAAAACAGAGCGGAAAGCGAAATGAACAAAATATAGGGAAATGCAATTCGCCCGTATGCCACAGCCAAATCAAAACGGGTGTCACCGATAAACCCACTGGCCATTGCGCTCACCAACAGCGGCATGAGTATGATTCCAACCGTGGTGAATACCGTGAGGAGGAACGCCATGCCCATAAATGCGTCTTGGGCAAAGCGCAGCGCGTCTTCATCGGCTTCGTATTTTTTGGAAAACATGGGAATAAACGCCATGTTGAAGGCGCCTTCGGCAAAGAAGCGGCGGAAAATATTGGGCAATGAAAACGCGACCAAGAAAGCCTCGGCAATTGGTCCCGTGCCTAGATATGCTGCGATCATGATGTCACGAACAAAGCCCATCACTCGGCTGAGCAATGTCCATATTCCAACAGTAAAGAAACCGGCCATCAGGCGGATTGGCTTCATGATCGTGCCCTTTCGGCGCCTTTGGTAATCGCTTCGCGCAGCTTCTTTTCCAACCCGTCGCGCTTGGCTTGGGCGTGGAACTTTAGGCCAATCATATCTTTGACGTAGAACGTATCGACCACCTGTTCGCCATAGGTCGCGATAACAGCGCTGGCAATGTAGACATGGCTCTGCGCCATTGTTCTGGTCAAATCATAGAGCAGGCCGGGCCGGTCGCGCGTGTCGACTTCGATAATTGTATAAAGGTCGGACCCCTCGTTATCGAACATGATATGGGTCGGCACACGGAACGCGCGTTCGCGCTTCTTGATCTTGTCACGGTCCTTGAGGGCATCACGTGCAACCACGTCGCCGCGCAATGTCTTGGTAATCATCTGGCGAAGACGGGGCAGGCGGCTTTCGGCGTATGGGTTACCATCACTATCCTGTATCCAAAATGCCGCCGTCGCGTAGCCATCCTTGGACGTATAGGTGCGCGCATCTACAATATTTGCGCCAACCAACGCCAATGCGCCTGTCATGCGGCTAAAGAGGCCGGGGTGGTCAACGATCGCAAAACAAGCCCGCGTTGCATCGCGGTCTTCATCGAGCATCAAATCAATACCAATTTGATCATCAGAAAGCCCGTGCAATAACCGCGCGAAAACCAGATGAGTAGCGGGCGGCATCCCTTGCCAATAAGTGCCGTAATGCCGCGATGTTTCGTGCCGCAGGTCCTTGGCGTCCCACGTCGAAAGAGATGCACGTAATATGCGTTTTGCTTCGGTTTCTCGCGTGTCGCGGTTGACGGCCTCTAGCCCGTTTTCAAGAGCATCGCGCGTGGCACCGTACAGGTTACGGATAAGAACCGCCTTCCAGTTGTTCCAAGTGCCCGGCCCGACACCGCGAATGTCGCAAACTGTGAGGACGGTTAGCAAATCAAGGCGCTCGACCGATCGCACTGCCTTGGCAAAATCACGCACTGTTCGAGGATCAGCGATATCCCGTTTTTGCGCGACATCCGACATAAGTAGATGGTAGCGGATAAGCCATTCTACCGTATCACATTCTTTCTTGTTTAGTCCCAGTCGCGGGGCGATTTGCCGTGCAATGCGTGCCCCCAAAATGGAATGATCTTCCGGTCGCCCTTTGCCAATGTCGTGCAGTAGCAAAGCGACATAAAGAACCTTGCGATTGACCCCATCCTTGAGGATTGAGGACGCAACCGGCAGCTCTTCTATCAGCTCTTCGCGTTCAATTTGGGCGAGGTGGCTTATGCATTGGATCGTGTGTTCATCAACGGTGTAGTGGTGATACATATTAAACTGCATCATCGCCACGATAGGTGCGAATTCCGGGATAAACGCTGATAATACGCCCAATTCGTTCATGCGGCGTAACCCGCGCTCTGGATTTCCGTGTTTTATCAGCAAGTCGACAAACAGTTTGCTGGCCTCTTTGCGTGCGCGCAAATCCCCGTCGATCAAGTGCAAATTTGCAGAGATTAAACGCATCGCGTCAGGATGCAGCAGAGTGCCCGTACGCAACGCTTCGGTAAAAATCTGCAGCAGGTTCAGCGGGTCTGATAGGAACGCATTAGGATCGGCTACTGTGAGGCGGTTTTGGTGAATTGCATACGGTGGTTTAGCTGACTTGCGGCGAGAGAATATGCGCTCGAGCATGGGCGCCGCTTTTGCGTGGGCCGCTTCTTGCGCTGTCAAAAAGATGCGCGTTAGCTCGCCAACCTGCGTTGCATGGCGGAAATAGTCTTGCATAAAATGTTCAACCGCCCGCCGACCATCATGATCCGAGTAACCAAGACGCGCCGCAACTTCGACCTGTAGATCGAAGGTTAGTTGATCCGCTGCGCGGTTTGTTAGCAAATGCAGATGGCACCGCACGGCCCAAAGAAAGTTTTCGGCATCGTGGAATGTTACGTATTCGTCAGTGGTAAAGACTTTATGCTCAATTAATTCACGGGCTCTTTTGACCCCGTTCACGTATTTGCCAATCCAAAACAGCGATTGCAGGTCGCGTAACCCGCCTTTGCCCTCTTTGACATTCGGCTCGACCATGTAACGCTGGCCGCCTTGCTTTTTGTGGCGGATAGAGCGTTCCTCAAGTTTGGCTTCGATAAAGTCGGGGGCTGTGCCTTGAAATAGCTCTGACCATAGCCGTTGACCCAGCTCGACTGCGAGTGGTTTATCACCCGCGATATGGCGGTATTCGACCAGTGACGTGCGGATCGTGTAATCTTCTCCAGCTAGCCGAAGACATTCATTGGCCGTTCTGCTGGAGTAGCCAACTTTGAGCTTCAGATCCCAAAGAATGTAGAGCATGGATTCAATCATGCTTTCCGCCCAAGGGGTGATTTTGTAAGGCGTGAGAAACAGCAGGTCGACATCAGAATGCGGAGCCATTTCACCGCGTCCGTAACCACCGACTGCGATGATCGAAATCTTTTCGGCCTCGGTGGGGTTTGGCAATGGGTGCAAGGTATTTTGCGCCAGATCGACAATGCAGCAGACGATCTGATCGGTCAGCCACGCATAGGATTGTATGGTTTTTCGCGCTTCAAACGGTGCCTGTTCAAAGGCCGCAGCTATTGCCTTGCGGCCGGCGTGCATCGCGTCAGAAAGAATATTGACGGCGGCGGCCCTAGCGGAACGTGCATCGGATGCATTTGCCGCGCTGTCGTGCAATTTCGCACGGACCAATGCCGTGTCAAAAATTTCCTGTGCCGGGCAAATCAGTTGGCCCGGCACAATGTTGGTTTCATTTGTCATCAGTAACCTAGAGGCCCGCACTGCCAAAACTGGTTGGTGCAGGGTCAACGATGATGACCTGATTGTTTTGGATTGTTGCGATTGCAAGCGCCCGTTCGTTCAGGCCGCTAGGGAGGAACCGAAAAATGCCCTTAGTTCCGCGGAACCCCTGTGACGTCGTGATCGCTTCAATCGTAAGCGCATCAGAGCGCCCAGAGGCGATCAATGCCCCAATCGCTGCAATCCCGTCATAGGCGAGCCCAGCAAGAGGGTGAGGTGTTTCGCTATATGCTGCTGTATAACGTGCCTCAAATTCGGCTGTTGGCCTCGTGTCAGGCAAGGTGAACAGGCTACCTTGAGCACCGACCAATGAAACGACCTGCGGGTTGGATGACCATTGTGTGAGGCCAAAAAACTGTTGGTTTGTTGGAGAAAGGCCAGCTGCGTTCAACGCTGGTAAAATAAACGGAAGATCAGCGCCTTCCCCAGCGGGTGTTCCTGTCAGGAACGTTGCTGTTGCTCCGCTTTGTTTAACATTTTCAACGATTGAATTTACGCTGCTCGCGATCCCTTGTTGCGACAATGGATAGCTTGCAATATGCGTGACTTGCGCACCATTTGCTATGGCGGCATTCGAGACAGCGTCGCTCCCGATTTCGCCAGCAAAAGTGTCGCCATGAATCGTGGCGATCCTAACATTGCCTTGACCTATTGCGTGCCTGACAAGTCGAGACGCCGTATTTTCAAATGTAGGTCCGAGCAGGAACACGTTACCACCCGCGATCGTAGGATTATTCGAAAATGCGAGCACGTTTACGCCCGTTGGTCCAACCGCAACACCCGCGGCAATCGCAGCCTCACCATAAAGCGGACCAAGAATAATCTTTGCACCGTCTTTGACAGCCTGAGTAGCAACAATCGAGGCCTGCTGCGGGTCGCCAGCCGTGTTATAAACACGTAAGTCGATATTTGCGTTTTGCACATCTGCAACAGCCAAGCGCGCTGCGTTTTCAAGGTTGGCCGCCAAAAACGCATCTGTTTCGATTTGCGACCCACCCGGAACAAGAAGTGCCACAGTTACAGGTCTGCTTGTATTAATCCGCGGTCCCGAGCCACCCGTTGAAACAGGAGCCATCTCGCAAGCAGCGAGCCAGATAACTGAAAACAGCGCAAGGCTGCGGGCAATCGTCCGGCGTGCATCAGACAAACGGTTCAACATTTACAAACTCCTTATGATGACATCACCGGCAACCAACTTTATGAAGGGCAAGTGCATATTTGCACCGACCATATATCGTCAGTGGCAAAAGGGTCCAGTTATGAATCATCAGATCAAGCCGCTGTCCGCCGGATTGTATTTTGTTGCAACACCGATTGGTGCGGCGAGGGATATCACCTTGCGAGGGCTTGATATTCTTGCAAGCGCGGATGTGATTGCGGCGGAAGACACGCGAACAGTGCGTAAGTTGATGGATATTCATGGTGTCCCATTGGCTGGTCGCAAGGTGTTTGCGTTCCACGATCATTCCGGTGATGCCGCTGTTTCGGGCGTTATGGCGCTGATAAAGAGTGGAAAATCGGTGGCTTGCGTGTCCGAGGCGGGTACACCTCTTGTCGCCGATCCGGGGTTTGAATTGGGGCGTGCCGCAGCGGATGCAGGGTTGGATGTTTTTGCAGCCCCGGGCCCGTCAGCAGTGCTGGCTGCATTGAGCGTGTCGGGTCTGCCCACTGACCGGTTTGCTTTTGCAGGGTTTCTGTCCTCCGCGCGACAACAACGACGCACGGAAATCGCGGAACTGCGCGATCTGCCTTTCACTTTGGTTTTTTATGAAAGCCCGAAGCGCCTTAACGATATGTTATCGGATGTGTCGGATATCTTAGGTGCGCAGAGACAGATTGCCGTTTGCCGCGAATTGACGAAGAAATTTGAAGAGGTGCAGCGCGGACAGGCAGGCGAAGTTTGCGCTTATTTTGATCAACACCCGCCGAAAGGTGAAATTGTCGTGATCATTGACCGCGCTCGTGATGATGTTGTTGCAGAGGATCAGATCGAGGCTGCATTGCGCGATGCGATGAAGACAATGCGCGTTAAGGATGCCGCGACAGCAGTAGCAGGTGCGCTTGGGTTGCCGAGACGGCAGGTTTATCAAACCGCACTTGCATTAGGGAAAGATGATTGAGCGGGAAAACCGGATATTATGCTGGGCAGGCGGGCGAGGATAGCGTCGCGGCGGCCTATGAAAAGCTAAATTTTCCGATTGTCGCAAGGCGCTGGCGGGGCAAAAGCGGTGAGATTGATCTGATCGCGCGAGACGGCGAACAGGTCATTTTTATTGAAGTAAAGAAAAGCGGCGATTTTGCAAAAGCCGCGACGCGCATTGGGCGGCGCCAAATGGACCGCATTGTTCGGGCAGGATCTGAATTTTTAGCGGGAGAGCCAAAGGGTCAGCTGACAGATGTGCGGTTTGATTTGGCGCTGGTGAACAATCAGGGGCAGGTAAAAGTTTTAGAAAACGCGTTTTGCGAAGACTGGTAGCCATTGAATAACACCGCAGGCTGCTGCATGTAACTTTGATACAGATTATCAAAGTGGGAAACATCATGTCATTGCACGTTGCCATCCAGATGGATCCGATTGGTCCGATTGATATTGATGCTGATAGCAGTTTTCGCATTGCGGAAGAGGCACAAGCGCGTGGTCACCGCCTATTCTATTACACGCCTGATCAGTTGTTTTTTGATGATGGGCGTGTGCAGGCGAGGGGCTGGCCGCTTGAAGTGCAGCGTAAACATGGTGACCATTTCAAGCTGGGCGAACAAGTTGTTGTAAACCTGTCAGATTTCGATGTCGTTTGGCTGCGCCAAGATCCACCATTTGATATGGGCTATATTACAACGACGCATTTGCTCGATATGGTGCATCCTGAGACAATGGTCGTGAATGACCCGTTTTGGGTGCGTAATTACCCTGAAAAACTGCTTGTGCTCGCGTTCCCTGACCTGACCCCGCCGACGATGATTGCGCGTGATCTAGAAACGCTCAAGGCATTTCGGGCACATCATGGCGATGTGATATTGAAGCCTCTCTATGGCAATGGCGGCGCTGGCGTATTTAAGCTGCGCGAGGGTGATAGCAATCTGGCGTCATTGCATGAGCTGTATTCAGGGATCAATCGGGAACCTTTGATCATGCAAAAATTCCTGCCTGCCGTGTCGCAAGGTGACAAGCGTGTCATACTTATTGATGGTGAGCCGGTGGGCGCGATTAACCGCGTTCCTGCTGCGGGTGAGACCCGATCCAATATGCATGTTGGTGGCCGCCCTGAAAAAGTGGAATTGACAGATCGCGATCGCGAAATTTGCGCAAAGATTGGGCCGTTATTGCGTGAAAAGGGCCAAATTTTCGTGGGCATTGATGTTATCGGTGATTGGTTAACGGAAATTAACGTCACTTCACCGACAGGTATCCAAGAACTGGAACGGTTCGATGGCGTCAACATCGCGGAGAAGATTTGGCAGGCGATTGAGGCGCGGCGCGCTTAATTCACCTTCTCGGTTAACGCGAGTCGAAAGCTGACAGCTTCGGCAATATGTGGTGATCTGACGTCATCTTGCCCTTCAAGGTCGGCAATGGTGCGCGCGACGCGCAGGACCCGATGATAGCCCCGTGCCGATAGGCCAAACCGATCTGCAACACGACTTAAGAGCGCACGACCTTGTTCATCTGGCGTTGCGATTTCTTCGAGTATTTTACCTTCTGCATCTGCATTTACAGTCATGTTCGGCTGGCTTTCGAAGCGGGCTGTTTGCCGATTTCTGGCATGTGCGACCCTTTGGGCGACAGTAGCTGAGCTTTCCCCATCGCTTGGTAAATCAAGATCGGTAAACGCAACAGGCGGCACCTCGACCCGCAAGTCGAACCTATCCATCAAGGGGCCGGAAATACGCCCGATATAATCTTCGCCGCAAATTGGCGCACGAGAACAGGCGCGATTTGCATCAGCAAGATAACCGCACTTGCATGGGTTTGCTGCCGCGACGAGCAGAAATCGACAGGGGTATTTGATGTGTGCATTCGCACGCGCAACAACGACTTCGCCGTTTTCGATAGGTTGGCGCAGGGTTTCCAAAACGGCACGGGGAAATTCTGGAAATTCATCCATGAATAAGACCCCATTGTGCGCCAAACTGATTTCGCCGGGGCCGGCCGTGCGCCCGCCACCGACAATCGCCGCCATTGACGCGGTATGGTGCGGCTCACGAAACGGGCGGGTGCGGGTAATCCCACCTTCGTCCAAAAGGCCGGTGATTGAATGGATCATAGAGGTTTCTAATGCTTCAACCGGACTGAGGGGCGGTAAAATGCCTGCCAATCGAGCCGCGAGCATAGATTTCCCTGAACCTGGCGCGCCCACCATCAGAAAATGGTGGCGTCCAGCCGCCGCGATTTCGAGCGCCCGTTTTGCCCGCTCTTGGCCTTTGACATCTGACATGTCGCGCTGGGCATTTGTTTGCGGGACTTCGCCCGGTTGAGACGGGGCAATGACACAAGCGCCGGAAAAATGCCGCACCATATCGGCAAGGCTTTGAGGGGCGATGACACGTGCTGAGCCAACCCATGCCGCCTCTGGTCCGCAAGGTTTTGGGCAAACAAGCTGCTTTCCTTCACCAGCAGCGGCCATTGCTGCGGGCAGGGCACCTGTGACGGCGACCAAACCGCCGTCGAGGGAAAGCTCGCCCAAGGCCACCGTTTCCTCTGCTGCGTCCAACGGCACGATATCGAGAGCAGCGAGCAGGGCTAAGGCGATGGGCAGATCAAAGTGAGAACCTATCTTTGGCATATCAGCGGGCGACAAGTTCACGGTGATACGTTTGGATGGAAGCGCGATGGCCATTGCTGATAGTGCGGCTCGCACGCGTTCCTTGGCCTCTGACACCGCTTTGTCCGGTAGGCCGACAATGGTAAATGCGGGAATGCCAGGCGTGACCGCGCATTGCACTTCGACTAAACGAGCAT
>CAXHZK010000007.1:0-140672 GCA_964021915.1 uncultured Roseobacteraceae bacterium | reverse complement strand
GCACCGACATGCGCAAGGCCGCCGAGAACCTAGAATTCGAAGAAGCCGCCCGCCTACGCGACGAAGTAAAACGCCTTGAAGCCGTCGAGCTGACCATCGCCGACGACCCCATGGCGCGGCAGTATGCCGTGGATAAAGCGGTGGAGGATAGCAAGGTGAAATCTGGGCGCAGCACTGGTGGCCGTGGTGGTATGCGTGGCGGCAAGCGTGGACGTGGGGGGCGGGTTTGACCGGAACCACAAAAGTATCAAAAAACCATCACTATGTGGCTAAGGCGATATTAAAGGGTTTCTGTTTCTCAGGAGACACGATTTACCGTGTGCGTCGAAGGCAAGGCGAGCGCACTATTGAAGAGAAGAACATTGAGAAAGTATTCCAGCGTTTTCATCTTAATAATTATACGAGAGTTGACGGATCTCACGACGATCGAGTTGAACGGTTCTTCGGAGAACAACTTGATAACTATATTCCCGCTTGGATTGAGAAATTTCAGGAGGCCTTAGATACCAATAAGCTAAGGTTTAAAAATGAAATCGACCGAAGCAGATTTATCCTCTTTTTTTACCATCATATAAAACGAAACCCCGATTTCCATGGACCAATCCTCACCTCTGTTGTCAAAGAAGTATTTCACAAAAACATTCAACGCGAAATTGAAGCAAAATTGGGACCTTTGTCCAACGAAGAAATCACGAAACTGAATAGTCCCGAATGGAGGAATAAGATCGCATCCAACACACGCGTAGAAAACATATCATCTTTCTCCGAAGGCATAATTTCACGGTTGGCAGGGATGCAAATTTGCGTGGCTTCACCTAAACATCGAACAAAACAATTCATAGCAGCAAGCAAACCCGTAGTCCGATTTGAGGACTACCCCAACCAAGAATTGGGCACACGTGGTGTTGAAATGTGGACTACATTGACACCTAGGCTAGCTGTTGGGTTTGTCGCCGGACCAGTTAGGGACCCCATTCTCAAACTGGGCAATCAAGATGTGATTAAGATGAATGAAGCTCTAACGACCCAGAGTTCGGAGATAGCAGGTAACAATTCAGTGCTTCTTCACACCTTATCCAAGAAGTGGTCACCCTAAGTCAGGCTGATTACAATTAATTTGTGTTCTTGAATATTCTGCTCGAACTCCTTGTAGGTCGCGTTCGGAGCGGCCCTTTTGTTGTGCGATGAAGCGCCGTTAGCCTGCCCAAACAACGCGCCCACTCTTCCAATCCCCCCGAACCACACGCCCCTTCTTCCTCACCCAGCGATGCTTCACCGTCCAGTCGCGAAACCGGTCATTGCTGACGACCCGCAGGCGGTGCTTGGCGGCGTAGTCCAGCAGCAGCCCGTCGGCTTGGGTGCCACTGGGGGCGATTGTGATTTGGGTGGGGGTGAGGCCAAGCAGCGGGGCGAGGTCTTCGGCATCCATGTGTTTGCCCATCAGTTTGTACCCTACGTTGGCGTCGAAAAACACGATGGGACCGGACAGGTCGGCCAATACGCTGTGCAGCACCTTCACACTCGGATCGCCGCCCCAATGCATGACGTTCGATCCATCCACCACGATGCGCGGCTTGGGGGCTGCGGGCTTGCGAAACAGGCCAAAGAGGAAGGACAGAAATTTCATAGATGCCTCAACGAAAAAGCGCGCCGGAATATCCAGCGCGCCTATTCAATTCATATACCAGCAGGGATCAACCCTTGCCTTTCCATGGCACCAACCAACGTTCGGCCCAGCGCATCAGCATGTCGATGCTAAAGCCGATGACACCAATCAGGATGATACCCATGATCACGATGTCGGTGGACTGGAACTTGGATGCAACCATGATCATCATGCCCGCACCTTTTTCAGCGGCAACCAATTCAGCGGCCACAACCGTACCCCAGCAAACACCCATAGCAACACGTGCCGCAGTGAAAATCTCAGGCAGGCTGTTTGGGATAATCACGTGACGCATGATCTGCCACTTGGATGCACCCAGTGAATAGGCCGCATGCACCTTGGAAATCCGTACACCCGACACACCGGACCGTGCACCAATCGCCATGATCCAAAGCGCGGCAAGGAACAGCAGGATGATCTTGCCTACTTCACCAATACCCGCCCAGATGATCACAAGTGGGATCAGAGCGAGCGGTGGCACAGGGCGCATGAATTCCACAATCGGATCGAACCAACCGCGGAACCAGTTCGACAGGCCCATCGCATAGCCGAGCGGAATACCCACTATTGCACCAAGCATGAAACCAACGATAACGCGGAAGAGCGAGAAACCGAGGTGTTCAGCAAGCGTCGAGTTACGGAAGCCTTCGGTCGCAATATCGCCCAAACGCTTGAGCACGCTTTCAGGTGGTGGCAGCCAAATCGGCTCCATCTGCCAACCCGTATCCGGTTTGATATTCAATGTGCCCTTGGACGTCATTGCAACAATGCCAAAATCGACTTTGACTTCGCCGTCGGGCGCGATTGCCATCCCGTTGACAGCCGTAATAACCGCACCTTCAGCACGACCGAGCTCGTCATTTCTGTCCACGCGGAATAGTTCAGTGCGGTAGACGGGCAAAGCGATTGCATCGTTCTTTGCAAAACCGTCGCCGGCTTCGACTGCGGGCGCGTCAACGTCCTGACCAGTTGGGAAGACGATAACCGATACAGTTGCATCGTCTGATACGCCGTCAGCTGTGGCTGTATAGGTAAAGCTGGCTTCACCCTCATACGCGCTAGGCATATGCAAGAAACCAGGCAGGTATTTTGAACCGGTGAACGTCCCCCAAAGAACAAAAATCAGAACAATTGAAACAACAGATGCAACAGTGTTGGATGTCACTGCGCTTTCGTCGCCGAAGGTCACTGTCTTTAGCGATCCGTAATCTGCTTTAGGCGTGAGCAGCTTTTTGATGAATGACCATGCAAATGCGAACGCCATGATCAGCAACACATAACCGATCAAGAACGGGACAATGCCCGCCAATGTGCTTAATACGGCGGCAAGTTCGCTCCAAAGTTGGGCAAGAATACTCATGATCCTGCTCCTCCCATAATCTCTTCTTCCATATCCCAAATCATGCCGAGAATTTCCTCACGCACTTCATGGAATTGTGGGTGTTTTTTGACTTCACGCAGGTCTTGGCCCACGCCCATATCTGCAAACGGCAGGTTGTATTCTTTGTGAATGCGGCCTGGACGGGGTGCCATAACGATCAAACGCTCGCCCAGCAGCAATGCTTCTTCGACCGAGTGGGTAATCAAGATGATCGTCTTGCCGGTCTCTTTCCAAAGTTTAAGAACAAGGCCCTGCATTTTTTCGCGCGTCAACGCGTCAAGCGCGCCGAGCGGTTCATCCATCAAGATGACGTCTGGTTCATTAGCGAGGCAACGGGCCAAGGCCACACGCTGTTGCATACCGCCAGACAGTTCATAAACCTGCTTTTCTTTGAAATCCTGCAGGCCGACGATATCAAGCAGATGGTCAACCTTTTCAGCGTCTTGCTTGGATGTGCCCTTCATGCGCGGGCCAAAGCCTACGTTTTCACGCACGGACATCCATTCGAACAATGCACCTTGCTGGAACACCATGCCGCGCTCTGGACCGGGTCCATAAACGCTTTCACCGTTTAAAACGATGTTGCCCTCAGTCGGCGCAAGAAAGCCCGCGACGATGTTAAGAAGCGTTGTTTTACCACATCCTGATGGTCCAAGCACCGAAAGCAGTTCACCTGCTTTTAGGTTCAATGATACGTCCTTGAGCGCCTGCACGGATGACCCGTTCGGTAAATCAAAGCGCATAGATAGCTTGTCTATTTGTAGTCCCGACATGTCCCTGCTCCAATAGTTTTCTAGAACACTATAGCTACCCCTACCACTTGCATGGCATCTGAGGAAAAATAATTTTCAAGGAAATTATTGGTGCGGCGCGGAAGTTACCTTCCGCGCCGCGATAATCCAATTGGATTACATACCGCTTACGACAGACAACGGAGCAGTGTTCACGTTGCCAGCATAGCTGTCATTTGCTGAATCGATGGAACCGGATGCCACGAAGACGTCTGCAACGCCTTTCATGAATTCCTGAGCGTTGCCGCCCATCCATGCGCCAGAAAGCTGATCGTCAACTGTTGGGAATACGAAACCAGCCATTGTTTCAGCTGTCGCATCGAGATCCATACCAGAATCCTTAGCGATAACTGGCAACATTGCGCCATTCATTGTGCCGCTGTTCCATGCTGCGTTGGCCATAGCTGTGACTTCGAGGAACTTAGCAACCAAGTCACCGTTTTCAGCAACGAAGCCAGCAGGTGCTGTTGTCGCGTCAAATACGAGGATGCCGAGTGCTTCTTTTTCAGCGCCTGTCAGCAACACGTTGCCGTGCTCTTTCATGCGGCGAAGTGCGCCACCCCAACCACAGGCCATATCAACCTGAGACTGTGCCAGTGCTGCTGCACCTTCTGCTGGTGCCATGTCAACGACTTCTAGTGAATCAAGCGCAACGCCGAAATGGTCCATCTGCTTGAGGAAACCGTAGTGCGCAGCTGTGCCGAGTGGAACAGCAACCTTTTTGCCAGCCAGTTCGCCAGCAGAAGACGCGTCGATTTCAAGGCCGGATGACACAACGCAGTTGTCGTTGTCAGCATATGACACAGCAACGTCGATCACCTGAATGTCTTGGCCAGCGGATGCTGCAACCACAAACGGTGGGATACCCTGTGATACCGAAATCTGAACGTCGCCAGATGCCATAGCTGCGGACATTGCTGTACCTGTGTCGAATGACACCCAGTTTACAGTTTTGCCCAGAGCAGCGTCATACATGCCCATTTCTTTTGCGTACTGGAATGGCATTGGCCACTCGAGGAAATACGCAACAGTGATTTCGTGCGCATCTGCAACAGCCTGTGTTGCGCCAGTCATCATTGCGACGCCAGCAGCAGCACTCATAAGTGTTGTCTTCAATTTCATTTGGTCTTCTCCCGTGTTGGCGGCCCTTGCAGGCCAAAATCGGGCGGAGTTTTCCCCGCCTCAAGCTAAAACACCAGAACATGAAAAGATTAAGCGCGAAAGCCCTTTCAGATCACAATCCGGTTTTGCAGCCGACTATTCGTAGTGAATTGCCGACATACAGCGATCGCGCCCAAAACAATGCGGGCGGCAATCTGTAGCGGCAGCCAATGTGATTAGCTACTAGAGGTCAACGTAATTTTACCAGTTTTCCTCACCATCTTCACACCCTCGCACATAGTCTCATTTTTTGGAAAATGGATGTATTTCAACGCGCTAACCGTTTCATCACTCCCTTTCATCATCAAATTCTACCATATTTGGCCCTATCCTTGCTGACAATCTGGCCCTATCGCAAATCCAAAAACAGTAGTCAGAGTAGTGACAGCAACACCGCCGCAATCCTAGATTCGCGCGGCATTCCCACTTACATCTGACGGAGTTTCCCATGGATATCAGCACCTTGACCAACGACCCATCCGGCGTCATTGAAGCAGACCGCGCTCACGTTTGGCACCACCTAAGCCAGCACAAGCCTTACGAATCCGGCGCTGACCCCAAAATTATCGTCGAAGGCAAAGGCGTTCGCGTTTGGGACATCAAAGGCAAAGAGCACATTGATGCGGTGTCCGGTGGCGTTTGGACCGTCAACATCGGATACGGCCGCAAACGCATGGGCGACGCGATCTCTGACGCTGTCACTAAGATGTGTTTCTTTGGCGGCACAATGGGCACAATCCCGGGTGCAAATTTTGCCGAAATGCTGATCGAAAAAATGCCCGGCCTGGACCGCGTTTACTACGCAAACTCCGGCTCCGAGGCGAATGAAAAAGCCTTCAAAATGGTCCGCCAGATCAGCCACAAGCACCATGGCGGCAAGAAGCACAAGATCCTCTTCCGCGAGCGTGATTACCACGGCACAACAATCGCCACTCTCTCTGCTGGCGGCCAAGAAGAGCGCAACGCGCAATACGGCCCTTTCACTCCGGGTTTTGTTTCCGTGCCACACTGCCTTGAGTACCGCAGCCAAGACGGCTCGACTGGTGAGGCATATACAGCCGCGTCTCTCAAGGCGATCGAAGACGTGATTTTGCGCGAGGGTGCAGATACTATCGGTTCCATCTGCCTTGAGCCGATCACAGCAGGCGGCGGCATCATTGTCCCACCTGAGGGCTATCTTCAGGGTGTTCAGGAGCTATGCAAAAAGTATGAAATCCTGATGCACATCGACGAAGTCGTTTGTGGCCTTGGCCGCACAGGCACTTGGTTCGGCTACCAACAGTTTGGCGTGCAACCTGACATCGTCACAATGGCCAAAGGCGTGGCATCCGGTTATGCGGCAATCTCTTGTTGTGTGACAACAAACGCAGTGTTCGATCAGTTCAAGGACGACACTGATCGCATGGGCTTTTTCCGCGACATTTCTACCTTTGGCGGTTGCACCGCCGGTCCGGCTGCAGCGATTGAGAACATGAAGATCATCGAAGAAGAAGACCTTCGCGGTAATTCGGTTCGCACTGGCGAGCACCTGAAAAACAATCTTCTGGCGCTTATGGAAAAACATAAGTGGATCGGCCAAGTGCGCGGCATGGGCCTTTTTGCAGGTGCCGAACTGGTCGCTGATCGCAACACCAAAGATCCGGTTGACGAAAAAATGGTCGCCGCCATCGTTGGCGATTGTATGGCGCAGGGCGTCATCATTGGCGCCACGAATAAATCATTGCCCGGTTATAACAACACGTTGCTGTTTGCGCCTGCTCTGGTGTCCACACCTGACGACATTGATCAGGTCACCGACGCTGTTGACCAAGCGATCACACGCGTTCTGGGCTAACGACCTCTGACAATCGAAAACGGCTCTGCAATTTGCGGGGCCGTTTTTTTGTGTTTCATCATTTGTTTTGGTCGCGCTGCAATAGCCAGAATGCGTCGGTGAAATGACACAAGGCAGACGTTCGTCGCATGCCTTGTCTTTACTTAAAATTAGGTCCAATCTCTTCTCAAGTTAGGGCCAAATCATGTCAATTTCCGTCGAAACATTCTTCCTCGATCCTGCAACCGAAGGCACGCTTCAGGCCCGCATCCAACAGATGGTGGCACAAGGCATACTTGCTGGGCGTTTCCATCAAGGTGAGCGACTTCCATCCAGTCGGAAAATGGCCGAACACCTCGGCGTAAGCCGCATCACAGTGACCCTCGCCTATACCGAATTGGTGGCCGACGAATACCTGATATCCAAGGGGCGTTCGGGGTATTTTGTGTCTGAAAACGCACCAGACCCCCCTGCCTTTGCACCCCAAGCGGCGACAGCCAGTACCGTTGATTGGAACCGTGCAATCGCACAAAACTTCACCCCATCACTGGGCATGGAAAAGCCGACAGATTGGGCCAACTACAAATATTCGTTCATCTATGGCCAAGCAGACCCAAAGCTATTTGACACCGCAAATTGGCGGCTATGCGCGTTGCAGGCACTTGGAATGCGTGATTTTTCCGCCCTGACCGCTGACTATTTTGACCGCGACGATCCGAAGTTGATCGAATTTATCGCGCGTCAGACTCTGCCCCGTCGCGGTATTCTTGCGAACCCTGATGAAATCCTTGTTACGATGGGTGCGCAAAACGCATTGTGGCTCTCGGCTCAGGTTTTACTAAATTCACGCCGCAAAGTCGCAATTGAAAACCCCTGCTACCCCGCATTGCGCGAAATCCTCAACCAATCGCGTTGCCAATTAACCACCATCGAAGTCGACGAGGACGGGCTGCCCCCAGATGCATTATCCGCCGACACAGACGTTGTTTTCACCACGCCAAGCCACCAGTGCCCCACCGCCGCAACAATGCCAGTTTCGCGGCGAAAAGCCCTGTTAAACAAGGCCGAAGAAGACGATTTCCTTATCGTAGAGGACGACTATGAATTTGAGATGTCATTCCTCAAACCCGCGTCCCCTGCTCTCAAATCCCTCGATAAAAATGGCCGTGTTATCTACGTTGGTTCGTTCTCAAAATCCCTCTTCCCCGGCCTGCGCCTCGGCTATCTCGTTGGCCCTGCCCCCTTCATTCGAGAGGCCCGCGCACTACGCGCATCCGTCCTTCGCCACCCCCCCGGCCACATCCAACGCACCGTCGCATACTATCTGTCGCTTGGGCATTACGACGCATTGGTACGCCGCATGAGCAAGGCCTATGCCGAACGGCGGGTCGTGATGGATACTGCGTTGAATGAACACGGTTTATCGGTCGCAGGCGTCGGCACGTCCGGCGGCTCTTCGGTCTGGCTCAGGGCACCAGATGGCGTCAATACACGCGCATTGGCGCAGAACTTAAAAGCAGATCAAGTATTGATCGAACCCGGCGCACCGTTTTTTGGGCAAACCGACCCGCCGAGCGAATTTTTTCGCCTCGCCTATTCATCCATCGGCATTGATCGCATCCCAGAAGGCATCGCCCGCATCGCCAAGGCGATCAAGCGTGCGTGATAGGTGAAATTCGATCTTAAAAATGTAAGCGCTTGCATAATTTCGCACTTGGCCTTAACCCGTCCATCAAATTGGCCCTATTGTTAAGCAGCACAGGGGCCTAATGTTCGCAACAATTCTGGCCGGTAATTGCCGCGCTGATTCCCGCATCACATAAAGGATTTTCCACATGAAAATGACCACCGAAGAAGCCTTCGTCAAAACGCTCCAGATGCATGGCATCGACAATGCATTCGGGATCATCGGCTCTGCCATGATGCCAATTTCTGACATTTTCCCTGATGCGGGCATCACATTCTGGGACTGCGCACACGAAACATCCGGCGGCATGATGGCGGACGGCTACACGCGTGCGACTGGCAAAATGTCTATGATGATCGCGCAAAACGGCCCCGGCATCACAAACTTCGTGACGGCTGTTAAGACAGCCTACTGGAACCACACACCTGTTTTGTTGGTCACACCACAGGCAGCCAACAAGACAATCGGTCAGGGTGGTTTCCAAGAAATGGAACAGATGAACCTGTTCGCTGATTGTGTCGCTTACCAAGAAGAAGTGCGTGATCCGTCGCGCATCGCTGAAACGCTGAACCGCGTGATCATGCAAGCCAAGCGCGCATCTGCGCCTGCACAGATCAACGTGCCGCGCGATTTCTGGACACAGGTCATCGACATCGAGCTGCCAACAATCGTTGATTTCGAATTGCCACAAGGTGGTGACACTGCTGTTGCTGATGCGGCTGAGCTGTTGTCCAACGCTAAATTCCCAGTGATCCTGAACGGCGCTGGCGCGATCCTGTCTAAGGGCGGCATCGAAGCATCCCGCGTTCTGGCTGAGCGTCTCGACGCGCCTGTTTGTGTGGGCTACCAGCACAATGACGCATTCCCTGGCAACCACCCGCTGTATGCTGGTCCATTGGGCTACAACGGTTCCAAGGCTGGTATGGAATTGATTTCCCAAGCTGACGTTGTTCTTTGCCTCGGCACACGTTTGAACCCGTTCTCAACATTGCCCGGTTACGGCATTGATTACTGGCCAACAGACGCCAAGATCATTCAGATCGACCTGAACCCTGACCGCATCGGCCTGACCAAAAAGGTCACCGTTGGTATCGTTGGTGACGCAGCCAAGGTTGCAACGGGTATTGCCGCGAAATTGGCTGATGATGCGGGCGACGCAGGTCGCGACGCACGCAAGGCAACAATCGCGCAGACCAAATCAGCATGGGCACAAGAGCTGACATCCATGACAGAAGAGCAGGACGATCCGGGCACAGACTGGAACGTGCGTGCACGTGCAGCCAAGCCTGATTGGATGGCACCACGCATGGCATGGCGCGCAATTCAGGCGGCTTTGCCGACTGACGCGATCATTTCATCTGACATCGGCAACAACTGTGCGATTGGTAACGCCTATCCATCGTTCGACGACAGCCGCAAGTATCTGGCACCGGGCCTGTTTGGTCCATGTGGGTACGGTCTGCCAAGCATCGTTGGCGCGAAAATCGGCAAGCGCGATGTGCCTGTTGTTGGTTTCGCGGGCGACGGCGCATTCGGTATTTCTGTCAACGAACTGACAGCAATTGGCCGTGGCGACTGGCCTGCGATCACACAGATCGTTTTCCGCAACTACCAGTGGGGTGCTGAAAAGCGTAACTCTACACTTTGGTTCGACGACAACTTTGTCGGCACAGAACTCGACGAAGGCGTGTCATACGCTGGCATCGCCAACGCATGTGGTCTTAAGGGCGTCGTTGCACGCACACAAGAAGAGCTGACTGCCGCACTGGCCCAAGCGATCAAGGACCAGATGGAAAATGGTATCACCACATTGATCGAAGCGATGATCAACCAAGAGCTGGGCGATCCATTCCGCCGCGACGCGATGAAGGTTCCAGTTGAAGTCGCTGGCATCAACAAAGACGACATGCAGCAGCAGTCCGTCTAAAGTTTGCTCTTTGATCTAAGCCATACTGAACTTGCGGCCCTCACCATAGCATTGGTGGGGGCCGCTTACGTGCGGGGTTATTCGGGCTTTGGATTTTCGGCAATTTTCATCGCGTTTGCCAGCCTGATCACGAACCCCATCCCCCTTATTCCATCCGTGTTTGCCTGCGAGATCATGATGACCGCGTTCCAAGCACGGGGTATTCGTAGCCACATCGATTGGAAGCGCGTTTTTGCGCTCGTCGGTGGTGCCGCGATCGTTCTGCCGTTTTCTGTGGGTGTAATGTTGGCCTTTGGTGCCGAAACCGCCCGCATCGCTGTGTCTGGCATCGTGCTGATTATGTCGTTGATCTTGCTCTCCGGCTGGACATTGACCCGCGTTATAGGGCCTTTGGGTCATGTCGGCGTCGGCGCTGTGTCTGGCATGTGTAATGCTGCGGGTATCGGCGGCTTGCCGGTTGCCGCATTTATGGCAGCCCAACCCATGAATGCCGCGACCTTTCGCGCGACGATGATCGTTTATTTGACGCTGCTTGATCTGATAACCCTGCCGTGGCTTTGGCATGGCGGAATGATCACGCGTGACAGCGTGATGGGTGCCGCTTTCGCCTTTCCAATTCTTGCTTTTGGCGTTTGGTTGGGCGGACGCCAATTCCTATCCGCCTCCCCTTCGACATTCCGGCGCTTTGCCGTCATTCTATTGTTGGCCCTGTCTTCGCTGGGCTTGATCCGCGCTATCTTCTGAAAGAATTCTCATGACATCCCCATTTCTATCTTCGGTCGAACCCAAAGCCCCCGCTGATCTGATCGAACGCGCCAAGCGTTTCGCGCCGCCCCGCGTTGCCATTGCACGTGCTGGTGCAGCATTGCCGATGGAAGCTGCCGAGGACGCGACCAAAGCAGGTATCATGATACCTGTATTCGTGGGAGAGGCGGACGCAATCCGCGCGGAAGCCGCCAAACTGGATTGGGACATATCAGGCTACGCCCTGCACGACACGTCAGGCGAAGAACAAGCTGGCCAAACCGCAGCCGCATTATGTGGCGCCGGCGAAGCAGATGTCTTGATGAAAGGAAACTTGCACACCGACGTGTTTATGAAATCTGCGGTGTCACGCGACGCTGGTCTGCGCACAGGCAAGCGCTTTGTTCATATCTTCCACATCAGCCACCCAGATGGCGGCAAACCTGTGCTCATTTCGGACGCCGCTGTGAACGTCGCACCGAATTTGGAAACGCGCCAAGATTGCATTACGGAATGTGTGTCCTTGCTAAAACGTCTTGGCAATGATCGCCCAAAGGTCGCTATTTTATCTGCAACAGAAAGCGCTATCCCATCTGTTCCATCGTCCATGGACGGCAAAGAGCTCGCTGATTGGGCCGCCGAAAATGTGCCTGATGCCGATGTATCCGGCCCGCTGGCATTCGATCTTATTATGTCACCCGATGCGGTAGCGACCAAAGGGTTAGGCGATGATCCCGTCGCGGGCCAAGCAGACGCAATCATTGTGCCTGACATTGTGGCAGGTAACGCCCTGTTCAAAGCGTTCGTTTACCTCAAGGGCGGCTGTGCTGCGGGGATCGTCACAGGCGCGAAAGTGCCTATCTTGCTAACATCCCGCGCTGATCCTGCTGCGGCGCGCATGGCATCAGCGGCATTGGCCGCTATTAGCTGTGGTTTGTCAAAATGATCCTTGTTCTTAATGCAGGTTCGTCATCGCTCAAGGTCGAAGTCTTCGACCTTGAATTGACGTCTGTGTTAAGTGGATCAGTCACGTCCATTGGTACTAATGGTGCAATCAAGTTGGGCGACGTAGACCAACCGATCAAGACCGCAGACCATGCCGATGCATTGGCCCAGATGCTGGATGCGTTGGCGCAAGCTGGGATCACATTGGATAAGCTCACCGCAGCAGCGCACCGCGTTGTGCATGGCGGGACGATCCTGACTGAACCTGCCGATGTCACGCCGCAAGTAATTGCCGCGATTGAAAGCGTGATACCGCTTGCGCCGTTGCATAACCCCCACAACCTCGCCGCCATATTGGCACTGCAAACAGCCGCACCAACGCTGCCGCAATACGCAAGTTTCGGCACCGCATTTCATGCCACCAATCCGGACGTAGCAACGCGCTATGCCATCCCACAAACCCAAGCCGATGCAGGCATTCGCCGCTACGGCTTTCATGGGCTTAGCTATGCAAATATGGTCGCAGACTTTAGTGATGCGCTGCCCTCTCGCTTGCTTGCCATGCATCTTGGCAACGGCGCTTCGCTTTGCGCTATCAAAGATGGAAAATCCATTGCGACGTCGATGGGATATTCACCTCTTTCTGGTCTGACAATGGGCACGCGATCCGGAGACATAGATGGCGCGGCAGTTCTACGCCTATCAGCGGCTCTGGGCGAGGATGAGGCCGACCGGATGCTCAACCGCAATTCCGGCCTCAAGGCGCTCGCTGGTGACAACGACATGCGCAATCTGCTGAACCGTGATGACGACGTTGCCAAATTTGCCGTCGATCATTTCTGCTACTGGGCCGCACGCCATGCAGGCAGTGCAGTTGTTGCAATGGGCGGCGTGGATGCCGTGGCATTTACCGGCGGCATTGGTGAAAACGCGGCATCAATCCGTGACCGGATTATGGAACATCTTGCGTGTTTCGGGGATGTGCCCGTTCACGTAATTGCCGCTGACGAAGAAAAACAGATCGCCCGTGACGCACTTGCAACGATGAATGCAGGTCAATGATGGATTGGTTATTCGCACAGACCCAACTGACGCAATCAGAATTCCTGATCTTGGGCGTTATTGTGATGGCTGCGGGTATCGTGCGCGGATTTTCCGGTTTTGCGTTGTCGGCATTGGTCATGGCATCGGCGGTCGCAATCTTACCCCCCGTACAGTTGATCCCGATCTGCTGGTGGCTGGAAATGATGGCCTCTGTATTGATGGCACGAGGTGGCTGGAAAGAGGCCGATCGCGGGGTCGTTTTTGGCCTTGTGATCGGGTCAACGATTGGCGTGCCATTTGGCCTTGCGCTGACGACATCACTACCTGTTGAGACGTCCAAGATCATCGCCCTTTCCATCATTGTCACACTTGCTGCGATCCAATTGGCGAAAATTCGTTTCGCATTTCTCGCCACCAAATCGGGGCTCTATGTCGCTGGGTTCACGGCTGGCATTGCAAGCGGTCTGGCCTCTGTCGGTGGCATGGTCGTGGCGCTATATGTGCTGAGCCAAGATGCTGCTGCAAACAAGATGCGCGCTGCTCTGGTGTTGTTCCTGTTTATTGGTGCGCTGACGTCCATGATCACGCTCCTTTACTTTGGCGTCATGGATAGCATCGCCACTATCCGAGGCATAATTTTCGCCCCAATTGTCGCTATTGGTGTGTTTATCGGCCAGCGCCTCTTTACGCCCCGCCTTGCTGGGTATTACCGTCCATTTTGTCTGACCTTGCTGTGCGCCCTTGCTGGTGCAGGTTTGGTCCGTGCTGCAATTTCCTGAAAGGATCGTTTATGTCCCTTGATCAACCCAATCTAGACCTATCGCCAGAGGTGTCTGATGAGGTCCGCAAGACGACCTGTTATATGTGTGCATGTCGTTGCGGCATCAACGTTCATATGAAGAATGGCAAGGTTGCCTATATCGAAGGCAACAAAGACCACCCCGTCAACCAAGGGGTGCTTTGCGCCAAAGGATCCGCAGGGATTATGCAGCACAACGCGCCATCGCGCTTGCGTGCGCCATTAAAACGCGTTGGGCCACGCGGTTCGGGCGAGTTTGAAGAAATCTCATGGGAAGAAGCACTGACAATCGCCACTGATACGCTGGCGCCAATCCGTGCGGACGCGCCCGAGAAGCTCGCGTTTTTCACAGGCCGTGATCAGTCACAGTCATTCACATCGTTTTGGGCCCAAGGGTTCGGCACGCCAAACTATGCGGCCCACGGTGGGTTTTGTTCCGTAAACATGGCTGCTGCTGGCATCTATACGATGGGCGGCGCTTTCTGGGAATTCGGACAGCCAGATTGGGATCACACAAAACTATTCATGCTGTTCGGCGTCGCTGAGGACCACGACAGTAACCCGATCAAAATTGGTATTGGCAAAATCAAGGAGCGCGGCGCACGTATGATTGGCGTGAACCCGATCCGCACAGGCTATAACGCTGTGGCCGATGACTGGGTCGGTATCACGCCGGGCACAGATGGTCTATTCATCCTTGCGATGGTGCATTGCCTAATGAAGGCTGGCAAAGTTGATCTTGAATACCTTGCGCGGTTCACGAACGCATCCGTGCTGGTAAACGAGGACCCTAAATCCGAACAATTCGGCCTGTTCCTGCGCGATGCAGACGGCCAACCGCAGGTGATTGACCGCAACACCGGCAAATTGGCAGCATGGAACGGCAAAGGTGTTGAGCCTGATTTGGCCGGCACCCACCGCGCCAAGGGCGTCACGCACCGCCCCGTGTTCCACCAAATGGCTGATCGTTATTTGGATGATAGCTATTCACCCGAGGCCGTAGAGGAACGCTGTGGCATTCCAGCCAAGCGTATTCGCGCGATCGCCGCCGACCTTGCGCGCGTGGCATTTGACGAGGCGATTGAGCTTGACCGTCCTTGGACCGATTTCCGTGGCAAAAAGCACGACAAAATGATTGGTCGCCCTGTGTCATTCCACTCCATGCGTGGGATTTCAGCGCACTCGAACGGATTTCAGACCTGTCGCGCGCTGCATGTGCTGCAAATCCTACTCGGCTCTGTCGAAGTGCCGGGTGGTATGCGGTTCAAACCACCATATCCGAAACCAGCAACAGCGCACCCGAAACCACATGGTAAGGTGACACCCGGTTCGGCGCTTGATGGCCCGCACCTTGGCTACGTTCAGGGCCCAGAGGATTTGCTGCTGCAAGAAGACGGCAGCCCGACCCGCATCGACAAGGCCTACACTTGGGAAAACCCGATGTCAGCGCACGGCTTGATGCATATGGTGATATCCAACGCCCATGCAGGTGATCCGTACAAAGTCGACACACTGTTTATGTATATGGCGAACATGTCGTGGAATTCTTCCATGAACACCGGCGGCGTAATGAACATGCTGACCGACACGAATGAGGACGGCTCATATGTGATCCCGAACATCATTTATTCGGATGCCTATTCATCTGAGATGGTGGCCTATGCCGATCTGGTGTTACCCGATACGACCTATCTGGAACGGCACGATTGCATCTCACTGCTGGATCGTCCGATTTGTGAAGCAGACGGCGTGGCGGATGCCATCCGCTGGCCTGTGGTGGAACCGGACCGCGACGTGCGTGGCTTCCAATCTGTGCTTTGTGAGCTTGGCGCGCGTCTGAACTTGCCCGGTTTCGTGAACGAAGACGGCAGCCAGAAATATAAGGACTACGCTGACTACATCACCAACCACATCCGCCGTCCGGGTGTTGGCCCGCTGGCAGGCTTCCGTCTGGGCGAAGATGGCCTGCAAGGTGGCCGTGGCGAAGTGAACGAAAGCCAGATTGACAATTACATCGAAAACGGCGGCTTCTGGATTGAACATGTGCCCGAGAACGCAGCCTATTATAAGCCATTCTCAATGGACTACCAAGATTGGGCCGTGAAGATGGGCTTTTATGATGTGGTCCAGCCCTACATATTCCAGCTTTACGTTGAACCGATGCGCAAATTCCAACTTGCCGCCGAGGGCATTGGCGACCGACAGCCGCCAGAGCATCTGCGCGCTCAGGTTAAGGCCACGATGGACCCACTTCCGATTTGGTACGCACCGTTCGAAGATAGCCACGTTGATCCGGTTGAATATCCGATACATGCCCTGACACAGCGCCCGATGGCGATGTATCACAGCTGGGGAACGCAGAACGCATGGCTGCGCCAGATCCACGGGCATAACCCGCTTTATGTGCCAACGGCAATTTGGGAAGCGAACGGATTTGAGGATGGCGATTGGGCCAAAGTTTCATCTGTTCACGGGTCGATCACCGTCCCCGTTGCGCATCAGGCGTCATTGAACAAAGACACCGTCTGGACATGGAACGCGATTGGCAAGCGCAAGGGCGCATGGGCACTGGATGAAGACGCATCCGAGGCAACCAAGGGTTTCTTGCTCAACCATTTGATCCATGAGCTTTTGCCGCCCAAAGGCGACGGCATGCGCTGGGCCAACTCTGATCCGATCACGGGTCAGGCCGCTTGGTTCGATCTGCGGGTGAAGATTGAAAAATCTGACACGCCAAATGAGGCACAGCCAGCAATGCCTGCGATTAAATCACCCGTTGGCAAAGGTCCAAAAGATCAGGCGTGGAAGGTGGGTAAATGAGCAACCGATCAATCCTCCTGGCGATCCTCGCCTTTGTTGCGCTGACGTTTGGTAGTTTCATCTACTTCGTCGCTACATGGGACGCGGATAAAGAACCGCAGCTTTCATTCGATTTGAACACTCTACTCCCGCCGGAGATGCCGGCAAATCAAGGGATCACATCATGACGCAATTACCAAAATCCACCGATAAGAAACTAGGCCTTGTTATCGACCTTGATACTTGCGTTGGCTGTCATGCCTGCGTGGTAAGTTGCAAAGGTTGGAACACTGAAAACTACGGTGCGCCACTGTCAGACCAAAACGCCTATTCGGGTGCTGCTTCTGGTACATTTCTGAACCGTGTTCACTCTTACGAAGTGCAGCCGGAACAGGGTGAAGCACAGCTTATCCACTTCCCCAAATCCTGTTTGCACTGCGATGACGCGCCTTGTGTGACGGTTTGCCCAACTGGCGCCAGCTACAAGCGATCAGAGGATGGCATTGTTCTGGTCAATGAAAGCGACTGTATCGGATGTGGCCTGTGCGCATGGGCCTGTCCATATGGCGCACGCGAATTGGATGCCAAAGAAGGTGTTATGAAAAAATGCACCCTTTGTGTTGATCGCATCTACAACGAAAACCTGCCGCAAGAAGACCGTCAACCTGCATGCGTGCGCACCTGCCCAGCAGGCGCGCGCCACTTTGGCGATTTGGCGGATGAAACATCTGATGTCTCGATCCTCGTGGCCGAACGCGGCGGGTTTGACCTGATGCCAGAGCAAGGCACAAAGCCGACAAACAAATACCTGCCGCCACGCCCCAAAGATGTAGAGCCGGAATTTGATATTCTAGCACCATACCTGACGCCGATTGCACAAGACGGCAAAGGGTTCGTCGGCTGGCTCGACAAGGCACTTTCATCCCTACCCGGAGGAGCGAAATAATGCATCCTGCACCAAGCGTTATCATCTTTACCGTATTTTCCGGCCTTGGCTTTGGGCTGTTGTTTTGGATGGGCATTGACGCAACTCCGCCGACGGGCTGGGTTGGTTTTGTCTTTTTTGCGGTCGCATATATAATGGCCGTCGGCGGGCTTTTGTCGTCGACGTTCCACCTTGGCCACCCAGAACGCTTCTTAAAGGCGTTTAGCCAGTGGCGCTCATCTTGGTTATCACGCGAGGGCATCGCCTCGGTTGCGACGTTAATTACGATGGGGTTTTATGGCCTTGGCCTTGTATTCTTTGACGTCGCTTGGCAACCATTGGGTTGGTTGGGTGCATTTGGCGCATTGATGACAGTGTTTACGACGTCAATGATCTACGCACAAATGAAGACGGTCCCTCGCTGGAGGCACTGGACAACACCTGCGCTATTCCTTCTGCTTTCGCTGGCCGGCGGGGCAATGCTCGCTGGTAAGATTGACGTTTCGCTTCCTTTGCTCGTCCTCGCAACTGGCTTGCAAGTTCTTGCTTGGGTCCATGGCGACGGCCGGTTTGTTGCATCTGGCACATCCATGGAAACAGCGACCGGACTTGGCCACATTGGCAAAGTCCGCGCATTTGAGCCGCCGCACACGGGTACGAACTATTTGATGTCAGAATTTATTCATGTTGTCGGCCGCAAACATGCAATGAAATTACGGATCATCGCCGCAGTTCTCGGCTTCCTCTTACCGGCATTGGGCCTGTATTTTGGCGATAATCACGGTATTTTTGCGCTCGCGATTGTTTCCCATATTGCAGGAATAATCACTTTAAGATGGCTTTTTTTCGCGCAGGCAGAACACGTTGTTGGTCTCTATTACGGGAAGCGTTAACTGCATGACGCCAAGATTGCGGCCAGCTTGATCAGCGCCCAAGAACATTTCCCAAAAAAGGGCGCCTAATTAGGCGCCCTTTTTCAATCGAAAATTCCAATTTTCTAGGGGCGAATACGAGCTTCAGTTTTAGCATCGAAGAAGTAGAGCCGGTCTTGTGGAATGCTGATACCGACACGGTCGCCCTCTGACGATCGTTCATCGCCGCGCTGTTCAATGACGATCCGCTCGCCCGTGGCTCCCGTCAGGTAAACAAACGAAACCCCGCCGAGGCTTTCGGTCATATCTACCGTGTGCGTGTCGCCGCTGGGATCGACTTCCAAATGCTCTGCACGCATCCCAATCGTGACGTCCTTGCCATCATAAGCCGCTGGCAACGCCCCATCAAATGACGCCTGAAGCCCCGGCACATTGACCGCACCGCCACGGGCCTGGCCCGTGAGAAAGTTCATCGCCGGCGACCCGATAAAGCCCGCTACAAATTTGTTGTCAGGATCGCGGTACAAATCCATAGGCGCGCCGACCTGTTCAATAATGCCTGCTCGCAGCACAACGATTTTGTCGGCCAATGTCATCGCCTCAACCTGATCATGGGTCACATAGATCATGGTTGCGCCAATTTCTTTGTGCAGGCGCGCGATTTCAACACGCATTTCAACACGCAATTCAGCGTCAAGGTTTGACAGCGGTTCATCGAACAAAAACACTTCTGGCCCACGAACAATCGCCCGTCCAATAGAAACACGCTGGCGCTGGCCACCCGAAAGCGCAGAAGGCTTACGATCCAGATAATCTTCTAGCTTTAGGATGCGGGTTGCTTCGGCAACCTTTTCGACAATTTCAGCCTTGGGATGGCCGTTCATCTTAAGACCAAAGCCCATGTTATCGCGCACTGTCATATGTGGATAGAGCGCGTAGGTCTGGAAAACCATCGCCACACCGCGCTCGCTTGGGTCCATGCGGGTGACATCACGGGCACCGATATCAATCTGGCCACCCGTCGTTTCCTCGAGGCCAGCGACCATACGTAGCAACGTTGATTTGCCACAGCCTGATGGGCCAACAAACACACAAAATTCGCCGTCGTTAATTTCAAGGTCGATCCCATGGATCACCTGAACATCACCGTATTTCTTAACAACGTCTTGAAGAATGACACCTGACATGTTCGTTCCTTTTCCTAAATATGTGTGGGCGATTGCCACGACTGGGCCTCTGCGCCGATCTGCTGGGCAATTGATTTAAGCGATGCTCCAAACACTTCGAGACCCTCAATCGTATGGCGTGATGTTGACGTCGCAATAGAAATGGCCCCAATGACACGCTCATGCGCGCCAAATATTGGCGCAGCAATACTGATAATGCCTGTTTCATGTTCCTCGCGGTCAAACGCGAACCCTGCGGCTCGGATTGTATCGAGCTCACGCTCCAAAACGGCGGCGTCAACGTGTGTGGCCGGTGTGTAACGCAAGAACGCCTGCTGTTTCATTGCCCGCTCAAGCCGCTCTGGGGACATAAATGCGAGAATCACTTTCCCGACACCTGTGCAATAAGCAGGAGCCACTTGTCCGGCTTGTGCCAGAGTATCGACACCAGTCGCCGGGCGGCGTTTGTCGATAAAGAGCACCTGCCCATTGTCGATTTGTGCGAGGTGAACGGCCTCACCGACCTCAGCAAATAGTTGGTCCAAGAATGGGCGTGCGACAGGCGCAAGTGAGGATTGCGCCCAAGCGGAGTGCGCCAATCGCAAGAGACGCACACCAGGGGCATAGGTTTGCCTATCCTGATCATATGAAAGCATATTTTGGTTCGCGAGCGACTGCACAAAGCGATAAAGAGTGGGCTTGGGCAGGTCGGATTTTTGCAAGATTTCGGAAAACCGTACAGGGCGTCCAAAGCTCGCGACGAGGTCAAGCACAGAGAGCGCCTTACCGACCGTGCCATCGCCGCCTGAATATCCCATTGTTGATCTCCTTCACCGTATCAGTGCCAGCATCATTTTTTTGGGCCTGCACCGCCCCTTTGTGTTGACAACGCTAGCTGGGTCGCGGTTTAGTATCAATATCCAAAACCAAGTTTCAAATAATGAGACTGAATTTTGTGGAAGCACCTAGGGAGGAAACCATGCATTCCATTATCAAGACGTCGTTCGCGGCGGCCGTTGCAGCCGGTATGGTCGCAACATCAGCATTCGCAGACGCACATTCGCTGTCTGGCGATCTGAAAATCTCTTCTGACATGTCCAATCCGGCGCCGCGCGCTGTGATGGAAAAAATGGCAGCAGATTTTGATGCGATGCATCCTGATCTGAACGTTGAGCTGACAATTGTTGACCGCGAAGCGTGGAAAACACAGATCCGTAACGCGCTGACAGCTGACGCGCCTGACGTGATCAACTGGTATGCCGCAACACGTATGACACCATACGTCGACGCTGGCCTGTTCATGGACATTTCTGATCTGTGGGACGAACCTGAAATGGCGGCACTTGCTTCTACTAAGGGCGCAATGACGCTTGACGGTAAGCAGTGGGGCGTTCCTTACACATACTACCAGTGGGGCGTTTACTACCGCAAAGACATCTTTGCAGAGCTAGGCCTGTCCGAGCCAGCGACATGGGAAGAAGAATTGTCTAACTGTCAGGCAATCATCGATTCAGGTCGCAAATGCTATACAATCGGTTCCAAGTTCCTTTGGACTGCTGGCGGTTGGTTCGACTACATGAACTCACGCACAAACGGCTATGAGTTCCACATCGATCTTGCCAATGGCAACGTTGCTTGGACTGATGACCGTGTTCGCGCAACTTTCGCGAACTGGAAACAGCTGATCGACATGGGCGCTTTTATTGACGATCACCAGTCATACAGCTGGCAGGAAGCCATGCCATTCATGGTTGACGGCGAAGCAACAGCATACTTGATGGGTAACTTCTCTGTTGCGGCATTCCGTGACGGTGGCCTGACAGACGATCAGTTGGACTTCTACCAGTTCCCAACAATCAATGCTGATATTGCTCCTGCAGAAGACGCGCCAACAGATACGTTCCACATCCCTGCGGGTGCACAGAACGTAGAAGCGGCAAAAGCATTCTTGCTTTATGTCACATCTGCTGAAGTTCAGTCTGAAATCAACGGCGGCGACGCTCTTGGTCAGCTTCCAGTGAACGCAAACGCAACTGTTTCTGATGACAAGTTCATTCAGGAAGGTTTCGACATGCTGTCAAACAACGCTTCTGGCGGTATCATGCAGTTCTTCGACCGTGACTTCCCTGCTGAAATGGCAAGTGTTGGCATGGAAGGCCTGCAAGAGTTCATGGTGTTCCCGGAAAACCTGGATGACATTCTTGAGCGTCTTGAAGAAGCGCGTCAGCGTATCTATCAGTAATCGACTTTCAGGGTGGGCAGTCATGCCCACCCTATCCCACCAACCCATCCGCAAGCCGCGCCCACGTCTTTCGCATGTGTTGAGACACCATCAGGAGATTGGGCATGACCGCCATCCCAGATACGCCTGCCACTCGCAGCTGGTACAAACGCAATGAAATCGCGATCACGCCATGGCTATTCTTGCTGCCTGCGCTGCTGTTCTTTGCAGTCTATGTCATTATTCCTATTGGGCAGTCGTTTTGGATTTCTCTGCACGACTGGGACGGCCTTGGTGACAAAACCTACGTAGGCGCGGCGAACTATGAGCGTCTACTTGGCATCGGCGACCAAAAGATGGATCGCAAGTTTGAAACTTCGTTTTGGAACAACCTCAAGTGGCTGGTGCTATATCTGTTAGCAATTCCTCTGGGCCTGTTCATTTCGCTATTCCTGAACCAAACTGTATTCGGCATCCGCGTCTACAAATCGCTGTTCTTTTTCCCGTTTGTGATTTCCCAAGTTGTCGTTGGCCTCGTGTTCAGCTGGTTCTACCTGCCCAACAATGGCTTGTTCGATCAAGTTGTCGGCCTATTTGGCATCGACATTCGCGGTGGCGTTTTAGGAAACCCGAATACCGCGACCTATGGCATTATCGCCGCAGGTCTGTGGCCGCAAACAGCCTATTGCATGATCCTCTATCTCACGGGCCTGAACGCAGTGGACCCTGAACAGGTTGAGGCCGCCCGCCTTGATGGTGCCAAGGGCCCCAAGATGCTTTGGTATGTGATTCTGCCACAACTTAAGCCCGCGACATTTATTGCATTCGTCGTGACAATCATCGGTGCGCTGCGCTCGTTTGACCTGATCAGCATTATGACAAACGGCGGACCGTTCGGGTCAACCCGCGTTCTGTCATTCTACATGTTCGAAGAATCCTTGTCCGAGTTTGGTTTCCGCATGGGCTATGGCGCCGCTATTGCCGTTGTGCTGTTCTTCATCATGCTGTTCTTCATCGTCTATTTCCTCTGGTCGATGTACCAAGACGAAAAGGGAGGCCACTAAATGTTCCCGACCCCGATAGAAAAACGCTCCCGCGCGGCGCAAATCAGCTATCAGACAATGCTGCCATTTGCGCTGATCCTTTGGTTATTGCCACTGATCGCCGTCTTCATCTTTTCGATCAAGCCAGATGCCGATTTCGTTAAAGGCAACTTTTGGGGCGTTCCGTCGTCGTTCGAGATGTTCAACAACTACGGAAAAGTCTTCTTTGAAAGCAATATGCCGCGTTACCTGCTCAACTCGCTTTTCATCACGATCCCAACAGTTGTCGGTGCGGTGGCCCTGTCCGCAATGGCTGGGTTCGCGCTGGGTGTTTACCGGTTTAAGGGCAATTTGATCATCTTTTTCATGTTCATTGCGGGTAACTTCGTGCCCTTCCAGATCCTGATGGTGCCTGTGCGCGATCTGACGATTAACCTTGGCATGTATGACACGGTGCAGGGCCTCGTGCTGTTTCACATCGCGTTCCAAACGGGTTTTTGCACGCTGTTTATGCGCAACTTCATCCGTGCCCTGCCTTTCCCATTGATTGAGGCTGCACGTGTTGAAGGTGTCGCCGAATGGCGCATTTTCTGGTTCGTAGTGCTGCCGTTGATGAAACCTGCGTTGGCTGCCCTTGCGGTGCTGATCTTTACTTTCATCTGGAATGACTATTTCTGGGCCGTTGTCTTGACCCAAGGGCCAAGCGCGCAACCCGTGACCGCCGGTATCACCGAATTCAACTCGCAATATCGCGCTGCATATCACCTGATGAGTGCCGGTTCGATTGTGGCAGCCCTACCGCCGGTTGCGATGTTCTTTTTGATGCAGAAACACTTTATTGCTGGTTTAACCCTCGGCGCTGTGAAGTAAGAAAGACCTATGAACAGAACTTATCGTCTTGATGACGGGCGCCAGACACTTGTGCTGGCGGCCCACAATGATCGCCTGCCCGAAGTGGTGTATTGGGGCGCGCAACTGCCCGCGTCTGAAAACCTGAATACGCTGCAAGACGCAGCGCGCTTGGATGTGACGGGTGGGATGCTGGATGAAAACCCAGACCTGTCAATTTGCCCTGAAGCGACCCGCAGCTTCCCCGGCCAACCGGGCCTGATCGTGCGCGACACGGACGGGACACCGCTGTTGCCCAAGTTTTGCTTTGCCTCCGAGATGCACGACGACGGATTGGTATTATCCTATACTGACGCCGAAAACGCGCTGACGCTGACGTTTAGCTTTCGACCCGATCCGCAGACCCACATTATCACTTGTCAGACAACGTTGGACGCCAGCAGACCTGTGCATTTGCATTGGCTTGCAGCACCCGTAATTCCAGCGCCGCAGCTGTCGGACGAAATGATCGATGTGGCTGGCCGATGGTGTGATGAATTTCAGTTGAACCGCACGCCGTGGTCTGCAGGCATTCGCTACCGCGAAAACCGGACTGGCCGCACAGGACACGAACATTTCCCTGGTCTCATTGTGCCATGCAGAGGTGCCACCAATACCAAAGGCGAGGCCTATGGTTTTCACTATGGATGGTCCGGCGGGCATCGGATGATCGCAGAAGAGCTGGCCGACGGCCGTCGTCAAATCCAGTGGGGCCATGCCGCGCGAATGGAAACCGATCCGGCCGCACAATTCAAATCGGCACCGCTTTATATCACCTACTCTGACAGCGGTCTGAACGGTTGTGCAATCGCATTTCAACGCCACTTGCGCGACCGTATTGTCACATGGCCCAAGCCGAACGTGCCCCGCCCCGTGCATTACAACTGTTGGGAAGCGGTTTATTTCGATCACAAGTTACCCGTTCTCAAAGACATCGCGGATCGCGCTGCAAAACTGGGCGCCGAACGGTTCGTGCTGGACGATGGTTGGTTTGGCCAACGCGATGATGACACCAGAAGCCTATCGGATTGGACGGTCGACCCACGCAAATACCCCGATGGCCTTTCCCCACTTATTGACCATATCCACAGTCTTGGGATGACATTCGGGCTTTGGTTTGAGCCTGAAATGATTAACCCCGATAGCGACATCCACCGCGCGCACCCCGATTGGGCGTTGGGCTCCGAGGATCAAACATTGGGCAGACAGCAAAAGGCGCTGAATATGGCGCTGCCTGCATTGCGTGATTTCCTATATGATCGGATGTCGGCAATCCTACGCGACAATGACATTGACTATATCAAGTGGGATCATAACCGCGTTCTGCCGATGCCCGATGCCGCCCAAACCCGTGGATCATACGCGCTGATCGATCGTCTGCGCGCCGATTTCCCGCATGTCGAAATCGAAAGCTGCGCATCCGGTGGTGGCCGCATTGATTTTGGCATCCTGCAGCGCACACAGCGTGTCTGGCTGTCCGATAGCAACGACGCCCTTGAACGCCTGCGCATCCAACATGACGCGGCCCTGTTCCTTCCGCTGGCCGTAACAGGCAGCCACGTCGGCCCGCGGCATTGTCATACATCTGGCCGTACCCTCGACATCACATTCCGTGCTTGGGTCGCGGCACAGCGGCACATGGGTTTTGAAATGGACCCGCGCGAGCTTGATCCACGCGAAGCCGGCGTTCTGACCGCTGTTACGGCGTGGTGGAAGGCAAATCGCGATTGGATGATCCGCGCGGATATTCTGCGCCTCGACAGTGCCGATCCTGCTGTAATTGCTGAACAACAGCTTGCCGCTGATGGCAGCCGTTTTGTTGTATTCGCAGGCAAAGCCGCGACCAGCACCCAAATTGCACCAAGACCGCTGCGTTTGACCGGATTGGACCCAAATCAGACCTATAATATCGCGTTGATCAATCGCGATGACGCGCATCATCTGTCGCGTGGGACGCCCGCGTTGAAAACAGAAAGCCTCTTGCTGACTGGCGCCTATCTGATGCGGCATGGTATCACCCTGCCATGGTCCTTTCCCGAACGGATGTGGGTCATTGAAGGCCATGTGACGGAGACAAGCGAATGATCAAGCCTGACTGGATTGCTGTCGATTGGGGCACCTCGAATATGCGTGCTTGGGCAATGTCAAATGGCGGTGAAATTCTTGCAGAGGCCCGTTCCGACTTGGGTATGGGCGACCTGACACCAGATCAGTTTGAACCTGCACTGCGCGATGCTCTTGCCGGTTGGGAAGTTGCTGTGCCGATCATCGCCTGTGGCATGGTTGGTGCACGCCAAGGGTGGGTTGAGGCGGATTACGCTGCTGTCCCATGTTCGCCAACGCCTGCCGGTTTTACGCAACCAAACAGCGCCTTGGACGTGCATATTATTGCGGGCCTGAAGCAACCTGAACCCGCAGATGTGATGCGCGGAGAAGAGACGCAAATCGCAGGCTTCCTCGCGCTCAACAAAAATTGGGATGGCGTAATTTGCCTGCCTGGCACCCATACAAAATGGGCGCATGTCAGTGCCGACGAGATTGTCAGTTTTCAGACATTCATGACGGGTGACTTGTTCGCCGCAATCGGTGACCAGACCGTTCTCAAACATTCGGTCATGACCGATGGTTGGGACGCTGACGCCTTTGACGCTGGTGTTACCGACGCGATGGCGCGGCCAGAGCGAATTGCCGCACGCATGTTTTCGCTCCGCGCAGAGGGGCTTCTCAATGGTATGTCAAACGCAACGGCCCGCGCGCGCCTTTCCGGTCTTTTGATCGGCGCAGAGCTTGCTGGCGCCAAGCCATATTGGTTGGGACAACAAATCGCCGTGATTGGGGCGGGACCGCTTGCCGCGCTTTATGTCCGCGCCTTAGAATTACAAGCAGCCCCTGCTATGCAAGTGAAAGCCGATGCGATCACGCTGGCAGGTCTGCATGCCGCATACAAACGCTTCAAGGGATAAATCATGGAACATCTGCCCCTTATCGCCATCCTAAGAGGCGTATCCCCTGACGAAGCCGCGCCCATGGCCGAGGCGCTGATTGACGCTGGCATCACCCAAATCGAGGTGCCGCTCAACTCACCCGACCCATTCACAAGCATCGGCAACATGGCAACCGCTTATGGCAACGATGCCCTGATTGGTGCGGGCACCGTGCTATCAGTCGAGGATGTGAACCGTGTCGCCCAAGCCGGTGGCAAGCTGATCGTATCGCCCAATGTCGATCAACGTGTCATCGTCGCCACTAAAACCGCAGGCATGGCAAGCTGGCCCGGCGTCATGACACCATCAGAGTGCTTCGCTGCATTGAAAGCGGGGGCTGACGGGCTCAAAATATTCCCCGCCTCTTTGCTTGGCCCTGAGGGGATCAAAGCGATCCGTGCGGTGTTACCAAAAGGCACACAAGTCTATGCCGTCGGCGGCGCGGGTGCCGATAACTTCGCAGAATGGATTGAGGCCAGCGCAGATGGGTTCGGCATTGGCTCGGCGCTTTACAAATCCGGCTTCACAGTGGCCGAGGTCAAGGCCCGCGCGGTTGATATGGTGGCCGCATATAAGGCCGCTCTATGATCCTTGACGCACATCAATGCCAGTTGGGTGAGGGGCCGCTTTGGCACCCTTTGCGCCGCGAACTGTTCTGGTTTGATATCCTTGGCAAGCAACTGCGCACCACCTCAAATCACTGGCAATTCGATGAATATGTCAGCGCTGCTGGTTGGGTTGATACCGATACATTGATCGTCGCATCCGCGAGCGCACTTTCGCGCTTTGATATGAAGACCGGTCAATCTACCAAGCTTTGCGATCTGGAAGCGGATAATCCTGTCACACGCTCCAACGATGGCCGCGCGGATCCGCAAGGCGGATTTTGGATTGGCACCATGGGCATAAACGCCGAACCGGCCGCCGGTGCCATTTATCGCTACTACAAGGGCGAATTGCGCAAACTCTTCGCTGACATTCAAATCAGCAATTCAATTTGCTTTGCTCCCACTGGCGACACTGCTTACTTTACTGACACGAACACGCAAATGATCATGGCGACCGCGCTTGACACTGACGGCTGGCCCATAGGCAAACCGCGCATCCATATTGACCTGCGCGACACTGCTTTCCGCCCTGACGGTGCTGTTGTTGATACGGCTGGCAATCTATGGAGCGCGCAATGGGGCGTCGGCCGCGTTGCTGGATATGCGCCGGATGGCACATTCATCCAAGCCTACGACCTACCCGTCATTCAAACATCTTGCCCTGCATTCGGTGGCCCAGACCTCTCTACACTTTTCTGCACCTCCGCCGCTGTCGGCATCGACGGGCCTGAGGACGGCAAAACATTCTCAATCGAAACCAACTATACAGGTCAGGCGGAACACCGCGTCATTCTTTGAACCGCTGTTTCCCAACCAACGCAAAAGGTCCAACATGAAACGCACACTCGGTGTCTGTTACTATCCTGAACATTGGCCCGAAGAAGAATGGGCTACTGATGCTGCTGAAATGGTCGCCGCTGGCCTGACTTGGGTGCGGATTGGCGAATTTGCTTGGTCGCGCCTCGAAGGTGTGCCCGGTCACCTGACATGGGATTGGCTGGACCGCGCTATTGATGTGCTCGGCGCGGCGGGATTGAAGGTTGTTCTAGGGACACCAACCGCGACACCGCCCCGTTGGATGATCGACAAGCACCCTGATATGCTTGCAGTGGATGCCAATGACAACACCCGAAAATTTGGATCGCGCCGTCACTACGACTTTAGCCACCTGCCCTACCGTGACGAATGCAAACGCATCGCGACGTTGATGGCCGAACGCTACGGTAAAAATCCACATATCGCGGCATGGCAGATCGACAATGAATATGACTGCCACGAAACGACCCTGTCCTATTCAGCAGTTGCGCGACGCGGCTTTCAGGACTGGTTGGCGCAAAAGTATCAATCAACGGCGGCCTTAAACCGCGCGTGGGGCAATGTTTTTTGGTCCATGGAATACGATACATTCGATCAAATCGACCTGCCCAATCTGACCGTGACGGAGCCCAACCACCCCCATCAATTGGCGTTCCGGCAATATTCATCCGATCAGGTCGTCGCATTTAACAAGGTGCAAGCAGACGCCATTCGCGCCCATTCTGATGCCCCCCTCATTCACAACTACATGGGCCGCATTACGTCATTCGACCATTGGAAGGTGGGGGCTGATCTCGATATTGCGTCTTGGGATAGTTACCCGATCGGCTTTTTGTCCGACCGTATCGAAGGCACACCCAAGGAGAAATTGCGCTTCTTACGTCAAGGCCACCCTGACAACCAAGCGTTCCACCATGATCTATACCGTGCCGTGGGCCGCGGGCGAATGTGGGTCATGGAACAACAACCGGGTCCAGTGAACTGGGCACCCTACAATCCCGCCCCCCTGCCCGGCATGGCGCGTCTTTGGGCATGGGAAGCGTTTGCACATGGCGCTGAAACAGTCTGCTATTTCCGCTGGCGACAGGCGCCGTTCGCCCAAGAACAGATGCACGCAGGTCTCTTGCGCCCTGATCGCGCACCAGCACCTGCATTGGCCGAGGCCCGCCAAGTCGCAGATGAATTCGCGGCCCTGCCCGATGTCGGCACCGCCAAGGCCCAAGCCGCGCTTGTTTTCGATTACGAAAGCGCATGGGCTTGGGATACGCAGCCGCAGGGCGCTGACTTTGAAATGTTCCGCCTCGCATTTGCCGCCTATCGCGCCTTGCGTCGTGCAGGGCTCAACATTGATATCATTCCACCAGATTGCGCTGATCTCTCGGCATATAAGCTCGTGCTCGCGCCCGGTATCATGCGACTATCTGATCCGTTGCGTGGCGCTCTTGCCACGTTCATGGGGACCGCACTAATCGGCCCGCGCAGCGATACGAAAACAGCCGAACTGGAAATTCCAACGCCAATGGGCCCCGCCCTGCCTGATACTGATATCACAGTTGCGTTGACAGAAAGCATCCCACCAAATGCCAAGATCAAGCTGCAAGGTGGCGGGCGTTTCCTTCATTGGTTCGAACACCTCGAAGGCAATGCAGATGTGCATTTGTCCACCAAGTCAGGGCAACCCGCCATTATGGGCGGCGACAACCTGCGATATCTGGCGGGTTGGCCGGATGATAAAACGTTTGATGCGATCATTGGCAACCTGTGCGACGCGCTCGAGATTGACAGTTTCGCCCTGCCCGATGGCCTTCGGATCAGGGACACAGACACCCATCGATTTGTGTTCAACTACGCACCTGAACCCCAGCAATGGGGCGATGTCATTATTCCTGCCGCCGGCGTGCATTGGGAACACCTATGAGCCAGACCATCCAACAGGTCCAAATTGGATCAGGCAAGCTTTCGGTGACGATCCTGACACTCGGTGCGATCATTCACCGCGTTCACTTGGATGGTGTCGCGCATAACCTTACCTGCGCGCCAGACGATTTGGATGATTATCAGGGTACTCACCAATACCATGGCGCATTGGTCGGCCCGATTGCCAACCGCATTAATCCCGCGCGCATTCGAATTTCCGGCATGATGTATGAATTAGAACGCAACGAGCGCGGCGAAACATCGCTCCATTCCGGCACATCGGGCACCCATGGTCGGATTTGGCAGGTCTCTGCGCAATCTGCTGATAGCGTCACGTTGACCCTAAACCTTGCAGATGGCGCGTGTGATTTACCGGCTGCCCGCACCGTAAATGTGACTTATTCGGTTACGGCTCCGGCGACGCTTACGATGTCGATCACGGCGGAAACTGACGGTGATACCGCAATGAATTTTGCCAATCACAGCTACTGGAATCTCGATGGCACGCCAGATTGGTCGGGGCATACCCTCACAGTTGCTGCCGAAACATACTTGCCCCTTACCCCCGAAAACATCCCAACCGGCGAAGTTACACCTGTCGCCGAAACACCTCTCGATTTCCGAATGCCGCGGGAAATACATGCCGGAGTTGACAAATTCGACCATAATTTATGTCTGTCAAAATCCGTATCGCCATTGCGCGATGTTGCCAAGCTGACAGGGCAAAATGGGGTCACCATGACCATGGCGACCACGGCACCGGGATTACAAGCCTACGACGGTGGCGGTAACCACGCCCCCTTCGAAGGCATCGCACTAGAGCCACAGCATTGGCCCAACGCCCCGCACAATTTCAGTTTTCCATCAATCAAACTGGCAGCCGATGAAACCTACACCCAAACAACACAGTGGCGGTTTTCAGTTTAGCTACCGCGATATGTTGAATAACTGAACGGCGTCAGCAACAGCGGCACATGATAATGCTGGTCTGCATTATCAATCCCAAATCGAATTGGCACTTGATCCAAGAACCGCGGCCCATCGCTCGGCGGCCGCAACTTGTTCAGATAATCGCCAGCATAAAACAACAGTTCATATTGACCGGTTTTGAACGCCTCGCTTGGCAGGATCGGCCCATCAGTCCGCCCATCTGCATTGGTCAGCGCGGTCACCAAATGGGTCCATTTATCGCCCTCGATACGGAACAGGTCGATTTTCATACCAACCGCTGGTCGACCAATAGCCGTGTCCAAAACATGCGTGCTTAGAAACCCATTACTCATGTCGCCCACTCCTATCATTCAAACGACACACTCATGGTTTTCTGTGTCTAAGTAAACTCCCGCCGGAGGCTCCTGCGCATAAAAACGGGCAAAGGCCCATCAGTCTTGGGCACCCCATCCGCCACCACCAGGGGTGCGCATCTCAAACACACCGCCAGCTGGCAAATCGATCTCATCATTACCTTGCAAGATATGTCGCTCACCATTGGGCATAACGGCAACATTTTCGCCAACTCGCCCAGATTCTCCGCCTGCCGCACCAAATGGTGGAATGACACGGTGCGAACATAGTGTGGTGACTTTGACAGGCACGAGAAACTGCATTTTGCGCCACGCGCCGCACCCGCCTTGCCATTTTCCATCACCACCAGAGCCTTGGGCGATGCCAAATGCATCAAGTCGAACAGGAAAACGCTTTTCCAATATTTCAGGGTCCGTCATGCGGGTGTTTGTCATGTGGCTTTGCACCGCGTCGCACCCGGAAAAATCCGGTCCCGCACCTGTGCCTCCAGCGATGGTTTCATAGTTCTGAAAATCATCGTTGCCCCAAATGAAATTGTTCATTGTCGCTTGGGCCGATGCGACAACACCAAGTGCGCCAAACAACGCATTGCAGGCCGCTTGGCTTACCTCAGTGTTCCCCGCAATCACCGCGGCCGGATAGCTGGGGTTCAGGAATGTACCCTCGGGCGCGATAATGTCGATTGGTGCCAGACATCCCTCGTTGAGCGGAATATCACTGCCGACCAGACACCGGAAAACATATAAAACGACAGCACGGCAAACCGAAAATGGCGCATTGTAGTTACCACGATGCTGTGGCGACGTTCCGGTAAAATCGACAGTCGCACGCCGCGCCGCGCGGTCCACGCTTACGGCCACATGAATTTGCTGCCCTTCATCCATCCGGTAGATGAATTTGCCATCCTTTAGGTTTTCGATCACGCGGCGAACGCTTTCTTCGGCGTTGTCCTGCACATGCGCCATATAGGCCGTGACCACATCGGCACCGTAGTCGGCACAGACTTTCATCAAGGCCCTACGCCCTGTTTCATTGGCAGCGACCTGAGCCTTAAGGTCGGCCATGTTCTGATCCACATTGCGGCAGGGATATTTCCCGGACAACAAAAGCGCGCGTGCTTGGGATTCTTGTATCCGCCCACCGCTGACCAATTGGAAATTATCAATCAGGATGCCTTCTTCGTCGATGTGGGTGCTATCGGGTGGGCCCGATCCCGGCGTGCGCCCTCCGATGTCCGCGTGATGTCCGCGACTACCGAGCCAAAATGCCGCCCGCCCCCCCACGAAAATGGGGGTCACCACCGTCACATCAGGCAGGTGAGTGCCACCGTTATAGGGCGAATTGAGCATAAACGCATCGCCCTCGGCGGCGTCGGGGCGCAGCCTCATGACCGTTTTAATGCTATCGGACATAGACCCAAGGTGGACAGGCACATGCGGCGCGTTGGCTACTAAATCACCCGCCGCATCAAAAATCGCGCATGAAAAATCGAGCCGTTCTTTGATGTTCACCGACCAACTTGTATTCGCGAGGGTGGCACCCATCTGATCCGCGACGGACATAAACAGGTTGCTCATCACCTCAAGCACAACCGGATCGGCCTTTGTCCCAGCCGCCGGAGGGCGCAGCGCCTCGCTAGTGCGATCAAGAATAAGGTTCCCTGCACTATCGACACGGGCATTCCAGCCAGCCTCGACCATATTCGTGCCAGTTGGTTCCAAAATGATAGCGGGGCCAGCGACCTGTTGTCCTGCGCCAAGATCGCTCCTTTGATAGATTGGCGTCTTGTGTGAATGATCAATCGCAACTGGCGCGTCTGATGTTGTTGGCACGGCCATCTGCGGAGGCATCGGGCTTGTGCCCACGGCTTCAACGCTTAACATTTCTAGGATGACGCCCCGCTCCGGCGAGATGAAACCAAACCGGCTAAGGTGGGCAGCCTCAAATGCAGTGGTCATCTCAGCCACGGACCCGTATTGCACCGCAAGCGGTTGATGCGATCCATCGTATCGCAAATGCGCCGTCGTCTCTATTGTTGCATCGGCATACCCTTGGGCGACGACTTCTGCTTTGGCCGAGGCACCAATTTTAGCGTGTGCTGTTTTCGCCGTTATTTCATCATCAATCGACGCGTCGATTTGCGCCTCGCGCAATGCCCGTACCTCGGCAAGACCCATGCCGTATGCTGACAACACGCCCGCATGCGGATGCACAAATACCCGCCGCATACCAAGCGCGTCAGCCACCAAACACGCGTGCTGACCGCCGGCCCCACCAAAACACTGCAAAGTGTAGCCTGTCACATCATGGCCGCGTTGCACGCTAATCTTCTTGATCGCATTCGCCATGTTATCAACAGCAATACGCAGAAACCCCTGCGCCAGATCGGCAGGATCGCGCGGTGCATCGTCGGTTTGCTCCGCAATCTGTTGGGCCAGTGCTGCAAATTTCTGCTCAACCACCTCTGCATCAAGCGGTTGATCGCCATTAGGGCCGAACACATGCGGAAAATGATCTGGCGTCAGTTTGCCTAACATCACATTGCAGTCCGTCACTGTCAGCGGCCCACCGCGGCGATAGCAGGCTGGTCCAGGGTCAGCGCCTGCGCTTTCTGGCCCGACTTGAAACCGGCCGTCGCGGAAGGTGCAAATTGATCCGCCACCAGCGGCGACGGTGTGAATATCCATCATCGGCGCACGCATGCGCACGCCCGCTACCTCGGTTTCAAAACTGCGCTCAAACTGACCAGCATAATGGCTGACGTCCGTGCTCGTCCCGCCCATATCAAAACCGATCAATCGGTCATATCCTTGCGCCTCGGCCGTCTTGACCATGCCGACAATCCCGCCTGCTGGCCCTGACAGGATCGCGTCCTTGCCCTGAAACAACGTGGCATCCGTCAGGCCACCATTCGATTGCATAAACAACAACCGCCCACAGACCCGCCCGACGTCAAGAGCGCCTGCGACTTGGTCAACGTAACGGCGCAGAATCGGGGATAAATACGCATCAACAACGGTGGTATCACCGCGGCCTACCAGCTTGGGCAATTGGGATACTTGGTGCGAAACTGAAATCTGCGTAAAACCAATATCACGCGCAATTCCCGCCACCGTCATTTCATGAGACGGATTGAGGTAACCGTGCAAAAGCGCGATTGCGACAGCCCGCTGCCCCGAATCAAACGCGCCTTGCAGTGCCGTGCGTACTGCCGCCTCATTCAACTGGCGAACAACCGCACCATCTGCGTCCAACCGTTCATCAACTTCAACAACATCCGAATAAAGCAGTTCGGGCCGTTTGATATTCAGGTCAAACAACCTTGGCCGTGATTGATAGCCGATTTGCAAAAGATCGCGGAACCCTTGCGTGATCAAGAGCAGAACATCCTCGCCCTTACGCTCAAGCAACGCATTGGTTGCTACGGTTGTTCCCATCTTGACCGCGGAAATTGAACCAGCGTCAGGGTTTGACGTGCCCATCAGGTCATAAATACCTTGCACGGCGGCATCGGCGTATCGCTCTGGGTTCTCGGAAAGCAGTTTGTGGGTCAAAATTTGGCCGTCAGGGCGAACACCGACCACATCGGTAAACGTGCCACCACGGTCGATCCAAAATTCCCACGCCTTTTCGCCCATTTTGGCCCCCAATATTGCTAATGTTATGTCTAAGCAGACAATTCATTGGATGAAACCAAGAATCGGTTTGACACACCCACGACCATTGCCTAATTGAGGCCTCGTTGGCGCGGTAGCTCAGTTGGTTAGAGCGATCGACTCATAATCGATAGGTCGGGAGTTCAAGTCTCCCCCACGCCACCAACACCCCTTCCAAAATCGCGATCATGAGCATAGCCTTCGGCTCATGGATATACTTGATCAATTTCGCGCGGCTCTCGGGTCGAACTACGTTCTTACTGGCAAAGACATGGCCCCTTGGGTCTCTGATTGGGCGGGGCAATACAGCTCTGATCCGCTCGCCGTTCTGCGCCCTGAAAATACCGATCAGGTCGCCGCCGCCATCAAGATCGCGAATCTAGCCCAGCTGCCCGTTACGCCGGTTTCCGGCAACACTGGCCTGAACGGTGGGGCAACGACCCAAAACGGGGTGCTGTTGTCGCTCGATCGGTTGAATACGATTGACGACATGGACGTCGATAGCCGCACGGTAAAGGTTGGCGCGGGTGTGATCCTTGCCAATCTGCACGACGCAGCCGATGAACGTGGCCTGATATTCCCGTTAACATTCGGCGCAAGAGGGTCAGCAATGATCGGCGGCGTTCTATCCACAAATGCCGGAGGGTCCAACGTGCTGCGCTATGGCAATACCCGCGATCTGGTCTTGGGGATTGAGGCCGTGATGGCCGATGGCACTGTGATGAACCTCATGGGCGCGCTGCACAAAGATAATTCTGGCTATAACCTCAAGCACCTGTTGATCGGGGCCGAGGGCACGCTGGGGATCATCACGCGCGCTGTGGTCAAGCTATTCCCCAAACCTGCCGACTACGCCACCGCATTTGCTGCTGTGCGCGACTTGCCAACAGCCTTGCAGCTCCTCAATCGCCTTCAATCCGTGACATCAGGCAATGTAGAGGCGTTCGAATATATGCCCGCTGACTATTTGGAACGGTATTTCGCGATGCACCCATCGGCAAAGCGCCCATTCGCCAAGACACATCCCGTCAATCTATTGATCGAGGTCGGCGCATCCGAGGCGGTGAACGAGCATCTCACTTCGATCCTTGCCGCAATGATGGAAACTGGCGATGTGATCGAGGCCTCAATCGCACAATCCGACAGCCAGCGCGCTGCATTTTGGGCCATCAGAGAGGCCGCTGCCGAAGTTTCATTCGCTCAGAAACCGTTTATCGATACCGATCTGGCCGTAGCCCTGCGTGATGTTGGCCCATTTCTTGATCAAATCACTCCTCGGGTCTTGGCGCTTGATCCTGAGGCGACGGACCTTGCCATCGCACATCTGGGGGACGGTAATATTCACTACACCGTCTACCCTAGCCGTGATGATGCAACGCTCAAAATGGCGATTCGCGCAGAGGTGGCTGCATTAACGACGCAAATGTCAGGCAGCTTTAGTGCCGAACATGGCGTGGGCCTGTCAAAGCGTGCCACCATGGCCGCGCACAAGGACCCCGCAGCCCTCGCTGCCATGCGCGCAATCAAAGCAGCCCTAGACCCAAAAGGCATCCTCAACCCAGGCAAGGTGATCCCAGATTAGACGTGCAAGAAGTTCGGGCCAGCCTGTCTGAGCATTTCTTGGGCCATAGCGCGGCCCAATTCAGCACCATCGGCAATATCGCAACGACGATCATCGCTAATCACTTCTGATCCATCGGGGCGCAAAATCTCACCGCGCAAACGCAAGGTCCCACCTGAAATTTCGGCAAGGCCGCCAATCGGTGTTTCGCATGAGCCATCCAGCGCAGTCAAAAACGCACGTTCCGCCGCAAGCCGCTGGCCCGTCACCGTATCATGGATTGCCGCCAACATTTCAGCGGCATGGCTATCATTCTTACGCCGTTCGATACCGATAGCACCCTGTGCGACGGCAGGCAGCATATCATCATCAGAAATGGCAAAATGCGGCACACCTTCGACGCGCAGTCTGTTCAAACCAGCCATCGCGAGGAATGTGGCCTCTGCCACCTTCTTTTCCAGCTTCATCAAGCGGGTCTGAACATTGCCGCGAAATTCGACGATTTCAAGATCGGGGCGCTTGGCCAATAGTTGCGCACGCCTGCGCAATGATGATGTGCCCACAACCGCGCCTTGCGCCAAATCAGCAATCCCCTGATGTGAGAGCGAAACAAATGCGTCACGCACATCTTCTCGGGGCAAATAGGTATCAAGGATCAGCCCCTCGGGCTGTGCTACGGGCATGTCCTTCATCGAATGCACTGCGATGTCGATATCACCCGACAACATGGCCTCTTCGATTTCTTTGGTGAACAACCCCTTGCCGCCAATCTCTTTGAGCGGGCGGTCAATCACGCGATCGCCTGTCGTCTTGATCACAACAATGGTGAACGCCTCAAACGGCAGGTCAAACGCGTGGGCCAGCCGCTCGCGGGTTTCATGGGCCTGCGCGAGCGCCAGCGGTGAACCACGAGTGCCGATCTTGAGCGGTTGAGCGGGGGTTGGTAAAATAATGTTCATGGCGTGACTTCTAGCCACACCACCCTACCCTGACAACTGCATTGACAACAGAGCGCAGGCTTGGGACGACAGGCGCGACCAAAGGACACATATTATGACCACTGAAAAGACAATCCTTCGCGCACTTCGCGGCGAAACCCTTCCAACGCCCCCGATTTGGATGATGCGCCAAGCTGGCCGCTATCTGCCTGAGTACAAGGCTACACGCGCGCAGGCCGGTGATTTCCTGTCATTGTGTTATAACCCTGAATTAGCGGCCGAGGTCACGCTTCAGCCGATCCGCCGCTACGGATTTGATGCGGCGATACTTTTTGCCGACATTTTGCTGCTGCCACAGGCGATGGGTGCCGATCTTTGGTTTGTTACGGGCGAAGGACCGCGTTTGTCGACGATCACATCCGCCGATGAACTGGCCGCACTTAAACCGCTTAGCGACATTCACGAAACGCTGAACCCGATTTACGAGACAATCAAGATTCTGTCACAGGAACTGCCCAAGGAAACGACGCTAATCGGTTTCGCAGGCGCACCATGGACAGTCGCCACCTATATGATTGCTGGCAAAGGCACACCTGATCAGGGTCCGGCTCATTTGCTTAAGGATGAAAACCGTCCTGTGTTTGAGGGCCTGATCAACCAAATCACAGAAGGCACTATCAGCTATTTGTCTGCGCAAATCGACGCGGGCGCAGAGGTGGTCAAGTTGTTTGATAGCTGGGCCGGATCATTGCAGGGTGACGATTTCGTCGATTTCTCTGTCAAACCGATCCAGCGCATCATTGCCGCGTTGAAGGCGAAATACCCGCATATTCCGGTCATCGCGTTTCCACGCGGCGCAGGCGAACGCTATGTGGGTATGCATGCGGCGACGGGCGCGGACTGCATTGCAATTGATGACGGCGTTTCCGCCTCATGGGTCGCGCAGCACGTGCAACCCCATGGCTGCGTTCAGGGCAACCTCGCGTCGCGGCATATGGTTTCAGGTGGTCAAGACTTGGTGGATGAGACGCGCAAGATTTGCGCCGATCTGTCGAACGGTCCGCATATCTTTAACCTCGGTCACGGCATCACGCCTGATGCGTCACCCGATAATGTGCAGCTTATGATTGACACTGTGCGTGGCGGCTAAGCTCTTGTTTCCCAAGCAAACCAAAGCGCAACAAGTGCCAACATAATTGACAGAATGCGGCGCACTATCATGCTGCGTTTGGGGTCTTCCAATAGCGGCCTTGCCGCGCCTGCAGCAGTGACAATTCCCGCATGAATGGCCGTGGCGACAATGACGAATGTCGCCGATAGAATTAATGTTTGCTGCATGACATTTCCGACCGGATCAACAAACCCCGGCAAGACTGCAATATAGAACACAGCAGCCTTTGGGTTCAGTAAATTTGTTATTAGGCCCCGCCGAAAATAGAGCGCGTTTGAAGATCCCAATGGCGCGTGTTCGATTTCTTCGGATGCATCTCGCCATCCATCGATTGCCAACCGCAATAGATATACCACACCGGCCCATCGCAGGATTTGATACAATAGCGGTGAAGCACTGATCATAGCTGCAAGGCCAAGCGCCGCGGCTATCCCCACAATCGCTAAACCAAGCGCAACACCGGCGACAGCGGCATAACCCGGCTTGCGCCCTTGGCTTACCCCAACAATTGCCAGATAGGCCATATTCGGCCCCGGCGTCAGCTCGATCAGCATAGACGTGCCGGCAAACAGCAAGATCGTGGTGAGTGTCAGATCCATTTGGCCATCGGTGGCAGGCTCATTAACACTGCATTGGCATCATGGCCGGTCGATAGACCAAATTTTGTCCCACGATCGTAGACAAGATTATATTCGGCATACAGCCCACGGTGCTGAAGCTGGATGTCTTTCTCGGCCTCGCCCCAGTCCATTTCACGCCGCTTTTCGACCAAAGGAACATAAGCGGGCAAAAACGCGCGTCCGATGTCTTGGGTCAGCGCAAAATCCGCCTCCCAATCGCCTGTATTACGATCATCCATGAAAATACCACCAACACCGCGCGCCCTGTTGCGGTGCGGTATATAGAAATATTCGTCGGCCCATTCTTTGAGCTTTGGATAAAGCGCCTCATCATGCGGGTCCAAATGCGCCCGCTGGGTGTCATGGAAATGCTGCGTGTCTTCGTCATATTCAATGCAAGGGTTCAGGTCGGAGCCACCGCCGAACCACCACGCATGAGGTGTCCAAAACATTCGCGTATTCATGTGCACTGCTGGCGCATGCGGGTTTTGCATATGCGCGACAAGTGAAATGCCGGACGCCCAGAACCTTGGATCATCCTTCATGCCCGGAACACCACGTGCCGCCATCGCCTTTTGCGCGGCTTCGCCCAATTGGCCATGAACCGTACTAACGTTTACACCGACCTTTTCAAACACGCGTCCGCCGCGCATCACCGACATAAGCCCGCCACCAGCGTCCTCGCCTGCGTCGCCCTGACGTTGGGTCTGTGTCACTTCGAACCGTCCCGCAGGCTGCTCTGCAAATGGTCCGTTCTGGGTGCTGTCTTCTAGCGTTTCAAACGCCGCGACGATTTGATCGCGCAACGCGCGAAACCAACCAGATGCGCGTGTTTTTTGGTCGTTAAAATCAGGTGTCATTGTGGCTTTGCCTCTGATGTTATTGCATAGCAGTCTGATAATGCCGTCTATTGGTGAACATCATAGACCCAAATTGAATACAAGTAGAGTTCCACAATATGCGACCCATCGTCATACTGCCTTTCCTGATCCTTGCTGCATGTGCCTCGCCCCGTCAGGCCTGCCTCAGCGATGTGGATCGGTCCACCCGCACCATTGATCAGCTTGTTACGATCACAAGGGCGAACATCAACCGCGGTTTTGCGCTTGAAACGCGGCAGGACCTCATCGAACGAAATCAGATTTGCGAGACAGAGCAGCCGGACGGCAGTGTCCTGCGACAGCGTTGTGATACGGTTGACGTTATTGATAGGGAAGTCGCCGTTGCCATTGACCTAAACGCCGAGCAGGCAAAACTGGATTCACTTGTCGAACGTCAAATGATCCTGCGTGAACAATCCGCAGGAGCCCGTGCACAATGCATCGCGATACACCCAGAATAATTAGTGTGCTGACACTTTGGCCGGATCAATAAGGGTTCGGCCACCGTCAATCGTGATCACCTGTCCGGTGACAAAGCTTGCCGCATCTGAAGCCAAGTACTGAACGGCGTCAGAAACCTCGCTGGGTCCGGCAATGCGTTGCAACGGGGTGCTCCCAACGATTTGATCGCGCAGGGTGCCATCGTCCTCGATTGCGGCCTGCAAACTCGCGCTCATCACCGACCCAAACGCCACGGCGTTGACGCGAATGCGTTTCTCCGCAAGTGCCACAGCCAATGATCTGGTCATTTGCTCCAATGCTGCCGAACTCACCGAATAGGCAAGCAGGTCAGGGTGCGTTTGTCGCGCCGCCGTTGACGTTAAATTCACAATCGAACCGATAGGCGACGTCAAATCATCGCTCCCTTCGGCCTGTTTGATCATCCGGCGCGCGACGGTTTGACTGACACGCAATCCTGTGAGCAAATTTTGCTGCCAAAGCTCTTCAACGCTTGTGTCGTCCACTGACAGCGGATCCGTCGGCAAAACCTGCCGCGCCGCATTCACGAGGATATCCACCCGGTCAAACGCATCAATGGTCGCAGAAAGCAAATTGGCGATCGCCAATTTTTTCCGCAAATCGCCCGCAAAAATACGGCAGCTCTCTTCCTTTTGGGCCTCTTGGCCAAGCTCATTTTGAAGCCGCTTCTCGTCCATGTCAGCGAATACAACATTCGCACCCTGATCGATAAAGTGCCGGCCAATCGCAAGCCCAACTCCGTTGGCAGCCCCAGTGACGATTGCAGTCTTACCAGCGATAGAAAATGACATGGGCTTATCCCTTTTTGCGCGTTGGTCTTGTCGCGTGGAACACTTTGAACGCTCCGTTGCCGGCAATTTCGTCTACGTTGCGGAAATGCTCTCGCAGGCATGTTTCATACGGTAAATGGCGGTTTGCCACCATCCAAAGTTTACCATGAGGGGCCAATATCCGCGCAGCCTGTGCTATAAACGCTTGGCCCAATCGTGGCTCGGATGCATGGCCGGAATGGAATGGCGGGTTCATGATGACGCCGTCGTATTTGACCTTGGGCTCAAAACGCGTGGCATCGGCCCAATGAAACGTCGCCCGAGGATCAGTGACATTCAACCGCGCGCAATCAAGCGACAATGCCTCAGCTTCGATGAGGCCAACAGATTGGACGCCGGATTTTTCCAAGGCTTTCGCAGACAAATAGCCCCAACCAGCCCCCAAATCGGCCAATTTCGCGGGCAATTTTTCCGGCAGCGCTTCGGCCAATAGGATTGAGCCCTTGTCCACTGCGTTTTCTGAAAATACGCCGGCAGTCGTCGCAAATCCGTGTGTGCCGACGTCTGGCGGCCCGACTTTCCAATCGGCAAATTGGTCAGCGCCATTGAACCAAAAAATCCGCCCATGGGCCTTGGTTACGGTCGGCAATTCACCCAGCGCCTTGCGGCAGGCTTTGTAGTGGCTATCAATGCCGTTGTCCTTTTGGCCATCGACAACGACCAATTTGGCCCAACGTGCCGCCTGTGCGATCATCGCACGCGCAAGTGCCTTGGATTTCGGAACAACGACAATAGCGACTTCGCTTTTCTCTGCCTGCGCGGTCGCTGCGTAACCGGCATCGGACCACGCTGAAAAATCAGGGTAATACCCGTTTGAAATCAAGATTTCATCGCGATCCAAAGCGCTGACGTCATAATCCGCCGCTGGGCGCATGATCGTTACTTTACCCGCAGGTAAGTCCAAAAACCCTTCGGTCAGCGCAGTCGTCAATCTGGATACAGCCATTGATCACAAGCAGCGCGAAGCGCTACTCTTTCTCCATTGTGCACTGAAGCGGGTGCTGATTACGCTGCGCGAGATCCAAAACCTGTGCAACTTTCGTCTCGGCGATCTCGTGGCTAAAGACGCCAACAACAGCCAGTCCCTTCTTGTGAACCGTCAACATGATATCAAATGCCTGCGCGTTATTCATGCCAAAGAACCGCTCAAGCACATGAACGACAAATTCCATAGGCGTGAAATCATCGTTTAGGATCATCACCTTATACATCGGTGGGCGTTTGGTTTTTGGTTTCACATCAAGCTTTAGGCCGATGTCACCATCGTCGTCATCCCGCTTTTCGGCCATCATTTGAATAATTGCGTTCATCGTCGCGTCCCGCCTTTGGTCTTTGCCATATATATGGCTTCGCGCCCTTTGGGAAACCCCCATCGCAATTGGAAATATGACCCCTGATGTAGCGGTTGACCAATCTTAACCCACTATATCTGACAGGGCTAACATGAATACCACACCTAACACCTTTAAAACAAAGATGTTTTATCGATCGACCTGTTATGCTAGGCTACCTTTAATAATTATAAGGCACCACGGAAAAATCCGGGGCCAGAGGCAGTAATGAGGCAAGCGACGTGACAAGTCGTCCGGGACAGTGGGCCCTTCGTTGGGTATATATTCTTTGTTGTTTTCTTGCGGTTTCCCTAGCGGGATCCAAGAGCAGCGCGGCACCCTATGCTGCGATGGTGATGGACGCACGCACCGGCGAAGTATTGCATTCGCGTAATGCCGACACAAAATTGCACCCCGCATCATTGACCAAAATGATGACATTGTATGTCGCATTCCAAGCCATTCAGCGCGGTGAAATCGGCCTCGATACCCTTGTGACTGTTACCCGCGTAGCAGCAGCCGAGCCGCCGTCAAAGCTTGGGCTTCGCTCAGGTCAAAAAATCAAACTGCGTTATCTGCTCCGTGCGGCCGCTGTCAAATCCGCCAATGACGCCGCCACAGCGATTGGCGTGGCTATTTCTGGTTCCGAGGCCGCATTTGCTACACGGATGAACCGCACCGCCAAAGCAATGGGCATGCGCAACACCAATTTCCACAATGCCCACGGCCTAACCCAACGCGGCCACGTTTCAACGGCTCGCGACATGTCTGTTCTTGGGCGACATGTGATTTATGATTTCCCTCAGTATTACAACTTGTTCTCTCGCCGTTCTGCTGATGCGGGGATCAAAACAGTCCGCCATACAAATCGCCGTTGGCTAGACGCGTACAAAGGCGCTGACGGCATTAAGACCGGCTATACGAATGCTGCCGGGTTTAATCTTGTCGCCTCAGCACAACGTGGGCAAGAACGGATCATTGCGACGGTATTTGGTGGTAAATCCACGGCATCCCGGAATGCACGAATAACCGAGCTTATGGATTTGGGCTTTAATCGCGCACCATCCCGCGCGACATTGCGCAGGCCCAATCCCCCTGCCGCGGCCGCTCAGACGCCCGAATTGGTTGCCGGAAACACTAATGCTGCAACCGTTGGCGGCTCAGGCAAAACAGTTCGCGTATCGGGTCGTATTACACGCTCTATCCGCCCGGTTTCACGGCCTTCTCGCCCCGCCAATGAATTGCTGATGGTCAGCACCGATGCGATCGACGCAATTGTTGCTGAAGCCGTGCAAACGGTGGCGCTAGAAGCAGCAGAAGCCGCGACCCAAAAGGCAGTTGAGAACATTCTAGCAGGTGTGTCCAGCCAACCCAAAGCACGCCCCAAGGCACCACCAAAACAGCCTGAAATTGTCACACGCGTCTCATCTTCGGGCGGTCGCCACTGGGGCGTAAACATCGGGCGCTACAGCTCTCGGTACGAGGCGGAGCGCGTGCTTCTCAAGGTCGCCTTGAATGAGATGAGCACGTTAGACGGAACATTGCGGCGCGTTGTGCCACGTTCTGGCGGCTTTGATGCAAATTTCATGGGCATGAACCGCGAATTGGCCGACCTCGCCTGTCGCAGGCTCACTGCGCGCGGCACGCCTTGTTTCATGATCGGCTCAGACGACTAAATCGCACGGCCCTCAAACGCTGCGGCCATTAACGTTTTGGTGTAATTGGTCTTGGGCGCATCAAATATCTCATCCGCTGATCCGGCTTCAACGACGTCACCTTGCATCATGACCATTACCTGATGTGATAGCGCGCGGACAACCTTTAGGTCGTGGCTGATAAACAAATAGGCGAGCCCGTATTTTTGCTGCAAGCTCCGCAAAAGCTCAACAATTTGCACCTGAACAGTCATATCAAGCGCTGATGTCGGTTCATCCAGAACGACCAGCTTAGGGCGCAATATCATCGCACGTGCTATCGCGACACGCTGCCGTTGCCCGCCGGAAAACTCATGCGGGTATCTATCCATCAAGACCGGATCCAAGCCCACTTCTTGCATGATTTCGGTGACCATCTCGCGCTGATCCTTACCCGGTGCCAGCCCGTGAATGGATAGCCCCTCAGCGATAATTTCGGCGACTGTCATGCGCGGGGAAAGCGATCCATATGGATCCTGAAAGACGATTTGCATGTCACCGCGCAGGGGGCGCATGTGGCGGGGTGACAAACCCTGAATACCCTGACCCAGAAATGAAATCTGCCCCTCAGACCGGATCAGTCGCATGATCGCCAGCGCCAGCGTCGTCTTGCCTGACCCGCTCTCGCCCACAATGCCGACGGTTTCACCGGCCCTGACAGTTAGCGTTGCGGCATTGACCGCCTTGACGTGGCCCACCGTGCGTTTCAACAATCCGCGTTGGATCGGAAACCAAATACGCAAATCTTTGGTCTGGGCAATCACTGGCGAATCGGCAGCCACAGGCGCCGGTAATCCGGTCGATTCTGCGGCCAATAGCATCTGGGTATAGGGATGTTTTGGCGCCCCAAAAATCTCGGCTGTGGGGCCAGCTTCGACAATCTCGCCATCCTTCATCACACAAACCCGATCTGCGATCTTGCGCACAATCGTCAGGTCATGGGTGATAAAGAGCAGGCTCATTTTGACCTTGGTTTTCAGCTCAGCCAACAGATCAAGAATTTGCGCTTGGATGGTCACATCAAGCGCAGTCGTCGGCTCGTCCGCAATCAACAACTCAGGGCCATTCGCAAGCGCCATCGCAATCATCACACGCTGTCGCTGCCCACCAGAGAGCTGATGCGGATACGCCCCTAGCCTGCTTTCCGCATCGTGAATGCCCACCTGATGAAGGAGTTGAATAATCTTGTTCTTAACTTTCGCGCCGCGCAATCCTTGGTGCAGTTCAATGCTCTCGGTCAATTGGCGTTCAATTGTGTGCAGCGGGTTCAGTGAGGTCATCGGCTCTTGAAAAATAAAGCTGATGTCGTTGCCGCGCACACGGCGTAGTTCGTCCTCGGACGCGCCAACCATCTGACTGCCTGCGTAAGTGATCGAACCATCAACGCTGGCGCTATCCCCCAACAGTTGAACCGTTGAAAGCGCGGTCACCGATTTGCCGGACCCGCTTTCACCGACAAGAGCGACAGTCTCGCCCTCATGCACTTGAAATGAAACGTTGCGAACCGCATGCGTGGTGTCCCCATCTTGGCGAAAACGCACGTTCAGGTTTTGCACATCCAAAAGCACGGTCATGAAAATGTCTTTCTAGGATCAAACGCATCGCGCACGCCTTCAAATACGAAAACCAACAGCGACAGCATGATTGCAAAGGTGAAGAACGCCGTGAACCCAAGCCACGGCGCTTGCAGGTTTTGTTTGGCCTGTAAGGTCAGTTCACCCAGCGACGGCGCCGATGACGGCAAACCAAAGCCAAGGAAATCCAGCGAAGCCAACCCGCCAATTGCCCCTGTTATCAGGAACGGCAGCATGGTCACCGTTGCTACCATCGCGTTGGGCAGCATGTGACGGAACATGATCGTGCGGTCGCTCACGCCCAGCGCCTTGGCCGCGCGGACATATTCAAAATTGCGCGCGCGCAGAAATTCGGCGCGCACCACACCTACCAACGCAGGCCACCCGAATAGAATTGTCAGGAACACAAGAAGCCAGAAACTTCGCCCTAAAATCGCAAAAACGATAATGATTACGTAAAGCGATGGCATCCCTGACCAAATTTCAATGAGCCGTTGAAAGACCAGATCGACCCAACCGCCAAAGTAGCCCTGAACAGCCCCAGCCACGATACCAATCAACGAAGACCCGACCGTCACGATAAGCGCAAAGACAATCGACAACCGGAAACCGTAGATAACCCTCGCTGCGACATCGCGCTTTGTGTCATCTGTGCCAAGCAAATTGGTATCTGACGGCGGCGCGGGGGCAACTCCCGGGACGTCAACAATCGTATCATATGCATATGGGATCGGCGGCCAGATCGTCCAACCTGCCGCGAACCCTTCGATGTCCAGATCATCACCTCGTTCGACAGATGCAATCAGGTTTTCAGGGTCATCAAAACAATCCACCAATCCGCCCGTCACGATCAGGCATTCCACCTCGATATCGCCATAAACGGCCTCGGTTGGAAAATCGCCGCCGTAATCCTTTTCAGAATAGAAATTAAACACGGGCATCCGCAGTTCCCCGCGATATGATAAAATAATCGGCTTATCATTTGCTAAAAATTCGGAAAATAACGACAGCCCGAATAAGATGCTAAATATCCAAAGCGACCAGACGGCCCGCCTGTTGCGTTTGAAGTTGCGCCAGCGGCGTTGATTAAGCGGGGATAATGTCATTAGCCTTGCGCCTCAAAATTGATGCGGGGATCGATGAACATATAGGTAATGTCGGTAATAATCCCGATCACCAACCCCATCAGCGAAAATGCAAATAACGTCCCAAACACGACCGGATAGTCCCTTGCTACTGCGGCTTCAAACCCCAGCCTTCCAAGACCGTCGAGGCTGAAAAGCGTTTCGATGATCAATGACCCACCAAAAAACACGCTGATGAACAATGCAGGAAACCCTGAGATTACAATCAACATCGCATTGCGGAATACGTGACCATAAAGCACCTTTTTCTCGCTGAGGCCTTTGGCCTTGGCGGTGATGACATATTGTTTTTTGATCTCGTCGAGAAAGCTGTTTTTGGTCAGCAGCGTCAGCGTTGCAAAACCGGAAATTGACGACGCCAACACTGGCAATGCGATGTGCCACAGGTAATCAGCAATCTGCCCCAACATTGATAGCTCTTCGAAATTTTCAGAGGTAAGCCCCCGCAACGGGAACACGCGGTAATATGAGCCACCCGCAAAGACAACGATCAATAAGATCGCAAACAAAAATCCGGGGATGGCATAGCCGATAATAATCGCGCCTGACGTCCACGTGTCGAACCGCGATCCGTCGCGCATCGCCTTTTTGATACCCAAGGGGATTGAAACAGCATAGGCAATCAACGTGGACCAAAGGCCAAGTGTGATCGACACCGGCATTTTTTCTAAGATCAGGTCGACAACAGAAATTGATCGAAAATAGCTCTCTCCGAAATCAAACCGGATGTAGTTCCACATCATCAAAAGAAACCGTTCCAACGGCGGCTTATCAAATCCGAATTCGCGCTCAAGCTCTTCGATAAAGTCCGCAGGCAGCCCACGCCCACCCGTATAGTCATTACCGCTTTCGGTTTCGATCAGCTCGCTGCCACCACCAGAAATACCCTCGAAAACATCGCCCTGCCCTTCCATTTGGGCGATGATTTGTTCAATCGGGCCGCCTGGCACAAATTGGGTCAGCGCAAAGTTGAGGATCATGATCCCCAACAACGTAGGGATCACGAGCAGCAACCTGCGAACAATATATGCGCCCATAAAAGTGCCCTAGCCCTATTGGAATGCGCCGGCCGCTTTCAGCGCCTCGCCCGCCTCCGCGTTATACCACCAAAAATCAATCTCGCCCAATGCGAAGGGTGGTAAGTTTTCGGGATAATCATACTGCTCATAATAGGCGACGGTATAGGTGTCCTTGAACCATTGTGGTATCCAGAAACGTTCCGCCCGCAGCGCACGATCCATGGCTCGGCTTGTATGCTTGATCTCATCCAGTGTCTCAACTTCAGCAATAATATCAATCAACGCGTCGATGCCATCGGACCGCAACCGCATTAGGTTGCGTGAGCTATCATCCGCGGTCTTGGACCCGAACCATTGTTGTAGGCCAATGCCCGGTTCAAACCCTTGCGTCAGCGTATGATTAACGAGGTCGAAATCACCCGAGCGACGACGCTCAACATATTGCGACACGTCAACACGATCCAATTTTGCATCAACGCCAAGCCGCTTGAGGTTTTCAACAACCGGATTCACGATCCGATCAAACTGTGGCGAATATTGCAAAAACGATGCGCTTAAAACTTCGCCATCCTTGCGCCGCAACCCATCATCGCCAGCAATCCAGCCCGCATCATCCAATAGCGCCGATGCCTTGCGCAGGTTACCGCGGTCCAGTGGGCGATCAGCAGAAGATTCCGGTGCGGTTGTAACCTCATCAACAAGGATAGAGCTATCAAATAGCCCCTGATCGACGAGCGGCTGTAATATCGCGATCTCTTCGGCTGTTGGCGTGCCTTGCGCCTGAAGGTCAGTATTTTGCCAGAATGAATTCACACGCGCATATAGGCCGTAGAACAAGCTTTCATTTGACCACTCGAAATTAAACATCAACCCAACTGCTTCTCTGACGCGCGGGTCTTGCCATGTAGCGCGGTCAAGGTTGAAAACAAACGATTGAGCCGAACCAATGTTTCCATTCGGCAATTCAGCGACATTCACCCAACCATTTTCAACAGCTGGAAAATCATATCCAGTGGCCCATTGCTTGGAGCTGTTTTCCTGCCGGAACGTATAAACACCGGATTTGAAGCCCTCGAACGCTGCCGCACTATCGGCGAAATATTCGATGCGGATCGCGTCAAAGTTATTGCGACCAACATTTATAGGAAGCCCCTGACCCCACCAATTTGGGTCAATGCGGTATACAACCGAACGTCCAATATCGAATTCGCTCAACTGATACGGCCCCGTGCCAAGAAACGGTGCGTCGGATGCCTCATCCAGCCGCGTGTTCGTTTCTTCGAACCATGACTTCGAATAGGCCTGCGTGCTACCGGCCTGCCCGATCACCGAACGACGCGGTGCGGTATCGGAAAATGTAAATTTGATTTTGTAAGGGCCTAGAACCTCTACCCCCTCATAAAACTCGGAAATAGCGGTGCGGTATTCCGAGATACCCTGTTCGATATATAGATCATGAGTGAATTTGAGGTCTTCTGCCGTCATCGGCCGGCCATCCGAAAATGTCACATCGTCGCGCAGATTGAAAATGACCCAGTCACGGCTCTCGGGATATTCAAGCGATGTGCATAGGTAACAATAGCTGCCGTAGGGGTCATCGGCAGTGCCGGTCATGATGGATTCGTAGCCAATCGTTGATAGTGCGGCAACGGTTCCCTTTCGCGTCGCTGGGTTAAAGCTATCGAAGGTGCCTTGCGACCATTGCGAAATTTCGCCGCCCTTGGGCGCATCTGGGTTCACATAATCGAGATGTTTAAAATCAGCAGGGTATTTCACGTCGCCGAAATTCGAATACCCGTGGCTTATTGTGATATTTTCATGGCTGTCAGCGGCGGCGTACCCAGCCCACGCCATCAAAACGCCTGCTGCTCCAAGTAAAAATATTGGCAGTTGCTTGGCGTTATCTTGACGATGCGCAAGTGCCTTGGCCGTCACCTGTTCACGTTCACGGTCATCCATTGATCATTCTCCCTGATGCGTCAGCATATCATTTAAATGAAGCTAACGACGCAAAAGGCAAATGATCAAGTTGAGATTGCGTGATCGCGGCGTGATCACGCAATTGCCCACGAAAAAGGCCGCAGCGTCAAAGCTACGGCCTAAATTCAAATCAGCAAAGTTGCTCTAGTTACCCAGCGACGCGAGATAAGCGATCATATCAGCACGATCAGTCGCTTTCTTCATGCCCTTGTAGCCCATCTTTGTGCCAGGTGCGTAGCCGGCTGGGTTTTCAAGAAAACCGTTGAGTGCATCAGTGTCCCAGACATCGGCAACGGCGACAAGTGCGCCTGAGTAACCAAAGCCATCGACAGAACCGACTGCGCGATCAACAACACCCAAGAGTGTTGGGCCAACGCCATTCTTTCCAGCCTCAAGAGCGTGGCAAGAACGGCAGTTCCGCCAAAGCTTCTCGCCGCCTTCAATGCTGGCAGATGCCATAAGGACAGAGAAGTCAATTTCTTCTACAACTTCGACTTCGCCAGTCTCAGCCTCGGCTACTTCGATTTTATATCCTTGAGCATATTCTTCGCCGTGGCCACCACCGCCGCTGTGATAAATCGTCTCGGCAGCCCAGCCACCAAGTAGAAAAATCAAGAAAGCGCCACAAAAGCCGCCAATAATTTTCGTCATCGTCATTGTGTCGAACATGTCGCGTTCCATTCCGTTCGCAGTTTTGCGGATATCTACCCGTTTCATACCACTGGTTGCAAGCTATAGTGGCGCGACGAATTGCCCATTTTTGTTACAAAAGAAAGAACGGCGGCGCGAATGGCTCAAAAAATAGCATTTCAAGGCGAATTAGGGGCCTACGGGCACCAAGCATGTGTAGAAGCTCGACCCGATTCTGATCCGTTGCCCTGCGACACATTCGAAGATGCCATCGAATCTGTGCGCAAAGGTGACGCAGAACTGGGAATGATAGCAGTTGAAAACTCGACCTATGGTCGCGTTGCCGATGTTCATTCGTTGCTGCCAGAAAGCGGCTTGCACATCGTGGACGAAACATTCGTGCGGGTGAACGTCAATCTTCTTGGTGTCAAAGGTGGCCGTTTAGATCAGGTTGAAACCGCGATTGGGCATCCGGTTATACTGCCGCAATGCGGAAAGTTCTTGCGACTGCACGGCATTAATACCGCTGCGACGTCTGACAATGCAAAGGCTGCGCGCGAGGTTGCGGCGGGAGGCGATCCAACCAAGGCGGCGCTTGCTTCGACATTGGCGGCGGACATTTACGGATTGGATGTGCTGGCGCATAAAATCGAAGACAACGACCGCAACACGACGCGGTTCTTGGTGATGAGCAAGCAACCCGATTACCGTAAACGCGGAGAACATGGCATGATGACCAGCTTCGTGTTCCGCGTGCGGAACATTCCTGCGGCTCTGTATAAGGCAATGGGCGGTTTTGCGACCAACGGTATTAACATGACCAAGCTGGAAAGCTATATGCTTGGCGGCAATTTCCGTGCGACACAGTTCTATGCCGAAATTGAAGGACATCCAGACGACAAAAATGTGCAATTGGCGCTGGAGGAATTAGACTATTTCACCGATTACATGCATGTGATGGGCGTCTACCCCGCGGATGTTCGACGTCATGAATAGCGCCTAGGCCTGAATTTGGTACTGCTCTTGGGTTTGTTCTGCAAATTCTGAAACACGCAACTTGAATTTACGGTTTAAGTTCGTTTTTGCCAGCTTCAGCGTCTGCATCATCAGGCGTGCAGTCAAGCTTTTCGGCTTCATTTCTAAGCCAATAGAGAGCCTCGTTCGCCGTGGTGACAAGGCAACCAATTCAATGAATGTCGTGCCCGTTAGTCCCTGCGTGTCCGTTTGCACCTGCAATAGTTGCGGGGCGTCAAAGGTGGCAACCTCTGCCCGCAAGTTCCTTGGCTTGCCGCGAAAAAGGAACTTCACTTTCCAAGCCGCGCCGTTTCCGATGTCTTGCATATTATCTACACGCTCGACTTCACCACCACGACGAAGAGCCTGACGTTCAAACGCCTCAAAATCGGTCACGCGACTGAATACATAATCAATCGGTGCTTCGATGTCTTCACGTGAGCTAAATTTCATGCTCTGCGCCCCAAATTGCCTTTACTCCATTGTAACCGTAATGCTTTATTAATCCAAGCGATCAGAAAGCCAATGTTCCAACAAAAAATGGGCGATAGCGCCCTTTCTTGCTGGTTTTATGAATGGATGGCATCCGCAGAAGACATCAAGGATATCTTCGCGAGACACCCAAAGTGCATCTTCTATTTCTGAAGGGTCAATCTTGATTTCTTGGCTAACCGCTTGGCCTGCGCAACCGAGCATCAGTGATGCGGGAAATGGCCATGGTTGGCTGGCCAAATATTGCACAGCGCCGACTTGAATGCCTGTTTCTTCGAATACTTCGCGCCGAACCGCCGCCTCGACTGTTTCACCAGGCTCCACAAATCCCGCCAAGAGAGAGTACATACCTTCGGGCCACCCCGGTGAGCGGCCCATCAATACGCTGTTGCCGTGGGTTATCAACATAATCACAACAGGGTCAGTGCGAGGGAAATGATGCGCCCCACACGCCGCGCAGTCGCGTTGCCAACCGCCCATAGCCATGTCGGATTTTGATCCGCATTTCGCGCAAAACGGGTGGGTTTCATGCCAAGCGATCACCGCCTTGGCTGTCGCCGCTATTTCAGCGTCTTGGCCCGTCATTATCGACATGATCATCCGCAGGTCAGCAAAACCACCAGCTTCAATCAGCGGATGTTTCTGCCGGCTGTCGTCAAAAAAATGCCCAAGCGTCGGATCATCCGCTTCTGGCGTCCAATTTACGAGCTGCGCCGCAAAAAGCGGAGCACTATCCGCGTCTTTACCCAGAAATATTAGTGGTTTCTCGCATGTTTCCGTTACGCGATGTTCAAGTGGCAAACGCACGATGCCAGCTTTGTCATCAAACAACAGCTTGCCCTGCCAGTAAATCAAGCATCGCGCGCGCGGGTCAGCCATCAATGGCGCCAAGTTTTGACGGTGCTCAGCTGCGCGGTTTAATCCGGCGCTAGAGAAAGTAACAGTTTCAGCAAGTAACATCGTTACCGTCTGCCACCAATGCACCACAAATTCAAAAGAAAACCGAACGCACAACTTTTGGCATATACATGGCAGATTCACTCAATTATTGGTTGCTATTGAAATGAACGCTGTGTTTACGAAATAATGTCCGGTCCTTGCGCCACACTGTCACTGCTCGCGACGAGCGATCTTCATATGGATATTCTCCCGTTCGATTATTTCAGTGGCCATGAAACAACGAACCGTGGCCTATTGTCGCTGACCAGACTGATCTCGAATGACCGTGAGGACCCCTCAAGCACAACGCTGCTTTTCGACAACGGGGATTTTTTGCAAGGAAATTCGCTGGCCGACTTGCTTGCTGCTGAACGACCTGCCGTAAATCCCGCGATGGCATTACTTAACAATATCGGTTTTGACGCGATTGCGCTTGGGAATCATGAATTCAACTATGGATTGGACTATCTTGATAAGTGTTTGAAGCAACTCGAATGTCCCGTCCTATGCGCAAATATTGAACGCAAGACGACAACTGCAATCGAGCGCCCTTACACGATTTTAAGCCGATCGATTGCTTGCTCGGATGAGCAAGACAGACAGATCAAAATTGGTGTAATCGGTGCCGTAACGCCGCAAGTGCCAATCTGGGATCGTGCTGTTCTCAAGGATGAGATCAAAACGCATGATATCGTCAAAACCGTGCAAAGGTTCATCCCCCAGATAAAGGCGGCGGGCGCCGATGTGATTGTCGCGCTTTGTCACTCTGGTATCGGGTCGGAACGCTGGTCAGATGGGATGGAAAACGCCGTAATTCCGCTAGCTGCTATTAAAGGGCTCGACGCTATCGTCGCGGGCCACACGCATCAAATTTTCCCTCGTGCTTCGACTGCCAATGAGGGCACAGATAATATTCAAGGTACGCCTGCGGTGATGCCGGGGGCATTTGGCCATTTTTTGGGACGCATTCAAATAGACGTTCAATGGGAAAACGAAGGCTGGAACATCGTGCGGAAACGGGCCGAGTTGAAGCCAGCCTGCGAAACCTCGGACGACGTATTCCTGACCCCTGCGATTTCATCCGCTCACAAACGCACATTGTTGCTGCAAGATGAACAGGTCAGCGTGTCCAATGACGTGCTTTCGACGCATTTTTCACATGTTGCGCCCAATGCGGCCATGGACGCGCTTGCGCAGTCACTCGTTTTTGGCGTGCAATCCGAAGGCGTACCTGCGGACCTCGCGGAATTACCAGTCATTGCGTCCGTGTCCCCGAGCGTCGCTGGCGGACAAGGTGGACCGGACCATTTCGTGCACGTCACACCCGGTCGGGTGACGCGCGGTGACATTGCAGCGATTTACCCCTACCCGAACCAAATTTGCAGTCTTGTCGTTAGCGGACAAGGCGTTTTGGATTGGTTGGAAACTTCGGCCGCTTGCTTTCATGTGCTTGATCCTGATTTGACACAGCAACCGTTGATTAGGTCAGACAGAGCGCCCTACCAATTCGAGACGATTTTTGGTCTCGACTACGAAATTGATCTCTGCGCTGCGGCGCCGCGCATCAGGCATTTGTCACGTAATGGTAAACCTGTAGCGACCGCTGACCGGTTCCTGATGGTTACAAATAGTTATCGTGCCTATGGCGGCGGTGGCTATGTTGACCCGAGCAAGACACCGGTCCGCACCACAACGCGTATGACAGTGCGCCAAGCCATAACTGACTGGCTTTCGGGCCATCAAACAAAGACGTTTCATTCGTCTTGGTCATTCACCCCGTCAGCGGGAACCAAGGCGCAATTCGTGACTGCGCCCACAGCAAACATTGCCGATCTTGGCCAAAATAGCCTGCACATTGAACGCGGCGCTATGAACACTGAGGGATTTAGGGAATTCACGCTTTGTCTATAGTCTTGCAGGTCAGGCGACTTCGACATATATGACCACTTGAGAGGTTGGCGCGGGCGAGTGCCTCGCCAACCTGGTCAGGTCCGGAAGGAAGCAGCCACAACGAGCCCCACTTGGGTCGATGTCCAACCTCTCACCTTGATCCGCCAGAGGGCTTTATGTCTGCAAATTCCAAATGTAGCACATCGTGACGCAGCCGTTCTCAGAGGCGGCGCTCGGCTGGTCGGCCTTTTTCCTATCACAAGTTGAAATTGACGAGATCGGGAACGTGATCCCTGCCCGTGTCAGTTCTGTGCATCGCACACGGCTTGATGCGCTTTCGGGGCAAGGGCCGCTTGATCTGACGTTAGACACTGATACCTCCGCAGGTGAAATCGCCGTTGGCGACTGGGTCTTGGCGGATCCGAATGCGAACCGTGTGCTACGCCGGCTTGATCGGATCAGCACATTGCAGCGTGGGTCTGACTATCATTTTGGGGAGCGGCAGCTGATCGCGGCCAATATCGACACGATATTTATCACCACATCTTGCAACGCTGATTTTAATGTCGCGCGGTTGGAACGCTATCTTGCACTTGCCCATGACGCAGAAATTACCCCTGTTATTGTGTTGACCAAGGCGGACCAGTCGGATGATCCGTCCCAGTTTGTCGACCAAGCACAGGCATTGGGCCGTGATTTGGCCGTTGTCGCGCTGGATGCCAAACATGGTGCAGTGGCCGATATCCTTGGCCCGTGGATCGGCGCAGGCCAGACCGTGGCATTGGCTGGGTCGTCTGGCGTCGGCAAAACCACTATTACAAATGCGCTCACCGGTGGGTCAGATGCGACGCAAGGCATCCGAGAAGATGATGCCCGAGGGCGGCACACCACGACAAGCCGCGCATTGCATCCATTACCGACAGGTGGTTGGCTCATCGACACGCCCGGGATGCGTGGCTTGGGTGTGGCGGATGTATCCGTCGGGATTGCTGCAACTTTCCCAGAGATTTCTGAGATTGAGGACAATTGCAAATTTCGCGATTGCAAGCACGAAAGCGAACCCGGATGCGCCGTGCAAGCAGCCGTCAGTGCCGGAGACATCGCACCTGACCGTCTTGAGCGTTACAGAAAATTGACATCCGAAGACGCGCGCGCCACAGAAACCATCGCCCAAGCCCATGCCCGTGATCGCAAGTTCGGGAAGGCTGTTAAGGCCGCGATGAAGAAGAAAAAGCGCTAGTTTTCCTTCGAAACAGCCCAATCCATTTGCGCGGCCGTTTCGATCGCACAAGGTCGAGCGGCGCGTAGTCGCGCAAGTGCAATTATTGCATCTTCGCCCGCAGCAATCATCAGACGTAGTGCAATCATCCCCGTGCGACCACAGCCACCCATGCAATGGATCACGATGCGTTGGCCGGAATGCAATTGGGCAATCAGGTCAGGTTGATGGAATTCCCAAGCGGTCATGAACACGGCATCGGGCACACCGAAATCTGTGATCGGCAGATGCAGCCAACCAATGCCGTTCGTTTGGCAAATATTGCCCAGTCCCGTAGCGCCCAGCCGCGCCATCTCGGCATCTTCGACCAAGGAAATAACAAGATCAGGGCGCCATTCTATAAGCGATTTCATGTCATTTTCAAACGCGCCTGACCGCCCTGGGGCGGGACAAAGGCCAAGTGTGCCCTGCAATAGTGGCAGGGATGTGATCTGAAATTCTGACATGTGTGACCTGTGTTAAATTCAGCTGATTTGACTATGCCCCCTTGCCCAGTAACCGCACAAGGCCCGCAAACTTTAATCGCGGTTTACGTGGGCACTTGGGGGGCATAGCCTATGGCCAAATACGAATCCCAACACCTAAAGGCGAACATGGCCGATACTCCTGCATATCAAGTGCTTGCACGCAAATACCGCCCTGAAACATTTGCCGATCTGGTCGGTCAAGATGCGATGGTGCGCACACTGCGAAACGCGTTCAAGGCGGACCGCATTGCACAAGCGTTTATGATGACCGGTATTCGCGGCACTGGTAAGACCACGACCGCAAGGATCATTGCCAAAGGCATGAATTGCATTGGGGCCGATGGGAACGGCGGACCGACCACAGACCCGTGTGGCGAATGCGAACATTGCGTCGCGATCATGGAAGGCCGTCATGTCGATGTGATGGAAATGGATGCCGCATCTAATACTGGCGTCGCAAATATCCGTGAAATTATCGACAGTGTGCATTATCGTGCGGCTTCTGCCCGATACAAGATTTACATCATCGATGAGGTGCACATGCTATCGACGGGCGCGTTCAACGCCCTGTTGAAGACGTTGGAAGAGCCACCTGAGCATGTGAAGTTCATCTTTGCGACCACCGAAATTCGCAAGGTGCCAGTCACTGTTCTATCACGTTGTCAGCGGTTTGACCTGCGCCGGATTGAACCCGAAGTGATGATCGCGCTGCTGCGCAAGGTGTCGGACGCCGAGAGCGCAGAGATTGCGGATGAGGCACTGGCGCTGATTACCCGCGCAGCTGAGGGATCGGCGCGAGATGCGCAATCGCTCTTGGATCAGGCGATCAGCCATGGCGCAGGTGAAACGACCGCAGAACAAGTCCGCGCGATGCTTGGCCTCGCGGATCGTGGCCGCGTTTTGGACCTGTTTGATATGGTGCTGCGGGGCGATGCGTCGGGTGCGCTGACAGAGCTGTCCGGCCAATACGCCGATGGCGCTGATCCTATTGCCGTGCTGCGCGATCTGGCCGAAATCGCGCATTGGGTGTCTGTGATCAAGATTACGCCCGATGCCGCCGACGATCCGACAGTCAGCCCAGATGAACGATCACGCGGTCAGGCAATGGCAGCAGATCTGCCAATGCGCGTGTTGTCTCGGATGTGGCAAATGCTGCTCAAAGCATTGGAAGAGGTCGCGATGGCGCCAAACGCCATGATGGCCGCTGAAATGGCCGTGATCCGGTTGACACACGTGGCCGACCTGCCGACGCCGGATGAGTTGATCAAGAAATTACAAGATACGACGCCACCACCACCCGCGCCAAATGGCGGCGGAGGTGGGTCAGGTGTCTCTGGCGGCGGTACGCAAGCACGCGCCAAATCATCGATGTCAACCTCAGGCGGAGGTGGTGGAACAGCACAGGCGGCTGTCGCCGTGGCGCAAGATGCGCTGGCCCATTACGCGAGGTTTGAGGATGTCGTCGAACTTATCCGCACGCACCGCGATGTGAAACTGCTGGTCGAGGTCGAAAACGGCTTGCGGCTCGTCAGCTATCAACCCGGCCGTATTGAGGTAAATCCGACGGCCAAGGCTGCGTCTGATTTGATCGGCCGGCTTGGATCTCGGTTGCAAGCATGGACCGGTAACCGGTGGGCCATTTCGGTCAGTAGTGAAAAAGGCGCGCCAACAGTCGCCGAGGTGCGCGACGCGGCCGAAAACGAGCTGCTGGACCAAGCCAACGCCCATCCGATGGTGCAAGCGGTCATCGCCGCATTCCCAAAGGCCAAAATCTCTGAGATCAGAACCAATACCGAAAAAGAGCAGCACGCGCTTGAAGATGCGTTGCCCGAAGTCGATGACGAATGGGATCCGTTCGACGACGAATAATCTGCCATGGCTTGTGTCCCAAGCCACGCGAACGTAATTATGAACAAACACAACCCATCAGCGGGAGAAGACGATGTTTAAAGGTCTAGGTGGTCTTGGTGATATGGCCAAGATGATGAAGCAAGCACAAGAAATGCAGGGCAAAATGGCCGAGATGCAAGACGAGATGAACAATATCCTCGTCCATGGCGAAAGCGGTGCTGGCCTTGTGAAGGCGACGGCGACGGCCAAAGGAGAATTGAAGGGTCTCGATATCGATCCTTCCATTTTCAACGGCGACGACAAAGAAGTCGTCGAAGACCTGATCCTTGCTGCAATCAAGGATGCGCAGGAAAAAGCCGCGACGCGATCATCCGAAGAAATGCAAAAAATGGCCGAGGCGATGGGATTGCCTGCGGGCATGAACATGCCGTTCTAACGGACATCGGGCATGGCTGGACAACCAGACGACCTTGAAAATCTAATCACCTTGATGGCCAAGCTGCCCGGCTTGGGGCCACGGTCCGCGCGCCGTGCTGTCTTGCATATGATCAAGAAACGAAGCCTTGTCCTGTTACCACTTGCCGACGCGCTTCATAAAGTGGGGACAACGGTTAAAACCTGTTTGAATTGCAGCAATATTACCACCAGCGATATATGTGATATCTGCGACGATCCCAAAAGAGCGACGGGGCAAATCTGCGTTGTTGAAGACGTGGCGGACCTGTGGGCGATGGAACGTGCATCCGTTTTCAAAGGTAAGTACCACGTTTTGGGCGGCACGCTTTCGGCACTCGACGCGGTTGGGCCTGATGAGCTTCGTATTCCTAAACTTGTGGACCGTGTCGCCAGCGAAAATGTCACCGAAGTTATTCTGGCGCTTGGTGCAACAATCGACGGCCAAACCACAGCGCATTACATCGCTGATCATTTGCGCGATGTTGATGTGACCTCACTTGCGCAGGGTGTGCCTGTTGGCGGGGAGTTGGATTATCTTGACGAAGGTACGATTACCGCTGCGTTAAAAGCACGCAAGACCCTGTAAACTTGCACTTGGGGCTGGAAATGCCCCCCAAAACGCCTATGTAGCCCACTATGTAATATGATATGGCCATTCTGCACTGTTTGCGGTTTCATTAAAAAAGCTATGTCGACCGGAGATTGTAGCGATGAAGACCACCAAGCAACCCACAGCATTTACTGAAGTTGAGCAGCCAAAGCCGCTGGATTTTTCCAGAGACAAAGGATCGTGGAGGTCCAAGTTCGTCGCGGTTATTTTGGTTTGCCTCGTCGTGGGCTGGATGGGTAGCGGTTACATTATTCCCGCTGAAACTGAAGAAGAACCCAAAACATCCGTCGTCGAAGAACGCCGCATCATTGCCGTGACAACCGCCCCCTCAAAATCACAAGAAGTGGTTCAGTACTTTGTTGCTGAAGGACAGGCAGAACCTGACAGGATCACGTCGATCCGTGCGGAATCAACTGGCGATATTACCGAAGTGTTGGTCAAAAAAGGCGACGTAGTTGTTGCCGGTCAGGTCATCGCGAGATTTGACGTCACGCAATCCGAAGCAGACCTGCGCCGCGCACAAGAAGAATTGGCCCGTGCAGCCCGCGAATTTGACAACGCGGAACAGTTGGTTGAACGCGGAGTTGCCACAAATGACAGGCTATCCCAATCACGTGCAGCCCTTGCCGCCGCAGAGGCAGGTGTCACGAATGCAACGGAAATGCTGGGGAAAAGCGAACTCACAGCACCCTTTGGCGGTCGCATTGAACAACTGGCCTTAAACGCAGGCGAATTTGTGTCAGCTGGCACCAACGTCGGCCAAATCGTTGATACGACACCGCTGACCGTTGCCATTCAAGTGCCGCAGCAATCGCTGTCATCAATCAAAGCCGGTCAAACCACGGAAGTGACATTTATCACTGGTGAAGTGAGAGAGGGCACCGTGGCCTTTGTCGGGACGAACGCAAATGCGTCCACGCGGACATTCTTGGCGGAAATCACCGTTGCGAACGAAAATGGAGAGGTCCCATCGGGCGTCAGCGCTGAAGTGCGCATTCCAATCGGCAAGAAAGTTGCGCATTTCTTATCTCCTGCGATCTTGTCGCTCGGCAGCGATGGCGCGCTCGGCATCAAAACCGTGAATGATGAGAACGTCGTTGAATTCACTGAAATTTCGATCGAACGCGCCCAAACGGATGGTATTTGGGTCAGCGGGCTTGATGCTGAAGTGAACATTATCACCATTGGTCAGGGTTATGTGAACGATGGCGAAACAGTTGATCCACAGCCCGAATTGGCCAACGCAGAGGAATCGTAATGTTTTCACTAATTGACGCCGCTTTTTCGCGCACCCGTGTGGTCGCGCTTATGTTTTTCGCGATCCTGATCGTCGGGTGGATATCATACGGAAGCATTCCAAAGGAAAGCACGCCAGAAATTCCAATTCCTATTGCTTATGTGTCGACCGGACTTGATGGTATTTCACCCGAAGACGCGGAACGCCTGTTGGCTGAGCCGCTGGAAACAGAACTTGCATCGTTAACAGGGCTAAAATCCATGACCTCCCACTCTGGCGAGGGGTTTGCCAATGTGCAGCTGGAGTTTGAACCGGGCGGTGATGTCGACGAGGCGATTGATAAAGTGCGCGAGGCCGTTGACCGCGCCAAGGGCAACCTGCCCGATGATGCGCGCGAACCACGCGTCGTTGAAATTAACACTGCCCTTTTCCCGATTTTGACGGCGATCCTAGCTGGTCCAGTGCCCGAACGCACGCTCAATGACATCGCCAACAAGTTGCAAGATGATCTGGAAGGGTTGTCAGGCGTTCTTGAGGTTGATGTAGGTGGGCAGCGCACCGAGCTTCTCGAAGTGTTGATCGATCCAACTGTGTTTGAAACATATAACATCTCGTTTGACGAATTGATCGGGCAAATCAACCGCAACAACCGCCTTGTTGCTGCGGGCGCAATTGAAAGCGGCGCAGGACGCGTTGTGATCAAAGTGCCGGGTTTGATCGAGAACATCGAAGACGTGATGGAAATGCCGATCAAGGTCCGCGAGAATACCGTGGTGACCTTTGGTGACATCGCCACCGTTCGGCGCACGTTCCAAGACCCGAGCAGCTTTGCGCGGATCAACGGGCAGCCCGCGCTGGCACTCGAAATCAAAAAACGGTCCGGATCGAACATCATTGAGACTGTCGCCGCGGCCAAAGAAGTTATTGCAGCAGCGCAGTTAGATTGGCCAGAAACCGTGACGATCAACTACCTGCAAGACGAAAGCAAACAGGTTAAGTCCCTGCTTACTGATCTTGAGGCAAATGTTATTGCCGCGATCCTATTGGTTATGATTGTGATCGTTTGGGCGTTGGGATTGCGGTCGGCATTACTGGTCGGCTTGGCCATTCCAGGGGCGTTTTTGACGGGTGTTGCCGCGCTTTATTTCTGGGGCTTTACGATGAACATCATCGTGCTCTTCTCGCTGATCCTTGTTGTAGGGATGCTCGTTGACGGCGCGATTGTGACCGTGGAATTGGCGGACCGCTACATGCAAGATGGCGTCGCGCCGAAAATCGCATTTCGCGATGCATCTAAACGGATGGCTTGGCCCATTATCGCATCAACCTTGACCACGCTGTCAGTTTTCTTCCCGCTGTTGTTCTGGAACGGGATGGTCGGCGAGTTTATGAAATTCCTGCCCATCACGGTCATCATAACATTGGCCGCGTCACTGTTCATGGCGTTGATATTTATCCCGGTGTCGGGTGGTATTATTGGTAAAAAACGACCGCTGTCCAAACGTGACAAGGCCAACTTTTATCACACCGAAGTTGGTGACCCCCGCGATATGACGGGTTTTGCAGGCATGTATATCCGGCTACTTCGTTGGGCGGTCATTCGCCCTGGTTCGACGTTGCTGATCGCCTTCGCAATTTTGATTGGCAGCTTCGGGCTTTACGGCCAGTTCGGCAATGGCGTTACATTTTTCCCGACCCAAGAGCCGGACTTCATGCAGGTGCAAATCCGCGCTCGCGACAACTTCTCAATTTATGAGCGTGATGCATTAGTGCGTCAGGTCGAGAACCGGCTTTTGAATGAGGACGCGATTGCCAGCGTGTATGCGCGGTCGATGGCGTCACAAAACGAAGACGCGGAAATCATTGGCACCATTCAACTCGAGCTGATTGATTGGGATGAACGACGCAAGGCTGCGATCATCGGCGAGGATATCCGCGAACAGATGGCGGATATTGCCGGTATCAACATTCAGGTCGAAACCCAAAGCGGTGGCCCAGCGTCCGGCAAGCCCGTCAATCTGAAAATCACGTCGCAGGACAGCAAGGCCCAGCTAGATGTCTTCGAACGCGTTCTCGATAAATTAGAGGAAATCGGCGGCTTTACAGATGTTACTGATACGCGGCCATTGCCGGGTGTTGAGTGGCGTATCAAAGTGGATCGGTCCGAGGCGGCGCGATTTGGCGCTGATGTTTCACTCTTGGGGCAAGCCGTTCAGCTTTTGACCCAAGGCATAACAGTTGGCGACTATCGCCCAGATGATGTTGACGGTTCGGTTGATATTCGGGTGCGCTTCCCGTCTCAGGACCGCACCTTGGAAGATCTGGAATCGTTGCGCGTACCAACAAATGCGGGTCTTGTGCCCATCACAAACTTTGTGACGTTCGAACCATCACCGCGCACAGGCACAATTAACCGGATCGACCAGAAGCGGGTGATCACTCTTGATGCCAATGTCGCGCCGGGTCTATTGGTCAACGACCAGATTACAGCGCTCAAAGGTGCTTTGGAAAACATGGATATCCCTGAAAACGTAGAATACACGTTTGGCGGTGAAGCGCAGGATCAACAAGAATCTATGCAGTTCCTCGTTGGTGCCTTCGCGTCTGCCATCCTCTTGATGTTTGTGATTTTGTTGACCCAGTTTAACAATTTCTACCAAGCATTCATTGTTATGTCGGCGATCATCTTTTCGATCGCGGGCGTGCTGCTTGGGCTGATTGTTACAGGTCGCCCCTTCGGGATCGTTATGGGCGGTATCGGCGTCATCGCCTTGGCTGGTATCGTGGTGAACAATAACATCGTTCTGATTGACACCTACAACGACCTGCGCGCTGGCGGTATGCAACCAAAAGAAGCCGCTTTGCGCACTGGTGCGCAACGTTTACGTCCGGTTCTGCTGACATCGTTTACGACAGCACTTGGACTGATGCCCATGGTGATTGGCCTGAACATTGATTTCTTTGGCAGAAACATTGTCTATGGCGCGCCGTCGACGCAATGGTGGACCGAGCTTTCAAGTGCGATTGCTGGCGGTCTGCTTATCGCGACACTGCTCACACTGATTGTGACACCAGCGATGCTGATGCTTGGGGCGAACACATCTGCTGCGATCGAGCGCGGGCGAACACGACGGGCTGAAAAACGGGCCCGCCGTAGCGGACTAACACCTGCAGAATAAAAAAAGCCCGGTCAAATGACCGGGCTTTTTCATTTGTATGTCAGCGCGCTTAATCGTCGTCGCCGTTATCATCAGGCAAGTTAAAGAAGCTATCCGCGTCGGACACATCCAGATCATCTGATTTCGTCTCTGGCGCCGCTGCTTCGTCATCAAGGCTAAATGTCTCAAGCCCAGCAATCGCGGATGGCATTTTTGGCTCCGCTGGCATGCCAAGCGACTGCTCGGTGCTGACCAACTTGCGGCGTTCATCATCTGACATGACACCGCCTTCTTTGGCTTTTTTGGCGTTGGCTTTTTGAACGGCCGCGTCCAGTTCAGACTGTTTACACAGACCAAGGGCCACCGGATCGATTGGCTCAAGGTTGTTGATGTTCCAATGCGTCCGCTCGCGAATTGCCTGAATGGTTGGTTTAGTCGTGCCGACCAATTTAGAAACTTGGCCATCGGTCAGCTCGGGGTGGAATTTCACCAGCCAATAGATTGACGCTGGACGATCCTGACGCTTAGAAAGTGGCGTATAACGCGGACCACGGCGCTTTTCTTCGCCAGAGGATGCAGGATTAAACAGCAGCTTTAGCTTATGCGATGAATCCGCTTCCGCTTTGGTAATTTCTTCTTGGGTCAACTGCTTGTTCGCAATCGGGTCAAAGCCCTTAACGCCAGTCGCCACATCACCATCAGCAATGCCTTGGACTTCAAGTTCGTGCAGGCCACAGAAATCTGCGATCTGCTTGAACGTCATTGTTGTGTTGTCACATAGCCAAACCGCAGTCGCCTTGGCCATAATTGGTAGATCAGACATTTCATGCCTCCTTATCATCAGACAAAGCTATCCTGCGCCCTGAATTGGGCTGACCGCTATTTGGGCCGGGTTCGCATTGTCGGGGAACTTGATGCCTATATAAGGGGGCAAACTGATTTAGGAAAGATCAAAATGGTGCGTTTGATTGCGACACTCATTATGCTGACGAATACCGCCCAAGCCGAAGATCGCGCAGGGGAGTTTGATTATTACGTCATGTCGTTGTCTTGGTCTGCCAATTGGTGCGCATTAGAAGGCGATAGCCGCAATTCACCGCAATGCGACGATGACACAGATCATGGCTGGATTTTACATGGCCTCTGGCCACAATACGAGCGCGGCTATCCAGCAAATTGCAACAGCGTTTTCCGCAACCCTTCACGGACGATGACCAATGAGATGGCCGATATCATGGGCACGTCTGGCCTTGCTTGGCATCAATGGAATAAACACGGCGTTTGTTCTGGATTGAATGCATCCGACTATTATGCCCTGTCCCGTCAAGCATACGAAAGCATCATCCGCCCCTCCGTGTTTCGCAAACTGTCAAAATCGGTCACCTTGCCCGCATCGATCATCGAAGACGCATTCGTGCGCGACAATCCAACATTGCCGAGGGATGGTATCACGATCACCTGCAAAAGCGGCTATGTTCAAGAAGCACGTATCTGCATGACACGGGATTTGGAGTTTCGGGATTGCGGCAGGGATGTGATCCGAGATTGCAGCCTAAGCGACGCGCAATTTGACCCGATGCGCTAGGTCAGTCGCTCAGGCAATGCGAACCCGCGCAACGCGTCAGCTGCCATCATCGGTTTTTTACCGGCCCGTTGTAGCATCGTGATTTCAACGGCGGCGCTACCGCAAGCAACTGTAAATCCATCCAAAATGTCACCAGCGGCACCTTGGCCATCAACAACGCGACAGCCTAGCAATTTGATCCGCTCACCAGCAACATCGCACCATGCCCCTGGAAAGGGTGATAACCCTCTTATCAATCTATCGACTTCAACCGCCGGTTTCGCCCAATCGATCCTTGCTTCGGCCTTGTCGATTTTTGATGCATAGGTCACGCCAACGTCCGGTTGAACCGTTGCATTCAGCTCGGGTAAATGTGCCAATGCATTAACGATCTGCTCGCCCCCCATTTCCGATAGTCGATCATGCAATTGGCCAGTCGTTTCCTGATCTTGGATTTTTGTAGATGTGATCGACAAGACGGGACCAGTATCCAACCCTGCTTCCATCTGCATAATGCAAACGCCGGTTTCAGTGTCGCCGGCCATAATGGCGCGATGGATTGGTGCGGCCCCGCGCCATCGCGGCAAAAGCGAAGCGTGAATATTCAGGCACCCGTGTTTCGGTGCATCCAACACGGCTTGTGGTAAAATCAAGCCATATGCCACGACGACGGCAACATCGGCGTCTAGGCTTGCGAACTCTTCCTGTGCGGTTTCGTCTTTGAGGCTAACGGGATAACGGACTTGCAAGCCAAGAGCTTCGGCCCTTGATTGCACAGGCGAAGGCCGCTCTTTCTTACCGCGCCCTGCTGGGCGTGGCGGTTGCGAATAAACAGCTAAAACTTCATGACCCGCATCAACCAGCGAATCCAGACATGGCACTGAAAACTCCGGGGTTCCCATAAACACGATACGCATTCGACTATCCTTGCAGCTTTTTAGCCTTCTTGATCAGCATATCCCGCTTTGTGCGGCTCAGGTGATCGAAATACATTTTGCCGTTGATATGGTCGATCTGGTGCTGCACGGATGTCGCCCAAAGGCCAACAAAATCCTTGCGGTCCCAAATCCCCATCTCATTAAGATAGCGCACAGTTACGGCCCTTGGGCGCATGACCTTGGCGCTCACACCGGGCAAATTTGGTGACGCCTCATCGTGTTCACGCGGTTCAATTGACGCATGAAGCACCTCAGGATTTGCCATTTTCACGGCCTGTCCACGCTTATCGGACGCATCAACAACAGCCAATGCAAGGCCGATGCCAAGCTGAGGCGCTGCGAGCCCGACACCGGGCATGGTATCCATGGCCACAACCATCTCATCCCAGATTGCACGAGTTTCATCGGTGATCTGCTCAACGGCCGCCGCTTTCTTGCGCAGCACGCTTGCCGGATACATCACCAATGGTCTGTGGGTCATTCTCTTCTCCCCAAGGCGCGACTGTCAAGTCAGAGACAGGCAAGCATGTCTAACCGCGCGCTAATTCGCGCTTCAGTTTTTGCATTTTTCGCGTAATCATCTGGCGTTTGAGCGGCTTGAGATAGTCGATGAACATTTTTCCATCAAGATGATCAATCTCATGCTGCACACAAGTTGCCCAAAGCCCGTCAAATGTTTCTTCAACATCACGCCCCTCAATATCCGTCCAGGATACTTTTACCGACGCTGGGCGTTCAACTTCTGCATAAACGTCAGGGATCGACAGGCAGCCTTCATCATAAACGGATTGCTCGTCTGATGACCAAATGATGCTGGGATTGATCAGCACCATCGGCTCTGGCGTCGCATTTTCATCCTTAGCGCAGTCCATCACAAACATGCGTTTCATCACCGCAACCTGAGGGGCCGCAAGGCCAATGCCCGGCGCGTCATACATTGTTTCTAACATGTCGTCAGCCAGCCGCCGGGTTGCGTCATCAATAGATGTCACAGGATCGGTGACCTTTTTCAGGCGAGGATCGGGATGGATCAGGATTGGTCGAATGCTCATGACCACGATCTAGCCCTTGCATCCCATTCGCGCAAGTCGCACCCTGCGACTTGAGACACATCCGGAGCAACAAACATGACTTTTGACACCACACCAGACCGCCGCGGCACCCATTCAGTGAAATGGGACAGTATGGAGGCGCTTTATGGCGTATCCCCTGACGATGGCATCGCGATGTGGGTTGCTGACATGGAGTTTGAGCCACCACAATGTGTACAGGATGCCGTGCAAGCCATGCGTGACCATGGCGTCTACGGTTACTTCGGAGATGAAAGTAAATACCGCGCAGCAATCCAGTGGTGGATGGCCGAACGTCACGGCTGGCATATTGATCCGTCTTGGATTTTTACGACGCACGGTTTGGTGAATGGAACCGCGCTTTGTGTGGATGCATATACCGCAGTCGGTGATGGCGTCGTGCTATTTACACCTGTTTATCATGCGTTTGCACGCGTGATCGCGGCGGCTGATCGTGAATTGGTTGAATGTGAGCTCGTCCTCAATGATGGCCGCTACGAATTTGATTTTGATGCCTATGATGCGCAAATGACAGGCAACGAACGAATGCTCATCCTGTGTTCACCGCATAACCCCGGTGGGCGTGTTTGGACCAAAACTGAATTGCAGGCCGTCGCAGCATTTGCCAAGCGGCACCAGTTGATCATTGTGTCGGACGAAATTCACCACGATCTGACCATGCCGGGTCATACGCATGTGCCCATGGCCCATATCGACGGAATCACTGAACGCTTGGTCACTATGACCGCTACCACCAAGACGTTTAATATCGCCGGAAGCCATGCAGGCAATGTGATTATCGAAGATCCTGATTTGCGGTCCCGATTTGCGGGGCGCATGGCCGCGCTTGGAATTTCGCCCAACAGCTTTGGCCTGTTCATGGCAACGGCGGCTTATACCCCCGAAGGTGCCGCATGGGTCGATGAATTGTGCGCATACCTAGATGAAAATCGCAAAATCTTTGATGCTGGCGTGAATGCAATTCCAGGTGTGCAATCGATGGCACTGGAATCAACATATCTTGCTTGGGTCGATTTCTCAGGCACGGGGATGTCACGCGAAGAGTTTACCAGTCGCGTTCAAGACAGCGCCAAAATTGCACCGAACCATGGCCCGACATTCGGCAAAGGTGGAGAGCTTTATTTGCGGTTCAATTTGGGCACGACACGCGCGCAAATTGAGGAGGCCGTGAGCCGCCTTCAATCAGCGTTTAGCGATCTGCAGTAATGAACCCAGCTGGGACAAATTCAGGCAAGGCGTAGTCAGCAGGCGCCTTGTCCGCGACCGGATGCAACCATTTGAATTCAAAAACCCGCGCATCACCTTCGATTTCGGACCCGACGATCAAGCATTGGTATAGGTGCTTTGCACCATCATAAATTTCAACCCGTCCGCGTAGCTTATCACCAGCATCAGCGGAGATTGAAAAACCGCCATCCCAAAACTTGAAGATGCGATAAACGTCATCGCCATCATGGACGCATAGGCGGCCCCCGCGATGCAATGCGGCTTTTCTTGCTTTTTCGAGGCCCATCCGGACAGCTTCTGGTAAAATATCATTCATCGGTCATCTCCCAATTCACGATACAAAAGCCGAAAGTCGTAAAGATCAAGTGACCAATCACGCCGCATTGCAGCGTGATTAGAATTTATCGCAGTTATGCAGTCGCTTTGGGACGCAGGACATGGGGCTTGGCTGCATCGTAAAGGGCGGAATCAGGGAACCCGTGATTTTCAGCCAGCGCCGGGCCAACAAGAATCAATGCCGTGCGAGTAATCTTTGCATCGCGTGCTTTTTTACGAACATCCATCAGAGTGCCGCGAATGATCAACTGATCCGGCCAGCCGACACGGTAGATCACGGCAACGGGGCAATCTTCACCATAGTAAGGTGCTAACTGACGCTCAATTTCGCGCATGGCACGGATGCCAAGGTGAATGGCCAACGTCGCACCCGTCTTGGCGAAATTTTCGAGCGTTTCACCCGATGGCATACCTGTCGATTTCATCGACATCCGTGTCAGAACAATCGATTGCGCCACTTCTGGCACGGTCAATTCGGTCCCGAGCGCAGCCGCAGCGGCGGCATATGCGGGCACGCCGGGGATGATTTCATAGTCGATGCCTTCGACCTTCAATCGCCGGATTTGTTCAGCAATTGCCCCATACAGCGATGGATCACCCGAATGTACACGCGCCACGTTTTGGCCTTTGGCATGTGCTTTGACGATTTCGCTATGCGTGTCGTCCAATGTCATGGGCGCGGTATCCATCACCAGCGCCCCTTCGGGCGCGCAGCCGACAACAGCCTCTGGCACGAGAGAGCCAGCATAAAGACAAACAGGGCATTCGCCGATCACACGGGCGGCTTTTAAGGTCAAAAGCTCAGGGTCGCCGGGTCCGGCACCGATGAAATAGACGGTCATTGGGATGCCTCCTCGGGCTGATATGGGTCATTGCGTTTGGCGGTCAAATCACCGTCGATTTTGCGGGCGTAGCCGCGCGGCGTGAACATACGCGGCCCCTCGCCAAGCTGTGCAAGGCGCGAGTTACTGGAACCGATGAGAACAACGGTTAACATGTCGACTTCGTCCACTTCCAATTCATCAAGGCGACGATACCGGACATATTCCTCTGGTCGGCCAAGCGAGCTGGCGAGCATGACTGGCGTAGCCGCTGGGCGGTGCTGTAATAGGATGTCGCGCGCCTCCGCCAGTAATGTCCGTCGGGTTTTTGATACGGGATTGTAGAAGGCAATGACAAAATCCCCTTCTGCGGCAGCATGCAAACGCCGAATAATATCATCACGTGGCGTTAGCAGGTCCGACAGGCTAATCGTACAAAAATCGTGCCCCAATGGCGCACCAGCACGGGCGGCAGCGCCCTGTAGCGCCGAAACACCAGGTGAACAGACGACATCAACACGGTGAGCGGCGTCAGAGACGCCTTCTTCGTTTTCTGCGCGGTCCAACAGTTCAAAAACAAGAGCACCCATCGCATAGATGCCCGCATCACCAGAGCACACGAGTGCGACGTTCTTGCCTTTTGCTGCTTGCTCTAGTGCATAGCGGCACCGCGCCTCTTCGCCGCCTAATGGGAAGTCAGAGCGTTCTTTGCCAATTGCCAATGGACCCAACAGATCAATGTAGAGGCCGTAACCGACCAACTCTTCGGCCTCAGCCACCAAGCGCGATACCTCTGGCGTGCGCCAAGCCGCCTGCCCCGGCCCGATGCCAACAACTGATAGCCGTCCACGCGAACGGCCCGCCATTTCTGTGATCGGCTGATCCGCACGAGCAATGGCACAAGTCGCATTCGCAGTTTTCTGTTTTTCGACAACGAGCGTGCCAGCACACGCCAAGGCCGCACCTTCGCTCACGCCATGGCAGCCGACTTCGGCAAACACAACGTCAGATGGGTTGGCAAGCTTATCTGCATATGCCTCAAGTTCTGTTGCGGTGAACAGGCGCAAGGGCACCCCCAAACGACGCGCAACTTCATTCATCGCAGGCTCATCACCCTTCAGATCAATGGACGCCACACAGGCAACAGCACCTTGTGCAATGTCATTCGCTTTCAAGGTATCCGTGACCAATGTCCAAAGTTCTTCAGGATCAGCGTTTCGCGCACAGCCCAGCCCAACAACATGCTGCTGCGGATGATAGACAAGGCGTGTTGCGTGGCCCTCGACAGGCGCTTGCGTCACGACAAGTTCTACTTTGCCGCCTGTGTCCTCTAAATCAAATATGTTTGTCCCGCTGACGGTAACTCCGTTCCCTGACAGCATGCCCGCCATTGCAGTTTTAGCGTCCTCTGGGTTTGCCAGACGGTAGCCAGCAGGCGGTGCGTCGAGTGCGGCACCCATGGCCACATCACCCGCCGTTGTTACAGCAGACACAGCGCCAAGCGCCGCAGCTATCTGGGTGGCGAGACGGTTCGCGCCGCGGTGCCCGCCGAGCAAGGGCACGACGACTGCACCATCGTCGGACACGGAAATCACTGGCGGCTCTGTCGTCTTATCCATCAACAGTGGGGCAACCGCGCGGATCAAAATTCCACTGGCGCAAACACCGACGACGGGCACGCCAGCAGCAAACAAGTCGCGCGTATGGTCCAACGCATTCGCAAAAAACGCATCAGCCTGATCAACGCGGCCTTCACGGCCATGCACCTTGGCACCGATCAAGGCAGCAATCTTATGGGCAACAGCCTCGCCCGAGCGGGACAGGGTTAGAACGACGGGGGCTACAGCCATGGGTCGGCTCCTTTGGTGAGCAATATCATCGAGAAATACGGGGCATTTTCAGGTGCGTCGGCCAGCGGTAAAACTATCTCTTGGGGCAGCGTTGCGCGTTCGACGTAGACGGCGTGATCGGTCAAACCAAGGCCGTCAATTACCGCACGAATTTTCGCCATGTGCCGCCCCACCTTCATAATCACAACGCTTTCCGCGCCATCAATACGGGCGCGCAACTCTGCTTCCGGCAACGGGCCGGGCAAAACTGTCAGGCGTTCATTGCGGGCCGCGAGCGGCATGCCGGCGGTGGCTGCACAAGCGGTGATCGAGGTGACACCCGGCACGATTTCGACGTTATAGCGGTCCGACAGGCGGGCGTAGATATACATGAATGATCCGTAAAAGAACGGATCGCCTTCACAGAGGCACACCACATCGTCGCCTGCGTCTAAGGCGGCAGCAATATCAGCGGCGCCTTGATCATAGGCCGCTTGCGCAGGGGCGCGTTCGACGGTCATGGGAACATCCATGATGATTTCACGGGCGTCGTTGCTTATGAGGTCGGCGGCGATTGCGCGCGCAAAACTATCGCCACCTGCAAGGCTTGGATATGCGACAACCGCCGCCTTTTCGATCAGCCGTGCGGCACGCAGCGTCATCAGGTCCGCAGCCCCAGGGCCGAGACCGACGCCATACAATGTTCCGGTCATCTTTTTACAAGGCTCCATTGAGTGACGGGCATGGCGGGCCGCCAGCCTGTCAGCCTGCCGACGGGCTCGGCACGGTGGACCATGATTTTGACCAACTCGCCGCCGTGTTGTTTGTGCAGCGCGATGAGTTGCGTTTCACTTTCCAAAGTCACTGCATTCGCAACCAAGCGGCCCAATGGACGCAGGGCCGCAAGCGATGCTGCTACGGTTTCTTCGCTCAGGCCACCGCCGATGAAAATCGCGTCAGGTTTGTCCAAACCGTCCAGCGCCTGCGGCACTTCACCGTCAATCACTTGGAGTTTCGGCGCGCCCAGAGCCAATGCGTTTGCCCCAGCCATTGCGCGGCGATCTGCGCGTGGTTCAATACCAATGGCGCGGGCATAACGCGCCGCACGCATCCATTCGATAGCAACAGAGCCGGAACCGCAGCCGATATCCCAAAGCAAAGCGCCGCGCATGGGCATCAATTTGGCGAGGGTGGCGGCGCGGACCTCTTGCTTGGTCATTGTGCCATCGGATTGAAACAGCTTGTCAGACAGGCCCGGAACGCGGGGCAGCAGCGCTGCATCTGGTGCAGCGATACATTCCACGGCAAGGGTGTTGAATGCTGGAACCTCATGGTTCCAATTTTCCGCAATGCCATCAAATCGCTGTTCGTTTTCGCCGCCCATCGCAGCCAGCACGGTCATTTTCGATCCACCAAACCCGCGTTCGGTTAGGAACTTCGCGATCTGCGCAGGTGTTTCGGCGCCTGTGGTCAGCACAAGGAGCCGTATATCGGGTTGAATGAACGCGATCATCTGCTCGACAGGACGGCCATGCACCGTCAGCGTTTCAACATCGGCCAGCGACCAGCCCATGCGGGCAGACGCAAGCTGGAATGCAGACAGTTGCGGGTGGTAGACGATTTCAGACGGGTTCACGGCGCGGCCAATACGTGCACCGACAGAAAACCAAAGCGGATCACCAGTGACGAGGATCACCAGCCGCTGGCCCTTATGCGCGTTGATCGTATCAATCATCGCATCAAACGGAGACGGCCATGCGATCCGCTTGGCGCCGATGTTGGCCGCAAGTTTGTGGTGGCGATCACCGCCAATAATCACTTCCGCCGCCTCGACCACAGCGCGGGTTGCAGGGACAAGACCATCAAGCCCGTCTTCACCGATGCCAACGATATGCAGCCAAGGTGTCATTGCTTGTCCTCCGGCAGACCCGCGGCAAGTGCATTGACGGCGGCCGATGCCATTGCCGACCCACCGCGACGGCCACGCAATGCCACAAATTCACACCCGCGCGGGTTTGCTGCAAGCTCGGCCTTGCTTTCTGCCGCGCCGATAAAACCGACAGGAAAGCCAAGGATCACGGCGGGTTTGGGTGCACCTGCGTCGATCAGCTCGAGCAAGTGAAAAAGAGCCGTTGGCGCGTTACCAACAGCGACAACGGCACCGTCCAGATGATCAGCCCAGAGTTCAACCGCAGCAGCGGATCGCGTATTTCCAATGGATTTGGCGCGGTCGGGCACAGATGGATCGTTAAGCGTGACGATGACTTGGTTATCGGCTGGCAAATAGCGCCGAATGATGCCTGCCCCAACCATTTCGCAATCACAAAGTATCGGCTTACCCGCCTGCAATGCAGCATGCCCGGCGGCGAATGCTTTGCCAGACCACGCCAAACGATCCGCGACCTCAACCATGCCGCAGGCATGGATCAATCGCGTGATCATCGGATGCATGTCAGCCTGAAACCTGTCCAAGCGCGCCTCGGCCCGCACAGTGGCAAAACTGGCGGCGTAGATGGCAGCGGGGTCTTTTTCGTAGGGTCTCAAATGCGTAGGCCTATTAGGGGGCAGAGGTTGGAGCTTCCGGCGGGGATATTTTGGCAAGATGCTGTTATTTGGTGCGTTTTGATTTGCGCGCGCTTTCGGGGCCATGCGGGTGTTTGGCATGGGGGTATTCTGCGTGAACGTGGTCATGATCATGGTGGTGATGATGGCCGTGCCCATGATCGTGGGAATGGTCATGGCTGTGGGCGTGATGATGGTGGTGGTGATCATGCTGCGCCTCTAGGCGGCAGACGCCCGTGCAGAATGTGTCGCAGAAATTGCAATCAGACACATTCGAGCCGGGGGCGGAGGCACCTTGGCCCTCGACATGATGGTGGTGGCTTTCTTGAACCGCGCCGACTTCGGCCTCGAACCCGAGCACTTGAGTTCGGTATTTGCAAAGAACGCAAGTCGGCGGTGGCGTGTCGGAAAATGCAGGGTGCGTATCGCGCAATTCGGCAGGGATTGTCACGTCCTTGCCGCCATCCATCGCGAGAACTTGAGTGCGGTATGCGCATGTTCCGCAGTTTGGCGGGGGGTTCTTGCCCGTCTGTTCGATAATGCGTTCAGCAAAGGTTTCGAGCACTTTGGGATGATCACCCAAGTAGCCCGCTTTGACAAACTGGATATCAGGGTGCTGGGATGCAACCTCATCAGTGAAGCCATAGATGCGGTCAATCAAGATGCCGGAAAACAAGAAATACGGGAACACGATGACGCGCTTGTAGGGTAATTTTGCGACGTGCTGCAGGCAGGGTTCGACCAAAGGGAATGTGACGCCGGAATAACCAACTTCACACCAGCCAAAGCCGATGCCTTCGTGCAGCATACGCGCGATCTTGGATACGTTGCCGTTGGCGTCAGGATCAGATGCGCCACGACCAATCACAACAAGGCATGTTTCATGCAGTGACACTTCGCCATGCTTCATGTTGGCGGCGGCCACGGCCTCTTGAATGCGCCCTGCGGCAGCGGCGATCATTTTGGGATCAACACCCAATTCGCGGCCATAACTAACATTGACGCCGTGCTGTGTGGCGTAGGTATTCAGAACCGTTGGAATGTCATTCTTGGCATGCATTGCGGCGAACAACATACCCGGAACCGCGAGGATACGTTCGCAGCCTGCTTCGCACAGATTATCAAGCCCGTCGCGGATGACAGGATTAGCAAACTCAAGGTAGCCGTAATCACACATCCAATCATCGGGCAGGTATGCTGGCAATTTTTGCGCAAGCGTAGCAAATTCATCAACAGCAGATTGCGAGCGTGACCCGTGGCCACAAATCATTACTCCGGTTTTCATGCTGCTTCCTCTTCGAGTTCTTCTTCGTCTGCGGCTTCTTCCTTGTCGCCCTTGAGCGCACCCCAGAGGCCCGCCAAAACAGCCAGGCCGATCGCAGCACCTGCCACCCAATGATCGTGACCTGCAAGGTCAGCCAGATGGCCCGGGTGGGCGGCGGCAGATTGCCCCGCAGCAGCAAAAACAAGTGTCAGAAAAATACGCATCGCAGTCCCTTTTCAATCCAAACGGCCAGAGACACGCAATTGCGCGAAAATCAACGATCAGGCAGATGGTCCCCGTTGAGGGTCGACCGTTTTGCCTGCAACCTCTCTGGCCGGAATGGCTTCGTCTGTTGGATCGTATATCCGTGCATCGGGCCTGCTGCAAACGGTTAAGCGGCATGCAATGGCAGATTGCGACAGGGGTGTTGTGCGAAAATGCGACACGACCTGCGCGCTTCAAGCCATTGGCCAACGAAGACGTCTGCATTAGTTGAATTCAAACCGATTAAACAAAGGAGGACGAAATGGGCCAATTGGTAGACGGCGTTTGGCATGATGTTTGGTACGATACTAAATCCACAGGCGGCGCATTCAAAAGAAGTGAAGCCAAATTTCGCAATTGGATCACGGCTGATGGCGGCGCGGGCCCTTCTGGCGAGGCAGGTTTTCCAGCGCAATCAGGACGTTACCATCTATACGTCTCATATGCTTGCCCCTGGGCACATCGCGCGTTGGTGTTTCGCTCGCTCAAGGGGCTAACGGAGCACATTTCGATTTCGGTTGTTCACCCCGACATGCTGTCGGATGGTTGGACATTTGAAACAGACGAACACGGCGCCAATGGCGACACGTTATACGGTCTGCCATTTGCACGGGATATCTATACCAAGGCGGTGCCCGACATGACGGGGCGTGTGACAGTGCCAATCTTGTGGGACAAAGAGCGCGAGACCATTGTTTCGAACGAATCGTCCGAGATAATCCGCATGTTTAACAGCGCCTTTGATGCTGTGACCGGAAATACCAAAGACTTTTGGCCGATTGATATCCGCGATGACATCGAAGCTGTGAACGCCCGTATCTATGACACGCTCAACAACGGTGTTTACAAAGCAGGCTTTGCGACAACCCAAGCGGCATATGACGCGGGCGTCGGACCACTTTTTGACACCCTAGACTGGCTAGAGGCACGTTTAGGTAAAAACCGCTATCTCATGGGGGACCGGATCACCGAGGCCGATTGGAGACTTTGGACCACGCTCATCCGTTTCGATGCCGTCTATCACCTGCATTTCAAATGCAATCGCAAACGGATCATCGATTATCCCAATCTATGGGGCTTCACACGCGAGCTGTATCAAATAGAGGGCGTAGCGGGGACGGTGAACATGGATCATATCATACGCCACTATCATTTCAGCCATGAAACGATCAATCCGCATCGGATCATTCCGACCAATCCCGTATTGGATTTTAGCGCCCCTCACGGGCGCGGCTAGCATCCTGTGCGTAGTGCTGAACAACCGCGGCCAAATCTTCTGGTGGGGTCGCGGTTTGAAAAATCGCTCTGGCGTTTGATGCTTGTGCAAAGATTGATCCGTCAGAGAAAAAGCGCGAATCCGTTACGAAAATTAAATTCGCTTCCGGCTGCTTGAGTTCAGCATACTCCGACAATGTCATAGCGTCGCCATCGACCAACACCAAATCAATGACAATCACGTCGAGGTCATACTGTTCCATCATGAGCATCGCCTCGGCGCCTGTGTGCGCGACAACAACCTCTAACCCACACCGCTTGAGGTGTTCTGCCCAAATATGACACAGGGCTGGTTTGCTTTGGACGATCATTACACGCACATTTTGTTCCTTAAATATTTCCGCGCAAAAGGATTCGGCTGATTAACGCGCGGTTAATCTTCACCAACAGGGGATTTGTTAACGAAGTATTAACACCATAACGGACCTATCCTTAATGGTAGTATTACTTGCTCGTTCCACCATTCTTCGGCACAAAGCCGCTTGAAATGAAAAATCCAAATGAGGGTCACAATGTCGACTTGGATCACAATCTGCGACACATGCAAGCGCGAAGGCTGGGCTGAATCTGGTGCAGAACTTACCGACGGTGAAGCGCTCGCCGACTTGATTGAAGCCGCAGCGCAGGGCGCAACCGACGTAAAAACGCGGCGCGTTTCATGCCTCATGGGATGCAAACACGGATGTAATGTCGCCATTCAGGGTGCGGACAAACTTTGCTATACGCTTGGTAATTTTACCCCCGATCAGGAGGCAGCGGAAGGTATCGTCAGCTATGCTGAGCAGCACGCCGCATCTGACAATGGCCGTGTCCCGTTTCGCGAATGGCCCGTCGCGATCAAGGGTCATTTTGTAACACGCCATCCACCTTTGCCACAGGAGCAATGATGCAGGGATCCCCACTTCGTGACCACGGCGGCGGGCTTGACGCGGCTATGCTAAAATTCGGCGGCAGCAGATCCGAATGGCTGGATCTTTCTACCGGCATCAATCCTGTGCCCTACCCCGTCGGCAATATTCCAGATTTTGCTTGGACAACATTGCCCGATCATGCAGCAACGGATCGGCTTATTGGATTGGCCCGTTCATTTTGGCGGGTTCCAGGGGCGGCTGCAATTTTGCCATGCGCCGGAGCATCAGCCGCTATTGCGGCTATCCCGCGCCTGAGCGCCCCCGGAACAGTTTCCATTCCAGGCCCCACATATAACGAACACCGCTCTGCATTCGAAACCTCGGGCTGGGATATTGCCAATATTGGTGCTGACGCATTCGTGGCAGTCCATCCAAATAACCCAGACGGCAGATTATGGGCCGCCAATCAACTTGATAAACCGATGACAATCATCGACGAAAGCTTTTGTGACGTTGATCCCGACATCAGTCATATCGCCCGATCTCTGGAACCCGGCACGATTATTCTCAAAAGCTTTGGTAAGTTTTGGGGGCTCGCTGGCCTGCGGCTTGGGTTTGCAATTGGCGATCCGGCTTTGATCGCCACATTGTCTGAGCTGCTTGGCCCTTGGCAGGCCTCTGGCCCTAGTTTGCACATCGGGGCGGAAGCATTGGCCGACCCTGTTTGGGCAGATGAAACACGCGCGCGCCTTGCAGCAGATACCGCGCGCCTTGATGCGTTGATGGCCGCACAAGGTTCACCTTTAGTTGGCGGCACAACATTGTTTCGCACGTATGAAGTGGCTGATGCGTCGGCGGCCCAAGAACATCTTGCCCAGCACAAGATTTGGTCACGCATTTTCCCCTATGCAGACAATTGGATCCGGCTAGGCCTCCCCCACCCTGACCGTTGGGAACAACTGGAAGCCGCATTTTGACCGTCGTTTTGGCGATGCTGCTTGATGCCGTATTCGGAGAGCCGCGTTGGCTCTGGGATCGCGCACCTCATCCCGCGGTTTTGATGGGTCGCCTTATTGCATGGTGCGACAATCGCTTTAACCAAGGAGGCCAGCTTCGGGTCAAAGGCTTTGTGTTGGTGATTGTGCTGCTTGTCATAGCCACAGTCATCGGCACCTTAATTGCTGCAGTACCCGGCTACTTTCTTGATGTGATCATAGGTGCAATTCTATTGGCTCAGCGGTCGCTGGTCGATCACGTCCGCGCTGTTTCAAATGGCCTGCGCCTTTCGCTCGCGGACGGCAAACGCAGCGTTGCGATGATCGTCGGGCGCGACACCAGTGAAATGGACCAAACCGATGTCGCCCGTGCTGCAATTGAAAGCGCGGTCGAAAATCTATCTGACGGCGTTACCGCCCCTGTTTTCTGGTTTGCGGTACTGGGGCTCCCGGGACTATTGATTTACAAGATCATAAACACAGCGGACAGCATGATCGGCTATCTCACACCGCGCCATGCGGAATTTGGGTTTGCGGCCGCAAAGCTCGACGATATTCTCAACTTTATTCCGGCCCGTATCACGGCCCTCATCATTTGGGTTTTCTATCCTCGCACAGCATTTTCAACGATCCGTTCCGCAGCAGGCCTGCACCGTTCACCAAACGCAGGCTGGCCAGAGGCAGCAACAGCATATGCACTGAACCTCGCGCTTTCAGGGCCACGTCGATACCACGGAAAGCTGTCGGATGATCCGTTTGTGAACCCGCAAGGTCGCAAAAAATTACGACCGTCCGACGTCGATGATGTAACGCGCTTGCTTTGGTTATCGTGGTTCGTCTTATTGGCGTTCGCTATCTTGGCCGGAATAGCGGGCCAGATTATCTAGCCTGCCCAAGAATTTGACATTGGGCACGCCCAAGCCAATTTACGCTACAAGTTGTTCGGCTTTCTTGAGGTCAACAGACACCAGTTGGGAAACGCCCTGCTCACCCATGGTCACGCCAAATAACCGGTCCATTCTGCTCATTGTTACGGCGTGGTGTGTGATGATCAAGAACCGCGTATTGGTGCGGCGCGTCATCTCATCGAGCAAGTCACAGAACCTTGTGACGTTGGCATCGTCCAGCGGCGCATCAACCTCATCAAGCACACAAATAGGCGCAGGATTGGCGAGGAAAACCGCAAAGATGAGCGCCAGCGCGGTTAGGGTCTGTTCACCACCAGACAACAGGCTCAGGGTGCTAAGCTTTTTACCCGGAGGCTGGCACATAATCTCCAAACCAGCCTCAAGCGGATCATCACTTTCGACCAGAACCAATTTGGCCTCACCGCCGCCAAACAGATGTTTAAACAATACACCAAAGCTCTCATTGACCTGCTCAAAGGCGGTCAAAAGGCGTTCTCGGCCTTCCTTGTTCAGGCTTGAAATGCCGCTGCGAAGGGCTGCAATCGCAGCCTCAAGGTCGGTCTTTTCATTGACCAATGTGTCATGTTCAACCTGTACTTCTTTGGCGTCTTCTTCGGCACGAAGGTTTACCGCACCCAGCCCGTCACGTTGACGTTTGAGCATATTCACCTGCGTCTCAACCTGTTCAGCGGGCGGCATTTTGTCCAAATCCGTTTGCAATTGTTCTAGCAGCTGATCAGGGGTGACATCTTGTGCCTCCATGATCCGTTCGGCGGCATAGGCCACCGTTTCTTTTGCTGCATCTGCCCTCGCCTCTGACCGTGCGCGCGCTTCGCGCGCCTCAGAGGCGATACGTTCGGCTTCTCGTTCCGCATCGCTGGATGCACGCAGTGCTGTATCTGCTTGCGCCAACTTATCTGCGGATGCACGGCGGCGTGTTTCTGCTTCATCAATCGCGTCGGCAAGCTCGGACCGTTTTGCCGCAATTTCCTGCGGCGCGGCTGTTGCCTCTGTCAATTCAACTTCGGACGTCGCTTTGCGTTCGGCCAATTCAGCAGTTCGCTTATTCGCGGTCTCTAGCCGGTGCTTCCAGCCGCTCACCTCTTTGGTGATTTCCTGACTGCGGCGCAATCGCGCCTCGCCTTCGCGGCGCACCTCTTCATAGGCAGATCGTCGTGACATCATCGTAATACGCGCGGCCTCGACCGTCATTTTGATGTCTTCGACTTGCGCGCGAAAGTCGTCCAACACAGGCAAAGCAGCCGCTGCGCGTTCTGCTTCTTGCACAGTCCGGCGCACGACGGTCGCCTCGTCCTCGTGGCGCTTGAGCGCCAGCCCAAGGCTTTCCAACTTCCCCTGTGACAGGTTGCGATCTGCTTCGGCACGGCTGGCTGCCCGGTTTGCATCTGCAACTAAACGGTCCGCATCCCGCCGCGCCTGTCGGGCGGCCTGATCTGCCGCTGTCAGGTCTCTCATCCGCGCTGTTAACGCCTCATGCGCCTGAGCGGCCCCTGCTGCGCGTGCAGCGATTTCCTCTAGATCCCGCTTCAATTCGACCAAGCGATTGAGCTGCTGCAGGCGCAATGCCGCGGCCGATGGCGCATCCTCGGCACCTGCGCGAAAGCCATCCCAGCGCCATAGATCGCCCTCGGCCGAAACCAACCGCTGCCCCGGTTTCAATTCAACCTGCAACCGCGAACCATCAGCAGCATCAACAAGCCCCACCTGCGACATACGACGCGCCAGAACATCCGGCACCGTCACATAGTTCGTCAGCGCAGCAACGCCATCGGGCAATGTTTGCGGTTGGGTATACCCGGGCAAAGCAGCCCAGCCGGATTTCGCGTCATTTTTGACCGCAGGTGCCCGCAAATCATCAGCCAGCGCAGCGCCAAGTGCCTTTTCATAGCCCCCCTGAACACGCAATAAATCAAGGACTTGTCCGCCTTCTGCCGTGTCCCGTTCGACCAGTTTGGCTAGCGCCGAAACCTCAGCACGCAATGCATTTGCTTCGCCCTCAGCCTCGGCCCTTTGAACGCGCGCATCGCTTTCGCGGGTCTGCGTTTCCGCCCTCGCGTTTTCGGCCTGTGTCAACGTTTCTTCGGCTCGCGCTGCCGTCGCAACGGCTTGGGTCTCGGCAACACCAGCGGCCGCAAAATCAGCCTCGGCACGTGTCAAAGCCGCATTTGCGTCGGCCATCGCCATCTTGGCCTTTTCGGCCTCATTTTCGGACCGTTGCAAAGTGGACCGGTTGTCTTGCAGCAAACGCTGGGCCGATTGGTGGCGTGCTGCCAAACGGGCGACATCTTCGGTTTGCTGGCTTAGATCGGCTTCGCGTTCTTGCAGCACGCTGGCTGCTTCTCGGGCACCAACACTGGCCGCCTCAATCCGTTCATCGTGGCCTTCGCCTGCTTTGGCGATTTCGCGCGCTTCCCACTCCAGCCGCTCAATCGTCTCATGCGCGTCCTTGTTGAGCCCGCTTTCACGTTCCATATCGAGGCCAAGCTGTTCAATGCGACGGCGCAGCGTTTCGATGGTATCAAGTGCGCGGGCTTCTTGGTCCTTCAGCGTATCGCGTTGGACCTGCAATCGCTGCAAGACTGCTGCGGCAATTGCCTCTTCTTCGCGCAAGGGCGGCAAGGCACCTTCGGCGTTCAGTCGTGTTTTGGCGCTTTGACGTGCCGCTGTTTCGGCTGCAGCGGCGGCTGTGGTGCGGTCCCGCAGCTGTTGTGCAGCGGCCAGCATCGCTTGATCGGCCTCATGCCAGCGGCGAAACAACAACATTCCTTCGGCCTGACGCAGCTTTTCACCAATCTCTCGATAACGGGCCGCTTGACGTGCCTGACGGGCGAGCTGGCCCAATTGCGTCGCGAGTTGTTCAATAACATCATCAACGCGGAGCAAATTCGCTTCTGAGCCTTTCAACTTCAACTCCGCTTCGTGGCGACGTTGATAAAGCCCCGAAATACCTGCGGCCTCTTCTAAAATACGACGGCGGGCCTTGGGTTTCGCATTGATCAGCTCAGAAATCTGGCCCTGCCGGACCAATGCAGGGGAATGCGCACCAGTTGAGGCATCAGCAAACAACATTTGCACATCGCGGGCACGAACGTCTTTGGTGCTAACTTTATACGCGGATCCGGCATCGCGGGTAATACGCCGCACAATTTCCAGATTATCAGAATCGTTAAATGCCGCGGGCGCTAGTCTCTCATCATTTTCGATGATCAATGAGACTTCTGCAAAATTGCGGGCGGGGCGGGTGGATGCGCCGGCGAAAATTACATCTTCCATGCTACCGCCGCGCATCGCCTTGTGACGGTTTTCGCCCATCACCCAGCGCAGCGCTTCAAGCAGATTGGATTTGCCGCAGCCATTTGGCCCAACAACGCCAGTCAGCCCGTCCGCGATCACGAGGTCGGTCGGGTCAACAAAACTCTTAAAGCCATTGAGACGTAATCTGCTAAATCGCATGGCGCTGTTTGTCCTATGATTCTATCGGGTATCAAACTTTGCCCCTTGCCCAAGCGATCTGTCAACTTTTGCACACCCTATCTGGGGATAACTCGCCACTTATCCACAAGATATTGACAAAACCTAGCATCATCTCGCCAGAACCACCCCCACCGAAAGCCCCGAAACCTTCAAATTTCGCCGCCCAGTGTACTTCACGCGTCGGTTTCAGCCTTGACCCGCGCGATGGAACACAGGCACAAAGGTACAGCACGGTTTCCCCGTCATGGTCGCAAAGCGGCCAAGGGGATGAAATGGGAATGTGGGAAGGCCGATCCAAACCGGCAGGCCAACAACCACAGCCGCCCCCGCGACTGTAATGCGGTTAGTGCTTTGCGATAACGCCACCGGGGTTTTCCGGGAAGGCCGCAAAGTATGTCTGACCCGCAAGCCAGGAGACCAGCCATGCATGAACGTAACCAACCCTCGTCGGGTGTGACGGGACACTGGAGAAAAGATATGACAAACAACGCTCAGGCAATCGCCGCCCCACAGACAAAATCCGCCACAACAACAATCGCGATTCTTTTCGCAGCAATCGTTGGCTTTGGCATCATTTCTGTTGCGGGCCACGTGCAGGCGGACACACTGCATACCGCGGCACATGATGTGCGCCACGCGACCGGCTTTCCCTGCCACTAAGCCATGTTTCAGAAAATTGCTGTCAGCGCATTGATCGCTGGCTTTGGAGCGGGACTGATTGCGGCCCTGCTCCAATTCGCATTCGTGCAGCCGATATTGCTGCACGCAGAATTGTTTGAAACTGGTGTTCTGACACATTTTGGGAATATCGCCACAGATGCCCACGCGCCCGCAGGCGCGTTCGAACCGTTGCGCGATGTCATGAGCATTGTGTTCTCGGCGCTGATATACGTCGGCTACGCTTTTATTCTGGCCGCCGTGATGGCCTTGGCCGAAGAACGAGGTGCACATATTGCGCCGCGTGTTGGGTTGATTTGGGGGCTTGCTGGTTTCATCGCTGTGCAACTTGCGCCAGCCTTTGGCCTTGCGCCCGAATTACCCGGCATGAACGCCGCAGACGTTACAGCGCGTCAAATCTGGTGGTTCGCATCTGTGTTCGCAACAGGCGGCGCGCTTTGGCTGATTGCCTTTGGCCAAAATTGGACGATGTGGGGCATTGCGATCATTCTGATGGCCGCGCCCCATGTGATTGGCGCGCCGATGCCAGATACATTGACCGGACCTGCCCCGCCAGAATTGGGCGCAGAGTTTGCAGCGCGTGCATTAGGAGTTGGTGCAGCAGCATGGGCAACGCTTGGGCTATTCCTCGGTACCATTTGGCATAGCAAATGGACGGAGGCATAAATGCGTAGTCTCGTTATTTTCTTCATTGGCCTGTTTTTTGGCGCTGCGGGCGGATTTCTTGCGGCTGGTGGCTTGCCACCCAGCCATGATCACGCAGGACACGGCAGCACCGCACACGACCATAGTGCGATGACGCAGTGGGACAGCACCCTGCCATTGCCCACGCTGACGTTGGCAATCGTCAACGACACGATGGCAGGCGTGAACTTGCATATTGCAACAACTGGTTACACCATGACACCAGAAGTCGTGGGCCAAGCCGACATTGTCGGTGGCGGCCACGCCCATGTCTATGTCAACGGCGTCAAGCTCGGGAGAGTTTATAGCGACTGGGTGCATATCCCTGATGTTAAATCAGGCGATTTAATTCGTGTTTCCTTGAACGGAAATTCACATGCCGGCTGGAAAGGTCCATACGGCCCGTTAGCTGCAGAAATTACCGTCCCATGACCTATAGTGCAGGTACGCGAGTCTTGAGGCAGAAACGCAATCGACCCGCCGGTCGTGCATCTTCGATCCACCCTGCCTGCGCATCATCATATAGTTTGGCAAAGGACCGCACATCAGCGGCGTCCGCCTCTGTCAGCCCTGCAAATACATATGTGGCAGCATCCGTGCCCTGCACAGACATTGCCACAGGTTCATCACACACGGATAGGCAGGGGTGCATCACAACCTCCCAGCCGTCTAATTCCCCTATCGCAGCAGCCAGCTCTACGCCCCGCCCTGCACATGTCTCACAGATTGTCACACGTTTGGTCATGGCCTAGCCTTAGCCCGACCGCCCTAAGATTGGAAATCAAAATGCAAGCCAAAATTCCCGCCACCGTCGTCACAGGTTTCCTTGGCGCAGGTAAAACCACCCTTATCCGCCACATGCTGCAAAACGCCCAAGGCAAACGCATCGCACTTGTCATCAACGAATTCGGCGACCTCGGCGTCGATGGCGACATTCTCAAAGGCTGCGGTGAAGAAACCTGCACCGAAGACGATATTGTCGAGCTGTCGAATGGTTGCATTTGCTGCACCGTTGCCGACGACTTTATCCCGACAATGGAACAGTTGTTGGCCCGCGATCCCAAGCCCGATCACATCGTGATTGAAACCTCGGGCCTTGCCCTGCCACAACCGTTGGTGCGTGCCTTCAACTGGCCCGACATTTCGACCAAAGTGACAGTCGATGGCGTGATCACTGTCGTAGATGGCCGCGCCGTCCAAGACGGCCAATTCGCCCACAATATCGCCGCCGTTGACGCCCAGCGCGCACAGGACGAAAACCTCGATCACGAAACGCCCCTGTCAGAATTGTTCGAGGATCAGATTGCTTGTGCCGACATGATTGTCGTGAACAAAGCTGACCTACTAGACGCTGCCGAGGCTGATGCTCTTACTACCCGCTTGCGCAATGAATCTCGCGACGGTGTGCAGGTGGTCAAGGCTTCTATGGGCGCATTGCCGGTTGATGTGTTGCTCGGACAGGGCATTGGTGCCGAGGGTGATCTTGAGGCACGCCACGAGGTGCATCACCACCATCACCACGAGGACGACGACGACCATCATGATGATGACGATCATCACCATGATCACGAACACGAGCACGGCCATGATGAATTTGAAAGCTTTGTCGTCGCACGCGGGGAAATCGCTGATGCGGATGCCTTCAAGACACAAGTCGCCGACGTGATCCGTGCCCATAATATCCTTCGTCTCAAAGGGTTCGTGGCCGTCGCAGGCAAACCAATGCGCCAGACGTTGCAAGCTGTTGGTCCGCGTGTGAATACATATTTCGACCAACCATTCGGTGACGCACCCCGCGAAACGCGGCTCGTTGTTATTGGTCAGGCAGGACTAGACCAAGCGGCGATCACGAAAGCACTGCAAGCATGATCATCGTGGCGCGCACCGATCCCCACGATCCACAGGCAACCGCGTTATTGCAATCCAGCCACGCGCTGATGCAATCGCTGTTTCCGCCCGAGGACAATTATTACCTCGAGATCGACGATCTCTGCGCGCCACATATCCATTTCTTTACTGCACGTCGTGCAGGCACAATCATCGGCACGGGTGCCTTGGCCATCAAAGACGGCTACGGCGAAGTGAAATCAATGTTCGTATCACAGGACGCGCGTGGGTCAGGTGCCGCCGACGCCTTAATGCGTCAGATCGAAGATCAAGCAATCGAAGAAGGCTTGTCTATGCTCAAACTGGAAACCGGCAATGTATTGCACGCGGCGCACAGGCTCTATGCGCGTCACGGATTTACCTCTTGCGGTGTTTTCGGTGACTACACCGAAGCCGCATCATCCGTGTTCATGGAAAAACAGCTATGACGCTATTTTTTGCTCTGCGCCGCTTTCATCCGTTCCAACAGTTCTTCTTTGGTGGGTCGGGCACCAAATGGCTTTTTGCGGGACCCATGGGCATTGTGTTCACTGTGTTTTGGCGCGTTCTTGCCCTTTTTGGGTGCACCTGCCGCTTTGTAATCCATGATCCGTCCTTTGCTGCTGACGCCGCCCTAACACGCGAGAATTCTGAATGCACCTGCTAGCCGCAACCCCCGGCGCGATTTCTGACGGCGATGAACCTGTTGATCTGGGCCAAACCCCTGCTGATATTGTTGTCATTTCGGCTGCGGATACAGAGCTCGCTGCTTTGTCAGAAGCCCGCGCAGAAATGCCTGATGCCCCTGCCTTGCGTCTTGCCAATATGATGCATCTACAGCACCCGATGTCGGTAGATTTGCACATCGATAATTGTGCATCGAAATCCAAACTGGTCATCGCACGGGTGCTTGGCGGTGCAGGCTATTGGAAATATGGATTAACCCAAAATGCCGCGCGGCTGCACGAGGCTGGCATACCGTTTTGCGCCCTGCCTGGTGATGACAAACCCGACGACGAATTGCGTGGCCTATCCACCGTCAGCAATGATGACTACGATGCGCTTTGGTCCTATCTCGTTGAGGGAGGACCGCAAAACGCCACGGGTTTCTTGCGATATGCGTCAGCCATTTTGTCTGGTGCGGAAAAACCAATGCCTGCGGCCCCGCTCTTGCGTGCTGGTGTGTATTGGCCCGGTGCTGGCATCGCCGATCTGGCAGAAGCCCAAGCCGTATGGACACCGGATGCGCCCGTTGTGCCGATCATATTCTATCGCGCATTGGTGCAAGGTGGTGGCCTTAACCCGATTAATCGCCTTGTGCGCAGCCTGTCGCGCCAAGGGTTAAATCCGTTGCCGATCTTCGTGGCTTCGCTCAAAGACCCGCTTTCTGTTGGCACCCTTCAATCGCTGTTCACAGCCGCCCCACCAAGCGTAATCCTGAATGGCACAGCCTTTGCCGTTGGTTCACCCCATGACGGCGACGATAGCCCAGCAAACCCGCTTGTGATGGATGCGGCAAACAAATCGCCGGTGTTCCAGATCATTTTATCAAGCAGTAACGAGGCTGCATGGGCTGACAGCCCGCAAGGCCTATCCGCACGCGACATCGCGATGAACGTCGCCTTGCCCGAGGTGGACGGCCGCATTCTGTCCCGCGCAATATCATTCAAAGGCGAAGCGTTCTTTGACGACGCCACCGAATGCCCGATCGCCACATATCAAGGCCACGGCAACCGCATTGATTACGTCGCCGCACTGACCGCTCATTGGGCAAAGCTGCGTGCGACGAAAACTGCTGATCGTAAAGTCGCGTTGATCCTCGCCAATTACCCCAACAAAGATGGCCGCCTCGCCAATGGCGTCGGGCTCGATACACCTGCCGCCACAGTGCACACGCTCAACCTTTTGCGTGACGCAGGTTACACCACGACACCACCCGCTGACGCCCAAACCATGATGGACGCAATCATGGCAGGGCCGACGAACTGGCTCACTGATCGCGCTGACAAAGAGGGTGGCGCAACGCTACCGTTTGATACTTATCAACAATACTTTAACGCGCTGCCATGGGACGCCAAAGAACAAGTCCGCAACCGCTGGGGTGAACCCAGTGATGACCCATTCGTCGCGGATGAAGGCTTTAAGCTGTCGATCCACGACTACGGCAATGCGATTGTCGCCCTGCAACCCGCACGCGGCTATAACATCGACCCGACTGATACATACCACTCGCCCGACCTTGTCCCGCCACACAACTATCTCGCGTTCTATTTCTACATCCGGCACCACTGGGGTGCGGACGCAATTGTACACATGGGCAAACACGGCAATGTTGAATGGCTACCGGGCAAGGCGCTGGCGCTATCGGAAACCTGCTGGCCGGAAATTTGCATGGGCACGACACCCCATGTCTATCCGTTCATCGTCAACGACCCCGGTGAAGGCACCCAAGCCAAACGCCGTACATCTGCTGTTATTATTGACCACCTGACGCCGCCGCTGACCCGCGCCGAAAGCTATGGGCCAATGCGTGATCTTGAGGCTTTGGTCGACGAATATTACGAGGCCGCGGGCGTGGACCCTCGCCGCATTGACCACCTCAAGCGCGAAATCCTCTCGCTCTCCGAAGTCACGGGCTTAGCCAAAGATGCGGCATTCAGCGGTGACACTGATACCGACTTGGCGAAACTGGATGCATATCTATGTGAGCTGAAGGAAGCACAAATTCGCGACGGCCTGCATGTTTTTGGCCAATCGCCGACAGGTGATCAGGCCCGCGATCTATCGATCGCGCTTGCCCGCATTCCACGGGGGAATGGCACTGGCAAAGATGCGTCCTTGCTCCGTGCGATTGCCGCCGACCTATCCATCTCAATTGACCCGCTTGATTGCGACTTGGCGGCACCTTCACCTGAAAAGCCCGACGCGCTTTTGGGCCTCACAACAGGCATGTGGCGCACAAACGGCGATACAGTCGAACGGTTAGAGCTTCTTGCCCAAACCCTCGTCACCGGCAAGACGGACCCATCAGGGCCGGCGAGCAGCGCCGTGATTGCAGATATCCGCAATAACATTGCCCCTATTGTCGCTGAATGCGGCCCCGCCGAAGGAAGCGGGCTGCTGACCGCTCTATCGGGTCAATTTGTTCCCCCTGCCCCCTCTGGCGCGCCAACGCGCGGGCGGTTGGACGTGTTGCCAACAGGGCGCAACTTCTATTCGGTTGATAGCCGCGCTGTACCCACACCAACCGCGTGGGCACTGGGATGGAAATCCGCGAACCTGCTGATCGAAAAGCACCTGCAAGATCACGGCGATTGGCCGCGCAGCATGCTGATCACCGCATGGGGCACTGCGAACATGCGCACCGGTGGCGACGACATTGCGCAAGCCTTGGCGCTCATGGGTTGCAAGCCAACTTGGGACAGCGCCAACCGCCGTGTCACCGGTTTTGAAATCCTGCCTCAATCTGTCCTTGGCCGCCCGCGCGTGGATGTCACGCTGCGCATCTCTGGCTTCTTTCGCGATGCATTCCCACAACTTATCGCTCTCATCGATAGTGCCGCAAAGGCGGTGCAAAAATTGGATGAAACTGCCGATCTTAACCCCGCTGCTGCACGTGCTGCCCTAGGCGAAGATACGTCACGCGTTTTCGGCTCAAAACCGGGTGCTTATGGCGCGGGACTGCAGGCGATGATCGACGAACGGCTTTGGGCTGATCGCGCTGATTTGGGCGAGGCCTACCTGACATGGGGCAGCTACGCCTATAACGCCAAGGCAGAGGGCACCGCCGCACGGGACGCATTTGAACAACGCCTATCCCAAACCGAAGCGATCGTACAAAACCAAGACAACCGCGAACACGACATTCTCGATAGTGACGACTACTACCAATTCGAGGGTGGTGCCGCCGCCGCAATCAACACGCTCCAAGGGCAAGATCGTCCGATTTATCACAACGATCACTCTCGCCCAGAGCGCCCAATCATTCGCACTCTTGATGACGAAATCGGCCGCGTGGTCCGGTCGCGTGTGGTAAACCCAAAATGGATCGACGGCGTCAAACGCCACGGGTATAAAGGCGCGTTCGAAATTGCAGCTACCGTCGATTATCTCTTTGCATTTGCCGCAACAACGGGCGTCGTGCGTAATCACCACTTTGACTTGGTGGAAGAGGCGTTCCTTGCTGACGATGAAACACGTGAATTTATCGCCGACGTCAATGCACCTGCATTGGCCGAAATCGCCCAACGTCTGCAAGAAGCCATCGATCGCAACCTGTGGACACCAAAATCAAATTCAGCTCGTGCGCGGATAGCAGGCTTGCTGCCTTAGACCTCGACCAGTAACGTCACCTCAAAAGGGGATCACCATGACCGATCAAATAGATACAGACCGCCACGCAATGAAAATGGCCAAGAAGAAGGCCGCGCGCGATAAAATCATGGCGACCAAGACCGACAAAAAGGGCCTGATCATCGTGCATACGGGTAAGGGTAAGGGTAAATCCTCTGCTGCGTTTGGCATGATCTTCCGCTGCATCGCCCACGATATGAAATGTGCGGTGGTCCAGTTCATCAAGGGCGGTATGTCCACGGGCGAACGTGATTTGATACTGTCCAAGTTTTCCGACGAATGTGCGTTCCACACCATGGGCGAGGGCTTCACTTGGGAAACCCAAGACAAATCCCGCGACACCGAAATGGCGCAGGCGGCTTGGGCAAAGGCCAAGGAATTGATCCTTGATGAGACCAATCACATGGTGCTGCTGGACGAGATCAACATCGCGATCCGCTATGATTATGTGGACATTAACGAGGTGGTCGAGTTTTTGGCGACCCAAAAGCCCGATATGACCCACGTCGTTCTAACAGGACGCAACGCCCACGCCGACCTGATCGAGATTGCCGATCTGGTGACAGAGATGGAATTGGTGAAGCATCCGTTTAGGTCTGGGATTAAGGCGCAGATTGGGGTGGAGTTTTAGGCCTCAAGGGAAAATAAATTAATGTTTACAAAACTAGTCTTCCGAAGCTAAATCCATCGACTGCAGTCGTTTTTCCCAGTCGTCCTTTGACATTGGGCGCTCGTTATTATCCGGATAGAGTTCAAGAAACCTCGTGAAATCCGCCCCACGCCTCTCGGAAATGCCCGTGGCGATAAACTCGGAAACGTTACTTTCAAAGAAATCATGCAATTGTTGATTTACGTTTTTAGAATTTACCAAAATAATTGAGTTGCTAAATACTATCGCTAAGTGCCTAAAATCAAAAACTTCTTTCCCACGCCATCCGCCAACATCCTGAGAGGCAGGATATGCAACCACGAATTCAGCTGCGACTGCGCATATTCCCGTCTCCGTTCTGAAACCGTAAGCATGGATCAAGGCTTCGGCAGTTTTGTAGTTTAGAAATGCAATTTCATAATCGGGAACAAAAATGTCGTTTTGTTCCAATTTGAGGAAAGCGTCAGATCTGATTAGTTTTGGGTTGGTCCAACAATTGTCATCAACGTTATCGATCAGCCGCAAACTGACATTTTCAATCAATCCAATTTTAGCATTCCATGGCATCCGAGTTGGAAATTCCAATTCTTGGCTTTGAATAGGTAGGCCAAGGCCGCAAAAAAGGAACAGTTTCATCCACAGAAGCTTTTTCATGTTAACTTACTCAATATTTCAATCTAAAAATGTAATGATAAAATCATATCACAAAGGATCTTGGAAAATCCATGCCCAAACACCGCGTCCTCACTGAATTTGGCATGGGCACCAGCCTGCGCAGGCGCGACTATACCAAGGCCGCAAAATCTGCGTTGCAGGATGCCCTGTGGCATAACTCGATCAATATGGCAGAGCTGTTCGGCCTACCCAAAGAGGCCATGATCATCGACGTTGAAATAGCATGTCAGCAACCGGATGAGGTGGACACTGCGGCGTTGCTCGACATTTTCCCATACGGCCAACCGCATGTGACCGTGGTGCATGGGGGGCTGGACGTCCCACGGCCAGATGGCAATCGAACCGTCATCGCCAATGCGGCGATCAACGTCAGTTTCGAGATGGAGCGGGTATGACCGATCAACGTGTGATCCTAGAAATGGGGATGGGTAACGACCTGCATGGGATGGATTATCAAAAGGCCGCAGCGCGCGCGATAGAGGATGCATTCCGCCATTCAACATTGCCGATTTTTAGCAGTATCGACCTGCCAACTGACGTGATGCGTGTGCAAGTGACTGTCGGGGTACAAGAGCCGGATCAGATCGACACTGACGCGCTTGCCGCTACCCTACCACGTGGGCGGGCAAGTGTGACGGCCGTGAAGGGTGGGCAAAACGTGTTGAACCCCGAAAGCGGCGAAACAGCCGTTGTTGCAACCGCCGCGATTGAGGCGTTCCTGCCGAACCAATCCGCGCATTGGCGGCAGGCATGAAACTGGACCAAAGCCATCGTGATGCGCTGACTGATGTGCTGCGGTGGCGACGCGATGTGCGGCATTTCAAAACTGATCCAATTGCACCTGAGGTAATTGATCGTCTTCGCGCGACGCTCGACTTTGCGCCATCTGTAGGCAATGCGCGACCATGGAGGGTCATCCAAGTAGAAAGCCCTGATTTACGGGCGCAGGTGATCGCAAATTTCGAAGCGGCGAATGCGGATGCAGCGGGGCAATATTCAGGGCGGCAAAAATCGGATTATATGGCGCTCAAACTCGCGGGATTGCACGATGCGCCTGTGCATTTGGCTGTATTCACCGAAACAGACCCAGATGAGGGGCATGGCCTTGGGCGCCAGACGATGCCTGAAATGCTGCGCTATTCAACAGTCGCCGCAATTCACACACTATGGCTCGCTTCTCGCGCTGAAAACATTGGCATGGGGTGGGTTTCCATCCTTGATCCGGTCCAGATCGCCGCAATCCTAGGCGCGCCCGATACATGGACGTTGACAGGTTACCTTTGCCTCGGTCATGCTGATTTTAGCGATGACACCCCGCTACTGCACAGAAGCGATTGGCAAGAAAACACCCAGACTATTTGGCGGACCCTTTGATTAGGGTGTAGCCGCCGCACGGACATCCGACAGGGTTGCGCCTGTGGCCAAGGCCTCTTCATCCACCTTGCAGGCGATCACCGCGAATGTGCCGCTGGCCTTCGCCGCCTCAAAAGCATCCGAAAACTGATCGTTGGTCGTGACATGCGCGCCGAACCCGCCATATGACGCGGCCAAGGCGGCAAAGTCTGGATTTGTCAAAGCCGTGCCCGAAACCCGCCCCGGATATGTTTTCTCTTGGTGCATACGTATGGTGCCATATCGCCCGTTATCCATAACGATGACAATCGGTGTCGCCCCATGCTGCGCAGCAGTCGAAAGCTCGTTACACGTCATTTGAAAACACCCATCACCCGCGAGGCAGACAACCGTTCGTTCGGGGTGTTCAAGCGAAGCAGAAATTGCCGCAGGTAGGCCGTACCCCATGGAACCAGACGTTGGTGCCAATTGAGTGCCATACTGCTTGTAGACAAAATATCGATGCAACCACGCAGCATAATTTCCCGCACCGTTCGTCAAGATTGCATTCTGCGGCAGGTTATCTGACAGCCACTTAATGACAAATTCTTGTTGCAACGCCCCTGGGCTGGCTTGTGGTTTTATCCATTCTTCATAGTCTTGCCTGACGTCCGTGCACCATGATGTATGCGCAGTCCAATTTTCCTCGCCAGCCAACAATTCATCCAGACCGTGGACTGCCGCCCTTGCATCACAATTTAAAGCAACATCTGGCTGATAGACGCGTCCCAGTTCCTCTTCGTGCGCATGGCAGTGCATGATCACTTTTTCAGGCGCCATCGGATCAACAAGTGTATATCCCTGCGTTTCGATGTCGCCAAATCTGCTCCCGATTATCAAAAGGCAATCGGCCTCCTTCACCCTCTTGGCCAATCGCGGGTTGATACCAACATTGAGATCGCCCGCATATTGCGCAATCCGATTGTCGAGGTAGTCTTGACGCCTAAAACCGGCGGCGATTGGAATGTTCAACTTGGCGGCCACGTTCATTAATGCAGCACTTGCAGCCCCCGACCAATGTGGCCCGCCAATGATGATCATCGGCTTTTTCGCAGTTCTTAACTTGTGGACAATTGGTTCAAAACTCTGTGTTGATAGTTTTGGTGTCGCATCAATTCTCCCGACAAAATCCGGCACATCTGCCATTCCGCTGAGCATATTTTCAGGCAGCGCAAGCACGACAGGACCGGGCCGCCCAGATTTGGCAATATGAAACGCTCGCGCAATATATTCCGGTAGCCGCTCAATCTGATCGACTTGTGCGACCCATTTTGCAAGCCCCCCAAACATCGCGCGATAGTCAACTTCTTGAAATGTCTCACGATCCGTATGGCTGTTGTCGATTTGCCCGACAAAGAGCACCATCGGCGTGCTGTCTTGTTGGGCGATGTGCACACCGGCGCTTGCATTGCATGCGCCCGGCCCTCTCGTCACGAAACACACACCTGGTTCGCCGGTCATTTTCCCATAGGCTTCGGCCATCATCGCAGCGGCGCCCTCGTGCCGGGAAACGACGTTATCAATTTCGCTATCATAAAGCCCATCAAGCGCTGCTAGAAAGCTCTCGCCGGGCACAGAGAAAACCCTTCTCACGCCAAGTTGATCTAGATGATCACTTAATATCTTTCCGCCGTGCCGCATTTGCTGCCTCCTGCATTTGCGCACAGCATGTGTCAGCGTTTGTCGACTGGCAAGCGGGGCGGTGTGAATTATATCAATTCAATAACAGCGAAAGGAAATTTTATGACCACACTCTTGGGTATCTCTGGGTCTCTTCGGGCCGCGTCCACAAATACGAAGCTTGTACATCACGCCGCTGATCTCTTCGGCGCTGATCAATTTACCATAGGTGACCTGCGCCTGCCACTTTATGATGGCGACCTAGAGGCGCGCGATGGCATCCCAGCAAGCGTGCAACGCCTAGCTAACCAAATTGCGACTGCAGACGCTGTGATCATAGCGACCCCTGAATACAACAAATCAATATCGGGCGTGCTCAAAAACGCCCTTGATTGGGTCAGCAGGACCCAAGGCAATGTATGGCTCGATAAACCTGTTGCTATCATGTCCGCCGCCGCGGGGCGCGCAGGTGGTGAACGGGCGCAATTCGCGCTCCGGCTTTGCATGGTGCAATTTCGGCCTGACCTTTTGCAAGGACCCGAAATATTGATCGCTCAAAACGGTGATGCATTCGATGACAATGGTAAACTGGTGTCACCGCGCAATATCGATAATTTGACCGCACTGATGACCCGCCTGAAATCCCGCCTTTAATCTCGATTTGCGAGCGGCACATGTCGTCGCTAAAGTACCCCATGGCCGCCGATGAACATATCTCGCAATCTGACCCGATGGATGTCGCACGCGCAAATGCGCTCGCGGCAACATTAGGTGACGATAAGAGTTATGACTTGGGCACACCCCTGCCCCTATTTGCCCATCATATTTACTTTTGGAACCCAGAACCTTCACATCAATTGGGGCGCGATGGACATCCGGCCAAGGGCGGGTTTATTCCTGATCTCGGCTTACCACGCAGGATGTGGGCCGCAGGTAAACTGGTGTTTCATCAACCGCTTCTTGCAGGCATTCGCGCCGAGCGCACAGCCTCGGTCGAGGCAGTGACCCGTAAGACCGGCCGCAGCGGACCACTTGCATTTGTGCGCCTTCGCTTTGACATTCGGCAACGCAGGTCGCTTGCACTGACCGAATGGCAGGAACTTGTCTATCGTGAAGACCAGCCAGCGAGCCAGCCTGCGCCGCCTCTGGCCGCGACCGATGAAACATTCGTCGAACATGTCAAATTCAACAGCACGTTGCTGTTCCGCTACTCTGCACTTACCTTCAATGGCCATCGCATTCACTATGATGAAACATACGCCCGCGATGTCGAAGGGTATGACGGATTGGTCGTTCATGGCCCGCTATTGGCCCACCTATTGATGAATATGGCCCAGTCCCGACTTGGACGTCCGCTCAAAGAATTCTCTTACCGCGCAACATCACCTCTCATGCATCATGAGCAAGCTTCGCTTTGCTATAACAATGGGCGCGTATGGGTGCGCGGGCCAGATGGTCGCCAATGCATGACAGGTGTCGGGCTTTAACTTTGATTACCCGCAAAGCCGCCAACCCCTTATGCATAAAAGCAACTCGCAAACGTCGTTGACTTTTCTCCTGTCAGGGCTGTTCAATTAACACCAAAAGAAGCGGAGCATCTCAATGGATATGAAATCCCTGCGCCACGATTTTCACCGACATCCTGAACTTGGCTTTGAAGAGCATAGGACAAAGGCGCGTGTTGCCGAAATCCTACGCGAACTGGGCATCGAAGTTCATGTCGGCGTGGGCGTTATCGGCATTTTGAAATCCGGCACTGGCAATCGTATGATTGGACTGCGTGCGGATATGGACGCGCTCCCTATTCTTGAAATGAGCACTCATAATTACGCATCTCAAAACTCTGGCGTCATGCATGCATGTGGTCATGATGGGCATACGACGATGCTTCTTGGTGCCGCAAAGCAGCTAGCGGACGCGCGCGATTTTGATGGCACCGTTGTTTTTATCTTCCAGCCGAACGAAGAACACGGCCACGGCGCACAGGCCATGATCACCGAAGGAATGTTAGAGCGATTTCCAATTGATGAAGTGTACGCAATCCACAACCTTCCTGGTGAACCAGCTGGCCAAATTTCGACCCGCGCAGGTCAGATATGCGCATCCGAGAGTCTTTTTGAAATCACAATCGAAGGGCAAGGTGGTCATGCCTCTATGCCGCATGTCGGTGTCGACGCGATAACAGTTGGCGCCGAAATGGTGATGGCCCTGCAAACCATCATCGCCCGTAAATTGGCACCCAGCTCAGGTGCCGTTGTTTCAGTCACTGAATTTATGACCGACGGTCAGCGCAATGTTTTAGCCGGAACCGCAACGATTAAGGGTGATGCCCGTGCTCGTTTGACCGCCGACCGGATGGATATCGAACGCTTCATGCGCCAGATCGTAGATGGGATTGCTGCGGCACATGGTGTCAAAGCAACGCTAGCGTTTGACACCGTATTTATCGAAACGATCAATGCGGATTTGCCCGTTGAGGCGGTTGTTCGTGCCGCAAAATCCGCTGGTCTTCCAGTTGACGCAAACCGCCCACCGATGAGCTTTTCCGAAGACTTTGCCCATTTCGCCGCATCCGTTCCCGGTTGTTTCTTGCTGATGGGTAACGGCACAGAGGGGCCAAATGGCCAACCGCTTCATTCTAATGACTACGACTTCAATGATGATCTATTGCCCATCGGTGTCGCATTTTGGTGCTCCCTCGTCAGGGATCGATTGCCGCAGCGGTCGTAGGCAACCGTGATCACCTAAATTGTTCCGCTGACGCTTCGAGCAATTCGATTAGCGACGCGGCAAAGCTTCTTGGCAGAAACAGATCAAATGCATTGCCCTGACGCCAAAGCGTCACGCCGACATGGTGAAAACCGGTCGACCCAACAGCGCCGTCAGGAAATGCCTGATCAGACAGATTAATCGGCAAGAACCTGTTGAGCAAATCTGCGGCCCTTGGCCCTGCGACGCGGAGCCTGATCCGCGATGCAGTCAGGTCCAATACCGCGCCTAATTCACCGTCTATATCAGGCAGCTGTGCATTCGAAGCACAAACAAGCCACCACTTTAGCGGCTCAATTCTCAGCAATGCACCATGTTCACCTGTTGCGCTTTGACCGGGTAAAGGAGCAGCATCAACCCCCGTCATCATTGCCGCCTCTGAACCCATTTTCCCTAATGTATCTGGCCAACAGGCAATTTGGAAAATGGTGAAGTCTGTGACTTCATCGATTGTGACTTGCATTACATCACCCATGCATCCGCCCTCCATCTGGGTCAAACATATGCGGTGAAACGATTTCAACCGTCACAGGGTCCGCGCGCGTTGGATCCGCTGCGGTCACGCTTTGCCCAACCCAAGGCTCATGACCGCCCTCAATGAAACCTAGCCCGATCCAATGGCCAAGAGCAGGTGAATATGCGCATGCGGTGATCCATCCTTCGCCATGCCCGTTGATGGAATTTTCAGCACACAAAAGAGAACCGCCATTGAACGTCTGGCTGCGATCCTTGGGGAATATGCCGACAAGTTTGGCTCTATCTGGCCGCATCAACTCTGGCCGTTTGCGTAATGCGTCGCCGACAAATGCTTTCTTGGTTGATGCCATTTTGCCCAACCCCGCATCATTAATCGTGACGCGCCCGTCCAATTCAGCCCCCGTAACGTGGCCTTTTTCAATGCGCAGTGCACCCAGCGCTTCTAGGCCATAAAGACAACCGCCAACGGCTTTTGCTTGTGCCCAAAGTGCATCCATCATCGCGGGCCCAGCGCCCGCAGGCACATAAAGTTCAAACGCTCTTTCTCCCGAAAAACTGATCCTTGCAATCAGTCCACTTGTTCCATCTTTCAACGTGACCTGCGCCACGCCCATAAATGGAAGTGCATCGTTAGAAATGTCGTCGCGCTCGCTCAGGCACGCGGCGATCACATCGCGCGATAGTGGGCCCGCCACCGAAACGCTAGCCCATGCATCCGACACCGATGTGACATGGACCTTTAGGTCCGACCACCGCGTTTGCAGCAATTCTTCTAGCCAAACCATGACCTTGGCAGCACCTGTCGTCGTGGTTGTCATCAGGAAATTTTCTTCGGCCAGCCGCCAAGTCGTGCCATCATCCATGACCATGCCATCATCGCGCAACATGATCCCATAGCGCGCTCTGCCAACAGCCAGCTTTGCAAATCCATTGGTGTATATGCGGTTCAAAAACTCCGCAGCATCCGGCCCCTGAATTGAAATTTTGCCAAGCGAGCTGACGTCGCATATCCCAACGGTTTCGCGCACGGTTGCGGTTTCGCGAATATAGGCATCATCAATCGTTTCACCGTCCTTGGCAAAATACCAAGGCCGATGCCAAAGACCCGCATCCGTCATCGTGGCCCCATGTGCGAGGTTCCAATCGTGCAATGGTGTGCGCCGTAACGGCTTAAAATGCGATCCGGTATTGCGGCCTGAAAAAGCACCAATTGCAACAGGTGTGTAGGGCGGTCGAAACCGAGTCGTACCAACCGCTGGCACTTCGCATCCAAGCGCCTCTGCCATTAAAGCAAGCCCGATCACATTGCCCATCTTTCCCTGATCCGTGGCCATACCCAACGTGGTGTAACGCTTCAGGTGCTCGACAGATACAAACCCCTCTTGATGCGCCAATCGGACATCATCGCCTGTTACATCGTGCTGGGGGTCAACAAAGCCTTTGATCTTGGCGTTAGGCAAGCGCACCTCATAGACCGGCTGGATCGGGGTGTCCCACCCACCGGCCAATGGCATCTCTGCCTCGACCCCCATCGCCAATTTCGCAGCGGTTTCGCCTGAAGCTCGACAATCATCTCGCGTCCAATTGCCGTTGGCTGCACCCGCGCAAAAAATCGGTTCATTGCTTTGATGCGGCAAAAAACATGCCTGTTCAGCGTTCCACTGCGGGATGACGTTCCGATGAGATGCAAGATTCACAACAGGCGACCAGCCACCCGATACAAGCAATAGATCACAGTCCAATCGGCCAGCACCCTGCCAATCGTCACCCGCCAGCTTCGCCATCTGAATACCGCTAATTTTCTTTCGTCCTACCGCAGATAGAACGGTGCGGTTTCTGATGACTTTAACACCGCTGGGTGCCTTTGGTCCGACATCACGTAGATCAAGGATAGTCACCTGCGCACCAGCGGCAGCCAATGCTGCTGCGGGATCGTAAGCGCTGTCATTATTTGTCGCGATCACGATGTTTTCACCGGGCAACACACCAAATCGGTTCAAATAAATCTTGGCCGCTTGCGCTGTCATCACCCCCGGAAGGTCATTTCCATCAAATGCGATTGATCGTTCTAACGCACCAGTTGCCAACACTGTGGCCCCTGCCCTGACGGTCCAAAAAATCTGTCTTGGCTGGGTATCGGTTGCATTTGGCAAATGGTCGGTCACGCGTTCAACCAGACCCGCGGCGCCATCATCATATAAACCAAATGCCGTTGTGCGCGTCATCACACGCACCCCCGCGCCTATAACGTCAGCCACTAGTTCGGTGCGTTCCATCTCCGATTTCGGATCAGCAAGGTAATCACCCCCCAGTTCAAAATCTTGCTCGACCAACAGCACGTCCTTGCCAGCTTTGGCCGCTGTCAACGCGGCTTGCAAACCCGCAGGGCCAGCCCCGACAACCAACACATCACAAAACCCGTGCATATGGTCATAACGATCAGGGTCCGCCTCTCTCGATGCGCGCCCCATACCTGCGGCCTTGCGAATAATCGCCTCGTATTTCATCCAAATTCCGGTACCGCGACCTGTCTCAAAGGGCGGCAATCCCATGAACGTTTTGTAATAAAACCCTGCCACAAAAAAACGCCCGAATAATCCGGTAATAGCACCCAGATCGAACCGGACATTTGGCCAAGCGTTCTGGCCCTTGGCAACTAAACCCTCGTGTAATTCTTGCGATGTCGTTTTGACATTTGGCTCCACCCGATTGCCCGCACCCACGGATACAATTGCGCCGGATTCTTCCACGCCTGCCGACATAATCCCACGCGGACGGTGATATTTGAACGATCGGCCTATAACCGTCTGACCATTTGCCATCAGCGCGGATGCTAGCGTGTCGCCTTCAAACCCCTGCAATGGTTTTCCATCCCAATCGAATGTGACGGGTTTACTGCGGTCGATACGTCCGCTGTTCGGTATACGCCGCGCCGTCATTGGCCTGTCTCCAATGCTTTTGCCATGCCTGAATGCGCAGGCCGTACGTCAAAAATTTCGTGGGTTAGCGTATCACGCTCCACAAGCAACCACATCCGGCACCCCAGCACGTGGTGCCATGTCTCGGTCTGGCGACCCCGTATGTTTTCGCGCAAAAATACCGCGTTGTGCCAATCTTGAGCGGGTGCATCCAGCGCTGGATAAACAATCGACCCATCGCCGCCATAACTAAATTCAGCGTGGTCACGTGGGCCGCAAAATGGGCAATCTATTCTAATCATATCTGGCCCCTATCCGTGCAGCTTGCAGTCGGCACCTGCGCCGCGTTCATCAATTTGCAAACCTCGTTCAAACCGCTTGAGGTCGAAATCTGCTATCATTGGATCAGGCCGTTCATTGGCGATCAAATCCGCAAACCACCATCCCGAAGCGGGTGACGCTTTAAAGCCGCCGTAATTCCACCCTGCATTCAGAAAGAGATTGTCCAACGGCGTGCGGCATATGAAGTGGGAACCATCCATCGACATATCCATCACTCCTGCCCAGTGGCGTAGTAGTTTGACCCGCCCAAGGCACGGTAATATCGACATCGCCGCCTCGCAAACGTCCTGCACCATCGGCAAATTTCCGCGCTGTGAATACGACTTATACCAGTCCAGATCACCGCCAAATACCATCCCGCCCTTATCCGATTGCGAGATGTAGAAATGTGCGCCGCCCATGCCAAACACCACAACCTGATCAAGCAGGGGCTTCAACGGCTCTGACACAAACGCCTGCAACAGATGCGATTCAATCGGCAACCGCCCTAGCCCCGCCATGTCCCATAGGCGCGACGTGTTCCCAGCGACCGCAAATGCAACTTTGCCAGCGGTGATTGCCCCACGGGACGTCTCGATCTTGGTAATCTTGTCGCCTTCGCGGGCAAAGCCCTTCACTTCGCAGTTTTGGACAATATCGACGCCGCGCTGGTCCGCGCCACGCGCATAGCCCCAAACAACTGCATCATGCCGCGCGGTGCCTGCACGCTTTTGGACAGCGGCCCCCATGATTGGAAACCGCGCATTTGCTGCGTAATTCAGATGCGGCACCGCTTCCTTTAGCTGATCTAACCCCCAAATTTCCGCGTCCGGCGTGCCCGTTTGGCGCAGCACATTGTAGTTACGCGCTGCCCCATCAATCGCACCGGGGCTGTGGAGCAGCGAAATATGCGACCTTTGGCTAAACATGACGTTGTAGTTCAGCTCGTGGCTCAACTCTTCCCAGAGCCTAAGGGAATGTTCGTAAAATTCGCGATTACCCGGCCGTCCGTAATTCGATCTGACAATCGTGGTATTGCGGCCCGCGTTCCCGCCACCGATCCAGCCTTTTTCCAGCACTGCAACATTTTTCACGCCGTGGTTTTTCGCCAGATAATACGCCGTGGCCAACCCGTGCAGGCCACCCCCGATGATCACCACATCGTAGTGAGATTGTGGCTCTGGATCGCGCCACTGTCGATCCCAGCCCTTCTGGCCAGATAACCCTTGCTTAAAGACGTTCCATGCGTTGAACCGTGTCATTATTTGTCCCTAAGCTCCCAATGAGGTAGGTTTGGTCGTTGTTACATGCAAACGAAATTTAAAACTTCGCTTTGAACAAAATCCTATGCCCCGAATTTGAAAAATCAAAGTGGCAACTGATCACGTTGCCAATAATCTTTTGATCCGGCTGGGCCAACGCATCAAACTGCTATTGATCCGCAATGTTGGGCAGGTAAGGATGTTTAGATGAAACAAAATATTCAAACGCTTTTTGAAACCGGTGTCCAAGCGGCAAACCCCGCGTTGGCCGTCCGGAAAGAATTAGCGCATGCCCCTCTTGCGCCAAATCCATCAGGCCGTTTGATCATTATTGCGATTGGCAAGGCCGCAACCGCCATGATCCAAGAGGCACTTGCCCACGTGCCATTAGGTCAATCCACGGAGGCCATCGCCGTCACAAATTATGAAAACGCTCGTGATGTTACTGGGTGTACTGTTATTGCGGCGGGGCACCCTTTGCCTGATGAAAATGGTCTGCGCGCGGGCACACAGATCGTCGAGCTGCTTCAATCCTCGACGGTTCATGATCAGGTGCTTTGCCTCATCTCCGGCGGCGGCTCCGCTCTCTTGCCAACACCACGCGATGGCCTTTCACTTAGTGATAAGATTGCAGTCAATGACGTGCTTTTGGGAGCCGGCCTCGACATCGTTAAAATGAACGCCATCCGCCAACAATTGTCCCGCCTCAAGGGCGGTGGATTGACCGCATTGGCGCACCCTTCCCCTGTGCGGAGCTTGATCGTATCAGATGTTGTCGGTGATGATTTGCGCGCGATTGCAAGCGGGCCAACGGCTTCGCCAATCGGCGGCATATCCGCGATAGTTTCCGAACTCAAAGCATTGGGAGAATGGAGAAAACTTCCCCAAACCGCACAAACGCTCATCCAAACGCCGCGCGACGTGGCATTACGCGACGCGGAAAACACCCTGATCTGTTCAAACCAACATAGCCTCAACGCAATCGCTCTGGCCGGACGGGAATTGCAACCGCATATTATGAACGACCCTCTTGTCGGGGACGTAAACCAAGCCGCGCAAACCGTCATCGCGGACGCAAGAAAACACCTCAAGGGCAACTGCCAGCTTCTAATTTGGGGTGGGGAAACAACCGTGAAACTCGCAGGGGACGGCCTCGGCGGGCGCAACCAAGAGTTGGCACTACGAGTTGCTGAACTAGGCGAACAGATAGGCGGTGAATGGCAGTTTTTAAGCGGGGGCACAGATGGCCGCGATGGCCCGACGGATGCGGCTGGCGGCATTGTCGATCGCAGCACTCTCTCTCATGCCAACACAAACGGCCTTGATGTCCCAGCGGCGTTACAAAACAATGACAGTTATCACATGTTAAAACAGCTAGACGCACTGCTGATGACTGGCGCAACCGGCACGAACGTCGCAGACATACAGCTTCTCCTTCGCATCGCATAACAACAGGGAAAGACGACCGGATTTGACCAATCACCCCGTGATCATAATCGGCGCAGGTATCTGTGGCATATCATCTGCGATCTGGCTGCAACGCGCAGGGCGCGAGGTCATTGTCATCGACAAAACTGCGCCGGGCATGGGCGCATCGTTCGGCAACTCTGGCCTCATAGCACAATGGGCTATTGCACCCGTTACGTCACCCGAACTTTGGCGCGATGCTCCGCGGTATTTGGCCGACCGTTACGGCCCATTGTTTCTAAAATGGGCAGATGTTCCGGGCATGCTGCCATGGTTGGCGCGTTTCCTATCCAACACGTCAGACGCAAAAACGCGGCGTATTGTTGGGCATCTGCATGGGCTCGCTGGTGATGCCGTCGAACAACACAAATCGCTCGTGCGCGGCACAACTTTGGAACATTGGGTCAACGATAGCAAAGTTAACTATGTCTACCCAAACGAGGCCGCGTTCAAAAAAGACGCATACACTTGGGGCCTTAAACAGGCGCACGGCATATCACCTGACCTGATTACTGGGCGCGACGTGCACGATGAGGAACCTATTCTTTCACGCGACATTACTTGCGTTGCACAAATTTCCGGCCAAGGCCACATCACCGATCCTGGTGGCTATGTCACGGCACTTGCTGCCTATTTCGCGTCCCAAGGCGGTAAAATCGTGCAAGCCGAGGTTCGCGATTTGCACAAGACTGACGGCAAGGTCGATCAGGTTCTAACCGATGTTGGTGCGTTCGACTGTAGCGAAGTGGTGATCAGCGCGGGCATTTGGTCCAAGGACCTGATGAAAAACATCGGCCTAAGTATCCCAATGCAGGCCGAACGAGGTTATCATGTGGTATTTGAAAATCCGTCTCAACTTCCCCGAAATCCCATGCTGATGACCGAGGGCAAATTTGGCGTGAACCCGATGCAAATGGGACTGCGCTGTTCGGGCACGGTAGAGCTTGGCAGCCACCATTCTGCGGCTTCCGATGCCCCGCTCAAGGCAATTTACCACCATGCAAAACGTGCGTTTCCCAAGCTGACATATAGCGGCACGACAGAATGGATGGGTTTTCGCCCCTCCACTTGCGATAGCCTGCCTGTCATTGGTCAGATCGGCGATAGCGGTATTTTCACCGCGTTTGGCCATCAGCATATCGGCCTTACAACAGGTCCAAAAACGGGGCGTATCATCTCGCAATTGATCACAGACACCCCGCCGAACGCTGATATTGCTGTATTTGCCCCTGCGCGGTTTGGGCTCTAGCCCCGCGCCAAAATCGCCTGTTCCAAATCGGCGATCAAATCATCTGCGCTTTCAAGCCCTATGCTTAATCGCACGATCTTGCCCTCAAAATCTTGGTTTGGTCGATCAAGGTTCGGATAGACAACAGCAAGGCTATGCACCCCGCCCCAGCTTAACCCGATTTTGAAATGCCGTAGGCGGTCCAAAAATGCGCTCGCCTGATCCCCCGTCCAATCATCCGCAAAAACAAATGAAAACACACCCGATGATCCTGTGAAATCACGTTTCCAAATATCATGTCCGGGGCACGTATCCAGTGCAGGATGATATACCGTCTTTACCGCGTCATGGTCTGCCAACCAACGTGCCACCGCCAATGTGCTGCGCTCAATCTGATCAAGCCGCACTGCCAAGGTCTGCAACCCACGCAGCGCAAGGCTACAATCATCCGGCGACACCGCAAGCCCGAGCTGGCGATAAATCGGCCCCATCGCAGCATATGCTGCCTCATCCCGCACCGAAACCGACCCAAGCAGCAAATCCGAATGCCCGCCAACATATTTGGTAAGCGCCTGCATCGACACATCTACGCCAAAGGCAAACGCATCAAACATGACGCCAGCGGCATAGGTATTGTCCAATGCAACAGCCACGCCGCGTGCGTGGGCTGCTGCCACGATAGCAGGCACGTCTTGCACCTCCATCGTCACCGATCCGGGGCTTTCACACCAAATTAACGTTGTATTATCGCGGATCAAATCAGCGACCCCCGCGCCGATCATTGGGTCATAGGCTTCTACTTCGACACCAAAGTTGGCCAACATGCCCTCGGCCATTTCGCGGTTGGGGCCATAGGCCGAATACGGCACAAGCGCGTGACTGCCCGTCTTGCAATAGGCCATATAAATCAGTGCAATCGCCGCCTGCCCACCCGGCACAATGAGACTTGCATGCGCCCCTTCCATGTCAGCAATACGCGCCGCCAGATCCAACGTCGTGGGCGTGCCGTATAGCCCATAGGAATAGCCTTGTTCAGCCTGCTGCCAGCTGTCCTTCACACTCGCCTGATCTGCAAACACAACTGTCGATCCACGATAAACGGGCGTCACCAGTGACGTGTAGTCACGACGTGATTGCGGATCAGGATTTAAGAGCTTCGTGCGCCAATCCATCATTCACTCCTCGCTTAGGCCAAGGTGGTATAATCGCCCAAACCCGTCTTGCACATCATCGACACCGGCCAGCCGCATAAGATGCCACGCAAGCGCGTGGTTGCTAGCGGTCACAGGCTTGCCCAACTTCTCTTCTGCGGCCTCGATGATGTTTGCGCCGCGCAGGCTGGTGCAGGAAATAAACACGCCATCCACATCATCAGATTGACCAACTTCAATTGTGGATTTCAAAATGGACGCCTCGGAAATCGTGCCGACAACTGCGTCGCTATCCTCATAAAATGACCCAACCACCGTGACCGCTATACCTGCCTCATCAAACTTGGCTTGCATCGCAAGCGTCACATCCGGCGTATATGGCGTCAGCAAGCCAAGCCGTTTCACACCCATTTCCTTTAACGCAGCCTTCGCGGCCGTCAGCGGGTTCGTTGACGGTACGTTCGGATGCGCTTTTCCTAAAATCTCGGCAACGCGGTCCTCTCCGATCACCGTTGCGGCCGACGTGCAGGCATAGCCCAGCGATTTGATCCCCAGATACTCCGGTATCAAACCCGCCGCGCGGGGCAATTCATCGGCCATCCGTGCTAAGGTTTCCGGCGTTACAGTGACGTCCATCGGCAATCGCGCATGATAGACCGCAACACCAGGCAGATCCGTGAATTTGCGGAACTCCGCTTCAACGGTTTGATCCGTTTCCAACACCAAAAGCCCGATCCTTGCACGCGCACCTTCACCGCTATCGGTCTCAAACGACATGCGCGTTACCCGCGCGTCTTGTTCCACATCTTTCATGATCGACCCTTTGAATATTGCCACTCGCCAGTTTGCAAGTCACAACGCCTTCGTCAAGCGTCTTGGGCCACGACCTGTAAAATCCAGTCCCTCACAAGCAGTGCAGCAGGTTTCAATGGTCGTTGTTTTGACCATACCAAATAGAACCCTTGCCCCGTCCGCCACGCCCATTCTTGTCTTGCCGCAAGCAACCCTTGCGCAATCAACCGATCGGTCACATGGTGCCAGCCAAAGGCAAAACCTTCTCCCGCCATCGCCGCCTGTAAAACCAGTGCATAATCATTTAGCCGCAATCCAGTCTGCGGCACCGCGCCTGTTATCTGATGATACCCAAACCAGTCACGCCATGTGGGGCGGTCGCGGATCGGCTCTTCGAGGTGGATCAACCGTTCGTGCAATAAATTCGGCACGGTGCCGAGGTTGATTGCCGCTCCCATTATCCTCGGGCTAGCCACAGGTGAAATCACCTCTGGTGCGATCAATGCGGCCTCACACCCTGACCAAGCTCCGTCGCCACGGCGAATTGAAAGGCTAATGTTTTCGGTATCAATATCCGGCTCTCGGTCGCTTGATTGTAGCCGCAGATCGACATCCGGATGTGCCTGCTTAAATGCGCTCAGGCGCGGCATTATCCAATAGTTGTTAAAGGCCGACGACGCGCTCAGCGTGACGTAATCGCTTTGCGCCACCTGCCTGACAGAACGTGCTGAATATGCCAGTTGCTCAAACGCTTGGGTTACATCCGCAAACAGGCGTTTACCTGCCGCAGTCAATGCAATCTGCTTATGCGCACGGGTGAACAATGCGGCCCCAAGGCTTGCCTCTAACTGTTTCATCGCGGCACTCACTGCGGGCTGTTGCACGTTCAGCTCTGCCGCTGCTTTGGTGAATGACCCGTGTCGTGCCGCAGCCTCAAACACCACAAGATGGCGCGGCGATGACAACATGTTCCATGGCTCTTGCATAACGTCAGATTATCCAAATCATTTTTCTTTTCAAGCGTCACAGGTCAACGGTGTTGCATTAGCCTCAGATCAAACACCCGCAAAGGACAGATCATGGCCAGACGTGCCCGCGCCTCTCGCAATCGCAACGATCAGATGCCTACAGCGCCATACGTGCAGCGCCGTTTGCCGCATTTCGATGTGCTGGACGAAGAACAGATTTCCAAGATCGAAGATCAGGTTGATTGGATCATGCAAGATGTCGGCATTGCGTTTCGTGACGATCCTATTGCTCTTGAAATCTGGCGCGACGCCGGGGCCAGAATTGACGACGACATCATCCGCATGCCTGCCGATCAGGTGCGTGCGCTCTGCTCTACCGCCCCATCCGAGTTTACCCAAGTCGCCCGCAATCCTGCGAAGTCCGTGCGCATCGGCGGCAATAATCAGGTGTTCGCCCCGATCTATGGCGCACCATTTGTGCGCGATCTCGATAACGGGCGGCGCTATGGTGATATGGACAGCCTGAACAAGCTCATCAAACTCTCCTACATGCATCCCAACCTGCACCACACGGGCCTCGTCATTTGCGAACCTTGCGATGTGCCAGTTAGCAAACGCCACCTCGATATGCTGTTTTCGCACATGACCCTATCCGACAAACCCCATCTTGGCGCGATCACCGAGATGAGCCGTGCACAAGACAGTGTCGACATGGCCGAAATCCTGCATGGCAAGGATGTCATGGATGCAAACTGTGTCATCATGGGCAATGTGAACACTAACTCACCCCTCTTGGTGGATAAGGTCGTGACCGAGGCGATCCGCACATACTGCGGCCGTGGCCAAGGCATCGTCGTGGTGCCGTTCATCCTATCTGGCGCGATGGGTCCTGTATCCACCGCCGCCTCTGTCGCCCAAGCCATGGCCGAAGCAATGATGGTCTGCGCCTTTAGCCAATTGGTGCGCAAAGGTGCACCCTTTGTGCTTGGCAATTTCCTGTCCTCCATGTCGCTGAAATCGGGCGCACCGACGTTTGGCATGCCTGAACCGATCATTTCCAACTATGCCATCGGCCAACTTGCCCGCCGCGCGGGCCTTCCGCTGCGCTGCGGTGGATCGTTAACAGCGTCCAAAATCGAGGACGCCCAAGCCGCCTATGAAAGCGCCGATAGCATGCATTCCACGATGCTGGCCGGTGCAAACTTTGTGCTGCACGCCGCCGGTTGGATGGAGGGTGGGCTCTGCACTGGGTTTGAAAAGCTGATCATGGATGCCGACCGCCTCGGCAGTTATCAAAAAGTGTTGTCGGAAGGGCTTGATGTCTCCGATGAGGCCATGGCGCGTGATGCCTACGCCGAGGTTGCGCCCGGCGGCCATTTCCTTGGGTGTGGGCATACGATGCGCAATTACCAAACCGCGTTTTACGAACCGGCACTATCCGACAGCGAAAATGTCGAAAGCTGGGAAGAAACCGGTAGTCTTGATATGCGCAAGCGGGCCAATGCCAAGTGGAAACAAATGTTGGACCAATACGAACAACCCAGCATGGACGAGGGCACGCGTGAGGCGCTCGAAGCTTACGTCGCAAAACGCAAAGAGGAATTGCCTGATGCTTGGTATTAAACCCGCGTATTGCACCCATATTTCAAAACCAAAAACACGAGAGGGCCGCACATATGCCTGAGATTCAAAAAGACGAAACAACAGGCGCGAAAAAGCTGCCCTCCCACGCCAAAGTCGTCATCATCGGCGGCGGCGTTGTTGGGTGTTCCATTCTTTACCACCTTGCGAAATTCGGTTGGAAAGACACGGTTCTGCTTGAACGCGATGAGCTGACATCGGGGTCGAGTTGGCACGCGGCGGGTCAAATTCACACGATTTCATCTGATCCAAACATCAGCCGCCTTCAGGGGTATACCATTGATCTTTATAAAGAGATCGAAGAATTATCTGGCCATTCTGTTGGCTTGCACATGACGGGCGGGTTTTATCTCGCGTCGAATAAGACTTGGTATGACTACCTCAAACGTGAACGGTCAAAGGCGCGTTATATGGGCCTGAACCAAGAGTTCATCAGTCCAGCCGAAGTGGCCGAACGCCACCCGCTGATCGACCCTAAACATTATCATGCCGCCCTTTGGGACGATCAGGATGGCGACCTTGACCCATCAGGCGCTACCTACGCGTTCGCCAAGGCTGCACGTGTGCACGGCGCGCAATTTTTCACCCACACGCCTGCCACTGCGACCGTGCAGCGCGCCGACGGGTCATGGGATGTAACAACGCCAAAAGGCGTGATCAACGCTGAACATATCGTCAATTGCGGCGGCCTGTGGGCCCGCGAAGTGGCCCATATGCAAGGGATCAACATCCCCGTGCAGCCAATGGAGCACCACTACCTGCTCACCGACCGGATAGAAGCTGTGGCCAACCATCCGACCCGCCTGCCCTGCGGCATTGATTACGAGGCCAACATCTATTTCCGCCAAGAACGCGACGGCATGTTGCTGGGGACATATGAGCCAAAAGGCACGCCTTGGAAGGTCGACGGCACGCCGTGGGACTTTGGCCACGAGCTGCTCAACCCCGACCTCGACCGCATCGCTGATCGTTTGGAAATGTCGTTCGACCGTATCCCTGCGATTGGCGAGGCGGGCATCCGCACCACAATCAATGGCCCGTTCACATTCGGCCCCGATGGCAACCCTATGATTGGCCCTGTGCCGGGAATGAAAAATTACTGGTGCGCCGTGGGCGTCATGGCGGGCTTTTGCCAAGGCGGCGGCGTGGGCCTGACGATGGCCGAATGGATGATCGACGGAGAGCCAAGCATCGACGTTTGGGCGATGGATGTCGCGCGATTTGGTGATTGGGCCAGCCCCGATTGGGGCACCGTCAAATCGACCGAGAATTACGAACGCCGCTTCGTGATGACCTTCCCCAATGAAACGCTGCCCAAGGGACGTTTGCAGAAAACCACTGCCCTGTATGACCGTCTCGTGGCCAAAGGTGCGCGGATGGGACAGAGCTTCGGGCTTGAGAATGCGCTTTGGTTCGCAGACGGGCCAGAGGACGCGCATGAAGAACCGACATTTGAGCGCAACCGCAGTCACGATTACGTCGCGCGCGAAGTCAAAGCCGTGCAAGAGGCCGTTGGTGGAATCGAGATCGCCAATTTTGCAAAGCATGAGTTCAAAGGCGCAGGCGCACGCACCTACCTCGACCGCGTGTTGGCGGGTTACGTCCCCAAACCTGGCCGTCTGACACTGACCCCGATGCTCACCCCCAAGGGCAAGCTTTACGGCGATCTCACTGTCGCTTGTTTAGCCGAAGATCACTTTATGCTGTTTGGATCTGGCACGATGCAAGACGCGCATCGCCGTTGGTTTGAACGCGATTTGCCCGATGATGTGAGCTATGCCAACGTCAGCGACGATTGGCACGGCATCGCTCTTTCTGGCCCGAAATCCCGCACTTTGTTGGACCGGATCACCCGTGATGATGTCAGCGCTGAGGCACTTAAATTCCGCGACCTACGCCAGACATATGTCGGGGGTGTTCCTGTCATTTTGAACCGGATCAGCTTTAGCGGTGAACTGGGCTATGAAATCTATTGCAAACCGCAATACTTGCTCCGCCTCGCCGAAGCGATAGAGGACGCAGGCGCCGATCTGGGCTACCGCTGGTATGGCGCACGGGCGCTCATGTCGATGCGCCTTGAAAAAGGCTGGGGCGTTTGGACGTTAGAGTTCCGCCCTGATTTTGATGCTATTGAGAGCGGCATGGACGTGTTTATCAATTGGAAAAAGGACTTCGTCGGCAAAGACGCAACGATTGCCGCCCGCGACGCCGGACCCAAAACTAAACTGGTCACGATGGTCATCGGCGTAGACGGCATCGATGTCAGCAACGACGAGGCAATCCTCAAGGACGGTCTAGCCGTCGGCTACGTCTCATCTGGCGGTTATGCGCACCGGACAGGTCAGTCGATGGCGATGGGCTATGTCAGCGCTGAATGCGCCGCGCCGGACACAACGCTTGAGGTGGAAATCTTGGGCGAAATGTATGCAGCCCGCATTCTGGGTGCGCCAGCGTATGACGCCAATGGCGCCAACATGCGCAGCTAGTCCAAATCACTAAATGCATTTTTGATGGCCGCGTCCTGCGTGGCCGTCAAATAGGCCGGACGGTGGTTTGCAAGTATCTCTTGCGCCTTCACCCGTGCCCGCGCCCACATGTCCATTGATCCGTTTTCGGCCCATGTTATCGGCTGCTCACGATCTGCAAATTCAGGGTACACATAATCGCGCTCCATCGCGACCATCGTCTGATCCTCGCCCAAGAAATGCCCTTCGCCCAATACCGCCTTTTCAATCGCATCGAGATCTAGCGTATCACTCGACACCTCGACGCCACGCAGCATGCGATAGATCGCGCTATGCATGTCATTGTCGATCACAAACGCCTCAAAGCTAACACCCAACAACGATGCCGTCATCCCAGAGCTTTCGTAAATCAAGTTGCCACCAGATAACCCAGCCGCGGTGGCGGTCATCGCTTTTTCGATCCCGTATTGCGCATCAATCGCCTTGGCGTCGGTCATACTTGCCGCAACACCAGACAATAGCTCGATCCAATTGATCAATTGTGCGGATGCGGCATTCAAAAGTGCGGTCTCACCGCCACCACCCGCAAACGCGCCCGTGCGCAAGTCAATCACCAGCGGCCAGTTGGAAAAGATCATCGGATACCCCGGCTTGATCGCATGGACCATGACCAAACTGCCCAGCGTTTCCGCCAAAGATTGCGCCAAAAACCCTGCAAGCGTTGCGGGTGCTGTGGCACCCGCTTGTGCTGCCGTGATGCATGACATTGGCACGTTGTGATCCATGCAGGCATAAACAACATCCACCGCATCCGCGCCATATCGCATTGGCGAAATAACAGGGCTGATATGAGCCTTGACGAAGGGGCGTTTGGCAAATCCACCATTCTGTCCGACAGCAAAATCGAACATCTTTACCAATGGTGCGACATGCTCGGCCAAGGTGAATGCCGTTGCAACTGGCTTGGTCGTGTTCTTCATCAACGCATATGCCGTGTTCACATCAAGCGTCCACTCATCTGGCATATCCGTGGCGATGCAACAGCGCGTAAACCAACTGACATTTTCAAGCGTGTCTTGCAGGCGCGTAAAGTCATGCAGGTCAGCGAGCGTCGAGGGACGGTATGCGCCCGTTTCTATATCAAGCGTTTGAACAGCCGCACCACCGGTGCCAAAGTGAACCGCATCTCCGCCCACCTCGATTGAGCGCGCATCATCGCGCCCATGAAACGTGAATGATTTGGACGCACCGGCAATCGCATCTTCGACCAATGCCTTGGGAAAACATACCCGCCCATCCGGCCGCTCGATTGCGCCTGCCTTCAGCAGATCAACCCGCAGTCGCGGCGTCACTTCGCCCATACCAAGCGTGGCCAACAGATGAAGCGCACCGTCATAGATCGCTTGCATATCGCCATTGCTTAATGGGCGATATTGCCCCCCCTTTTGACCGGGCGGGGCGGGGTTCGTCACGGGTGGTGCTGCGCGCTTGGCGACACGTGCCGCTCTGCCGCCTGTTCGACTTGCTTTGCTCATAGCTCATCGTCACGCGAGGCACCTCAACGCGCAAGCCTCTTGACCATGATGTGGAAAACCAGAATGATTGATCCTAATATGGAAAACATTGATGCCCCCTTCACGTTTCGTGCCGTCCAAGTCTTTGTGGCGATTGTTGAGGCGCAATCGGTTACGCGTGCCGCCCATCGGCTTGGCATCAGCCCGTCATCCGCGTCACAACAACTCGCCAGCCTCGAAGCCGCGCTTGGGGCAAAATTGATCGAACGAACCGCGCGTCAGTTTCGGGTCACAACATCTGGCAACCTTTTCCTAGAGCCCGCCAAAAAGCTTTTGGATGATGTCGGCGCGGCCAAGGCAAAATTGGTCATCGCGGATCAGTCGCCCCCTATTGCTTTGCGTATTGCATCTATCGAAGAGCTTGATGCGTCAGTCACAGCCCCTTGGTTGGTCCGGCTCAAATCGGTTTTTCCCAATATCACACTGACGCTGACCAGCGGTGCGAGCCATGAAAACCTTGATGCGCTTTCTGGTCGCGCAATTGATATGATGATCGCCGTTGATACCGTCGGCGACGCTGATTGGGTCGAACAGCACCCATTACTACGTGATCCATTTATCATGGTTCAGTCCAAAAAATTGACCGACTACCAAACGCCTAGCTCTCTCAAAAACGTGCCATTCCTGCGTTATGCAAACCACCTGCAAATCGGCAGGCAGATCGAAGCCCAGCTCCGCCGGACAGGACAAACGCCGCCGCGGGGCTATGAATTTACCACCAACCAAGCACTGTTTGCTATGACCGCAGAGATCGGCGGATGGGCCATTACCACCGCTCTGGCATTCCTCGGCACGCCGTTGGCACGAGAACGGCTAACGCCTGCGCCACTCCCAATTCCACTGTTCTCGCGACGCCTGTCATTACAATCACGTGCGGGCAATTTGCATGCCTTGCCCGAACATATGGCAGATGAAATGCGCGACTGCATTGCACAGCGACTAATCTCTCAGGCCGATGAACAACTGGCATTCGCCAAAGACGAACTGCAAATCATTCACTAAATCGAAATCATTGATTTGCAAAGGCACCAACATCTTGCGCGAACTATCATTCTCTGCTGCCATGGCTCCAAATTTCTTATGATATGGTGACACAATGAAAACGCGGACAAAAGTAGCGGTAATTGGCGGCGGCATCGCTGGATGCTCAACTCTTTATCACCTCGTTCAAGAAGGTTGGACAGATGTCGTTCTTATTGAGCGTGACGAGCTGACATCAGGCACAACATGGCACTCCGCCGCCCAAGTCACCAACTTTGGCATGAACCAAACGATGGTTGGCCTCAAAACGCATTCCGTGAACCTTTACAAAAAACTGCGTGACGATCCTGAATACCCTGTCGGTTACCACCACGGCGATGGTGGGATCAGATTGGCGAATACAGAAGCGCAGATGGACGGCTACCGTCACTTTGCATCGATGGCGCGCGGCATGGATGTGGAATTTGAAGTCATCGACGCAGAAGAATGCGCGCGCAGACACCCGTTAATTTCCACCGACAATCTCGTCGGCGGCCTCTGGGATGGCCAAGACGGCGACATTGATCCCGCACAGCTGTGTCAGGCTCTCGCGTTTCACGCCCGCAAAGCAGGTGCCGAAGTCTATCGCCACACAAACGTGACAGGCATGAAGCAGCACGCTGATGATACTTGGACAGTTGAAACAGATAAGGGCAACATCGACGCCGATATCGTCGTCAACGCCTGCGGATACCGCGTGAACGAGGTCGGCGCGATGATGGGTGCTCACCATCCGGTGGCGTCCATGGAACACCAGTATTTTGTAACCGAAGACATCCCTGCAATCGTGGACGCAGGCCACCGTATGCCGCTGCTGCGCTGCCCAATTTCCGATTACTATTCTCGTCAGGAAAAGAACGGGCTTTTGGTCGGTTTCTACGAACAGGATTGTAAAACATGGGGCATGGACGGCATTAGCCCCAGCTTCGCTAATGACCTATGTCCGGACGATCTGGACCGCGTCATGGATGTGCTCGAGGGTGCTTTCGAACGCATGCCCGCGCTGGCCGAGGTTGGCATCAAACGTATCGTGAACGGTCCGATTACCTATACAATTGACGGCGCGCCACTCGTCGGCCCGATCCCGGGCAAGCGCAACGCGTTCTGCATCATTGGCCTGCGTGCGGGTGTCGGTGAGGGTGGCGGCCACGGCTGGCTCCTTGCGCAACAGATCGTTCATGGCGAAGCATGTTACGACACTTGGTGCATCGACCCACGCCGTTTCACCGGACACGGCAATGTTGAATTGACTGCGATCAAAGCAATCGAAGACTACCAAAACGAATTCCGCTTCCACTTCCCCCATGAACATCGCCCAGCTGGCCGCCCAATGAAAACCACGCCTCTTACGCCAATCTTGGCGGCTGAGGGTGCTGCGTTTGGCGTCGTGAATGGCTGGGAACGACTGGACTATATCAAGCCGCACGCTGACTTTACCGAAACGCATGGTTTCCGCTTTAATGAGACACATGATGTCGTCGCAGCCGAGGTCGCGCATGTCTCCACAGCCGTTGGCATGACCGAAGTGAGCGGCTTTAACCGCTATGACATTTCCGGCGCTGATGCCCGCGGTTTCCTTGATCGCATTTTCTGCGGCAAGGTCACGGCCAAGGCTGGCCGCGTTGGCTTGGGCTATCTGCTTAACCACCACGGTATGGTCAAAGGCGAGGCTACGATTGCAAACCTACCCGACGGTCGCATCATTTACGGTTCTGCCGCCGCATCCGAACAGCACGATATGGACTGGTTCAACGCCAACATCGCCGCTGATGAAGACGTGAAAATCACGTCGCTGACAAATGACATGACCATCCTATTGATCGCTGGTCCCAAGGCACGCGATGTTCTGTCCGCCGCGTCCCGTGGTGATTGGTCCAAGGCTGCATTTCCGTGGCTTTCGGTTCGTGAGGCCTTTATCGGCATCGCCCCTGCCATCGTGATGGCCGTCAGCTTTTCTGGCGAACTTGCCTATGAAATTCACGTGCCCAACAATCAACTTTACGCAGCCTACCTTGCGCTACGTGCCGCTGGCGAAGCCCACGATCTTCGCCTGTTTGGTGCACGCGCTGTGGAATCCATGCGCATCGAAAAAGGCTATTTGCACTGGAAGGCCGATATCCTGACCGAGTTTGATCCGCTAGAAACGGGCCTCAGCCGGTTTGTCGATTTGAAAAAGGACGCTATTGGCATGGATGCGCTGCGTGCGCGTCATGCTGCTGGTCCGACGAAGTGCCTCGTCACGCTTGCAATCGATGTTGATGATCGCGAGGCGCAAGGCGGCGCGTCTGTGATGCTAGATGGCCGTGTTGTAGGCACGGTATCATCTGCCGCTTGGGGGCATCGCACAGGGTTGAACCTAGCACTCGCATTTGTTGATCCTGATCAGGCCGCCGTTGGCACCAATCTGATGGTTGACCTGCTCGGCGATCATATCTCGGCCAAGGTCATTCCTGCTGGGCCATACGATCCTGAATACGCGCTTGTGCGCAGCTAAATAATCCATGGTCACTTGGGGGCACCTGCACTAGACCCGAACGGAACTAGTGCAGGGCAAACCAAATGGAAAACCACTCGACCAACTACCTTCTCTTGGCTTTGGTTGTGCTTGCTTGGGGCTTTTCTTGGTATGGGATCGTGGTTCAAGTCGCCGAGGCGCCGCCGCTGATTTCACTGGCATGGCGTTTTGCGCTTGCGGCTTTGTTCCTATGCGGCGGCCTCGTGGTCACGGGCCGTTGGCAGCGCATCGCTTGGGCCGATCAAAAATGGCTGGCGGCACTTGGTTTTTGCCTCTTTTCGATGAACTTTATCTGCTTTTATTTCGCAGCACTTTACTTGCCGTCCGGCCTTCTTTCTGTGGTCTTTGCCTCGGCGGCGATCCTTGGCGCGGTCAATGCTTGGCTATTCTTTCGTAAACCGCTTGAGGCTCGGGTCCTGCTGGCTGCAACACTTGGCATTGTGGGGTTAAGCCTACTGTTGCTTCCGGAAATGGACAAAACCAATGCAGCGCGCCCTCCTTGGTGGGCTATCGCACTTCCGTTTCTCGGCACCTATTTCTTCTCGCTCGGCAACATCATTTCTGCGCGGCTTTCGCAAAGCTATTCGCTACCCAACGTTGTCGGCCAAGGCATGATCCGTGGCACAGCAATTATCTTGGCCATCTGTTTGGTGACCCAAGAACCATTGATCCTACCGACGACGATCACATTCTGGGGATCAACACTATTTCTCGCGCTTGTCTCATCGGTGCTCGCGTTTTTGACATACCTCACGCTGGTAAACCGCGTCGGCACCGCCCGTGCCAGCTATGCGACCGTGCTGTTTCCCATTGTCGCTATGTTGGTATCGTCGGTGGTAGAAGATTATTCTTGGACATTCATGTCTGCAAGTGGGCTGGCACTTGCGCTTAGCGGCACGTATCTGACATTCGCGCCCCGCAAACCCTAGCGTGGCGGCAAGCGCGTGGCACCATCAAGGCGGATAACCGTGCCGTTTAAATAGCGGTTCTGAACGATATCCCCGACCAGTTGCGCAAATTCCATCGGGTCGCCCAACCTTGCGGGATAGGGGATATTCGCTGTGATCGCAGCGGTTGTTTCCGCGGGCAGGCTTTCCATCATCGGCGTGCCAAATAAGCCCGGCGCAATCGCCATGACCCGCACACCTGAACGCGCCAATTCGCGCGCAGCAGGCAGGCACATGGATGCCACAGCACCCTTGGATGCAGCATAGGCCGTTTGGCCGATTTGGCCGTCCTCATAAGCAGCCGATGACGTGTTGATGATCACGCCACGTTCCCCATCGTCCAGTGTATCAGCGTCGACCATTGCAGCGGCTGCATGTGTCATAACATTATATGTACCAAATAAATTGACCTCGATCACTTTGCGAAACAGTGGCACGGCGGTCTTGCCTTCTCGTCCGACGATACGGGCGGCATTGGCTACGCCCGCGCAGTTGACAGCAATACGTGGCGCGGATCCGAAATGCTCAATGACCTTTGCGATGGCTGCTTTGACCTGTTCTTCGTCCGACACATCTACTTGCGCCGCAACACCCCGAATTTCGGCCGCCACACGTGCCGCGCCGTCAGCATCAAAATCCAGAACGCCAACCTTTGCCCCGTGTTTTGCCAAATACCGTGCAGTGGCTTCGCCCAACCCGCTAGCAGCACCGCTGACAATCGCAACACATCCCTCAATTTGCATAGTTTATCCTTTGAGCGTCAGTACGACATCAGTCAGGCCGTCAATTTGCCCGACCAAAACATCACCCTCTTGCACGGGGCCAACCCCAGCAGGCGTGCCTGTCATGATCACATCACCGGGCATCAGATGATAATAGCGCGATAAATGTTTGATAATCTCTACTGGTGACCAGACCATGTCTGCCAATGTTGCATTTTGCCTTACCTCATCATTCACTTGCATTGTGATCGATTGATCTATTGGCGCAAATGAACCCGCCTTTGTGATCGCACCCATGGGGGCCGAGTTTTCAACATCCTTACCTAAATCCCACGGCCTGCGGTGGTCCTTGCCGTCTTGCTGTCGATCTCTTCTCGTCATGTCGAGACCAACGGCATAGCCGTATATAGCGGCTTCGGCCTGAGCGTCGGTTGCTTCACACACAGCCGCACCCAAGGCCACGACCAGCTCAACTTCATGATGGTAATTGCTTGTACCCAAAGCCATTGGAACCAGGCTTTTAGACGCACAAAACGCGGCAAGCGATTTTGTAAAATACCAAGGCGCCTCTCGATCAACCTCTCCTCCCATCTCGGCCGCATGTGCGGCATAGTTGCGCCCGACACAGAAAATGCGGCGCAGCGGATATTTCTCAGTCTCGCCAACCACGTCCAATAGCGCGGGTACAGGAATTGGGAATAACGTCTCAGTCATCGTCAACCATCCGCCCTTACGTTTTGCAGCTGTTCACCCAAACCATCGATCTGCAGGCGCATGTGGTCGCCGTCCCTTAGGTAAACCGGCTCTGGCTTCATCCCCATACCCACACCAGGCGGGGTGCCGGTGCTAATCACATCACCCGGATGCAGGGTCATCAGTTGTGAAAGATGGGCGATAATCTCAGCGACGCCAAAAATCATCGTGCCGCTATTGCCGTTTTGACGCTCTTCGCCGTTCACCGCTAGGCGCATGGCCAAATCCTGCGGATTGGGCACCTCATCTCGGGTCACTAACCACGGACCAATCGGGCCAAACGTGTCGCAAGACTTTCCTTTGGTCCATTGGCCCGTCAGCTTGGTTTGGTAGTCTCTTTCAGACACGTCGTTGATGATGCAATATCCGGCCACGTGATCCAATGCATGCGCCTCGTCCACGTATTTGGCGGCAGTGCCGATCACCACGCCCAGCTCGACTTCCCAATCGGTGGCCACGGAACCGCGGGGCAGGACCACATCATCATTTGGCCCTACAATTGATGATGTTGCCTTCATAAACAGGATTGGATGTTCGGGGATCGGCATCCCTGCTTCGGCTGCGTGATCGGAAAAGTTTAGCCCTATGCCCAAAAATTTGCCTATGCCGCCAACGCATGGGCCAATCCGGGGCTGCCCTTCGACCAAGGGTAACGTTTCCAAATCCAATGCGGCGATCCTCGCCAGCCCGGCATCAGACAGCACATCGCCAGAGATGTCATCGATTACGCCTGACAAATCGCGCAAACAACCGTTGCCATCCAAAACACCGGGACGTTCAGCCCCCACATTCCCATAACGCAGCAGCTTCATCGCATGTCCCCTTTAGTGGCTATCGCGCGGGTGATTTTTCCGCGCTATGTCTTGATAATTGTCCGCATCCCTCAGGGTCATCCCTGTGTCGAATTGGCCCGTCAACTCTCGGAAGTATTGCTGCCAAGGTGTCTGGCTTTGAGGGTGCTCGTAACCGCCGGCTTTGACCAAATCATTGGCGCGCTTGGCCAGCTCATCCAAACCGACCAGCATATCGACAGTGCATTTGGTGAGATCAACCCGCACCATGTCACCATTGCAGAGCAGCGCCAGACCACCGCCAGCAGCAGCTTCAGGTGCCGCATTCAGGATCGACGGGCTGCCAGACGTGCCCGACTGTCGCCCATCTCCGATACACGGCAACGCATGCACGCCTTGCTTGATCAGGTATGATGGCGGACGCATGTTCACAACTTCCGCGCCGCCCGGATACCCTTTTGGCCCAGCGCCGCGCATGAATAAGATGCAATGCGCGTCAATATTTTCAGCGGGGTCGTCGATCCGGTGATGGAAATCCTCTGGCCCGTCAAACACAACTGCACGGCCCTCGAACGCATTTGGATCATCAACATTCGACAAGTACCGATCGCGGAATTCGTCGCTGATCACCGATGTTTTCATAATCGCGCTATCAAACAAATTCCCTGACAGGTTGATAAAACCAGCGGCCTGCATCAGCGGCGCATCTACCGATTTAATCACATCGTAATTGCTTGACCTTGTCCCGATGCAATTTTCACCCATACACTTGCCATTGACGGTGATCGCATTGGGGTGGGGCAATATCTTTGCCTCGAGCATTTCACCAACCACCGCAGGCACGCCGCCCGCCTGTTGATAATCCTCCCCAAGGTATTCACCTGCTGGCTGCAAGTTGACCAGCAGCGGCACATCATGCCCGATCTGCTGCCAATCATTATTGTCCAGCGGTACACCAAGGTGACGTGCAATGCCATTCAAATGGATCGGCGCATTGGTCGAACCACCAATCGCAGAGTTGATCGCAATGGCATTTTCAAACGCCTCGCGGGTCATGATATCGCTTGGGCGCAGGTCCTCCCAGACCATTTCGACAATGCGCTGGCCCGTTTGATAGCTAATCTGCCCACGTTCGCGATAAGGTGCAGGGATCGCGGCCGATCCTGGCAATTGCATGCCCAGCGCCTCGGCGAGCGAATTCATCGTTGTCGCCGTGCCCATGGTGTTACAATAGCCAACGGATGGCGCCGATGCCGCGGCGATATCCATAAATTCTTCGTTGCTAATTTCTCCCGCAGCGAGCTGCTCGCGCGCCTTCCAAATCACGGTTCCGGAACCAGCGCGCTTGCCTTGCCACCAACCATTCAACATTGGGCCGACGGACAGCGCGATTGCAGGGATATTCACAGTCGCCGCAGCCATCAACAGCGCGGGCGTTGTCTTGTCGCAACCGATGTTGAGCACGACGCCGTCCAGCGGATACCCGTGCAATGTTTCAACAAGCGACAGATAGGCAAGGTTGCGGTCCAGCGACGCAGTCGGGCGTTTACCTGTCTCTTGGATCGGGTGCACAGGCACCTCAATCGGCGTGCCACCAGCCGCAATGATACCGTCGCGAACCCGCTTCGTCAGCTCAATATGATGCCGGTTACAAGGCGACAAATCGCTGCCCGTTTGAGCAATCGCGATAATCGGCTTGCCCGATTGCAGCTCTTCGCGGGTTAACCCATAATTCAAATAACGCTCCAGATAGAGCGCCGTCATTTCCGGATTATCTTCGTTCATAAACCATTGGCGTGAACGCAAGTCTTCTTTGGTGATCTTTTTCAATGTCTTACCCTGATTGCAATTCACATCCGCCGAAACCAATTTTAGCAAACGTTACGCCTTCGTGACTTGCGAGCATCATAATCAAACCCCACTGATTTGCTATAGGTTGGTTCGAAAAACCTTGTTGGCAAACGGCGACTGATCCAAACAAAGATCGGGTATAGATTGAAACGTCTGATTTGTTAGTCAGACTGGTTTGCCCTGCAATGCCGCGGTCACTTCTGCCAACAACTTTGCCTCTTCGGCGTCGCGCATTTGATTGATGTGCGCGACGAATTTCTCGTTTTCGGCAAACGGCAAAGCAGGGTCATAATGCTCGGCCACTTCAACCATCAAACGGCGATCAAATACGTTAAACACATCCACTGCCGCTTGCGCGTGCTCACGCTCTGCGCCCAGTGCCTCAAGCGCGGATCGCGCCAATCGCAACGAACCGTCATACGTTTCCCTGACAATATCACGACAGCCCACATGCCATAGATCGTAGACGTGATTGCGATCAATCGCGCGCGCTATGATATGCACGTGAGGGTGCGTTTCATGGGCATATTTAACAATTTCTGTTGCCTGCTCTTTGTTATCAATCGCGACGATCAACAGACTTGCATTGTCGATCCCAGCCGCGTGCAAAAGGTCGGGCCGCGTTGCATCACCATAATAGGCGCTGGCCCCGAATTTCTTGACCATGTCAATCTGGGACGCGCTGAAATCAATGACCGTCGGTTCATAATCAGCGCCGCGCAGCATCCGGCTAATGATCCCACCCACGCGGCCATGACCTGCGATAATAATCTTACGGTCGCTTGGCACATCATCGGTTTCGCGCTGGTCGTTATTCACGAACCTCGGCGCTATGACGCGGTCATATGTGATGAATAGCGCCGGTGTCAGCAACATCGACAACGCCACCACCAACAGTAATTGGTCAGCCAAACCAGACGGGATCACGCCGTTTGCCACTGTAAACGACAGCAATACAAAGCCAAATTCACCCGCCTGCGCCAGACCCAATGCAAATAGCCAACGATCCGCGCCTTTGATCTTGAACACCACCGATAATACTAACAGCACCGCTGCCTTGAGCGCCATTAAACCAACCGTCAGCGCCACGATATTTGCAACATTGTCCATCAACAGGCCAAAGTTAATACCCGCGCCAACGGTGATAAAAAACAGGCCAAGCAACAATCCTTTGAACGGATTAATGTCACTTTCAAGCTCGTGCCGATATTCTGAATTGGCCAGCACAACACCCGCCAAAAACGTGCCCAGCGCGGGTGACAACCCAACGAGCGACATCAACAGTGCAATGCCAATCACGATCATCAGCGCCGCCGCAACGAATAACTCGCGCAGGTTCGCTCCCGCGATAAACCGGAAAAGCGGGCCGACTAACCTGCCCCCGATTAAAACAACCGCTGCAATCGCGCCGATCGTAACAATGCCGACCTGCCAGCCCGCCAGCCCCGCAACAAGGCTTATTGAGCTGTCATGATCATCCCCATCGCCATGGGCAGCATGGGCAAGAATGTCTTGTAATTCCGGCAACGCCATCAGCGGCAACAACGCCAGCATCGGGATCACTGCAATGTCTTGGAACAATAGAACTGAAAAGCTTGACTGCCCGCCATCCGAACGCATCAGCCCCTTTTCACCCAATGTTTGCAGTACAATCGCCGTTGACGACAACGCCAAGACCATCCCGACCGCAAGCGCAACAGTCCACGTCAGTCCAAACATCAGCCCAATGGCCGTCACTGCCAAGGTCGTAATGCCCACCTGTCCACCGCCAAGGCCCATCAGCCTCGCGCGCATTGACCAGAGCAGCTTTGGTTCCAGCTCTAAACCGACAAGGAACAGCATCATCACAACGCCAAATTCCGCAAAATGTTGAATGGCGATGACGTCAACATGCAGAAATGCGAGGACTGGGCTAATCGCAATTCCTGCGAGCAAGTAGCCAAGCACCGACCCAAGCCCAAGCCGCGATGCAATCGGCACCGCAACTACCCCCGCAACAAGAAAAATGAACGCGAGCAGGAGGAAATCGGTCATATCGGAATGGTCCTTATCGGCTGTCGGGCGTCAGTCTGGTGAAACTTTTCAATCGTTCGGGGCGAAATGTCGCCAACATCTCTTGTTGATGCCCTGAAATTTCTTTGGCAACAAGCTGCCCGACCAACGGCCCGAGGGTAATGCCCGAATGCATCGTCGCGATATAAACCCCGCGCCACTCGCCAATCGCGGGCAATCCGTCTGCGGGAACAGGCCTGAGCCCAAAGCGCAGTTGATCAACTTCTAAGGCTGTAACAGGCAGCCATTTTTGCAAAACCTTAAGCATATGCGCGCCCAGATCTTGGGTCGCAACATCCTCAAAGCCGCCGCCGCTGAACATACCACCCATCACGATGCGCCCATCAGGCGCCTGCCGGAAATGACACCCCGGCGCCATGATAATGTGTTCCAAAACCGGCTTAAGGGGTTTGGTATGCAGCATAACGCCGCGCTGATTGTCCATTGGTAATCCGGTCAGCGCGGCAGTACCTGCGCCCGTCGCAACGACAATCTTATCCGCCTGCATTGTCCCGCGATCAGTTTCAATTCGCCCCTGCTCGGCAGCGATAACCTGACAACCTGTGATCACAGTCGCGCCGGACGCGGTCAGCAACGCACGCGCAATCTCATCACCCTGTGCTGCCCCTTCGACATGACCCAAAACTGCACGCAGGGGCGGGTTGGCGACATGAGGTTCGAGCGCCCGAAATTCCGCTTGATCAAGCAATGATACCTCATAGCCAAAATCGCGCATTTGTGTCAGCTGGTCGTCAAAATCTGCGCCCGCATCTTCAAACCAAAGCGCACCTTGCCAGCGCACTGATGGCAATCCCTCGGCCTTGCTCACTTCTGCGAAACCGTCAATCGCCGCACGGCGAAGTTTGTAATATTCCGGCGTTTCCGAAAAACTCGCATTGATCCAGCCAAAGGCATCCGCACTTGCGCGCCCACCTGCGGGACCCGCATCAATGACCGTCACATCATGGCCGTCGCGCATCAGATGATAGGCGCAAGACGCCCCAACGATCCCAGCTCCGACCACTATGATTTTCATGCTATCTTGCCGCTTCGGCCGCGGCACGGATTGTGCGGATGTTTGCACCATATGGTGCGGGATCGGCAACCGAACCACCGCGGAACACGGCAGAACCCGCGACCAACACATCAGCACCGGCAGCCGCGACAAGCGGGGCGGTGGACGGGTCAACGCCGCCGTCAATTTCAATATGCACAGGGCGATCACCGATCATTTCGCGCAAGCGCTCAATCTTGGTCGTCATATTGATAAACTTTTGCCCACCAAAACCGGGGTTCACTGTCATCACGCAGATCAGATCAACCATATCCATTAAGTCTGCCACAGCATCCGCAGGCGTGCCAGGGTTCAACGCAACACCTGCCTTGCACCCAAGGCTGCGGATGTTTTGTAGTGTGCGGTGAATATGCGGCCCCGCCTCGACGTGGGCCGTAATCACATCTGCACCCGCCTCCGCAAACCCTTCGAGATAGGCATCAACAGGCGAGATCATCAAATGCACATCCATTACCGTCTTGATATGCGGACGGATCGCCTTGCAGGTCTGTGCGCCAAACGTCAGCGCAGGCACAAAATGCCCGTCCATCACATCAACATGGATCCAATCCGCGCCCTGCGCCTCAACCGCCTCAATTTCCGCACCGAAGTTGGCGAAATCAGAGGCAAGGATGGACGGGGCAATTTTGATCGAACGGTCGAATGTCATGGCAGAATCCCTTGGAGTGACAGTGTTGCAACGGCTGTATCGTTTATCTGCCGCAGCGTCCATCATTGCGACGCGCTGACAATTATTGACCAATTGGTCAAAACTTGCGAAGACAGTCACAACATGGCACGCTTTGCTAGGCACGCCTCAGGAGGCTCATTTGCAGAAAACCGCTGAAACACTGACACAAACCGCGCAATTGCCCCAAGTGCATTTGCCGCGCAACAATGGCATGCCCCTTGATCTGGATTGGGTCATGAGCGTGCAGGCCAATACGTCCGCGATCGAGCGCCGCGCTAAGACGTTGCCGGGCCGTCGTAGCGTCAAAAAGGATTACCAAGCCGCTTGGCTGTGCAAGGCCGTCAGCCTGATGGATCTTACCACTCTCTCTGGTGATGATAGCGAGGGCCGTGTCCGCCGCCTCTGCGCCAAGGCTCGCCAACCCGTATCAGCCGATCTGCTCAAGGCGCTCGACATGCAAGGCCTCACCACAGGTGCCATCTGCGTTTACCATGACATGGTCCCCACTGCGGTTGATGCCCTGCGCGGAACAAACATCCCCGTCGCCGCGGTTTCCACAGGTTTCCCCGCTGGCCTGTCCCCTTTCCACCTCCGCATCGCCGAGATTGGCGAAAGCGTCGCAGCAGGTGCCAAAGAAATCGACATCGTGATCAGCCGCCGACATGTTTTGACGGGTAATTGGCAGGCGCTTTACGACGAAATGCGTGAAATGCGCGCCGCATGCGGTGATGCTCACGTCAAAGCGATCCTTGCCACGGGTGAGCTTGGCACATTGCGCAACGTCGCGCGTGCCTCGCTCGTTTGCATGATGGCAGGTGCCGATTTCATCAAAACATCGACAGGCAAGGAACCGGTCAATGCGACCTTGCCCGTGACGCTGACAATGATCCGCGCGATCCGCGATTACTATGACCGCACGGGCATCATGGTCGGCTACAAACCCGCAGGCGGGATCAGCAAAGCCAAGGATGCACTGGTATATTTGGCAATGATCAAGGACGAACTGGGCGACCGTTGGTTGCAACCTGACCTATTCCGCTTTGGCGCGTCATCCCTGCTTGGCGATATTGAGCGGCAACTCGAACACCACGTCACAGGCAGTTACTCTGCTGGCTGGCGGCATGCGATTGGGTAGGGGCGCGTTATGAATTTCACGACGATTAAGAAGATGGGAACAGGCGCATGAGTGTCAAAGATATTTTTGAAACCATGGACTATGGCCCTGCCCCTGAAAGCGCGGCTGAAGCACTTTCTTGGATCGCGGATCGCGGCGGCGTCGCTGGCCATTATATCGGCGGGAAATGGGGTGCGTTACGCGATGATTTCGCGTCGACGAACCCTGCAACCGGCGACAAGCTTGCAGGCGTGACCAAGGGCACCGCTGACGAGGTCGCAGAAGCTGTGAAAGCAGCACGCAAAGCGCAAAAGGCTTGGGCCAAGGACGCACATGCGCGGGCTAAGGTGCTCTATGCAATCGCCCGCCTGATGCAAAAACACGCGCGGCTATTGGCTGTGATGGAAACGCTCGATAACGGCAAACCGATCCGCGAAAGCCGCGACATTGATGTACCGCTGGCCATTCGCCATTTCTATTACCACGCTGGCATGGCGCAGTTGATGGATGATGAATTGCCTGACCGCGAAGCACTTGGCGTTTGCGGTCAGATCATTCCTTGGAACTTCCCGCTCCTTATGCTGGCCTGGAAAATCGCACCCGCCTTGGCGATGGGCAATACTGTCGTGCTCAAACCTGCCGAATTCACGCCTATGACCGCTATGGTTTTCTGTGAAATCTGCGACCAAGCTGGCGTGCCAGCAGGCGTTGTGAATATCGTGACAGGCGACGGCGAAACGGGCGCTGCTTTGGTTGCTTCCGACGTTGATAAAATCGCCTTTACGGGCAGCACCGAAGTCGGCCGCATCATTCGCCAAGAAACCGCTGGCAGTGGTAAGGCACTGTCATTGGAATTGGGCGGCAAATCCCCCTACATCGTGTTCGACGACGCTGACATTGATAGCGCGGTTGAAGGTCTCGTTGATGCAATCTGGTTCAACCAAGGCCAAGTCTGCTGCGCCGGATCGCGCCTTTTGGTGCAAGAGGGCATCGCTGACGCATTCTATGCCAAGCTCAGGGCGCGCATGTCCGGGCTGCGCATCGGCGACCCGCTGGACAAATGCATCGACGTCGGCGCAATCGTAGACCCCAGCCAGCGCGACATGATCGCCAAGCTGGTGGCCGACAATGACGAGGGTGAGACGTTTCAAACATCTGCCCCCGACGGCTGTTTCTACCCACCGACATTGATCACAGGCCTGCACCCTGCGTCGCACCTGATGCAGACCGAAATCTTTGGCCCCGTGCTTGTCGCCACTACGTTCCGCACCCCATCCGAGGCGGTGCAGATCGCCAATAACACGCGCTACGGCCTTGCCGCTTCGGTCTGGTCAGAAAACATCAATCTCGCCCTCGACATCGCACCCAAACTGGTCGCGGGCATTGTCTGGGTCAACGGCACCAACATGATGGATGCCGCCGCTGGTTTTGGCGGCGTTCGCGAAAGCGGCTTTGGTCGCGAAGGCGGCTGGGAAGGTCTTGCTGGCTATACCAAGGCCAAAACCCAAACCAAACCGCGCACCGCCGCTGCACCATACGCAGGCAAGGACGCCGCCGCAGACCCGCTTGATCGCACGGCCAAGCTCTATATCGCAGGTAAACAAGCCCGCCCCGATGGTGGCTATTCAACGCCGATTTACGGCCCCAAAGGTACGTTGCTCGGTCACACATCTGACGGCAACCGCAAAGATATCCGCAACGCGGTTGAGGCGATGAACGCCGCCAAAGGCTGGTCCAAATCCACTGGCCACTTGCGCGCCCAAATCCTCTATTATCTCGCTGAAAACCTCTCAGCGCGGGCCGATGAATTCGGCGCACGGATCAAATCTCTCACTGGCAAATCCGGCAGCGCTGAAGTTGAACAATCAATCAAAGCACTTTTCACCTTTGCTGCATGGGCCGACAAATACGACGGTCAGGCACATGGCGTTCCGATCCGCGGCGTCGCCTTGGCGATGAAAGAACCCGTCGGCAATATCGGCATCCTTTGTGGCGATGCGCCTCTGCTCGACACGATCACCCCAATGGCCGCCGCAATCGCGATGGGCAACCGGACAACGCTAATCCCAAGTGCTGCCTTCCCCTTGGCGGCAACTGATTTGATCCAAGTCTTGGAAACCTCCGATGTGCCAGCTGGTGTCGTCAATATCGTCACAGGCAATCATGCCAGCCTTGGCAAAACGCTTGCCGACCACTTCGATGTCGATGCTGTTTGGAATTTTGGGGATCACGCACATAATGGTGCAATTGAGGCCGCAAGCGCGGGCAATATCAAACGCACTTGGGCGCCGTCCGCCCCCTCAAACGCTGACTACCTTCGTGCCGCGACAGAGGTGAAAAACATCTGGATTCCCTACGGCGAATGACCAGAACGAGGCTAGCGCTTGTCCTTGGATTTCCAAGTACCTAGCCAACGCGCAAGGCGGCCCTTGCGTTCGGCTATGCCTGCGCTCGCCTCGTCGTAACGGTCACCAGCACTGTCCATCACCGGATCAATTGTGCGCTCCCAAAACTGCGCCCACATTGCACGGATCATCACAATCGCAACGATCAAGAAGACAAAGAAGAAGATATTGAACCACGGAATGATGCGTGCGTCCGGGCTATCAATTGGGCGAATGGAAATGGCGTTAGGAAAGCTGGACAAAAATTCATTGCGCCAGCCGTAATGCGTCATTACCGCCCATTTTGGTGCCTCTGGCGTTGATCGCAGGTCATCCGCCTCGGTCTGCAAATTGGCGGTGTCAAACTTGAAATAGAACGGCCAAGAGAACCCTGTATCTTCATTGCGGTAAACCATCGCCTCAGTTGTGTCGCGCTGAACGAATCCCAACAGCCACGTCTTTTTCTTGACCGTTTGGATGAATTGTACATCGCGATTAACAAGGGTCGCCGATTGATCATCTGGACGGGCCCAGAATACGCGGGTCCAGTCGTTCAAATCCTGCCGTTCTTGATAGGTGCTCACCACACGCACGACATCATGCTGCGGCAACGAATAGTGTAGAACCATACCAACCAACAGGACCGCAAGAACGCGAAGGCCAAGTTTTAATTTCCGCATATTCTACCTCAATTCGCATTCGTCATGAAAACAATCACCGAAACGACAATCGTTGGCACCACATAAACAAGTCCGACCAGCTTCGCGCGGATCGAGCCATGATAGCTCGCCATTCCGTCGGCCACAAAAACGTCTCTTGCTGCTTTATCACTGCTATCGGGATTGGCCTCGGCCCAATCGTCTTCTAAATTCTCACGCCTGACGGAGCGAAAATAGACGGACAGTGACAAGTAAATAATGCTCAGGGCAATAAAGCCGAACACAACAAGTCTAATAAATCCCACGTTTAGCCCCCTCGCCTGACAGCGCCCCAAGGGCCTACCGCCCTAATCCTGTCGCGCTTTACTGGCGCAATCTGCTCTGCCCGCTTTTCATGGCCAAATAGCGTTTCGCGCGTTGCTTCTTTATCTATTTGATAAGCGCGGTGCAGAAAATCAACGACATAGCTTCGTTTTTCGTCCGGCCATGTGGCATATGCTGCATAAAATGCATCCTTGTGACAGATAAACAGCTGCCGAGGATCCATCGGCGTCAATTCCGCTAAGAGCATATTTACCAATTCTACATCTGCATGCTCACTTGCCCGCAACGTATAGAAATACGCCGGGTGGTCTGCATTGATACGCGGCCAAGAGCCATTGTCTTCTGCCCATCTGACCATAGCGGCCAAGCCATGCCATTCCTTTGGCATGTCTTTTGCATAACGCCGTGCAAGTGTCCGCAATTGCCGTGTGTTCGCACCAATGACATTTTCACCATTTTCGGCTGCAACACTGGCCGTTATCATATCCATCTTGTCACGCAGAATTTCGGCTGATGCACTGCCTCGACGTTCTACAATTGGGTCAACCAAATCATTCAGTTCTAAAAACTTTGCAATTGCCCGACGGTTACCGATTTCAAACGTATAGGCGATGGGCAATTCACCAAGTGCTGCAACATCACCGACCGCAATCGCCGCTGGATGCTCCACACCACGAAACACATACAGTCCACCGAAATGCGAGGTCCAGAAATTGTCCTGCGTGAACGACATCGCTGGCAATGCAACAGGGTTACGTGTCACGTCCCCGGTTTGTTTGGCCAGTTCAATCATTTCTGCGATCAAGACATCATCAAACCATGCATCATCTTGGGTCTTGAACGCCTCTATTTTCTCTCTCAGCACTCTTGCCGTGGCCAATGTGCCGCCGGTTGTATCCGCCTCAATCTCAATCCGCTTTATGTCAAATAATGCCGTGGCGTCGTTCAAGTCATAAACCGAATTCACCATCTCACCGGTCACGGCATCCCTTGCCGTCAACGCAAATAGTTGGGGTCTGTTTTCTGCAATGAACTGCTTAAGTATCCCTCTGGAGGTAGAGAACTTCGCCTCCAGAAGTGGCGCCGTTTCTTGTTCGGTCGTCAGCAAGATGAACTGCCTGTTTACCCCCTGATGATTAAGGTAAAGCGGATCGCCGAATTCATCGCCCACCTCCGGGCTATATCCCGATATGTCGATGTGAAATTCAGCAAGTGTTGTCTGCCGCCCGATAAGAGCATTAAGCGCGCGATTGTAGCGGTCGATCAAAATTGGGCTATCAACCCGAACAAGGTTACCAAACATCAATCCCGTTTTGATCAATCGGTGCATATTACTACCATGTTTTCGTCACCCATCGCCGCGGTTGGTTCACCAATGATAAAACCATCAATGGCCCCCAAATCAAGGCCGAGGCAATGCCTAGCCTTATGAAATACCAAAACCATTCGCTGCTGCCATGAGCAAAGACATTCTCCATCGGCATCCCGTTCGCACCGTAAAGAATGAAAAAGGCTGCTCCGCCTAATAGTGACATCAGTACTGTAGAGATAGCCGCGTTCAGCAAAAGCCACGGTACCCCTTCGGGCAGCCGCCAGCCGACAATCAAGGGCACAAACCAGCCTAACAAGGCCAGCATTATGGCAGGAACAATCAGGCCAAATGTGAAACCATCAACGTGCACGGCGCCGTTTCATGGCAATGCTAAACGACACGAGACTTGTGAAAATTAGCGCGCCGCCCAACAGCTTAATAACAACTAAGCTACCACTAAAGATCGCCGCTTGGGTAACCATAACGACGATTGCAATATGCAACGTTATCCGCTGGACGGTAACCCACGTGCCATAGACCCAAGCACGCGCCACATCAAATGACCACCAAGCAGCGAGGATCAGTGATGGCCATATCGATTGAATTATGCCGTTACTTAAGCTCCAGTCCCACAAACCTGCAAAGTAGAGCGAGATACAAATCGTGATCTGAAACAAATAGGCGATACAAGACACTGTCCAATACGCGAGCCAAACTGCGCGGCTTTCATAACTTGCCCCCCAGATAGCCAAAAAGGTCGGGAAGAGTAAAATCATGCCTACCCAACCACTCAAGACACACAGGTAAATCCAAAAACCACCTTGAATATTCTCAACGGAATCCCCTGGAATCACGAGACCAACGCCGCTGCCATTGCTAAGAGCCAGGCTCGCGACGACCGCAAGAATTGTTAGAATTGCATAGCCGAACCAGGCTCTTTGAATAACACTCATACTTTACCTTTTACAAACAGTTGCTTGGCCCGTTCCTGACGATGATAGTCTCTCACCATATTGGTAATGGCGACTTCGTCAGATTTGTCCGCATACCGAAACTCACTATCCGCATAGCGATTGATTTCCTGTAAAACCATATCTGTTGTGATCGGCACGCGTAAATCTTTGATCATTGCATGCTTAGTGTCGTAATCTTGCCGCAGAAAAATTTCGGGGTTTTCCATCCATTCATCCGGCAATTCAAAATCCATTGCCCTGACCTTCACAGCATCGGTGATATTTTTGATCGCCCGACCAGTGAACCGCGAATCTGCCTCTTGGATTCCCTTTAAATACACTCCCATTTTGGCAATCGTATCCAAATCGCCGATCTGGTCCTGCACGCGATCAAAAACCTTGATCAGACCCTCTTCATGTGGTCGCGCATGGCTTTCAAAACTGGCGGCAACGGCCTTTTTGATCTCTTGTGCCGAAAACACCTCGTGATCGCCAATCGGAATATCGTGGTTTTTGCCCATCAAAAGATACAAGATATCGATGTAGTCATCCTGCGTTTGCGGCCCATCCACAAGGAAACGCGCACCTGCACGCTGGCGCAGCGCGTCATCCACATTCTCGGGGTAATTCGAAAACATACCAAACGTGCAGTTACCACGCACCACGGTATTGGCCCCGGCAAAGCTTTCCATCAGCACTGCCGTAATCTCGAGCTGGCCCGCGCTTGACTGCCTGTCACCACGCTTACCAGCCAGTTGGTCAATATCATCAATCGTGCCAAAACCAATCACAGATGGATCAAGGATATTATTGATGAACGCCTTGGCATTTTGGCCCGATTTACCCTGATAACTGTCAATATTATCCGTGGACAGGTTTTGATACCGAAACGGAAAGCCCGCGACCTGACAATAATCGTTGATCAGGCCAGCCATCATCTGGATCAGCGTCGTCTTACCCGTCCCCGGTTTGCCATCACCCATAAACGTAAAGATAAATCCACCAAGGTCCGCAAACGGGTTGAGCTTGCGATCAAAATCATAAGCCATCACCATCTTGGCCAGTTTCATCGCCTGATATTTCGCGATGTGGTTCCCGACAACTTCGTTCGGTTTCTTGAACGTCATGGTCAGCTTACTGGTTTTGCCTTTGGATGCCGGTTCAAACCCGCGCACGGTAAAATCATCCGCCTCAACACGCCAGCTTGCCGTTTCAAACGCCTCTAACCGTGCCGCTGTCGATGCCCTTGCCGCGACTTTAGCCATCAACGCCTCGGCAAATGCCAATACCGTCGCTATCAACCGTGGCTCATCAGCAGCATGAGTGGCTATATCCTGATCAAGCTCCCAAAGGGCGCCGTGCAATCCCAATTGCGCATTCTCAACGAGAACCTCATCGACATCGCCCACCTCAACTGTTGCCTCAGTGGCGTGAGAACCCAATAAAAATGCGGTAGCGGATGCAAATGTATGCAGTGTGATCAACGCTTCAGCGGTCAAGAATTCTGCAAACGCGTCTTTCTGGCCTGATGGTAACGCGCCGTCCAAATTAGCACGCTTAAGGTCCTTAAGCGGTGTGCGTTCGGCATATTGATCCGCCACGGCCAACGCGATTGCAATTGCGCGGCGCAGCCCGGTCAGAACATGTGCCTGCAACGGTGTGGTCAAACCATCGCCACCTGCGACGGCCTCAACCCTCGTTGTCAGTTGAATACCTTCGCTGCGTTGCACGCGACGCGCCGCCAAACCCGGTGTGGTGGACCGGAATGCCCTACGCGTGCCCAAACCTGATGACTTTTCCGGCGCAGCCGCAGCAGCGCCCGTCGCTATTCGCGGCGCATGGTCAAATCCGTCAAGCAAATCCAGTGCGGCCGCATAATGCGCCTGCACGTCCTCTTCGCGGAGTTCCATTTGATCGCTTGTTTGGCTCATTTCTTACGTTTTCAGAATCGCACAGTTGTCTTTTTGTCGATGCGCCAATTACGGACCAAACGTGGCACAATAAAGGCGTTCACCATATTTTTAAATTTGGCTCAGCACCCGCCCGCTATCGCTGACCACGAATTTACGCACATTCCCAAAACCCGGGGGATTGCGCTCTGCCAATGACTGGTAGGGCCGTTCTGGCATAATCAACGACCGCTCGATCGCTGTGGCCCCAGCATCCGCAGTCGCCCCTTCAAACGGATCAAGCGCGAAAATCTGGCGTTCAACCGTGCCGAACCAGCCTGATTTGATACGCTCAACACGCTCAGACTGCAAATCCTCTGCCGTCCAAACCAGCGCCCAATCTTCGCCGACAGGCGCGCGCGCGGCTTCTAACACTTCGCGCAGTGGCCCCATTTGACGGGTAAACGCGTGGCTATACATCGGGCCAATATGAATGCGACGCAGCCGTGTCGGGTGCAGGTCGTTGAAATCCTCATCAAAACCCTTGGCAATCGTCAACAGCTTGAGCCCTGCCACCGCCTGCGCCATCAGATGCGCCTGCACTTCAGGCCAGCGACGTTCGTCCTTGGGCAACCCCGTGCGGCCCGTATCCTCAACATCCATGATATAGATCGTGGGCAGGTTCACTTGGCTGTCATAGACCGCCCAATGCACTTGGAAATGCCTGCGATCCCCATCGCTTTTGATCCACTCGGCCTGAGGATCATTGCGCGCCCAGAACAACCCGCCCTTTTGCAGTTCTTCGTAATACATGCGCTGCGATAGCGCGTATTGCAGCTTGGTCGGTATCTCTTGTTCGCCCACAATAACGCGGACCATCTGATCCTTAAGCTGTTCAATGCTGGGCATCGACGACAGGTGGCTGTCGGCCTGCAACGCATCATTCGCCATCTCAAGCAACTCTGGGTAAACAGGAAACCCGCTCTCTACCCGATCAAACGTCAGCTTGCCCGCATGGGCATAGCGCCCGCTAAAATGGTATTTATGCGCCAGCGCCCGAAACGTGAAATTCAGCCCCGTCAAATACCGCGCCACAACATTAATATCCCGCCGCTCCATCCGGCCTTCGGCTTCCATCGTGGCCGCGACTTTGAGCAGATAGCCAGTGATCCGCTCAAACTTGCCGAAATACCTGCGTGTGATGCGGGTATCTTCGAGTTTGAAGTGATCTTGTGTTGGGGCGTCAATCATGTGGTTGGCTCCGCTCAATTTTAGAAATGGCTGTGACGAAACGATTCATGTTCGACCTCAGTATTGCCTGCGCTCGGGAAACCACGCCGCCACGTTACAATTCCCCCAATGATCCCGATCAAGGAAAGCCAAAACAACACAACCAGACCAGTGCGCCAATAGACGACAGCCAGCACTAAACCGATCGCGAACAGAGCCGTTCCACTTTGCCAAATACGCCCGATGTTCGGCGATTTACCCACCATACTGGTTGCTATCGTGCTTCTCCACGATCTTCTGGAAACGACGAACGAACCGCTCGTCGGCCTTCGCTTTCTGCTCAAGCACATCACGGGCGAATACCATGTGATCCTCGTGCGCCTCTAGCATATCGGCCATCTTGGCGTTCGTCGCGGACCCAATCGCGGCCATTGCCGTTTGCGCCTCTTGGTCGGTTTTCACGCCGATTTCATTGATCTTATGCGCCACATCTTGTTGCTGCGCGGTCTTCAATGATTTGGTCAGGGCATCATACAGAACAACACGCTGTTTGGTGTCTGTTTCCAGCTTGTTGATCAGCACCATCTGCGTCGCCGCTTGGTTCTGCAAACTGTCGATCCACGTTTTTCCTTTTTCAATATAGCGTTCCAGCGTCTGGGACTTCGCCAGCATCACTTGCTCTTGCTGCACCATTTCGTTGAACTTTGTGTTGAGTGCCGCCAATTCGGTTTCCAGCTTGGTGCGCGCGGCGGCGTCTTGTTCAACAGAAATTTTACCCTCCAGCGTGATCACCTTTGGATCCATCGCAAGGATATCGGCGCGGATCGTCTCCAGCTCGGCAACTGTCACTTCGCGTTCATCCAACGTGCCAGTCAGGTTGCCCTCGACCTTGGTTTTTTGTTCGTTCAAAACGGCCAATTGCCCTTCAAGCAGCTTGGTGATCACATCAGATTTTGAAATCAAATCTTGCAATTTGTCGTCCACTGACGCTGTGCGCATCCGCTCTTCTCTCATGGATTCAGACTTGCCCTTGGAAAAGAACCCGACAAAGCTTTCCCAACCTGTCTTGGTCCGCATCTCGTCAAAATCCTGTTGAAAACCAGCGGTGACATCATCAAGCCCCATGATCAGTTCAGCAATATTGGCGTTCATCAGCTCGGTGTGCACATGCACATCCTCAAGCGTGGCGTTTTCAATATCGATGGACACATCAGTGCCCTGCGCTATCTTTTCGCGGGCGGTTTCAATCCGGTTTGTCAGTTCGGAAATCTTGCTTTGCGCCTGTGAAACTTCAGCTTGGCTTTGCTGAATTTGTGCGTCGAAATTGGACATATGATGTGAACCCCCGAAAAATGTTATATTTGTTTACATATAAGTAACTGTCGACGCAGTTTCAAACACCTCCGTTGACTTATCAAGCAAAAGAGGTGGTTGGCATCGCAAGCAGCGGGCTAAACATTCCGGGTGTTAGGGCGTTCTATTGGTATAGGGGTTTACGGCATCAAAATCCGGCGCTCGATCCCTAGCAAGTGCCTCTGGGCCGTAAATATCCTGAGGGTCCACTTGTTTCGCGGCAAGCTCGCGCCCTCGTCCAAAAAATTCTGTCTCAATCCGGCGGCTTTCGGCTTCGCTGCGGATCAACACGGGGATATCCCCGCTAAACTGGTCATACAGATGGATAATATCATGGTTAAACATGCGGATGCATCCTGCTGATCCGGAATTTCCAATCGACGCCAAATCGTTGGTCCCATGTATCCGGTAATAGGTGTCCCGTCCGCCGCGATATAAATACAGTGCTCGCGCGCCCAGCGGGCTTCTTAACCCTCCAGGAATGCCCTGTTTGAAACCGCCATAAATTTCCGGCTCTGTGCGCAACATATTGGGTGTCGGCGTCCATCCTGGCCATTTCTTTTTGAGCTTCACCGTAGCGAAACCCGAGATTGACCTGCCCTGACGGCCCACACCAACCGGATAGCGGGTAGCGGTCCCATCGCCTCTTACGTGATACAAAAACTTAGCGAATGGATCGACATCTATCGAATTTCGCGGTGCATCCCCAAGATAATAACCGAACATACGGCGATTTACGCCTTGGGTGTATTCAGGCGCAATGCCACGCAAATTATACCCCGCATCAAAAATCGGCCCATATCCCGGCGCAAATGGTTCGATCCGCCGTACCGGCACGGCCTTCGGCTTTGGGCCGGCACAGGCGGCAAGCCCAGCGATTGCCAACACCCCAAAGCCTCGGCGCGTATAGGAATTATTTGTCATCTCTTGCGCGGTCCGTCCGAAATACTGAATGTCTTACTACCCGTATTTCATGCGGATTATCAAACGTCTATATTGACGAAAACGGGGCGCGCTCTTTAGCACGCCCCTAGACTTTCACCCGATCACGTTGTGGTCCGGCCCATAGGGGTAACCAGTGATATTTTCATTTCCGTCATCGGTGATGAACAAAATATCATGTTCACGATACCCCCCTGCGCCCGCGTGACCTTCGGGGATGGTCAACATCGGCTCCATGCTAATCACCATGCCCGGCTCGAGGATCGTATCGATATCCTCTCGTAATTCCAGCCCTGCCTCGCGACCATAATAATGAGACAGCACCCCGAACGAATGCCCATACCCGAATGTCCGGTATTGCAGCAAATCGCGTTCAGCGAAAAAGTCGTTAATCTTGGCCGTCACCTCGGCACAGCTCGCACCGGGTTTGAGAAGGCTCATACCGTATTCATGCGCATCGACGTTGGCCTGCCAAATCCGCAAACTGGCGTCATCCACATCACCCACGAACAACGTGCGTTCTAGCGCTGTGTAGTAACCGCTGATCATCGGGAACGTGTTGAGCGATAGAATGTCCCCTCGTTCCAGCTTGCGCGATGTCACGGGGTTATGCGCCCCATCGGTGTTAATCCCCGATTGGAACCAAACCCAAGTGTCACGGTATTCTGCGTCGGGAAACCGCTTTGCGATTTCAAGCTCCATCTCGTCGCGACCTGCCATGGCAACATCAATCTCTCTCGTGCCTTCGCGAATTGCATCGCGAATTGCGTAGCCACCCACATCCGCGACACCCGCACCGTGGCGAATTAGATCAAGCTCGGCTTGCGACTTATGCATCCGCTGCACCATCGTCAGCGGGGCGATGTCCACTTCTCTGGACGGCTTCAAAAACGCGTCCATCTTTTGACTTTGCAGCAACGTAAGATGGTCCGCCTCGATCCCGATCACGGCCCCCTCACCGGTGACTGACAGGATTGCGCGCCAGTAGTTGTCGCGCTCCCAATCGGTGTAGGTGATGTTGTCTGCATGGCTCCGGCGCCATGGTTGCGCGGCATCGATTCCTGCCGATATCGTCACGCTCTGGGTTGCGGTTACCACCAATCCGTAGGGCCGCCCGAAAGCGCAATATAAAAACCCAGAGTAATAAGCGATGTTATGCATCGACGTGAAAACGGCGGCTTGAACGCCTGTATCGGCCATGATTTGGCGCAGGCCCTTTAACCGCGCGTCATATTCAGCATCCGCGAACGGAAGCTGCTTTTCACCTTGGTGGAAACGATAGAATTGTGGACGTTGTGTCATGATAGACCTCACATAAGTGGGGCCCAGATGTGCCGAACC